>CAITSZ010000028.1 GCA_903895195.1 uncultured Chlorobiaceae bacterium
CATGACCCAGCGTTTGACGGCATCGAGGGCTCCGACCTGCATTTTCAGAATGAGCGAGCCATCTTTAAACTCTTCAATCTTCTGGCTTGAGTGCCACTGGTGCTCCCTTATCCATTGTGACTGGAATGGTGAAAACCGGATAGCGACATTGCTTGTTTCACTATCGTGTACCTGGTCGAATGTCTGGGCTATGTAGGTGTCAAATGAAAAGGCTTTCTGAACAGTGAAGTGCTTTTTGCTGAGTGTGACCGTTCTGATACGATTGATGGCAAAGGTCCGGAAATCGCTCCGCAGCTCGCAATAACCGATTATATACCAGGTATCACTCTGCTGAGAGTAGTGAAACATATAGGGATGCATTGTCCTCTCTGTTACCTCCTGATTCCAGGCTGCGCGGTAGGTTATGGTAATCTTGAGCCTGCTGCGTATGGCATCCTCAATAGTGGCAAAAAAGCGGGGATCAAAAGCCGGCGGTGAAGCTTTTTCAAACGAGTAGATATTGAGAAACTCATTGGAGGTAGACGCTTCGGGAAGGTACTGCCGCATTTTGTCGAGTGCCCGGCTGATTTCATCGTATAAAGGTGAACCTTCGCACTGTGCAAGCACTTTCTTGGTAGCTATCAGCGCGGCTGCTTCCCCTCGCTCAAGAAGCGTTGAGGGCAAAAAATCCCAGCCCGGTTTTTCGTAATAGTAGCCTCTCTTTTGCTGGTCGTACTCTATTGGCGCATGAAGCAGGTCGCGCATATAGTCGACGTCGCGCTGTATGCTTTTTGTCGATACCTCAAAGTACTCTGCAACCCTTGAGCAGTTGGGATAATGGTTGCTCTGCAGCTGCTGGTGCAGGTACTGCATGCGGACAAGCGGTGGCCGGGATTGCCTCATGAGTTGTTGTGTTTTAAAAGAATAGGGCCTATAAAATTATACTGTTCCTCGCTGATGGCGTCCTTTTCCTGAGAGGAGGAGTGTCTGGATTTTATCGAGCAAATCGCTTTGGCTGATGGGCTTGGTTAAAAAGCTGTCGCAGCCGGCTTCTTTAGCTTTTTGCCTGTCCTCAATTGAGGTAAAGGCTGACTGAGCGATAACGGGCAGGTCGGGACGGTGTTCTTTGATGAGTCTTGTTGCCTCAAAACCGCTCATGATGGGCATTTTAAGGTCCATAAGCACCAGATTGATCTCCGGGTGATGATAAACAAGTTCAACTGCTTCCCATCCGTTTTCGGCACAAAGAATGGAAATATTTTCATTTCTCAGGCTCTTTTTAAACAAGATGGTGCTGACTGAATCATCTTCGGCCAGAAGAATACAGAGAGGGGGCGGCGCATCGACAGCTTCTGTCATTACTGAAGAAAAGCTTGACTGCGAGCTTGCCCGCTGCTTGTAAGGCAGGGTAAAAGAAAAGTTACTTCCTCCACCCTCTACCGATTCCACTCTGATTGAGCCACCCAGCAGTTCTACGAATGCTTTGGAAATGCTTAATCCAAGACCAGAGCCTTCGTGAGCTCGAGTCAAGGAGGTATTGACCTGGTTGAAGCGCTCGAAAATTTTCTCTTTTTTGTCAACAGCAATACCAAAGCCAGAATCAATGCAATAAAATTCAAGGCTGCCCTCTTTTTGGACATATCCAAAATCAATCCCCCCTTTGGCAGTGAACTTAATAGCGTTCTGTATGATGTTTATCAGGATCTGATTGAGTTTTTCGCTATCGGTCTCAATAATACTGTCGCAGTCTGCAAGTCCCTTTGTCATGCTTAAGCGCAGCCCTTTTTTCATAGCCTGAGGCTTGAAAAAAGCCTGAAGATCATCCATGATCGGATTAACATTGGTTTCTGTAATCTGCACTGTTGCTTCCTTGGCATCAATGCGTGAAATATCAATGAGATCATTGATCAGATTCAGCATGCGCTTTCCGCTCTGATGAATGAGGTTGATATATTCCTCCTGCTCTTCTCCTGATAAATGAGGCTCCTTAAGCAGTTGTGAAAAACCAAGAATACCATTCATCGGGGTGCGGATTTCGTGGCTGATGTTGGCCAGAAACGCTGATTTCAAGCGGTCACTCTCTTCGGCTTTGTCTTTTGCCTTTATCAACTCTGAAAGGGATTGCTGCAGCTGTTCCTCTGCGAGTCTGCGCTCGGTGATATTGGTAGAGGTACCGATAATACGGAAGATGCGACCGTTCTCATTCCGAACAGGGTTCAGAATGGTTTCCCAGAACATATCTTTACCCTGGAAGGTCAACGACTCAGCAAACCCAATCGTCTTACCCTCTCGCATACACTTATCATAATTTCTTGTCATCGCTTCAGCAATTTGAGGGCTGAATACTTCGTATGGAGTTTTACCAGTAATTGCCTCGCTGCTGATGCCGACAAGTTTTTCATTCTGCGCGTTATGCCCTTTGTAATGGTATGATCCGTCGGGATGAACTTCTACAACAAAAATAGAGTGATTAACATCATCGTAGATGCTTTGCAGAAACGTTCTGCTTTGAAGTATCTCCTGTTCGTATTCATTCCGGATCTTCTCTTGCAGTTTACGATCACTGATATCACGAATCAAGCCTATCAAGCCAGAGAATTCTTGATCCTGATAATATTGCAGGTTGATTTCCCCATCAAAAAGTGATGCATTTTTTCTCTTGAACTTGACTTCGTAACTCTTATTTATGTCTTGATTAAGCAGGATGTTGCTGAATAGAGCTTCTGCTTCAGGAACTATATTTTTTGCGAGATAGTCTGTAAAGAGGTGACCAATGACCTCATGGGGCTGATAGCCGAAAAGCTTTTCAATTACTGGCGAAACATAGGTCAAGGTTCCTTGTGGATCAGCTAAAAAAACCACCTCGGCGATTTGCTCGGTTATAGAACGAAAGTTCCGCTCACTTTTACGGAGAGCTTCTTCGACCTCTTTTCGCTCGGTGATGTCGTGAGTAATGACATGAACAACCGTTTTGCCATCAAGCTCAATTGTGCTGCGGAATATTTCCACATCGCGAACTGAACCGTCCGCTCTGCGGTGCTGACCGATAAATTTATTATGCTGATCATCAACTACTGTTTTCAGACTGCTGATTATGGCTTCAGGCGGAAGAGTATTAATATCCTTCGTGTACATCTGCCTGAGCTCTTCAATAGACCATCCATACCAGTTAGCGGCAGCCTGATTGACATCAAGAACCTTTCCTGTTGCTGGATCAAGAAGGGCCTGAATTGCAGAATGACTGTGAAAAAGTGTCTTGAACCTCGCTTCATTTCGCATTAAAGACTCTTCAGCCTTTTTCCGTTCAGTGATATCGTCAAGCAGGGCAGAAAAAAAATCTTTCTGGTGGCTGTAGAGCGAGATATCGAACCATTTATTCAGTTGCGCAAGATGCAGTTCAAATTGATCAGGAACTCCAGTCTCTGCGACTTTTAAATGTCTCTCTATAAACCCTGGATTTGAAGTCCGAATATCGGGAAAAACCTCAGTTGCTTTACGCCCAATAACATTGGCAAGGCCTGTAAGGGTTTCGTAACTCTTATTGACCTCCCTATGAATAAAATCAACAGGAGAACCATCTTTATCCACCACGACCTGACAATAGACGTAGCCATAGCGCATGTTGGCAAACAGATGACAATGCGGATCGCTGCTGTCAAGAAGTGACTTATGAGTATGGCTCTGCCCTTCGGCATCAGGTTCTGAGTTGACTTGATCCATTATAAGAGGCCTTTGGATGAATGGGAGACTACAACCACCGCCATTTATACTAACGTAAGGAGAGTGTTAAAAATTTATTATCCAACAATACCAGTCTACAGGGCGCAGTATATAGTCCATAAGGTGACTATGGCGAGAAACGTGTTTTCAGCTTTTTTATTTAAAAATTACATTTAATACAAGAAAATCAAAACTTTAACAGTAAACGCATTGTAAAATAAACACAATCGGTCTCACCTATTTCAGGCTGCAAGTCAAATACATTCAATTGGTTAGAGGCATAGGTATCCTCACGGGATAGGGATAAGAGTTGGCAGGGAAAAGAGGAAAGGTAGTGCTGAGTGCCTACTGCCGACTGGGAGAAAGGGGGGTTAGGGATTTTTTAGTTGTTTCAGTTCGGCTTCGAGCAGATTGAGTTTGTCTTTCATAGCGCCGAGGTTGCGGAGCATGGCTTCGTGCTTGAGCTGTTCACGCATTGGCTGTGCCGGATATCCGCGTAGAGCGATGCCGGGCTGGAGGAAGGATTTTGAAATACCTGCCTGGGCTGCGACGTGAATCCTGTCGGCAAGCTCAAGGTGGCCAGCAAAGCCCGCCTGTCCTCCTACCATACACTGACGGCCTAATGTTACACTTCCGGAAATACCAGCCTGGGCTGCAATGACAGTATCTTCGCCTATCCGGCAGTTATGGGCGATCTGAACAAGGTTATCGATTTTAGCTCCCCGCCCGATTACGGTACTGCCCATAGTAGCTCTGTCGATAGTGGAATTTGCGCCGATTTCGACATCGTCACCAATTTCAACAATGCCCATCTGGGGAATTTTTACATACGATCCGTCGCTCTGGGGTGCAAAGCCAAAGCCATCTGCTCCGATGACGGTTCCAGAATGAATAACAACTCTTTTGCCAATAAGGGTACCATCGTAAATGGTGACATTGGGAAATAAAACGGTGCCATCGCCAATAGAGATATCGTGAAAAAGAACGGTATTCGGGCCTATAACAACATTGCTGCCAATCGTACAGCGATCGCCAATGACAGCGTTCTCGCCGATTGAGGCACCTTCACCAAGAGTAACACCAAGACCGATAACCGCTGTTGATGCGATACCCTGAAGAGCTATGGTGCGTGGTGTTGCAAATTTCTGTAACAGAAAGACGAAGGCTGTATAGGGGTCGCCTACTTTGAGAAACGAGGTGCGATGAGTGAACTCATCAACATTTAAGGATTTGTGGACAATAACCAGCGATGCCTGGGTGGTGGCAAGATATCGGGCATACTTTTCGTTGGCTATAAAGCTGACCTGACCAATTTGCGCTGATTCGATTTTAGCGGGTGCAGAAATCAACTCTCCCGGTTTACCTATAAGCTCTACGGCACCGACAAACCGGGCAAGATAGTCCCTGATCTCCTGAATAGTCATATTCGCTTTTATAAATTACAGTGCTTTAGAAAGAGGAAAAAAATAGTTAATTTTTCGGCCTTTTTAATTATATTTGGGTTCTCGTAATTATTCCATCCATGTAATGGGAAAAGGTTGCGGATGCTCCGGAGAGTAAATCGATTGCCATAATATAACCCCTTTCATCTGAATCTGCAGGACATGATGGAAAAACCCATTAAAATTTTCGCTGGACGCAGCAACCCGGCTCTCGCTGAAAAAATTGCTGAGTACCTCGACATTTCGCTTGGCGATGCCAAGCTGGAAAACTTTTCGGATGGAGAGATTTCTGTTAATTATCTTGAATCGATCCGTGGTTCGGATCTTTTTATTATACAGTCTACCAATCCTCCAGGAGATAATCTTTTAGAGCTGCTGATCATGATTGATGCAGCCAGAAGGTCTTCAGCAGCAAGAATTACCGCTGTCATACCTTATTACGGCTATGCCCGTCAGGACAGGAAGGACAGACCCCGAGTCGCTATTACAGCAAAGCTTGTTGCCAACCTGCTTACTGAAGCGGGAGCCAACCGAATTTTGACCATGGATCTGCATGCTCCACAGATTCAGGGATTTTTTGATATCCCGTTTGATCACCTCTATTCGAGTGTGATCCTTATAGATCATATCCGCCATAGAGAGTTTCGCGAAAACCTGGTTGTGGCCTCTCCGGATGTCGGCGGTGTAAAACTTGCAAGAAAATTTGCCGAAGAACTCGGTACTGACCTGGTGATTGTCGACAAACGCCGACCAGCAGCCAATGTTGCCGAAGTCATGAATATTATCGGTGATGTCAGCGGAAAGAATGTACTTCTTGTTGATGACATGATTGATACTGCCGGAACCCTTGTCAACGCTGCTAAAGCAATACGTGACGCAGGCGGTCTTAAAATTTATGCCGCTGCAACTCACCCGATTCTTTCAGGACCGGCTATCAAACGAATTGATGCTTCAATACTTGAAAAAGTAATTGTAACTGATTCAGTTATTACGAGCCACGAATATTCACCGAAAATTGAGACAGTAACTGTCAGTAATCTTTTCGGCGAGGCTATCAAGCGTATTTATGAAGATGATTCCGTCAGCTGCCTTTTTGACAGCAAGAACATCATTGAAAAACTTACGAACCTTCACTAAACACAAGCGAAAAAGAGATAAAGGAAGAGAACACACATGGAAACTATTGTATTGGGGGTCGAACCTCGCATCATTAAAAAGAATGCAGCTGATAAGCTGCGCAAGACAGGTGTTGTGCCTGCAGTTATCTATCATAAAGGCGAAGAAACTGTTGCGGTAGGCGTCAATGAACTTGCATTAAGGAAGCTGGTACACTCAGCTGAGTCACATATTATTGATTTACAGTTTCCTGATGGAAAGATTAAACGTTCTTTTATCAAGGACGTTCAGTTTCACCCGGTAACCGACAGAATTATTCATACTGACTTTCAGCTTTTCTCTGCTGATGAGGTCATTGAGCTTGAAGTACCTGTAGCTGTTACAGGGGAAAGTGCCGGCGTGGAGAAAGGCGGAAGACTGCAGATTATCAAACATGCGCTTACAATCAAGGGCATGCCGGAACATATGCCTGATCACTTCGTCATCGATGTTACCGCACTTGAAATCGGCCACTCTATCCATGTAAGGCAACTGCCAATGGATGCCTATACTGACCTGGTGATTATGGATGATCCGGATACTCCGGTTGTTACTGTACTCGCCTCGAAAAAAGAAGCGGAAGCCACTGCAGAAGCTCCTGCTGCAACTCCAGCAAGCTGAACACTGTTCACTTCGTTTCGAAAGAGGTTCTTTACCATTCAAAGCTGCTTTTCTTCAGGGAAAAGCAGCTTTTTTTTATAGGTTATCTATAATTTCCCAACCCTGACTTACATTCACCGAAAGCCATACAAGCTTGAAAACAGAGAACGGCACATCTTCATACCTGCACAAAACGTTTACCAATGCTGGACCAACAGGATTACAGCATAAGGGATCGATTGTTTTTCTTTCGGTCTCATTCATTACTTTTCTACTTATCCTTTTTGTAAAGGCTGACCTTGTTCTGATAAGTTTCCGCTCCATGTTCACTGCGGCAAGGATGCTCCTCAACGCGCCGGAATCATTACAGGCAATTTTCACATCCGAGATCCTTGAATTCTGGATTGGCGCCATCTATCTCTCGGCACTACCGTTAACTCTTATAGTTGTCACCAAAAAGAAGTTTCGGAAACGTGCTGATGAAAAGAACAGACCTGAACGAACTGAACTAAGCCTTGGCAAAATAAGCTTCAGGGCTTTCATGCGTCAGTCAATAGCTCTTTATGCGTCAGCTGTCATCTTTATCCTTTATTCTCTGGCGTTCCTTGCGCCTTTTATAGCGCCTTTCAGTCCTTATGATCAACAGGATTTTCTGGTTACTGCTTATCAGCCACCATTCGCCCGGCTGCAGGCATTAGTTCTCAAACAGCCCAAGACTTTAGCCATCCCGATACAGAGAGGGAGCGGATTAACAGTTGAGCTTGCAAACAGCCTTATCAGTGATTTCCAGAAACTGAAAACCCGCAATGAACCAAACACAGTCAGGTTTATCAATGAGTACCACATTGCTGGAGATCAGGTTATATACCGTCAGGGCATCCGAACCAAGAGCATAGCGATTAATGACCTTGCCGGAACCAGGAACAACCCTCAGGTGGCAGGAGGAGAGAAAGAGCCTGATTTTGTGACTTCGCGAATCTTTATGTTCGGGACTGACCAATATGGACGAGATATTCTCAGCCGGGTTATATACGGGTCAAAAATATCGCTCTCCATCGGCTTTCTTGTGGTATTGATATCAGTCAGCCTCGGCACCATCATAGGGGTCTCTTCAGGATATTTCGGAGGCTGGGTAGATGCTGCAATGATGAGGATTGTCGATATCCTGATAGCGTTCCCCGCCCTCTTTCTCATTCTTATTATCATTGCCACCTTTGGAAACTCAATTTATCTGATTGTGATCACCCTCTCCTTTACCGGATGGATGGGAGTGGCAAGAATTGTAAGAAGCCAGGTACTTTCGCTTAAAGAGCAGGAGTTCATTCTTGCAGCAAAATCGCTCGGCCTTTCGAATATGAGAATAATATTCAGGCACCTTGCACCGAATACCCTTACTCCGGTTATTATTGCCGCAACACTGAGGATCGGCAGCATTATCCTGACTGAGGCAGGGCTCTCCTTTCTTGGTCTTGGAGTCCAGCCGCCCACTCCAAGCTGGGGGAACATCATCAATGAGGGACGTGACAGTCTTTTGAATTACTGGTGGATTTCAACATTCCCCGGTATTGCCATCCTGACAACGGTTGTGTGCTTTAACCTTATCGGTGACGGGGTCCGCGATGCCCTTGACCCAAGAATGAGAGGATAATCATGGCTATTGAACACGAACCGGGATGCTGGACTACCCTCGACACAACATACCTCTATAACAAGCCCTGGCTCACCATGCGCCAGGACAGGGTTCAGCTTCCGAACGGCAGAGTGATCGACGATTATTATGTCTGGGAGTATCCTCCATGGTGCAATGTTGTGGCTGTTACAAAAAACCGGGAATTTGTGCTCATACGGCAATACAGGCATGGAATAGGCAAAGTTTTTTATGAGCTTCCTGCCGGTGTACATGATAAGGCTGGAGAATCCGTACTTCAGTCGGCACAACGGGAACTGCTCGAAGAGACAGGTTTCGGCGGCGGCTCATGGAGTGCTTTGATGGAACTTAGCCCGAACCCGGCCTTGCAGAATAATATTACCTACAGCTTTCTTGCTGAGGGTGTGGAAGAGACCCGAAAGCAGGAGCTTGACGCCACTGAAGAGATCAGTGTGCACCTCGTCACTCTTGATGAACTTCGCTCCATTGTGCTTGACGGCAGCATGATGCAGTCACTGCATGCCGCACCAATACTGAAATACCTTTTGACACAAGCCACCTGAGCGCTCTATTCAAGGAATTGTTCATGAAAAAAACTGCACAGCTCTCACTGCTTGAACGCACGGTAAAAGAGCTCGGGTTCACGTTGCGCTATGAAAAAGGTAATTTTTTGGGCGGAGAGTGCCGACTGCGGGAGGATAATGTGGTTGTGGTCAACAAATTCCTGCCCCTTGAAGGTAAAATCTACACTCTTGCTCAAGTGATCAGCAAAATCAATCCATCAGGGTTATCGCCTGAGACCGCTAAACTTGTTGACGGGCTTGTGGATAGAAGTTTGTTCAGCAGGGAGAATCTGGAATAGAGTTCAGGGAAGGAAGGGACGACAAGGAGAAGAGTCTTAATGTTGCAGAACCTTATAGCCACTATCTTCGATAACATGTCGAAACTCGGCTGTGATAGCATTCCAGTCAAGAATATCTACTCGAAAAGGAAGCTCAGACTCCTGAAATTCCTCTTTTATATCAGCCAAAAGACGCCAGTCCAGCTTTTCATGGCCAACAAGTGCAATGTCAAGATCGGAATAGAGCTTAGCCGTTCCAGTGCAGCGGGATCCGAAAACTCTGGCTTCGCACTGCGGGACATACTTTGCAAGAATAGTCCGAACGATGTCAAGGTGGTTCGGGCTGACATCAATCATGACGCGCCTCCATTCGCTTGAGAAATGACCTTGCTGCATCAATAAAAAGCAGGGCAGAGGAAAATGCCTGCCCGGCATTTTCTGCATCGTAGGTATGAGCGGTCAAGTTTCTTGACTGATGAAACTCCATCCATTGCGCTACATCATCAATAAGACGGTTTTCAGCACTGATCCTAAAAAGCTCTCTTCTGGTCACGCCGTCCACAATTTCTGAACTGACATTCTGCTCGATCCAGCGCTTCATAAACTTCCAGCACTGTTCATAGGCGACTTCAAAGTTCTGAATGACGCCAGCTTTGACGGTATTGATATCGTCCCGGGTAAGAGTGCTGTTTTCGGAAAGCACCCTGTATGAGCGAATTGACTTCTCAAGTGATGCAATTGCACTTCTGAGGCTGGTAAGATCGAGTGTCATAAAAAAACTATGGAAAAAGAATTTCTTTAGCTCAAGCTCCGTCAGCAATTGGAACAACGACTATAACCTTTGCAACAGCCGAAGGTTCAAGACCTGTAAGGGAACTGCCAGACGTTATTTCTTCAATGCACATTGGTCATTTCTTATGATATTCGGTCATTCTATATAGTCTTTCTATTTACCGAAAATTCACACCAAATAAAAGGAATGCAATAGTTTACAGGATAAAAAGCATGTTCATATTACCGAATATTTGTTTAGTGGAAGAAATATTGTGGTTTGCGAGTTCAAATGCAAAAAAGCGTGCCGTCACCTCTCCTGTTTTTCCATCCTGCCCTTATTATACGGCACGAATTTCCAGTATCAGAATACCTTCGTTTAAGGAGATACCTTGAAACACTCTCGATCTTTCCCTGCACGCCTACAACCTCTCCTATGCATGGCAATCGCGAAAACGGAATCCAGCCTGCGCTCCTGCACCTCCACGCAATCCGTCACCTCCGCTCTTCGCAACTGACGCCAGTATATCTGCCAGGGGATGCGCCACTCTGCACTGCCGCTAAGGCACGGTTCGCTTCCGGCTTGCCTAATGAACTGTGTGGCTGGATTGAATTGTAATCCTGCTGATACTCAAGGAGAACAAGCCACTCACCGACCGCCATTTGCAGAACTTGAGCATAAATCACATGCTGAAGAGTATCAAGAGGGAGGTAACCCTGGTAATTGAAAAAGCCCCCTCTTGCGAAGGAGCTCTTTCTATATCAATCTATCCCGGCAAGAAACCTTACTTCCCTGCTTCCGGGGCAGCTTCTTCAACTTACTTTGCCGCTTCTTTTCTTGAAACTTACTTTGGTATGTGTTTCTTGAAATTTGCTTTTGTAGCCGTCTTCTTTGCAACTTTCTTCTTTGCTTTTGGCGCAGGTGCGTCAGCTTTTGCCTCGGCCGTTACTGCTGGCTTTTTGTCTGCTGCTTTGTCAGCTGCGAAAGAAACGCCGCCAAAAATACCGGAGACAGCGAGAGAGACGATTACCCCTGCGATGACATTCTTTTTCATTAACTGTATGTTTTGGTTAGTTGATTCTTTGGAATCAGGAACATCCTGCTTCCTTTTTCTATTACGCCGGAGCAATTAATTTTCTTTCAGTGAATCTTGCCATTAAGCTTGATTTCATTTGTGTTATGATGCAGTATATGGCCGTTCACTATTAAAAAGATTTGGCATTTTAATCAATAATGGAAAGGGTTTATTTGTGCAATATTTGCTCATGGACATTAGAAAATTCGAAGAGAGGAATAGACAGGTATGGGAGCGATGGGCCTTATAGAAGATTGGGTTGGCGGGGATGGATCCCTCACAGGAATTCGGGATGACATGGGTGCGGAGTACCGGAGAGGGAGTTTGGCGAGCGGCTTGTTAATCCACTACTATCTGCCGGGTTTTGCTTCGAATTTCGAGACCGGGATGGCTGGATGCAAAGTGCTGCATTGTGGAGAGATCGGTGTGGGAGAGAAATGAACCTGGGATCAGAATACAGCGCTGTGGATGGGCGTAGTTCAGCCATGACTGGAGCTGCTGCTGTTGTTTTTGGCGAAAGCGGTAGATCCAGAGAAATGCGATATCGGCTTTGTAGAGCTCGCTCTCTTTGAGACGGCTGGTGCCTGAGACCATGAGGAGAGTTCGTTTGCGGCTCCAGAGCTTGAGTACCTTTTCTTCAGGGCGAACTATGACCATTGATGTGAGTGAAAGTTTTGTGCTGTCACGAAGCATGTGACGATGGGCAGGCACTTTTGTGATAAGAGAGTCGGGGGTATTAAACTGGACGACGGCTTTTGGTAAGGCCATGCCGTACTCGTCAAGCTGCCCTGCAATGCGCTTCTGGTCGCGGGGTGCGATACCCGCATCAATCAGCACCGTTTCGCTGCCTGAGGAGATAAGAGCCGCAACATTCCTGCCGAGATTGACCGTCAGGATACCGGGAGCAACTTGCTGGGACAAGATGACAAAGGAGTACCAGAAGAGGCTGTTCGATCCGAGAAGAAGTGATACTGTAAACTTTCCCCAGGCTTTTTGATAGCTGAACACAAGCAGGGATGCAACGAGTGTATAGTAGAGCCAGACCTGAATAGCATCAGGCTTGAAGGTTATGGACGCAAAAGGAATGGTACTGAAAAAAAGTGCTGACTTGAGGGTAAGCTCTGCAAAGAAAAACGAACTTGCAGCAAAGAATGAAGCTGCATAGCTGGAAACAAGGTTGAGGAGAAGCATGGGAACAAGATCGTACATCAGCAGATCGGAAAAGAGTACTACGGGAATATTGGCAAGCAGGCTGATGAGTGAAAATGTGCCAAAATAGTAGGCAATGACCGGGGAGACGCCGATAATGGCGGCAAGGGTTACCATAAAACTGCTGAACAGGGCATAACCTGCACTCTTAAGAAACCCACTCCCCTTTTGCGGTGGTCCGATGAAGCGGGGATAGATCAACAGGATTGCCAAAACAGCAGCATTGGTCATTAAAAACCCGGGATTCAAGAGGTCAAGGGGATCGAAAAGGAGTATAAGAAGATCTGCAAAGGCAAGCGAGTTAACAGGATACGTTTTGTTGCCAAAGGTCTCACCACCAATAAAGACAAGGGACATGAAGGCGGCACGCAAGACCGAAGGAGAGTTCCCTGTCACATATGAGTACACAAGCAGAATAAAGACAAAGAGCATGAAGGCGACAAAGCGACCGCTTGTGGTCACCTTGAGACGCTGAAGGCAGATGTGAATGACAAAGGCCAGCAACCCGACATTGAGCCCGGAAACAGCAAGAATATGCGTTGTACCGGTCAGCTTGAATGAATTGAACACATCCTCAGACATCGACTCCTTTTCGCCGATCAGCACTCCTGCTGCAAGCTTTCGCTCCTGGCCTTCAGGAATGAGTTGCTGGAGAGTCCTTGTCATGTAGTTATAGACCGGAAGCACCAGAAAATGCTCAAAAGGGTTTATCTTCGACTCTCCTTCATGCTGAAACTGCCAGGGACCGGCACAGAAAAGCTGAACAGCAACCTGTTTGAGGCGACCGGCTTTGCGGGGATCGTACTCTCCCCTGTTTGCTGCTTCAGGAATAACATCAAGCTTACCTTTCACCCGCACCATATCGCCATAGTGCACATCCATTCCCCGAGACCCTGCTGAACGCATAATTACCTTTACCCGGTCCTGGAGTTTCACTTTCCTGCCATTATCAAATACCTCTTCAACGTCCATAATCCAGCTTGCTCCTTTTTCAGAGAGATCAGGCCTGGCATCAACTCTGCCATAGAGCAAAACTGTTTTACCGGAGAATTGCAGGAGGCTGCTGGAGGGGAGGTAGTTTAAGCGGAAACTGCTGTAGGCGGCAAAAAAGAAGAGCACAAATAGAGAGTAGAGTATTGAGCGGAAGAGTATCGAAAACGATGTTTCATGTCTGATTTTTTCATAGAGAAAAGTTCCGAGCAGAATGGTAAGGGAGAGTGCACAACAAAGCATCCATCTCTCAAGGGGGGCTGGGATGCCTACCCCCGAAAGAATTCCAAAAATGACTACAGAGAGCAGTCGCACTGACGGGTATGGTGCGGGTGAGAACGGCAGGGATTGCCGCAGAGCCTTTATATTTTTCAGGTCAGGCACGTCATTAATCGCCCTTCTTGACTTTTGAACAAGAATCTTATAAAGAGATATTAGCGTATTTTCCTTAATGATACAACAATCAATACCTGAGCGAAGATGGACTTAAACACTTCGCTTTAATCGCATCGCTCACACCACAATAGCCATCATTATCACCCCTTTTACAGATTCTAGATTTACAACCGGCAAAGCGACCAGGCAAGTAATTCACAAACACTTTCATAAATGGCAGTATGCCATTCGTCGGACTATTCACAGAAACCGATAACCGATACACCCTGCCCCTATAATGATACAGAAAAAATCAGCGCGTATATACGACAACAAACAATAAAACCTATAGGCTATTTAAAAAGAATAGGTTAGCGATATAAGTGCAGTGCTTGGCATGGTTGTTGAACTTAATAAGTAACATTAAATACATACAGCCTTTAACCAGGAGGCTCTCTAATTTTGCGTTCTGTACGCAAACTATATTTAAGGAGCTGGAAATGAAAAAGAAGAAGTTAGCGTTACTGGCGGGGGCAATGCTGACGTTGGCAACGAATGCATTGGCTGCTGATCTTAACATAACAGAACAGGGATCCACTATCAACTATGTTCAGATGCTTCTGAGTACTGACAGTGGAGTCAATTTCAGTTCTTCTGTATCAGAGGGTGGCGGTTCTATTGCCGCGACTCTTGACTCAAAGCCGCTCAATTACCTCTACTGTTCAGATATTGAAACTGTAGTTTATGTGCCTCGGGATTATACTAACACCAGCACAAACAACAACGGCACAATCCATACCAATGGTAGTGCGTTAACGGTATATAATGCAGATAAGGTTGCTTATCTCGTAGATAAATATGGCGTTAATGGAGTGGGAGACCTGACAAAACAGGCTGCTCTTCAGGCAGCTATCTGGACTGAAATTTATAGTACAGGTACAAAACTGTGATCGGAAAACAAGAATAAGCCAAAAACGGAAAATAAGAATCACCCAGGGTTAGCGTAAAAAACACCCATAGCTCGTAGTTTGAAGGTGCAAACCAAATCAAACCCAGGAGCTATGAGGACACAGTTAAAAAAGCTA
>CAITSZ010000029.1 GCA_903895195.1 uncultured Chlorobiaceae bacterium
ATGGTGCGGGCAGTTCATCGGTTTAAGAAGATACTGCTCCTGCTTGCCGTCTTCATCGTGATAGGTCAGAGGCGGAAACTGCGAATCGCTGTAATACGGATAGTGGCCTGAACGCTTGTAGAGTTCAATATTGCCGATATGGGGAGTATAGACAGGCAGGTAGCCTCGCTTGCGCTGCTCCTCCTTTAAAAAAGACTCAAGTTCATTACGGATTATGGCGCCGTTCGGCAGCCAAATCGGAAGACCGCTTCCAACCTCCGGGGTAAGCATAAAGAGCTCAAGTTCAGCACCAAGCTTCCGGTGATCTCTTCGTTTAGCCTCTTCCATGCGGGTCACATACTCTTTCAGCAGTTTTTCCGATGGAAAGCTGATGCCGTAGATGCGCTGCATGTTTTCTCTTGACGAATCGCCGCGCCAGTAGGAGGAGGAGATATTGGTCAAAAGAACTGCCTTGAGCTTCGAGGTTGTCGGCAGGTGAGGACCAATGCACAGATCGGTAAAACCGTTCTGATGATAGAGTGAAACGGCGTCGACGTTTTTCAGGGTATCTTCAAGAATTTCAACCTTATAGGGGTCGGTTCTCGTATGCTTGAAAAACTCTATGGCCGCTGTACGGGCCATCTCTTCCCGTTGAATATGTATGTCGCGTTGGCTTATCTCAAGCATTTTTGTCTCTATTGCGCGCAAATCCTCTTCGCGGAAGCGGTGGAGCGATGCAACATCGTAATAGAAGCCCTGCTCTATAGATGGGCCGGCGCCGAATTTACTGCCGGGAAAAAGCTCTTCAATAGCCTGGGCCATGATATGGCTTGAGCTGTGCCAGAAAATATCTTTGCCGTCAGCTGAATCAAAGGTAATGATTTCAATCGCAGAGTCAGCGGTAACCGGGGCGGTCAGATCAACAAGAGTAGCGTTAACCTTCAGCGCCAGGGCATCTTGCGCAAGTTTTCGTCCAATAGAAAGTGCAATATCCAGACCGGTACTGCCTGATGGGAATGATTTAACTGTCCCGTCCGGCAGGGTAAGGGCTATCAAAGCCAGTTGTTCCTGATTTTCAGACATTCTGTTTCTTGTCGTTTCACTCCATGCCAAGCGTGCTGCAATCGCAACTTCTTCGTATGGAAAAATCTATACAGCCTCTTTTCGTTAGCAATGCCGGGCCGGGAGGGCTGAGCAGTTAATAACTGCATTCCCCGGTTCCGGAAAGTGGACTTGGACTATACACAAAAAAACAAAATATTCCAAATCAGTTCATCATTCGCATGATCTCAGGAGTGACGGTATCCTTACCCTGCTTCAGAGCCAACCGTTCGGCTTTTCTTTTCAGTTCGCGGCCGAACGAGATCTGGCTGATGAATGGTGCTTTTTTAACAATTTCATTTAAAATGGCATTAGCTTCATTGCTCCACGCCACCTTGCCGGCACTCTCCTCGCCTCTTGTGCCTTGACGGTTGAGAGGGAGGAAGTTGAAGAGCATGTCATAGAGGGCATTGACAATTTCCTGGAGGAGATAGACCGCTCCGCTATGACCCATGAAGGGTGTTCCGAGAGCCCTGCGGACGATAGGGCCGGGAAAACCTGCCGGAATAAATCGTGTTTTGGCGTCAAGCTCGGCCAGATAGATTTTATCAACAATCCTGCCAAAGAGGAACTGCGGCTGTTTCTGTTTAATCTCTTCACGGATCAGGGTGTTGTCGGCTTCGGCGGTGTCGTGACTGAAAAGGCAGAGCATTCCCATCTCCCCGGCAAGAAAGGTGTTCAATCCGAGTGCGTAGGTTTTTGCGGCTGTTACTCCGAATCGTATAGTTGGAAACCACTCAGCCTGTGGGCCGCGCCAGAGATCCCATATTGGTTTCAGTGTGGTGCGTTTTTCTTTTTTCAAAAAAGCTTCAGCCTCTTCATTTTTATTCAGCAGCCTTCCAAGCTCGAGAATAAAATTCTTAGTTTCATCAATGCCGAAAGGAGCCTGCAGCACAGGTCTTTTCAGTAACCCGGCAAGGCTGCTCCCGAATTCATGATACATCTGCACAATGACATCGGAGTTTTTCAGCTTCGCAACATCATGCAGTGAGCTTTCAAAGGGATAAACATGACGGAGGCGGCCTCCAACGCCCTCAACCAGGCGCTTGATTTCGGCAAGATCTGATGGACTGTTGAAGCAGCCGTAAGTTGGTCCGATAATGCTTACGGTACCCGGTTCAACCGCAGCGGGCTGATGATCATCAAATTGTTCATGGAGCCATTTTAGCGCTCGTTCCCGGCCCTTCCATTCATTTTCACCGAGTGAGTTCGATGGAAAAAATCGGACATCAGGGTATTTCATCTGCAGCATTCGTTGATGGTCGCTGCCGATCATTTCGCTCTCCGCACTCGATACCAGAATCAGTTGCCGTCCAGGCGCCTGCAGTTTTTCAATTGTCTCTCTGACAATCTCAGAACTGCCTGAAGAGGCGATTTCCTTTTCGGTAAGGCTTGACGGGGTAAGATTTTCAAGGTAGGGAACGGCATCGGTATAGTCAATGACAGCGACACCGACAAGATTGTAGCAGCCGACCGGTGCATCAGCAATGACATGAACGTCCTTCAGCGAACAAAAGGTATTGACTGCCGCCCAGTAGGCGCTTGCGGTTGATTCGTCCCTAATGGTTTTTCCCATAGTGATAATGCCGGTAAAGAGGTTGTTGATCGATCAATGTTGTTCAGCGGGGGTTTCCATGCAACGATACGGGAAGTACTCCCCGGGGTTTAAGTTTCCCTTTCAGTGCTTTTACAGCATACTCTTCACTTTCCTCTTTTGATGAATAGGTGCAGAGATAGGTTGTTAATTCAGGGAAATAGTTGATCAGGTAAGGAGTCCCGAGGGAAATGAAAATCAGCGGTTTTTCTTTCGGCATCATTGTCGCCAGAGAGTGGACAAACTCCTGCTGCTTTTCGGTAAGCTTCAGGGTTCCAGACCCGGAGAGCGCCTGGACATAGGAGGTTACAATAACCGCAGGTGCTTTCATTGCCATTTCGGTAGCATTTGCATAGCGAAGAGAGTCGGCCCCGGGATCAATCCTGATATGGTCGGCCGTATAATAGTTGTCGATGTTTTTGATATATCCTTTACCTACTTCAAGGTTGGTTTTATCCTGCAGAATAATATTGAGAAGGTTGCCTGACGAGACTCTTCTCAGAGGCATGAAGTGGTTGTCATCCTTGACGAGAGTCACGGAGGCTTCAGCTATTTCCTTTGCAAGATCGCGGTGGGATTCGGGACTTGCATTTTCCTGGACCCGGTTCAGATCGACGAGCTTGTGGTGTTCGATGTCGAGCCACTGTTTTGCCTGAAGGATTCTTCGTACAGAGGCATCAATCTGCTCTATCGGGACAAGGCCTTTTTCAACGGCCTGAACAATAGAGCGATGGGTCAGTTCAGGATCAGGGGAAAAGAGCAGAAGGTCGTTTCCAGCCTGAACGGCTTTAATGGATACATCCGGCACATTTTGACCATTGTACAGCGCTTTCATGTTCAGTGCGTCGGTAATGATCAGCCCCTGAAATCCAAGTTCATGTCGAAGCAGGTCGGTGACGATTATTTTTGAAATTGATGCAGGCTCCATTGTGCCGGTTAATTTCGGCACAGCAAGATGCCCGATCATAACGCTGATGACTCCTTGTTCTATGGCAGCCTTAAAGGGCTTCAGTTCATAATCTTCCAGTTGCTGACGGTCAGCCCTGAGCACCGGAAGTGAAATATGGCTGTCAACGCTTACGTCTCCGTGCCCCGGGAAGTGCTTTGCGGTTGCAATAATTCCGTTCGACTGCAGTCCCTCGATAACCGCATGGGACATTTCAATGGTCAAAGCGACATTATCGCCGAACGAACGGGTGTTGATGATGGGGTTTAACGGATTGATGTTCAAATCAAGGGTTGGGCCATAGTCCTGCTGAAGTCCAACGACTTTTGCCTCTTTTGCAATGGCCTGTGCCATTTTAGCGGCAAATCTGGAATCCAGTGTTGCTGCCAGGGCCATATTCGGGGGGAACTCGGTAGCACCGCTCAATCTCATGGCCAGTCCCCGTTCCATATCGGCACTCATCAGGAGAGGACGCGGTGCAAGAGACTGAAAGTGGTTAGCCAGCATGGCAGCGCTGAAAGCGCCTCCCTTCAGAAACATGATGCCGCCAATTTTTTCTTCCTTTACCAGCTTGTCAAGAAGCCGGTAGGCGGAATCATCATCGCTGTTATAATGTCCATCTGACTCTGCTATAATCATCTGCCCGACCTTTTGTGAAAGGCTCAGACTTTTCAGTGTCTCTTCAATTCTGGTGTCTGTAACGTTGAAAATCTGCTGGGCAGCCCATGGTTCGCTCCCTGGTTTTATCGGAGTAGACCCGATTAGTGGTGCAGGTATGAAAAGCAGAATGCTGAAAAATCCAGAAAGCAGGCGAAAGTGGCGTTGTTTCATTCGGTTGAGATTGGTTCCGGTATTCCTGATGCAGTGTAAAAGCCTGCGGGTTCTGCATGAAAAGTAAAAAAATTCCTGACAATACTGATTTATCGTCTTGGATTGCCATTATAGAGAAGCCCGCCCTCTGCGATGTAGTTCTGGATAACCGACCTGGCTTTTAAGCGCTCCACACCGGTAATTACCTCGATTCCTCGTTGTTCAAGTTCTTCTATCCAATTATCAGGTTTAGGGCCTTCATCAAAACCGGCACTCTCGACATCGACGGTATAAGCTCCGCATACAAGACGCTTGATCCCTGACCAGATGATTGCTCCAAAACACATGATACATGGTTCAGAGGAAGTTACAAGTTCATGGTCCGGCAGATCGGGATGGCTGAGAGTGTAACGCCGAAGACGATGCTCGGCCAGGGCTATCGCAACCATCTCGGCATGGTTGTGTGAGCAGTTGCTCTTTATCACGAGATTAACCCCGACAGCAACTAGCTTACCTGACAATCGCTCAAAAACCGCAGCACCAAAAGGACCGCCTGTTTTTTGGAGAGTGTTTTGCCTGGAAAGTTCAATTGCGAAGCTCATGCGCTCATTGTCAGACATGAAAAAGCCACTGTGTTCTGCTGTGAACGCATTAATCCATGAGGGTAGGACTAATTTGGGATTACAGTCAGGCATCAGCAGCTTTATCTTGAAAAAATGGTTGAAGTCGAAGAGGATGTTTATTCAGCTCATATATAGGTAAGGCTTCCATTCATCGGAAAAAGTTGTTGTCGTCTGCTGCATGAACATCAGGTTATTAGGTCTGATCGGTTGTTTTAAAGGGTGCATCCCTGCTTCGCGAGGGGTTCGGTTTCCTTTTTTCGAATTACATCGGGGACAAGCTGTTATAAGGTTTTCCCATGTATATTCACCGCCTCTTGAACGGGGAAGTATGTGATCAATGGTTAATGGGTGATCTGTTTTGCCGCAATACTGGCACTGAAAACTGTCTCTGAGGAGAATATTTTTCCGGTTCAGTATGATTCTTTTGTAGGGTACCCTGACAAAAAATGTCAGTCGGACAATACTCGGCAGGGGATAGCTTCGGGAAACGGTGCAGATGACCCGTTCCGGGTGATGAGCGACCGGCACTGCTTTACCTCCAAAGAGTAAAAGAACGGCTTTCTGGGCGTCACAAATACTTAAAGGTTCATAGCTGCTGTTGAGTACAAGAACTTTCGTGCGATGTAAGAGCATAGCCTCGAGTTTTTTTGAAGTATAACAACATGGATTCGTACTGCACAATAAGTCTGGTAAAGATTGAGTTAATTTTATTCTGCTGGTTCTTAGAGCGAGCAGCAGATGTTCAGTTGCCTTGAAGCAAGAGCCTCATCAAGTCGTTTGACCGGTGTCGTCACCGGGGCAGAAAGCACCAGCTCCGGGTTAGTTTCAGCTTCATCGGCGATGCTGAGCAGGGCATCGGCAAAGAGATCAAGAGTCTCTTTTGACTCGGTTTCTGTAGGCTCTATCATTATTGCTTCGCTGACAATGAGCGGAAAATAAATGGTCGGTGCATGAAAGCCATAATCAAGAAGCCTTTTGGCGATATCGAGCGTTCTTACACCGTGGGCTTTTTTCTGTCTGTCACCCGAGAGACAAAACTCGTGCAGAACCGGCTTGGGATAAGGCAGATCATAGCGCTCAAGCAGGCGGCTCAACAGGTAGTTTGCATTAATGATTGCATTTTCAGAAACCCGGCGAAGCCCTTCAGGACCAAGCATTCGGATGTAGGTATATGCCCTTACAAGAACAGCAAAGTTTCCATAAAAATTCATCATCCGTCCTATGCTTTCAGGGCGGTCATAGCTGAGCGCATAGGTTGTTCCTTCAGAGGTCTCATGTTTTTCAACAATCGGCACCGGCAGGTAGGGAAGAAGCTTTTCGCTGACCCCGACCGGTCCGCTCCCCGGCCCTCCGCCGCCATGCGGAGTTGCAAATGTTTTGTGCAGGTTGTAATGAACGACATCAAAGCCCATGTCTCCGGGACGGGTAATGCCGAGAAGGGCATTCATGTTGGCTCCGTCCATATAGAGGAGGCTGCCGTTATCATGCACCATACTGGCAATGCGCTGAATGTCTTTTTCAAAAAGCCCTATGGTATTCGGATTGGTCAGCATGAGTGCTGCAACATCGCTGTCCAGCTTCGAGCGGAGGTCATCGAGATCCGTTCTGCCGTCACTGTTGCCCTTTACAGAAATAATCTGATATCCGGCCAGTGCTGCCGAAGCGGGGTTGGTTCCATGAGCCGAGTCAACAACAAGCAGTTTGCTTCGTTTTGATCCACGTGATTCGTGATACTTTTTTATAAGAAGAATGCCGGTAAGTTCACCATGGGCACCAGCCGCCGGTTGAAGGGTTACGGCTGCCATTCCGGCAATTTCGCGCAGCATTTCAGCAAGTTCATACATAAGCTGCAATGCACCCTGGGTTGTTTCCGATGGCTGCAGCGGATGGAGTGCGCTGAATCCCTGCAGGTCGCAGGTATAATCATTGATCTTGGGATTGTACTTCATTGTACAGCTTCCAAGAGGGTACATGTTTTTATCAACATGGTAGTTCATAGTCGAAAGGCGTACAAAATGCCTGACAACTTCACTTTCTGAAACTTCCGGAAGCTCTGCGGGTGTCTTGCGGAGAAACTTTGAGGGCAGAATGGAATCCAGTGGAGTTTCCGGCAGATCATGCCCGGAGAGGGTGTAGCCTTTGCGTCCAGAGCGGGATAAATCAAAAATCAGTTTTTCTCTCATTGTGTTACTGCGTCAGCAGTGGGCGTTTTATTATAATAAAGAGGTGTTTCAATATAGAGGAAGGCTGACATAAGCTCAAAACAATCAGAAAAAAAAGAACAGCAAGAGTCGTTATTTCACTTCCACTCTACCTTTTCAGCAGTGATTCGCTCCATTGCCTCTTTTGCTGCAAATTGTTCCGCATCTTTTTTTCTTTGGGCAGAGCCTTGTCCAAGGAGGATATCGCCGCAGGTCACCCTTACCGTAAAAGTTTTGTCATGCTCAGCACCGGCTTCGCCCATAACCGAGTATACTGGCGGTGCGAGATGATGCGATTGTGTGTACTCGATCAGACGGCTTTTATAGTTATGCTCGGCAGCCACAATCGTATTGAAATTCACATGTTGGATAATGTGGCGGCTGATAAAGTCTGAAGCTTCCTTGATTCCACGGTCAAGATAAATTGCTCCGATGAGTGACTCAAAAGCATCTGCAAGAGCAGATTCGCTGCTTCTGATTTTTTCTTCATCTGCCGAATCACCAATAAGAAGATGTTCGCCCAGGTTAATACTGCGCGCAAATCCGGCGAGAGATTTCCGGTTGACTATTTTAGCCCGATTGCTTGAAAGCTCGCCCTCTGCGTTTTCCGGGAAACTTTTGAAAAGATATTCAGAAATCAGCAGGTCAAGTACAGAGTCTCCAAGAAATTCAAGACGCTGGTTTGATTCAATAATGGCTGGTGTAGCAGGATCATGTACTACTGAACGGTGGGTCAGGGCAGTAAGGTATATCGGCAGATTGATATCTGAAAATCCTGCAAGCTTTTTCAGGTAATCGATAGTTTTCAGAGAAAGGCCGGCCGTAATCAAAGGATGAGTATCCTCGATTTTGTATGGAATTGTGTTTTCCTCTGTTCGTGGAAATGCAAAGGATGTGATTTTTTGCCAGAATTGCTCCATTGGCAGGAATGGTTTTATCAGAGAGATGAACCGTTCCTGAAAATCAGTGAGGCGTTATGGCCTCCAAATCCGAAGCCATTATTGAGGACGTACTCTAAAGAGCGTTTTTTCGGAGTGTTTGGAGTCACATCGAGATCAATCTCTGGATCAAGATTATCGCAGTTGATGGTCGGTGGAACAGTCTGGTTCTCCATGGCAAGTAGACAGGCGATAGATTCAACAACACCTGCAGCACCCAGAAGATGCCCTGTCATGGACTTGGTTGAACTGATGCTCAGTTTGTAGGCGTGCTCACCAAAGACAGTTTTGATGGCCTTAATTTCAGCGATATCACCCAGTGGAGTGGATGTGCCGTGGGTATTGATATAATCGATTTTATCAGGAGTAATTCCTGCAAGAGCGAGTGCGCTTCTCATGGCATTGACTGCACCTATGCCCTCAGGGTGCGGCGCTGTCAGGTGATAGGCATCGGCAGTTGCTCCGACTCCAACAATTTCCCCATAAATTTTTGCACCACGGGCTTTTGCTGAATCAAGAGATTCAAGGATCAAGGATCCGCCTCCCTCACCCATGACAAAGCCATCGCGATCGCGGTCGTATGGGCGTGATGCCTGCTCGGGCCGGTCGTTAGCAGTAGAGAGTGCCTTGGCAGCATTGAAACCTCCTACACTCAACTGTGTGATAGGTGCTTCAGATCCACCGCAGACCATGTAGTCAGCCAATCCTGACTGAATAAGCATATAGGAGTCTATAATGGCATGCAACGATGTCGCACAGGCCGAAGCTGTGGCATAGTTTGGACCCATGAGTCCGTGACGTATTGAAATCTGGCCAGCCGCAATATCCGGAATAAGCATGGGGATAAAGAACGGGCTGATCCGTCTTGGTCCACGTTCAAGATAGTTTCTGAACTGTTTATCGTAGGTGGTCATGCCTCCAATTCCAGAGCCATGTACAACTCCGATTCTGAGCGGGTCGATCTCCTCCAGATTGAGTCCTGAATCTGTCAATGCCTGAGTTGCTGCACTGACTGCATACTGACAGTAGGGATCCATTCGGTCTGAGGATTTTCTGTCAATATAGGGTTCAGACGAAAACCCTTTCAATTCACAGGCAAAAGTTGTGGCAAAATCAGTAGTATCAAAATATGTGATAGGAGCAGCACCGCTCTTGCCGTGATACAGAGCGTCCCAGAACTCATCTTTATTAAGACCAACAGGTGCTAACACACCTATTCCTGTAACGACTATTCGTTTGCGCTCCTGACCCATCTGTTTTGATTTAACGTTTGCCTGCTTATTGCTTGGAGATAATGATTACTTAGCTTTAACGATGTAATCGATTGCCTGCTGAACTGTGCCGATCTTTTCAGCATCTTCATCAGGAATCTGCACACCGAATTCATTCTCAAGTTCCATGATCAGTTCAACGGTATCAAGTGAATCTGCACCGAGGTCATCGGAAAACTTTGATTCCGGTTTGATCTGATCTTTGTTAACGCCCATTTTGCTGACGATAATATC
Organism: uncultured Chlorobiaceae bacterium; assembly: GCA_903895195.1. Lineage (GTDB taxonomy): Bacteria > Bacteroidota > Chlorobiia > Chlorobiales > Chlorobiaceae > Chlorobium. Next base: position 9,698 of record CAITSZ010000029.1, read on the forward strand.
GTATACCTTATCTTTGATTTCTGCTGCACTCATTGTTTGTTTCTCCGGATTAATAGTTGGTTACTGATTTAAAAAAGTTGAAAAAGTCAGACAATATACAAAGAAAATAACCTTGCCCAAATCACATGACCATTCCACCGCTGATGTTGATGACAACACCTGTTATATAGCCTGACTCTTCCCCGGCAAGGAACGATACAACGTTTGCTACATCATCAGGTTGACCGAAGCGCGCAAGCGGAATAACGTCAAGCATTTTCTGCTTGACCTCTTCAGAAAGTGCATCTGTCATTTTGGATGCTATGAACCCTGGAGCGACGGCATTTACTCGGATGTTGCGCGAGGCAAGCTCTTTGGCGATCGATTTGGTAAAAGCGATTACTCCGCCCTTTGATGCAGCATAGTTTGCCTGTCCGGCATTTCCCATAATGCCGATAACCGATGCGATATTGACGATAGAGCCCGAACGCTGCTTCATCATCGTGCGGCTGACCGCTTTTGTACAAGCAAAGGTCCCTTTAAGGTTGACCGTCAGAACGGCATCCCAATCCTCTTCGCTCATTCTCATCAGAAGACCGTCTCGGGTAATGCCCGCATTGTTGATAAGAATATCAATCCTTCCTGTTTCAGCCGCAATGTCGGCAAAGACGCTTTGCACGGCCTCTGTGTTGGTGACGTCAAGTTCAAAGCAGAATACTTTCCGGCCAAGTTTTTTAACGCCCTCGGCGGTTTCAGTAAGCCATTCAGCCTTGATGTCGCAAAGGACAATGTCGGCTCCTTTAGATGCAAGATTAAAAGCTATAGCCTGGCCTATTCCTCTGGCGGCTCCCGTTACAACGGCAATTTTTCCTTCAAACATAGTTTCTCTCGGTTGATGTTAATGGCCTCTTGGTAGAACTGTCAAACAAGCGATTGAATATCCGCAGCGTTATCAACGCCCCGTGCGGTAACCGTTTTATCGATTCGTTTAATCAGCCCCTGCAAAACTTTTTGAGGTCCGATTTCAACAAATTCTGTAATGCCGTTCTGGATCATAGTCTCAATCGATTGTGTCCATAATACAGAACTGGTAAGCTGTAAAATCAGGTTTTTTCTTATGTCAGCCGCACTGGTTACCGGTTGGGCAATGGCATTCATGCAAACAGGTATGGCAGCAGGCTTTATGTCAATGAGATCCAGTGCTGCTGAAAGCTCATGCTCGGCTGGTTTCATGAGCGGTGAGTGAAATGCGCCAGACACAACCAGCTCTTTTGCCATGCGGGAACCCTTGGAAGGTGCAAGTTCAACGGCTTTTTTTACAGCGGCAATGTCACCGGAAAGAACTACCTGTCCGGGAGAGTTGAAATTAGCCGCCTGAATGATTCCTTCCCGGCCGGCTTCAGCAAGCAGGCTATCGAGAGCATTATCGGGCATACCGATAATTGCGGCCATGGTTCCGGGGTTTTGTATTCCGGCATTCTGCATGAGATCGCCACGCTTTGCCACAATACGCAAGGCATCATCAAATCCGATAGCTCCGGCAAAGCAGAGTGCAGTGTACTCTCCGAGGCTGTGTCCGGCAGTCATGGTTATATCTGTGCCGCCGATAAGTGTTGCTACAGCTATACTGTGCAGAAATATAGCCGGCTGGGTATATTTCGTCTGACGCAACTCCTCTTCACTGCCTGAAAACATAATATCGGTTATTGAATAACCGAGGAGCTCATTCGCCCGATCCATCAAGGTGCGGGCAGCGGGGAAAGCTTCAAAAATATCCCTGCCCATGCCGCAATACTGGGATCCCTGTCCCGGAAATACAAATGCCTTCATGAGTGCAATTGTTCAGATAAATGGGTGAAACGAGATTACTGCCATTTTAAGTAGATGCCGCCCCAGGTATATCCTGCACCGAAACTGACCAGTACCAGGTTTGATCCGCTGTGCAGTTTCTGCTCTTCATCAAGTTCTGCAAGGCAGATCGGGATGGTGCCTGCTGTCGTATTGCCATAGCGAGCAACGTTCGAGACGACCTTTGAGTCATCAAGTCCCATGCGTTCTGCTGTGGCGGTAATGATTCTTTGATTTGCCTGGTGAGGGACAAGGTAGTCTATATCTTCAGCCTTGAGGTTGTTGCGGTTCATGATTTCAGCAGCTACTTCGGCCATAGAGATAACAGCTGACTTGAACACCTGACGACCATCCTGATAGATGTAGTGCATTCGCTTATCGATGGTTTCATGTGAAGCCGGATTAAGGCTCCCTCCGCCAGTCATAAGAAGATGATGCTTGCCGTTCTCACCATCTGAATACATGCGCGTATCGAGAATACCGAATTCCTCACTCTTTGAAGGCTCAAGTATTACACCGCCGGCTCCGTCTCCGAAAAGAATGGCTGTAGAGCGATCGGTATAATCAATAACCGACGACATCTTGTCGGCACCGATAACCATGATTTTCTTATGGGCACCGCACTCAATAAATCGTGAAGCTGTATTCAGTGCAAAAATAAAACCGGAGCAGGCGGCATTAAGGTCAAAAGCCCAGGCTTTCGTAGCGCCGATGATGCTCTGAACAAGACATGCTGTCGATGGAAAGAGCATATCCGGGGTCATGGTTGCAACAATAATCAAATCGATTTCATCAGCAGATATCTGCCGTTTTTCCAGAAGCTGCCGGGCAACCTCTCCGCACATATACGATGTTGCTTTTTCCGGATCCTTGAGTATCCTGCGCTCGCTGATGCCTGTTCTCGATCGAATCCACTCGTCATTGGTTTCGAGCATGATTTCGAGGTCATGATTACTCAGAATGTTTTCAGGTAAATATTTTGCTGTGGTCGTAATTGCAGCTTTCATGCGTTGTTGGCAGTTATTTCATGCAGGATAAAATAGAAAAAATAACCTGCGGCTTTGTGCTGATGACTCAGCTGCAGAGGGGTGCTGATAGAAAAATCCTACTGTTCAGAAAGAACATCCGCGATATGTTCATTCACACGCTTTTCGATCATATGTTCAGCCATATAGATCATATTTTTAATAGCCCTTGAAGTTGATCGCCCATGCCCGACAATCGATATGCCGTCAACTCCGAGAAAAGGGACACCACCGAATATTTCGACATCAAAAGGTTCGAACATTGCCTTGAATATTCCTCCGGTAAGCTTTGCTGTCGACTGGTCCATCTGGCCAGAAGCAAGAAGGTTATCGACTGACTGCTTGAAAAGGGTTCCAAGAAACTCCGGGATGCTTTCACCGAATTTCAGGATAGTATTGCCCACAAGCCCGTCACAAACTACGATACTTGCCCGCCCTTTTAAGATATCATGACCCTCAATGTTTCCTATAAATGAAATCTTCCCCTTGCTGTCGGCCTCTTTAAGCAGTTTGAATGTCTGTTTGAGCATTTCAGATCCCTTGCCATCTTCCTCTCCGATATTGAGTAGTCCTGTCAGAGGCTTTTCTATTCCAGCACCGTAGCGCTGATAGATGGTCAACATCTCAGCAAACTGGACAAGATTCTCTGGTTTACAGTCAACATTTGCACCTACATCGACAATATTGGTCAATCCTTCCCCAAGACGCGGGAAATATGCATAAATGGTAGGACGGAGTACACCCGGAATCCGACCGAGGACAAAAAGCGACGCAGCCATCTGTGCGCCGGTATTGCCGGCACTGACGAAGGCATGAGCCTGTTTTGTCTTGCAGAGTTGCAAGCCTTTTACAAGTGATGATTCCTGTTTCGTTTTGACAGCAGTGGCCGGAATATCTTCCATCGTCACCACTTCGGGGGCGTGCAGAAACCTGAGGTTAAGCGCACTGATATCTCTTTCTGCGAGCAGTGGTTCAACTTTTTCGGATTGGCCGATAAGTACGATTTCAAACCTGTTATTGCTTTCCTGCAAAGCTTGAATCGTTCCCTCTATCACACAGGCAGGAGCATTATCTCCGCCCATGGCGTCAACAACAATGGTCAACATGATGGGGTTTTTGTCTTGTTAGGGATTATCAGCTCTTTGCTAATTTATTGACAACACATCTTCCCCTGTAGTGACCGCAATGACGGCATGCACGGTGCGGAAGAGTTGGTTCTCCGCAGTTAGCACAAAGGACTGTGGTCGCCGGCTTTGTACGGGCAATGAACTGGGCACGTCTTTTATCCCTTCTGGACTTAGACATTTTGGCTTTAGGATTGGCCATGGTACTCTTTATTTATAATCAGTTAACGATACTTATTTTTCAGCTGTTCAAGTGACTCCTGCCAGGCACTTATCTCCTCAGCATGAGACTCTTCATTTTTCCCATCAATTCCGTATAGCTTGCAAAGCGGATTATCAGTACAGGTTACCTTCAATGGCAGCGACAGCAACAGGGTTTCACAAACATCTCCAGTCAGATCTATGGCGTCAGCGTTCTTGTCGAGCAGGCGGTACTCTTCACTCAAATGCTCAGCCTCTTCAACAGGTACACCGAACATATAATAGAGCTTGAGCGATCCCGAAAGAGTTCTTGATATCGGAGCAAGACATCTGTCACAGGTAAAATCTGCTACAGTATATGTTTCAATGGTGACGATGACTTCCTCTTCTTTCTTATCAACAACTGCTTTTATCTGTATATCCCGGGTAAAACCGGCCTCAGCCAACTGCCAGCCTTTAAAATCAGAGGCTTTGCAGGTAAAATCAAATTCATGGATTTCCTGCACAAGATCCGCAATCCGGATCGCTATTTGCGATTTATCTTTATGCATATACCTGCCTTTTCAGTAAAAGAACACCAATGTACAAAAATTATTATGGAAAATGAAAATGGATGATGGTACAACTTTTAACACAAATCAGACAAAAAAAACCGGCGGGGGTTTGTATTTAAAAAAAACGGAATTATATTGATCGCCAATCAGCAGTAAACAATGCTGTTCCGAGATTCCGCGGTAGCTCAATGGTAGAGCATGCGACTGTTAATCGCAGGGTTGTAGGTTCGAGTCCTTCCCGCGGAGCCAAAAAAGGAAGACCCTTCGAAAGGAGATCTTCCTTTTTTCTTTTCTTACACATCCTCTTTATTTCTTTTTCCTGACTGTAACCGATTAACCTTATTGCTTTATCAGGATATTGGGGCATGCGTATCTTACCTCTCCCGTATTCTTATTGAGAAGGATGACTGTTCGACTTCATTATTGCAGGTGCTAATAATCTATTCAGGCGGATAAAAGTGTTTGTACTTGGCGGAGCTGGTTTTGTTATCACTTAAGGCCTTGGGCAGTTCGCAGGAACAGAAAATGGTTTCGATAGTATTGCAAGCTGTAGCATTTTTTGTATTTTTACTACATCAATATTGATTTTATCGACTGAATATTTGTAATGACCATGCGCATAGCGAACCTGAAGAACCTTCTGCTTACCCAGAGCCTGCTGCTCCGGAGTCTTTCGGCTCTAAGGGGAGGTGCTTTTTAGTTCGTTGTTATCGACAGAAATGACGTTGTTAAAGCCACCAGCCTCTTAGGGTTGGTGGCTTTTTTCATGTAAAAGGGAACAAAAGGAGAGTGACCGGCAATGAAAAAGATGAATTATAAAAAATATGCAGCCTATCCTGCGGTTAATCTTACGGGAAGGAGCTGGCCTGACAACACTATCACAAAAGCACCGAAATGGTGCAGCGTGGATCTTCGAGACGGCAATCAGGCTCTTCCTGTGCCAATGAGCGTTGAAGAAAAAGTCTCCATGTTTCAGCTTCTCGTCTCAGTGGGGTTCAAGGAAATCGAGGTCGGCTTTCCATCAGCTTCTGCTACTGAGTATGCATTTGTCCGCAGATTGATCAATGAAAATCTGATTCCAGACGATGTTACCATTCAGGTGTTGACCCAGTCTCGTGAACACCTTATCAGAAAAACGTTTGACGCCATCAAGGGAGCGAAGCGGGCGATTGTGCACCTTTACAATTCGACCTCACAGTTGCAGCGGGATATTGTGTTTCGTAAAGACAAGAAGGAGATCAAAGCGATTGCTGTCGAGGGAACTGCTCTTGTTCGTCGCCTGAAAGATCAGTCGGGCAATGCAGGCATTCGCTTCGAGTACAGCCCTGAAAGTTTTACCGGTACCGAGCTCGACTATGCCCTTGAAGTCTGTCACGCAGTCATGGATACATGGGGAGCATCTTCGGATGAAAAAATCGTCCTCAATCTGCCATCAACGGTTGAAATGTCCCGCCCGAATATATACGCCGACCGGATCGAGTGGTTCTGCCGTCATATCAAAGATCGGGATGCTGTCCTTATAAGTGTTCATGCCCATAATGATCGTGGTACAGCAGTAGCAACTGCTGAATTAGCTCTTTTGGCCGGGGCAGATCGTATTGAAGGAGCTTTATTTGGAAATGGCGAACGCTGTGGCAACATGGATATCATAGTCATGGCATTGAATCTTTTCAGTCAGGGTGTTGATCCGGAACTTGATTTTTCCGATCTGCCACGGGTACGCGAGGTTTATCGCCGCTGTACCCGTCTGGATATTCATCCTCGCCATCCTTATGCCGGAGAGCTTGTGTATACTGCTTTTTCCGGTTCTCATCAGGACGCGATCAGCAAAGGAATGAAAGCGCATGCCTTGTCCCCTGATGGGTTATGGGCTGTTCCTTATCTGCCAATCGATCCTCAGGATGTCGGTTGTACCTATGAGGCGATTGTTCGCATCAACAGTCAGTCCGGAAAAGGCGGAATGGCTTATGTGCTTGAGAAGGATTTCGGGATTCAGATTCCGAAATGGATGCAGCCCGATTTTGCCGAAGCTGTTCAGGCTGTTGCCGACACTACAGGTGAAGAGCTTTCGTCAGAGCAGATCCATGACCTTTTTCATACTGAGTATGTGAAACTCAAGGAACCTGTTACACTCAAAAAGTGTCATTTCAGCTGGGACGATGAGGATCCTCTACGGAGCAATGAAGAGTCGACGACTATCAACTGCATCGTGCAGATGAGGGAGGAGGAATTCAGTTTTGAGGCCAGGGGCAACGGCCCTCTCGATGCGTTTGTCAAGGGCTTTATCAAGGAGAGTGGCCTTGAATTCAGCGTTGATGAATATGCCGAGCATGCTATCGGGCACAGCGCCAAGGCTCTTGCCATAGCATATATCAAGATTGGCAGCGCTGATGGACGGATTGCATTTGGCGCAGGAATCGATTCAAATATCAGTCTTGCGTCCATCAAGGCCACGGTCAGTGCCCTGAACCGTCTGCCCTGAATATGGTTGGGGGAGCATGATTGTAACGATCTGTTGCCGGGCTTTTTTTCTGGAGAATGCCCGGGCGGCAGGTCAGTGCTGTATTGACGGCACAATGATGACCGGGCAGACTGCCCGCCGGATTACCCCCTCTGAGACACTGCCAACGATGAGGTGAAAGAGCGCTCCATGTCTGTGGGATCCCATCATTATCCAGTCAGCACCTATTTTTTTACTTTCGTCGATAATAGCCGAAACTTCATCGTTTTGAGCAGCTATTACTGTTGTATCAATGCCGCTCTCCTGCAGTCTTTTGGCAATCGAAATAAGTTTTGCTGATTCAGGGATATCGAATGGCGAGGGCATGCTTGTTTTCCTGAACACTTCCTCAGGGGGGATCAGTGTTTCTACATCAGGATGTGCGTCAATGATCGGTGAAGCTGGCGGCACTACATGAAGCAGAAAAACTTTCGCCTGAAGGACTTTGGCAAGTTTTTCCGCTTCAGCAATAATCTGCTCTGCAAGTTCCGAAAAATCGATGGCGACAAGAAGCTTCATGGCGTTGTCTCTCCTTGACGCAGAAGATTAAGCAAAACTGCAGAATTTCTTGCTGCAGTTGCTTGATATGAAAAGCTATAACTATAGTTAATAATTACCTCACCTTCAGAACGTAGCGCTCAGGCTTTAACTTCGCATTTGCATTGTTCCTGCGATATCAGGAAAAGCGCAAAAACGACTCCAGGCAGCCATCCAAGCAGAGTAAGAAGTCCGGTCAGCATAATGGTTCCGGCTTCCTTGTTCATAATTGCAGCAGGTGGAAGAATAACGGCGAGAATCAATCTGCGAATATCCATGGCAATCTCCTTTTTATTAAAATAAGTAAAAGTTACCACTTAAACTGACAACAAGCAACGCAAAAACATAAACATGAATTCCATCACTATTTCGTGGTAGTAAAGCTTGCATTATTAAACTAAATTAGTAAATTGAACTCCCTTCAGAAGAATCGTGAGTGAAAAGTGCTCTTGATTTGTTCAACATAAATTGAAATAACTTGCCTAATAAAGTTCATCCCGAAGTGGTTTTGGATGATGTAGATGAGGTCATTGAAGAGCCCAATTTTAATAACTACAATACCTCGCCAGAGCCGCCAAGTCCTTACGCTGACCTTGAAAAAAAGTATCGAAAAAACCGTTTTAACAAAGGAAGAAGCAAAAATCCTTCCGAGTTTTTCAGCGTAAGCGCTACAGCTTCACGTCCTGCATCAAAAAGTGCTGACGGCAACAAGCTGCAGCAAAAAAGAAAACCGAAAAAAAAGACATCCTCCAAAGTATATCGATCCACTTCCGGCAAACGAAACGCATAAGCTGCTCTGCTGAATCAAAACACCACATCTTTTATCCTCAACTTTTTTCTGAGGTCAGGATTGTGCGTTCAATTTCAGCTATTGAACTCTTCAAAGAAGATTCGTAGCTTACATAAGTTGTAACTTCATCATTACATCGTTTGTACTATGCTGCTTATCAATCGCTTCATTCGTCTTATTGAGGATCATGCTGAATCCCTTTCACTGCAATGGGTACAGAATGTCCGCAATAATCCACTCACAACAGGATACGCCAGGCTCTCAAAAGAAGCTCTTCACGATATTGTCTACAGCCGGTTCAGAAAACTGGGCCAGTGGATAGGCAAACAAGAGGGTCGAGATCGTGAAATCGCTGAGCAGTTCTGTGAAATAGGCGTTCAGAGCGCAAAATCAGGTCTTAAAGTCAGTGAAATGGTCTATTCGTTCATGCTTGAACGGGATCTTCTCTGGAGCTACCTTCTGGATGAAGGGATTGTTACAGAAGGTGTCGATTTAAACCGTGCTATCGAATTTTCCCACCAGTTGAACTACTTTTACGAAAAGGCTATCTATTTTGCCATTGTTGGCCACGAAGGTCAGCATCTCTCTTCGCCTGACATCAAGGCTCAAGGCGTTTTCGATAAAATTTTTGAAGGTTTCAAGCACTGGATTGTTGTTAAATAACGAGTGTGTAAAGCCCTCTACAGCATGCCTTTGATGTTCCTTTTATTTCCTCACTATGGGTTTTGAAATACAGGCTCATCGTGGGGCAAGATCGTTCTTCCCTGAAAATACCCTTCAGGCATTCTGCAAGGCAGCCGATCTTGGCGTCAGAGTCGTAGAACTTGATCTTGTAGTTTCCAAAGATCACGAAATTGTTGTTTCGCACGATCCCTGGCTCTCCGGCCCCCATTGTTCTGATCCTCATGGAAATCCATTGAGTCCCGAAGATCGGCAGCAATATCTGTATGATATGGCATATCGTGATATCGCGACCTATGATTGCGGTTTGCCGCATCCGTCATTCACTCTTCAACAGCGTATTGTCTCCTCTAAGCCTCTTCTTTCTATGGTGTTCACAAGAGTTGACGCATGGATGGCTTCGTTGGGGATGGAGGGTCGGATGATCTATAATCTTGAAATAAAGTCATGGCCGGATAAGGATGGAATCTTTCATCCTGCACCCGACTGCTATGCCGCACTTGTTGTTCGTCTTGTTGAGGCTTCCGGGTTGTCGGATCGTGTCCGTATTCAGTCTTTCGATTATCGTGTGGTTCGTGAGGCGTGGAAGCTCAACTCTCAACTCTGTTACGGATTGCTGATTGAAGAATCCCAAAACATGGACCAGGTTCTGCGAACGCTCGGTTTCCTGCCTCACTATGTAAATCCCCATTTTGCTCTTGTTGATTGTACGCTGGCAGAATATCTCCATGCTCAGAGTATCAGGATGATTCCCTGGACGGTGAACAGAAAGGAAGATATGCTTGCGATGAAGCATAGAGGTGCCGACGGCATTATTACCGATTATCCTGAACTTGCGTTTTCACTCTTCGGTTCGCAGCAGGAGCCTTCAGTATAGCGGCGTCGGGGCAATATGGGGGTGTGGTGCTTTTTATTATCTGCTACCGCTAATGCTGCTCAATGCTTGCCGGAGAGAGTTTACCCTCTCTGTAATCGAGTCAGGAGTGGCAGCGTCTTTTTTTCCTGTCGGACAGTAGAGTATTCTGTCCAGTGAGTCAAGAACCGCAGGGAGTTCCGCTTGAACGTCATCAGGGAGCCCCAACTTCAGCAGAGCATTTTTCAGTTCCACTCTTGTCAGTCCTCCGGGACTTTTAATCCCGGCGTTTTCCAGCAGCAAAAAAAGTTCAAGCTTAAGGCTTGCCGGAGAGGTGTCACTGCCAGTCTGGCCCTTTGCCTTTTCCGGGTTCATCTGTTTTCTTCTTATAAGTATTGTGGTGGCCCGGGCCATTAAAAAGAGTAATGCGACAGCGGTTACTATGAGCAGCGGCGATATCAAGGGTTTTTTTTCAGGAACAGAGCTGCGAGGTGCGGCTTTATTTGTTATTCCTTCTGATGCAGGCGCTACGGTTATGGATATTGGTTTTGAAAAAAGGGTGCTGTATTGCCTTGTCTCGGGATTGAAGGTAACCGTGCGTAGTGATGCAATCTCGTATTCACCTGCTGATTGCGGCCAGGCAGTAATTGTTGCTGTTATCGTACCGGTCGAAGGGACTGAGTTTGCAGATAACGATGAGATTATTTCGGGTGGATTCTGTCGAAAGCTTTCAGGCAGGTGAATATCCGGCTGTTTAAGGGTAAGCAGACTGCCGGTTCCAGTGAGCACAAGCTTCAATGATAAAGGCTCGCCGACTTTGAGCTTGAGCTTATCTGCCGCAAACTCCTGCCTGAATGTGCCAATAGCACCGGCAAATCCTGCAGGAACCGGTTCAGGAAGGGCGCGGACGGATAGAACTACATCAGGCGCTGTAATCCTTTCGTGGGTTTCAGCTCTCTCCTGTCCGCCAGAAGCATCATGATCCTGGGGCAGGCTACATAAAATTCTATAACCTGAAACAGTGATTTTTCCGCTTTGAAGAGGCACAAGCTTGAACTGCTTTACAACAGCATATCTGAACAGTTCACCCTGAATTGATGTCGGGGAGCTTTTAATAAAGCGCTCCGGGACGGTTTCCTTTGTCCAGACTCCTTTGAGCAGCGGGGCGGTTTCATTGGAGATTTTTGGTGCAACCTCTTTGAAATAAAGCGTATAGGTCAGAAAAACTTCCTGGCCTATATAAGGGAGGCTGTTGTTTATTGTAGCACCAATAAAGAGTTTGCCCGTCCGGTTTACTGCTGCTCCAGCTATTGACGGAACAGCAGTAAATGCTATCACGAGCATGCATAGAGCTCTGTATAGGGTACGAACAACTCCTCTTCTCATAGTGTTTATTTCATCAATTCCATGGATCGTGCCGCTGCAGCAGCAACGGTTTCAACCAGAATCAGCCGGATATTTTTTTCATCAAGCACCTTCAGTCCTGCTTCTGTGGTGCCACCCGGTGTTGTGACTTCCCGTATGAGTACGTCCGGGCTTTTCCCGCCAGAAAGCACCATTTTTGCTGCACCAAGCATGGTCTGAGCGCTTAACAGGAGCGCTTCTTTATGGGTAAGGCCGCACTGCACGCCACCTTGGGCAAGGGAATCAAGAATATGGAACATATATGCCGGTCCGCTGCCGGAGAGTGCAGTTGCCGCATCCATTTGCGATTCATTGAGAATGGCTACCCGGCCGATCGAGCTGAACAGGTCACACGCAAGGGCAACATCATCGTCTGAAGCCATCTTTCCTTTGCTGACAGCCGTCATCCCTTCGCCTACGAATGCAGGGGTATTGGGCATTACCCTGATAACTTTAAGGGTATCTATTGAGTTCTGCAAGATGAACTCCGAGGAAATTCCCGCTGCTACGCTTATCAGCAGGTGATCAGCACTGAGAGCGGGTTTCAGTTCCGCAAGCACCTCAGCGATCTGGTAGGGTTTGACGGCAAGGATGATGACCTTTGAGGTAAGGGCAATCTCTTCAATAGAGAGGCAGGGATGAACGGGGTATTCGGCAGCAACGGACGCCAGAGCGGCGGCTTCTTTGTCAAAGCCGGAAATTACTGTGTATTTTTTCCCGCTAAGTCCGGCTATAAGTGCCCGGGCAATTCTTCCCGTTCCAACAAAGCCGATATGAAGTTGATTCATTGAAAAACTGTAATATTAAAATGAGTAGCCGGTTCTGGTATTTACGTTTTTTCCGCTGATTTACCATCCTCTGCCGGGTTAGTTTCCTCTCTCTATTTGTAGCGCACCTTGAAGTACAGAATTATCATAAGCAGAACCAGAGTTATGCTGTTTGCTGTAATGATAGGCAGATCTTTTTTTACAATACCATACAGAAGCCAGAGAATAATCCCGAGATTCATCGAAAAAGCCCAAAGAAGGCTGATATCCCGGGTTTGCCTGGTTCTGAAAATCCTTATGGCTTGAGGTAAAAATGCCAGCGTGGTAATGATTCCGGCGGCATAGCCAAGGTATTCTGTTTGATGCGTCATAATGAGGTTGCGGACTGTTTTTGGCTGAAAACCAAAAAGGCGGGAGATCATCCCGCCTTTCAGCCTTACATGCAAATAGTTTTACTTGCTCACCTGGACGATGTAGGCTACAGCATCACCAATCTGGGCGTCAGTGAGTTTCGGATTACCACCTTTTGGCATCATCATTCCTACTTTCCCCTTGAATCCTTTGATTGAATTGCTGTTCAATACAGCAATACCCTGCTTGATGCGTGGAGCCCATGCAGCCTTATCACCTAATTTCGGTGCATTCATAACGCCATCCTTGTGGCAGGTTGCGCAGTTCGTGTCATAAATAGCTTTACCTGCTTTGGCATCACTGGCAGCCTTGGCATCTGCAGAGGTCATGGAACAGACAAATAGTGCACACAGTGCAGCTGACAGAAAACGAGACATGGAAAATCCTCCCTTATAATGATTGTTGGTTTTTGGAAACGGGTGTTGTGTGGATGTAAATATCAAAGTTATGTTCCGGTTATTTCGACTTGTCGACCATAAACGCAACAGCATTTGTTATAGCTTCGTCGGTCAGTGAGGCGTTTCCACCCTTTGGAGGCATAGCGCCAACCTTACCCTGGAAGCCGGTAATTGATTTTTTTGCCATTGTCTCTACACCCTGAGGGATACGTGCACTCCATCCAGCCTTGTCGCCTGGTTTCGGGGCACCCATCATTCCGGCATCGTGACATGCGGCACAGTTCGTATCATACACAGCTTTGCCGGCAGCAAGTTTTGGATCAGCAGGAGCTTTTTCTGCCACTGGTGCGGCTGCAGGAGCAACGGGAGCGGCAGGAGCATTAGCTGCAGCTTCTTTCTTTTCCTCAGGGAATTTAAGACTTGCAGGAGGTTTTTCAAGACCGCATGCACCAAGGAAAACAAGACCCAAGGTCAAACAAGGCAGAAAAGGTTTCATGTTCATATGCGTAATACTGTTTTAGTTGTTGTGCAGGGTATGTACGGAAATTTATAACCAACAGTTTAAAAATTATTCAGCGTATGGCAAAATGGTTTTTTTATAGGCATCTTTTTCCAACTGTTGCTTTAAGTCATTACGGGAGAGGCTGTAGAGGTGAGTGTAAAAAAGATTAAAGAGCAGGACTGCGGCTTTAGCGCTGGGAGCATTAACTCCTCTACTGATTGAGTTTTTTATGGTGAAAATCTCTCTGGTAAGAGCGGAATAACTCTCTATAAAGCTGTCGAGCGGAATGTTTTTGGGAGTATAGAGCATTTCCTGACCGAAAGTATATCGGTAGGCGGTAATGTCGAGGGGATCAAACAGCAGCCGTCCCTCTTCCCTGAGTCGATCGAAAACTCTTGTTCCTGGAATGGGCCGAAGGATGTTGATGCCGGGAACATCAAGTTTTGTGTCGCTGATGAAATCAAGGATTGCAGCAGGAGTTTCAAGCGTATCGCCGTCGAGTCCGTATATAAAGCTCCCGTAGAGGCTTATCCCCGAATTTCTGATGGTTTTAATGGACTGAGAAAGTTCGCTGGCTTTATTCTGGTTCTTTTTGTGAGCATTCCGGCTTGTTGTTTCTATGCTTTCTATCCCCACCAGCAAAGCCTGACATCCCGAACGGGCAAAAGTTTCGAGCAGTTCCTGCTGCTTCCCGAGTGTCGTGGTGGCTTGGCCGAACCATTTGATTTTCAGGGGAGTAAGCTGCCCGAAAAGTTCACGGGCATAGGCCGGGTCGGCATTGATAGAATCGTCGACAAAAAAGAATATTCTACGGTCATGCGTTTTGAATCGCGCAACTTCCGCGACAATATCGCTGATAGTTCTTCTGCGCAGGGTATGACCGTTGAGCACATGTACATTACAGAAGTCGCAGCTATGCTGACACCCGCGTCCTGTCTGGATAAGGTTGGTGGTAAAGTAGCGGCTGTTGATCAGTGATGTTTTCATCACAGGTCTTGAGAGTGCCAGATCAGGAAAACTATCGGATTGGTAATGTGGCTTGAGAGTGCATGTTGTAAGATCGGTAAGCACCTCTTTCCAAAGATCGTCAGCTTCGCCCACTACCAGAACATCGGCATGTGCTCTGCACGATTCTGCAAAAAGAGTTACATGGGCACCTCCAAGTACTACAGTGATTCCCCGCGAACGGAGGGCGTCGGCCAGTGCAAACGCCTTTTTTGCCATTCCGGTCTGTACGCTGATGCCCACCAGATCCCATTTTTCTTTATAGGGGAACTCTTCAAACCGCATATCACAGATTGACTGCTCAACTCCCTGCACCTCAATAGAACTGAGAATCATGAGAGAAAGCGGAGGGATAGCGAACTGGCTTTGCTTGATGACGTTTCTCAGCGAACGGTTGAACCATGAGAACAAGGCATTGCTATCATTTTCGCTGTAGAGTGATCGAGCACCGTCCACGCCGCTTTCCGAAGGCAGAAAAACCAGCAGGACTTTTTTGGTTGCTTGCATTCTCTACCAGTCCAGGTTGTTGCTGCGGCTTTTTGCCGCTGTTGATTTGTTTCGGGGAAGCTGCCTCATCAGTGAGGACTCATCCTGTTGTGTATGTTCTAGCATCCGTTGTGCCATATCCTGACTGATGCCGGATTTAGGCTCAGTTTTACCGTTATTGTCGGCGCTTGATGACGAAGAGTGTTGAGGGGGCTCAAGCTCATGAAGGTAACGTCGTACAATTTCGTAATTGATTTTTGCATCACCGTCATTCGGGTTGCTCAGTAAAACTGATTTGAGGCGATCGAGAGAATTACGGAACAACGCTGTTTTGCGCGACTTTACAGGGGTTCCTATGGCACTCATGGCAAGTGAGTTCCCTTCGTTGAAAAGTGATTGCAGCTCTATATCACGACTTTTGCCTGCCGTTGCCTGTTTGTGTGCAAACATCACCGAAGCGTCCATAAATTTGCCTTGCATATATTGGGCGCAGGCAAGATTGTAGGTGGTCGATGTTTTTTTTCTTCCTTCCGGGAGGGTGCTCAAAAGTTGTCGAAACGTTCTTTCTGCCTTGCCATACTCTCGTTTTTCATAGAGTGAATTGGCGCGAAGTTGCAAACGGTAGTCCTGCATCATCTCCTGCATGGAAGAGACTATGGTCACAATAAGCAGAAGTGCAGGCAGTCTGATCATAATCTGAGCACTTTTTAAAAAGATAGAAAGCTACAAAAAAACCGCCCCGAAGGGCGGCTGTTTCATAAGGAAGTTTCCTGTTCAGTTGCCAAGAAATGCTTTCTGAACTGCGCTGACACCAACTCCGATTTCAAAATCGTAGTTGATCTCTTTCAACGCTCTTTCCAGGCCGCCGATCACAGTCAGCATGTCAAGTTCATCGTAATAGCCGAGGTGAGCAATGCGGAAAATCTTGTCTTTATACTCATCCTGACCCGCAGCAACAGTGATACCGTTGTTGATCTTCAGTGCTTTATTGAATGCTGACCATTTTACACCTTCAGGCAGCCATACAGGAGTGACGGCAAATGAAGGGGAGTTGCTGAACAGCTTCATGCCAAGAGCGTTACATCCCTGTCGGCAGGCACTTGCCAGGCTTTCATGGCGTTTCCAGATTGTTTCAATGCCTTCATCCTTAATCATCTGCAGGGCTTCATCAAGGCCGATAACCAGCGAAACTGCCGGGGTGAACGGTGTGTCGTCTCCGGCATGGGCTTTCAGTGCTTTTTTAAGACTCAGGTAGTACTGGGTTTTGCCGCTCTGGGCATTAATGATATCCTGTGCTCGTTCAGATATAGCAACAAGGGCAAGGCCTGGAGGCATCATCAGTCCTTTCTGGGAGCCGGTAATGCAGATATCGACGCCCCAGTCATCAAAATGAAACTCGTGAGCTCCGACAGCAGTAATGCCGTCTACAAGGACAAGGGCCTCAGAGTGTTCGCGAATGAGAGCACTGAGAGTCTGAATATCGGCTGCGGTGCCGGTTGATGTTTCCGAATGTGTCAGGCAGACGCCCTTTGCATCAGGGTTTTCTTTAAGCAGTTCCAGCAATCGCTCGGGTTGAATGGCAGTGCCCCAGGCAACTTTTTCCTCAACACAGTTGCCTGTGAAGATTCTCACAAGCTCCCCCCAGCGTTCACCGAACTTGCCGGCGTTGATGGTTATGACCTTGTCGCCCTGCTTGAAGATGCTTGAAATCGATGCTTCCATACCTCCGGTTCCCGAACAACTGAGTACAACAACCGGTTGCGTGGTTCTAAAGAGATACTTGAGATCCTCATGAACCCTGGTCAGAATCTCCATGAACTCGGGGTTCCTGTGGTGGATAATCGGCGCAGCCATGCGTAGCATGACATTTTCTGGCACAGGGGTCGGCCCTGGTGTGAATAATCTTTTTTTCATCTCTTCAGAAAGTGGGTTGAATTGTAATTAAAGAGATTCTTTGAAATTAGTTTTTTGCCTTGTCCATAAGAGCGGTGAACTGTTCAAACAGATAGTGCGAGTCATGAGGACCCGGCGCTGCTTCAGGATGGTACTGTACTGAAAAACAAGGCAGCTCGCGGTGCCTGACACCTTCGACAGTATTATCGTAAAGATTCAGATGGGTCATTTCCAGACTCTCAGGCAGCGACTCCATTGTAACAGCAAAACCATGGTTCTGGGATGTTATTTCTATCTGCTTGCTGGTAAGGTTTTTTACAGGATGATTGCTTCCGTGGTGCCCGAATTTCAGTTTATAGGTTTCAGCGCCAAAAGCCAGCGATAGCAGCTGATGGCCAAGGCAGATACCGAAAATCGGAAGTTTTCTTGTTGTGCGGTTATACTCTGCAAGTTTTTTTATGGTCTCGATTGCATAACCCACCGCTGACGGATCGCCTGGGCCGTTCGACAGAAAGACACCGTCAGGATTAAGTGCTATAACCTCTTCGGCTGTTGTTCCGGCCTTCAGGACAGTAACCCTGCATCCTGCATCCTGAAGCATCCGCAGAATATTTGTTTTGATGCCATAATCAAAAGCCGCCACATGGAAGCGGGCATTTTCATTTTCAAGGGTATAGTTTTCGCTGACCGTCACAGTTTTTGCCAGATCACTGCCACTCATTTCAGGGATTGCAAGAGCTTTCGTTTTCAGAACATCATCGCTCTCTTCAAGCGCAGAAATAATGCCTCTCATGGCTCCTTTTTCACGGATCTCACGAACAAGCTTACGGGTATCGATACCGGCCAGTCCCATGACGCCTGCCTCCTTGAGGTATGAGTCAAGAGTTTGAGTAGCTTCATAGTTGCTGTATACCCGTGAGACTTCACGCACGATAAAGGCTGAAGCCCATACCTTTGTTGATTCGTTATCGGTAGGATTGATGCCGTAATTTCCTATCAGCGGATAGGTCATCAACACCATCTGACCGGCATACGAAGGGTCGGTAAGAATTTCCTGATAGCCTGTAAGCGAAGTATTGAATACAACTTCTCCAGTTGCCTCTCCAATATGGCCGAATGCAGTCCCGTTATAGACTGATCCGTTTTCTAATACCAATTTAGCCGGTCTTGGCTGCATTATACTTGTCACTCCTTGGTCGCGAGTTTATCGCCCGATTCCTGTTTGTCGATATTGGCAATAGCAGTGCGGTCGAATTTGATTTTTGTCGTTTCGGATACCTGAACCAGAACGGTTTTTTTGTCTGGATCAATTCCGGCAACAGTACCGTGAACACCGCCTATGGTAATAATTTTATCACCTCTTTTTAAACTGTCGAGTACTTTTTCTCTATCCTTCTGCTTTTTCTGCTGAGGACGGATCATAAAGAAGTAAAAGACAACGAAAATAAGGACAAGAGGGACAAGCTGTATAAACTGGTTCGGTGTCTGGCCACCTGCGGGAGCTGCAAAGAGGAACAGAGAGTGTATATGATTGTGCATAGTAGCGTTGTGATATTATATAAAAATCCAGGATCGTTTTTTGATGATCAACAATGTAATGTATTTATACAACTATTTCAATCCTGCCTTCCGTGCTCCGGCCGCAAAGCTTGCATAAGGCGCTACGTTGTAGGAGCGCTCTCCACTCATGCCTCTAGAGAGTTTTACACCGGCAAGAGTTGCAATCATTGCGGCATTATCAGTCGAGTAAACGGTGCCGGGGATATAAAGGGTTATACCCTCCCTATCGCACGCCTCTTTCATCGCTTTTCTGAGTCCCGAGTTAGCGCTGACTCCTCCGGCAATTGAAACACTTTTTATACCCCGGCTTCTGGCAGCGATGATAGTTTTTTCGACCAGGACGCTGACTATTGCCCATTGGATCGATGCGGCAATATCCGGGAGATGGAGCTCTATGAACTCGGGTGTTTGCTTCTGCAGCCAGGTGAGTACAGATGTTTTGAGGCCTGAAAAGCTGAAATCAAAATTCCCAAGATAACTTTTACTTGTCTGGGATTGCGATGTAAGCGCACGGGGAAACTTGTGAAAAAGAGGGTCGCCCTTCTCCGCAAGCTTGTCAATTAACGGTCCGGCCGGATAGGGGAGCCCGAGCATTTTTCCTGTTTTATCAAACGCCTCTCCAGCTGCATCATCCAGTGTCCGCCCGATAACTTCGTAGCTAAGGTCCTGCGCTACAACCGACAGCAGCGTATGTCCTCCCGAAACCGTCAGAGAGACAAATGACCCCTCAGGGGCATGATGAGCCTCACCCTCATTTATAAAGGGCGAAAATATATGGGCCTCGATGTGATTGACCGGCACAAAAGGTTTTCCCAGTGCATATGCCAGGCCTTGTGCAAAGCAGAGGCCTACCATGACGGCGCCGATAAGGCCCGGACCGGCAGTGGCAGCTATGACATCAAGTTCATTTTTTGTTATATTGGCTTCAGTTACGGCAGAATCTGTAATTGAAACGATAAGCCGTTCATGTTCTCTCGAAGCCAGTTCCGGCACCACTCCACCAAAGGCTGAATGACAGCGCTGTGAACTGACAATATTCGATTCCACCCTGCCGTCACGAACTATGGCCGCAGAGGTTTCGTCACAGCTGGTTTCTATGCCTAAAATAATCATGGAATAAATTTTTTTCAAAGAGCTATGGGCAAAGCTAACAAACCGGGCAATAATAGCAAACCGAACGTCAAGGTAAGCGTTTTTCATGTCTTTGTGATTCTCGCAGGCGCCGACTTGATTCTTCTTCTTGCTCCCGACTTCGGTATTCTTAACAGTATTCTTATTCTCCCCGATATCTATTCATGGTCGGCTGTCATCGGTGGTCTTATTATGCTGGTTTATGGCTTTAACGGTCTCTATAAAAAGCTGTAGCAATTGTTCGGCAGGCCGATAGCCGGAAAAGACGTTACGTTAACAAGTATAAGACAAGAGGAGGCTCAATGCAGCATGCAGTCGAACTGGAAGAACTTGGAACGCGTATAACGGAGGCCTCCCGTTTTATTCAAAAAGCGGAGGTTCAGCTCTCTCGCCGGGTTATAGGTCAGCATGATGTTATCAGGCGTATCTTTATCGCCATGCTTGTTAATGGACACATACTGCTGGAAGGTGTCCCCGGACTTGCTAAAACACTCATTATCCGCACCTTTGCTGCTGCCATGAACCTGAAGTTCCAGCGCATACAGTTTACCCCCGACATGCTTCCTGCAGACCTTATCGGTACGATGATCTACAACCCGAAAGATCTGGAGTTCTATCCCCGTAAAGGGCCAGTGTTTGCAAATGTCATCCTTGCTGACGAAATCAACCGCTCTCCAGCCAAGGTGCAGTCTGCGCTTCTTGAGGCCATGCAGGAGCGCCAGGTCACCATCGGCACCCAGACCTTTCCTCTCGAAGAACCCTTTCTTGTGCTGGCTACCCAGAATCCCATCGAGCATGAAGGAACCTATGTGTTGCCTGAAGCCCAGGTGGACCGGTTTATGATGAAGGTGCTTGTCGATTATCCATCCTACGATGAAGAGCTTGAAATAATGCTGCAATCAGCTACTAATGCGGCTTCAGCTCCAATCATACCGGTTGTCCAGGCTGACGACATTGCTAAAGCCAGAGCGTTGATTGATCTTATTTATGTCGATCCTCGAGTGCAGCGTTACATTGTCGATCTTGTTGTTGCAAGCAGAAAGCCTGCGCAGTACGGCATTGCCTCTCTTGAAACAATGATCGAGTTCGGAGCCTCGCCAAGGGCCTCAATTTTTCTTCTTCTTGCATCCAAAGCCCACGCATTTCTTCAACACCGGGCTTACATAACGCCTGAAGATGTGAAGGCCATAGCATACGATACCCTCCGGCACCGCATAAGGCCGGGCTACGAAGCTGAGGCTGACAACGTAAAGCCAGACGATATTATCCGCCAGATTCTTCAGCACGTGCAGGTTCCTTAACCTCTGCACAAGATGCTGTTGAGGGCTGAACAATGAGTGGAGTCTATAATGGAAAGGAATGAAGATCATCTGAAAGAGCTTCAGAAAATCATACGACGGGTTGAAATTCGATCGAAGCGCATGGCCAGTGAACAGTTCAGTGGCGAATACCACTCTTCGTTCAAAGGAAAAGGGATCGAATTCAGCAATGTCAGGGAGTACCAGTACGGTGACGATGTCCGTTCGATTGACTGGAACACCTCTGCCCGGAAGTATGAACTCTATGTCAAGCTTTTCACTGAAGAGCGTGAGCGTACTCTGCTGCTTGTTGTGGACGGTTCTGATTCAATGCTTTTCGGGAGCCGGCAGCGTCGCAAAAAGGAGCTTGCGCTCGAAGTAAGCGCAGTGCTCGCCTTCAGTGCCATCCAGAATAATGACAAGGTTGGGCTTCTTATCTTTACCGATCAGGTTGAAACCTTTATTGCTCCCCGAAAAGGCAGAGATCATGTTTTGGTCATTCTTGAAGAGCTTTTCCGCTTTAAACCTCAAAACCGCAACACCGACATTAATCCGGCACTCTCCTTTATCCGCTATACGCTCCGCAGGCAATCGATCATTTTTCTTATCACTGATCTGGTTGCCAGTGACTACGAAAAAGGTATGAAGCAGCTTAATGCCCGCCACGACTTTATACTCGTACACATCAGCGATCCGCTGGACAAGGCACTTCCTCACAGCGCCCTTCTTGACCTTGAAGAACCCGAAACCGGGTTACGTATAACGGTTGATGCCGCCAGTCGCCCCGAAGTCGCCCGTTACCGCAAAGAGCAGTCAAGGATGCATGAAGAGCTTCGGCTGCGTCTCCGGCGAATGCGCATCGACACGGTTTTTCTCGATACAGACCGCTCTTTTATCGGCGATCTTAACGCTTTTTTCCGGTTCCGTGAACGTAAGGTCTGAACGGCATGCATCCGGTTCGCTCAAGTGGCGGCTTTTACTGCTGCTTGCTGCGCTTCCGATGGTGACAGTCTCCCTGTTTTCAGCGGAGGCATCGGGAGCTCTTTCCGGGGTAACGGTATCTTTTAAACCCGACAGCATTCTTGTCGGTGATCGTATCCATTGCGCCATTGGTGTCCGCCACTCAGCAAACGATCTTGTTTCGCTTGAAGGTTTAGACAGCCTGTCGGCCTCTCCATTCGAGCTGGTCAATCGCAAACAGTCCTCCGCAGTCGTATCACCGGGTAAGCGTCAGGAACGTTTTGATTTTGAGCTTGCAGTGTTCGGAAGTGGACGGCAACCTCTTCCCCGTTTTACTGTGGTGCTTCGCAACAGCCAGGGTAAGGTCATAAGCCGTGAGCCCTACCGCCCATCAAGTGCAGTGTTTGTCAGGTCGCTTACAGACTCAACCATGAGGGAACTCAGGCCGATAAAGCCACCCTTAAAGCCAATGATTCCCCTGTTGCTCATATTGCCTGTTCTACTTGGGGTGTTTGGTATTGCCGGAATTGTGCTGCTCCTGCTCTTTCTTCTCAAACGCACAGTGCGCACGAGCGCTGAAAAGGTCGATCCCGGTCAGGTTGCCCAGCGAAAGCTTCGCAAGCTTGGTTCAAGGCTTTCAGCAGGCATGCCGCCGCCGGAATGCTACGAAGAGCTCAGCAATATCATGCGAACTTTCCTTGAAAAGCATTACCGCATCAGGGCGCTTGAGGCTGTGACTCAGGAGATTGAACGCGATTTGAAAAAGCTTGGCGTCGCGGGTTTTGAAAGCATTATGAATCTTCTCGCACAGGCCGATCTGGTTAAATTTGCCGATAGTCGTCCGGATGCCGAGGAGTCCCGCCAGTCACTCCGAAAGGCTGAAGAAGTTATTCGTTCCGCTCGCATTCCGCACTCCCCCGATGAATAAACTCATCCAGTTTGAAAAAAAAGAAACAGCTATATTGGCAAAACGAATGGGGCTGCCGGCCCCGATTATTTTTTTAAACAGACGCTATACTCCTGCCTTTGTATGAGGAACAGCTTTTCAGTATGCCGCAAAAGCCCGATCACAATGCTGATGATAGGGATATGTTTATTGCAGTTACTATCCTGCACTTCCATTAAAAACGGAAAAACTGCTTACCCATACACCTCAGTTCCCGGCGACTCACTCCATACAAGAATCTACAAGCTCAATAACGGGCTGACGGTCTACATGAGTCCGTATAAGGACAAACCGAAAATCTATACCTCTATTGCCGTACGCGCCGGGAGCAAAAATGATCCCCCCGCGTCAACCGGTCTTGCTCACTATCTGGAACATATGCTCTTCAAGGGCACCGATTTATTAGGCTCTCTTGACTATGAAAAGGAGCGTATCGAGCTCGATAAGATTACTGCGCTCTATGAAAAGTACCGTTTGACCTCCGACATCCACCAGCGAGCTTCGATCTACAAGGATATTGACAGTATTTCCAATGTTGCTGCACGATTTACAGCGCCCAACGAGTACGACAAGCTTTTGAACTCGATCGGAGCCCGGGGAACCAATGCATATACATGGAAAGAAGAGACCGTCTATTTAAACGAAATTCCCTCAAACAAGCTCGAACAGTGGCTGACCATCGAAGCAGAGCGCTTCCGCAATCCGGTCATGCGACTCTTTCATACCGAACTTGAAACTGTCTATGAAGAGAAAAACAGAAACATGGACAGTGACCAGAGCAAAATATTCGAAACCCTCTTTGCCGGGCTGTTCAAAAAACATACCTACGGCACCCAGACAACTATCGGCAAGGCGGAGCATCTGAAAAACCCGTCGATAAAAAATGTCATTGACTATTACCACTCATGGTATCTCCCTAACAACATGGCCCTCTGCATTGCCGGTGACTTTGATCCTGATGCCGCTATAAAAATGATCGATCAAAAATTCTCACTCCTCACGCCAAAAGCAATTCCCTTTTTTACTCCGCCAGATGAAGAGCCGATCACGAAACCACTGATTATCAAAATTAAAGGGCCGGAAGCTGAAGAGCTTGCCCTTGGATATCGCTTTAACGGAATCAACAGTTCAGATACCGATTACCTGACGCTTATCGATAAGGTCTTATATAACAATGCGGCAGGACTGATGGACCTCAACCTTAATCAGCAGCAGAAAGTGCTTGATGCCAGCTCAAGTCTGGTCTTGATGAAAGATTACTCCGTTCATCTCCTCTCCGCGAAACCGAGGAAAGACCAAAGTCTCGACCAGGTCCGAGCGCTCTTGTTTGAGCAGATCGAACGCCTCAAGGAGGGGAACTTTCCTGATTGGCTGATGGAAGCTGCCATCAATGATATGAAAATCGAACAGATGAAGCGCTATGAACTCAATCATGGCCGAGTCGAGTCCTATGTAAATGTCTATACGTCAGGTATGGAGTGGTCGCACCATGTCAGCCAGTTTGAACGGCTTCAGAAAATCACAAAAAATGAACTTGTGGCTTTTGCCCGCAAGCACTATGGTTCAAATTATGTAGCCGTCTACAAGGAAAACGGCAAGGCTGCAAGCGAAGCTAAAATCCAGAAGCCAGCCATTACGCCCCTTAAGGTAAACAGGGATGCCGCCTCCCCCTTTGCAGAAAAAGTTCTTGCCCTGAAATCAAACAAACTCGAGCCGGCCTTTGTTGACTACCAAAAGGACATCACCTTTGCAGATATCAATCCATCGGTAAAGCTGCACTATGTGCAAAATCGGGAAGACGATCTTTTTTCGCTCTACTATATGTTTGATGTTGGAAAAAACAACAGCCGAAAACTCGATCTTGCCCTGAATTACCTTTCCTATCTTGGAACATCGACAATGACTCATGCCGAGTTCAGCAGGGAACTCTATAAAATTGGAGCCAGCTTTTCTGTTTCCACCTCTGACCGTAATGTTTCTCTTTCGATGACGGGCCTCGGAAAAAACGCTCCGGCAGCGATAAGGCTGCTTGAAAATCTGCTTGTCGACGCAAAGCCCGATGAAGCAACTCTTGTAAAACTCAAGGCAGGTGTTCTCAAAGAGAGAGCCGACGCCAAACTTTCGAAAAACAAGATTCTTTTCGAAGGCTTGATCAATTACGGAAAATACGGGCCGATCTCGCCATTCACCAACCTGCTCAGCAGTGAGGAGCTTGACAAAGTGACATCTCAAGAGCTTCTTGATGAAGTTCGTAACCTTCTGCAATACAGCCATCGGGTACTCTATTTCGGGCCGGCATCCTCCGAAGAGGTGCTCAGTGAGCTGCATGCTGTTCGTCATTATCCGCAGTCGTTCAAAAATCCGCCGGACTCTGACTCTTTTATTGAGCTTGAACAGCAGGATAATCTTGTTTACGTTGTAGACTACGATATGACGCAGGCGGAAGTTATCATGTTGACCAGAGATAAGTTGTACGACCCTTCAATGGTGCCGGTTGTTACTCTTTTCAATGAATA
Source organism: uncultured Chlorobiaceae bacterium (assembly GCA_903895195.1). Lineage (GTDB taxonomy): Bacteria > Bacteroidota > Chlorobiia > Chlorobiales > Chlorobiaceae > Chlorobium. Next base: position 35,067 of record CAITSZ010000029.1, read on the forward strand.
TTACGGTGGCGGGATGTCCTCCGTTGTTTTCCAGGAACTGAGAGAAGCTAAAGCCCTTGCCTATGCAGTTTTTTCCGGCTACAGCGCTCCCAAGCAAAAAGGGAAGTCAAACTATATTTTCAGTTACATCGGCACCCAGTCAGACAAACTTCCCGAAGCGCTCGAAGGAATGAGCAAGCTGATGACCGATTTGCCAAAATCAGCTAAACTTTTTGATTCGGCGAAAAGCGCTGCTCTTCAGGAAAAATCCACCAATCGATTAACAAAAACAGAAATCCTGCTGAATTATGAAGAAGCTCTCAAGCTTGGGCACCATCATGATATCAGAAAAGATATCTGCCGCGAAGTTCCTGCAATGAGTCTGGACGATATCGCAGACTTTCACAGAAAACGCTTCCGCGACAAAAAACAAGTCATGCTTGTCCTTGGCAAATCAGGCAATCTCAATATGGAAACCCTGAAAAAATATGGAACGGTAAGGGAGTTGACGCTTAAAGATGTTTTTGGGTATTAAAACAGGTCGGCTTGCCGCGAAATGCTTTCGCGGCAGCGGGGACCTTTTTTACAGTGGCTTCAGCTCACCCATTGTGCAGCACTCATCTACTTTAGACTCATTTTTTTCGGCCGCAGGCGCTTCAGCTTTTGCTTCGGAAGTAACAACCTGTCTGGTATCAGCAGCCTGATTGTCTTCGGCAATTGCGACTCCGCCAAAGAGGCCGGCCATTGCAAGAGATACGATAAAACCGGCAATAAAATTCTTTTTCATAGGGCTTCGTTTGTTTGATTTATTGATGTTCAGACCTTTTCCGCAGACGGGCGACGGCTGATTTTTCCTATATAAACATTCAGGCCTGTTACGCAAATGACACAAAGAAAAATGGCTCCAAGAAAAAAAGCTACTTGACCAAAAAGCCCGAAAGCTTTTCCGCTATGCAACGGACGCATCCAATTGATAAACCGATCTCCCGCGCTGCCGGTTGCAGCTAATTTTAAATATTCTACATGACCGGTTGCCATGGAGATGTAAGCATAGTTGTTTCCATTTGGCGAAACATCGCCGGGCAAAAGAAAGCGAATATTATAGACGCCATTCTTCAGATCACGATTCACTGAGAATACCGATGTTTTCGGAAAAGTGCTTTGCACAATCCCGATGGCATCATTCACACTGCAGCCGATACCCGTCGGTTGAAGTGGGCTCGTTGACTTGATGTGAGGGATCGGAGTTACCGGTGCCACGATATTTGTAATCTGCGTTACAACTTCAGGCAAATTCAAATACATTGCTGAAAAAGAAACTATCACCATTATCGGAAAAATCAAAACCGACGCAAACTGGTGCAGGTCGGAGTTGATTTTAAAGTTTCCCTCTTTCAACCGCACCTTCAGCAGCGAAAGCCATGATGCCACTCTACGGCTCTTCGCAGGCCAACTCAACGTCAGACCGAAAAACAGAGTAACCAGCCAGACAACCGCACACCATCCCATAACGAGAATGCCTGTTTTGCCGAGAAAGAGTGAATAATGAAGGCGGCTTAAGAGCGGCAGCAGATTCGTTCTCGACAGAACAAACTGTGTTGTATTGCGTTCGCCAAGTATTTTTCCGGTATAGGGGTTGACCATCACCTGATCGAACCTTGTTGAGCTTTCCATTACTGCTGGTGGCTTTTGCTTTCCAAGGACATCCTGTTTTGGTCGCAACGATACCACCAAAGCATCATCACTTCTTTTGGGCAGCCTCAACATGCCTGCCACTGCATCGGGAAATCGCGATTCAACATTGGTAATTATTTCAGCATAAGGGCGCGCGTTGTTCCCCGGCTCAACCACAAAAAGATCTGGATTGATAATTCTCTCCAGTTCAGCGCGAAAAGAGATCGCCGCACCGGTAAATCCGGCAATAAACAGGAAAGCAAGGAGCACTAATCCAGTCCAACGATGTAATTTTATCAACACCTTTCGTGGTGTTTTTTTAACAGCAGGCATACTCATCGTAACAGCTCTTCGTTTATTGGTTAAAGAACTAATCTAAGAAGGGAGCCAAGTAAATGGCATTCTATAAGGTATTCCCGCCACATATTTAATATGTAGATGATTTATTGGGCTTTCTTGCGCAACAATTCTTTAAAGGCTGGTCAGGGGAACAATTGATGCTAAACAAATATCAAGGTTTTTCCTTGTCAGCTTTTGATTTAATTCAGGGTGCACAATGTTGTGCACTATGCAGCAGAGATTGAATCTGAAAAACTTGCGGCTCTTTAGAGTTATCGAGTTCAAGCGGTTAGAGGGAATTTAACCGGGGATTTTGCATCTTTGAGGTAAAATATTTCGCTTATGCAGGAGTGGTTTGCTCGTATACCAGGCATTGAGCTTGCGGAGCCTTGGTGGCTGCTCCTTTTGCCTCTGCTTCTTCTGGCAGCGTGGTTCAAGGAGAGGCATGAACGGCTTCGTAAAGGTCCGACAATACTCTTCCCCGGTCTTGAGTCCTTGCGCGACTTGGGATTCGGAGCTGGCCGCGTCTTGCGTTTACTGCCTCAATGGCTGCGCTGGAGCGCTCTTTTTCTCTCAGTTATCGCCCTTACCGGCCCCCATCTGCTTTACCGACAGACTGACGCCGAAGCGAAGGGTATAGATGTCATGCTGGTGCTCGATATTTCAGACTCAATGCTGCAGAAGGATTTTGCCGGTGAAAGCCGTCTTGATGCAGCAAAAGAAGTTGCCCGAAACTTTGTACTGCATCGTTCGAACGACAGAATTGGGCTTGTGGTGTTTCGCGGTAAAGGATATACGCAGTGTCCGCTGACGATTGATCATGAGGTGCTTGCTATGCTGCTTGACCGTCTTACCCCGACAGTGATACAGGATGAAGGGACCGCCATCGGGACCGCAATTCTCATAGCCGTCAACAGGCTTAAGGCCTCGGAATCGTCAAATAAGGCAGTCATTCTTGTTACCGATGGTGAAAATAATACCGGAGAGGTTGGCCCCGCAACGGCTGCAGGCTTCGCCCTGCAGAGCGGTATCAGGATATATGCAATTAATGCCGGAGTTATCAGCCATGGTAATCGTCTGGATCTATCCGGGGAAAAAGGCAATCATCCGGTGATGGATGAAGAGTCGCTTCGCGGGATTGCCCGCACGACGGGCGGCAGGTATTTTGAAGTGAAAGATCATGCGGCATTTGGTGAAACAATGAAAGCTATCGGCCGTTTGGAGAAAAAACGGACGTCAGGGACGATTATTGAGGGCCGTTCAGGATTGTTTACCCGATTGGTGTTGACTCTCCTCGCACTCATTTTTCTTGAAGTCATAGTGTCAAATACCAGATTATTGCGGATCCCGTAACCGGAATGCTCACAGGATGAAATTACACATATGAGTTTTGCCTGGCCTGAAAATATTGGCTACATGCTTCTTCTGATTCCACTTGCCGTTATTCTTGGCTATGGGGTTATGAGGCAGCTTCAGGCTCGCGAAGCGATTGCCACTCCGCTACTGTCGAGTGCCATAATGCCCGATGCCCGGTTATGGGTTCTCATTCTGAAAAAAGTCATGCTATTTTGCGGCATTGGTCTTGTGTTGTTTTCATTGAGCGGTCCACGCCTAACCGGTGGCGGTCGCCCGGTATTGCGAAAAGGTGCGGATCTGGTTTTTCTGCTTGATATTTCCCGCAGTATGAAGGCCCGGGATGTGCCGCCGGATCGTCTTGGTCAGGCTAAACAAGAAATTGCCAGCATCAGTCGTGCTGTTAAGGGAGGCCGGAGAGCGATCCTCCTTTTTGCGGCTTCTCCTCTTGTGCAGTGCCCCCTCACCACTGATCAGGAAGCTTTTGATGCGCTGCTTGGCATGGCGTCACCCGATTTGATCGAAGAGCAGGGAACTGTATTTCGCTCGGCACTTAAGCTTTCCAGAAAACTCCTGAAACCGGAAACGGAAAACCAGACGCAGTCAGGTATAAAAGGAGAGAAGATAGTGGTGCTGCTGAGTGACGGTGAAGATCATGCCGGTGATTTTCTGGCTGAAGCCAAAAGGATAAAGCAAGAGGGAATCCATGTTTTTGTCCTTGGAGTGGGCATGACTTCGCCTGTTACGATTCCCTTGGGAGGTACCGGAGAAGGAGTGAAGCGTGATGAACGTGGACGCGCCATAGCGACAAGCTTCCATAGTGAAACATTGCAGAAGCTGGCTCATGAGGCAGGCGGATTATATTTCCGCCTTAAGGCTGATAATACCGTGAGCAGTGACATATCTGAACGGATTAACCATATCGAAGATGCCTCCCGCTGGGTGATGGAGCCTGTTGAGCGTGTGCCGCTTTCCCAGTATTTTCTTGCAGCCGGTCTTTTTTTTCTGCTTGCTGAAGCCCTTATTGGAAGAGGCGGAGGTAAGCTCCGGTAGTGGCTGTATCGTGTTTGTTACTTTCTGATAGTTGTTGAAAAACATTGTTATATTTACTTTATTATCAGGTGGTTGGAGTCATTTATTCTATAGACGAAAAAAACAGAAATGTTATGGAGCAGCAGAATACTGGTCTGAAAGCTCTTGACTCTCTTGAGAGAGCGAAGCTTGGTTTCAGGGTTTTCAACTTGCCTTTTGATGAGGCCGAAGAGGTAATTGATGCTTACGTCAGCCAGGGAAATTATGATCCGGCGAGTGTTGAGCTTTTCAAGGATCAGCTCGATACGCAGAGGAACATTCAGGAAAAAGGTGCGGAGCTGCTTTCTACCAGCGCCCAGATTCTCCGTCATGTCGTAAGTTCTGTGATCAAGAATTGGCCGAAACCGCCAGAGGAAGAAACCTCTCATTCCTGATAAGGGGAGAGGTATGTCTGGAGAAGTTGAAACCTCGTTTTAACAGTTATTTAAAAGGTTGCGGCAGTATTGTGCCGTAGCCTTTTTTCCTTTCCGGTATCGCGGGCATTCAAGACGCAGGTGTTAACTTTTTTACCATCTTCATTGTTATACAGGAAGTAGTTTCTATGGCTTGCGGTAATGTTCCCCGAAGAGGGAAGCTGTATGTTTAAGAACCGAAAACAAAAAACAATCACAATTATGCAGTTTGATCCAAACAAATTTACGGTAAAAGCTCAGGAGGCCTTACAGTCGGCTTCAACGCTTGCCAGCAGCAGGCAGCATCAGCAGATAGAGCCGGAACATTTGCTTTTGGCCATGCTTGAAGATAAAAGCAGTATTGCTGTCCAGATAGCGCAGAAGCTTGAAGCTCCTTCAGAGACTCTGCTTGCGGCACTTGATCGTGAAATAGAGAGAATTCCGAAGGTGACAGGCGCTTCGGCAACGGGGCAGTATCTTTCACAGAATCTCGGCAAGGTCTTTGACGTAGCCTTGAAAGAGGCTGAAAAGCTGAAAGATGACTATATCAGCTCCGAGCATCTGCTTATTGCCATGAGTGAAGCAGGGCTCAACGTTTCGCGTATGCTGAAGGATTCCGGTATTAACCGCGAAGCAATTCTCAAGGTGCTTACCACCATCAGGGGAACGCAGCGCGTGACCAGTCAGAGTGCCGAGGAGACCTATAATTCACTGAAAAAATATTCGCGCAACCTCAACGATCAGGCCCGCAAAGGAAAGCTCGATCCGGTTATCGGTCGTGATGAAGAAATTCGCAGGGTGTTGCAGATTCTCAGCCGACGCACCAAAAATAATCCGGTGTTGATTGGTGAGCCTGGAGTTGGTAAAACAGCTATTGTGGAGGGAATCGCCCAGCGCATTGTTGCCGGTGATGTGCCTGAAAACCTGAAGAGCAAACAGATAGCAGCGCTTGACATTGCTCAGCTTGTTGCCGGTGCAAAGTTTCGCGGTGAGTTCGAGGAACGGCTTAAGGCAGTCGTTCGTGAAGTGCAGTCGTCTGATGGAGAGATTATTCTCTTTATTGATGAAATCCATCTGCTTGTCGGCGCGGGTTCTGCCGAAGGCTCAATGGATGCTGCAAATATCCTCAAGCCCGCGCTTGCCCGCGGAGAGCTTCGCTGCATAGGCGCTACAACTCTCGATGAGTACCGCAAGCATATTGAAAAAGATGCCGCTCTCGAGCGCCGCTTTCAGACCGTTGTGGTCGATCAGCCGAGCGTGGATGACACCGTCTCAATTCTGCGCGGCCTCAAGGAGAAATATGAGATTCATCATGGAGTAAGAATCAAGGATGCCGCAATTGTTGCAGCTGCCGAACTCTCCAACCGCTATATTTCAGATCGTTTTCTTCCCGATAAGGCAATCGATCTGATTGACGAGGCATCGTCCCGATTGAGGCTCGAAATAGACAGCAGCCCCGAAGAACTCGACCGAATCAACCGCGAGATTCGCCGTCTCGAAATCGAACGCGAAGCCCTGAAACGCGAACTCGAAGCCGGAGGTTAACCCAATCAAGTCCCCGTCTGCTCTTTGTCATCCCGACCAAAAGGAGGGATCTATGATTTATTGCAGTGAAAATTGTACATTACCGGTTGCATATCATTGGATGTTTTCTATACCTGGATCTTATTAAACAAGTAAATACGCCCAAATGATGAAGAAGATGATGATCATGAAAATTGCTGTGCTGGCATGTATGCTTGCGGGATTGGTTTTTTCCACTGCTAGGGCAGGATGGGACCCGGCTGATGAGGATCATGCAAAAGCCGGGGTTGAGTTTTTCAAAAAGAATGCTCCCGTGCTTGATCGTTTTTTTGAAAAAGCCTACGGTTATGTAGTTTTTCCTGATGTTTTCAAGGGAGGATATTTTATTGTCGGAGGGGGACATGGTAATGGTTATGTCTATGAGCTTAATACTCTTGTCGGACATTCATCGATTACGCAGTTCAATGTAGGCCCTCAGCTTGGCGGACAGTCATTTTCGGAAATCATATTTTTTAAGGACAAGGCAGAGCTCGATAATTTCAAAAAGGGAAATTATGAGTTGAATGCTCAGGTAGAGGGAGTCGTGGCTACTACGGGAGCGGCTACCACAATTGATTATTCTCATGGTGTAGCTGTTTTTGTGCTTCCTAAGGCTGGGATTATGGCTGAAGCGACGGTGGGCGGCCAGAAGTTTTCTTATCGGCAGTACTGAAAAGTTTTTATAAGCAGGAGAGACCTCGGTGATAGCGAACTGGTGTTTTTCAATAACGTTATTTTTGCAATGAACTATGAATTAGTAGTGGGCCTTGAGGTCCATTGTCAGCTGAATACAGCAAGCAAGGCTTTCTGCGGTTGTTCTGCTCTTTTTGGCAAACCCGCCAACAGCAATGTCTGTCCGGTTTGTCTTGCTCTTCCGGGAGCACTGCCAGTCCTTAACCGCCGAGTTGTCGAGGACGCGGTCAAACTGGGACTTGCAATGGGCTGTACTATTGCACCCAGTTCGGTTCTCGCCCGTAAAAACTATTTTTATCCTGATCTGCCGAAAGGCTACCAGATTTCACAGTTTGAAGAGCCTATCTGCAGTGAAGGAGTTCTCAAAATTGAGGCCGGTGAGGGCGAAAAGGTTATCAGGCTGATCAGAATTCATATTGAAGAGGATGCAGGCAAGTCGATCCATGATATCGGCGAGGATACCTACATCGATCTGAACAGAAGTGGTGTGCCGTTGCTGGAAATAGTCAGTTACCCGGATATGCGCACTCCAAAGGAGGCTTCCGCATATCTGCAGAAAGTGCGGCAGATTGTTAAGTACCTTGGTATTTCTGATGGGAACATGGAGGAAGGAAGCTTGCGCTGTGATGCCAACGTTTCTCTGCGTCCTGTAGGGTCGACGGAGTATGGTACCCGTACCGAAATCAAGAATATGAACTCCTTCAAGAATGTTGAAAAAGCCATTGAGTTTGAGGCTGATCGCCATAAGGAGATTCTGGAAGGTGGCGGCGTTATCATCCAGGAAACCAGGCTTTGGGATGCAGATAAGGGAGAGACTCGTTCAATGAGGGGTAAGGAATTTGCGCATGATTATCGTTACTTCCCTGATCCTGATCTGATTCCTGTGCTTGTTGACCAGGATATGCTTGACCGTATGCAGAGTGAGCTGCCTGAATTTCCTGAAGTTCGTGCAAACCGTTTTGTTTCGGAGTATGCCATTCCAGCCTATGATGCCGGCGTTCTTACTGTTGAAAGAGAGGTTGCAGATTATTTTGAGGCTACCGTCAAGGTTTCGGGTGATACAAAAGCATCCTCAAACTGGGTGATGGGTGAGGTGCTGCGCACGCTGAAAGAAAAGTATCTTGATATTTCGGAGTTTTCGATTGCGCCCGACCGTCTTGGCGGGCTTGTTCGTCTTATTGGCGAAGGGATGATCAGCAATACCATCGCTAAACAGGTGTTCGAACTCATGCTGGATAATGGTGCCACTGCGCTTGAGATTGTTCAGCGTGATGGTCTGGCCCAGGTTTCAGACAGTGGCGCTATTGAGAGTGTTATAGATGAAATTCTCGCGGCTAATCCCGCTCAGCTTGCTGCCTATCGCAGCGGAAAGACTCAGCTGCTTGGCTTTTTTGTAGGACAGTGCATGAGCCGTATGAAAGGCAAGGCTAATCCCAAAATGGTCAATGAGGTTCTTCTGAAGAAGCTTGAGGTGTGACAGGGTTTCAGCCTTCGCTGTCGAAGAGATCTTTGATGCGGGGTGTATCAGGCCAGGTTTTGGCAAGTTCCGGATTGATGACCTCTATTTTTTTTCTGGCTTCCTGCAGCCTTTTTTTGCAGTTGTCGGCAATGGTAAGCCCCTCTTCGTAGAGTGATATGGATTTTTCGAGGCCGGTTTCTGGATTTTCAATGTTCCGGGTTATTTCCTCAAGTCTCGATATGAGTTCTTCGATAGCGGGTTTTCCGGAATTTTGTGCAGTCATGTGGTGTAAGAGTTTATTATAGTGTGTATGAAAATAGGTAAAGCGAAAGATTATTCAAAAGGCAGGTGTGTGAGTGAAGTTTGTTGATAGTGCGTCAATTTATGTTCAGGCTGGAGACGGCGGAAAAGGTTGTGTGAGTTTTCGTAGGGAAAAGTTTGTGCCCAAGGGGGGACCTGATGGCGGCGATGGCGGCCGTGGAGGTCATATATGGCTGAGAACCAACCGCCAGCTTACAACTCTTCTTGATTTCAAATATAAAAAGAAGTATCTGGCAGTTCGCGGTGTCCATGGACAGGGTGCCAGGAAAACAGGAAAAGATGGTGGCGATGTTACTATAGATGTTCCATGCGGAACCATTGTAAGAAACGCTGAAACCCAGGAAATCATTGCTGATCTGACAGGTGTGGATCAGGAAATTTTAATTGCCAGAGGCGGAAAAGGCGGCAGGGGAAACCAGCATTTTGCCACCCCGACGCGTCAGGCTCCGCGGTATGCCGAGCCCGGCCAAAAGGGTGAAGAGTTTACGCTCGAAATGGAGCTGAAGCTTATGGCCGATGTCGGTCTGGTTGGTTTTCCAAATGCGGGAAAGTCCACGCTTATCTCTGTGATCAGTGCGGCGAAACCAAAAATTGCCGATTATCCGTTTACCACTCTGGTGCCGAATCTCGGTATCGTGCGTTATGAAGAGTACAAGTCGTTTGTTATGGCTGATATTCCGGGAATCATTGAGGGTGCGGCAGAGGGTAAGGGGCTTGGTATTCAGTTCCTGCGCCATATAGAACGCACTAAAATACTTGCTGTTCTTGTTTCGGCAGATTCTCCTGACATAGCCGAAGAGTACCGGACGCTTCTCGGAGAGCTTGGTAAATTTAACACAGGGCTTCTTGACAAGCCGCGGATAGTGGTTATTACAAAAATGGATATTGCGGCTGAAGATCTTGAAATTCCCGTCTTTGAAGAAGGTATCAAGGTACTTCCCATTTCCGCTGTTTCAGGACAGGGATTGAAGGAGCTTAAAGATGAACTCTGGAAAGAGGTATCGATTCGCATCAGGGCTGACGAACCGTTGGAAGAGGGTCTCGAGTAGTCATGCAGCAAAGTGAACTCCATGTGAGGTATGCGCGTCTTGCTGATGCAACGGCAATTTCCGCGATTACTGCGGAGTATGCCCGTCAGGGAATTATGCTGGAGCGTTCGGGTGAGAATATTGTCGAAAATATCCGTAATTTTTTTGTCGCTGAATATAGCGGTGAGGTCATAGGATGCTGCGCTATTGCATTTTATACCTCAAAGCTTGCTGAAATTCGCTCTCTTGCTGTTTTTAACCGTTACAAAATGAAGGGGATCGGGCGCCTGCTGGTTGAAAAGGCGGAGTCGGTTCTTGGTGAGGAGGGGGTGAGTGAGGTTTTTGTTTTGACTTTGAGCAGTGAGTTTTTCAGGCGTCTTGGGTACCGTGAAATTCAAAAAGAGTATTTTCCGCAGAAAATATGGAGGGATTGCACTCATTGCCCTAAGCTGATGGCGTGTGATGAGATAGCTATGGTGAAAACGCTCTGAGGTATAGTATAACGATTGTGGGTAGTGGGTTAATCAACCAAAAAGGTAACAGACATACGTGATTGTAAAGGAAGTTGTTGTTAAAAACAAGGCGGGGCTGCATACGAGGCCTGCAGCGTCGGTGGTTAAGCTTGCGTCGCGGTTTAAGTCGGATTTTTATATTGAGATGCAGGGTGTTGAGATTAATGCGAAGTCAATTATTGGTGTTATGAGCCTTGCGGCTCCTAAAGGAACCAGGTTGACGCTCAAGCTGGAGGGTGAGGATGCTGATGAAGCTGCCCGTCAACTGGTAGAGTTTTTTGAACAGGGATTTGGAGAACAATAGATTGAAAACTGTCCAAGTGCGTTATTGAAACCGTTGCGGATTGCATTCATCACTCCCTTTTTTCCTCTGAAAGGCGGCATTGCCCGTTTCAGCGGACTGTTGAGGGATGCCCTTCTTCAAAGGGGTTATGATGTTGTTTCCATTTCATTTAAGGCACTCTACCCTGAGTTTTTATCAAAGGGCGCCGTTGTTGCTCCCCATGCAGCAGATGCTGTTATTTCCGAAGCTTGTCGCCTGGTTCTCTATAACCCCTTTTCCTGGTTTGGAGCAATCCGCTCGATAAGGGTATTGAAACCCGATATCCTTTTAGCAGCATACTGGACTGGTCTATTGGCTCCCTTCTATTATCTGTTGCGCCGCTTGACCGGCATCCGGATTGTTGTGCTGCTCCATAATTTTTCCTCTCATGAATCATTCTTTTTTGATTCCTTCATGCGCTGGTTGCTTCGGGCTTTTGCTGATGGATTTGTGACACTCTCGAAAGCTGTTTCAGAGCAGGTTAGTCTCGCTATGCCCCATATTCCGATGCTGACGCTTTTTCACCCTCTCTATGAACCGGAAGGAGGCGCTTGTTCAATGCTTGATGCACGAGGTGAACTTCACCTTGCGGAAGAGTCTCCTGTTCTGCTTTTTTTTGGGTATGTGCGTCGCTATAAGGGGCTCGATATGTTGCTCCATGCCATGCCGGAAATTTTGAAAAAGAACCCGGCGCTCAGGCTGGTTGTTGCGGGACAGTTTTTTCAGTCTCAGGATACCTACAAGGAGATGATCAGTCAGCTGGGTATTGGCGGCAGTGTCGATCTCTATCCGGAGTATGTTTCTCCGGAACGCACAGCCCTTTTTTTTGCAGCAGCTGATGCTGTAGTGCTTCCTTATCGCAGTGCAACCCAGTCGGGAGTGCTGCAGCTTGCGTACGGTCATGGATTGCCTGTTATTGTTACTCCTGCAGGTGCTCTCCCTGAGATGGTGCGGCAGGGCGAAACCGGTTTTATCGCCCGTGATTGTTCGTCAGAGGGGATTGCGGAAGCGGTCGGTGAGTTCCTTGAATGCAGAATGGATTTGACCGGGGTGCGTTCAGCTATTGAAGTGTTGTGTAAAGATTTTTCCTGGGACTTTTTTGCGGCTGCCACAGGTGCTTTTCTTGAAGCACAAGCTTCCGGGAGGTAATCTCATGTATCCTCTGACCTGGATTGTGGTATTGAACTGGAATGGCGCAGAGGATACTCTTGCCTGCCTCAGCTCCCTTGCAGGGGTCATGTCGCCTTCATGCAGGGTGCTTGTTGTCGATAACGGTTCGACGGATGGATCGCCCAGTCGTATAAAGGATGCATTCCCGGATATTGAGCTGCTTCTTTTGCCCGTCAATTGCGGATATGCGGCAGGAAACAATGCCGGGTTCAGGCGGGTTATGGAGCTGCATGCTGAGTATGTGATATTTTTGAACAATGATACTGTTGTCGATGCGGGTTTTTGTCTCCCGCTTGTCGAAACCCTGAGGAGAAATCCTGCCGCTGGCATTGCAGTGCCGAAGATATACTATTGGGACCGACCCGATATCCTCTGGTATGCGGGTGGCATTGTCAGACTGTCGATCGGGCTCATCAGCCATGTCGGGCTCCGGAAAAAAGATGCACCTGAATTTGATTGTCCAGGGCCTACCGGGTATGCAACTGGATGCTGTCTTGCGATCCGATCCAGAGATTTTATTGCGGTCGGGGGTTTCGACGAAACGTTTCGGATGTATGCCGAAGATGTTGACCTCTCTCTTCGGGTCTCCGCTTTGGGTTTGAGTATAGAATATGTTCCATCTTCAAGGGTGTGGCATAAGGTATCGGCGTCAATGCATGGCAATGCCTCATTGAAAGTGATAAAGAAAACGACTAAAAAAAGCTTTGGCGTGCTTCGTCTTCTCAGAAAGCATCGGGCATGGAGAGGGACGCTCTGTTATATTCTCCTGCTTCCTGTGCGCCTTGCCCCCAGTTTCGTGGAGTTAATGAAAGGGAGGCTTTCAGGCGTAAACAAAATAGGGGGGGTGCAGGATGCAAGGCACATTCAGAACCGTCATTGACGGGCAATATCTCACTGAACGGGCCCACACTATCCGGTGGCAGCATACTATCGACTTTATCAGGCGATCTTCTTTTTCAGGCACTCTTACTGTCAAAGGCCTTGATCTGGGTGACCGTACCCCTTTTACCGCTTCACTTGAACAGCTATTCGGCTGTACGTTCGACAATACAACTGCTGATCTTGACGTAGCTTCGCTTGAAGGATCGTTTGATGTGGTTACTGCTTTCGAAGTGCTCGAGCATCTTTATAATCCACTCCATGCCCTGTTTGAAGTCAGGCGGATTTTACATGGAAAGGACGCGAGGCTTTATCTCTCCATGCCTCTCAGGAAACCCGCATCTCTTGCAAGTCCGGATCATTTTCATGAGATGAGTCGTCAATCGGCACTTGCTCTCTTTCATCGTGCGGGGTTCAGGATTGTCAGAAGCGAAGAGTTTCGTATACGCCCCCTCTTGTTTTATCTTACAGGGTTAAAGCCGCTTTTGCGGGGACTGTTCGAAAAAGTGCAGATTTATGAACTTACCGTATGACCTTGCCTTTCACAAAGAGACTGCCCGGCACTCCATACAGGCTGGTCTGGTTTTCAGAGATACAGTGGGACTTTCTCTCGACACGGAAACAGCGTATCCTTGGGCGGTTTCCGGAAAACTGGAGGATTCTCTTTATTGAGCCCTATGCGCTTGGGCGCAAGCATCACTGGATTCCGGTAAAAAGGGGGCGGGTATGGGTCGTCAGCGTGCCGTTTTTGAAAACTGTGCCATTCAGGATCGGGCGCCTGCTTGATAACCCGCTCTTGCGTTTGTTGGTATCCTTGCCCGGCATCGTGCTGATGCTCTTCTGGGTAACTCTTTTAGGGTTTTCTCCCAGTGAAAGAATCATCGGGTTGAGTAACGCCTATTGGGGCAGGGTGGCAGCTTTTTTGTCCTGCCGGCTCCGTTTTTATGATGCCAATGACGATCATCTGGCTTTCCCGGGAACTCCTCAGTGGCTTGAGGGGTATCTCAAGACCTATCTTTCAAGCGTGCAGCTGCTGTTCAGTGTCAGCCCGGAGTTGACCGCCCGGCTTCCTGTGCCGTCCGGTGTGCGGTGTATTGAACTTGGCAACGGCGTTGAGTTTACTCATTTCGCCACCCCTGCTCGCCTCATTCCGGTCGGACTCTCCTCTCTGAACCGGCCGATTCTCGGCTACGCGGGGGCCATGGACTGGATTGATACGGCTCTTGTTGCTGCAACTGCCCGTGAATGGCCTGATTACTCGATTGTTCTTATTGGTCCGGCTTATGAACGGGATTGGTGGAAAAATCAGGCTATTATTAATACGATGCCGAATGTACACTATGTTGGCAAGGTGGACTATAGGGAACTGCCGGCATGGATTCAGCACTTCGATCTTGCGCTGATGCCCCTGCTCCGTAATGAGCTGAAAGGCGTTTCTCATCCGAATAAACTCTATGAATATAGTGCAACCGGTGTGCCTGTGCTTTCGATGAACTATTGCAGCGCTGTCGAGAGGGCGGGGGATGTGGTGCATGTTGCCGCTTCGCTCGAAGAATTTGTACGCATGGTTCCCGAAGCCCTTGCTGACCAGAGAAGGGAGGCTCGACAGGCATTTGCCCGGCAGCATAGCTGGGATGTGCTTACTGCAACTATGGTGCAGGAGCTGCAGAACGCTTACGAGGAGCATTTCATTTGAATCGCAATAGCGTCATAGCAGGTCAGGCCGGTTTTTCCTTTGCCGGATTTCTTTTCGGCCAGGCTTCCCGGTTTGGCTTTAACCTGCTTGTTGCAAGAGTGCTTGATGCTGATGCGCTTGGCACTTACGCTCTTGCTGTTGCTGTTATCCAGATTTCAGAGGTCTTTGCAATAGCCGGGCTTGATTCAGGGTTATTGCGCTTTGTGAGCATCAACAGCAGCGATCCTCTCCGTCAGCGTGAAGTGATTGGTTCGGCCCTCAAAACGAGTCTTTTTCTTTCACTCGCGGTAGCACTTCTTCTCCTTTTTTTTTCAGGGAACATAGCCTCAATGCTCCACGGAAGCCACCTACTGCAGCTCACTCTCTGCTGCTATGCTGCGGCAATTCCTTTCAATGTCGCGACCATGCTCTATGGACATGCGATTCAGGGCTTCAGGAAACTCCAGCCGAAAATTATTGCGACCCAGATGGTGAGTCCTCTGTTGCTCCTTCTTTTAACACTGCTCTTTCGCTACACGGCGGGACAGAAAGCAGCTCTGTTTTTCCCTTTTGCCCTGTCGGCAGCCATTGCATTTTTCTGGATTCGACCCTATTTGTCGAAAATCAGCGGAGTGCTTCCCCTTGACATTATTCGTGCCGCTTCCGATAGAAGCATGATGCGCTACGCCTTGCCGTTTATGGTGGTCTCGCTTTTGAGTATGATGACACACTGGCTCGATGTCGTCATGCTTGGTATGCTTACCGATACAGCAACAGTTGGTCTTTATCATCCGGCAGCGAGAACTGCGGGCCTTATTCGGGCAGTGCTTCTTGCTTTTGCCGGAATTGCTGCACCCATGATCGCTTCACTGCATACCGGGCGGGAGAGTGCAGAGATAGGAAGGATCTATAAAATGGTGACTCGCTGGATTCTCGGGCTTGTTGTTCCTCCGGTTATTCTATTCATGCTGCTTCCTGAACCGGTGCTCGGAGTATTCGGTACAAGGTTTACCGCCAGCAGTAACGCCCTCATTCTGTTGACAGCGGCCTCTTTTCTGCAGGTCTCTTTTGGGCTCTCTTCAACTGTTCTTGCTATGACTGGGTATGCGCGGCTCAGTCTTTATAACGCTCTCGGAGCCCTTGGATTGCAGGTTGTCCTCAACCTTCTTCTGATACCGCGGTTTGGAATAACCGGTGCAGCTTTAGCGTCATTGCTGGTATTTTTTCTGCTTTCAGCTGTCCGGCTTTCCGAAGTGTTTATTCTGTTAAAGATTCATCCATTCGGTTATGCGTTGTGGAAACCCCTTGCAGCAGGGCTTTTCGCAGCTCTGCTTCTTGTGGCTGCCCGTTCCTGGTTGCTCACTCTGCCGGTGTTTGCGGCATTTTTGGCAGGTTCCCTGCTCTCTGTTTGCAGTTATACCGCGATGATGCTGCTCCTCAAGTTGGAGCGTGAGGAGAGAGAAATTATTTTCAAAGTCATCCCCTTTATGAACAAGGAAACAAAGTGATAGCGCAAGTGAAGAAATCTCTGCAGATGTTTCTTATTGTTTTTGCCAGCTATACGGTTCTGGCAGTCTTACTTTTTTGCCCGCTCGTTTTTCAGGAGAATATCCTTGTTGCGCCCGACAGTCTGGTTCCTCTGGCCTCTACGATGGCTTTGGACAGGGTTCATGAGGCAACCGGAAGCTATCCGCTCTGGCAGCCCTGGATTTTTTCAGGGATGCCGACCGTGGAGGCATTCAGTTATCTGAGTGGGCTCTACTATCCAAACCTCTTTTTTAACCTCTTTCATACCGGCACTATTTCCCTTCAGCTGCTTCATCTTGCATTTGCAGGGTTCGGACTCTTTCTTTTTTTGCGGGACTGCCGACTGACAGCAATTGCTGCGATTTTCGGCGGAGCTGTTTTTATGCTCAACCCCTATATGACGGCCATGCTTGTCCATGGTCATGGCAGTCAGCTCATGACAGTGGCATATATTCCCTGGATGCTCTGGGCGATGCTGCGGCTTGTTGAGCGGAAAGGACTCACTGACGCAGGTATTTTCGCTCTTGTTGCCGGTTTTCAGCTGCAGCGGGCTCATGTGCAGATTGCATACTATTCGTGGATGCTTGCGTTGCTCTTTCTCCTGTTTCTTCTCATTTCCCGCAGGGATTCTCTGCAGAAAAACATCAAACTTACTCTGCTCATTCTGCTGGCACTTGTCTGCGGTCTCGGTATGTCAGCTTCGATTTATCTGCCGGCATCGCAGTATGCCGCCTATTCAGTCAGAGGAATGGCGGCCGCTGGCGGAGGTGCTTCGTGGGAGTATGCCACACTCTGGTCTATGCACCCAATGGAACTTCTGACCTTTCTCTGTCCGGGAAGTTTTGGTTTTGGAGGGGTTACCTACTGGGGATTTATGCCCTTTACCGACTTTCCGCATTATGCGGGAATTGTTGTGCTTCTGCTTGCAATTGGAGGTGCTGTATCGCGCAGAAAGGAGCCGATGACCTGGTTTTTGATGTTCGGAGTGCTGCTTTTTCTGTTCTTGTCGTTCGGGAGTTTTTTTACTCCAGTTTTTAACCTCTTCTATTATGCAGCTCCTTTATTCAGCAAGTTCAGGGTGCCATCGATGGCCCTTATCATGGTGTATCTTGTTCTGGCCTTTTTTGCTGCTTCAGGAGTTCATGAGCTGATTCACTGCCAGTCGGATCGCCTGAAGAAACCTCTTTATAAAGGAGCTCTTGCTGTTGCGGCGCTCCTTCTTCTTTTTCTTGTTTTTGAGCAGAGCATTGAAGTTTTTTTCCGTTCACTCTTTCCTGACCCATCCGTTGGAAGCTTTAATCTGGCCTTTATGGTCAATAAAGTGAGATGGGAGAACCTGAAGGAAAGTTTCTTGCTCCTTATGCTCCTGATAACGTTATCGTTCGGCGTGCTCTGGCTGATCATAAAAAACATGCTTTCCCGGAAGTTGTCGGTCGTAATGCTTCTTCTTATAGCGATTGGCGACATACTCTGGATTGATCTGCAGATAGTTAACCCCTCCGGAGCTTCTCTGCGCCCTCCTGTTTATTCCGACAGCACTACGGTGGATCGTGCCTTCCGCCATGATGACATTACCCGCTATCTTGCGTCGAGGCGAGGGCTGTTCAGGGTCTATCCTGCCGGACCGCTTTTTGCGGAAAACAAGTTTGCTCTTTTCGGTATCGAGTCAGCAGGCGGCTACCACCCGGCAAAACTCAAGCTCTATGAAGAGTTTCTTGCAAAAACAGGTAACCTTGCCAGTCTGAATATCCTCAGAATGCTGAATGTCGTCTATGTCATCACTCCGGAACCTGTTGAAAATCCTGCACTCGAACTGGTCAAGAGCGGTTCACTTCAGCTAGCAGGCGGTGGGCTTATGGTCTATGTTTACAGGCTTCAGGGAGCGCTTCCAAGAGCATGGTTTGCCACTCGGCTGACTGCGTTAAAAGCAGACGAAGATCTGTTTCAGAGGCTTCTTGATGAGCATGCGGCTTCTGGAGAGGCCTATGTCGATGCAGCTGCCTGGACAGGAGGACGGAGGTTTTCGGCAGCAACAGTGACATCTGTCAGTGTCAAGCCTGAGGTGATGGATCTGGTTGTTTCAGCCCCGGGTGAGGCATTTCTTGTTGTCAGTGAACTCTATTATCCCTTGCGGTGGAAGGTTAAGGTTGACGGTCGTGATGCTTCAATGATGAAGGTGAATGGATTGCTTCGGGGGGTGGTAGTTCCTGCAGGAAGCCGGCGTATACAGTTTTATTATGACAGAAGCGGCTTTGAAAAAGGCCGATGGATATCTCTTGGCGCGTTCACCATTGCCGTGCTGCTCATTACAGTTGGAGCGGTAGGGGATCGTTTTCGCCCGAAGCAGGGGATATGATCCTGAAGGGAAAGTTATTGTTTAGAAAGTTTTAACAGGGTTTACAGGCTTTGCGAGATCTCCGTGAAGGGGTAATGGCGGCGAGTATAGAAATTTTGTCAAGAGAACAAAAATGATGAATTAGGTTTTGTTTTTTTTTATAATTCTCTTACATTGGTTGTCCTTATGGAATTTTTAGGATTGCATCTTTTGTAATCAGAGGTTTTTAAATAGAAAGAGAGTTTCAGTATGCCGACGATTCAGCAGCTCATCAGGCTCGGAAGAAGTGTAAAAGTAGTAAAGACAGCGTCACCGGCGCTTGATAAATGCCCGCAAAAGCGTGGTGTTTGTACTCGCGTTTACACGACTACACCAAAAAAACCAAACTCTGCGTTGCGTAAAGTTGCGCGTGTCAGGTTGTCTAATAAAATTGAGGTTACAGCATATATCCCGGGAGAAGGCCATAACCTGCAGGAGCATTCAATCGTTTTGATTAGAGGCGGCAGGGTCAAGGATCTTCCTGGTGTACGTTATCATATTGTCCGTGGTTCACTGGATACGTCCGGTGTTGCTGATCGTAAGCAGAGTCGTTCGAAGTATGGGGCCAAGCAGCCGAAAGCCGGTGCAGCTGCTCCTGTCAAGGGTAAAGGCAGATAGGTCCAATCATAAATTTATAGAAGAATATGCCGAAAAAAGGTGGCTATAAAAGAATAGGTGTTGATTTTCGTTACGGGGATGAAAGTGTTGCCCGTTTTATCAACGCTGTAATGCTTGATGGTAAGAAAGCTGTTGCGACAAAAATTGTTTACGATGCTTTTGCTATTATTGCCGAGAAAATGACAGGTGAAGATCCTCTTGAGGTTTACCGCAAGGCCATGTCGCATATTGCGCCGGTCGTTGAGGTTCGCAGCAAAAGGGTTGGCGGTGCGACTTACCAGATTCCAATGGAAGTTAAGGCTTCAAGAAGAGGTGCGCTTGCGTTCCGCTGGTTGAAGATGTATGCGGCTAAGCGCGGTGGTAAATCCATGGCGGAAAAGCTTGCTGCTGAACTGATGGATGCTGCCAACGAGCAGGGTGCTTCGGTGAAAAAGCGTGATGAAGTACACAGAATGGCGGATGCTAACAAGGCATTTGCGCATTTCAGGTTCTAAGTAATTGATTAAGTGTTGATAAAAGGTCTAAAATTTTGTTATGGCAAGGCTGGTTGATTTAGATAAAGTACGCAACATCGGTATCATGGCCCACATTGATGCCGGAAAGACGACAACGACAGAGAGGATTTTGTTTTACACTGGCCGGTTGCACCGGATGGGTGAGGTGCATGATGGTGGTGCGACGATGGACTGGATGGATCAGGAGAAAGAGCGTGGCATTACAATCACCTCTGCCGCAACAACTTGTTTTTGGACTCCAAAGTTTGGTAACTATACCGGTATTAATCACAGGATTAATATTATAGATACGCCTGGTCACGTAGATTTCACTGTTGAGGTTGAGCGCTCACTTCGAGTGCTTGATGGTGCTGTTGCACTTTTCTGTGCTGTTGGTGGTGTTGAGCCGCAGTCTGAAACAGTCTGGCGTCAAGCTAACAAGTATGGCGTTCCGAGGATTGCCTATGTCAATAAGATGGACAGGACCGGTGCAAACTTTTTTGATACTGTCAAGGCAATAAAAGAGAGATTAAGTGCCAACCCTGTACCTCTGCAGATCCCGATTGGCGAGGGTGAGATTTTTGCGGGCTTCGTTGATCTTATCAGAATGAAAGGTATCATTTATGATAAGGAAGACGGCAGTACCTACGAAGAGGTCGAAATTCCTCATGACCTGCAGAACGAAGCGCGTACATGGCGTATCAATATGCTTGAGGCTGTTTCCGAGCATGATGACACTCTGCTTGAAAAGTATTTGAACGGTGAGGAAATAACTGAGGAAGAGGTAAGAAACGTTCTTCGTCAGGCAACGCTTAAGGTTACTATTATACCGGTACTGTGCGGCTCATCCTTCAAGAATAAAGGTGTTCAGTTTATGCTGGATGCAGTGGTCGAGTATCTTGCATCTCCTGTTGATGTCGGTGCTGTCGAAGGTCACCACCCGCGTACTGAGGAGTCGATAACTCGTGAGCCAAAAGATGATGAGCCTTTTGCTGCTCTTGCCTTTAAGATTGCTACTGACCCTTTTGTCGGAAAACTTACATTTATCAGGGTTTATTCCGGAGTTCTCAAGGCCGGCAGTTATGTGTTGAATACCATGACTGGCAAGAAAGAACGTATTGGCCGAATCCTTCAGATGCACTCCAATAAGAGAGAGGATATAGATTTTGTTTATTGTGGCGATATCGCAGCGGCTGTTGGATTGAAGGATGTTAGGACAGGCGATACAATCTGTGAAGAAAACAATCCGGTTGTTCTCGAAAAAATGATTTTTCCAGAGCCGGTTATAGAAATCGCTATTGAGCCTAAAACCAAGGCAGATTCCGACAAGCTCGGTATGTCGCTTGCAAAGCTTGCTGAAGAGGACCCTACTTTTAAAGTAAAGACCGATGATGAAACAGGTCAGACTTTGATTGCCGGTATGGGTGAACTCCATCTTGAGATTCTGGTTGACAGGCTTCGCCGTGAATTTAAGGTTGAGGCGAATGTTGGGCAGCCGCAGGTTGCTTACC
Organism: uncultured Chlorobiaceae bacterium; assembly: GCA_903895195.1. Taxonomy (GTDB): domain Bacteria; phylum Bacteroidota; class Chlorobiia; order Chlorobiales; family Chlorobiaceae; genus Chlorobium. The sequence continues at coordinate 56,042 of CAITSZ010000029.1, forward strand.
GCGAGACTATCAGAAAGAAAGTTGATTTTGAAGGTAAGTTTGTTCGCCAGTCAGGTGGTAAGGGTCAGTTCGGTCTGGTTAATATTACTGTTGAGCCGCTTGAGGAAGGAAAAGGATACGAATTTGTTGATGCTGTCAAAGGTGGAGTTATCCCGAGAGAGTATATACCCGCAGTTAATGCCGGTGTGCAGCAGGCCATGAAGAGCGGTGTTGTTGCTGGCTATCCGATGCAGGATATCAAGGTGACACTCTATGACGGTAAGTACCATGAAGTTGACTCTTCAGAAATGGCATTCAAGATTGCCGGTTCTATAGGTTTCAAAGGAGCTGCCAAAAAGGCGGACCCTGTGCTCCTTGAGCCGATCATGAAGGTTGAAGTCGTAACACCTGACGAGTACCTCGGTGACGTTATGGGTGATCTCTCCAGTCGCCGTGGCCATATTGAAGGTATGGGGCAGAGAGCAGGAGCTCAGTTTGTCAACGCCAAGGTTCCTCTTTCAGCGATGTTCGGATATTCAACTGATCTTCGTTCTATGAGTCAGGGAAGGGCTAATTATTCTATGGAGTTTGACTGTTATCGCGAAGTTCCCCGCAATATTGCGGAAGCTTTGCAGGAGAAGAGAGTAAGCAAGGATTCGGACTAAGCGAGAAGCAGAGATTATCAGTTTTAACTACTACAATCAATAATAGATAACCGTCACGGAGATAAGTTATGGCAAAAGAGTCCTACAAAAGGGATAAACCCCACGTCAATATAGGAACCATTGGTCACGTTGACCATGGTAAGACAACCTTGACTGCTGCAATTACCTCGGTTCTTGCAAAGCAGGGTCTTGCAACGCAGCGAGATTTCGGAAGTATCGATAAGGCTCCTGAAGAGAGAGAACGCGGTATTACCATTTCAACTGCACACGTTGAGTACCAGACCAAAAAACGTCACTACGCACACATCGACTGTCCTGGTCACGCTGATTACATTAAAAACATGATCACAGGTGCTGCCCAGATGGATGGCGCTATTCTTGTTGTAGCAGGTACAGACGGTCCTATGCCTCAGACTCGTGAGCACATTCTGCTTGCCCGTCAGGTTAACGTTCCTGCACTTGTTGTATTTCTTAATAAAGTCGACATTGCAGATCCTGAACTTATCGAGCTTGTTGAACTTGAGCTCAGAGAGCTTTTGACGCAGTATGATTTCCCTGGCGATGATATCCCGATTATCAAAGGTTCAGCATTGAAAGCACTTGAAGGCGATCCAGAAGGCGAAAAAGCTATTATGGAGCTTATGGATGCTGTAGATGAATTTATTCCAGAGCCTCTTCGCGACGTTGACAAGCCTTTCTTGATGCCTGTTGAAGATGTTTTCTCTATCTCAGGTCGTGGTACAGTCGGTACTGGAAGAATCGAAAGAGGTGTTATAAAGATCAACGAAGAGGTGGAAATTGTCGGTATCAGACCTACCCGTAAGTCTGTTGTTACCGGTATTGAAATGTTCCAGAAGCTTCTTGATCAAGGTCAGGCAGGTGATAACGCTGGTCTTCTTCTTAGAGGTGTTGACAAAACTGAACTTGAGCGTGGTATGGTTATCGCCAAACCAGGCACAATCAAGCCGCACACCAAGTTTACAGCAGAGGTTTATATCCTTAAAAAAGAAGAGGGTGGTCGTCATACACCGTTCTTCAACGGCTACCGTCCGCAGTTCTATTTCCGTACAACAGACGTGACTGGTTCAGTCACCTTGCCTGAAGGCGTTGAAATGGTTATGCCTGGCGATAACCTTCAGGTTAATGTCGAGCTGCTCGCTCCTATCGCAATGGATGAAGCACTTCGTTTCGCTATCCGTGAGGGCGGTCGTACCGTCGGTGCGGGTTCCGTAACCAAGATCATCGAATAATAGATTGTATGGCGTCTCGGGGCGGGGCCTTAAATCCCGTCCTTTTTTTATTGATAACACGAAACAGGGTTGACAAGTGGCTGTACAGCAAAAGATCAGAATAAAGCTCAAGTCTTATGACCATAGTCTGGTTGATAAGTGGGCGTTAAGGATTATTGATGTAGTCAAGCAGACAGATGCTATCATCTTTGGTCCAATACCGCTGCCTACAAAATCTCATGTGTATACCGTTAACCGGTCTCCGCATGTTGATAAGAAGTCACGTGAGCAGTTTTCTTTCTCCTCTCATAAGAGGTTGATCGAAATAATAAACCCGACATCCAGAACCATTGATATGCTGATGAAGCTGGAGCTTCCAAGTGGTGTTGATGTTGAAATTAAGTCTTAAAGAATTAGAATAGTTAATTCAATATGGGTGCGATTCTTGGAAAGAAAATCGGCATGACCCGTTTATTCAATGATAAACGCGAAGCAGTATCCTGCACGATTA
>CAITSZ010000030.1 GCA_903895195.1 uncultured Chlorobiaceae bacterium
TGCAGGAACATCGGAAACGTACAATACGAAGAAGCGGAGTGGTTCCGTGCACCAGGACGTTCTTATGTTGCCGGAGTGGATTTCACTTTCTGAAGAGATCCATAAGCAATAAGTCGTAATGACCTGAGCCAGCCCTTCACACTGAGGGGCTGGCTCTTTTTTTAATCGTTAGTTTACATCAGAGGATTTTATTACATTTTCCAATCCTGTTAAAACCACAACCAACGCACATCTTTTTGTAATTCTATGCACGATAAAATCAGAATTGCCGCTATAGTCGGGATGGAGCAATGCAACCAGCGTGTCTGGCGCGAGGTAACCTCCAAAATAGCCGCACACGTCGAATTGACCCAATGGACCGATCAGGATCTTGAGCATCAGAACCCTGAAGCAGCCAAGGCCATCCACAATGCCGATTGTATTTTTACCACTCTGATTCAGTTCAAGGTTCAGGCAGACTGGCTGCATGAGCAAATTGAAGATTCGAAGGTAAAAGTGATTTTTGCCTATGAGTCGATGCCTGAAGTTATGCAGCTGACAAAAGTCGGCAATTATGTGGTTTCAGGGGACGGCAGCGGAATGCCTGAGATCGTCAAAAAAGTTGCCAAGATGCTGGTGAAGGGGCGCGATGAAGATGCGCTTTACGGCTACATGAAGCTGCTGAAAATAATGCGCACCATGCTGCCGCTCATTCCTAAAAAAGCGAAGGATTTCAAGAACTGGATGCAGGTTTATACCTACTGGATGAATCCGACGACGGACAATCTGGCATCGATGTTCAACTATATTGTAGCAGAATACTTCGAGGTAGACGTCAAGGCTGAGAAGGTACAGGAAGTACCCACAATGGGCTTTTACCATCCTGATGCACCGGAGTATCAGAAAGATCTGCACCATTATGAAAAGTGGCTGCACAAACGTGATAAGACATCAGCCAAAAGAAGAAACATTGGTCTCCTCTTCTTCCGCAAGCACCTGCTGCAGGAAAAAGAGTATATCGACAATACCATCCGGGCCATCGAGGCCAAGGGGCTAAATCCCCTGCCGGTTTTCGTTATGGGCGTAGAGGGACATGTAGCCGCCAGAGAGTGGTTTACGCATAACAACATCGACATGCTGATCAACATGATGGGCTTCGGCTTTGTGGGTGGTCCTGCGGGAGCAACCACACCTGGCGCATCGTCGGCAGCACGTGAAGAGATACTTGGAAAAATCAACGCACCGTATGTGGTTTCTCAGCCACTCTTTATACAGGACTTTGCTTCATGGAAGTCGCAGGGAGTTATCCCATTGCAGTCGGCCATGACCTATTCACTGCCTGAGATGGACGGTGCAGTATGCCCTGTAGTGCTTGGCGCCATAAAAGACGGACGCCTGCAAACTGTTCCCGATCGTCTGGAAAGACTTGCCGGACTTGCCAAGAAGTTTTCCGATCTTCGACAGGTTTCCAACAGAGATAAGAAAGTTGCTCTTGTTGTCTATGACTATCCACCGGGTATGGGTAAAAAGGCAAGTGCCGCCCTGCTCGACGTACCGAAAAGTATTTACAATATCCTCGTCTCTCTTCGCAGTGAAGGCTACAATATCGGCGAGCTGCCGGAGTCGCCGGAAGCGCTGCTTGGAATGCTCGACAAGGCAACGGATTACGAAATCCAGGCTCACGAACAGGATTGCTTTTCCATTGACAGAGAGCTTTTCAACAGCATCACCAGCGTCAGGGAGCGCGAGCGCATTGAAGGACGCTGGAGCGGATTTCCAGGTGACATTGCTCCAATTAAACCGGACAGACTTTTTATCGGCGGCATAACGCTTGGCAATATCTTTATCGGTGTTCAGCCGCGTCTTGGCATTCAAGGCGATCCGATGCGCCTGCTTTTCGACAAGGAGAACACTCCGCATCATCAGTATATCGCCTTCTACCGCTGGATCAGCAGAGTGTTCGGAGCCAACGCACTTGTACACATCGGCATGCACGGCACTGCAGAATGGATGCCCGGCCTTCAGCTTGGCGTTACAGGCGATTGCTGGTCAGATGCTCTGCTCGGTGAAGTACCGCATTTCTATATTTACCCGATCAATAACCCGAGCGAAGCGAACATCGCAAAACGTCGCGGGTTCGCAACCATGATTTCGCATAACATTCCGCCGCTCGCAAGGGCAGGGCTTTACAAGGAGCTGCCCGCATTCAAGGAGATGCTGAGCGATTACCGCGAACGTGGTCTTGAGAAAATCGTGGACGTTGAGACGGAAGAAGTTATCATCACCAAAGCGCAGCAGCTCAATTTGACGGATGACTGCCCGCGCGTCGAAGGAGAAGCATTCCACGACTATATCAGCCGCCTCTATACCTATATGATGGAGCTTGAGGGACGCCTGATTTCTAACTCGCTTCATGTTTTCGGTGAAACGCCAAAGCTTGAAACCCAGGTGACAACCATTACAGAGTACCTGAAGGTGCGCGGTAATGAAAAGTCACTGCCATCGATCATCATGCAGGCAATCGGTGAGGATGAAACCTACGGCGATTATGCCTCGCTTGCCACTCGTGCCCGCAAGGGTGAGCCGCTCGCCCTCAAGTCTCGTGAGACTGTTGACGAACATACGAGAGAGTTTATCGAAAAGACCATTTTCGGACAGACCAACCCTGCAACTGTCATCAACAAGATGACGGGTGGAGCAAAAGTGTCGCAGGAGATGGTTGAGGCTATCAACAGTTCCCTGCAGGATGGTGTTGCCCTGAAGCGTGCGCTTGAGGACAACCGCAATGAGATGAGGGGCTTTCTGAGAGCTCTATGCGGTGAATACATCCCCTCAGGTTCCGGCGGCGATCTTGTACGTGACGGTGCAGGCATTCTGCCGACCGGTCGCAACATCCACGCTATCGATCCATGGCGCATCCCTTCAGAACTTGCGTTCAAGCGGGGCAAGCAGATTGGAGACACTATTCTGAAACGCCACACAGAAGAAAACGACGGTGAGTACCCTGAAACAATTGCACAGGTGCTCTGGGGTCTTGATACCATCAAGAGCAAGGGTGAGGCTGTTGCGGTGATCATTCACCTTATGGGCGCTGAACCAGCATACGACGCCCAAGGCAAAATAAGCCACTACCGTCTCGTTCCGCTCGAAAAACTTGGCCGACCCAGAATTGATGTACTGATCCAGATCAGCTCGATCTTCCGTGACACTTTTGGTGTTCTTGTCGATCATCTTGATAAACTGGTCAAGGATGCGGCAAAAGCCATTGAGCCACATGAGATGAACCATATCAAAAAGCATGTTGATGCGGCATTGAAAGAGGGTAAAGATTTTGAGAGTGCAACATCACGTCTCTTTACTCAAGCACCGGGAGCTTACGGTTCGCAGGTTGAGGAACTTGTAGAAGATTCTGCCTGGGAGTCTGAAGAGGACCTTGACAACATGTTTATCAAACGAACCGGTTTCGCTTATGGCGGTAACCGTTACGGTGACCAGCAGACTGATATTCTGAAAGGCCTGCTCAGCACTGTTGATCGTGTTGTGCAGCAGGTTGACTCGGCTGAATTCGGCATTACTGATATCGACCGCTACTTCTCGTCTTCAGGAGCCCTCCAGCTGTCTGCCCGCCGCCGTAATCCTAAAGGGGATAACGTCAAGCTGAACTATGTTGAGACCTTTACGGCTGACGTGAAAATTGATGATGCTGATAAAGCTTTAAAGGTCGAGTTCCGTTCGAAGCTGCTCAACCCGAAATGGTTTGAAACAATGCTCGACCAGGGTCATAGCGGAGCGGCCGAAATCAGCAACCGCTTTACCTATATGCTTGGCTGGGATGCGGTCACCAAAGGAGTTGACGACTGGGTATACAAGGAGGCAGCCGAAACATACGCCATAGATCCGAAAATGCGCGAACGCCTTATGAAGGTCAATCCAAAAGCGTTTAAAAACATTGTAGGCCGTATGCTTGAAGCGAGCGGTCGCGGAATGTGGAGCGCTGACCCCGAGATGATTGAAAAGCTGCAGGAAATTTATTCCGATCTCGAAGATCGCCTTGAAGGCATTGAGATTTCATAAACTCCAGCAACAACAAGATTACAATAGAAAAGCACGGCTCACACCGTGCTTTTCTATTGACGTATAATCGTCATTGCGAATGAAGCGTGAGCTATCATCCCGACAGGCAGGATAGTGGTATGAAGTTTCTTTTTTGCTGATGCGTTTGGTATATTATATGAAATATGTACTTATGGACATAGGGAATAGAAATATTATACGCAGCATCTGCCGATCCCTTGAGGTTCTGCTTTTTTTTGTGATTTCTGTTGTCGGCTTCAGCGTTCTCGTCAAAACAACATCTCTCAGCTCCAAGTCAAAGACAAAATCACAATACGGGTGCAGGCTTGCACCTCGTGAGCTTTGCATCTCTGAATCCGCTCTTCCTTTACACTACGCTCTTGAAGGTATACATGGCTTTTTCACCTCTCAACACAAAACAGGCTCTTCATCATTTACAATACACTCAGGGACTCCCCCATTCCCTGATATTCTGCATCGCCAGCATCTCCCTATAGAGCAAAGGGGAAGTGAAGTACACAACAACGGTCTCTCCATTTCATCCCCTTTGCACAAGCCGGACAACCTCTTTCAGCAAAATCCCGTCTTACTGATTTGATTCCCCGCTATACGTTTACCTATTAAGCAAATACCACGCTTGAACCATTAATGGATCACTGAACCGGACACTCCACCCTACGGTGGATAGTTTGACGGTATTAACATTTTATTGACAGGTTACACGTATGCATTTTGTGTTTCTTACCATGGAGGCTACCAACAACAGCACTCTTAAAGCTGCTGCTGATGAACTGAACAGGAAGTTTCATATCGGGCTGGAGGTGTCTGTATTCAGTCTTGGCCTTCATAACAGCAAAAAGCTCTGGGAAACGCTTGAACATACTCTTCCTCATGCAGATGTAGTATTCGGATCGATGCTCTTCAGCGAGGAGATTGTACGCCCGCTTGAAAAACTGCTTGCGACTCTTAGCTGTCCTGTCTGCATGATTACCAGCAATCCCGCGCTGATAACCCAGACAAGACTTGGCAAGTTTTCTCTGGGAAAGAGTAAAAAAGAAGAGCCGAAGGAATCGAATATTTTTAAGCAATGGGCTTCAAAACTGATGCCCAAACACAGCCATGGAGAAAGCCAGCGGCAGCTGACGCTTGTGCGGAATGTCAGTAAAATCATGAAGTACCTGCCCGGCAGGGCTCGCGATATTCATACCTTTATTGCAGCCCACCAGTTCTGGCTGAACGGTTCGCAGGAAAATATGGAACGATTCCTTTCCCTGCTGGTTGACCGTTACGTTCCGGGCTGGCAAGGTAAACTCCCTCAGGAAGATCCGCTCTTTTATCCCGATGCGGCAATATGCCACCCTGAAGCGACTGAGCCTTTTTTCTCATCTACGCACTTTCTGGGGTGGCTGAAACAGAACAAACCGCACTTTAACACAGGACTGGTCGTAATTCTTGCCATGCGCTCGACAGTATTGAGCAAAAACATGGCGCACCTTAACTATCTGATACACTCATTGGAATCAAAGGGAATCAAATGCTGCATCGCCTATAGCGGCGGCCTGGATTTTCGTCCGGTTCTCGACAGGTTTTTTAATTCAGACGTATCCGGCTCACTGAAACCGTCACTGTTGATCAATGCTACAGGATTTTCGCTTGTCGGCGGCCCTGCTGAAAACAAGGCCCCAGAAGCGATAGCAGTTTTGAAAAAGCTCGATATCCCCTGCCTTAATCTTATTCCTCTTTCATTCCAGCCCATTGAGCAGTGGCGAGAAAGCAATCTTGGACTGACACCACTTCAAACAGCTTTGAGTGTTGCTGTGACCGAGCTGGACGGATCAATAGAACCTCAGATCTATGCCGGGACTGAAACAGGGAGTGAACGGACTATTGCGCTTGAAGCTGAAGTAAACATTATTGCTGAACGAGTTCATCGGTTTCTCAGACTGCAGGATAGAGCTCCCGGTAACAAGAAAATTGCCATTATTCTTTTTAATTTTCCCCCTAATCTCGGCAATGCCGGTACGGCCGCTTATCTCAACGTTTTTGAGAGCCTGCACCGGCTGCTGCTTGAGATGAAAGCTGCAGGCTACAGTGTGGATGTTCCGGAAACAACTGAAGCATTGAGAGATCGACTGCTTGAAGGTAACCGGCTTGTATATGGAACCGATGGCAATGTTGACGGTCATTTGACTGTTGAAGAGTACCGAAAACTCTTTCCTGCCTATGAGGGGATAGAACCTTTCTGGGGAGACGCTCCCGGTGAAATTCTCAATGACCGGACCCGCTTTCATATTCTCGGCTGCTCACTGGGAAATATTTTTATCGGCCAGCAGCCAAGTTTTGGATATGAGCGCGATCCGATGCGCCTGCTTATGGCTAAGGATGCCGCGCCGAACCATGCATTTGCCGCATTCTATACATGGATTGAACATAGCTTCAACGCCGATGCCGTGCTTCACTTCGGAACACATGGCGCACTTGAATTTATGCCAGGCAAACAGGTTGGACTTTCAAGCTTGTGCTGGCCGAAAAGACTGATTGGCGCTCTTCCTAACTTTTACTGCTATTGCGTCAATAATCCGAGCGAAGGAGCGATTGCCAAACGTCGCGGATTTGCCACGCTTGTCAGCTACCTTTCGCCTCCACTGGAACATGCCGGCCTCTACAAGGGTTTGCGCAAACTTAAAGATCTGGTTGCAGGGTACAGGAACAATCCATCAGATGACCTGCTTGATGAGATCAAGGAGCTGGCAACAGCTCTTGAAATTGACATCGACCAGAACAGTTTGCCCGTTCAAGAGTTCCTCACAAGACTGAACAGTGAGCTTTACCTGATTGAAGAGCGAATGATTCCGCTTGGGCTGCATATCATGGGCGAAGCTCCTTCACCTGAAAGTGTCAGTGATCATCTGGCTCACCTTGCAGAACACTCGCGCCAGGAACTTGACGGGAACTCCCTGCCGGAACTGATCTGCAATCACCTGAAGTACGATTACCAGCAGATACTTGATCAATTGGGAACGAACCGGGAAGCTCAGGAGAGATGGCAAGAGGTATCGGCAATTTCCCGAGAGACAGTCAAGCGATTTACCGGACATTTCGATACTGAAAAAAATCATGCCATTTCTTTGTCAAGACTCCTTGAAGGAAGCCTTGCCGTCAGGATATCGGCAGCAGACGACTATCTGCATAAGAGGGCAGGCATAAAACCGGGAGAGCTGAAGCGCTTCTGGCATTTCATGAACATCGTTCTCATAAATCTCTCTGAAAACCACGAGCTTAAGGCAGTGCTCCATGCACTTGAAGGCAAGTTCATTGCTCCTTCACCAGGCAACGACCTGGTTCGGAACCCCGACATCGTGCCGACAGGAAGAAATATTCACAGCCTTGATCCTTACACCATTCCTTCAGCTTTTGCGCAACAGGCAGGGAAACGGTCTGCTGAAGAGCTGCTTCTGCAATACAAGAAGGAGAGCGGTGACAGTCCGGAATCGATTGCACTGATTCTGTGGGGGACTGATAACCTGAAAAGCGACGGCGAAGGAGTTGCTCAGGCACTGGCGCTGATGGGTGCAAAAGCTAAAACGGATGAACTTGGAAAAATAGGGGATGTGGAGCTTATCCCTCTCATTGAACTTGGCCGGCCCCGCATAGACGTGGTGATGACTATCAGCGGCATTTTCAGGGATCTTTTATCCCTGCAGGTCAGACTGCTTGACAAGGCTGCCCGTCTGGCTGCCGCAGCCGATGAACCCGATGAGATGAACTTTATAAGAAAGCATGTACAGAGGGAGATGCTTGAGAGAAACTGCTCCTTTGAGGAGGCCTCGAACAGGGTTTATTCAAATGCACCAGGAAGCTATGGCGCAAATGTAAACCATCTTGTTGAAAGCAGCACCTGGGAAGAGGACGAACAGCTTGCTGAAGCTTTTGTAACGAGGAAAAGCTTTGCAGTATCATCCTCCGGTCAGTGGGAGGAGTGCCCTGATGCCCTTCGCTCTGCGCTGAAAAATGTAACTCTGACATTCCAGAATATCGACAGCTTTGAAATCGGTATTTCTGATATTGACCATTATTATGAGTATCTTGGCGGAGTTTCAAAAACTGTGGAGCATCTTAGTAAAAGCAAACCGAAAGTGATGGTTGGCGATATAGATGGTGTGGGAACAAAGCAGCGTATCTGTTCTCTTGAAAAAATGGTTTCGCTTGAAGCACGCACCAAACTGCTTAATCCGAAATGGTATGAAGCCATGCTGGAGCAAGGCTATGAGGGGGTAAGGGAGATAGAGTCGCATCTCAGCAACACCTATGGATGGAGTGCCACTGCCTCGGCAGTTAAAAAGTGGACCTATGATCAATTCAATGAAACCTTTCTGCAAGACAAGGCCATGCTCGAACGTCTTGCCGCCCTTAATCCGCATGCAACCATGTCGATGACCAGACGACTGCTCGAAGCTCACTCACGGGGATTCTGGGAGGCTGAGGATAGCGCCATCGAAGAACTTCAGGAACTCTATGCCGATCTTGAAACCAGAATTGAAGGGGTTCACCATTGAAGCATGGGCAAAGTAAAATTTATTAACACCAACCACGTAACGACAAAAACTTATACCATGAGCAGCTCCTCTTTCAATGCTGAAGAACACAAAAAAATGCTCCGTACCTATTTCGACGGTCAGGGCTTTCAGAGGTGGGCATCAATATACGGTGACGATAAACTCTCTTCCGTACGCAATACTGTCCGGCAAGGCCATGCCGTTATGATGGACAAGGCATTTGACTGGCTGCAGCAGCTCGGACTTCCCAAAGGTGCAACCGTTCTTGATGCAGGATGCGGAACAGGACTGTTCAGTATTCGTCTTGCAAAAGAGGGTTACAAAGTGAAATCTGTCGATATCGCATCACAGATGGTGGCTAAAACAAAAGAAGAAGCTACCAAACAGGGAGTTCAGAATAACATGGAGTTTGAAGTGAACACCATTGAATCAGTAAGCGGAACTTATGATGCAGTGGTATGCTTTGATGTCCTGATCCATTACCCTGCTGAAGGATTTGCCCAGGCATTCCGGAACCTGAGCAGCCTGACAAAAGGTTCGGTCATATTCACCTACGCTCCTTACAATAACATTCTTGCTTTCCAGCATTGGCTTGGCGGTTTTTTTCCAAAAAAGGAACGCCGCACAACCATCCAGATGATCAGGGATGAGGAAATGCAAATGGCTATGGATGCAGCCGGAATGAAGGTGAAAAGTCGGGAAAAAATAAGTTTCGGATTTTATCATACCATGCTTATGAACGCATCGCACAAGTGACGGGCGTTGTGGTTAATAGCTTATGAGAATTTTAGAAAAAAAGTTGTAAATTAGTAATTCAGGGATTTTTATCAGTCAAACCAAGGTTCTCTTTGTAATGTACTGCAATCCCTATTTCGTAATAACAAATCTGGAGGATGGAGACCGATGAAAATACTGATGGTTCAGCCAAATTATCATTCAGGGGGAGCCGAAATTGCCGGTAACTGGACACCAAGCTGGGTCGCCTATATCGGTGGCGCCCTAAAACAGGCAGGATTCGATCAGGTGAAATTTGTTGACGCCATGGCCGATGACATTCCTGATGACCAGATTGAGGAGATCATCCGGAAGAACATGCCGGATGTGGTGATGACGACCAATATCACTCCTTCGATCTTTAAGGCACAGGCTATCATGAAACTCGCCAAGAAGGTGAATCCGAAGATCAGAACGATCATGGGTGGTATCCATTCGACCTTCATGTACCCACAGGTACTCAGTGAGGCGCCTGAAACCGATTATGTTGTTCGCGGTGAAGGTGAAGAGGTGACCGTGAACCTCATCAAGGAGATCGCAGCAGGAACCGATATGCAGAACCGTGGAGATATTACCGGCATTGCCTATATCGACAACGAGGGCAAGGTGTTCGCAACGCCTGCACATCCTGTCATTGAAGATCTTGATACTCTATCGCCCGACTGGAGCCTTTACGACTGGGATAAATACATTTATACGCCTCTCAACTGCCGCCTGGCGGTTCCCAACTTTGCAAGAGGATGTCCTTTCACCTGTACATTCTGTTCACAGTGGCAGTTCTGGCGCCGCTACCGTGCTCGCAGTCCAAAGCTTTTTGTTGATGAAATTGAGGTGCTGGTCAAGCAGCACAAAGTTGGCTTTTTTATCCTTGCTGATGAAGAACCAACAATCAACAAGCAGAAGTTTGTCTCGCTATGCCAGGAGCTTATCGACCGGAAGCTTGATGTTACCTGGGGTATCAACACCCGAGTGACCGACATCATGCGCGATGCCGATCTGCTGCCGTTCTTCCGCAGAGCGGGTCTTGTACACGTGTCACTCGGCACAGAAGCTGCCAGCCAGATGAACCTGAACCGCTTCCGCAAAGAGACCACAATCGAAGAGAACAAGCTTGCAATCAAGCTGCTGCAGAAGAATGGAATCGTGGCTGAAGCACAGTTTGTTATGGGCCTTGAGCACGAAACCCCGGAAACTATCGAAGAGACCTACCAGCTCTGTAAAGACTGGGATCCCGATATGGCCAACTGGACCATCTACACCCCTTGGCCTTTCTCTGACCTCTTCAAGGAGCTTGGCGACAGGGTGGAGGTGCGCGACTACTCAAAGTACAACTTTGTGACGCCGATCATCAAGCCTGACAACATGGAGCGTGAGGATGTGCTGAAACTGGTTCTGAAGTCATACGCCCGTTTCTATGCACGCAAGACCTTCTTCGGCTACCCATGGATCAAGGATCCTTATGTCCGCAAGTACATGCTTGGCTGTCTGAAAGCGTTTGCCCAGACTACCATTACCAAGCGCTTCTACGACATCGACAGGGTCAAAACAAAGAACCGCAAGATTGAGGTCGACCTTGGATTCGACAAGTCAAGGATTCTCACTCAGGAGGAGGTAAAGAATCTCAAGGAACTGCGCCCTGAAATGGTTGCTGATATGAGCTTCGGCCTTAAAGAGGCTGGGTACCAGCGTGAGCACGACGAGCACAATTGGGATGAGTTCGATGAGAGTACCATCAAGGACCGTAACTCTTCAACAATTCGCAACTGCTGAGAGAGCTTGTTCAGTCATGAAAACAAAAAAGCCCTTCAGAAACGGAGGGCTTTTTTATTTTATCTCATTATTTTTCTTCACACTTCGCACTGGAATGCATTGCTTGAAAGTTTTAGAAGATGACTGAGGATGTCGCTCGGCCATACAGCAACTGTCTTATTGAACGTTTCAGAATTTCCAGCAAACAAAGCCCTTGATGCCTCCTCAAATCCAGGCAGGTCACCAGCCATAGCGAACATAAATCTGTATGTAGCCCCTTGCGAAGTGCGCAACAGATCCCTATCACTGTTCATACGTCGCGCCTCCTCAACAAGCTTACGAAGAGCAACCGATGCTCCGCCAGGTTGGCTGTTAAGCCACTCCCAATGCCGAGGCAGTAGGGTGACTTCCCGTGGAATAACACCCAGTTTCGGGCGTCCTGGTCCCCTCTGAACAGCGCTCTGCCTGCTGTCAAGAGCTGAGGGATTAGTCAACCGGCTCAGAACATTTTCCATCGTTCCACGGAAATCAACTTCAATAAGCTCACTGCTTTTATCATCAAAGATCAAAACAGAGAGGGCCGCCCCTTTATCAACACTCTCTTTAACCTTTTTGACGACCTCCATCAGCTCTCCTGATGCAATACAGCGATTACCATCAAATGCCGTGCAATGTTGAATATTTTCTCTGTTCATTTTGTATGAGCTTTCGATTTTAATTATATCCGGATATAATACCTCGCAAATGTAACAGAATAGAAAAGAATTACCAATATTACCCGGATAATTATAATTCTAAACTATTTCAACATTGTTCCAATACCGAGACGGTCGGCAATATTGGCTTTTGGATCGATCACCGGCCTGATGAGAGGAGAGGCACAGGTCATGAGCGTGGTAACACCGGGTCCGTGACCGGCTTCCATGCAATCGCTGTGTACAACGATTCCGATACTGACCGCACCTTTACGGTAGGCTCTGCCATACCTGTTATCGTGATCCAGAAGTGCAACAAAATCACCGAAACGGATTTTATCGATATTATACTCTTTTACTGTTTCAGCATCGCTGGTCATGATATCGTAATCACCTTTTGCCACATGGGCTGAACCGATTCCTGATCCCATACAGACCGCAGGAACAACTGTGGTAACCGGCACTTCAAGCACTCCACCCTCAAGTTCTCGAATATTCATGACCTTAAGCAGATCAGGGTCGAGATTGAAGAGGGTAATATCAGGATAGTCCGTAAGCTTCAGACCCTGTCCTTTTCCCCGAATGATGATGGTATCGCTGTAAAGGAGCTTTTCCTTAACATCGCGCACAAAATCCACGATCACATGTTCCGATCCGCCATGATGACCGAGTACACGTCCTTCAGCACCTTTAGCTTCCCCTGTAGCGACTGTGGCAATATTGCCGGCGCAAGAGTATATCTGCAAACCGACGTTGGGATGCTCAAAGGGTTTATTGGTATCGGCTGTGCAGCTCACTCCAGGCTCTATATGATCACCCTGCCATCCAAAAGCCGCATCTCCAACCTGGACGTTCAGAGTAATGCCTCCTATGGAAGGAAGAAGAAAAGGGGTGCCGTGATGGTCAACTTCCCAGTTCCCTCTTGTTCTCGGTTGACCGGGCTGGCATTGAAGGAGAAACTCTACAAGATGTTGTTCGTTTGTGGTAAGCATAACTTCTTTTAAATAATGATTGTCTCAATTAATTGCTCAGAATGGCTATGAATCAAATCCCGGCCTAATAAAGGCGCGAGCGGAAGGAAATACAACTTCAGTGGAACGGCGCAAACGGTCAAGATGAAGAAGAATAGATAGTGTTTTATCCTCTTGAGCAGGATACTCTGCATAGAGTACACTCCATGCAGCGAGGGAACGATCAATGGCTATCAGTGCGACCTTGGCAGTGCCGTTGGAATCGCTTTGCAGTTCAGTTTGTGCTATAGATGATTCATTCAAACGACCTTCTACAGCTCGAACAGTCTTAGGGTAAATAAAATACTGATAATGGCGGATCACCTGAATATGTTCATCAAGAGAAAGAGGGTGATTGGTCAGCAGTGATTCTTCTGCTTCCAAAAATTCGTCCACAGCAGCAAACCATTCGTTCACCATGCCGGAATAGACAAGTGACGCTGTCGCACAAGGGTGTTCACGGGCGTTACGATGGAAACTTTCCTCCTGTTCGGAAAATGCAGTTTCCTTATCAAGATCTTCCGGATCGATCCCATGCTGTGCTGCCATTTCCCTGATAAGACGCATGGCTTGAACAAGAGCTTCACCCATTTCCTCCCAAAACCTGGCATTCAATGCATCAAAACCCCTCAGTGCATCACCGCTCGATGTATCCTCGGATTCAATCTGAAACTGAAGGCAACACGACGTATATGCACACCGTTCACACCATCGGTCGCAATAGTTGTAGATGCCTGGTATCAAATCCGGTTTTGCGCTCATTACTTACCCTATTACGTTATCTTTCAGATGCCTTACCTACCAATCGATCCGACCTCTCAGTGATTTGATATCCGAGCGCTTCTCCTTTTTTTCAAGTCGTTTCACTTTGGAGGTGAAGGTTGGCTTTGTCTTCCTTCGATTTTTTGGAACATCGGCCGCACTTCCCACAATCATCTGAAGCCGGTCAAGAGCATCTTCACGATTTTTCTCCCTTGAGCGAAACCGCTGTGCTTTTATAATAATAACTCCTTCGCGTGAAAGGCGCTGGTCTCTTCTCATACTTAGCAACCGCTCCTTGATCTCATCAGGAAGAGAGGATGCCCTGATATCAAAACGTAAATGAACTGCGGTCTCAACCTTGTTCACATTCTGCCCCCCTGCCCCCTGAGAGCGCATGGCATGCAGCTCGATTTCGGTGAGAGAAACAGTTACCTTCTCTCTGATTTTATTACCATCCGTCATTAGTAAGCTCTATGTCAGGCTTTGCATGATACATCGTCAGTCAAATTAATATGGTGAACCTTTCTATAAGGACGCAAGGGCTCTGATAGTTTCTGGCCATGTTGCAAATCTGATGCTTTTTATTCCTACGGATGCCGCAGAACTGCAGTTTACAGGTTTGTCATCGATCAGTATAAATTCATCGGCGGCAATTCCTGTATCATTAAGAACGTGCTGAAATGCTTCCGGAGAACTTTTCAAAAAACCGTGTTCGTAAGAAAGATAGTAACGCTCCCTCTCCCTTAAAAGGGGGTATCTGGTCAGAAGAAAAGCAAAATGCAGAGGGTCAGTATCGCTCATTATCCAGAGCTTGTGGTCCCTGCAGAGAGCCACCACACATTCTTCGACCCCCTCCATCGGGGAAAACACATCCTGCCAGCGCTCCCTTATTTCACCGTGGCTCATATTTCCTGTCAGCGAATCACGCCCGATCATACAGAGAAAGTCGAGCGGAGCGATGATACCTTGATCAAACTTTATTTTCAGCTCTCCCTGGCAATATTTCCTGTACACTGCCTGCAGGTCGGAAGAGCTATCTGAAAGAACTACTCCCCTGCAGAATCTTAAAAAATCTACAGATGCAATCACATTTCCGATATCAAGTAAAATAATGCTCATTCTGAATCTTCTCTTTTGTTCTTACGCCGGGTTCCGGCGCCTCAAATTCTTTGAAATAGCAGAAACACAAAGGGCGCATGGTTATGCGCCCTTTGTGTTTCTGCCATAGTTGAAACTGTTCTGCTCCTCTTCGAAAAGCCTTTAGCGGTTAATCACAACAACCGCAGAATAAAACGATAGTACTGATAACTAATCCGCAGACAAAGCAGCTCGGACAAAACGGTGTGAGAACCGTTCTATGGTTCGAAATTAATTTAGAGAGGAGTTACGTCTTCAGCCTGAAGGCCTTTTGCTCCCTGGGTCACTTCCATCAATACTTTCTGGCCTTCTACAAGTGTTTTGCGACCAGTACCGTTAATAGCACTATGATGCACAAAAACATCTTTTCCGCCTTTCTGCTCGATGAAGCCGTAACCTTTTTCTTCGTTGAACCATTTAACAGTTCCTTCAACCTGAGTACCCATATCTACCTCTTTTTATTTTTGCCATTTAAATTTGGCGTTACAATGAACGAACCCCGACATGAGGCGTTCAAAAACGAATATACTTTTCGTAATAATGAATTTACTCACTTTAAGCTAATTCAAAAAGGAAGTTGATCATTTTACGCTACTTTTTTATTTTTGACAAAAAAAAGCAGTGGGCTCTTTTTCAGAGCTCCAGGGTGGCGCAAACTGATGATATCCTCTTACACTACCTTATTGCCCAGAGCTTAATCTTGCGATCGTCACTACCGCTGGCAATAATTTTTCCGTCAGGAGAGACATCAACTGACTGCACTTCAAGCACATGACCACGATAAGAGTGGAGCTGTTTACCGCTCTCTACATCCCAAAGTCTGACGGATTCATCGTTGGCTGCACTCACAATCTTGGTGCCATCCGGAGTGAAACAGACGCTTCGTACAGCATCTTCATGACCTTCAAACACTGTTATAATTTCGCCGCTTGCTGCATTGAGAAGCTTAACCTTTGCATCCCGTCCGCAGAAAGCTATAAGCGTATCATCCGGACTGAAGGCTAATGCATGAGAAAGTCTGTCATTAGTATTGAAGTTGGCAATATTTTTACCGCTCTCAACATCCCATATTTTAATGATTGGTTCTTCTCCACAACTGGCGATTTTTTTACCATCGTGACTGTATGCCAGACATTCGATATATGATTTGTGGCCGAGAAGCCGGGATAGCTCACGACCCGTTTCGACATCCCAGAGCCTGATTGTTGTGTCACGTGAACAGCTTGCAACAATTTTGCTGTCAGGACTGAAAGCCACCATGCGGACTGCAGTATCGTGACCTTTGCAAACATGGAGAGACTCGCCGGTCGACGCATCCCAGATTCTAACAGTGCTATCGGTACTTCCGCTGGCAAGCCTTTTGCCGTCGCGACTGTAATCGATACACTCAACCCAGGTTTCGTGCCCTTTCATGGTAAACAGAGGTTTGCCGGACTCTACATCCCAAAGCATAACCTGTTCATCAAAACTACCACTGACAAGTTTTTTTCCATCGGTACTGAATTTTACGCCAAGTACCCTATCAAGATGGCCTTCCATCGTCTTTATCAGGTTAACATCCTCAATAACTTTGGGAAGCTTCAATTCCACTTCCTTTTTCCCGAATATTTTCGATAAGAAACCCATAAGAATACTCTCGTTTGAATTGATACTCTTTTACCCGATACAGTTCACTCTGGTTGGAGATCACTGATTTTAATCCTGCAATTTAAAAAAAATTATCTCCTCTATCAGGAAAAATTGTAATGTCGCCCTTTCCAGAGAGCGCCCCTGCCAAATTTTATCTTTAAAAAAGAGTTGAGGGCGATACCAATAAGTAATACCTGGGAGAAAACATGAAGAAAAGCTATAAAGAGTGACTGGCGAAAAAGCTTTGCAATGATGAGACGGCAGAGCAGGGCTATGATAATCTGGGAAAGAGGGAGCCAGAACAATGAAATGCCGGATTCTCCGAGCAGCAGTGAGCGGAACAAAAAAAGATAGGGCAGAACATAGCATGCGGCAACAATAACCACAAGAATAAGCAGCCCTGAGGTACTGTATCCTAAGGCCGGAAAAAGATTTTTTGAAAAGCCCTCCCAGATTTCCTTGAAATTACGATACATCCGGCAA
Source organism: uncultured Chlorobiaceae bacterium (assembly GCA_903895195.1). Classification (GTDB taxonomy): domain Bacteria; phylum Bacteroidota; class Chlorobiia; order Chlorobiales; family Chlorobiaceae; genus Chlorobium. The sequence goes on from CAITSZ010000030.1 coordinate 16,849, forward strand.
GTGACGGCATCGGAACCGTTAAAAGCGAGCACACTGCCTCCGGCTTTTTTAACGGCTCTGCAGAGCCATACATCTTCAACAATGGCATCTCTGACACTTGCATGGCCACCAATACGCTCATAGAGAGCGCGGCGAAAACAAATAAACTGACCGTTGGCAAAACTGAACGCCGGTTTCGGATTTGTTCGGACAAGACGAAGGGGCAGATAACACATAAGAATAACATGAATCAGCGGCACCAAAAGTTTTTCCCAGAACGATCCGAGTTCCTGCCAGGGCATAAGGGAAAGCATATCAGCATTTGATCTCTGCATGGCGCCAACCGAACGACGAAGTGCATGAGGCTCATGCATGGTATCTGCATCAGTAAAAAGCAGCAGTTCGCCCTTTGCCTGGCGACTGAGCTGAAAACAGGCCCACGCTTTTCCATGCCATCCGGAGGGAAGAGGTTGACCATTCAAAAGATGCAGGCGATCCCCCGACTCTTTCTGCAGGCGATCAAGAATTTCCGGGGTAGCATCGGTTGAGTCGTCATCAAGCACAAGAATCTCATAGGAGCCGTAGTCCTGTCGCAAGAGTGAGGATATACAGCGTTCGATGTTCAGTGCTTCATTGCGGGCAGGCACCATAACCGAAACTAATGGCCCTGCAGGAGATGGATTTTCAGGCATACAGGGAAAATCCGCCAGGTTTCTGAGCAAAACCACTAAAAAAAGCAGCAAAAACAGCAGAACCACTATCTGATAGAAAAAAAACATGGCAACGATAAAAAAGGCCACCCTTACGGGCGGCCTGCAAGTTCATGAGTAGAAGTAGAAAACCTTTCAGTCGATCAGTTTATTGATATTATACTCAAAAATACCCTCGGCACCGGCTCTTTTCAGTTCCGGAATGAGATGACGAACTATTTTTTCTTTAACGATAACTTCAAGTGCCACCCAGCCTTCTTCAGAAAGATGGGATATTGTCGGCTGACGCAGGGCGGGAATAATGGCTATTATCTTGTCGAGCGAAGATTTCGGCGCATTCATTTTCAAGCCAACCTTTCCCTGAGCATTAATAGCGCCTTGAAGCAGCATCGCCATATTTTCTATCTTCTCGCGCTTCCATGGATCATTCCATGATTTTTTATTGGCGATCAATTTTGTGTTCGACTCGAGGATCGTATCAACAATTCTCAGCTTGTTAGCCCTGAGCGAGGAGCCTGTTTCCGTCACTTCGACAATGGCATCGGCAAGGTCGGGCGGTTTAACTTCGGTGGCTCCCCAGCTGAACTCCACCAAAGCATTGACTCCGTTTTTGGCAAGGTATTTCTTGGTAATATTAACCACTTCTGTAGCAATATGCTTGCCTTCAAGGTCTTTGACCGACTGAACAGGGGAATTTTCGGGAACACAAAGCACCCAGCGAACCGGCCGCATTGAAGCTTTGGAATAGACAAGATCAGCAACCTCAACCACATCCGCATCTGTTTCGATGATCCAGTCTTTGCCGGTCAGCCCTACATCAAAGGCGCCAAGTTCAACATAGTGAGCCATTTCCTGCGCCCTGATAAGAATGGCTTCCAACTCATCATCATCTATTGAGGGAAAATATGAACGGCTCTGAACAGAAAAATGAAATCCTGCATGTGCAAAAAGATCGATTGTAGAATCCTGCAGGCTTCCTTTTGGTAAACCAAGTTTCAGAACCTTGTTTGTATTACTCATATCAGCAGCTGTCTATAAATTAACGTTATAACTCTTTGAGTTGAAAAACACCATTTTTAAAAACTCCATAAGGCAATTTACCCTCTATCCATGATCCAAGATTGACATACCTGCAGGGAGGAACAGAAAGCTCCTTTATCCCCTGAACATGATTATGGCCGCAGACAAAATAGTCAAACTCCTTTTCCTCCGCCAGTGATTCTGCAAAGTTTAACAAACGATCTGTTTCAAACACACGATCAACTTTTTTATGCGTGCGACTTAAGCGTGATAACCTTTTCATCAAGCTTATAGCAAGATCCGGATGAAACTCCAAAAGAGAGAGATTAAAGCGGTTTCTTACAAGACGAGCAAAGAGCTTGTAGCCAATATCACCTTTCCCCAGACCATCTCCATGGGCAAGGAGAAACTTAGAGCCATCGAGCAATCGCTCATGCATCCCGTATATCGTCTTTACGCCAAGTTCATCATCAAAATAACGGCCAAGATAAAAATCATGGTTTCCCGCCAGATAGACTACCTCGATATTATGGCGAACAAGATCAGACAATAAACAAATAAATCTGGAAAACCCCTTCGGAATGAGATGACGAAATTCCATCCAGTAATCTACAATATCGCCAAGCATATAAAGCGAACGGCCTTCTGCCTTGATGATGGCAAAAAGCCGTTCGAGGTTGTCAAGCTTGAGCTGCTCGCTTTTTTGGTCCTGCAGTCCTATATGAATGTCGCTGATAAAATAAATGGCCGGCATATCCCCGTTTTCATGAGTTCATTTCATAAAAACCGGGCTGCTGCAATCACTGCAAGAGGAATGGTAATATTATCAACCTCTTTAGGGCTTACACCTTCAACAATAGTTGCAATCACAGCAATAGCAATAATCTTACCGGCATCAAACGATTCAGGTGCAATAAGCTTGACAAAAAACAAACCGGCAAAAATACTGCCCACAAGAAAGGCAAGACTGCCTTCAACACTTTTATCGCTCAGCACACGATATTTCAATTTACCATACCTGGTACCGATTATAGGTGCAAGTCCATCTCCCCAACCGAGAATCGCCATTGCCAGCACACCTGCGAACTGCTTGTAATACACAGTTCCGCAAATTATGGCGACAATCACAAAATAGAGAGTGCCCTTGAGAAGTTCACGTTTGTTACCGGTACGGGTCATAGTTTTAACGGCCTGATCGTCCTCTGCGGCAAACAAACCTTTCTGTATAAGCAGAATAGTCCAGACAGCAAAAACGGTGATATTAAGAAAGTGAGAGCTGCCAATGTCGATAAAAAGGGGAAGAAAAATAATTGCTGAGCCTGCACAGATGTGGGTAATCTTGCGACTGATATCCCTTGGAAGCGCATGATTGGTGACAAGGTAATCCATAAGAGGAGGAACACTGAAGACATAGACAAAAGTCATCAGGGTGACCAGTGCATTATGCCATAACACTGGAAGCGAGAAAAAGGTCACTGGAAGAGTATTCATAGCATGATGATGGTTTAAGATTACGCTATTTCCTGAACAGGGAAATGATTGAAAACAGTCTGGTTCAGAAGCGATCTGTGAATAAAAATTCCTGCCACGTTAACCTTCCTGATGCTGGCAGAGGCCTTGCACTATCTTGACGTCATATATCCTTAATGTATTTCAATCCAACCATTCCAGCAACAAGCAGATTGTTGAGTAGAAAAAGAATATTGTTAATCACCTGAAACCTGAGAAATGTATTGTGTTCCTGAACATCACTCTTGCCGATAGCATGACCGAATCCATCTTCAACGGCACCCTTCATAAATGAAATTCCGCCTTTTGGATCCCGTAAAAGCTGAACCTGAATGGAGAGATTGAGGGCAAGACCGATTAAAACAAACACTGAGGGAATAATAAAGCCCCATGTATACGAAAGGTAAGCAAGAACTGCGAAAACAGCATCAATAATCAAAAAAGAGACAAGAAATGTATTTCTGGCTCCGATCATCACAGTCAGGGATTTGAGTCCACCCTCTTTATCACCTTCCGCCGACTTGAAATCATTAAGAATGATCAAGGCGACCGCCATAAAAAAGTTCAGGGTTGCGAGCCATAGAGCTTCGGGACGAATATCCCCGAAAAGGGCATTGGCTGACAAAAAAGAGACAAAACCATAGGAGAATCCGACAGCCGGAGCAGAGGTAAGAATGTTTTTTTTCAGTTTGAGAGGAGGTGCAGAATAAATATAGGCGACAAAAAGAGCTGCCATAATTGACAGAACAATGACCAGGCCTCGAACTCCGCCGATATGCACCCCGATAAACACGCCGATACCCATAGCAAGCAGAAGCGCAACGATACTGTTCCCTAAAGCTTCCATTTCAGTCAAACGGCCTGAAGGAATCGGACGGGAAGGCTCATTGACCATGTCAAGCTCAAGATCAAAATAGTCATTGACTGACTGGCTGAAACCGGTACCGAGGGGACCGAACATCAGAAAAATGGCAAAAAGAAGAAGATAGTCGTGAACAGTCGGCTGCATGGCTCCCGAAGCCATAACACCTCCGGCAAGACAGGGAAAAACGCTGATCCAGGTAACAGGATCAAGCAGTTCAAGATGTGCTCTTACTTTATCGACCAACCCAAGTTTTACGGGAACTGACATACTTATACTTATCTCCGAAGCCCTGATATGAGCTTTTTTATATGTTGATTGCAAAACATCAATTTACAAATCCAGCTCCAGATAAAAAACTCTTAATAGGGCAGGGATTCAGCCTTACCCGGTCAAGAGAGATCAGCGCCGGAATGCATCGGTTTACCAATCAATGTTGCCGAGGTTGCTGACGTGATGAGAACATTCAGCCGTTCGCCTGCCTGAAAGTGTTCACGGTCAAAAACAACAACCCGATTGGTGTCAGTTCGGCCCATCAACTGCGATGATGATCGCTTGCTTTCAGATTCAGCAAGAACCTCAACAACTGTCCCTATGCTCCCTTGATTCAACTCTTCTGAGACTGTGTTCTGCAGATCAATAATTTCCTGCAACCTTCTTTTTTTTACCGCCTCAGGAACATCATCTTCAAGGGTTCGTGCGGCAAGAGTTCCGGGTCTTTCAGAGTAAAAAAACATATAGGCTAAATCAAACCGTAAATCTGAGAGAAGTTTCAGCGTTGCCTGATGATCCTCTTCCTCTTCACCGCAAAATCCCGCGATAATATCGGTGGTAAGAACAACTCCAGGAATCACCTCTCGAATCAACGCTATTTTTTCCCTGTACTCCTCAATGGAGTGCCCCCGGTTCATAAGGCCAAGCATTCTTGAAGAACCTGACTGCACCGGCAGATGTATGTGGTTGCAGATGTTCGGCCGATCGGCAATTGTGCGCACAAGCTCTTCAGAGATATCTTTCGGATGTGAGGTTGAAAACCGGATTCTCTGCATGGGCGCCTCACAACTGACCGCGTCGAGAAGAGCTGCAAAGTTTCGCCCCTCTGCAGGGTCGCAGTATGAATTGACATTTTGTCCCAGCAGGGTAATCTCCCTGTAGCCTGAAGCAACAAGCTCACGGACTTCGTCGATAACTGAACTGAACGGGTGACTGCGCTCCCGGCCACGGGTAAACGGCACAACGCAAAATGCACACATGTTGTTACACCCCCTCATCACCGGAACAAACGCACTGATCAAGCCCTGTCGGACAGTATCTATCCCCGCATAGGTTTCGGCTGAATCAAACTCCAATGCGGCAGGTTTCAGGCCGGTTCGAACCTGTTCAATCAGCAATGGAAGGGATCGGTAGGTATCAGGGCCTGCAAGAAAATCAATTGCAGGAGAGATTGAAAACATATCCTGCCTCTGGTACTGGGGCACACATCCGACGACACCGACAATCAGGCCCTTGTGTCTTTTTTTCAAACCCTGAAGACGCTGAAGATAATTTTCAATACGATCGACGGCGTGTTCCCTGACCGCACATGTATTAAGCAGAATAATCCATGCGTCGTCCTCACTTTCTGCGGGAGAGTACCCTTCCTGCTGCAGCAATGCTGTTATGATTCCGGAGTCAGCATGGTTCATCGCGCAGCCGAACGTATGAATATAAAAGTTGTTATTTACGCCTGTTCTCATCATGAATGTTGTTTCTTCCCGTAGCGAATTATTTCAAAATAGTACTCATCTCTCTTCCCGGGCAACTTTTCGGGCAACAAAAACGGATAAAAGACCGGCAAGCGTGAGAAAAAAATCACCGGTTTTAGCCGGGTTCTCTCCATAGTACGTTAATTCAGAGATATCAAATGCTGGCAGAATTTTTTTTGCTTCTGCAATAAACAAGAATGGGGGACAGAATAGTCCCCCATCGTTGAAATTTACCACTTGCAGGAAGCACCAGGAATGCACTTTCCAGAGATGCTTTCGTCATCTACCGTTCAGACTCCGAAATGAATATGCTTGAATTTATCAAGCAGCACTTCAGCTTCGTCCTTGCACTGGCCACATACTGTGCCGAGCTTGGTTCGCTCCTGCAGTTCAAAATAAGTACGGGCTCCTTCAAGAACTGCCTCTTCTATATCATGATCGGTAATGCTCATGCACTGACAGATAACCTTGGCCTGTTCCTGCTTAACCTTGTCGGTTTGACCGTTACGGGTATAGTAGTTGTTTATGGCCGCCCTCAAAGCCTTGTCACCGAGCACTGAACAGTGAATTTTGTGGTCCGGCAGACCTCCAAGCGCTACAGCCACCTCTTTGGGGGAGACATGAAATGCCTGATCGAGTGTCATGCCTTTAACCATTTCGGAAAGAACGGATGTACTGGCAATAGCACTTGCACAACCATAGGTTTTCCACTGACAGTCAGTGATCAGCTCTTTCTGTTTGTCCACCATGATCACAACCATCATCTGATCACCGCACTGCAGGTTACCTTCCATACCAACACCATCAAATGCATCAGTATCCTCACCCTGAAGAATGTTCTTAGGGTTCATGAAATGTTCCTTAAGTGTTTCACTATAAGCCCACTCACCTGCTTGCAGCATGCAATCCTCCTTTTATATATGCCGTTGACATGTTTCTGATTCTTTCAATTATTTTTGGTAACACATTGAGGGTATAATCCACCTCCTCGCTTGTACTTTGACGACCCATGCTGAACCGTATGGAACCATGGGCAAGTTCGGCATCCACACCCGTCGCAAGAAGCACATGCGAAGGGTCAAGGGATCCGGATGCACATGCAGATCCTGTAGAGACGGCAATACCTTCTATATCGAGATAGAGCAGAATAGCCTCGCCTTCCACCCCTGTAAACGAAACATTAAGCGTTCCGGCAAGTGAATCGTCGGGGTGACCGTTGAAATGAATATCATCGATGCTGCTCTCGATTCCGGCTCTGAGTCTGTTCTTCAATGCGAGCAACCGCTCATGCTCACCCGGCATTTCGAGCGCTCTCATTTCAACTGCTTTTCCAAGACCGAGAATACCGAGAGTGTTTTCGGTACCTGCACGACGGCCAAGCTCCTGATGACCTCCCCGGATCAAAGGACAGTAAGGGACACCTTTCTTTACAAACAACGCTCCAATACCTTTAGGCCCATAGATCTTATGGGCTGAAATGGTAAGAAAATCAACGCCGAGCGAGCGAACATCAACTGGCACCTTACCAATAGCCTGAACGGCATCGGTATGCATCAATGCTCCACTTTCATGGACCATATCTGCTATGGTTTTAATATCCTGCAGCGTACCGATCTCATTGTTAGCCATCATGATCGAGACCAGGCCTACATCATCCCCCAGCATCCCGGCCAATTGATCGAGATCAACTTTGCCATACTGGTCAACATCAAGATACTTGACCCGTACACCACGGTGACCAAGGCATTCAGATGTCTCAAGAACACAGGGATGTTCAATTTTAGTGGTAATGATTGAACTGCGCATCTTAGAACCGGGAATACACTGGCTCGATCCACAGACAAAGAGAGAGAGCACGGTATTGTTCGCTTCCGATCCACTTCCGACAAAAACAATTTCTTTTTCGGTGGCCCCGATAAAATCAGCAACCTGACGACGGGCATTTTCAACGTTTGCCCTTGCTTCACGTCCATAGGCATGCATACTGGAAGGATTGCCGAACATCTCCATTGCAGCAATCATTTCCTTTTTCACTTCCGGATGCAGAGGCGTCGTGGCATTGTTATCAAAATAAACCTTCATGTCTGCCATAATACTTTCAATATTCGTGGGTTAAGCTTGTGCGATTACTAAGGAAAACTTCAGTCATTAAGTAAACTGTTCTTCTAAAATCCAGGGCACATTATTTCAAACGGCATAATCCGGTAAAAAAACAACAATAATATTTCACTCCAGTAAAAGAACCAATAATAGCCAATAAACAGACTTTTTCACAACGACTTCCGTACTCCGGACTTCATATTGAACCAACTTTTATCTTGCTGCGAATGAATACACTTGAAAACCTTCAACCTCAATTCATTCAAAGCTTACTCCTGCAACATCCCTGACTCAGGTAAAATCATACCCTTTCTATCGAAATTATGTATGAAGAAATGTTTTATCGGCACAATTAATTCCTAACAAGACTTAATTTATCCTATTTATATCAATAAAGCTAAACTCACTTATAAAAAAAGGTTTAGCGCACAAAAAAGCTCAATTAATAATAAGAATACGATCTGTTGTCGGCGGGAGTTTTTTCCCGTTGAGGTACAACTCGACAAATTTCGGGCGTCCTATGTTGACCCAGAAGTTTTTTCGCGCCTCGTATCGAAGAACCTGACCGTTGCTGAACTTTCCGCCAGGATAGACCCTGGAGCTGTCATCGGCGATAACCTTGACCCATGAATATTCGTCAACCAGGCGGACAACAAGCACCTTTCGGTACGGGGAGGTTGAAGAGGATGGCAGAAAAGAGACGTTTTTTGCCCACTCAGTGGAAGCAGAAGCTGTTGCTGGTAGCGCTGCTGCAGATGAAACCGGTGCTGGTGTTGCAATAGCAGCAGGCCTGGAGGTCGCTGCAGAATCAACCCTTGCCGGAGCTTTCAGTTCAGGAGATGACGAGGCTGCATTGAGAGGCGGTTTATTAAAACCGGAAATCTGAAGAGAATCAATAATCTGTTCTGCAACAGCGACAGTATCTTCCGCAGTTGCAGATTGCAGCGGAAAAACGCCGGAAGAGCGCTTATCTGAAAAATGAAGATTGCCGTCAAAATAATAGAACGCAAATCCGGCAGCAGCAACGAGTACGATGCCGCTGATCAACAAAACTAAATATCTTGGAAATCGGACATCACGAAAGTTTGTATCCCTGCCAGGGCGTTTTTCCTTCCTGGGTAAAGCTTTATCAAGAACAACGTCACGCTTTAGGGCGCTGGTCAGCTGCAGCTCTTTTTTGCATTGTTCAAAAGTTTCATCGTTACCAACCCCCATCAGTAGCGCATACTCCTTGATGAAGGTAAAAACATATGCCTTGGGCAGGAAAGTGAAATCGCCTTCCTCTATTTTTTCAAGATGATTCTTTTGAACCGTGGTCAAACGGCTCACATCTTCCAGTGAAAGGTTTTTTTCGATTCTGGCATTTTTCAGCTCCCTTGAAAGAACCTCCAATGCTATGATGCTTGATACCTGCTCAGTCATGGAAAACAAACCAAATGCGATAACCCAAGAAAATACAAAAACTTTCAGCCTGACAAATTTACAAAAAAGATGGAAAGCATATCAAAAAAAGGATGATTTTATTCTCAGAGAATTATCCGTTTTTGATAACGGAAATAGAACACCTGCTCATGATAAACCAATTTTATTCCCACTTAATCAATTCCGTATGAGGAAATATTCATCAGTATTTCACGAGTAACATCAGAATTTACACCAAGAGAAAACAGTGCGCCTGACCCGGATACCGTCCCCTGCATCTCTTGACTGATTTGTTGTTGAATTGCCCCAATCTCAACTCTGCCAAGGTTTTTCCAGAGAATAAAAACTCTGTCGTGCGGAAAAAAGAGTTTTTGGAGTCTTGCTCCTGTAACTTTATCCGGACTGAAAAACAAAATTCTTGAAAGAGTCTGTGCCGATTCGCGGTGCTCAGATAACAAAGAAAACTCTTTAATAGAATGGAGGTATGAATATCTTTTTTCAGGAATAGAATTATTATTAATACTCAAATTATGGAAGGGGAAAAGATCGTCACTAATAAAAATAAGATGTTTGTAGCTTGCAAGTGAAGGGGCAATAGACTCATAAAACGCTTTACTGAACCACTCACGCTCTACAGTACTCTGTTGAGGGCTGGAAAGCTCTCTTCTGAATGCCTCCATTTTTAAACCTGGAGTATTAAGAGAGTCAAAGGTGACGCCACTGCGAGCTATCTGCAACTGCGTTCTGCCTATCAGCATGGAGCCGCAAAGACTGTCGGATATAAGCGGTTTTATTATTGCCTGATCCTCTTTCAGAGCTGCCTGAACTGTGCGAAGAGTTACCGGGATAAGCTGGATGGCTTCAGCTGCAAGCGGATTTATGACCTTCACCTGGGGAAGCAGCTCAATTAATCGGCCTCTTTTGATGTTAAGAGCCTGATCGGCAATCCTGTTTTTGTCATACCCTTCTGCGCGGATGAAAATATCGGCTTTCCGCTGAAGCAATGCGGAAATCTCGTGCTGCAATTGAGAGATTTCTGTTTCGAGAGCTTCATGGCCCTTGCCAAGGCTGAAGCTTTTTCTATAAATCTGCAACATACGCTGCAGGTCGATATTCCCTGCCTGTTCCCCGGCATCAAACAGTTCAAAAATTCTCGACTTTTCAAGAAGCAACCCTGTAAGACGATGTGCTGATTTTTTTTCAAGCTGAAGCAGTTCGGTTGTCGGATATGGGGGGGCGAAATATCTGTTGACCGAAATTCCCTGCTGCAGAACGCTGATCCGTTCATCCTCTTTAAGTGACTTGCTTCCGCCAAGCATCAAAAGCGAGCTGGCCTGGGCATACTGCATATTTTTGATGCGGAAATATTCAGCTGCTTCTCGGAAAGGAAGCGATTTATGAACAATAACCTGATTTGATTCAAGCCGAAGTATATTCAACAGCAAAGGATTACGGGACTGCTCGGCAAGCATGAGCGCCTTAAACAGATAAAAGCTGGCATTCCTGCGATGCTTTTCAACAAGCTGAGCACTTTTTGATGCTGCCCTGAGCGCCTGAATCTTTGGTTCAAATTCACCATCCATCGCCAAAACACGCCCTGACTCAGCAGCAATCTTCATGGCAATGGCATCTGCTTTTTCAAGGCCAGGCTGAGGCTGTGCAACAGTGCATTGCAGCAGGCCGGCATACGCAGTAATCCTGGTAGCGGGATCATGCTCTACACCCGATAGACGACGATATATTTCTGCAGACTTCTGAAATTCGCCAGACTTCAGAAGGAGGGAAGCCTGCTCAAACTTCACTGCCGGGGAGGGTGAAACGACGTGTTCAAGAGTCAGCGCGGCAGCCCGAAAACTTCCCAATTCACGAAGCAAGACTGCCTTATCGGTAAAGAGTGCATTGCGAAGTGAATCCGGGAATATCTTTGAGGGGAGTTTTTCCAGAAGTGCCGATGTTTTGAGCGCCTCATAATATTCACCTGTCAAGCCCTCAATGACCCTTTTTTCATTCAAGGCCTTGACTACCCTCGGTAATGCAACATTAAGAGTGTCCAGAGAAAGCGCCTTATTATACAAATCGAGGCCTTTCCGATACTCTCCATGACTTACGCTGGAAAATGCCTTCTTGTAGAGCGGATCGGGAGATTCCCGTTGATTATTGTCGGTACTGCAACCTGAAAAAAGAAAAAAAAGGCTCAAAAACACCATTCTTCCAGGAAAACACCTGAAACAAATGTTCATATAGCGGAGACTCCTACTCCATAGAAATATTATCCCGATTAAAACGAGCGTATAGGCCTTACACGGCCGGTGTTTGATTTATTACCATCGATCTGCTGGCCATTGCTGAAATCCTGAGCCCACGCTTTAGCGGCTTGGCTCTCCGAAGAACTCCAGTAATAGGTTTCCAGAGTACCGCCAAGGCTGCTGCGATGAATATAGATCAGATTCAACTGATCCTTGTTCGGTAAAACCCAGTCGCAATACCCATCCACAAAGGTGTTCGCCGCAACCTTCGCACCATACCAGTTAAAGAACCCCTCCACCTTGCCGGTAGAACCCGTCATATCAGCTTTCGCGGCAATAAGCCCATGCTGCCCGGTACCATCAATATAAATTATAACACCGCCATTAAGGCTGTCACCAATCTTCATCCCTGCCGCAGAGGAAAGAGAAGAAACAGACACCATACTCAGGCCGGCAATCAGAAAAATGGCCCAGAGCCGGATAACATATTTTTTGGAATTCAGTTTCATGAGTCAGTCCGTTTACAATTAACAGGGTAAATATCATACTGAGGTTCTATGCCATCAATATAAAAGGGGTAACAGGCAAAGAAAAACTTTAGACCCCTAATGGCCTAAAAAACAGAAAACAAACCTTGCTTTAAATTGCTGACTCAAGTACATAAATACAGTTAGTCATGACCATCCCATAGACTTCAAAAAAAGTACTGAGGGCTGAAAGAAGGTACCCTCTTTTGCAAATAACTAAATGGGTTCGTTTTGTAAATTTTATTAATCCGCCTCAGATTATCAAGCCTTTGCAATGAGTGGCACTGAAAATCGGGACAACCAAAAGTGCGATCTCCAGACTGGAATCCGGCAGCAAGCACTCCCCATCCATTACCACCCTCAGGAAATATGCCGAAGCTGATGGCTGCGAACTTGAAATCAAGCTGACTCCGAAAAAACAGAAAAAAACGGCAGGTTAACATTTCCTCTTTGACAAAAGTCAAATGATTGACGCTCTGATGCAGAAAGGGGGATCCGGATCATCTTTAAACCAACTCCCGGCCCGGCAACTCTGTTCCACGATTCATGATATCAAAATACCTGCTGTAACTGAACAAGCGGTTTCGCTTCTGCTTAGTCAGCTCAGTCACAATCCCCAGACGGACAAGATGCTCAAGTGCTTTGTTCACAGTAGCATGGGTTATACCTGTCTTTTCAACAATCAGTCCTGACGTAGCAATCGGATGTTCTATCAAAACCCTGTGAACCTGCACGGTGGATGCTGCTGCCCTGCCAAGCTCAATAATATTTGCCCGGTCTTTGTTCGCTAAATCGAGAAGCTGTTGAGCTGTCTCAACAGCCTGGGTTGCAGTAACAATGACAGCTTCAGCAAAGAAATCGAGCCATGCTTCCCAGTCACCAGTTATGCGGACCTTGTTAAGGAGTTCGTAATAATATTGAGAATGTGTCTTGAAATAAAGACTCAGATAGAGCATCGGCTGCTGCAGCACATCCTGCTCACAGAGGAGCAAAGTAATCAGAAGACGACCAAGACGTCCGTTCCCATCAAGGAATGGGTGAATCGTCTCAAACTGCACATGGGCTAGTGCGACCTTGAGCAGGATGGGGGTAGGTTCTGGTTTATCGTGTAAAAACAATTCCAGCTTTCCCATACACTCCATCATCTTTTCAGGCGGTGGAGGCACAAAAGCCGCATTACCCGCTCGGGTTCCGCCAATCCAGTTCTGGCTTTTACGAAACTCACCAGGAGTATGGTTACTCCCCCTTCCTTTTGTCAGAAGAATGCCATGAACCTCCCTAATCAATCTTAAAGAGAGCGGAAAGCCTTCAGCCAAGCGCTTCAGACCATAGTGAAGTGCCCTGACATAGTTGCTGACCTCCAACACATCATTCAAAGGAACTCCCGGCTCCTGATCAAGCTCGAACAACAGAAGATCAGAGAGCGATGACTGGGTTCCTTCAATCATCGATGACAGGACAGCCTCTTTACGAACATACATATAGAGAAAAAGCGATGTGTCAGGAAGAAGCCTCGAAACACTGTCTAAACGACCAAGAGCCAGCAGCGCCTTGTCAAATTTGCTGCGCAATTCCGGAGTCCAGTCAATTGACGGATCCGGTGGAAGTGGAGCAGGAACAAAGGCCAGAACGCTCTCACCAACCGTCGATACCTTTGCATAATGTCCCTGAAGCTCTCGTTGCATGCAAATAAGTTTTATCCTAAAATAAGATCAACCATTATTTTAGGATATTAACTAATCCTAAAATAAAACCCATAAACTTTGATGAAGAAAAAAAGAGATGTTGGCCTATAATCAGCTGAACAACAACTGACGAAGCGGCTGGAAAGCTTGGGATTCGGCGGGATTACCTGTTTTTAAGACCGTTGAGGCTATGACCTCGTGTGGGACACTTAGGGACTCTCACTCGAATCTCGTAACCTGGACATTCATTTCCATGCTTTCAATATCAAACAAACAAATATGCTCACAGTATACTGCATGAAAATGAGGTGGGGGATGGTCGCAAAAAAAACAACTTGATATTCAAGCAGGAACGCGCTGATTCCCTTTCGTGTAAGATGAGGTCAGCTTGAAGCTGATTCCCTCATTCTTTGTTATAGCGTGAATAACCTGAAAGAGGTTCTCCATCCTCGGATTACCTGAAGGTGCCAACATCCTATGTATGCTTTTACTGGATTTATCAAGCTCCTCTGCTAACCTCTCAAAACCTATAGTTGAATTTACCAGATCTCGAAGCAGTGCCTTACCAACAGCTGTGTCACCTTCCAGAAATGCACCTATTGCTTCATCAAATAATGCAGCACGAAATTCAGGATCACGCTCTACCCGTGCTTTGATTGTGTCTTTATATGATCTGCTTAACGGCATAATAATATCCTTATGTTTTCTCTCGGCTTTGCTTTTTGAAGGCCTTATGTTCTTCCCAAAGTTTTTTGGCTCTCTGGATAGCTTTTTTCGGCATGCACTATGGTAACACATAAGTTACTATTCTCAAACAAATTTTCACTATTCTGCGATCTCAGCACTGAGACGCTTTACATCCCTTCCCTCCCGTAACTGCACGATAAAAACACCGTCCCCAAGTTCTTGCATTATTCTAACTCCAAACGTTGTTCAGGGTCGCCTTGTGGAGCGCGTTCAATTGGCTCCCCTTTCCATCCGCCCGCAGTGTGCTCAAAAACACTCGGAGGCCACTCTGTTCCGCGTCGAGTGCGTACAAATAACAAAAAGTCCAATACCTCTTGAGCTAATGGTTCCGTAAAAAACTCAGCTTCTTGTTTCAGTTGTTCGATGGCGGTCATTATGCTCTCCGATAATCATGATAAAAGGACTATAGCGTAGGACTTTTTACACCTTCTGAGTCCTTGACTGGACACACTCATGCCCATTCAGCGCTTAGGGTTTCGGCTTGTTGGAGGACTAGCTTTATGGCTTCTTCCTGTTTTGCGGGGGGGTATTTGTATTTGCGGAGGATGCGTTTTACCATGAGGCGGAGTTTGGCTCTAACGCTGTCGCGGACTGACCAGTCGACGCTGATATTCTGGCGGAGGCTTTCGGCGAGTTCGTGGGCTATTTTTTTCAGGATGTCGTCACCCATCTCCCTGACTGCCTCTTCGTTGTTGGCGAGTGCATCGTAAAAGGCCAGTTCGTCGGGGTTGAGGCCGAGCTCTTCACCTCTGCCGATGGCTTCCTGGAATTTCTTTGCCATGGCTATCAGCTCTTCAATCACCTGCGCGGTTTCGATTGCGCGGTTCTGATAACGATGGACAACGTTGGAGAGGAGGTCTGAAAACTTCTTTTGCTGCACGACGTTTGTGGCAAAGCGGGTTCTGATTTCACCACCAAGGAGTCGTTCCAGAAGTTCTACCGCCAGATTGCGTTCCGGCAGGTTCCTTATCTCACTCAGGAAGGTGTCGTCAAGAATACCGATGTTCGGTTTGTCGAGCCCTACCGCTTCGAAGATGTCCACTACCTCATCGGAGACAAGGGCTGAACCGATAATCTGGCGGATTGCCAGCTCGCGCTCTTCATTGGTTCGTTTTTTGCCGCTGATCTCTTTTTTGGTCAACAGTACCTTTATTGCCTGAAAAAAAGCGACCTCTTCACGCACGGCTTTTGCTTCATCGAGCGTGCAGCATAGGCTGAAAGCTTTGGACATGGCGAGTGCACTGTCGCAAAACCGCTTTTTGCCATCCTTTATACCGAGCACATGGTTTGCTGCTTTAGCCAGCATACGGTGGCCGCCGGTGAGGAAGCCGCTGTAATCGAATTCGAAGAGCATTGCGCGCAGTACATCAAGCTTCTCCTCCAGGACGGCATATACTTCGTAAGCATCAACGGTAGGCCGCCCACGTCCCTTGCTTGCCGTGTACTCCTTAAGGGCCTGCTTGAGGTCGTTGGCAATGCCGATATAGTCAACCACCAGGCCGCCCTGCTTGTCGCGGAAGACGCGGTTGACCCTTGCAATCGCCTGCATCAGGTTGTGCCCCTTCATCGGCTTGTCGACGTATATGGTATGGACGCAAGGCGCATCAAAGCCGGTGAGCCACATATCCCTGACAATGACGAGCTGCATCGGATCATCAGGGTCTTTGAAGCGTTTCTCGAGGCGTTTTTTGACCTTGCCTGAATAGATATGCGGACGCAAAAGAGGCTTGTCGCTGGCTGAACCTGTCATCACCACTTTTATCACTCCTTTTTCGGGATCGAGGTCGTGCCACAGAGGGCGCAGATCGACGATAGCGTTATAGAGGTGAACGCAGATTTCGCGGCTCATGGCGACAATCATTGCCTTGCCTTTTTGAGCCTTGTTGCGTTCTTCAAAGTGTGCCACCAGGTCAGCTGCTACCTGCCTGATTCGAGGCTCTGCCCCGACAATTTTTTCGAGCGCGGCCCATTTGCTTTTGAGTCTGGCCTGCTGGTACTCCTCTTCGTCTTCGGCAAGCTGGTCCACTTCGGCATCGATATCCGGAAGCACCGCACTATTCAACCCAAGCTTGGCCAGCCGCGATTCAAAATAGATTGCAACCGTAGCCCCGTCATCGCGGGACTGCTGCATATCATAAATACTGATATAGTCGCCAAAGACGGCGCGGGTGTCGCGGTCTTCGCTTGATACGGGGGTGCCGGTAAATGCTACAAAGGTTGCATTGGGCAGCGCATCACGGAGATGCTGGGCATAGCCCGCCTGATAGCCTCTCTCATCACCCTTGAATTTAGATTCAAATCCATACTGGGTGCGGTGGGCCTCATCGGCAATCACGACAATATTGTGCCGGTCAGAAAGGACAGGGAAGTTGTCTTCATCCTCACCCGGCATGAACTTCTGTATGGTGGCAAACACAATGCCGCCTGAAGGCCTGTTGGAGAGCTTGGCTCGTAAATCCTGCCGTGTTTCGCCCTGTACCGGCTGCTCACGCAGGAGATCCTCGGAGAGTGAGAAGACACCGAAGAGTTGACCGTCCAGATCGTTACGGTCGGTAATCACAACAATGGTTGGATTCTCCATGGCAGCTTCGCGCATGACACGCGCGGCAAAGCAGACCATCGTGATGCTCTTGCCCGACCCCTGGGTATGCCATACAACCCCGCCTTTATGGTTGCCATTGCTCGCTGAAGCCACAATGACGCGCTCAATGGCTGAACGCACTGCATGGAACTGGTGGTATCCGGCGATCTTTTTTATCAAGGTGCCGTCATCTTCAAACAGGACAAAGTAGCGCAGAAAATCGAGCAGATAGGTTGGTGACAGCACACCACGAATCAAGGTTTCAAGTTCACTGAACTGGCCGAGTGGGTCGAGGGTGAGGCCATCAATGGTTCGCCAGGCCATAAAGCGTTCAACATTGGCAGAGAGTGAACCCATAAGGGCCTCGGTGCCGTCTGAAATCACCAGAATTTCGTTGTACTGAAAAACATCCGGAATCTGTTCTTTATAGGTCTCTATCTGGTCGAATGCCTTCCAGATGTCCGCTTTTTCGTCAGCCGGATTCTTCAACTCCAGCAACACAATCGGCAGGCCATTGACAAAGAGCACAATGTCAGGGCGGCGAGTCTGCTTTAGCCCCTTAATCGAGTACTGATTTACCGCCAGCCACTCATTTGCATCCCCATCCCCAAAATCGATCAATCGAACAAAGTCGCCACGAGTCTCCCCATCTTTCTGATACTCGACCGGCACACCATTAACCAGCAGCTGATGAAACCGTCTATTGGCCGCAAGCAGCACCGGTGTGTCAAGATTCAGCACCTGACGCAAAGCATCCTCCCGAGCAACAAGAGGCACCAAAGGGTTCAGCCGGTTTATCGCTTCACGCAGTCGCCCAACCAGCACAACCTCGGTATACGTCCTCCGTTCCGGCGAAGGCCCATCAGGCGCAATATCAAGCCCAGAGCGGTGACTGTACCCCACGTCACCAAGCCAGCCCAAAGCCTCCCGTTCAAGTTGATCTTCAGTCATTTCAGAACCTCCCAATGGCCGCCTTTTGCTGCACCGATTCGACGTAACCGGCCATCCTTTTGCAGTTGTTGCAGATTGCGTTCAATTGAACGGGTTGAAATGCCAATCATGTGAGCGAGTTCCGGAATAGTCATAAAGCAGTTTTTATTGAGTGCATCAATAATTTTCCCCGACGTTTTCCCCGACGTTATCACCGACGTTTTTATGAGAACTTCCGTCATGGCATCATGCAATGCCTGCAGCATAAATTCAATAAACGGGGTGGCACTTGCTATCCTGTCCGCCTCAGCGAGTGCCTCGTAATAGGCCGTTTGCCGCATCCTGATCACCGATTCAACCGGCAGATAAGCCAGTATCGGCTCCCACTTGCTCAGGATGAGCGTTTGCCACAACCGACCCATGCGGCCGTTGCCATCCGCAAAAGGGTGTATGAATTCAAACTCGTAATGGAAGACAGAGCTGGCAATCAAAGGATGCACCGGAGCCGATGCAAGCCACTCCAGCAGATCAGCCATAAGTCCTGACAGCATTTTGGCTGGCGGAGCCATGTGCACCAATCCCTTGTCGCTATAAATACCTACGCCACCCTTGCGGTAATGTCCGGCATCATCAACCAGCTCATCCATAAGCAAACCATGCGCAGCCAAAAGATCACTCTGAGAGTGCGGCCGCCATTTCGATACCTGTTCATAAGCAGTAAAAGCGTTGCGAACCTCCTGAATTTCACGAGGCAACCCGACAACCGCTTTGCCATCAAGAACATCAGTCACCTGCTCAATGCTCAAAGTGTTATTTTCAATAGCAAGGGAGGCCTGAATAGTACGGATGCGATTGTTGCGGCGAAGCTGAGGTGTCAGAGCGCTCTCATCCGAATAGCTCCAACGGGTTACAAGTTCCACAATATCAGCCACCTGCTGCACAATCTGCGGTGTGATAGTATAGGGTGGCTGATAACTCATGCCGTTGTCTCCTCAATGAGTGCCTCAGCTTCCGGTATGCGCAATTGACCGGAAATCAAGCGGGGGAGAAGGGTATCGCGGATGGCGGTAAGAGTTTGTGATTGTTCTTCAATAACTTTGATTCGGTAAAAAATAGCACTGACATTATTCTGGAAGGCTTTCAAAATGGACTGGTCAGCCACAAGAATTGGAATATTTTTTACCGTTTTTGAATTAACCGCGTCAGCTATTGATGACGTACTGCTTAGCGTAGAGTATTTGAATTGTTTCAGATACAAATAAATATATTCACTTGTCAGAGGTGATTTTTCATCGAGCTTAAAGTGTGCAATTGCCTCGTTAGATGTCATCTTCCCGACAGTCAATGAAACCCTCCCAATAGTCATCTTAAAACTCAATAAAACAGTATTTCCAGGAATGATACGGACATTGAATCGATCAATAGATTCTGCTGTGAGATATTCGCTTGTTTGGGAAATAAAGACACCAGAGATACCCATATCTCTAATAGACACCCACCGCTCATCTTTGTTATTTTCAGAAAACCACTGAGGTTCTTTTCTTGGGGGTGTTTTTCCAATACCGACAGTTGAAATGCTATCCATCGTACTCCAATTCCACCCTTTCGGTATCAACCCCAGTTCAGACTCCTCAAAGCTGTCAGGGAAAAGCGCAGCGGTATCAGCATCCATACCTTCCGGTTCACGGCCTTCCTGTTTGGCGCGCACGGGGTCGAAGTCCACAAACCATGATTTGAACAGCGCCTGAGCTATGGCTTCAAGAGTGGTGTTTGTTTCGAGCAATAGGGTGATGCGGTCATCAAGCATTTGAAGATGATCAGCGATCTCCCGTTGAATTTGTATTGGTGGGATAACGATAGGCAGTGCATGAGCATTATCTCTGTTAAGTCCGGGCACCGCACTGTCACTATTCATCTGATTTAGTCCAAGCGTCTTGAGCATGAAGTAAACAAATCTGATGTCGCGTATTTCTGGCTCGTCTGCAACATAGAAAGCCGTGTCAATTGCCCAGAAAGGGTTTTCAGAATAAGTGACGTTTCCCACCGTGCCTTTTCTTCCGATAACCACTCCTGGCTTATTGACCAAGTGATTGTTGTGTACGCCGACAAATCCTGCTGAGCTAATCACTGGAAAAATACCGTATTTTCGGTCGCGCTCTGGAAGTGCTTTTCCGTAGCTAAACGGACAAAAGTCTCCAACAGTTGTTTCATTCCACTCAGAACTCATAACCCAGCCCTCCCAGCTTCTGCCGAATCAGCGCATCCAGCTCAACCCCCTTAGCCATCTGTTCCCCCAGTGTCTCGGTAAGCTTCAGCATCTTCTCACCAAAAGCTTCATCGTCATCCTCAACCGCCTCAGCACCAACATAGCGACCCGGTGTCAGCACATGCCCATGTTCAGCAATTTCCGCCAGTGTAACACTCCGGCAGAACCCTGCCACATCAGCATACTCCACATTCGCGTCACCCTCTTCCCGCCATGCATGCACCGTATCCGCAATTCTCTGGATATCAGCATCGGTAAACTCAATCTGCACCCGGCTGATCATGGTGCCGAGCTTGCGTGCATCGATAAAGAGCACTTCGCCCTTGCGCTTGCTCTTTTGCTTGACCAGAAACCAGAGACAGGCGGGAATCTGGGTATTGAAAAAGAGTTGCCCCGGCATCGCAACCATGATTTCAACCTTGTCGGCCTCAACCATAGCCCGCCGTATATCGCCCTCCGAGTTCTGGCTGGACGCCATGGAGCCATTGGCCAGCACGATACCTGCACGGCCATTAGGCTTCAGGTGGTAGAGCATGTGCTGCAGCCAGGCGTAGTTGGCATTGCCTTGCGGCGGGGTGCCGTAGACCCAGCGCGGATCGCCTTCGAGGCTGCCGTGCCACCAGTCGGAGATGTTGAAGGGTGGATTGGCCAGCACAAAGTCGGCGCGCATGTCGGGGTGCTGGTCGCGGACAAATGTGTCGGCAGGCTCCTTGCCAAGGTTGAAGTCGATGCCCCGAATGGCAAGGTTCATGGCGGCAAGGCGCCAGGTTGTAGGGTTTGACTCCTGACCGTAGATAGAGACATCGCCGATTGTGCCGCCGTGCGCTTCGATGAATTTTTCAGACTGCACAAACATGCCGCCGGAGCCACAGCAGGGGTCATAGACCTGACCCTGATGGGGGGCGAGCACAGACACAAGGGTTTTAACGATACTGGCTGGCGTGTAGAACTGGCCGCCTCGCTTGCCTTCGGCACTGGCGAACTGACCGAGAAAATATTCATACACCTGGCCGAGCAGGTCGCGGGCGCTCTGGCCGGTTGTGCCAAAGCCGATGGTTGAGACCATATCCACCAGTTCGCCAAGCTTGCCATCGGGGAGCTGAACGCGGGCGTAGCGTTTGTCGAGAATGCCTTTGAGCTTTGGGTTTTCAGCCTCGATCAGGGTAAGGGCATCGTCGATGCGCTTGCCGATGTCGGGCTGCTTTGCTTGCGCACGAAGGGTTTCCCAGCGTGCCGGTTCAGGTACCCAGAAGACGTTTGCCTCTTTGTAGTAGTCGCGATCTTCAAGTTCTTCGGTGAGCATCGAAGGATGTGCATCGGGGATGTAGTAGTCGTCACTCTGATCAGTAAAGCGTTCTTGCAGCTCCTGACGGTGGGTCTGGAAGGTATCGGAGATATACTTTACAAAAATGAGGCCGAGTACAATGTGCTTGTATTCGGCAGCGTCCATGTTGGCCCGGAGTTTATCGGCAGTAGCCCAGAGCGTTTTTTTAATGTCGTCGATCATGAAGTGGTGCACGGTCATAAGGTTAAGCGGCGGCTCTGGATTCTCAGGTTTGTCACTACTCTAACATATTATTTACAAAATAATTGCTTTAGATGAAAGTGATTGCTCGGGTGATGGTGTCAATAGTATGGTGAATAGATGCCGCCCACATTTCAATAATCTTGTGAGTTTGTGTATCTTCGCTCGAACTTTTTTCTTAAAAAACTGAAAATGCACACACCACAATGGAAAGAACGCTTACCATCCTGAAACCCGATTGCGTCCGCAAACAGCTAATCGGTGCAGTCATCGACAAAATTGAACGCGCAGGCTTCCGAGTTGTCGCCATGAAAAAAATCAAGCTCACCAAAGAAACAGCCGGCGAATTCTACGCCGTACACCGCGAACGCCCATTTTACGGCGAACTCGTTGACTTCATGTCATCAGGCCCATGCGTACCCATCATCCTTGAAAAAGCAAACGCCGTAGCCGACTTCCGCACCCTGATCGGCGCAACCGATCCAGCCCAGGCCGACGAAGGCACCGTTCGCAAACTCTATGCAGACAGCAAAGGCGAGAACATTGTCCATGGATCCGACTCTGAAGAGAACGCCGCCATTGAGGCTGGATTTTTCTTTTCAGCCGAAGAGGTTGTCCGCAGCAACTGATTGCCGATAA
Organism: uncultured Chlorobiaceae bacterium; assembly: GCA_903895195.1. Taxonomy (GTDB): domain Bacteria; phylum Bacteroidota; class Chlorobiia; order Chlorobiales; family Chlorobiaceae; genus Chlorobium. The sequence continues at coordinate 39,342 of CAITSZ010000030.1, forward strand.
AATATAGCACAATAAAAAAAGCGACCGAAAGGCCGCTTTTTTTATTCTATCCTTTGAATATCCTGCTTGCTATTAAAGAGATAAACTAAATTGATCACATGATCAGCTATCTCATAAAAAATGATAGTCTGCCTGCTCAATACAGCTTTTCGTAATCTTGGGTTATATGCTGAAACTGGAAATATTTTCGGATTTTGCTCTATCAACTCAATTTTCTTACCTAACTTTTTTTTGAAATTGTCAACCTCGCGTTGTGTCCATACATGATCAAGGTAATCCAAAATAGCTTCCAGATTATCTATTGCTTCATCTGTCCAAACAACCTTACAATCAGAGTCCATACTTCATGATTATATCATTGTGTGAATGAACTCTTCCTTCATCTACATCCTTAAGGCCACGGGCTATACCGGACTTTTGTTCATCCGTCAAATCATGCCACCAATCTTTTTGCGTATCATTTGAATCCTTTACCACTTTGAGATAATCAATGGTTTCATCGTCTTCAAGATTAGCCAACCATTGAATCAATTCAAGCTTGATTGATTCCTGTCCCATAGTATCGCTTTTTATCAGATTTATAAACCCACCGTATTTTAGAAATATACACTTTCACTTGATTTTTTCGGCGGAAAAAAGCTACCCTCTCAAGACAGATTGACATCGACCAAGGAGGGCGACCACAAGGGTCGCCCCTACGGCGACGTTCTACTCTGCCGGTTCCTTTTTGATTTCTGTCAGGAATGAGCTGAAGGTTTCGCCGTACATTTCCCATACTGTCATAAAGAGCGCTGCAATGATCGGGCCGATAATGAAGCCGAATATTCCGAAAAGGCCTATTCCTCCGAGCGTTCCAAAAAAGATAAGGAGTGCGTGCATCTGGGTATCGCGCCCGACCAGAATGGGGCGGAGAATATTGTCGATCTGGCCGACAACAAGCGCGCAGAACAACAGCAACCCTATAGCTTGAGGATAACTGCCTGTGACCGCCAGAAAGATGACCGCAGGGAACCAGACAAGCCCTGACCCGATAATAGGCAGCACGGAAATCACCGACATAATGGCTCCCCAGAAGATTGCACTCTCAATGCCTGCAAGATGCATGGCAATCCCGGCAAGAGTGCCCTGCAGAATGCCTATAACCATGCTCCCCTTTATGGTCGCTCTCGTCACCGAAAGAAACTTGTCGAGCAGCCGATGCTGATCACTCTCAGTGAGGGGAGAATATGAAAGGACTTTTGCGAGAATCAGCCTGCCGTCTTTTAAAAAAAAGAACATGGTGTAGAGAAACACAAAGAGAAGAAAAAGATCATTAAACGCTGAGTAGGTAAACGAGGATGCACTTTCGAAAAGCAGTGATCCTGCTTTGCTGACGAGTTCGCCGGCTTTTTGCAGAATAGTGACACGGTAGATTTCAAGCTCGGCATAAAACGGCAGCGAACGCAATTGATCGTTGAATGCTGCCGGCTCCTTAAACTGCTGCTGAATCCAGGGCACTGCAACACTTGCTATCCTGCCTGCCTGCTCAACAACAATACCGAGAAGAACTGCCAGAGGAACAATAAAAATCAGAAGCAGCGTAACCATGGTCATCGCCGCGCTCATGCTTTTACGCCCTTTGAACCAGCGATCGAACCGGTTGAATACCGGCATTGCGAGAGCTGAAAAAATAGCCGCCAGAACAATAACCATGAGGAAATACTGGATCATGGCAAAAAAAATGGAGGAAATAAACAGGACAATCAGAAGAAGGATTACCTGGTTTGCTTTTATGCTGTTCATCGTTTTTTCTGTTGTGTTCGTCATGTCATAACAATTGTCATACTTAAAACCACTCCTGAGACTCTCCGCCAAGAAGCTGAGCCCGAACAAAGGCGACTGCAAATATTCCGGCTGTTTCAGCCCGTAGAATTGTTTTTCCCAGAGAGATTTCGCTAAACCCCGCCTTGCGTGCATCCTCTACCTCTTTTTCTGAAAATCCCCCTTCCCCTCCAATCAGAAAAAGCGTGTTTTTGCCGGCACAATGCACTTTGGGAGCTTCATCTGAAACCTCGTAAGGAATCAGCTTGAGATCGTAACCATCGAGAGCGGTAACAACCCTGAAAGAGAGCGGCTCAGCAAGATGCGGCAGGTAATATCGTTTAGACTGCCGGGCTGCTGAAAGAACAATCGTTCTCCACCTGTTGAGCCTGCCCTGTACCCTTTCACTCGTCGGCTGACTCACCGTTCGCGCCGTAATCATCGGAATAATGGTTGAGACTCCGAGTTCGGTGGCTTTTTCAAGAAAAAGCTCAAACCGCTGGGGCGCCTTCAAAAGAGAGATGGCAACAGTAACGGAGGTATTCGGCCTTTCAACCACTGCATGATCGAGAATTTCACCTTCAAGCGACTTTTTGCCGATATCTACTATCCTGACCTCACAACGCGAACCAGCGCCATCAGTCACAAGAATCTGATCGCCTGTTTTTTTTCTGAGAACCCTCGCAAGATGATGAAATTCATCGCCATCAATGACCATGCGGGCTGCACTGAGCGTTATGTTCTCCGGGGAAGTATAAAATAGTTCCATGAGTTCTTAATCCTTCATCGCTATGGCCAGTGCAGCAAAAGAGACCTTTTCAACCCCGGCCTGAAACAGTGCCGAAGCGGCTGCGGCCAGAGTCGCGCCGGTTGTAACAATATCATCAACAAGAAGCACATGACGCACTGCAGCGCCTTTTACCACAGAAAAAGCACCTTCGGGATTTATTTTCCGCTCTTCAGCTGAAAGCCCGGTCTGCGAAACGGTGTAGCGTTTTCTTACAAGCAGTTTCCCCTTAACAGGTTTGCCAAGCGATTTACCCAGACCATCAGCAATTTTTTCAGACTGGTTATAGGATCGTTCAATTTTTTTCAGGCGATGAAGAGGCACAGGCACTATACAATCGATATCGCCGATACCGCCACCTGCCAGCATCCACTCTCCCAGTTGGCGACCGAACATGCCTCCAAGGTTATACATCCCTTCATATTTCATGGCGTGAATGGCAAGCTGCAAAGAGCTTTTTTTGTGAAACTTGTAGCGACACCATCCGCGTTCAAAGAGAACTGCTTTGCCAAAACGGGAGACAATAACATTACGCAACGTCTGTTCGGCCTCCAATGAGTTTTGGAACGGATCGAAACCGGTCATGCACGTGCTGCAGCAGCCATATTCAGAATCCATGAGAAGCCTGCCGCAGACCACGCAGACATTGGGCAAGAGCAAGTGAAGAAGCTGGTCAAGCACCACAGGTAACCCCTACGTTATGTTCAGCCAAAGCATAAGGCCGCAGAACCGTACATTCCTGCCTTGTTTCCGAGAAGTGCGGGCACTATTTCAAGTCCGTCATGCATGGTTTGAAGTGTAGATCGTCGGAGCTGATCAAGAGCCGGATTGAAAATAAGGTCGCCCGCTGCGGAAATGCCACCGCCTATTACAAATTTTCTGATATCCATGAGCGACACAACGTTTGCCAGACCAACACCGAGCATGGAGCCTATCATCTCCCATACAGCGAGGGATACGGCGTCGCCCTCTTTGGCTGCATGTTCAAGATGGCGGGGTGACAGCTTTGTGTAGTCATTGTCACAGAATTTGCCGACAGAAGAGCCGGAAGGAGAGGCTTCAATCATCCGGAGAGCGAGTTCCACAATACTCTTTTTCCCGATAAGACTCTCAAGAGTGCCTTTTACACCCGCATGAATCTTTGATCCTTCAAAATCAATAATCAGAAACCCAACCTCTCCAGCCGTTCCATGAGAGCCGCGATAGAGCTTTCTGTTCAGAATAATTCCTCCACCCACGCCGGTACCAAGGGTCACCATGAGAAAGTCCTTAAACTCTCGTCCTGCACCGTAGAACGCTTCTCCAAAGGCTGCAGCGTTAGCGTCATTGTCGATAAAAACTGGAAGCGACAGCCCTTTATGCTGCTGAAGATGGTGCTGGAGATTGTCGCGCAAAGGAACAACACTCCACCCTGGAAGGTTCGGCGGATAGCTCAGCGTTCCTTTATCGGCATTGACTGCCCCGGGAGCTCCCAGTCCGATCCCTGCACAATCGGCCGGGTCCAAAGTCAGAGAGGCCTGATGATAGAGATCAGTAATAATTTCAGCAAGCTGGGCAACAATCCCTGCCGGACCTGAAGCCGCATCAGTCGGAATACGCAGGTCTGTCAAAATTCCACTCTTCTCGTCGACTATCGCAGCCTTGATTGCCGTACCTCCAAGATCTATACCAAGCGCCCATCGGGACATACTGTTCTCTTTTTATCCTTCGTTCTGGGATGTTCAGCTGTTAAAGTGCCTTAAGAATTGCCGGCCATACCTTCCTGAAGAAAAAAAGTCGAGAATCTCGATAATTTCCGGTTCCTGTGGAAGTTCCGACTTAACCTGTTCGAGCGCATTATTGAGCAGCAGACCTGACTGAAAAATAATCCTGTAAGCATCTTTTATGATTGTGATTTTTTCAGAACTGAACCCTCTCCGCTTCAACCCGATTGAGTTAAGACCCTCATAACGGAAAGACTCATGCCCGCCGGCCATGACAAAAGGCGGAACGTCAAGAGAGGCTCTGGCGACTCCCCCAACCATTGAAAAGCGGCCGATTCGAACAAACTGGTGCACTGCGGCAAGTCCCCCGATAACGACATAATCACCAACCTCGCAATGGCCTCCGAACGGAACACAGTTTGCGACAACAACATGATTGCCGATCACACAATCATGCCCGACATGCGAATAGGCCATGAACAGATTATCAGAACCAATAACTGTTTTCCCTGTCGCCATAGTGCCACGGTTAAGGGTAACACACTCCCTGACAACATTCCTGTCGCCCAGATAAAGATAGGTCTTCTCTCCGGAAAACTTGAGATCCTGAGGCTCATTGGAAATGACGGCTCCGGAATGAATTTTACAGTCACTGCCAATCCGTGCGCCTGACGCTATATGAACATGGGGCCATATTGTGGTGCCATTTCCGATTTCGACGTCATCATCAATAACCGAGTATGGGCCAACAGTAACCCCCTCTCCAAGAACGGCACTTTTGCCGATCACTGCAGTTGCATGAATGCTGCTTTGCATATGGTTTATTCTTTCATTGTTTCAAACTTATCCACTAAGCCCGGCTGTTTCAGCTCTTTTGCAAGGAATTGAATGACGCGCCGGGCATCCTCTTTTCTACCGATATTCCGATATGCTCTTGCCAGGATATAAAAAAGCCTTGGTTCGGATTTAGGCGAAGAGTGATTTGTCAATTTTTCAAGATATACAATATACTGATACGCTTTCTCTCTTTCACCAAGCCTTACATAAAGGGCCACCACCGAACCGGCAAGTTCCGGATTCAAGGGATACTGCGCTGGGGGAAGAAGTTTGCCTGAGGCATCAAGCACCTGCAAGGCTAATGTGCCTCGAGAGATATCCTTGAGGGAGCCCGATGCATCCTCTATTTTAAGCGTCCCCTCTGGATTACCAGCCAGCTCAAGAGCGAGTCTTACAAAGAGAGGTGTGTAGTTGCCGCAGAGTCTCCTTGACGTTTCTTCAAGGAAGACCTGCTGATTATTAATATTTCTGTACTGGTAGACCCCCATAAGGTTTTTGTAGAGCAAGACCGGATCGACATAGCTCATGGGATCGGCGCTTTTAACCGGCACGACCTTATAGACCAGCCCGTCGAGACGAAGATAATTTTCAAGCCCGATCATACTGTCGGGATCGACTGTCAGAGCAAAATAAACCGGACGCTGAGCAAAGTTGTTGATGAGAATTTCATAAACAGCAATATCCTGAGGTCTGAAATATCCCTGACCATTATAGGTCATTCCGGGCTTCAAAAGCCATGTCATCGTATCAGTCGGCTCGGAGGGTAAGGAATAGCCATGAAGACGGGACTCGCGCAGAAGTTTCTGGCGGGCGGGAAATGAAGGAAGCACCGCGTCAACCGAATCTATGGGGATATAGGTAATACCGGCAATTTCGCCGTCGCTCATGCTGAAGTCAACAGGTTTTGCTCCCCTTGGCCGGGTATTTTTGAGCTGCTGGAGATACCAGCCGGTATTGGCCAGACTTAGGTTGACAACCCGCACATCGGTTCTGATGCGGGCTACCTCCTGAAGATACCACAAGGGAAAGGTGTCGTTATCGCCGTTGGTAAAAAGAATGGCATCTTTTTCACAACTCTGGAGCATATTCCAGGCCCAGTCCCACGGCACATAGTTACCCGAGCGGTCGTGCACCCTGTAGTTCACCTGGAGCATTCGGGCATTGATCAAGAGAACACCGGCAGTAACCGTCAAGAGGGCAAGCAGAAGCTGGTTCCTTTTCGAGGCAACCTTAAAGCGCTCGCGGAGCCAATACCAGATGCTTTCAATTCCTATCCCTATCCAGATGGCAAATGCGAAAAAACTGCCGACGTAACTGTAGTCACGCTCTCTGGGCTGAGGTTCAGTCTGGTTAAGATAGATGACAAGCGCTGCGCCGGTAAGCACAAAGAGCGCAGAGACAACAAGCCCCATTTTCCATTGTCGCCGGAAATGGGTAACCGCTCCGACCATGCCTACCAGAAAAGGAATACCCCACAGCACCGACCAGTCTACACCGGCACCTTCCATATCATGCTCACGTCCGATAAACTGCCAGCCAAAGTAGCGGAAGTACATCTTCTGCATCTGATAGGTGACAAAATAGTCGAGATCACTGGAGTACTGCTGGTAATAATACTGGTGAACCGGTTCGGGCGACCAGCGTCTCGGCCAGAGCGGCATTTCGCCATACTGTTCACGATTGACATAGGAGAAAAAAGCCTCCGGTGTGGAAGGATTGTTTTCGTTGAGGGGAGGGCCTGCCTCGGCACGGACATAGATCAGACTGTAGGATGTATATCCGATAATAATGAGGAAGAGCGACATGAAGAGTGTATTCAACAGCGCCATTTTATGCCGGTGTGAATACCAGGTGCCGTAAGCGAGCAGCCCGATAAGAAGGAAAAATCCCCACCATGAGGTGAGATGCAGGAGCACTGGAAGGCCCCTGATAACCCCGATATAGATCAGAAAAAACAGCCCTACAGCCGAGAGAATAAAGAGAGAGAAGGATTTTACAGTGACTTCGTATTTTTTGAAATAGTAGGCAACTGCAACTGCAAAAATCGCAAGCAGACTCAAGAGATGGACGCCAATCGACAAGCCGATCATGTACATGACTACCAGGAGCCAGCGTTCGTGACCGGGCTTGGGATCCTCTTCATACCAGCGCAAGATCAGCCAGACAACGACGGCTGTAAAAAAAGATGAAGGGGCCCAGACTCCCGCTTCAACGGCGTTAAACCAGAAGCTGTCTGAGACGGCAAGGGCGAGAGCGCCGATGACGGCACCACCATAAGCCGATACCTTCTCTGCCTGGCTCCAGCTGTCGGGATCGGTTTTACGATAGAGAATTATAAAGCGTATGGTGATAAGGTAGGTGAGCATCACCGTTCCGGAACTTACAAGAGTACCTATCAGGTTGACACGAGCACCGATATCAGAAAAAGAAGGTATCATCGAAAAGAGGTGCGCGATCAGAAGAAAAAGGGGCGCTCCCGGCGGATGTGGAATCCCGAGGGTATAGGCCGTGGCAATAGATTCTCCGCAATCCCAGAAAGAGAGTGTGGGAGCCATGGTACGGAGATATAAAATAACTGCGGCAAAAAAGAGAAGAGCTGCAAGAGTGCGGTTAATCGTCCGGTGTGTCATAAAAAAAATATCATTTCAATGGGCTTTTTACCCGAAAATAAAGTCCCCGGCAATAAGATCAGCAAACAAAAAACCTTTTGGTGTCAGGTAAAGACGCCCTTCCTTCTCTTCTATCCATCCTTTCTGTTCGAATCGGGTAACAGTCTGTGAAAGACGAAGTCCTAATTTATTTTCTTTTCGCAAAAACTCAACATCAAGGCCGCTGTTTATTCGAAGTGACAGAAAAACTTCTTCTGTAAATCGTTCTTCAGCCGAAAGCTCTTCACAAAAGGTGACAGCATGCTCTGGAGAGGCGATGTAGCGGCTCAGGCTTGAAACATTAGCGCTACGGGTCTCTTTCCCTTCAGAAACAATAAAGCTGTGTGCAGAGGGGCCGAAACCAAGGTATTGCTCCCGCTTCCAGCTTGCCAGATTATAGCGGGAGTGATAGCCCTCGAGACAGAAATTGGATACCTCGTAATGAGAGTACCCCCGGTTGACAAGTTCACTGAGGGCATATTCATAGAGAGATGCCTGAACTTCATCATCAGGAACGCTTACTTCGCCGCGCAGAACATTTCGGTAGAGCCTTGTTTTCGGCTCTAATGAAAGCATATAAACCGATATATGCTGGGGCCTAAGCGCAAGAGCCACCTGCAGATCGGTCTGCCAGAGCGGAAGATTCTCACCGGGAACGCCGCAGATTAGGTCTACGCTTACAGAGTCAAACTTCTTAATCGCCCTTGCCGTTGCCTCTTTGGACTCAAGCGCAGAGTGCCTCCGGCCGAGGGCCTGCAGCTTTTCTGCAGTAAATGACTGAACACCAAGGCTCAGCCTTGTTATGCCGGCAGCCCGGAGATCATCCATGGCACTGCCGCCAAGGTCTTCAGGGTTGGCTTCGAAAGCAATCTCAATATCAGGAGCAAGCATGCACAAAGCGGAAATCTCGTCGAGCCACTGGACGATATAGCGCACAGGCACAAAAGAGGGCGTTCCGCCACCAAAATGAATGGCACTGATGGTACGTCCTTTCAGATCAGAAGAGCGGGAGCTGGTTTCAATTGAAAGAGCCTTAAAAAATGCATCTATAAGGTCGGGGCGTGTAACAAGATAAAAATCACAGTAACTGCAACGGGTTTTACAGAAAGGAATATGCACATAAAGACTCAGCATACCAGGAACAGGCTGGCGTAAGGAAGCGGACAATCAGGCAATGGCAAGAATATACTCCGTCACAGCTTTATAAAGATCGTCAGCTACAAATTCAGGGATGATGTTGCGCTCGATACAGAGATCTTCTTCATTGTGACCTGTTCTGACCAGCACCGATCTCATTCCGGCACGCTTACCGCACTCCACATCGAGCGTTTTATCGCCGACAAAAAACGATGCGCTTCTATCGACAACAAGCCCTTCAGCGAGAAAGTCAACAATTGCGCTCTCAACCATACCCGTCGCCGGTTTCCGGAATTCCACAAAACGATCGTAATCCGGATGGGGATAATCAGGATGATAAGGACAGTAATAACAACGGTCAAAGCCTGCATCTCTGGCCGAAAGCAGCTCATTGAGATAAAGGTTCACCTCTTCGACCTGCTCCACCGTGGCTATACCCCTGGCAATACCGGCCTGATTGGTTACAATGACAATCCGGAACCCTGCACTTTTTGCAAGTGCAATAGCCTCATCAGCCCTGTCGATAAGAACAAGCTGTTCTTTGGTGGAAATGTAGCTGCCGGTATCCTGGTTGATCGTCCCATCTCTGTCAAGAAAAAGGACCTTTATTGTCTGCACCGTCATCCCCTATTTCTCAAGAAGTTGACGGTAGAGCTGATCATACTCTTCGGCTGAATTCTTCCAGGTGAAGTCTCTGTTCATGCCGGCGGAAACGATCTGCTCCCAACTCTCCCCGTCATGATAGCATTCAATAGCCTCATTCAGCTTGCCGAGAAGCGAGTCAACGGTATAGTCATGGAAAATAAATCCTGATCCACTTTCGTCTGTAAAATCGTCTATGGTTTCAACAATTCCGCCTCCGGCATAAGCCACAGGTATGGTGCCATAGTTCATGGCAAACATCTGGATCATGCCGCATGATTCAATCATGCCCGGCATAAGCAGAATGTCGAGCCCTGCAATTGAAAGGTGGAAAAAAGAATCGGAATACTCGGCATGCAGGCTCACCTGGTCGGGATGCGCAGAGGCAAAATCCTGAAAAAGCTTTTCGTATTTCTTGTCGCCGGAGCCGCTGATTATTAGTTGTATATCGAGGGCAGCAAGCTGTTCGAGACTTTGCAGCAAGAGCTCAGCTCCCTGAAATTCATCAAAATTGGCAATAACTCCGACAAGAGGAACCCCTTCGCTATAGGGAAGTCCTGCTTCCTCAAGAAGAGCTTTTTTATTGTCGAGCTTGCCGTCCATATTTTCAATACCGTAGCGCTTTTTGATGAGCTTGTCGGCCGAAGGGTTCCACTGGCGGCTGTCAATACCGTTGAGGATACCGTAAAATTTTTCCTGATGCTCCTCAAGGACCGGACCGAGCCCGAAGGTCTGAGGACCATCCTGAACAATTTCCTCGGCATAGCGTTTCGATGTCGTGGTAAAAAGATCGACATGCTCAATACCGGTGTAGAGTATATTCACCTCGTCATTGGTGCAATAGAGCCCCGAGCAGACATCATCGGAGAGAAGCTTCTGAAATGACTTGAAGGGAACAACACCCTGACGGTAGACATTATGAATGGTAAGAACAGTTTTAATATCCTTGAAAAACTCGTTCTCAGCATAAACCGTTTTCAGCAGAAGAGGGATAAGGCATGCATACCAGTCGTGACAATGAATAATGTCAGGTTTCCATCCAAGACGCTGCAAGGTCTCAAGAACACCTACATTGAAAAAAACAACCTTGTCGGCACTTCCCTTCAGATCAGCTCCGCTGTAGAGATCGGTAAAAAGACCGTTACGTTTGAAATATTTTTCGTTATACAAAAAATATGTCTGGATCTTGCTTGAGGGCAACGCAGTCACCTTGACGTTCAGTAAATCTATTTTCTCCTTCAGATGAACCTCTATATCGGAGAGACGCAAAACATCATGCAACCGGAACTTCCGGTCGTTGATGGTGCCGTACTTCGGCATCATTATGCGTGCCTCAAAACCTTCTTCCTCAATAGCTTGGGGGAAAGATGCCATAAAATCAGCAAGTGCGCTGATTCTTATAAAAGGAGAAACTTCACCGGAGACATAAAGAACTTTAATATTTCGTCTGGCCATCTATATCACTATCAATCTATAATTTTTCACGAAAAACTTTCATAGAACTACTTTAGTTTTTAATTTACGAATTTTCACAGACACATACAATCAAGCCTCTCTTAGAAGTAGAATAGAAGGATTTTCATGCAAAGTGTATCGCGTATCATGAAGATGTTCTTCATTCTCCTGCTTTGGCTTTCCAGTGGCTGCGCTTCCGATCGCCCACCGACAGGGGGATCTGTCGATACTGCTCCATTACAGGTGCTCTTTTCCAATCCTGCTCCATCTGCCGTCAATATATCCACAGAGAGAATCCACCTCACATTCAACCATTATATTTCCGGACGGCAACTGCTCAACTCTCTTCGTTTTTCGCCCTCTATCGGGAAATATGACATCACGGTCAATGGAAAAGAGGTGGAGATAAGAGTCTTCAACCCTCTGGAAAAGAATCGCACCTACGTCATCACCCTCGACAAAAACCTGAGAGATACTCAAGGCCGTACCTTTCCCGGCCCTTATACCATTGCATTTTCTACCGGGCCGGTTATCGACAGCGGAATAATCAGCGGCAAAGTCATTAACGCAGACTTTCCGCCGGCGACAAACGCTTTACTGCTGGCTTTCTCCGAGCAGTCCGGCACGGCCGGGAAAGGAAGCCTGCTGACAAGGGAGCCTGATTGCCTTATACAGGCGAATGCATCCGGGGAGTTCTCTTTTAACAACATAGGCAAAGGCTTGTACAAAATTATTGCCGTTAACAACCGCAACAATGAGCTGCGCTATAACTCGAGGAACGAAGAGGTCGGCTTAAGCAATGCGGCACTGGTTCAGGCAGGCTCTTCCAACCTGATGTTCCGCCTTGACGGCCTGCACCGCATTACTGACGGGATTGCATCATGCTCGCCGCTGGAAGAGCAGTTGCTCGAAATTACATTCGGTCGGCCGCTCAACATCACCTCTTTCAACCCGGAAAAGCTTGAAATTCGCCACGCCGGGTCTCAAGCCCTGATTCCTGCAGTTACCTGGTTCAGCAAAAACCGATCATTGTATGAGAGTACATTTCTTATTATGACGGATAAGCTCAAACCCAATGAACCCTATCTGATTAGCTACAAAGGAGATGAAGGAACGGGAACAATCAGAACGATTCCATTTTATGGCTCATCACGGCCCAAAGTCATTCGACCGCTTTCGATAACCATTGCTCCTGATAACGGGAGTAATCCGGCACACCTCGATCTGGCATGGCCTTCACTTGGGAAGGTAGTCGTGATCAGGTTGTCAGAACCGCGTACTGAATCTGAACTCAGCCATGCCATAACCCTTTCAGAAACAGCTTCCGGCACTGAGGGGAACCTTCGTTTTTCATTGACAAAAATCGATCCCCGCACGTTTGCCCTGAAACCAGCCAATGGATTTCAGCCCGGCCGATCATACCGCGTGAGCGTCAATCCTGCTGACTTTCGAAACATAACGGAGAAATCCGATCAGGTAACCCCGGTCGTTTCGCAATTCAGGACAGCCGAGAAAAAAGATACAGGAAGCATTTCAGGAACCGGCCATGCTTCAGGAAAGTATGTAGTGATAGAGGCTAAATTGTCGGGTTCAGCATCAACGTTCAGCACGACAGCTCTTTGCGACAAGAACGGAACATTTCTCTACCTGTTTCCGGAACTTCCTCCAGGCAGCTATACTGTCAGTGCATTTATCCCTTCAGGCAGCAAACCGCCAGGCGCATACCAGCAATGGAGTCCGGGATCAATTGAACCTTATAGACCGGCCGAAGCATTCGGATTTTTTGCTGAACCAGTAAAAGTTCGGGCAGGGTGGACAACCGAGCATATCGATATACAGATCATACCATCACGATAATAAAACAGGTTTTTTCTCACACAATGAGTACACCTTCAAAAATAGGACCTAATTCCATTATCCAGACCGTCGCAGCTCTTGAGGCAAAATTCGGTAAAGCGGAAGCTGAGGCAATACTGAATAAAATCGGTCAGGGGCACTTTATCGGAAACCTGCCGACCGAGATGATTGAGGAGTCAAAATTTCATGCGATGGTCACCTCTCTGCAACAAGAGATCGGTGATACTGCAACTGCAGGAATTCTGAAAGAATCGGGAGAACGCACAGCCCGTTACCTTTTGAGGGTTCGTATTCCAGACATATTCCAGAAACTGCTGAAACTTCTGCCCAGTCGATTGGCTTTTAAACTGTTCCTTTTTGCCATCAGCAAAAACGCATGGACTTTTGCCGGCAGCGGCAAATTCAGCTATACGATGAGCCGTCCGCCCGAAATAACTGTGATAGTTACTTATCCGACACATCCAGTTGTGGGCAACTTCTATTTGGGGACTTTTACTGCTCTTTTGCAGGAGCTGGTGAACAAGAATACCAAAATTAAGGCTGATATTCGGCAGGGGAGTAAGACTATAGGGTGCAGGTACCGGTGTGAGATTTGAAAAAGCTGAAAGAATATGCCCTATGGGTCTTATAGGACCTATATCATTTGCTGCTTTATCTTTGAGACAAGGCCGCTCTTTTTGACTCTCCAGAATGTTGACTCCTCCTGGGGATTATAGGTAACCTCCTTATAAAAAAAGAGGTTGTGGGTAAAGACAAATATTTGCTTGATGTTACCTTTTCCTGACTGCATCTCATCATACAACCCTTTGATGAGTTCGCTGACTATTAACAGAATATCATTGTCAAGGCTTGAGACTGGGTCATCAAAGACAGCAACTCGATCGACGGTCATTCCAGACTCCGAGTTACTCCCTTTCAAAAGATGAAAAAAGTAGAGAAAGGCAACTAATGACGATTCGCCTTCACTCAATGATTCTTTCGCATCTGAACCATCCGCCCTGATTAACCTATAACCTGTTCTATTGTCTGCCATGGCAAGTGAGAAAGACTCAAAACCGACAGATCGTAACAGTGCATTTATGTCATCAATCGTAGGTTGGATACTTGTTGAACTCTTTTCAAGACGCCTGAGTTCAGCGACCTGAGCTTTCCGGGAGATTGTTGCTGATTCAATTTGTTGTGTGATGTCCGCAATAGCTTTTTTCAAGCCATTGCCCATAAACTTGTAATCGGGCAAATCCGTTTTGAGCTCTTGATGAAGAATAAACCTCCACACCTGCGCTGTCAGATTGCTACGCTCCTGACTGAGATTTTCAACCATCCTGTTATGCTCAGCAGTCAACGCATTTGCTTCATCGATAAGAGTCTTTATGGTAAACACAACATCAGTGATGGATTGCAACGCAACAATCCGGCTCGGCTCTTTCTGTTTTAAGGCAAGCAACTGGAGGTTTATTTTGATTCTCGTATCCAGCAGTTCCTTTTGCATTTTCAACCTCTCTACATCCAGAAACCTGCATGGCGTTGCCATGATTGATGCAATCTTTCGCTGAAGTCGAGCAGAATCGTCCATGTAATTTATAGAGAGATCATCAAGAGCTTTGCTCTCTTCCTTGAAAGCCTCATCGAAATAGTTGTTCAAACTTTTTTCGAATTCATCAGTTGTCTGCTGTTGGCAAAAGGGACAGACCTTCCCGTTTTCATCATGAAAAACACGGCCTTCACCTACCCAGTCACTGTTGCCCAATTTTTTGATCATCGCGGCTATATCAACCTCTTCCTTGCCAATTATTTTCTTTTTTAGAATGGAAGCTGATTCATGGGCAATAATTTTTACGGCATCTATTGGAGGGACTGCTTGTTCTAAAAACGGAGTTGGACCGTAAACAGTACTGGCAATTTTTTCGAGATAAGCCAAAGACTTTATAGGTGCGGAATTGAAAGAGGACTCCTGTAGAACCTTATATTTGATCCTCGCCTTGGTTGACCGGAAACCATCAAACGCATCGGACAGCTTATCTTTGTGCTTTTTATAAACAGACCAGCACCTTTCTTTGAAATTTTCGTCGAGGGTGGCCAACTCAGCCATTTTGCCTCCACTCCCATCTTTTCCATGCAGGACAAAATGCAGGTTATCGATTCTCTTTGTGATACCATCAAGTTCACCCTTTGCAGAAGCAATTTTCCTTATGCTCTCAATATTCTTTTCGCCAAGAGTGAAAATTCCTTTGAGTTCAGATGATTGGCTGAAGTTCCTGGTGACAAAATCCCGATTATAAACCAGTGTCTGCAACTTCATACCGCTCCAGGTCACACTGCAGGCCGGGAACCCTGCGTCATCCGAGATCACTCGGGAAATCGTTGTTTTCCCTGATCCATTGGAGCCATAGAGAAAATTAAATCTGGATAACCCGGTCAAAAACTCAGGAGTTTGGCTATAACTTGCAACGCCGGCTATTCTGATAGATTCAATCATTAATGTATTTCACGGTTTACGAGCTACTATTATTGATCTAAGAAGAACTCATCTACCTGAGAAATATAGCGTATTTTATTTGAAATAAAATATAGAGAAAAGAGTATTTAATAAAAATAAAGAATAGGGCTTATAATTAAAGGGAGTGGGTATAAAAAAAGCGGATCTACTGATCCGCTTTTTTTGGACTATGGGAGATTTTGGCTTTACTGCCAGCCGCCTACCATGGCGAAGATTTCGCGGTCGCCGATTGGTACGGGGACTGCGGCTACCGGATTTTCCTGGATGAGGAAATCGGCAATTTCGTTGTAGGGGACAAGGCACTCTGCTTTTTCGGGAGTGTCATCCATGGCGAACATGGTTTTGCCTGCAAAACGGCTCTTGCGGATAAGCTCGTGGTAAGGCACTTTTGCAAGGAGGCTTGTGCCTACTTTTTCGGCAAACTGGTCGAGCATGTTTGTGCCTCCACCGGTGGTGTAGTCGACCCGGTTGGCAACAATGCCTGCAAGCTTGACCTTGTAGCGAACGCTTTTCTGCTGGATGGCCATGCAGAGGCGGTTGGCTGCAAAAATGCTGTCGAAATCGTTGGTGGCAATGATGATGGCATAGTCGGCATAGTTCAACGGAGCGCTGAAACCGCCGCACACAACGTCACCAAGAACATCGAACAGGATGACATCATATTTATCGTAAAGACCGAGTTCCTGGAGCAGGGTAACTGATTCGCCGACAACATAGCCGCCGCATCCGCTTCCGGCCGGAGGTCCGCCGGCTTCAAGGCAGTCAATGCCTGCAAATCCGGTTTCAATAATATCTTCAGCAGTAAGCTCTTCGTGATGGAAATCCACCTCTTCGAGAGCCTCAATAACGGTTTTCTGCAGCTTCCCGGTAATCGGGAATGTGCTGTCGTGCTTGGGATCACAGCCTATCTGCAATACCTTCGCGCCTTTGAGGGCAAGGGCTGCGGAAATATTGGCGCTTGTGGTGCTTTTCCCTATGCCGCCTTTTCCATATACGGCTAAAACTAAACTCATAGTGATTAGAGAGAATATGATTGATAGAAAAAACTTACCCGCCGAGGGACTCTTTTGCTTTTCGGAAAACCTCTACAGTGACAATGGATTCGCCGATGCTTCGGGCAAAGGTGTCAGTATTCTTCCTGACCTTTTTGCGAACAAAAAACGGCACTTTCTTAAGCATTGTTTCGGCATCATCTGTCCACTTCATCTCTCCATCTTCAGCAGCCGAATCGTTATCAACAGAAACCGTATTGGATACTTGCCCGTTCCCGTTGGATGGCTCGGCCTCAGGCGACTGAGATACTCCGTTCTCCTCATATTCCAGACCGGCATCACCGAAAAAGTCGATCAAGTGCTTTTCGAGACCGAGTTTGCATGAAAGATAGACCCTGTCGGCAATGACATCAGATCCATCAAAACCGAAAAACGGATAATAGCCGAGCAGATGGTTTTCGATATGGGTCGGAGGGCAGATAACCATACAGGGAACATCGAGCTTGCGGCAGCTATGGCGCTCCATCTGGGTACCGCAGACCAGATCAGGCATTTCATCGTCAATAATTTTTGCAACGTCCTGAAACCGGTCAGTAACGACAAGCGGACCTGGAAGGTAGCCCTCCAGCTCTTTGCGTACCCACTCTGCATGACGCTCCATATAGGTGCCTGCGCCAATGATTTTCATACCGAGTTCATCACGCAAAAACTTCACAATCGCAACGGTATGCGTGGCATCGCCAAAGACAAAAGCCCGTTTGTTGCTGAAGCTTTCCATATCTGCAGTTCTGGCAAACCACGGCACTCCGCTCGGAGAACTCAGGCCATCAAGCGAGAAAGCGCTGAGTTTCGGAAGGGTGAGTGGAGGAACACCTTTTTCAGCACCTGTTTTATTCAGCTTTTCGATGACAGAACGAAGCCATGCAAGAGTTGGTTCAACCCCTATCGGGGCTTCGTATATCGCCGGCATGGCAAACGCTTCAGCAAGATATTCAGCTGCCGTTAAGCCGATTTCACGGTACGGGGCAATATTGAGCCAGGCTGCGGGCAGCTTTTTAAGATCATCTATACCTGCTCCCCATGGAGCAACAACATTGACGGTAATGCCAAGCGTCTGCAGCATGCGCCGGAGGCTGGTCAGGTTGGCACGCAAATGAAAGCCAAGGGATGTAAAGCCGAGAAGGTTCACTGAAGGCAGGGCCGTTTTTTCCTGAGGTGCGGCATATCTTTTTACCAGTTCAGTCAACAGCCCGTCAGCCGCCTCATTTTCAGACACCCTGAAAGGATTGAGTGCATAGACAAGAGTTTTTTCCGGAGGCAGACCAGAGTGTGCTGTAAGCTGATGGAGGTCTTCCTGAAGAAGAGCTGTACTGCAGCTCGGTGCTATAACGGTAAGATCGGGATGGTAGTGGTGATCAACCTGCTGCAGTGTTCCGGGAAGTCTTGAGACTCCCTGTGCAAGGTCTCTTCCTCGAACAACGCTGATTGAGAGGCCCGGAAAGTCCGGGGTCCGTTCAAGCATGCTGTAGGTGGCCGTGATGTAATCATCGCCCTGAGGCGCATGATAGACAGTGTGAACCCTTTTCATACTGTTGGTGACTCGGCTGATACCGTGGAGGGCAGTTCCCTCATAGAGCCAGAAAGCTAAGCGCATACTCTGTGACGTTTGTTATTACGATTTCCTTACGAGAATTATTCAGCGCTCGGCATGACACCTTGAAGCCATACCTCCTTGTCAAACGCGGGTAGCTTACTGCGGCGATTGAGCGGTGAAACAAACAAATTAGCCAGTGGAATAACTCCGGACCAGCTGTGAATCGGCGAAAGCATGAACTCCATACTCCACTTGACAACAAAACCATGACCAGCAAAAGGATTGGCAGTCATCAGCGACGTAACAATGAGGTCCGGCTGAATGCGCTTGACATCCTCAAGCTGACGATGAAAATTGGGCTGCTCCACAACACGGACACCCTGAAGAGCCTCAAGTTCACGCGCATGAAATTTTTTGTTGATATAGGCGCTGCTACATTCTACTACATCAGCACCGGCACTTTTAAGAAAACGTGCAAGAGGCAGCTCCATCATGGTATCTGCGGTCAGAAAAACCTTTTTACCATGAAGCAGCGCAGTCTGAGTACGGATTTTTTCCCATGCGGCTTTTTCGCGGTCGCGAAGGTCAACGGTGATACCGAATTCACGGGCAAGATCTTCCCAGAAAGCCCTTGTTCCGTCAGGTCCGAAAGGAAAAAGAGAGTGAAGAACACGCGCTCCGCGTTCACGTTCGAGCTTGACAGCAACCCTTGAAAGATAAGGCTGGATAGGAGCAAGCACGGTATCGGGACCGATAGCGGGCATTTTATCAAAACGGGATTCAGGAAGAAATCCGGCGACATGAATACCAAGCTCTTCAGCCTCCGCTCTGAGATCGTCAGCAGTAGCGTCATTGACTGAACCGAGAAAGACCACACTTTTCTGACCGGCGGGGGCTACGGGACAGAACGGCACAAGAGCGTGCAATACAGAATCCTCAGCCTGCGTGAAGTTATAGACCAGGCCACTGGCCGGAACAAAAAGCACCGGAACATCCGCTGTACTGAGATGATGGGCAAGACCCTTGAAATCAACCTTCATAACCTCAGGAGTACATGAGGAGAGAAGAAAAATCACTGAGGGATTATGGTCGGCCTTGATTTCGCGAATTATCTCTTCGAGGGTAGGCTCGTTCTTTGAAAGATCCCCTTCCTCCATGAGAGCGATACCGAAGCGAGGCTTGGCAAAAATCATCATGCCAAGAGCATTCTGCAGAAAATGAGCGCACGTATGCGTTCCGAGAACAAGAAAAAAACTGTCTTTGATCTTCTGATACATCCAGCCGACACAGGCAAGACCACAAAAACTGTGCGTAACGTTATCTTCCTTGATTATATGAACATCACCGGAAACCTGCATCATGAAGTGTTTCTCCTGATAGTTACTGCCCCGCAACAACTCCATCTCTGATGGGGTGCAAAAGCGTTACAACGGCCAATCTTAAAGAATGTGAAGATAAAATATTTTCACTAATCCCCCTACTCCGCGGGGGGGGCTATTTTTGCTTTGACGGAAGCCGTCTTTTCACCAAGACGGACAGTCCGGTCCCTTCGATCATCTATTTTCATGACAGTATATACCCTCTTGCCACCTTTACTGAACGAGTACTCGTGAAGTTTCTCGGCAAGCTCAAAAAGCAGATGCGCCGGACCTTCAACCGTTGTGCCCATATCATGAAGGCGGTAGCTGCATCCGCTTACGCCGAGAAGCTCCTGCAATCCGGCTACAAAGCCACTCAGACTGCCCTCTTTACTGTCGAGCGGAATAACTGCGATATCCATCAAAGCCATGGTAAAAAACTCCAGGGTTATCTAAAAACAGTCTCTTTCCGACCAGGACCAACGGAAATAAAGGTAACAGGGATCTGCAGCTCATCCTCAAGGAAGGTGACGTAGTTACGGGCTTCAGGCTGCATCTCAGAGAAGGTGCGCGAATCAGCATTTGGAGCCATCCATCCCTTCAGGGTGGTATAGACCGGCGTCACCCTCGAGAGTGTCTGATGATCGGTCGGGAAATCATGAATCTCCCTGCCATCAAGCATATATGAGGTACAAACCTTGATCTCTTCAAAGGTGTCAAGCACATCGAGCTTGGTCAGGGCAATTTCCGTTACACCATTGACTGTAAGCGAATAACGAAGGGCGACGAGATCTATCCAGCCGCATCTGCGCTTTCTTCCTGTTGTTGCTCCGAATTCGTGCCCGATTTTACCGAGAAGTTCACCGGTTTCATCGAGCAGTTCTGAAGGAAACGCTCCGTTACCGACTCTTGTCATATAGGCCTTGCAGACACCGATAACCTTGCCGATATAGTTCGGAGCAATACCGGAGCCGGTGCATGCGCCTCCAGAGGTAGGGTTGGAGGATGTTACATAAGGATAGGTTCCGTGATCAACGTCAAGCAGACATCCCTGAGCGCCCTCAAGAAGCACCGTCTTTCCTTCCTGAAGCTGCTTGTTGAGATATAACTGGGTATTGGTCACATAGGGATCGATAATCTTGTCGAACTCTTCGTACTCGCGTACCATGGTTTCGACATCAATCTCTTCCTTGTCATAAATATTCTTAAAGAGTTTGTTCTTGGCAGCAAGGTTCTCCCTGAGCTTCTCCTGCAGCACTTCGGGGCTGAGAAGATCAACAACCCTTATACCCTGACGGGCAAACTTGTCTTCATAGCTCGGACCGATACCCCGACCGGTTGTGCCGATTTTCTGGTCACCCTGAGCGGTTTCGTGCAATGAATCGAGGAGCTTGTGGTAAGGCATGATGAGATGGGCATTATGGCTGATAAAAAGCCTGCCTGTAACCTCAAACCCGAGTTCTTCTACCTTTTTGATCTCTTCGAGCAGTGCGGCAGGATCAATAACGACCCCGTTGCCGATCACACAAACACATCCTTTATGAAAGATTCCGGAAGGAATAAGGTGCAGAACAACGGTTTTATTATCAAAACAGATAGTATGACCAGCATTTGCCCCGCCTTGATAACGGACAACGATATCGTACTTGTCAGAAAGGTAATCAACAAGTTTTCCTTTGCCTTCATCGCCGAACTGAGTGCCAACAATTACTGTGGCGGACTGTGTCGGTGTTCTGAATTTTTTTGATTCCACGACGATTGTTTTTTTTAACAGATATAATGATCAAAATGAGCCAGAAGCTCACTCTTTCCCTTGCCAGAAAACGATGAATAATTTACAATAAATTTGGCTTTCGCCGCGCAACTTTCCATCACGCGCCGGGTATGCACTTTATCCTTTTGGCGGAGCTTGTCATACTTGGTCAGAACAATGCCATAGGGCTTTTCGTGAAACTCCAGAAACTCTATCATTGCCCTGTCGGAATGCATGGCCGGATGGCGGGAATCAAGCAGGAGCACAATGAGCGAAATACTGTACCGGCGTTCAATATACGAGGAAAGAAGATCGCCCCATGCGGCTTTCTCGGCTTGCCCGACTGCCGCATATCCGTAACCGGGAAGATCGACAAAAAAAAACTCGTTGTTAATCCGAAAATAGTTGATCAGTCGGGTTTTACCGGGAGTTGAACTTGTTTTTGCAAGACCTTTACTCTCTGTAAGTGAATTAAGCAGGGTGGATTTGCCTACATTGGACCTCCCTGCAAAAACAATTTCAGGAGATGAGCCTTCCGGAAGGCCGGAAAGAGCGGAAGCACTGATATGAAAGGCGGCAGAAGTAATCTTCATACAAATATTAAGCGGTCGAACAAAAAAGAGCAATAAAAAGGAAGCTAAAAACCTTGCGTTAAAAACCCAAATGTTTAACTTTCATCCAGCTTTTTACGCATTATACCCATAGATAAAAGGAAGAACAGGAGAAGATGTCACTTTTCATTTACAATTCCCTCAAGAGAGCCAAAGAAAAGTTCGAGCCCCTGCGTCCGGGGATGGTGAGCATCTATGTGTGCGGTCCGACGGTTTACGGACATGCCCATCTTGGGCATGCGAAAAGCTATGTATCTTTTGACGTTGTAGTCCGCTGGCTGCGTCATTCGGGATACCACGTAAAGTATGTTCAGAACATTACCGATGTGGGGCACCTGACTGATGACGCCGATGAAGGTGAGGACAAGATATCCAAACAGGCCCGCCTCGAAAAAACTGACCCGATGGAAATTTCGCAGTTCTATACCCGAAGTTTCTATGAGGACATGGACCTGCTCGGTGTTGTACGCCCGAATATAGCACCTGCGGCCACAGCCCACATCCCGGAACAGATTGCCCTTATAGAACGCTTGATCAATGCCGGTCATGCCTACGAGGTCAACGGCAATGTTTATTTCTCCGTTCTCTCATTTCCAGGATATGGAAAACTATCAGGAAGAACAGATCAGGAGGCGTTACAATCCGGTGTAAGGGTTGAGACACGCTCTGACAAGCGACATCCTTCTGATTTTGCATTATGGAAAAAGGCTGAGGAAGGGCATCTCATGAAATGGAATTCGCCATGGAGCATCGGCTATCCAGGATGGCATCTGGAGTGTTCGGCGATGTCGATGAAATATCTTGGTGAGACCATCGACATTCACGGAGGTGGCATGGAAAACAAGTTTCCGCACCATGACTGCGAAATCGCCCAGTCAGAAGCGGTAACAGGAAAACCTTATGTCAGGTTCTGGATGCACAACAACATGGTGACGGTGAACGGCATAAAAATGGGGAAATCCCTGAAAAACTCTGTCAATCTCAAGGATTTGTTTATAGAAACCGATCCTCTGGTTATCCGATTCTTTGTTCTTCAATCGCATTACCGTTCGCAACTGGATTACTCTCAATCCGCCATAAAAGCATCAACAACCGGACTCGAAAAACTTCGCGAAACACGGCGGCGACTGGCGGAACAGAAAACCGGGAGTGCCGTGTTTGACGCTGAACCATTCATCAAGCGATTTACCGACGCAATGGATGATGATTTTAATACCCCAGTAGCTATAGCAGTACTTTTCGATCTCTCAAAAGCCATTAATGCCACGCTTGATTGCAGCGAAGGCATGACAGAAGAGTCACGGGAAACAACTCAGGCTTTTCTTCACTCGTCCGCCTCGGAGATTCTTGGCATCCTGAACCAGAATGAACAATCCACAGGCAGAGATTCCGTGCAGACCGGTAAAAAGCTCGATGGCATTATGGACGTTCTCCTCGAGCTTCGGGCTGAAGCGAGGCAGAACAAAAATTTTGCACTCAGTGATAAAATCCGCGACAGGCTTTTAGCTGTAGGGATTGAAATCAAGGATACAAAAGAGGGGGCAAGCTGGTCGAATAAAAACGGGGCTTAAAGGTATTCCTCGAGCTCGTCTCGCCTCAGGATATCAACAGCATCTTTTACCCTTTGCGACTCCCCTTTTTTGCAGATCAGAAGCGCATCATCGGTCTCGATAATGATCACGTCCCGAATGCCTATCGTACAGATTACCTTGTCCTTGGGTTTTCTGACAAAGATATTTTCACAATCAATCTGCACAAGCCGATCGTCGGATAGCAGCTCCGCATTGAGGCTCCGCCTACCCATTACTTTAACTACTTCATCCCAGGACCCAAGATCAGTCCAGCCGAATTCCCCCGTGAGAACGAAAACAGAATCAGCCTTTTCCATAATCCCGTAGTCAATAGAAATAGGATGAATCCAGGAATAAACATCTTTAATGACTTTTTGTTCTTTTTCGGTTCCAAGACTCTCATAGATTGTGAGCAGATCCTTATATAAATCAGGCATTGATCGTTCAAACTCTCTGGAAATAGCATCAATATGCCAGATAAAGACACCGCTGTTCCAGTAAAAGTCCTTGCTTTCAAGAAACTCCACTGCCGTGGCAAGGTCGGGCTTTTCAGCAAAAGCCTTTGCTCTGAAAAGGGTAAATTCACAACCTGCATCAAATGCCAACGGAATGGGAAGCTCTTCATCCACCTGAATGTAACCGTAGTCTATTTCAGGTCTGTCTGCCTTGACACCAATGGTAACGAGGCCTTTGTTGCCCGATGCAATTTCAATACCGGCATTGACAATATGAAGAAAAGCCTTATGGTCCGTCACCAGATGGTCAGCAGGGAGAACTATAGTAACAGCATCAGGATCCCTTTTTTTGATATGAGCGGTCGCAAGAGCAATGCATGGCGCTGTATTACGACTGGAAGGCTCAACAATGATATTATCCGGCCTGAACCCGGTTAGAGATGTGGAAATCAGCTTACGACCCTGTTCGCTGGTTATAATAAAAATATTGTCCTCAATCACGGTACCGCTGATGCGCTGGACTGTTTTGGCAATCATGGTACCTTCATCATAAAGATCTACAAACTGCTTTGGCATTTGTTTTCTTGAAACAGGCCAAAGCTGCTTGCCAATTCCGCCGGCCATAATCAGCGCATAAACATGCTCGCTCGGACAACTACTCATAAAACCTGAATTAATGTTGAGGGTTCATATAGAGTAAAATGCAGACTGGTTAAAATGCATTCCATTCCATATCTGTTATAATTTACTCAATTATTAAAGCCAATTTGTCATTCATCTTAAAATGTCGTTTTTTGCGGTAAACAACTGAACAGAAGGATTAAAACGCATGGAACGACTGACGAGTGATTTAGCTACACTGGAAAAATTGTGTACTGGGCAGGGGATTGTGCTTGACCCCTTAGCCCTTGAGCAATTGGTTCGATATGGCAGCCTGCTTGAGGAGTGGAACCATAAGATTAACCTTATAAGCCGGAAAGAAGATGCGCCGGTGATCGTTAAACATATCTTTCACTCTCTCCTTATCGCTCTCTTCCATCCCTTCAGTAAAGGAGAAAAGGTGCTTGATCTGGGTACAGGAGGCGGACTGCCTGGAATTCCGCTCTCTATCTCATTCCCTGAGACTCAATTCCTTCTTGTGGATTCGACCGGTAAGAAAATAGCAGCCTGCCAGGCTATGATCAAAGAACTCGGGATCAAAAATGCCGTAGCTGTGCATACGAGGGTGGAAGAGCTTAACGGGGTTATTTTTGATACGGTACTGTCGAGGCAGGTTGCACCGCTCGATCAACTGTGCGCCTATTCCGGAAGACTTCTCAAGCCACGCGGCACACTCATTTGCCTGAAAGGAGGGAATCTTGAAAAAGAGATAGCAAAAACCCTTGCATCAAGCAGGGATCATAACGGTTTCCCCAAAAAAGTTGAACTGCATCCGATAAGCGGTATCAGTACTTTTTTCTCTGAAAAGCAAATAGTCATTGCCCGAGGATAGAAACTATCCAGCTGGCAATGACTATCAATAACAAATACAAGAAACTAAAACCGGGTAGAGATTACTCAGCAGAAGCTGTTGCGACAGAAGCTGGAGCTTCGCTGGTTTTCTTTGAACCCTTGACTCGTTTTGAACGATCCTGCTTACCTGATTTCTGACTTGTTGCCGGTGCTTCCTGATAATCAACAAGCTCGATAACTGCCATTTTTGCGGCATCACCAAAACGAGGTGCAAGCTTTATAACTCGTGTATATCCACCCTTGCGATCACCTACTTTTCCGACAATCTCTTCAAAAAGCATTCTGATAGCCTGCTTGTCTCTTATACTTTTAAAGATTTCGCGCTGGGCATGTACAGTTCCCTTACGGGCTTTTGTAATAATCTTTTCGACAACCCTGCGAGTCTCTTTCGCTTTAGCCTCTGTAGTCTCAATGCGCTTGTATACAAGGAGCTGAGTCGAGAGGTTGCTTAGTGTCGCCTTTCTATGGGCTGCGGTTCTTCCGAGTTTTCTTACCGGCTTAACTTTACGCATGAGTGTGTCCTGATCTCAATAATTCAAAAAAACGGTTGCTATTTTCTTATTTGCCCTGATACTTGGTAATATCCATACCAAACTTCAGTTCAAATTTTTCAAGTTGTTCCTTAAGTTCCGTCAAAGATTTCTTGCCAAAATTCTTGTAGTTCAGCAACTCGTCCTCTTTGCGCGAAACAAGGTCGCCGATAGTATCGATTTCGGCAAGTCTCAGGCAGTTGTGCGAACGGACTGAAAGATCAAGATCTTCAATTTTGGTATGCAACAGACGACGCATTGTTTCAAACTCATCATCCTGCTGCTTGAATTCCTCTTCGGTAAATTCTTCCTCGGTCGGTGAGAAATTGGCAAAGAAGGTAACATGTTCGGTGATGATCTTGCCTGCTAAACTGATGGAGTCATCGGGTGTGACTGAACCATCTGTTTCGACATCAAGAATCATTTTTTCGTAATCGGTTCTCTGACCGACTCGGGTGTTTTCTACGGTGAACTTTACGTTCCTGATAGGAGTGTAAATGGCATCGATAGCTATATAGCCGATCGGCATTCCTTCGGGTCTGTTCTCCTCCGCAGGAATGTAACCACGACCTCTTCCGATAAAGAGATCAATTTTCAGGGTTGCATTGGCATTGATCGTGGCAATATGCATATCCTTGTTCAACACCTCAAACTCGCCTTCCTGCGCAACTATATCGCCGGCAGTAAAATCCATTGGTCCGACAAGTATAAGGGATGTCTTACAATTTCTTTTGCATGTTGACTTAAAACGGACCTTTTTGAGATTAAGCACTATTTCCGGAACATCCTCACGGACGCCATCAATCGCGGCAAACTCATGAAAAACGCCATCAACCTTTATGCCTGTTATTGCTGTTCCCGGCAGTGATGCAAGCAAAACCCTTCTCATAACATTTCCAAGGGTCACACCGTAACCACGCTCAAGCGGCTGCGCAATGAACCTGCCGAAACGATCAGTATGCGTAGTTTCGTCAACTTCTATTTTAGCAGGCATCTGCATCTGGTATATCATAGTATTGATACCTTAGATTTCATTAAAATCACTTAGAGTATAACTCAACAACCAACTGCTCATTAAATGGCTCCTGTATGTCAACTCTTTCAGGAACAGCAAGAAATACAGCTTTCTGATTGGCTTTATCGACCTGAATCCATGCAGGTATGCGGGATTCCGGTGTTTTGTTCAGGGAGTCGGTAACAGCACCCATATTTTTGCTTCTCTGACGGAACTCGATCAGTTCAGAAGGAGAAACGATATAGGAAGGAATGTCGACCTTCTTTCCGTTGATAAGGAGATGCCCGTGCGTTACAAGCTGACGCGCACCGGACCTTGAAGGCGCGAAACCTGCGCGGAAGACTACATTGTCAAAGCGCCTTTCGAGAAGCCTGACAAGGTTATCGCCGGTAACACCTCTCTGAGATGCTGCCTTCTTAAAGTAGTTCCTGAACTGCTTTTCAAGAATACCATAAAGATATTTCATCTTCTGCTTCTCTCTGAGCTGAAGGGCGTATTCTGAAACTTTACCTTTTCTGCCCTGACCGTGCTGACCTGGAGGAAAAGGACGTCTTTCGAGATATTTCTCAGCCTTAGGTGCAAGCGCAATACCTAACCTGCGGGATACTTTTGTTATTGAGCCTCTAAATCTTGCCATGTCAATTGCTTCATTGAAATTCTATGAATATATAAAATCAGACCCTTCTGCGCTTTGGAGGCCTGCAGCCATTATGCGGCAGAGGAGTAATATCTTTTATTGTCCGCACGTCCAGACCTGCTCCCTGCAAAGCTCTGATAGCAGCATCGCGACCTGCGCCTGGACCTTTGATAAAGACATCAACATGCCTCATACCAAGATCATACGCCTCTTTAGCCGCAGCCTCAGAAGTCACCTGCGAAGCATAAGGAGTGTTCTTTTTAGACCCCTTAAAACCATTTTTGCCGGCGCTTGACCATGAAACCGTATTGCCCTGAACATCGGTAATGGTTACCATGATGTTATTGAAGGATGCCTTGATATGAACAGCACCTTCAGGGGTAACCTTTATTTTCTTTTTTTTCCTGCTTATTGTAGCCATGAACTTACACTCTTTAGTATCGAAGATTTTATTGCCTATATACTACTACTTCTTAGCCGCCTTCTTCTTACCAGCAACAGTCTTACGTTTACCTTTTCTGGTCCTTGCGTTAGTACGGGTTCTCTGTCCGCGAACCGGGAGTGAGCGCCGATGACGAAGTCCTCTATAGCAACCAATATCCATCAAGCGTTTAATGGCAGTCTGCTGTTCACCACGAGCCTGCCCTTCAACCTTGTATGCTTCAGCTACAATTTCTCTGATTGCATGTGCTTCTGCGTCATTCAGGTCAGAGATTTTCCTGTTAGTTGCAATACCTGCTCTCTGCAGAATACTCTCTGCTGATGCTCTCCCAATACCATAAACATGCGTCAAAGCAATAACCGCATGTTTGTTTAACGGCAAATTTACCCCAGCTAGCCTCATATGCTCTTTAAAGTTCTATTGTTTTTTTCTGAAGATCAACCTTGGCGCTGCTTATGGCTTGGATTTACTTTACAAATCACAAATCTTTTGCCTTTACGCTTCACAATCCGGCAGTGCTCACAACGTTTTTTAATAGAAGAATATATTTTCATAAGTAACCCCACATGCAATAATTAATCCAACTAAATGCGAATTCTGAAAAGGCTTGTAATGTAATAAATCTTGATCAATAAATCAAAACCATCAAGAGTTATTTCGTCACTTATTTATACCTGTATGTAATCCGTCCTTTTGAGATATCGTAAGGTGAAATCTGGACTTTTACCTTATCACCCGGCAATATCCTGATATAGTGCATCCTGATTTTACCGGAGACATGCGCAAGCACCTCAAGGCTGTTTTCGAGTTTTACCTTGAACTGCGCATTAGGAAGTGCTTCCAGAATCACGCCTTCAATCTCAATTGATTCTTCTTTAGCCAAATTATTTGCTCCTTTATTCGATAATTATGCAAGCGCTTCTGTAGTGTCTATCACTCAAGAAACGTACGGGTGAGCACCTCAGCTTTCCCTGACCTTACAACTATCGTATGTTCAAAATGTGCCGATGGTTTTCCATCCTCAGTTACGGCAACCCATTCGTTGCGTCTGCTCACCGCCCGACGGGAACGTCCAAGAGCGATCATGGGCTCTATGGCGAGCGTCATGCCCTCCACAAGCTTTACTCCGGTATGCTTCCTGCCATAATTCGGTACAGCAGGATCCTCGTGCAATTCACTGCCGATACCGTGACCAACCATATTTTCAATAACACTGAACCGGAATGACCGGGCATAATCTTCAATAGCGGATGAGATATCATGCAGGCGGTTTCCTTCAACAGCCATTGCAATACCTCTCTCAAGACTCTCTCTTGTTACATCAACAAGCTGCTGAACCTTTTCATCGATAACTCCAAGAACAAAGGTTCTTGCTGCATCGCCATGATAACCGCCCTTATATACACCGCAGTCAACTGAAACTATATCGCCCTCTTTGACAACTCTCTTTATACTTGGTACTCCATGAACGACCTCTTCATTGATGGATATGCACAACGTAGCTGGATAGGGTGTAACACCAGGATCACTTTTGGGTACATAGTTCAGGAAACTGGGAACAGCCTGATGATCCCGTATAAACTCCTCAGCCATTGTGTCGAGTTCCTTGGTCGTCATGCCTGGCTTTATTTCCTGCTCCAAAAGATCAAGCGCCTTGGCAACAAGGGCGCCTGAGACTCTCATCAATTCAATTTCGCGTTCGCTTTTTATTGTTATCATTTCGGTTTTTTATCTGGACTGTCGACCATGGGTCTTTCCAGACTTCATGAAGCCATCATAGTGACGCATCATCAAGTGGCTTTCAACCTGCTGTAAAGTATCAAGACCGACACCGACAATAATCAAGAGACTTGTACCACCGAAAAACTGTGCAAAGCCCTGAGTGACATTTACAAACTTTGTCAGAAACGTAGGGAGAATAGCTATGATCGCAAGAGATATCGCTCCGGGAAGCGTAATGCGTGTCAAGATATTGTCAATAAAGTCAGCAGTGCTTTTACCTGGGCGTACACCGGGAATAAAACCTCCCTGACGGCGCATGGTATCGGCAACCTCTTTGGGATTGAACGCAATCGCTGTATAAAAATAGGTAAAGAAGACAATCATGGTGCCGAACATGAGTGCATACCACCATGAATCATAAGAGAGAACAGAAGCGATGCCCTGCATTACCTCATTTTCAGGGAAAAATGAGAGAAATGTACCTGGCAGAAACATGATGGACTGAGCAAAAATAATGGGCATGACGCCGGCAGTATTAATCCTCATAGGAATATACTGTGTGCTTCCGCCATAAACCTTGCGTCCAACAACACGTTTGGCATGCTGAACAGGAATGCGTCGGGTTCCAACTGTAAGCAATACGACGAATGCTACAATTGCCGCCATGACAGCGAGAATAATTATCTCAATGATCCAGTTTTTACTTCCAAGGGAGACTGAACGAAATTCAGATACCAGCGCCTGGGGAAAGCGGGCAAGTATACCGATCATAATAATGAGGGATATACCGTTTCCGATGCCGCGATCTGTAATCTTTTCACCCAACCACATGACAAAGACTGTAGCGGCGGTTAAAAGAATAACAACTGTTACTGAAAAGAAAATGCCCGGATCAGGCACGATGACTTTGCCGAATGAAGCTGGACTTGAAAGACTTACACTGACACCCCATGCCTGCAGGGCAGCTATGACAACCGTTCCATAGCGCGTCATCTGGCTTATTTTCTGCCGGCCATCCTCACCCTCTTTCTGCAGTTTCTGGAAGTAGGGAGTAACAGCTCCGAGCAACTGAATGATGATTGAGGCGGAGATATAAGGCATAATGCCAAGGGAAAATATCGATGCTCTGGCAAAAGCTCCACCTACAAAGAGGTCAAAAAGTCCGAAGAGATCATTGGAGTGGGACTGCGATGCGCCCGCCACTGCAGCCGCATCGACACCCGGGATAGTAATGTGGGAACCAAGTCTGTAGACAAATAACAGAAGAAGCGTATAAAGGATCCGCTGGCGGAGTTCAGGGATTTTATTTATGTTCCTTATACTTTCATTTAGCTTCATAGCGTCCTTTTAACGGATTCAGGGCTTAGGAGTTTTTTTCACTCTTTTAACCAAAGGTGCCTTTGGTTTCAAAAGAGCCTCTTCGAATGATATATCCCTGATTTTGGAAGCCTCTTCCAGCGTACGGAATGCCTTGATTACTTTGCCGCCGGCTGCGGTGATTTTAGCTTCCGCGCTCTTGCTGAATGCATGCGCAGTAATGGTAACGGCAGCGCTAAGCTCGCCATTGCCAAGAATCTTGAAATAGTCAGCATTACTTGCATGGAGAAGCGACTTGAGATCAAGAATTGAAATCTCATTCTCAATAAGTCCTTCCTGTATCCATTTGTCAAGCTGTGAAAGATTGACTGTATTGACCGGGTTACTGTCAAGAGGAGTAAAACCAAATTTAGGCAACCTCCGGTAAACCGGAATCTGTCCGCCTTCAATTTTAGGTCTCTTGTAACCGCTACGTGCCTGCTGACCTTTGTTGCCCTTGCCGGCTGTGGTTCCATTTCCGGAACCCTGACCGCGGCCAACCCGCTTTTTATTCTTTACTGCGCCTTTAGCTGGACGAAGTGAACTTAAATCCATGGTTTCAATTCCCGACTTTCTATTAGTAAAAAACTTAGACTTCCTCAACCTTAACAAGGTGCTGAACAACTCTTATCTGCCCTCTGGTGCAAGGATTATCCTGTCTGTCAACCTGATAGTGTGGCCTTCCGAGCCCAAGCGCCTTAATGGTGGCTTTCTGTTTTTTAGTTCCGCCAATAATGCTCCGAACCTGGGTAATTTTCAGTGTTTTCTCACTCATGATCGCATTCTCAATTTTTAGCTTTCAAAAACCTCTTGCAGGCTCTTTGACCTTCTTTCTCCGACGTCATAGGCATCAGAAATACTCTGTAATCCTTTTATTGCAGCTTTCACTACATTATGCGGATTGGATGAACCAAGTGATTTGGTCAGAATATCGTGTATACCTGCCATTTCCAGAACTGCTCTCACAGCTCCACCGGCAATAAGACCGGTACCGGGTGTTGCAGGCTTCATCATGACCTTGGCAGCACCATATCTTGCGATAATCTGGTGTGGAATGGTACCCTTGACAATCGAGACTTTTATAACATTTTTCTTGCCGTCTTCTATGCCCTTTGCAATAGCGTCCTGAACTTCGTTCGCTTTGCCGAGCCCGTAACCGACATGTCCTTCTTTATCGCCAACTACAACAATTGCGTTAAATCCGAAACGCTTTCCGCCTTTTACAACCTTCGCCGTCCTGTTGATATGGACAAGCTTCTCTTTCAGATTTAATTCTCCGGGCCTGATAATTTTAGCAGATGTTTTCGCCATTTACTTTCTCTTTGAAAAGTTGTTAAAAGATCAGTCCTGCTTCTCTCGCACCATCAGCCAATGACTTGACTCTGCCATGATAACGAAAACCATTCCTGTCAAATACTACATTTGTTATACCCTGAGCAAGGGCTTTTTCTCCGATCTGTTTGCCGATAATGCGACATACTTCGGATTTTGTACCCTTAAGAGCCTTGTTATCTTTGGACATCGTCGATGCGGCGATAATGGTTTTGCTGTTCACATCGTCAACGAGCTGCGCATATATCTGCGAAAGACTTCTGTACACACAAAGCCTTGGCTTTGTTTGTGTACCCTGGACATGGGCTCTGCTTCTGTCCTTGATTTTCTGCCTTCTGGAGGCTTTATCGATTTGACTCATTCTCTTGAACCGTTGTATAATGTTATTGCCTGACTACTTGAGCTCTGCATTCATTCCTTACTTACTTACCAGCAGCCTTTCCTTCCTTGCGACGGATAACTTCACCAGCATATTTGATACCCTTTCCTCGGTAAGGTTCAGGTTTTCTGAATGAACGGATCTTGGCAGCAACCTGACCAACAAGAGCTTTATCAATACCGCTTATCAGTACAGTAACCTGATCGGGAACCTCAATTTTAATCTCATCAGGAGCCTTAAAATAGATCATATGTGAATAACCGAGTGTCAGGGCGAGTAGATCATTTTTCAACTCCGCACGATATCCAACACCGGCAATTTCAAGCTTTCTTGTAAAACCGTTAGTAACACCCTCTACCATATTGCTTATAAGCATACGGTACAGACCGTGCTGGGCTTTAGCCTTCTTGCTGTCATCGACTCTGGTTACAGTAATGACACCGGGCTCTTGCGTAATGGTTACCTGATCGGTAAGCCTCTGCTCAAGAGTGCCTTTAGGACCTGATACCCTGATGTTCAAGTCTTTGATCTCTATCTTCGCCTGACTGCTCAGGGGTATGGGCATTTTTCCTATTCTTGACATGGTATTCTAATGCTCTTTGACTTATGGATTAATAGATACGGAACAGGATCTCACCGCCAACTCCCTGTGCCCTTGCCTCTTTATCGGTGATAACACCTTTCGAAGACGAAAGGATATACAACCCGAGGCCACCAAGATATTTTTTAATATCCTTTCCGTCATAAACACGCCGACCAGGCTTGCTTACCCTTGTAATTTCTTTTATGGCCGGGTCACCATGAGCTGTATATTTCAGATCAACCCGTATAAAAGGGAACTTCTCGGTGCTAATGACCGTAAAGCTTTTAATGTACCCTTTATCCACAAGCAATTGCGAGAGATTCTCCCTGAGCTTAGAATATGGGATATCGGTTGTTTTGTTTTTTGCTCTCCCCGCATTTCTGATACGGGTGATATAATCTGCAATTGAATCCGTTACAGGCATAGCAAACGTTGGTTACTTTCGAAAATGATACAAATACCTCTCTTTAACACTTGCAAACTGATTTACCAGCTTGCTTTCTTGACACCAGGCAGTTTTCCCTCAAGCGCAAACTTGCGGAACATGTGCCGGCACAATCCAAACTTAGCATAAACACCTCTTCCACGGCCGGTCAGGACACAACGATTACGAACCCTGGTTGCAGAACTGTCTCTCGGCAGTTTGCGCAGAGCTTCGTAGTCACCTGCTTTGAGCAGTTCCTCACGGAGAACTGCATATTTCGCTACAAGCTTTATCCTCTTTTCGTTTCTTGCTATAACGCTTTTCTTTGCCATCTGTTTTCTGAATTATTTAGTTGTTCTTCTTTTTGAATGGCATTCCAAGTTCCGAAAGTAGCACATAAGCTTCTTCGTCTGTAGATGCGGAGGTTACAAAACTGATATCCATTCCTGATATTCTTGGTACCTTATCGATATCAATTTCCGGAAAAATAATCTGCTCCTTAACGCCAACAGTGTAATTACCGCGACCATCAAAACTGGTATCATTGAGTCCACGGAAATCACGAATTCTTGGAACGGCAAGACTGACAAAACGATCAAAAAATTCATACATGGCCTTGCGGCGAAGCGTTACGCGGCATCCGATCGGCTGTCCTTCGCGAAGCTTGAAGTTAGATATCGCTTTTTTCGATTTACGAATCTGAGGTTTCTGACCAGTTATCTGAGCCAGTTCCTGTAAAGCAATTTCCAGCAACTTAGGCTCTGCTGCAGCTGCACCAACACCGATGTTGATTGAAATTTTCTGAAGCCTAGGGACTTTCATGATATTATTGTACTGAAAGCGCTCAACCAGGTTAGGGGTGACTTTTTCCTTAAAAAAGGTCTGCAGTCTCGCTACTGAGGGATTAAGCGGTGCTGCCTCTTTGTTCTCGTCTTTAATCTTGGCCATCTTATTCTTTATCAGTTAATCAGAATGGTCTTTGTCATCCTGATATTTAGTTGAAACAATTAACTCTTCTTAACGTTAGAAGCGTGAATAGGGAATTCTCTTTCTATAATCGAACCCTGCGGCTGACCCTGGGTCGGACGCATATGGCGCTTTCTGATATTGACCCCTTCAACGATAACACGGCCTTTTAAAGGAAATACCTTAAGTATCTTGCCTGCTTTTCCTTTATCATTCCCGCTTATAACAACAACTGCGTCATTCTTCTTGACGTGCAGCTTAACCCTCTTAATCCCTGTTTTCATTTTTCACTTATATGATATTATTCATAAAATCCTGAGCGGGAGACGAGATTCGAACTCGCGACCAACAGCTTGGAAGGCTGTGACTCTACCAACTGAGTTACTCCCGCCTGAAGCACCTTATAATACTTCCGGTGCCAAAGACACAATCTTCATAAATTTCCTGTCACGAAGCTCTCTTGCGACCGGCCCGAAAATACGGGTACCTCTTGGCTCACCCTGCGCATTAAGCAG
Source organism: uncultured Chlorobiaceae bacterium (assembly GCA_903895195.1). Lineage (GTDB taxonomy): Bacteria > Bacteroidota > Chlorobiia > Chlorobiales > Chlorobiaceae > Chlorobium. The sequence continues at coordinate 74,452 of CAITSZ010000030.1, forward strand.
AACAACGGCATTCTCGTCAAAACGAATATATGAACCATCTTTCCTACGAGATTCCTTGACACAGCGAACAACAACGGCTCTGCAGACATCTTTCTTTTTTACAATGCCACCAGGTACAGCTGCCTTAACTGATACAATAATCTGATCACCCAATGAGGCATAACGCCTCCCGGTTCCACCGAATACGTGAATGCAGCGAACTTTCTTTGCACCACTATTATCGGCAACAACCAGATTTGTTTCTTTCTGGATCATCCTGTTTCAAACTTTATTAAATGTAAAAAATATCTACGCTTACTTGGCTTTTTCAATGATTTCAACCAAGCGACAGCTCTTCCTTTTGCTAAGTGGACGGCACTCTACAACCTTTACAAGATCACCGATTCCGGCTTCATTCTTTTCGTCATGAGCCATAAGCCTGGTGGTTTTCTTGAAATATTTCTTGTACAACGGGTGCTGTACGCTACGCTCGATGGCAATAACGCATGCCTTATCCATTTTATCGCTGACGACCTTACCAATCCAGCTCTTCTTTCTACCTCTTGCCGGTATATTCTGTCCCTTGGCTACACTATCCATTTTCTGTTCTTCCATTTGTCAATAAACGGTTTGTTAGTTTGCCTGCCCTCAAGCCTGACTTGTCTCAGCTGAAGCGAGTTGATGGAGCCGGTATTTCATGCGCGCAATATCCCGTTTCGAATTGCGAAAAACCATAGGATTCTGCGGCTGCTCAATAACTTTAAAAAAATTGATATCGGCAAGTCTATCTTCAAGCTCCTTGAGCCTGTCGATCAATTCCTGTTTGCTCAATGCCGCAATTTCATACTTTTTCATAATAAGTATCCCTCTTGTCGAATTATTTCTCTCTTTTAACCTTCGTAATCAGGACGAACTATGAACCTGGTCTTTATCGGGAGCTTCTGTGCTGCAAGGCGGAAAGCCTCTGTTGCAACATCTTTCGGCACACCGTCAGCCTCGAACATAACTCTTCCCGGCTTAACAACCGCAACCCAAAACTCCGGAGAGCCTTTTCCGGAACCCATTCGGGTTTCAGCAGGTTTTTTTGTTACCGGTTTATCCGGAAATATCCTGATCCAGATCTTACCGTCTCTTTTCATAAATCTGGTCATTGCAACACGGGCTGCCTCAATCTGACGGGCAGTAATCCATGCACCCTCTACTGCTTTCAATCCGAAAGAACCGAAAGAAACATCTGTACCACGCCCTGCATTGCCCTTCATGCGGCCTCTCTGTGTCTTTCTATATTTAACTCTCTTTGGCATTAACATACAGGCAACTCCATTCGTTTTCTTATTGTGTGGTACTTGATATTAAGAACGCTTTGTGCGCTGACGACGCTTTGAACGTGGATCGCGATTATCGCGTCCTCTTGGACCTGAGTCAGTGCGTCTATCCTTCATTCTCTTAAGCTCATCTTCCTCGATTGCATCAATACGCTGAACGAGAACTTCACCTTTGTATACCCAGACTTTTATTCCGATTGTGCCTGCAATGGTATGAGCTGTGCAACTTGCGTAATCGACGTTGGCACGAATGGTATGAAGCGGTATTTTGCCTTCCTTGTACTGCTCGGAACGGGCAATTTCTGCTCCACCGAGACGGCCGCCGCACTTTATTCTTATACCTTCAGCTCCAGAGCGCATTGCCTGCTGGATCGCCTGTTTCATCGCTCTTCTGAATGAAACTCGGTTTTCAAGCTGGTAAGCAATATTGTCACCGATCAGCTGTGCCTCAATTTCAGGCTTGACAACCTCAACAACATCTATCTTTACTTCTTTTCCGGTAATACGGCTGAGTTCCTGAGAAAGATTATTAATCTCCTCACCCTTTCTTCCTACAACGGCACCAGGACGAGCTGCATAGATATTGATCTTGACATGCTTTGTCGTTCTCTCAATAATTATGCGTGCAATGCCAGCTCTTTCCTTCTTCAATCGAGCAAGAACGTACGTACGAATAACGTGATCCTGCTTGATTTTTTCTGAAATAACCGGACTATCATCGTACCAACGTGAAGCCCAGTCCCTGATAATACCGAGCCTGAATCCAGTAGGATTAACTTTCTGACCCAATGCGCTCTCCTTGTTTTATTTTGTTACTGGATTTATAACCTTATCAATGACAATCGTCAGATGATTTGATCTTTTGCGAATCCTGAATGCCCGACCCATAGGCGCAGGAAGTGTTCTTTTCAGCGTCGTACCCTGATCGACAAAAATAGTCTTGACGAAAAGCTCCTGATCACTGACCCTCTCATCCGGATTCAGCTGAGCGTAATTTGCAACTGCTGACTTCAGCGTCTGCATAACATTGCGTGAAGCTGCTTTGGTTGAGTTAAGCAGAATAGCCTTTGCCAGATCAACCTGTTTCCCTCGAACGAGACCGGCCACGAGACGCATTTTCCTTGGCGATGTCGGCGTATCCCGTAAAATTGCTTTAGCTTGCATGATATCTTTACCCTTTCGCGTTTTTCAATTTATTTTTTCCTTGGTGCTGCGCCGCCTTTTTCGGCCTTTCCACCACCAGCATGGCCGCGAAACGATCTCGTCGGGGCAA
>CAITSZ010000031.1 GCA_903895195.1 uncultured Chlorobiaceae bacterium
GCACTCCGAGTTTCAGCATGGATGGACTCGTTAAAGAAGTCTATGCAACTATACATGCAGACGATTATTCGTATGCAATGGCTGCCTGATTAGCACAAGTTAATTAATCAGCCATCGTCCGTTGGGGGAGGCGCTTACTCTGAAGCCAATGGATGGCATAACCCGCGCTTGAGCTTCGGTTCGCGCAAGTAAGCCCCCTCTGTTTTTGCCTGAAAAGACAGACGGGTGACACAAAGAGGGATAGTGAATCGGACTTTACAGGTGTAGCAACGATTCGCGAAACACTAAACACCTGAGATGAGTGTGGTAGCTTTATCAAGCAATGTTTTGGACGCGGGTTCGACTCCCGCCATCTCCACAAAAAAAGCCCGTCCAAAAAAACGGGCTTTTTTTATTGTCATTCCCTAACCTTCTCTCCTCAGTCATCCCGAATGCAATGAGGGATCGGTGTTCTCTTCCTTCCCCAACAGTCATTCCGAGCTATCATCGAGGAATCTCCCTGATCTATAACCCCTATTAGTCCTATACGTCATATCGGACCTATTCCCCCAACTCTCTCCACAGCCAACCGCCAACCGCCAACCGCCAACTGCCAACTGCCCACTTCTTCCTTCCCCTCTCAGCACTCGGCACTCAGCACTCAGCACTCTCTTTCCCCTCAGCACTCTTCTAAAGATAACTTTCAGGCGTAAGCCTCCCTGTAAACCGGTTCATCATATAGTTCGCAAGCCATATCCAGTTCAGCGGCTTGCCCTTCATACGCTGCATAATAGCCCGTCCCTTATAGACCTCCTGCTGAAGCTTGACAAAGTTTGAAAGCAGTTTTTCACCGCTCATCTTGCTCGGCTCAAACATGTAGTGGTAGGTGTCGTACTTGTCCCAGTTAAAGTGGCGTATGCGCGGCTTCATCTCATCGAAATACGGTGTTCCGGGAAAAGGCGTGACTAAAGAAAAGACAGGAAACTCGATCTTGTTTTTCATGATAAAATCGTAGGTCAGCTGAAAGCTCTCCTCCGTATCATTATCAAAGCCGAACATGAAGTATCCCTGAATTGCAATACCGTTCTTGTGCAGATTGCTCACCACCGTTTCATAACTGCCGAGCCTGTTCGAGCCCTTTTGTACGCTCTTGATGGTTTCGGGATTGAGCGACTCAAACCCGATGCTGAGCAAATCGCATCCTGATCGACCGGCAAGTTCGGCCACTTCCGGTTTATCAAGAAAGTTCATGGAAATATTGGCATTCCAGTGCACCCCGAGTTTAGCCATCTCTTCAAGCAGTGTCATGAAATACTTTGGACGAAAGCTGATATTGTCGTCCATAAAGGAGAAATTGACATTTTTCTTGCCAACTCTCTGTTGATGATAGCGCATTTCATCAAGTACAAGGTCAAGCTCGCGGTAGCGGTAGCTTTTACCGTAAACGGTCGGGGTTGTGCAGAAGTTGCATCCTACCGGGCATCCTTTGGTAGCAAGAAGCGGGATACGCGAGCTGTATTTTTTTGCGTTTTTTGACGAGAGAGCGTAGTTGAAATCAGGGTGGACCATGCTGCCCATCGGCTTAAGCTCCTTTGCCCTGTAAATGCTCTGCATCTTTCCCGTCATCACATCATTTGCAAGCTCCTCCCATATCGACTCAATTTCGCCATACACAACGCTTGTGCAGTGAGCTGTAGCCTCTTCATGGAGCATTGTGGGATGGACGCCTCCGAGTATGACAATTTTTCCTTGAGCAAGTGCAGCATCTCCGATTTGGTAAGCCCGGGATGCATTGAGAGTTCTTGAAGTGACGGCAACGATGTCGAATCCTGAAAAATCATCGGGAACCTTATTGCCGAGCCGTTCGTCAATGAAGGTGACGTCAAAAAGCTTTCCAACCAAAGTGGCGACCATAATCAGGTTTAAAGGCATGCTGACTGTCCCGGAGTCCACCATCATGCTGGTATTGCTGACCGGCTGAATCAACAGCCATCTCTTCTTTGACTTTTGTTGGACAGCAAATTGATGGATATGACGTTCAGATGAATCTGAGGTACACTCAAGAGGTGTTATAAGCGAGTCTGATGGCAAAGTTGGCATACCCTGAAAGCTGAAAAAGTGATAAAAACAGTTACAACAACACAAACAAGGCGCAATCAATATTGTTTTGGAGCTTGTTAGAATATTTAATATTTATGACATTTATAAGAAATAAATAATAAATACTGATAAGAATTATAGAGCTTACAGCAAGAGCCCTCTCATGAGTTTATTGCCGCGGATTTTCTATAACTTGTCAGTACGTCTGCAAGCATGGACTTTACCTCATCAAACAGCAACCTTCAATAAGGAACCATGGACAACACTCAACAGGGAACAGGTCTTGATAAAAAAACAGTTGCTCGTGGATTTTCACTATTCTTTTTAGTGACCTTTGGATGCTTGATCACCTATTACTGGCCGTTGCTTAAACAACTCATGCAAGACAATCTCCATTTACACATTCCATTTTAAATTTTTTTCTAACTAAACTGATAACATCACATGGCAAACGAAACAACATTCGACATCTCAGCAGTATTCAGCAATCTTGTTGAAACAGCAGGAAAAATTGGTCAGCAGCAGGTTGACCTTCTCACTAATGGTTTCAAATCCCTCACTACAGCTGTTGAGCCATTGGGTAAAGCAGCTCTTGAGCTTCCGGGCAACGTGGTAAATACTGTTACCCAGACGTTTCAGAACGTAACAACAGCAATTGTCCCTAAAAAGTAAACAACTGCTTTCGCCTCTTTGACAAAAAAGCACATTACGCCATTGTGGTGTAATGTGCTTTTTTGATTAACTCCTCCACAATCTTCCATCTCAGCGTAATGTCATTGCTATCGTCTGCTTCCTTGCCCGACATTTTCCGGATTTATAATTTTTTTCTTACTGATCTCATGAAAATAATATAGTATTTTCAAGAATGCAGCTCATGGCGATTTCAGTTTTCGCGTCGCTCACTGAAGCAGGCTCAGCATACCAAAGAACAAAAAAAGGTTTGTTAACAATAAAGCATACCAAGCCATGTCAAATGAAACCTTCGATGATATAACCGGCGGAATAAACGCTATAGGTGGCTCCGCAGGCAGAATTGTCACGCAGCAGGTTGATCTGGTTACCCTTGCAATTGAATCTGTTGCACAGCTTTTTGTGCCAATAAGTAAAACAGCAGCCGATCTTGCTACTGGCACCATAAACGGAATTATTCAAGTGCTTGAGAACGCTTCATCGGCAATTGAACCGAAAAAGTAAATCACTTTTGATAAACAAAGACAACACTTCCATGTCTGAAGAGCACGTTGCTGTAAATCCGACACTGTCACTCACGCCTCCGGGTATGTCCGGACTTGTAAAACTGGCTCCCTTAGCTCTCCCCCTTGCCATTCCTCTGGCTTTTCCACTATTGTTGCACGCAATACACGGTATTGCTGTCGGGGGTATAGGAGTTATGGCTGCGACTCTTACACTGGGACCCAAAGGCAAAGAGCTGGTTAAGTCTTCCGGTGAAGCGCTCTACAAAATGTTACCTGGGACTGAAAAGGTTGTTGCTGAACAAAAAAATAAAGATGAAATCATCCCGGTTATTAAAACCGAAATAATCTAAGTTGGTACCAAAATGTTCAGTGATAGTTTAAATGTTGATCCGGCAGTAACTGCAGGTATAAAAAACAGTGCTATGCTCATCCCCTTTCTGGGAGCCCCCCTGGCATTAGGCGCACTCGCTGGCATTGTCATCGGTGGACTGGGACTCGGAGCAGCAGCCACTGCCGCCATAGTAAGCCCTATTACCGGAGACCTTATCCCCTCACCAAAACAACTGCTCGAAAAAATAGTCTCAGCCACCCAAAAGTTCACCTCCGATAACCCCTAACCCCCCCCAACATCATCCTGAATGCAATGAAGGATCCATAATATCCTTCTCCCTAAAACTCCCTAAAACTCCCAACTCCCCACTGCCCACTGCCCACTCCTCTTCCTTTCCCCCCTCAGCACTCAGTTCTTTCCTTCCTTCCCTTCGTTTGCTGCCAAATATTTCCTTAAATTGCCGGCGTGAAGAGTGTCAACCAAAAAAAAGGCTGTAAGCAATGGCTCAGGATTTTTTTCGTGAAAAGATTGTCGCTGCAATGCTTTATGGATTTCGTGCCATAAAAAAACCCGAAAAAGTAACCGTCCATCCTGAATTAATGGCCGAGATAAGAGAACAGCTCAAGGATACCCAGCTCGCCCCAAAAACCATCGGTGATACCGAAATGTTCTTCGGCCTCCCCGTAACCGAAGACCCGACAAAAGCCAAAGATTACCTGGCAGTATCCTGACAAACCCCCAGCACCCAGCCAAATCCTTCCCCCTCTGTCATTTCGAAACGAAGTGAGAAATCTCCCTGCTAAACCAACTGCCCACTATCTTACCTCACGTCTCAGCACTCGGCATTTTCACTAATAAAAAAACCCCTTATAGTAAAAGGGGCTTTCGTCATTAATACTGACAGCAGGCTTTATTGTTTCATCGAGTCATCATCATTAGCATTACGAACCATCAGTATAATTCGGAAATCTTATCAGCGATCTGAGTCTTATTATTTTTCTTCTTTCGCCTCATAACCCACACTCCCCATGCAGCAATAACCGCACCGGCAAGCCAAATGGGAGTTTTAAAGCTTTCAATCGTTTCCTTCATAAAAAGCTTCGTTGAAGAATTCTACAGTCATAACCAGCATCAAAAAAAACATAAATGCTATAACTGTCCTGACTGTAATTAGTAAACATACCTGCTCAGAATGAGCCCACACAAATATCCACATACAATAAGTCTGACGTTGATATGAACATTTTCTTGCACAAAATTCTGTACTCTCTTAGAATTATTTTCAAGAAAGCTGATTTCGCTCTATTCTCTTGTTCTGTGTTTGAATTTCCAGCTATTAACGCCCCAAAGTTGCCCATGTTTTGATGAAGCTGATGGAGAAGAATAGGTGGCTGAATAGCAATAATGGACGAAATGAGCGTCAAATACAGATAGGATAATCTGCCGCATCTTAACGATGTCACTACTGCTGAGTCTGCAGAAAGTACCCTGAAGCATATTTCTTTTACAGGGTGAAACCAGCAATAAGTACTTGGCTGCTTTCATCAGCTTATTCGTATGCGACAAAATTCCTAAAATGTTTTGTATATAAGCACCTTACGTTCACCCCTGACAACCTTCTGAATTCAATGCAGAAAAATGTTTTAGTTGTTGGAGGCGGTATCCTTGGTCTTTCAACGGCGTTGCAGATCCTGGAGTCAAATCCTGCCGTCCGGTTGGTACTCATTGAAAAAGAGAAGGGGATCGCTCTGCACCAGACCGGTCACAATAGTGGGGTGATTCACTCCGGCTTGTATTATAAACCGGGTTCATTGAAGGCTGTTAATTGTCGGAATGGGCGTGAGCAGTTGCTTTCATTCTGTCAGCGTGAAGAGGTTCCCTATGAAATATGCGGGAAAATTGTTGTTGCAACTACCGCAGAGGAGCTTCCGAGGCTGGAAGAGTTGTACCGCAGGGGAGTCGCAAATGGTCTTTCTGGTCTTCGATATCTCTCTCAGGCTGAAATTCCTGACATTGAACCTCACTGCCGGGGCATCCGGGGGCTTTTAGTGCCGGAGGCAGGAATTGTTGATTACACTGCGGTATCAGAAAAGTATGCTGAAAAGCTGACGGCAATGGGCGCCGAAATTGTTCTCGGCGAACGTGTCGTTGATATTCAGCAGAAGAGTAATCAAATTGAGGTTATCGGAGTATCAAGGACATTTAGTGCAAATACGGTCGTTGTCTGTGCAGGTCTCCAATCAGACAGATTAGCCCGCATGACTGAACCGGGCTTGCCAATCCGGATTCTTCCTTTTCGCGGGGAGTATTATCAGTTGGCCCCATCTGCACCGAAACTTGTCAATCATTTGATTTATCCCGTACCCGATCCCGCATTTCCATTTCTCGGGGTTCACTTCACCCGAATGATCAACGGCGGCATAGAGTGCGGTCCCAATGCGGTATTTGCATTTGGCCGTGAAGCCTATAAAAAAACCGGCGTTAATATGCGCGATACATGGGACGCCCTCTCCTGGCCGGGATTCCGTGTAGTAGCGGCAAAACATTGGCAGACCGCATTGGGCGAATATCAGCGTTCTTTCAGCAAACATGCCTTTGTCAAAGCGTTGCAGAAACTCATTCCGGAGATTCAGGCGGATCATCTTGAAGTTGGAAATGCAGGCATTCGCGCACAGGCCTGCGATCGGGAAGGCAATCTGCTCGACGATTTTGACATAAGAGTAAGCAGAAACATAATCCATGTCTGCAACGCCCCAAGTCCCGCAGCAACAGCATCGATCTCTATCGGCAGATGTATTGCCGACAAGGTTTTATCGCAGCTCTAATGCAAAAATCAACCGCCCTGAATGAACCCACACTCAAATACACACTATTATTCAGACATCTCCCTTCTTCGTTGACTCCCGTTTATATTGCCGGATTTTATTCTTATCACAAGATAATTTAATCCACACTCAAAATATTTTCATCTTTACTGCCAACTGCCAACTGCCAACTGCCAACTGCCAAAGTGCCTCAGCTGACCTGTTGTGTTTTAAAGTCGATATCTGTATATTAACGATTGTGAATATGTTCTTTTCAAGTATTGTTGTTCATCAAGAAAGGCTGAGGGAATAGACCCGGTGAAGCCTTGACAACCGATTCTGTTGTAATAACGGGACACGGTGCCACATTCTACTTCTGCGCTCTATGCATCTGGTTTTTTTCCCGATGAAGCCGAAGAACGATGAGTGAAAAAGAGCGTTTATTCAGCCTCTCTTTTCAAAACAGGTATGCCTCCGATGGCACTCCCATAAGAAATAGAGTTATGATTTTAAACCTCTTCCAGGCTCATCAGGGAAGGGGTTTTTTATTTTCCATTTTCAATTATTTAATCGAGAGTATCAATGAGTTTTCAGACTGACACTATTCATGCCGGTGTAGGGCCCGATAAAGCTTACGGCGCCATTATGACACCAATTTACCAATCGTCAACTTTTGTCTTTGAGGATATCGGCAAGCACAGGGGATTCGATTATACCAGAAGCGGCAACCCGACACGCAAGGCGCTTGAAGACAATCTCTGCGCACTTGAAGGATGTTCATCTGCTGTTGCGGTCACTACCGGAATGGCGGCGATTACTTCGACACTGAACCTCTTCAAGTCAGGTGACGAGATTATCTGTACTGACGACTGTTATGGCGGCACTTCCAGGCTTATGAAGACCGTTGAAGAGCATTTTGGCATCAAGGTGCATTTTGTCAACCTGCAGGATGCAAACAATCTTCTTCCTTTTGTCAATGCCAACACTAAGGCGGTATGGGTTGAAACCCCGTCCAATCCGCTGTTGAACCTTGTTGATATTCCTGCGGTGTCAGCTCTCGCAAAAGAGAGGGGCCTTTTGACCATAGTCGACAATACCTTCCTCTCTCCTTATGGCCAGAAGCCGTTTGAACTTGGCGCTGACATTGTGGTTCATTCAACCACCAAGTACCTCAATGGCCACTCCGATGTTGTTGGCGGAGCAGTATTGTCAAACAGTGAAGATCTGGACGCCAGGCTTAAGTTTCTTGTCAACTGCCTTGGAACTTGTGCCCAGCCGTTCGATTGCTGGCTGGTGCTTCGCGGTATCAAGACTCTCGTTGTCCGCATGCGTGAGCATGAGCGCAACGCACTTGCAGTTGCAGAGTTTCTCGACAACCATCCAAAGGTTAAGAGAGTCTTTTATCCAGGGCTGCCAACCCATCCTCAGCACGAACTTGCAAAAAAGCAGCAGCGCAGTTTCGGCGGTATGGTCTCCTTTGAGCTTGACGGTCCGATTGAAGAGCTCTACAGGGTACTGAAGGCTACAAAGCTTTTTTCTCTTGCTGAAAGCCTTGGCGGCGTAGAATCGCTGATTGAGCATCCCGCCACCATGAGCCATGCCTCAATGGACAGCGAGCACAGGCTGGCCGCAGGTATAACCGATTCCATTATCAGGCTCTCTGTAGGCATAGAGGATCGTGATGACCTTATTGCTGATCTCAAGAGCGCCATTGGCTGAACGGGATTTTCCAATAGCAGGTGCCGTTAAGTCAGCTATGGTTCTGTACATTAAAGAATGACAACAACAACACCGGTAGTTATGTTTCTTTTGAATATAAACTGCCGGTTTGGAACCATATATGATGACCATGTTCTCTTCTTTTTTTACTCATAGTCAATCTGTGACCAAGAGCCCCCCTTTTCCCTATACCGTCAAAATAAGTACAAGGGCCAGGAGTCCTCGCCTGAAGATGACGCCCCATGGCGGTCTGGTTGTAGTCCTTCCGGAGGGTTTTAACAAAAAGCATATACCCGATCTTCTTCATCGACACGAAGAATGGATAAAAAAGGCCGCCGGGCGACTTGACCGGCATCGTCCTGAACCCCTTCCCATTACAGAAAACGGCCTTCCCTGCACAATTCGCTTTGCCCATCTCCCTGAGGAGTGGAGTGTTGTTTACAATAATAAAGGCAGGAGAGTTGTTGAGGTTGCCGATACCTCTGGAAAACGCCTCCTTCTCTCAGCTGATGTAGAGGATGCTGAGCTAAGTCGCCGGCAGTTGCTCTCATGGCTCAAGCAAGAGGCCGCCAGTCACCTTATTCCATCGTTTGAAAAACTTGCTGCATCCCATGACTTCAGGTATTCAGAGGTATTGGTCCGACTGCAGCACTCCCGCTGGGGGAGTTGTTCATCCCGAGGCATAATCACGTTGAACACCAAACTGCTCTTTTTACCCGACTATCTGGTCCGCTATATCATGATTCACGAGCTCTGCCACACGGTCCACCTGAACCATTCCAAAGCCTTCTGGACGCTGGTATCCCATCACGATCCCCTATGGCGCAGTAATAACCTGGAGATGAAAAGCGCCTGGAAATATGTTCCCCCCTGGGTTGCCGTTTCTCAGTGATCTGGTGCTGTTAAAGAGGAAATGCGGTAATAAGAATGGAATCGTTATATTGAGGAAAAGGTACCCTTAGTGATGTATTCCGCCTCAACAAGCCCCCTTTCGGCTGACAGATAAAGAACTCCTGCCTTTTTCTACGCCTTAACCCCCGATTGTTTCCTCCTGTTGCACAGGAATATTTCAGCCGGGGACGGTAACGGTAAACATGCGTGAAGAGAGAGCGTCTAAGGGCGTTCATTTGTTCTCTAAACTAACAGATACAATAATTACATACTATATGCTATTCGACTCATTGAACATTATCGATCCCATTTTAAAAGCACTGAAGGAAGAAGGGTATACAACTCCAACTCCGATACAGGCAGAAGCCATACCTATTATTTTAGATGGAAATGATCTGCTTGGCTGTGCTCAAACCGGTACAGGCAAAACGGCAGCCTTTGCAATTCCCATTCTGCAACTGCTCAGTGCCACTAAGCCAAATGATAAAAAAAGGAAAATAAGAAGCCTGATCGTAACGCCAACCCGTGAGCTGGCCATCCAGATCGGCGACAGTTTTAAAGCCTATGGCCGACATACAGGGCTGACCAATACGGTTATTTTCGGAGGCGTCAATCAAAATCCCCAGGCATCTTCACTGCTTCGTGGCGTCGACATTGTTATCGCCACGCCGGGCAGGCTCTTGGATCTCCTCAATCAGGGTCATCTCAATCTCCGTGATGTTGAGATACTTGTGCTCGACGAAGCGGATCGTATGCTCGACATGGGATTTATTCACGATGTCAAAAGGATTCTGGCTGCGCTCCCAAAAAAGAAGCAGTCGCTCTTCTTTTCCGCTACCATGCCTTCCGAAATTGTCAAGCTTGCCGCATCCATCCTGCACAATCCTGCCCAGGTTTCGGTCACTCCGGTCTCCTCAACGGTAGAAATTATTAATCAATATGTTTATTTTGTCGATAAGGGAAATAAGAATGCCTTGCTGGTCGACATTTTAAGAGATCCGAAGATCAAAACAGCTCTTGTCTTCACCCGCACAAAGCATGGTGCCGATAAAGTGGTTAAAATCATGCAGAAGCACCATATCACTGCCGAAGCGATCCATGGCAACAAGGCCCAGAATGCCCGGCAACGGGCGCTGAAAAATTTTAAGGCACAAGATACCCGTGTTCTTGTGGCCACTGATATTGCAGCTCGAGGTATTGATGTCGACGATCTGGAATATGTGATCAATTTTGAACTGCCCAATATTGCCGAAACCTATGTGCATCGCATTGGCCGAACCGGAAGAGCAGGAGCAAAAGGCACGGCATACTCGTTTTGTGACGCCGAAGAGAAAGAGTACCTGCGTGATATTGAAAAACTGATAGCCAAAAAAATTCCTGTTATCGACACACACTCTTTTCCATTGATCGATCATAATCCGGTAAAAGTGCCCAAGCAGCAGGGACGCGGCAATTCAGGACACCCGGCACCGAAACCATTTGCCAAGGGCGCTCCTAAACGCTGGTCAGACAAACCGAGAGCTACACGCTGAATTGATCTGTTTTTTTAACGTTGTTCTTCTGAGACTATTTTTCAACGCTAATAACCAAGTTCATGCATATAGGTATTCCTGTCGAAATTAAGTCCGGAGAGAACAGGGTTTCCTGTACTCCCTCCGGAGTACGTCATCTCGTTTCTGCAGGCCACAGGGTTGTTGTTCAGGCAGGTGCGGGTGTCGGCAGCGGATTTGGTGACGATAAGTACCGTCGTGCCGGGGCAGTTATAACCTCATCAGCCGAAAAGGTATGGAAGAGCGATCTTGTTGTAAAGGTTAAAGAGCCTCTTCCTGGGGAATACAGCTTTTTCCGTGAAGAACTGCTGCTCTTTACTTTTTTGCATCTTGCCGGAGTGCCTGAATTAACTGCAAAATTGCTTGATTCAGGCGTTACAGCCTTAGCCTATGAAACTGTTCAGGACGGTGCCGGCCGTCTGCCTTTGCTTGCCCCGATGAGTGAAATTGCCGGAAAAATGAGCGTTCTGATGGGTGCTTTTTTTCTTGGTCATCATCATGGAGGAAAAGGAAAGCTTTTGGGTGGAGTTCCAGGCGTTCTGCCGGGTAAAGTGACAATTTTGGGTGGTGGTTCAGCGGGTATGCATGCCGCAAAAGAGGCTGCAGGGCTCGGTGCGGATGTCACTGTTCTGGAAATCAATCAGGAAAAAATGCGTTTTCTTGAATCAGCACTCCCTCCTCAGGTTCACACGCTTTATTCGACCGAGCAGCATATCGAAGAGCAGCTCGCAACCACTGATCTTCTTATCGGGGCAGTGCTTGTTCCCGGAGCTGTGGCACCTAAGCTGGTTACGAGAGCAATGCTTCGTAATATGACCAAGGGCGCTGTTCTTGTAGACATAGCTGTTGATCAGGGAGGGTGTGTCGAATCCTGCCGGCCAACCACGCATCAGGACCCTGTCTTTATTGAAGAGGGTATTGTTCATTACTGCGTAGCCAATATGCCTGCCGCATATCCTCAAACCTCAACCGAAGCACTTACCGGCGTGACGCTCCCCTATATCCGGAGAATTGCTGATTTCGGTCTTGAAAGTGCCATGGTTATGATGCCTGGTCTCTCAAGCGGTCTCAACATCTGGAAAGGCAACATTACCCATGAAGCACTTGCAAAATCTCTTGGGAAGCCCTTTCATGTAAATCCTTTTGCCTGATCGCATATAACTTTTTTTTGGATCTATCTCCCCTCTAACCTTGTGTACAAAAGATGAGAAATATGGAAACAGTCCCGAAAAAGTCGAATACTATCCCGCCCACCTCGGCACCGGATAATTACTTCCGGTTTCATCTTCCGCATCTTCATCTTGGCTCTGTCTTCGGTGATGACTGGTTCTCTCTGAAGGCCGAAGCTTTTGCCCGTTTTTTCGGCACACCTGTTTTTCTTGTAGGACAGACGGCTATCGTAGCAATCTGGATTGCACTGAACGCCTTTGGGTTTACCAGATTTGATGTTTATCCCTTTATCCTCCTCAATCTTGCCTTCAGTCTGCAGGCCGCGTATGCAGCTCCGCTTATCCTGCTTGCTCAAACCCGGCAGGCCGATCGTGATAAGGCGCATGCCGATGCTGATGCACAGCATCGCGAAGCCCTGGCCCAGGCGAGCCAGCAGCGCGAAACCTATGCCGCCAATCAGACCGACCAGCTTCTGGTCCTGCTCAAGCAGAATACACAACTGACCGAGCTCGTTAAAGAGTTGAGCCAGCGTATTGAGGCGCTGACCAGTGATGTGCACAGCAAAGTCATTAACGCCGATACGAAATTGTAAGCTTCAATTAAACTAAATCAAGAAAGGCGATTAAAGTGCTTTATTATAGTAATTTACCGTCCACTCTCTCCTCTCTTCTGCGCCTGTAATGATTTCGATATCGCTTCATTTCAAGGCCTCGGCCTGAACGGCTTTCGTCAGCTGGAGTGGAGTCATGCTCGATATATGCCCGGAAGAACAGGCAAATTGTCTACAAACCCAAAAAACCTGGCCTGCTCATTCAGGCAATCAAATTACACGCGGTATTTGGAAAAAGACGCTCAAGATACGGTGGTACTTAAATGTTAATCAGCAAAGATGTATATAAAATATGTTCAGAAAAGATGTAATATTACATAACAGAATTGCCTTATATAATTTAACAGTAGGGAGTGAGCTTGGTTAATATTTTTTGGGTTTAACCCGATAAAATTGCGAAAGATGCTATACCACCCCCGGTATACACTATTCCAAAGGCGTTTTTCAGCTATAGCCCTGTCAATTACTGCGCTTCTTTTACTTCTCTCGTTCTCCTCCCCAGGCATTTCACTTCATGCTGCTCCGGTTCCTGATGCCGGCAGTCTCCTGCGCGACCAGCAGAACTCCATGCAGCAGCCAAAAGAGTTTCCAAGGCGGGAGCAGGAAAAAGCAAAGCCGGCAACATCCGAAGGAGACTTCGGCATCGAAGTCAAGGGATTCACCTTCAGCGGCTACGAAGGTATTGCAACAGAAGCGGAGCTCAAAAACCTTGTGGCGGGCTTCCGGGGCAAAACGCTCTCTTTCGATGAGCTCAACGCCCTTGCTGACAAGGTTTCCGTATACCTGAAAGAAAAAGGGTGGAGCCAGGCTCGTGCCTTTCTCACCGAGCAGGAAATCACCTCCGGCATCATTAACATCACCATCACCCAGCTGAAAAGCAACGGTACCCTCTCCATCAAGCGCGATAAATCAGTCAGAATTGGCGACCGCCATCTTCGCCGCTTCCTGCAGTCGGCCATTAAAGCAAACCAGCCGATCAACGAACACAAGCTCGAGCGCTCACTGCTGCTCCTCAACGATATTCCCGGCCTCTCAACCAAAGCAAATCTCGTTCCCGGAGTCTCAACCGGCACCAGCGCCCTCGAAGTCGCCGTCACCGAAGGTTCCCTCTTGTCAGGAAGTGCCTGGGCGGACAACCAGGGCACCCGCTATACCGGGGCACTGCGCGGCAACGCCATGCTCTCAATTAACGATCCGTTCCACTATGGCGATCAGGTAAACCTCCTGCTCACCCAGGCCTCAGGCCTTACCCAGGGCAGGATCAGCTACGCCTTTCCCGTCGCCAGTAACGGTCTCCGCATCAACCTTGCCTGGAGCGGCATGAGTTACCAGCTTGGCAGCGAACTTGCCTCATTGGAATATGCAGGTCGAAGCAACAGTGTTGACGCCGGTTTCAGCTATCCTCTTATCCGCAGCCGCAATGCCAACCTCACCACATCGCTCTCCTACGGCTTCAGATCCCTTATCGACAGCAAGTCTGATATTGATATTCACGACAAACAGATCAACAGCGCCACCTTCATGGTCACCGGCGACCGCTACGACCAGCTCCTCAGCGGCGGTTACACCAGCTACAATGTTGGTGTCACCACCGGCACCCTGCACGAATCCGTTGCCGATATCAGTCTCACAGGAGCCGACGGCAGCTACACCCGTTTCAATGCCGGCCTTACCCGCCTGCAGCGCCTCACTGGTCGCCTCAACATCAATATTTCAGGTACAGCCCAGATGGCACTCAAAAACCTCGACTCCAGCGAAAAATTAACTCTCGGCGGTCCAAACGGCGTGCGAGCCTATCCGGTAAGTGAAGCCTCCGGCGATCAGGGCCAGCTCCTGAACGCCGATCTTCGCTACACGCTGCCACTCGCAGCCAAATTGGGCACTTTCCAGCTACTCGGCTTTTACGATACAGGCCACATCACGCTCAACAAAAACCGATATCCCGGTGACGTTAACAATGCAACCGGTCGTAACGACTACTGGCTGCAGGGTGCCGGCCTATGCCTAAGCTACTCCTATTTGGCCCGCTTCTCCCTTCGCGCAAGCTGGGCTCACGTTATCGGTGACAACCCGGGTCAAACCACCGCCGGCAATAATTCCGACGGCCAGAACAGCAATAACCGTTACTGGTTGCAGGGCAGCCTAACGTTCTAATACCCAATAAAGTCAATTTCCCCTTTGCAGTATACGTAGTAGAAGTATGAACAGGATATACAACCTCATCTGGTCGAGCACAAAAGAGTGCTGGATTTTCATCTCAGAACGAGTTAAAGGAAACGGTAAAGTTCCAAAATCCCTCCTCCTCTCCTTTGTCTCCCTCGCTGCCATGCTCTGTGCAGGAGTCCCTGCCTACCCCCTCGACCCCGGTTCACTGCCGATAGGCGGCAAAATAACCGCCGGCAGTGGCTCCATAGCCACGAGCGGCAACCAGATGACGGTCGACCAGTCAAGCCAGCAACTCATCGCCAACTGGAACTCCTTCAATATCGGTCAAAACGCTGCCGTTCGCTTCAATCAGCCCAACGTCACAGCCTCGGCGCTGAACCGAATTACCGACCAGAGCCCCACGCAAATCCTTGGCTCGCTCTCTTCAAACGGTCAGGTATTTCTGCTCAACCCGTCAGGCATCATCTTCGGCAAAACAGCACAAATCAATGTCGGCAGCCTCGTAGCCTCATCGCTCAACATGCTTGGCGCCGACTTCCTCGCCGGCAAATATAACTTCAGCAACCCGGGTAACGCAGGTGCTATCCTTAATCAGGGTGTTATCACTGCCTCAAACGGCGGGGTGGTCGCCCTCATAGCCCCAAAAGTTACGAACGAAGGCAGCATCACCGCCAACAATGGCACAGCCCTCCTCGCAGCAGGCAGCCAGGTCTCGCTCGACTTCCAGGGTGACGGCCTCATCAGCTACACCGTCGACCAGGGCGCAGTCGATGCGCTCGCCGAAAATAGCGGACTCTTCAAAGCCGACGGCGGCCTCGTCGTCATGACCGCCAAAGCCGCCAATGCTCTCCGCTCAGCCACCGTAACAAACACCGGAGTCATCGAAGCCCGTACCATACAGAACAAAGCCGGCCACATCCTCCTCCTCTCCGACATCCAGAAAGGCATGACCACCGTAGCAGGCACGCTCGACGCCTCCTCGTACGATGGCAACGGCGGCGATATTGCGGTTACCGGCAACCGCGTGCTCGTCAAAGACGGCGCATATCTCTCCGCATCCGGAGCAACCGGCGGAGGCAATGTGCTCGTTGGCGGAAGCTGGCAAAACAGCGATCTATCAGTCCACCAGGCCATCGGCACAATCGTCGAAAAAGGAGCATTTCTTGAAGCAAACGCAACCGATACCGGTAATGGAGGAACAGTAGTCGCCTGGTCCGACGTCACCAACCCCCTCTCTGTTACCAGAGCTTATGGAACCTTTCAGGCCAAGGGAGGCCTTAATGGTGGCGATGGCGGCCGGATTGAGACCTCGGGACATTGGCTTGATGTTGCAGCGTCACAGGGCGGAGCTTCCGCGCTTAAGGGAACGGCAGGAGTGTGGTTGTTTGATCCGTACAATGTTACCATTACTGGTTCTAATACAAATGGGACTTTAAGCTTAGGAAATCCGGCTGTCTGGACACCGACCTCGACAGGCTCCTCTATACTGAATACTGATATTCAAACTAAATTGGACGCAGGTACCAGTGTTACCGTTACGACCACTGGAGCTGGCCAGGACGCTGGAAATATCACGGTCAATAGTCCTATATCTACAGGAACAGCAGCCGGTAACCGTACGCTGACGTTGACGGCTGATGGAAGCATTGCGGTCAATGCTCATATTGGCAATACTACCGGCTCGTTTAACTTGACGATGAACACCACCAGTGGCACCATCAGCGGAAACGGAGCAGTCAGCGGCTCAGGCATCACCACGTTTAATGTGGGAAGTGGTACTGGAACGTATAGCGGTATTATTAGCAACACAACACTTGTTAAATCGGGTGGAGGTACACTGATACTCTCCGGAGCGAACATTTATACAGGTGAAACGACAATAAACGGTGGCACGCTTGCTTTAAGTTCGACAGGTACTTTAGGCAATACATTGAGTCTTTTGACGATCAATGGAGGAACGCTGGACTTGCAAAATGCCTTTACGGTAGGCAGTCTGAGCATGACAGGAAGCAGCCCCTCGATAACCAACACCACAGGCAGTTCGAGCTTGACTGTAAGTGGAACCGGAACGCTGTCGGGCAGCATCACTACTAGCGGGATACAGACGTACACCGGTGCGGTGACTTTGGGCTCGAATACAACACTGAACGCGGGCAGCGGGAATATCAATTTCGGCAGCACGGTCAATGGCGGTTATAGTTTGAGTACGACGACGACGGGCAACACTTCATTCGCTGGTGCGCTAGGAGGTACTAATCTGTTGACGGGTGTGACGGTGAGCACCGCTCAATTGAGTGCAGGTGCCCTAGCTCTGGGAAGCAGTGGCGGGTTGAGCATTACCAACAGCGGTACCGGCACGGTCAGCGGTGTAATCTCGGGAACGGGAGTAACGCTGGTCAAGGCAGGAACGGGAATGTTGACCCTGTCGGGGGCCAACACTTACACTGGCGGCACAACAGTTTCAGCAGGCACGCTGACACTTGGCAATACAACTGCGCTTGGCAGTGGTACCTTGACTGATAACAGCGCTGTCAATGTAGCGTCAGGTGTAACGGCCATAACAGCACAAGGCTTGGCTGGTAGTGGTACTTTCAGTCTCTCCAATCTAGCAACCACGCCACTTGCTGTTTCTCTCACCGTTGGCGCTAATGACAGTCCAACCGTATATTCAGGGATAATGTCCGGTTTGGGTAGCCTGACGAAAACAGGCACCGGCACACTGACGCTCTCCGGCACCAACACTTACTCCGGCTCAACGACAATCAGTGCCGGTACGCTCAGTGTCGCCACCATCGGCAACGGCGGTGAGGGTGGTAACCTCGGTCAGGCTCTGAGCGATGCGGCCAATCTGGTGCTCGACGGCGGTACGCTGCAATACACAGGTACAACGGCAACGACAAACCGAGCCTTCACGCTCGCCGCTGCTAAGACATCAAGCATTGACGTATCCAATGCTGCCACCAACCTTACTCTCTCCGGGTCGAGCGCGTCCACCTCAGGTGCACTCACCAAACTGGGCCCCGGCAGGCTGACGCTCTCCGGTACCAACACCTACAGCGGGGGTACCATATTGAACGCGGGCACGCTGGCCTTAGGGTCGTCCGGTGCAATCGGCAGCACAGGCACTATCACCTTCAGCGGTGGTACACTGCAGTTCTCCACTAGCAACACCACGGACTACTCCAGTCGATTCAGCACAGCAATTAACCAGGCCTACAAGTTAGACTCCAACGGACAGGACGTAACGCTGGCCACGTCACTCACGAGTAGCGGTGGCACACTGACGAAGGATGGCACCGGCATGCTGACGCTCTCCGGCGCCAACACCTTCAGCGGCGGCACAACAGTTTCAGCAGGCACGCTGACACTTGGCAATACAACTGCGCTTGGCAGTGGTACCTTGACGGATAACAGTGCTGTCAATGTAGCGTCAGGTGTAACGGCCATAACAGCACAAGGC
>CAITSZ010000032.1 GCA_903895195.1 uncultured Chlorobiaceae bacterium
CCTGCTTGGCCAGATCCATTCCAACAATATCGGTAAAGGCTATCATTATACTGCTTCTGCTTCTCCGAGGACTTTAGCGAGTTCACGATCAATTTTCTCCCCCGCATCGAGTGTTTCAAGGGGATCCTTGCGCAGACGGTGGCGAAGACAGAGACCTGCAATCTCTTTGACGTGCTTCATGGTGACAACCGTCTCCCCGCGGAAAGCGGCATGTGCATAAGCGGTACGGGTTATGGTGAGTTCACCACGGTGACCGTCAATGCCCAGATTCATGCAGAGCCTTGCTATATCGGTGAGAACAGCATCGGTCATGGTAACTTCAGGAAGCAGATCTTTTGCCTGCTGGATCTTTTTCTGAAGCTTGACCTGTTCGCGGTTATACTTTTTCATAAAGGCATCAGGATCTTCGTCAAACTCACGGCGGCGTTTGACGATGTCCACTCTCTTGCCAATATCGAGAATAGTGATAATGCGCGCATGAAGACCGAAACGGTCAAGAAGCTGGGGGCGGAGCTCTCCTTCCTCGGGGTTGCCGGAACCGACAAGAACGAAACGGGCAGGGTGGCGAATACTGATACCTTCGCGTTCAACAACGTTTTTACCGCTTGCGGCAACGTCGAGCAGAACGTCGACAAGATGGTCATCAAGGAGGTTAACCTCGTCAATATAGAGGAAGCCGCGGTTTGCCTGGGCAAGAAGGCCGGGTTCAAATGCTTTTACACCGCTGGTAAGCGCCTGTTCGATATCGATAGTTCCGCAAACACGGTCTTCGGTAGCGCCAAGAGGAAGGTCAACAACCGGAACAGGAATCTGTTCAGTCCGGATTGAAGCCGGGTCAATAGCCTGGGCTCCTTTTTTGCCTTCTTCATTTTCGAGATATTGCTCAGGAGTACGGTTATAGGTATCGCCCTCTACCCTTTCGATCAGAGGAAGCACTTCGGCGAGCGCCCGGACAGTTGTGCTTTTTCCGGTACCCCTGTGGCCCATGACAAGCACCCCGCCAATTCTCGGATCAATGATATTGAGGATCAGACTGAGCTTCATTTCCTCCTGACCGACAATAGCTGTAAACGGGAAAGCAAGACCTGATGACTTCTTTTTGGCAGCAGGTTTTGCAGCTTTCTTTGGTGCCGGAGCTGTTGTAACCTTTGCATCCACCTTGACCTTTACCGCACTTGTTTTCTTTGCAGCAGTTTTTTTTGCAGCTGTTTCAGTCTGAGTCATAATTGATCGTTTAGTTGATACCTTCACCCCGTGAACCATGGAAAATCATTCACCGAAAAAGGCTTACTGTTTTAAAGATTTTCAATAATAGACATTGAATTTATGCTTTTAGAAAGACAATAGAAAATGCTTTTCCAAAACTTGGCAAGAGTATGAGACGTTTTTTTTGCCACGACAATAAGCCATTTCCTCAACCGGCTGGTACTTTACTCCTGCAGAGCATTTTCCGCCGCCTCTTTTATGGTTTCAGAAAGGGTCGGATGGGCGTGTATGGTATCGGCAAGGATTTCGGCGGTAACTGAAAGCCGTCTCGCCAGCGTTAGCTCCCCGATCAACTCAACCGCTCCGTGTCCTACAACATGGGCGCCCAGCAATCGACCATCAGCAGCGCTGAACACAAGTTTTACCAGCCCCTCAAGATTTCCAAAAGCATTTGCCTTGCCTGAAGCTGCAAACATTGAGCGACCAACCTTAACCTTGTAACCGCGCTCTTCTGCCTCCTTTTCGCTGAGACCGATACTTGCAACTGAAGGTTCGGCATAGACACAGCGGGGTATCATGGAGTCATCAAGAGGATGGGTGTGAGCGCCCGATATGGCTTTAACGGCTATTGCCGCTTCGGCAGAAGCCTTGTGGGCAAGAAGCATTCCTCCCCGGACATCACCGATCGCAAAAATATGAGGGACAGAGGTTCTGCACTGACTGTCGGTCACAATAAATCCGCGCGCGCTTTCTACTCCGGCTTGTTCGAGACCAAGACCGCTGGTGTTGGCGGTTACGCCGATTGCGACGAGGAGGTAGTCGGCAGTCAGCAGTTGGCAGTCGGCAGGGGGAGGGAGTGCTGAGGGCTGAGGGGGAATTGGGCAGTTGGCAGTTGGCAGTGGGCAGTTGGCAGTTGGCAGTGGGCAGTTGGCAAGGGGGAGGGAAAGTGCTGAGTGCTGAGTGCTGGGTGCCGAGGGAAAACAGTTGGCAGTGGGCAGTGGGCAGTTGGCAGTGGGCAGTGGGCAGTTGGCAGTGGGCAGTGGGCAGTTGGCAGTGGGCAGTGGGCAGTTGGCAGTTGACAGTTGGGAGTCGTTTGGGTTGAGAATAAGATGGGCGGTCACTTTGTCGCTTTGTACGGTGACATTTTCGAGTTTTGCGTTTGTTGCTACTGTTATGCCTGCTTTCTGGAGTGAGCGTTTCAGGGCTTCGGCAATCTCTTCATCTTCGAGCGGAAGGAGCCTGGGCTGCAACTCCACCAGAGTCACGGTACTGCCGGCCATTGCGTAGAACCATGCCATTTCGACACCGATAGCTCCCCCGCCAACGACAATCATCGAGGCCGGAACTGACTTCATGGAAAGCGCTTCCCTGCTGGTGATAATGCAGTTTCCGTCGGGTTCAAGGCCTGGCAGGGTTCTGGGATTCGCTCCGGATGCAATAATAATATGACGGGCAGTTACACCGTCAACCTTAACACCGTCGCGAATAATATCAAGATCGCAGGGCGTGCGGAAGAGTGCCTCTCCCTGCCTGACGTCAACCCCCGCACGACGAAGCATGAAGGCGACTCCTTTGGACATTTTGAGTGCCACATTACGACTGCGTTTAACGGCTTCAGCAAGATCGACAGTTCCGGGCTGCAGTTTGAGACCGAAGGTGGCTGCTTTATTAGATAGATCGAATACCTCCGCACTTCTCAAGAGGGCTTTGGTAGGAATACAGCCCCAGTTTATGCATACACCGCCCAGTGCAGCTTTTTCAATTATGCAGACCTTCATTCCTGCTTTGGCGGCCCGAAGTGCAGCTTCATAACCTCCGGGACCTGAACCGATAACGGCCAGGTCGAAGGTAAGACCCGGCTCTTCAGACGACTGTTGCATGGAATGCATAGATATGGTATGGTTTTGTTATACTTGTCTGGGTAAGAGCAGTGTTTAGCATTAAAAGTACTCAGGTTTCAGAAAATGCAAAATCAGACAATCAAAAACGAATCAGAGCGAGAGATCGAAGAGGCTCTTGAACCGAAAAAAATCACCCTGCAGGTAAGCAAGATGCAGACCTCGATGCGTATTGACCAGTATCTGACGCAGCAGGTGGAAAATGCCACGCGCAACAAGGTTCAGGAGGCTATTGAGGATGGGCGTGTGCTTGTGAATGAAAAAGCGGTTAAATCAAATTACCGCATCAAATCGTGCGATCTGATAGAGTATACCATGCTGCGTCCGCCTGCCCCTGAACTTGCAGCGGAAGATATTCCGATTGCTATTATTTATGAGGATGAGGACATGATGGTGATCAACAAGAAGCCCGGCATGGTGGTGCACCCTGCATTCGGTAACTGGACAGGCACTCTTGCTAACGCCATTCTTCACCATATCGGCAAAGAGGGAGATGAACTTGACAAATCAGAACTCCGTCCGGGCATTGTACACCGGCTCGACAAGAACACTTCGGGACTGATCATTGTTGCAAAAAATCCTGTTGCACTGCACCGCCTTGCACGCCAGTTCGCCGATCGCAAAGTGGTAAAAATATACAAGGCCATTGTGTGGGGGGTTCCCGCAATTGCGGCTGGCACCATTACAACCAATATCGGGCGATCAAGAAGAGACCGGAAGGTGATGGCGAACTTCCCTTATGAAGGAAAGGATGGCAAAACTGCGATTACGGACTATAGGGTGAGTGAAGATCTGCACTGGTTTTCGGTACTGTCATTGACGCTGCACACGGGCCGTACCCATCAGATAAGGGCTCACATGCAGCACCTTGGTCACCAGATTCTTGGTGACGAAACCTATGGTGGCGCAAGCATTCGCAATCTCCCGTTCAGCAAGAGCGAGGGTTTTGTCCTAAACTTACTCAAGCTGCTGCCGCGTCAGGCTCTGCATGCGGAGATGCTTTCGTTTCATCAGCCGATGACCCATGAGCCACTGACATTCACTGCCCCGCTGCCGGAGGATATGCTCGGTGCTCTGGGGAAAATCCGCGCTGCTGTCGCTCAAGCTTCTCTCTGAGGGGCAGCCAGCCTCTCCTTGACCCTAAGGGGGGGCACTTGCTTTTTTTCATCGATAAGAGTATCCTCACTATTACGCTGCTTTTATTCATTTTCGTAACCAATATTATGAGCCTACGATACTCACTCTGTGCGATAACTTCCCTTTTTCTTCTTTCTCCCTTCATTGCGGCGGGTGCAGAACAGAATATTCTTGCTGCCCGTCCTGCTGCACCGCCTTTGTCGCCTGTGGTTGAAGAGTATTTTGGCACAAAAGTGACCGACAACTTCCGTTCGCTGGAGAAGCTTGATAACCCCCAGGTACAGAAGTGGATAAAAGAGCAGTCAGATGACGCAAAGGCAACCCTACAGAGAATCCCGGGGCGCAACCCGCTCATTGCAAAAATGCAGGATTTCGACAAACGGAAAGCCTCGAAAGTTTATAACCTCTCCATCACCAACAATAACCGGTATTTCTACCTGAAACAGACGCCGACGGACGAAACCGGCAAGCTCTTTTATCGCGACACCTTCAAGGGCAAAGAGACGCTTCTGTTTGATGCCCGGGCTTTTTTTGCCAAGAGCGGGAAAGAGTATGTCATTAACGGAGTTTCATCCACTGAAAACGGATCGAAAATTGTTATTTCCGTATCGGCAAACGGATCTGAAGACAGCGTTCTGTTGATCATGGATGTCGCATCAAAAAAACTTTATCCCGAAAGAATTGACCGGTGCAGGTTTGCCTCACCCTCGTGGGTCAAGGATGGAATCGGGTTTCTTTACAACCGCATGCAGCCACTGGCTCACCCGGGACAGAACCCGCAGTATGACAGCAAAACCTTTCTGCACCGGACGGGCAGTGACCCATCATCCGACCGGGAGATCTTTTCAAAGGCGACAAATCCGGAGCTGCAGATACGAAGTGAAGATATTCCGTCCGTCGATTATGACAGAAAGAGTGGCTACCTGTTTGCTGCAGTCTCAAACGTTGACCGGCGCCTGACCATCTATTATGCACCGGTGGCAATGCTTCATGAGAAAAAAATATTATGGAAAAAGCTCTTTGCTCCTGAAGATGATATTCATGATTTTGCCACCACCAAGGATGAGCTCTACCTCTACACTCCGAAAAATGCATCACGCTTTAAGGTTGTGAAAACTTCGCTCAGGAACCCTGACATCGGCAATGCGACAACTGTTGTAGCCGAAGACCCAAAGGCAATGCTGACCTCTTTCGCGCTTACCAGGGACGGCCTCTATTACACACAATCGCTGAATGGGGTTGAAGCAAAGCTCTTCCGAAAAGCGAGCGGCGACACTAAAGAGAGAGAGCTCACGCTGCCGTTCAAGGCCGGCACGATAGGCCTCTCTTCGAAAGGATTCCTCTTTTCTGATCTCTGGATAATTATAGCAGGGTGGAGCAACGACTATCGGAGGTATCGGTTTGATGCAGCGAAAAATGCATTCAGCAAGGAAACCCTTTCGTCAACTGCGGAATACCCGGAGTATAGTGATCTGGTTGTTGAGGAGCTGATGATCCCGTCGCACGACGGGGTTCAGGTGCCACTCTCACTTGTCTACAAAAAAGGGATGGAAAAAAATGGCCGGAACCCGGCATTGATATATGGATACGGAGCATACGGAAAATCGATCACTCCTTTTTTCAGTCCCGGCATGCTGCTTTGGGCATATAAGGGCGGGGTTATGGCGTTTGCTCATGTAAGAGGAGGCGGAGAGTGCGGCGATGCCTGGCACACAGGGGGGATGAAAACTACAAAACCGAACACATGGAAAGATCTTATCAGCTGCGCTGAATATCTTAAGAAAATGGGATATACGGGGAGTGGTAAAATAGCCATCAACGGAGCAAGTGCGGGGGGAATTCTTGTGGGCATGGCTCTTGCTGAACGGCCGGACCTCTTTGCCGCAGTAATTCCCCAGGTCGGCGCTTTGAACCCGCTGCGAGGTGAAGAGAGCCCCAATGGACCGGTGAACGTGCCTGAGTTCGGAACAGTTAAAAAAGAGGATGAGTGCAGGGCGCTCCTTGCCATGGACCCTTACCTCAACCTGAAGGATCATGTAAGCTACCCTGCAGCACTGGTCACCACTGGACTTAATGACCCGAGAGTCATTGCATGGCAACCGGCAAAATTTGCCGCCCGACTGCAGCAGGCAACGTCGTCCGGCAAACCAGTACTCTTTTTTGCTGACGATAAAGCGGGTCACGGCATGGGAAACAGCAAAACGAAGGAGTTTGAAACTCTTGCCGACGTCCTGAGCTTCGGACTATGGCAGACAGGGCATCCGGAGTTTCAGGTACAGTGACCTTTGAGGTATTGCTGGCGTTTCTCTTCGGGGAAACGCTCAATGGCGTATCGGAGCATGACTCTCGGCATAGTGCGGAAGTGCTTGCTTAAAAAGCCTTCCAACGCTGCAGGATCTCGTTTACCTAACTCTCTGAGCATCCAGCCTGTTGCTTTGTGCAGGAGTTCCTCCTTATCCTGAAGCAGCATTTCCGCTAACAGAATGGTGTCTGTGAACTCCCCCTGACGAATGAAATGCATGGTGGACAGGATGGCTATCCGGCGTTCCCAGAGGCTGCAGGAGTTGACAAGCTTGTAGAGCACAGAGCGATCACGGTACTCGAGAAACCGGCCGACAATGTGAGGGGCTGAAATATCAACCAGATCCCAGTTATTGATATGGCGAGTATGAGCAAGGTAGAGGTTGTAGATCTCTTCCTGATCGACCTCCCTGCCCCGCTTAAAGCGGCGCATCAGGAGCAGGAGAGCGAGGAGACGGTCTTCGTGCCAGGGGGAGGAGAGGAGCTGAATAATCTCAGGCAAGGGGGCATCATCAAGTGAGACTGAGAGCTTTCGCAGGAGGGGAACGCGAATTCCCCGAAAAAGGTCCCCTTCCCCGTACTCCCCTGCTCCTGTCTTGAAAAAACGTTGGGCAAACTGTGCCGCTTCAGGACTGGCCAAAGCTTCGAGACGTTTAGAGATGCGTGCTGCAGTAGATTCCATTGGTAGATGCTTGATATTTCAATCCAGCCTTATACCTGTTAAGCCTGTTCGGCAAGTTCACTCCATCGGGACATCTGTTTATCGAGCTGCTGCTGGATGCCCTGAAGCTCCGCGCCTAACTTCTGCTGGAGCTCAAAATCACCGCCGGCTGAAGCAAGACGTCCTGCAATTTCCGACTGGCGGTTTTCAGCTTCCTGAATGGTGCGTTCAAGAGAGTCGAGTTCACGCTTCTCTTTACTGTTGAGACTACCGGACTTTGCTTTTGGAGCCACTGCCGGTTTTGGTGTCTCCAATGCTTTTTTTACGGGTTTTTTTTCGTTCTCAGCTTTTTCAGAGGCTTTCAGATCGAGATAAACGGTGTAGTTACCGGGGTAACGACGGATTACACCATCAGCTTCAAAGGCGAAAATGTACTCAACGGTACGGTCAAGAAAATAACGGTCGTGACTGACGACGATAAGGCAGCCTGGATAGGTGTCGAGATAGTCTTCGAGCACGCGGAGAGTAGGGATATCAAGATCGTTGGTAGGCTCATCGAGAAGGAGCACATTCGGCGAATCGATAAGCTGCTTTAAAAGATAGAGCCGACGGCGCTCGCCACCTGAAAGGGTGCGGATATAGCTGTACTGGGTCGATGGAGCAAAGAGAAAGCGCTCAAGCATTTTGGAGGCAGAGAAGACCATACCGTCCTTGGTCTTGATCTGCTCGGCATGTTCCTGAATATATTCTATAACCCGTTTCGAGTCGTCGAGGCCCCGGCTCTGCTGATCGTAGTAGCCGATATTTACCGTTTTGCCAAGATCGATATGGCCGCTGTCGGGCTTGACGCGACCGGTAATCATATCGAAAAGGGTGGTTTTACCTGAACCGTTCGGTCCGATAATGCCAATACGGTCGCCCTTTTGCAGATGATACTCAAAGTTGTGGAGCAGTACTTTTTCGCCGTAGGATTTCGAAACCTTGTGAAACTCAATGATTTTATCGCCCAGACGACCTGCACCAAAGCCGATTTCAAGCTCTTTCGCCTTCTCCTTTTTAGGGGCGTAGACAAGCGTTTCGGCCCGCAACATCCGGGCTTTCTGTTTCGTGGTACGAGCTTTGCAGCCTCCCCTCATCCAGTCGAGCTCCTGACGCACAAGGGCAGAGCGCTTGCGGTCATCGCGTATGGCCTGTTCTTCCTGTTCGGCTTTCTGAACCAGATAGCTCGAATATCCCCCGGTATAGGTGAGGGCTGTGCGGCCATCCATCTCTATCATCCGTGTAGCGACACGGTCGAGAAAATAACGGTCGTGGGTGATCAGAATAACGGCACCCTGATAGCGCCTGATATAGTTTTCGAGCCACTCAACGCTGTCGGCATCAAGATGGTTGGTCGGTTCATCGAGAATAAGGCCGTCACTCGGAACAACAAGCGCATGAGCCAGAGCAACCCGCTTGCGCTGACCACCGGAAAGCGTACCCATTTTTGCTTCAAGATCGTAGAGTCCAAGCTTGCCGAGCACCGTTTTGGCGTTTGACTCAAGCTCCCAGGCACCGCAGACATCAAGCTCATGCGCAAGATGGCTCATACGGTCAATCAGTGAAGGATCTTCGGTATGTTTCGTTTCAAGCTCTTTGCAGACCACCTCATATTCGTAGATGAGATCCATGACCTTGCCGCTTGACTTCAGAATAGCCTGAAGCACGGTATCCTCCGGCTCGAAGGGGGAATCCTGGGGGAGATAGGCAATCGTTCTCTGGTTAGCCACCATGACTTTACCCTTATCAGGTTTCTCAACCCCGGCAAGTATCTTTAAAAGAGTACTTTTACCGCTGCCGTTCGCGCCGATAATACCAATCTTGTCGCGGTCATCTATGCCGAAAGAGACATCTTCGAACAAGTGCTTAAGACCATATTTTTTTTCTAACCCTTCTACCGTCAACAGTATCATACCTTTCCCTCTTCCTTATCCTGTCTGATTATATATAAAAGCTTTATCGATTTCGATATTGCGACGTTACGCAATAAAAACACAACAAAAAACCCGGCAAAAATCCGGGCGATCAGTTGCTGACTACACACACGCCCCCTCTGTCAGTTCAATGCATCTGCGGTATACGGGGTGGATTCCGTTCACTCTGGTTCAGCGGTGCAATATACTACTCCACAGGGTAAGAGTGAAACTTTATCCAATAGGAAAGATAGTGCTGAGTGCTGAGTTCTGAGTGCTGAGTGCTGAGTGCTGAGCGAGGATGAAGAAGTTGGCAGTTGGCAGGGAAATCAACTCTTTTGGCTCAATAAAAGTTGGTAATTTGCTGTGAATTACACATTTGCTACTGCCTACTGCCTACTGCCTACTGCCTACTGCCTACTGCCTACTGCCTACTGCCTACTGCCTACTGCCTACTGCCTACTGCCTACTGATTTTCCTCAGAACTCAGCACTATTTTCTGCTTCCTGCCCACTTTACTATTCTCTCGGGATAACTTTGGTTTTGTTGGGGTTCAGGAATCACCCCAACCTAAATAGGGGCGGATTGTTGGATCGAGCGGTGAATTATATTTTGCGGTAGGTTGTTGTAGTAAAATTGGATGGCATTCTGTAATTTGCTTTACCACATATTTATAAATTTAAACTAACGTGAACGATGAAACTCAAAGTACTCTTTATTGCGCTTCTTATGGTAATAGGGACTAGGGTGGCTACAGCAGAAGGCGATCCTTTTGAATCCAAGGTGAAAACAATCGAAGATCATGCAAGGGTCAAAAGCCTCAAGTATATCTCTTATGACCAGTGTTATGCAGATGCTCAGGATGAGGCAAAAAATGAAATGCTCTCTCGTAGTAAAGAGGCTGAATTACTTGATTCGGTTCCAAAGGGCGGCGTACTTCAACTTGAACTGCTCGGCAATGAATGGAGAATGGCTAACGGGCCCAACTGGACATACCTTATAACGGATGAAGCAGGAAATCAGCTCTTTCGCTCAAAAGGCAATTACTACAATGAACCCGCTCCAGGTTATGAAGTCAGAAAAGATATTGTGCATACAACGTACGGAACCTATGTCACCCGCCAGGAAGCGCAAATCCCTCCTCAGAAAGATGACTGGGGAAGACCAGTTTACATAATGCGTGACCAGAAATCAATACATGTGAAACTGCCTGGCACTTTTAAGGTCTATATCATCGACAGCATCAACGATAACAGATGTGTTTACCTGATATCAAGAGGAAAGGGGAATTAATTGAGCCCTGAGATTTGACGCTCGATTTTTTTATGCAACAAAAACGGGAAGGCCGGGCATTCAATACCCGGCCTTCCCGTTTTTTGTTTAGTGCTACAGGAATCACTTCCTGCCAAGAGGAATAGACATTCCGACCATATAGGAAATTGCACGACTGTGAATAGATTCAGAGTAATCAGCCGGATTTTCAACATTATCATTGTTGGTCAGTCCATGCATGTACATTACTTGTGCATAGAGAGACATATCCTTCATTACATATTGCAGACCGCCTCCGACGCAGAGTGAAATTTCTACTTTTTTCGAATCAGCCTTGTTGTCTTCCTGATCAGCGGGAATGAAGGAAGCTTTTTGTGTGGATGTTAAAAGAAACCCTATGCTTGGCCCTGCAAAATAATATGGCCGGACACATCCGGAATTGAAGGTATACCGAAGCAATACAGGGAACTCAAGATATTGGGATACCACTTTAACATCTTCATTGAAGCCGGTGATTGCTAAATCGCCGCCTTTTCTCAGATACATCCCTTGAACCTGAGCACTTAAAGATTCATTTAACGGGACGTTTACAAAAAGTCCACATCCGAAATCCGGTCGTGATTTTTCTTCAAAAGGCTGATCAGGAACTATGTTGAACGAGGTGTGATTGATGCCTCCAAGAACACCTACATCAACTTGCGCCAATGCTTTTCCTGTAAAGGAAAAAAGCGCTACGGTAATGAGCAAAAGAACCTTTTTCATAAAAACTCCTTTTTTAGCAACGTTATGAATCAAAGACAAATAGTCACGAGATCACAAATAAATACTATAATCATATATACAAAGGGCACAGTTAAACACCTATTACTTATTTAAAGATAAATAAAATAGACATATTTTATACGGAAGCCGATTTTACGGCAATATGTCCTTTGGAAGAAGAATATGACTTATAGGACTTATATAATTTCGCAGTATAACAGTGATGGAAATACTAAGGAGTAAACTTGGGCGTAATGAACCTTTCGGGTTTTAATGCTTGCGCTGTCTGCAATGCTGTCAGGAAAAAAAATTCAGGTTAATCCTTATGAGATTGCCCGGCTTGCCGGTAACCTTGGTATTTCGACAACAGAGTTTATTGTCCGCTATACGGTGGAAAAGGGGGCCGCAAACAAAACGTCGAACCAGATCAAGTGGGAAAAGCTGAAATAAGGAGCGGAGAGGGCTGGTGAGTGAGGCCGGCCCTTTTATAGAAGTTTCCCTGCCCATGCTATCAATGATGCATCGTCCATAGTATCCCACAATTCTGTATCGCCTTTACTCCATTCATCCAGGAGTTTTTGCTCAATTACCGCCTTATCCGGGGAAAAGGTGAAGGCTTCGAGTGGTGCGTTGTCAAAAGGTTGGATGGCCCAATATTGCACACCCGGTGCGGCATTGTTAAAAAGAAAGAGCTGTTCGTCTGGGGCAAGATCGCTGTTGTCTGCTATGGTGCCGCTCTCTTTGGCTATTTCTGTTATTTCCCAGTACTCTGCTTCATTGTACTCTATTGGACCGATGAGTGGATCATATACACGGAAATCGACGGTGATGAGGCCTGTATGGGTTACAATAAAATACCTGTGCCCGGAACTGGAGTATCCGCCATCGATAAGAAGGGGCTCTGGAATGGATTTCAGGCGGGAAAGTGCGGTGGTTTTGTTCATCTGGTTGCTCAATCCTCATTTAAGGGGGTAACTGTATTGCCAGCTATGGAAAAATAGGGATTATATACCGATGTTGGGTTTTATGTTGACTGTTTTTTTTGATAAACTACGATTCAATTGTCCTGAGCCATTGATTTACTTCAAACCCTGCAGAAATAATTCGAATGAGTGAAACGCAAATACATGATGTGGAGGAGTTGCTGGCATGGACCAATATCCCCGTGCCTGACGTAATGCACCATCTTCCTCGGCACCAGCAGCTGCAGGTAGCGTCATGGGCAAGCACTCTGGTTAGCCATAAAACTGAAGGTTTTGAAGATCTCTACAGTGCCATCAGCATGATTGTCAAGTATATCCCTCATTTTATGGTTATTCCGCTGATGGTGGAGTATATCCGCCCACAGATTGCCGCAGGCGTTTGCAGAAAAATGGGTGTGGACCAGGCTACAGGATATGCCAACGACCTTCCGCTTGTATACTTCAGCGAGGTTTCTAAACATATCGATGCGGATATGATGGCGCTTATTCTTGAGAAAATGAAGAAGAATAACGTTGAAAAGTTTATCCTTTACGAACTTGAGAACCATCAGTTGCGTATGCTTGAAATTGCGCAGCATCTTAACGGGTACATTCTGGAGATTGTTGCAAAGAATGTGACGCTTCCGGAATATGGAACCGATCTTGCAGATAACCCTTATAAAGAGGTTATCGACAACATCCGCGCCTTGCAGAAACAGCCTTGACGCAAGCAGTGCCGGACACTTCTTCAACTGAGACCGACCTTTACCCCTGCAGAATGTGACGCTCTCCTTACGTGTTTACATCATTTTATCCTAAGCACTCAAGCGAGTTCTGCAGACCAGGTTATGAGACAGCCTGATGCCCTATCATGGCCGCCACGCTGCAATAGGTCTCCATTGAAAGACGTACTGCTTTTTCAAGATCGGCATGTTTGCAATCCGGACTGCTAAGGCGGTAGTTGATCTGTATGGCGGTAAAGATCTTCGGGTGCTCTTCAGCCCTCTGTGCTTCAAGATCGACCTCAAGGGTAATCAGCTCTTTTCTCATTTTTTTGAGGATGCTGATGATATCCATCATGGAACAGGCCGCGAGGGATTGAAGCACGACATCCATCGGAGAGGCAGCGGTCCCGCCCGGGCCCAAAAGCTCAGATGATGCATCAAATAAGGTTATGAGACCTTGATCATTTCTGCCGAGAAGAGGCAGCTTTTTATGAAAGCTTACAGTTGTATGCATGGGAGATTATAACGGTTTTGCCGGAGGCAATCATCATCGGTAATTGTGCATGATGATGAAACTTATAAACAAGGGCACCGGTTAGTTGAACGGAATGAATAATAAAATCGAAAAGAGTACATTACGGCACAATGTCAATAT
Organism: uncultured Chlorobiaceae bacterium; assembly: GCA_903895195.1. Classification (GTDB taxonomy): domain Bacteria; phylum Bacteroidota; class Chlorobiia; order Chlorobiales; family Chlorobiaceae; genus Chlorobium. The sequence goes on from CAITSZ010000032.1 coordinate 13,532, forward strand.
TTGCGGCTTTTTTATGTTTGTACTTCTCAAGAGACGGCCAGAGAAAACAGATTTAAACACTCTTTATGAATGATCTTTTAGAGAGACCAAGGAAAGTCTACGTTTCAAGGAAAATAGAGTTCAATGCCGCTCATCGTCTTTTTAACCCAGATTTGCCGGATGATGAAAACGTTGCAATTTATGGAAAATGCAGTAATAAACATGGCCACGGTCATAACTATCTGCTTGAAATTACTCTTTCCGGTATAGTTGACCGGACAACCGGGTTTCTGTTCGACCTGAAAGAGCTTAAAACTATTCTTGAAGAGGAGATAATCAACCGATTCGATCACAAGCACCTGAATCATGATGTGGCGGAACTGCAGAAGTGCGTACCGACAACTGAAGTGCTCTGTGTGCTTGTTTGGGATATACTCGAAGAACGATTGGGTAACATACTTAACCGGGAGCTTGCTCTCCATGAAGTCAAAATTTATGAAACAGGAAAAAATTCAGTCTGCTATCTCGGCGAGTAACGTTTTGCCTTCGGGCAGGGGGAGCTGCTGCGACGATGATGATTGCCTTATAGATATACCTGAAAACGAACCTCTTATTATCGGCGGGATGCAGGATGCTGTAGCGGCAATGCTTGAAGGGATTGGTGAGGATCCCGGGCGGGAAGGACTGCTGAAAACTCCTGAACGGGTTGCCAAGTCGCTTCGTTTTCTCACTAAAGGGTACCGGGAGAACCCTGAGGAACTGCTTAAAAATGCACTCTTTACCGAGAGTTATGATGAAATGGTGCTGGTAAAGGATATTGATATTTTTTCGATGTGCGAGCATCACATGCTTCCTTTTTTCGGCAAGGCGCATGTGGCCTATATTCCTGACGGTAAAATTGTAGGCCTTTCAAAACTTGCCCGGGTGGTTGAGGTATTTGCCAGACGGCTGCAGGTGCAGGAACGGCTTACGCAGCAGATAAGGGATGCCATACAGAGCGTCCTCTGCCCCAAAGGGGTTGGCGTGGTGATTGAGGCCCGGCATATGTGTATGGTGATGCGTGGCGTTGAGAAGCTGAATTCAATAACGACAACTTCTGCGATGTCGGGACAATTCATCAGCTCGCAGTCGACGAGGGGGGAGTTTTTGAGGCTGATTAAACCGTGAAGGAAAATAGTTGGCAGTGGGCAGTCGGCAGTTGAAGAATGGAGTGCTGAGGGACGAGTGCTGAGTGCTGAGTTGGGGAATAGGACTTATACCATTTAGTGAACTGGGAGATTTCTCACTGCGTTTCGAAACGACAGTTGGGAGGGTTAAGGAGTAAGGGCGGAATGACTGGTGGTTGTCATTCCGCTTTTTTGTTGCCAACTGCCCACTGCATACTGATTTCACTTCTTCACTCAGCACTCAGCACTCAGCACTCGTCCCTCAGCACTGTTTTCTCCTGCCCACTGCCAACTGCCTACTGATTTTACTCGGTTAGCCAGCCTTCGATGATTACTCTGCCCTCGGCTACTGCTTCGGGGAGGAGAAGATTGAGTTCGGGGCTTAGGCCGATGTTCATTTCGAGATCTTTCGGGGGGGCTCCTATCATGACTATTTCTTTTGGCATTTTGCCGTGGAGTTTGGCTATGCCGAGCATTTCGCTGAAGCCCATCTGGTGGGAGGACATTTTGCGATGGATAAAGTCGGGAAGTTCATCGTTGCGGTAGACATAGACCCGGCGGTCGTAGTCGAGGGGGATCAGTGCGTCAAAAACTATGACGGCGTCGGCTGATTCGATGAAGTCGAGCAGGTATATCCCTTGGGTTCCTCCATCAATGAAGTGAACGGTGTCGGGAAATGCGGAGGTTTCCTGCAGCGAGTTGAGTGCTGAGACACCGAATCCCTCGTCGCCATAGAGAACGTTGCCCAGCCCGAGGATATTGATACGATTATACTTCACTTGAAAATTTTGTTTGATTGTAACAAAATAAAAAGCCCATCGCGGGAGCAACTCTCCCCTGCAATGGGCCTATAAAGTGTTGCCAAGGCCGAGATGTTTATAAGGAGGGCGACCACAAGGGTCGCCCCTACGGTGTTTGAATCAGACTGGCTCTTCCTCGACCTTGTGTTTGTAACCGGTAATGATAGAAGAGGTTACACTGGTACGGTCGACCACATCATGACGGAAAACGGCATAAAGGTGCATAATGAGGTAGATCGGGAAAATCCATGCCATAAGATGATGCGCCCAATGCAGAGTGTAGCTGCCACCTAAAAGAGGTATCATCCACCCGAACCAGAAGGAATTGAATCCGCCAGGGTTGTTTTCGCCGTACATGGCAAGGCCGGAAAAGATCATGAAGCTCGAGCCGCAGAATATGAACAGAAAGTGGGCTAAAGCTGCAACAGGGTTATGCCCGACATAGTTCGGCTCTTCTGTACGCATAAACAGATAAGACTCTACCTGCTCGCGGAATGACTGGCCCCACCACGAAGGGGACCATGGTCTGAAACCACCGAATCTTGCGTATTTATCATTACCGAAGACCGCCCAGTACATGCGAAAAAGAAAGTTGGCGGCAAAAATAAATGCTGATGCGAAATGGATATACCTCCACCAGGACATTCCCTTGTAAAAGACCGCTTCGCCGAGAGGCGGATTGAACAAAGGATAGGCGATATACAGTCCGGTTACAAAGAGAGCGACTGTGCATAAGGCGTTAATCCAGTGATACAATCTGACCGGCAGCCTCCATACGTAGATTTCTTCAATTATTCTCCCCATGACAGGCTCCTTTTAAACGATTTTAACCGATGTGATCTCGTTTCCGTTCATATCAAAGAGATGAGAGGCGCAGGCCAGGCACGGATCGAAAGAGTGCACAGTTCTGAGAATCTCAAGCGGCTGTTCTGGATTGATCATTGGTGTACCCTTGAGGGCCGACTCGTATGCTCCTGAATTGCCGTTCGCGTCTCGAGGAGAGGCATTCCAGGTGGAAGGCACAACAATCTGGTACTCCTTGATCTTCTGGTCCTTGATGTGAATCCAGTGACCGAGAGAACCACGAGGGGCTTCGGTATAGCCGAATCCCTTGCACTCTGCAGGCCAGGTGGACGGATCCCAGCGATCGCTGTTGAATGTACGGTAATCACCTGTTTTGATATTGGCGACGAGCTGATCGTAGTAGTGGCGCATGAAGCCGGCAGTCTGCTTGCACTCAATGCCTCTTGCTGCCGTACGACCAAGCGTTGAAAAGAGCGCCTCGGGACCTACCTGAAGCTTTGAAAGCACGAGCCCAACGGTATCCTTGATCATTGGATCACCCTTGGCATAGGCAATCAGAACACGGGCAAGCGGGCCAACCTCCATTGGATGATTTTTCCAGCGGGGGGTCTTGAGCCAGCTGTATTTTTTGTCGGTGTCAAGGTGCTCGAACGGTGGCTTTGGTCCGGTATATTTAGGGCTGGTCTCTCCATCCCACGGGTGAAGTCCCTTGCCGTCACCCTTTGAGTAGGTGTACCAGCTATGGCTGACCTCTTCAGTAACCTGTGAAGCGTCCCTTGGATCGACATCGATAACTGTCTTGAGATCCTTGTTGAGAATTGCGCCTCGTGGCCAAAGCAGTGTTTTGAAATCGGCAAGCGAGCTTTCAGGGAAATCGCCGTAGCTGAGATAGTTGCCGAGACCGCCGCCGTGGAGCCATCCCTTGTAGTAGCCGGCAATGGCAATAAGATCAGGGATGTAGACCTGGTCGATAAAGGTAGTGGTGTCGTCAATGATTTTTTTAATCATCGAGAGACGCTCGATATTGATGGCAGTATCTTTGTTGGGATCGATAGCACATGCCATACCGCCAACCAGATAGTTCGGATGAGGGTTCTTGCCGCCGAAAATAGTGTGGATCTTTACAATCTCTTTCTGGAATTCAAGGGCTTCAAGATAGTGGGCAACAGCAAGAAGGTTGACTTCCGGCGGCAGCTTGTAGGCGGGATGGCCCCAGTAGCCGTTGGAGAAAATGCCGAGCTGACCGCTTTCTACAAATCCTACAAGGCGCTGCTGCAGATCCTTGAAGTAGCCTGGAGATGATTTTGGCCATGAGGAGATGCTTTGCGCTACGACAGAAGTCTGTTTCGGATCGGCTTTCAGGGCACTGACAACATCGACCCAGTCAAGCGCATGAAGATGGTAAAAGTGAACAAGGTGGTCCTGGGTTACCTGTGTGGCATTCATCAGGTTTCTGATGATACAGGCATTAGTTGGAATATCGATACCAAGAGCATCCTCAACGCAACGTACCGAGGCAAGAGCATGCACAGTGGTGCAGACACCGCAGATACGCTCGGTGAACGCCCATGCGTCTCTCGGGTCGCGGCCTTTGAGAATGACCTCAATGCCACGCCACATGGTACCGCTGCTGTAGGCTTCTTCTATGACATTGCTATCGTTCAGCTTTGCTTCTATTCTAAGATGCCCCTCTATACGGGGAATTGGATCAACAACTATTTTTTTGGCCATGAGCTACTCCTGGATTAGTCTTTGTCGTTATCTTCACTGCCTGATTTTGCCTTTTTTACCGCTGTAACTGCTGCATGCGCGGCTGCACCTGCTGCTGCTGCACCGACGGCGATGACTCCGATCTTGTCGGCATTACTGTCACTGCCGAGGAATGGAACTTCGGCAAGTCTGGTGTAGAAAGGCCCCTTATCCCAGAAGTTCGGCTCGGAACAGCCGATGCATGGATGACCGGAACCGATGGGGAAACTGGTTCCGCCGTTCCACTGTATTTTTGAACAAGAGTTATAGGTGGTCGGGCCTTTGCATCCCATCTTGTAGAGGCACCAGCCTTTTCTGGTTGCTTCATCATCAAAGCTTCTGACAAACTGACCTGCCTCAAAAAATGCACGACGATAGCATTTGTCGTGAATCCTTGTGTTGTAGAATGCTTTTGGACGACCGAAGCGGTCGAGTTCAGGAAGGGTACCGAATGTATGGAAGTGTGTGACGACGCCGGTCATAACCTCAGAGATAGGCGGACAACCCGGCACTTTGACGATGGGCTTGTCCTTGATAATATCGGAAATAGGGACTGCTCCTGATGGATTAGGATGTGCATTCTGTACGCAGCCGAATGATGCACAGGCTCCCCAGGCTATAATTGCTGCAGCATCGGCAGCCGTCTCTTTAACAGTGTTGAGGAATGAATCGCCCCCTACCATACAATACACGCCATCATCTTTAGTGGAGATGTTGCCTTCAATAGCAAGGATGTATTTTCCCTTGTAATCTTTCATGGTCTTGCGACGAACATCTTCAAGCTGATGGCCGGCAGCTGCACTGAGCACGTCATCGTAATCAAGGGAGATCATGTTGAAGATGAGATCTTCAATAGTGGGGTGTGAAGAGCGGATAAATGATTCGGAACAGCAGGTACACTCAAGACCATGGAGCCATATGACAGGTGTTCGTGGTTTTTTTTCCATGGCCTCAACAATGCTTGGCACCATCGAGGGAGAGAGGCCGAGATAGACAGAGGTAAGAGAGCAGAACTTCAGAAAATCCCTGCGGCTTACTCCTCCGGCCTTGAACACTTCGGCAAAGGACTGATTGCTTTGCATTTTACCTCCGTTTTATAAAAATCAGATTATCAGAAAGCAAATTGTACTAATATTGTTAGGAATGTAATGGAATATACCGAAAAGGTTAGCGGCTATTGACAGAAAAGCAATTACTTACGAAAATAACAATTGTTCATTACAATACCATGAGAAATCAGTTGGCGGGTTTCGAAGTGCTGAGGGACGAGGGACGAGGGACGAGTGCTGAGTGCTGAGTTCTGAGGGACGAGTGCTGAGTGCTGAGTGCTGAGTGCTGAGTGCTGGGTGTTGAGGGCTGAGTGCTGAGATTGAGGAGAGTGGGCAAGTGAAAGCAAGACAGTTGGCAGTTGGCAGTGGGCAGTGGGCAGTTGGCAAGGGGGGATTGAATGCGGTTGGCATTGGGATTAGTTTATTCTAATAGAGGTATGGAATAACCCGCCGAGTTTGCGCTGCGTAGGCTTCATATTCGGGAAAAGAATCTTTTAAGACTTGTTCTTCGTAGTGTATACGTGCAAACTGCATCGCCGTCTGCGCAATAAAAAGAAGTACTGCCTGCCATGAAAGAAAATTGATTACAGTTCCAAGAATTGCAAGCATTTCGATCAAATATAACGGATGACGCACTATTGAATAAGGACCACGCGTCACAAGCTTTCGTCCTTCCGGCAGAATCGAAAAAGAACGCCCGAGCCAGAACAATATCCACACGGCAAGTATGTTGCTCACAATAATAAGAAAACAAGATAAAATGCGCGCCCATAAAGGCAAATCTTCGCATGGCCCTATCAGTATCAACGGCAATAGCATAAAGGCTCCCAGAATTGAAGCTATTGCAGGTTTTGTGCCCGCAAATTTAGTAACTGCAGGCAAACGTACCACGTAAAGCACTGCAACTGTCAAGGAATATAGAGCCATTGAAAAACCGGAGAGTGCATTACTTATAAAGTAAATTTGCGGTAAGTGGGGATCAAAACCTTTCAGGTGTTTTATGCCATATTGCAGACAAAGCACTGCTGAAAAGGCGAAATACCCCCCGAGCAGAGATCGGACTAAACAATCCCGCCAGAAAGCAGAACTTTGATTTTTATTTTTTTTATTCGAAACAGACATCAAGCACGCCTCCCGTATCTTTTTTTGAAACCGGCGCAGCCCGCCGGACCGTTATCCACAATAGGCTGCAAAGCACCAGAGGCCCGATCTGGACACTCGAAGCTACAGCTATCGGTGCAATCAGCATCGGCAAAGACCATGCAGCTACCAGCACTTCACGCTCTCCACGCAGCCAACCGTTACGAAGCCCGTTCATTGCAAGCCATGCGATGGGGAAGGCTAACCATGCCAGGTCGGAATCAAATACGTATGGGCTGACCAGAAAGGTTGCAGTCATCAGGGCTGCACCCCGCAAATTCCAGTCCTGGCAACGGCGCCACACACGCAATACGACGATCACGGCCCCCGCAGCAACAATACAATGGACAACGTAGGCCTCTCGGACAGGAATTCCGAGCTGACGAGCGAAAGCAAACATAGAGGGTGTTTTCGGCCAAAGAAAAGATCCGTTTTCCAGTAATAGTCGCGCATAGCCAAGATTTGCGAGGAATCTCGTCAGTACAGCGGTTCCCAGAATGCCGGTACCAAGGGCCGTAAAAGTGATTGCTGTCACGGCGGCAGTTATAAATGTTCGCCACGCTCCAATAGCGATTAATGCAACTGGAAATAGAAGAGCAAGGTGAGGCTTGATAGCAAGCAGGCCGATGAATAGCCCAGACAGTAAAGGCCTTCGCTCAACGCAGAGCAGTGCTGCACCAGCGATAGCTGCTGTCAGGAATGCGTTCTGGCCTTGTATGAGGGTTATCCACAATCCGGAAAAAGCGGCGAGGCACCACATCGCAGTGCTGCCTCGGACGATGCTGCGCAACACCAGGATATAGGCGCCCAGAGTTGACAACATGAAGGTCCAGTATGCGGCTATGTAGGGCAGTAACGCCAAGGGAAGAACAACAAGGTAGAACGAAGGTGGGTATAACCATACATAAACGACTCGCGATTCTGGTACTGCAATTTGCTGGGCCTTGAATAGTAAACCAATGCTGTAGGCATCTTGAGCATGTCCTGCCAAGGCAATATGAGATGCAGCCCATAAGTGAATAAAGTCGGCACCAAGCGGATTCCCATTCAGGTCAACAATATTTTTCGACCTAAAAACCCACGCCAGGCAAATTATAAGAAATAGAGCAAGAATGATGCGGGGATAGATTGAGAGGCGCTCTTGATTAAGCCAATGCGCGTGTGCTTTCATGGTACCTTCCCTATATTTCGCATTGTTTCATGCTCATTGATTTCAGTCAGTCTCAGCAGTGATTTTTGGGTTATGCCGTGGGGCTCAGCGCTCCAGGGAATAAGCAGCCTACAAGCCCCATAAAAGTGCCGCCACCACTATGGCAGGACCAAATGGCCACTCGGCCTCGGAGCTAAGGCCTTTGAAACGGCGCCACAACAAATACCAGACGACGGTAAGCAGACTGGCCCACAACACTACGTAAAGCACGCCGACCATGCCCCACCAGGTGGCAAGTGCAGCCAGGAGTTTGAGGTCACCACCACCGATACCACTTTCGCCTTTGATGCGTTGGAAGAGCCAGGCAAGCCCGCCCATAAGGCCCAGCACCACGAAGGCCGATGCTGCACTAACGAGGAGGTTGTGGGGGGTAAACCCGGCATAACTGCTGGCCAGGCCCGCCACTCCCAGCGGCAGGACAACCAAGTCCGGCAACATGGTAGTGTCCCAGTCAATGAGGGCGAGCAACACCAGAGTGCTGGCCAAACCGGCCCCTGACAGCACAGCCCAGAATGCCGGGTGGCAGGCGGTGTCGGCCGCATAGGCCCACAAGCAGGCGTTGACCAACGGCACCCACAAGCGTCGGAAGAGTGGAACGGGCTGCTTCACGCCACCGCCGGGGCCATGCCATGCGTTACAGGGGTCTTTGGCGCCCTGCAAAACTTTGCGTGGAATGATGCGGGCCAAGGGCACCAACCACAAACCAACCCACGCACCGGCCAACCACCACGGCCAGTGTGCCCAGAGGAGTCGCAACATGTAGCTCAGGCTCATGGCGGGCTTATTTGAAGGCTTGAATAACCTGAATGATTGCCGGCCCCAGCAGCACCATCATGAGCGTCGGGAAAATAAACAAGATGAGCGGCACCAGCATTTTGACGGACATTTTGGCGGCAAGCTCTTCGGCGCGCTGGGTGCGGCGTGAGCGCATCATGTCGGACTGCACCCGCAGCGATTCGGCCAGACTGGTGCCGAATTTTTCGGCCTGTATGAGCATGGAGACGAGGTCTTCCAGGTCTTCGAGGAGTGAGCGCAGTGCCAGGTTGCGAAAGGCTTCGATGCGGGTCGCGCCGGCGCGCATTTCGAGAGCTGAGAGGTAAAACTCCTGGGCCAGGTCGGGGTTGGTGTAGGTCATTTCGTGCGATATGCGGGCTATGGCGGCATCTATGCTCATGCCTGACTCGGTGCAGATGACCATGAGGTCGATCATGTCGGGCAGGCTGCTGCGCATGCGTTCGATACGCTTTTTTGTGATGAGGCGCAGCAGCAATTCGGGCAGGTAGTAGCCTGCTGCAGCTGTGAGGAGCACGAACAACAAGCCGAGAGCGAAGGTGATTTGGTGCTGGGTCAAATACAGAAACAAAGCCAGTAAGAGCGGCAGCACCACTGAGAGCAGGGTTTTGACGGCGAAGTAGTACTGAGGTGCTGTTTTGTTGCGAATGCCGGCTTGCAAAAACTTGATTTGAACGCTGGAGCTTTGCCACCCTTCTTCCGGGAGTGAGAGTTTAGAGAGGATGTTGATAACTGTGGCTACTTTATGGGTGTTGGTCGTTTTGGACAAGGAGGTATCGGCCGTTGCCCTGCCTTGGCGAATGATTTGGGTGAGGCGTTTTTGGAGGGCGTTGCCAAAAGCGAAATTGTACAACGCAAGCACAACCAGGGCGACAGCGGTCCCCGAGAGCACGATGGTTATAATTTTCAGGATGGCTTGCATGGTGACGGATGGATAGGGTTAAACCTTTATTTTGACGATGCGGTTGAGCAGAAAGAAGCCGACAGACATGAGCCCGCCTCCGATGAGGATGAGGGTATGGCCCTGGGAAGTGGTAAAGAGCACCCCCATGTAGCCGGGGTTTATGAGCCCCAGAATACCGCCGAGCGCAAACGGCATACTGCCCAGTACCCATTCTGATGCGCGTCCCTCGGCTGAGAGCGTGCGAATTTTGCCGCGCAGTTTGATGCGTTCGCGTAAGGTTCCGGCCAATCCATCGAGTAGTTCTGTGAGGTTGCCGCCAGTTTCGTGCTGGATCTTGAGCGAGATAACAAAGAAATTGAGGTCGTAGCTTTGAACGCGATCGGCGAGCTGGTCAATGGCGTCTTTGAAGGGGATGCCGAAGGAGATTTCATCGAAAACGGTTTTGAATTCGTGACCTATGGGGTCGGGGAACTCCTTGCCTACCATGCCGATGGCCGAAGTAAGGCCGTGGCCGGCGCGCATTGCGCGCGCGATGTAGTCGAGCGTTTCCGGAAGTTTGTCTCCGAAGGCCTCGCGACGTTTGTTGGATTGTCGAGACAACCACAGAACCGGCGTGCTGGCGATGCCGACGGCAAGCACGAGCAGGAGAAGGAGGTTGGTTTTGAGCAGGAGTCCCAGCACCGCAACAGCGGTAAACAAGGCGAGCATGAGGCCCATTAAGCGCCGGGGAGTGAGCCGGCTGTGGGAGCGTTTGACCAGGTTTTCGAGTTGCTCAAATGTTCGGAAGCGTGAGCGCAGCCAGATTTCGAGTGCACTGTCATGCGCGGTACTGAGGCTTTGCCCACCCAGCTGAACGGCATTGTGGATGGCCTGCAAGCGCTTTTTTTTTGCCTGGCTGCGGCGGTCGAAAAAGTGGGCCCACACCCAATAGAGCAGCAGCATGATGAGCATGAGTGACGCAAAAGCAGTGAATGGTATCAAAAACGTTGTCATAATGTGCTCATAGGTTAGTCGTTGGGGCCGGGGTCGAAGATACCGTCACTGAGGCTGATGCCGTAGGTGCGGAATTTTTCAGAGACTTTGGGGCGAAGGCCCGTGGCTCTGAATATTCCCTGCACAGATCCTCCAGGGCTGGTGCCAGTGCGCTTGAAGGAAAAGATTTCCTGGGTGGTTATGATATCGCCTTCCATACCGCTGATTTCTTCGATGCTGGTGATCTTGCGGGTACCGTCATTGAGTCGTGTGGCCTGAACGATAAAGTGAATCGACGAGGCAATGAGCTGGCGCAGGGCTTTGCTGGGTATAGTGAGGCCTCCCATGCCCACCAGATTTTCGAGCCGGGCCAGCGCATCCCGCGGGGTGTTGGCGTGAATGGTGGTGAGCGAACCCTCGTGCCCGGTGTTCATGGCTTGCAGCATGTCGATAACCTCGGCACTACGAACCTCGCCCAGCACGATGCGGTCGGGCCTCATGCGCAGGCAGTTTTTCACAAGTGCGCGCATGGTGATTTCGCCTTTACCTTCGATGTTTGGTGTACGCGTTTCCAGGCGAATGACGTGATCCTGCTGAAGCTGCAGTTCGGCAGTGTCTTCGATGGTGACGATGCGTTCGTCGGTGGGAATATAGCTCGAGAAAATGTTGAGCAGCGTGGTTTTACCCGTACCGGTGCCACCGGAAATTATGATGTTGCACTTGACTTTAACCAGAGCTGACAAGAGTTCGGCCATCGGGGCAGTAAGTGTGTTTTTTTGAATGAGGTCGCTCATCTGCAGGGGCACAACCGAAAAGCGCCGAATAGTGAGGACTGGACCATTGAGAGCCAATGGCGGAATAATGGCGTTGACACGCGACCCATCGGGCAGGCGGGCATCGGCCATGGGGGTGGATTCATCGATGCGCCGTCCCACACGAGAGACGATTTTGTCGATGATTTTCATCAGGTGTGCATCGTCGTTGAAGCGGATGTCGGTGAGTTGAATGCGTCCGCTTTTTTCGACATAGACCTTTTGGTAGCCGTTGACCATGATTTCAGAAATGGTGGGGTCGGCCAGCAATGGCTCCAAAGGGCCCAGACCCATGATTTCGTTTGTGAGGTCGGCCACCAATTTGGCGCGCTCCTGGTTATTGAGGCGGGTGGAGTCTTCTTCGATAAGCGTGATAAGCAAAACCCCAAGCTCTTTGCGCAGCTGCTCGGGAGTCAGGCTTTCGATGGAGTTGAGGTCGATGCGGGTAAGCAGCTTTTGGTGCAGCTTCAATTTTGTCGCGTAATAGTCAACCCCCGGTGATGCTGTGGTTTTTATCGCCGGTGCCGCTGCCGGCAAAGGTGGAGCCTCAACCACATGAGCTTGTGACGGCGCCTCAATGGTTGCTGGCACCTCAGTGCTTGCTGGCACCGATGGAGGTGGTGCTGCAACCCGTTTGGTGGAGAGGTTCCAGAGAGCTATTTGATCTTTAAGCGTTGCCATAGCGAGAGTTTACGATGAGTGGAGCCTGTGAGATTCGCAGCCCAGTCAACGATTGTGTTGGAAAGTTTGGATTTTGGTGCCACTTGGAGGAAGGGCTGACCAATCAAGAGGGATTCCTGCACGGCTTCTACGTCGGAGGGGAAAGTATGGTTGATTGGCCTGCCTATGACTTTTTCGATTTCGATAGTGGAGAGGGGAACACTTTTGTCAGCACGGTTGAGGATGATTTCAATGTGCGACATGGGTGTTTCAAATTCCTTCCAGAGTTTGAGGAGTTGGCTCGCCCGGCGCAGCGAGGGCAGCGATGGGGTTAATACGATACAGAATTCGTTAAGGTGCTCGAGAACCCAGACGCCGACCTGATCGAAAGATGAGCCAAAGTCAAGCAGAATGTAGTCGTAAAAGTTGGTGGCAATGTGAATGAGTTCGCTCACGCGATCGGGTTCGATTCGAATGATTTTTTCGAACGTGGTGGGAGAGGGGATGAGGTCGAGCCTGGGGTTGAGGTGCTGCACCATGCTGTCGAGCAGCGAAAGGTCGAGCCGGTCGGATTGAGTGGAAATATCCGCCAGATCCTGAGGGTGGTTATCTCCGGTGAGGTACATGTCGAGGTCGCCAAAGGGTAATGAGATATCGACAGCAAGCACACGGGTGCCGGCCTCTTGTGAGAGAGCAAAGGCTAAGTTGGCTGCAATGAAAGAGCTGCCATCCCCCCCTTTGGAAGAGACAAATCCAAAAACCTGACCCTGCCTTGTGCTGGCACCTTTGGATCGAAGGTGAACGCGTTCGATAACTTGCCGTATGGTTTCGGAAGCGCTGTCGACAATGACGTCACGCACACCTGCGCGCATAAGAGATAACAAAAGTTCGGGCTGTGCTTGCGGGTGAAGGGTCGCAATGGCGGATTGCGGTAGAGCGAGACAGAGTTTCTCTACCTCTTGAAGGTATTGCGGCTCGGTGGGTTCAAAGCCCACGAGAAATACGAGGTCGGGTTTTTGTGCTGTGAGTTGGCCCACCATAACCTGTGGCCCGCCCACCAGTCGGACTACCTGGTGTTGACCAAGTTCAAGTTGTTTATCGGGAACCTCCCAAGGCCGGGGAGAGTAAGTAACAATATTCATCTGTGTTTATTGGTCCAGTATGGGTGGAGTGTAGGCTCTCATGTTATTCAACCAACTGCGCATGATTTCCTGGTAACGATGTTATTGATGTTATTGGATAATCAGTTCTATCAATCGTAAATTCGCTACCGTTTATACTGATTTGTTTACCTACAACAGAACCATTTACTGTAATTTGACTGCCATTAATAAAAACACTGCCATTGGGGGCGTACAGTACCCCGTTCAGGTTATAATTACTACCATTAATGTATATACTTCCGTTTTTGGAATAAAAGCATACCTGACTGCTGAGTGAGGCTACACCACTGCCATTTATAGAAATATTGCCGTCTGCCATAACAGTTCCTGTAGTTGTAAATGAAGAGCCATTTACCGTGATAGTGCCTGGACTTCCCTGAACGTAAATCGGATCTGAAGTAATACTGCTTCCATTAATGGTTTTGGTACCGGTATACGTTTGATTAACTGCCGCTGCCGCTGCGGCTATAGAAGCACTGAAATCCGGCATACTTATAACTCTTTGATCATTGGGTAATGTTGACCCTATATCAATATTGCTGCCATTCGTTGTAACAGTTCCTTTAGCTTCTGCTGCGCCGGTAACAGTAATCGAACTACCATTGATGTTTAGATTTTTATTGCTATGAATTGAGCCTTTTATATTGTAAGTACTGCCATTTATACTCAAATTATTTGAAGTGCTGCCGGAATATATTGCATAGTCAAAAGGACCACCTGCACCGGTTAATATGGAAATGGCACTTGCTTGAACGTTGCTGTTGGCAATGCCCAGAATCGGGGCGAAAAACAACTGCAATGGGCCGTTGTTTTGGGTGCTGGAGATAGCAACCGTGACCTTGATAGCGGGGACATCTCCTGCAACGGGTACGCCGGCTGAGGGACGCAGACCGAGCGAGGGGTTTTGGATGTTCCAGAATCCCGTTTCAATGAGCGCATCATGAATCGGTGCAGCATTAGCAGAGTTGCTTCGTGCTAAATCCAGTGCAGTGGCCGTGGCCGCTGACCAGTTGTACGGAGTGTCCGAAGGCCCGGGGGGGGGCTGCGTGTTGCTGAGTGAACTAGAGCCGCCGAGAGCAGCTGCGTCGACCGCATTTTGAAGTTCGACCTTGGTCAGGTTGATGCGAGCCAGATCAACCGCCAAAGCGGCACAGCCCAGGAGCACCGGTAAGCAAATGGCAAACCAAATGGCGACTCCGCCACGCTGGCCTTTCAGCAGTTTGATGATGTGGTGTGACCGTGCCATGGTTATTCGAGCATCATGGTGGTTTGGGCCGAAATCGAAAGGCCAGAAACAACGTAGAGTCCGGTGTAATTGACGCTGGCCGAGACTGTCAGTTTTCCGTCACCGATCGGATCAGCATTAAAAGTGATGTTCGGGGTCATGGCACTCCCAAAGGAGATGAGGTTGTTTTGACAGGCATTCGTAACAGCGGTGGTGGCGCTGCTCTTGGTGATGGAGTTGGTCCGACCAGCGACGTATTTGGCTCCAGCGCGCGCGCCCTCCCGGGTGGCCATGGTGAGCACGGTTTTGTCATACAGGGCTATAGAAAAAGAGATCGCCCCAAAGAGGAGAGCCAGAAACACGGGCAGGATGAGCGCAAATTCGACCAGCACACTGCCCTTTTGAGATTGTGCGTGCTTCGTTGTCTTGGCCTGATGCATGGCACTACGAGCGCGCATGGTTGTCATTTTACACCTGAACCTTTAAGCTTTCCGTCGATGAAAAGCTCTTTTTGAGTAGGCGGGATAAACCTGTCGGTGGGGAGCTCAGGCGCAGAGTCGCTGGCTTTAACCAGGGTTGGACGAATAATAACCATGAGTTCGGTAGTTTCAGAATTCTTCTGGGTGTGTCGAAATAGCGCTCCGAGAAGGGGGATTTGACCGAGCAAGGGCACGGCCTGGATAACTTCAGTGAGATTGTCGCGCAGCAGGCCGCCAATAACAAGGTTTTCACCCTCGTTCATTTGGACCGTGGTGGAAACGGTGCTGGTTTTAAAGGCGGGCAAAGTGCTTGTGCCTAAAGCTGTGACTGGTTCAGAGACCTCGGGTGCAACCTTGAGCGAGATACGACCGGCATCCAGCACTGTGGGTGTAAATCGCAAACCTACACCATAGGTGCGTTCGACATAGTCGACTGAACCGTTGGCACCGACTGTGGGCGTATAAATTTTGCCGCCGACCAGGAAGTACCCTTCTTGACCACTCATAGCGACAATGGTGGGTTCTGCCAGGATTTTAATCAAACTGTGTTTTTGCTCGGCTTCCACTTGAAGCTTGTTGCCAACTGTGGTGTTGAGATTGGGGTCCCAGCGGGCTTGCAGCAAGAGGTTGAGCGTGGCGTTATTGACAAACCCTGTCATGAGGCTGCCTTGGGTAGTGCCAAAGCCTTTCGTAAAGCCGAGGCCTAAACTTTCGATATAGGACCTGGAAACTTCAGCAACGCGGACTTCAAGCCGGACTTGCTGCGGGTCGCGGACTTTGAGGAGGTTGACGAGCCCTGGTATGCTGGCAGGTGCAGCAGAGCCAGGGGTAGAGGCACTATTGGCAGCGTCAGAGTTGCCGGGCAGGGGCAGAAGATGCGGGAACACTGTTGGCCTTGCCAGGCATGCTGGCAGTTGCCGCTGAACCAAGGGCAGAAAGACTATTGGCCAGGCCATACGCGCCGGCAGTTGCAGCAGAGCCTGTGGTCGATGCATTATTGGTCAGGGTGGATTCGGGGTTGACACCCGGAAGCGTGCCACCCAAATACGCTGTTACCAGGCGGTAGACGGTTTCTGCAGCCAGGGCGTCAGATACAGAGCCGGCCAGTACCAACGCAGGCCCCCAGGCGAAAATCTGAATGTCGGTCTCTTTAGGCAAGACGACCTTCAACATGACTTTTATGGGGTTGATGCTGCGGCTGACTTGCAGCGGTGTAGAGGTAAAGCTGCCTGTCCGGTCCCAGACAATAAGATTGGTTGCGCCTGGTTTTTTACCCAGCAGATAGAGCTCGGTGGGGTTAAGCATAATATAGTCAGCCACTTCGGGGTTGCCCACAGCAACTCGTGTAATTGGTCGTTCGAGCCTGTAAACCCTGGATTCGCCAACAGACACAAGGTAGATCGAGGGAGAGGCCACCAGGGACAAGGGGAAGATGCAGGCAAGCAACATCAGAGTACTCATCCTGCAGGTCAAACGCTTTAGGCATGTCAAATCCATGTGCATGTCGGTTAGGGTGTGGCTACAGGTTAACGGCTGGTGCCACGAATCTCTTCGAGTCCAAGGCTTTGACGCGAAGGGGCTACCACATTGCGGGCAGGAGGTCCCGCTTGTGCCGACGGCAAAGAGGTGGTTGCACCAGCGGACCTGGTATTCATAATATCTGCCAGACGTACACCCGGGGAGTTTATTACGCGGGTATCGAGTTCGTTGCGCAAGACGAGAGAAAGCACCCCGATGTTGCGGGCAAGATCGAGCTTTTCAGATTCGAGCGGTGTTAGCTCGAGGGTTACAGCATTAACCACTTTAGGTTTATTGAGGTCTGCAGTGGTTTCCTGTGCCACGGCCAATACTTTGATGCGCGACAGCACTGTTCGCGAAAAAGGCTGTTGGTCAGCGTCTTTGCTGTTAACCAAAACATCCACGTAGCTACCTGGAAGGGCAAATCCGGCAACAGCAATCACCTCGTTTACATGGACTGTAATGGCACGCTTGCCTTCCGGAATGAGCGAGGATAAACCGCCTGTCGCATTTTTAGGGGCCAGTTTGCCAGGTAAAACGGGCTCCCCCGGAATCATGGAGACTCTGGCAATTCGACCTACAACTGTTGCGGTGCTGGTGGATGCATCGAGTGGAACGACTGAGCCGGGCCAATCGATGCTCTTGATTTGATCAGCAGTAATAGCTTTGCCGGCTTCAATTGGCTGCTCAACGATGACGACCCTGGACCCCGAAGTTTGGGGAACGCTCATCCAGCGGGCGGCGAAAAATGCTCCAATCGCCCCCAGAGTGAGCGCGACGGCGAGAGCGACGACTGGTAGTTTCACTGCTTAAGCTGTAAAAGAGTTATTAATTCCTAAAGAGCGGTCCCGATATTGGTAAAAATAGATGTCAAAGTAGTTCCAAGAGTTGTAAGAGCTGTAATCGCAACAACAGCAACCAAAGCAGCAATCAAGGCGTACTCGATCATGGTTACGCCTTTTTGTGATTTAATGGAGATAATTTTGTTCCTCATAGCTTCACCTCACAATTAGTTCTCCCCTGCAATACGATTTATCAAGATCAATACAGCCTGCTTGTGATAGGTGTAAAAGTATCGGCAAAATCACCTCCAACAAGAGTGAGATCTCCCATCGCCCCCAGAGCGAGCGCGATGGAGAGAGCAACAACTGTCAGTTTCACGGCTTAGGCTGCAAAAGAGTTACTAATTCCTAAAGGGCGGTTGTGATATTGGTAAAAATAGATGTCAACTTAGTCCCGACAGTTGTAAGGGCTGTAATCGCAACAACAGCAACCAAAGCAGCAATCAAGGCGTACTCGATCATGGTTACGCCTTTTTGCGATTTGGTGGAGAAGATTTTGTTCATCATAGTGTTCATCATGGTTTCACCTCACAATTATTATTTTGATTCTTTTAGATAAACAAATTTAATATACACAGTAAGCATGTCGCATATATTAAATATATAGTAAAACATTTATTATCCCTAATCGAAGAGCATTTTTTCTGAGCCTCATGCTCCAGTCTTGCCATAGCTGGTTCTGCACACTACCTCCTTAATCAATAGGTTTTTTTAAGATCAATTACATTGCCATGAAATCAATAAAAAGGGCTGATCCTTTTACTCTTATTTATACAAGCTCTTAAGAGATATAGATCACAGTGTGTATTATTTATAAGGGCAATTTGAAAGTTACAGTGCGCATAGTTGTGCGATTTTGTGTGCAAGAACCCTCTACTGGTTTCATATAATTTATTGATCGATATAAAAGCTCCGCACTGTTCAGTCACCGCTGAATTTTAGTTAATTAACGATTACGCACACACCTAAAAGCAGTTATTGAGATCTGCTATATATTTCCAGAATTATTCTCAATACCTTCCGCCATTTCTAATCAGCAAATATCGCGCCATCGATTAAGCTCAACGCAGTGCATTCGTACTATCACCACAATGGACAAAACCGTCGAGCTTTCGATTTAACTTTAAAGCAGAGAAGATTTTCGACAAGCTGCAGTTGGATATACCTGGGGAGAGCACCATATTTTTTTCATACATTAAAGCAGAGA
The DNA here is from genome assembly GCA_903895195.1 of uncultured Chlorobiaceae bacterium. Lineage (GTDB taxonomy): Bacteria > Bacteroidota > Chlorobiia > Chlorobiales > Chlorobiaceae > Chlorobium. Next base: position 32,003 of record CAITSZ010000032.1, read on the forward strand.
GTTAACAAATATTCTCAAGGGGCCTTGATTACTATCAGAAATTTGTAATAGTGATACATTGGAAGCGGGTGCTGCCATCGGCAGTTTCAAAAGGTTCAGGCGGTCAGGTAAAGAAGCTTGATAGACTGGAAACCATTAGAGAGAGCTGAAAATGAGCAGAATGAAGATGGAAATACCTGCAGAAAGCCAGAATGGATATCATCCTATATTTATAGTCATAGTGATTTTATTCGTTCATGTTGCCATTTTCATCACTAATCGGGAGGCTATTTTAAATCAAATTACAATACGCGATTTTGATGGTTACTGGCATCTATTAAGAGTTGAGAATTTATATAGTTCTGGCAATATTTACGATACTACTCTATCCAGAAGTAATGCTCCATATGGCGAAAGCAGTCACTGGACAAGAGCCTTTGATTTCATATTATATGCCGGCGCATATGCTGGATCCTTTTTGGTTGATTTTAAAGCGGCTCTATTCTGGTGGGCTACGATTGTTAACCCGGTTTTACATGTATTGTCGTTTCTTGTTCTTTTCTGGGGTTTACGGGATTTAATTGGAGATATACGCGCCTCTCTTTTCGGGATCCTTTTGCCTTTTCAACCGTTTTTGACTTCAGTTTTTAATATAGGCGTGCCTGATCACCATGGCAGCCTTATTTTTATTTTTTCTGTGTTTATAGCTTTGGTTGTGAAATCAGTTTTGAATGGAAATCTGAAATTGTTTTCCATCTGCGGCATCGCAGGAGGCATCTCAATCTGGTTTGGCATTGAATGCATTGCAGTGGTTCTAATCGCCCTTTCCTTCTTTGGTCTTATATGGGCGCTTGAGGGCAGGAGTTATCAATGGAAGAATTTCCTATTCTCTGTCTTTTTATTAGCAACAACTTTTTTGACGATGTTCATTGATACAAGATCTGATGACATAATGAAGATCGAATTCGATCGTCGCTCCATGGTTCATGTTTTTCTATGGCTCACTACGACAGCTTTTTGGGCCATTATCGCTCTCGTGAGCAAAGGCACCAACCTCCTGGAAAAGAAATTCGGTCGAATCATTGCAGCAACAATAGGAGTCGCAGCTTCTATTTTGCTGATGCTGGAGCTATTTCCCCTGTTTTTTAAAAATCCCCTTTCTGTAGTAGACCCAGCAATCCAATTTATCTATTTGAATGACACCACTGAGTTTACCGGATTATTTTCCGCACCTAACAATTTATCGGAAATCCCTATTGCATATTGGGCAATGACACTCCCTGGAATACCTCTCAGTATTATTCTCGCATTGCGGAGTTATGCAAAAGAAAGGGAGGCTTGGATATTTATAACCCTTATAAATATCGTCTTTATTATTATGTCAGCCTTGACGTTACGCATGATTACATACGCAGTTTTATGTTCTTTCATTCCCATCTCTTATGCCATCTCCCTCCCCTTTATTCTTATTACCAGAAATTTTGGTCAGCCATATAATGTGATAGTCAGAAGCGCGTTTATTGTAGCTTGCTGTTTTGGTTGTCTACTGCCTGCCATAGCATTTGACTCTAATAACAATAAGATGTTAATAAGTGATAGAAAGTTTTTATATCAGATTTGTCAATATCTTAACGATGATCCATTTTTTGAAAAAAGAAGCCAGCGAATACTTACGAGTATCAACCTGGGCCCTTTACTACTTTATAAAACCCATCACGAAGTGATCGGCACACCATCACATCGCAATGTTTCAGGGATACTCGATACCTATTTCGTCATGAACGCACTACGTGAGGAGGATGCCCATAGAATTATTCGTCGCAGGGGTATAGAGGCAATACTAATAGGTCGACCAAAAGATGGGATTGGAGATTATTTTATCCATAACATCAAACACATTAAAGAATCAGATGATATTTTTCACCACCAGCTTTGGAATGGAAAGATTCCTGCATGGCTTAAAGTATATGCAGTCTCAAAATCTCTCGAAGGGAATATCAAAGTATTCAAGGTTGTAGATTAACGTGGATACAATTCATTGAAAAGAAAGATTAAACAATGAATCAGAAACATAGGATTTTAATTTTTATAGTCGCCTACAATGCAGAAAAGACGATTAGAAACGTCTTAATGCGAATCCCTTCTGATCTTCTCGACCAATACGAGACCGAAGTCTTGATTATTGACGATAAATCATATGACGATACTGTGTTACGCTGCTTTTCGGCAATCAAAAGCAGCCAAATCAAATTCAAGACCCATGTTTTGATAAACCCTGAGAATCAGGGATATGGTGGAAATCAGAAGATCGGCTATCAATTCGCTATTGAGAGAGATTTCGACTGCGTAGCACTACTCCATGGCGATGGCCAATATGACCCGAAATGCCTCCTGGATTTGATAAAACCTGTTATAAATGGCGAGGCTGATGCAGTATTTGGATCAAGAATGCTGACAACGTTCGGGGCGCTTAAAGGAGGCATGCCTCTCTATAAATATGCTGGTAACAAAATTCTGACTTTTTTTCAGAATTTTGTTTTAAAAACCTCTCTCAGCGAGTTTCACTCTGGCTACAGGGTTTACTCAATAAAGGCCTTGAAGCAAATACCCTTTCATTTAAATACCTGCAGTTTTCATTTTGATACCGAAATAATAATCCAATTACTGTTTTTTGGATTCCGTATTGCAGAGCGCCCCATACCAACATTTTATGGGGATGAAATTTCCTATGTGAATGGGCTGAGGTATGCTTTTGATGTAGTCATTACCACAATTAAAGCCAGGGTGCAGCACCTTGGTGTTTTTTACGAGAGAAAGTTTGACATTTCTACCCGGCATAGTTGCAGCCGGCAGTATGAGGACAAACTTGACATGGAGAGTCCGTCTCAGCGCACGCTAAACAGAATCCCCCACAGTTCTAAAGTTCTTGATTTACGCTGCGGATCAGGGGCTCTTTTGAAAGAGCTAAGCAAGAAATCCTGTCGTGTATGCGGCGTAGACAACGTCTCCCCGCGCGAAGAAGATAAGCTCACTTTTCCTTTTTACCAGTGCGACCTTAATTATGAAGGGTTACCAATAAACCCTGGCGATTACGATTTTATACTTATGCATGATCTGATTGAACACCTGGCCAAGCCAGAGACTTTTCTTGAAAACATATACTTCGCCTGCCGTTTTTCTCCTGATTCCAAGATCATTGCCAGCACAGCTAATATTGCTTTCTTCCCGATTAGAATTATGCTTTTATTGGGTCAGTTTAACTACGGAAAGAGGGGGATATTAGATATGACGCATACTCGTTTATTTACCTTCAAAACTTTCAAAAGACTATTTGAACAAGGAGGCTTTGATGTCATACACATGGAAGGTATTCCAGCTCCCATTACACTGGCGTTAGGTGCTAACCAAATCTCAGAATGGATTACGGCAGTAAACAGTTGGCTGATCTATCTGAGTCGTTCTCTTTTTTCATATCAGATTTATCTGGTAGCTAAACCCAAACGCTCATTGATGCTTTTACTGAAAGAGGCAAGGGATAAAGGGGATGAAAGAAAGTGCTGAGTGAAGAGGGAAGAGAAGAGAGTTGGCAGTGGGCAGTGGGCAGATGGCAGTTCTCGAAGTTCGGGAGACTGCCTACTGCCAATTGCCTGCTACTTGTTCAGTGGAGTTTGAGGCCGAAGAGGGCTGATCCGTATTTGGCGAAGTCGGCCAGGGGCTGGAAGAAGAGGCCGAAGTAGATGGTTAGGAACATCAGGGCGGCCATGATGATGTTTGGGAGCAGGCCGGGGTTCATGTTTTTTTCTTCGGATGAGGGTGATTCGCGAAGGTACATGTTGAGGGGAATCAGCATGTAGTAGTATAGGGAGATCACGCTTGTCATGATGCCGATGAGGGCGATCCAGAGGTAGATTGAGCCTTTGGATAGCAGTGCGGAGAAGATCATCAGTTTGCCGATGAAGCCGAAGGTCGGTGGAAGACCTACGAGTGAGATCAGGAATACTGTCAGGGCTGCTCCTGCAAGTGGCATTTTTTTGCCCAGGCCGCGGTAGTCTTCGAGGTTTTCACTGCCTGTTTTGTTGGCTATCTGAATGACGACATAGAAGGCTCCGAAGTTCATGAGAAAATAGGAGAGCAAATAGAGCAGTGTGGCTTGTGTGCCGAACGCATCCATGACAATGACGCCGAGCAGGAGGTAGCCTGCATGGGCAATGGATGAGTATGCAAGCAGTCGTTTAACGTTTTTTTGCCAGAGCGCTACGACGTTGCCGTAGATCATGGATGCGACAGAGATAATGATGAGAAGCGATACCCAGTTGAGGCCAAGAATATCCTCATATACCGGTCCACCATGCGGTACTGCCAGGTAGAAAAAGCGCATGAGAAGAGCAAAACCAGCAGCTTTTGATGCTACGGAAAGATAGGCTGTGATAGGAGTAGGTGCACCTTCGTAAACATCGGGTGCCCAGAAATGAAATGGAACAGCACCGATTTTATAACCGAAACCTGCAAGTATAAGAAGTGTTGCAAGAATCATCACCACAGGGTCGTAGCCATGCAGAGAGAGCGCGGAAGAGATGTTGATGAGATTGGTCTCTCCAGTCAGTCCGTAGATAAGCGAAAAGCCGTAAACCATAAGGCCTGATGATACCGCTCCGTAGACCAGATATTTAAGCGCTGCTTCTGAGGAGCGGGGGTTGCGTTTGAAATAACCGGTAAGAATGAAGGCCGAGAAACTGACGAGCTCCATGGAAAGGAAGATCATCATCATATCGGCTGATGATGCCATCATGATCATACCGATGACCATTGCGACAATGAGCGCGTAGTACTCGCCCATACTTTTCACTTCACTCTCGAACTGGTCGTCAGCCATCGTTATAATGACAGCCAGCATTCCGGAGAGAACAAAGAAGTATTTAAAGAAGATGGCAAATTCATCGAGCACGTACATCCCGAAGAAGATCTCTTCGGCAGGCATGAACTGCTGCCTGAAGATGAAGTATATGCTGCCAGCCAGACCGAGAAGGGTTGAGATGGATAGCAGATTGTTTTTTTTGCCTTTAGCAACGAGATCGATAACGATCAGAAGCATAAAAAGCACGGATAGATAGATTTCAGGTATAAAGAATTCAACGCTCAGCGTTATACTTGCGATGATACTTTGAATTTCAGCACCTGATGGCAGCTCGAACATAATTCTCTACAGTTTATTCTTTTACCTCATTCTAACAATAATAAATAATCTCTACCTGATCGCCAGCGGTGTGAGCACTTCTACAAGCTTGTTAACGCTTGAGGTTATCATGCCGAGGATGGGCATCGGATAGATACCGAGGAAAATAGTGATAACGACAAGTGGCACAAGCATGGTCAGTTCACGTGCGTCAAGGTCAATTTTGCCTTTCCAGTCGTGGAAGTGAATGTGTTCGTGACCATCTGCACCTATTTCAAGATCGTATGCAGCATCTGCTTTTCGCTTTCCAAGGAAGACCCTCTGGAGTGACCAGAGCAGATAGGCAGCACCGAATACTATACCAAGAACAGAGACCATAGCAATGTAGCGTGTTGTTATGGAGCTGAATGCACCGACAAAGACGAAGGCTTCGGAGATAAATCCGCTGAGGCCTGGAAGACCAAGAGATGCAAACCATGCAATGGTGACAACAGCTGTGTAGACCGGCATGTAGGATGCAAGGCCACCGAATTTGTCGATCTGACGGGTATGCGCACGATCGTAGATGACACCGACGAGAAGGAAGAGCATGGCTGTAATGGTGCCGTGGTTGAACATCTGGTAGAGTGCTCCAACCATTCCTTCGCTGTTGCCTGCTGCAAGACCGAGAAGAACATAGCCCATGTGACTGATGGATGAGTATGCAACCATCTTTTTAAGATCCTGCTGTGCGAGGGCGCAGAACGCTCCATAGATAATGTTGATGGCACCGAAAATACCGATGATGTACATGGAGGCATGAAAGACTTCCGGGAAAAGAGGGAAGTTGATACGCATCATCCCGTAGGTACCGAGCTTCAGCAGCACGCCGGCAAGAATAACTGAAATAGGAGTTGGTGCTTCGACGTGAGCATCGGGCAGCCAGGTATGGAACGGGAACATCGGAACCTTGATAGCAAAGCCTACAAAAAGAACCGCAAAGGCGATGTAACGCCACATGGCATTTTGAGGCCCGAGAATTGCATCCTGAATATAGTTTGCCTGATTTGCCATTGCCACAAGACTGAAGGTGTGGTTGCCGGTGACAGGGTCGATAACGCTGAAATAGAGGCCGATCATGACGAGTAGCATGAATACAGAGCCGAACAGTGTATAGAGGAAGAACTTGATGGCTGCATATTCACGGTTAGGGCCACCCCATATACCGATGAGGAAGTACATAGGAAGCAGCATGAGTTCCCAGAAGACATAGAACAGAAAGAAGTCGAGCGCTACAAAACAGCCCATCATCGCGGAAGCGAGCAGGTTGTAGAGAATAAAATATCCTTTTACCTGTTTCTGGATAGTCCAGCTTGAAAGAACACCTATGGCCGAAACAAGGGCTGTCAGGATGATCATGGTAACGGATATGCCGTCGACACCAAGGAAGTACTCGATGTTCAGCGAGGCGAGACCGCCAAGCTTCAGACCGATCCACGGCAGTTTTTCAACGAACTGGAAAGAACCGAGAGGACTACCTCCGGGACCTGCTGTTATTCCAGGCAGTGAGGGATCGTAAGCTCGCCAGATCAGAACTGCAACCACTCCCTGGGCAAGAGCCGCAAGCAATGAAACAATTCTGATTATCTGCTTTTGCGATGAAGGCACGGCAAGAATAATCAGTCCGGCAATAATGGGCAGAAAAACAATTAAACTCAGCATGTTCCGTATCTGTAAGTTTTCAGATTAAAAGTAAATCCCTCTTAATAGATCAGTCGTGTAAAATAAAAGACAAAATAACCGAAGACAACAGCAAGCAGCATGACAACATAGGTCTGAACCTTGCCTGTCTGAAGTTTTCGTAAAACCGCACCTGTGGTGTTTACAGAGAATGCTGTAAAGTTCACCAGACCATCAACGACATATTTGTCGAAGCTGTTGTTTGCGAATGCAAGATTCTTGACAATGAGAGCAACACCGTTGACAAATCCGTCTATAATATTGGTATCAAACCATGCGAGCATTTTCGAAAGGAGCATAGAGCCCTTTATAAACGTTGCATCGTAGATTTCGTCCCAGTACCACTTGTTTAGCGAAAAGAGGTAGAGTGGACGAATCGCTTCAGCTGTTTTGTCGGGGTCAATGATTTTAAAGACAAATACTACACCGGCCAAACTGATTCCAAGGATCACCATGATGCTTGAAATATATATTGCAGGGAAATGGGCTGCGTGCGATCCATGAGCGAGTTCAGCCTGACGCTCGTTTGTAAGTGCTGAGTGCTGAGTGTTGAGTGCTGAGTGTTGGCCTTCGGTTGCCGACTGCTGACTGCTTACTGCCGACTTTTGGGGTTCAAGTGCTGAGTGCTGAGTGCTGAGTGCTGAGTGTTGGCCTTCGGTTGCCGACTGCTGACTGCCTACTGCTGACTTTTGGGGTTCGGTTGCTGTCTGGTAACTGCCTACTACTGTTGCGGGGGTTTGGATCATTTTCATGAACCAGCCTTGGGCTCCGTCTAAGGGGTTCGGGGAGTAGACGAAGAATACTGATAGGGCTGCCAGAATTACGAGTGGGGCTCTCATGTTCCAGGAGACTTCGTGAACTTCATGAGCGGAGTGATGAAGGTCGTTGTGCGCGTCGTGTGCAGCATGAGCATGATGTGCGCCATGAAGATCATCGGCGGGCTTGAGGTGTGTGCGGCTTTCACCGAAGAATACAAGCCAGATCTGGCGACCCATATAGAAGGCCGTGAGCATGGCGGAAAAGAATCCGAGAACAGGAATAAGATAGTATACACCACCGCCTTCTACTTTGGCAAAGCCGATCGCTCCGGCAAGAATGGCATCTTTACTCATAAAGCCGCTGGTTAGAGGCAGACCGGCAAGAGCAAGCGTGGCGAGCGTGAAGGTTGCAAAGGTCCATGGCATGTGTTTGCGGAGACCGCCCATCCAGCGCATGTCCTGCTCGTGATGCATGGCATGGATGATAGCGCCTGAACCAAGGAAAAGACAGGCTTTGAAAAATGCGTGTGTAACAAGGTGGAAGAGGGCTGCTGAGTATGCTCCTACACCAAGACCGAGCACCATGTAGCCGAGCTGGGAAACGGTAGAGTACGCCAGAACCCTTTTGATATCGTTCTGGGTAATGGCTATTGTCGCTGCCATAAAGGCGGTGAATGCACCGATAAAGGCTATTACATGGAGAGCATCGGGCGTAAGAAGTACAAAGATACGGGCAACGAAATATACTCCTGCTGCAACCATTGTCGCTGCATGGATAAGGGCTGAAACCGGGGTCGGGCCTTCCATAGCATCCGGAAGCCAGATATGCAGAGGGAACTGAGCGGATTTACCGACGCAACCCATAAAGAGAAGAAGACCGGCAGCGGTGAGCCAGGCGTTTGACATTGCAAACTTCCCTGCTGCCAGGTTCAGATAGATCTCGGTAAAGCTGAAGGTATGGAACTGGGAGTAGAGAATAAGAATGCCGAGCCACATGCCGATATCGCCTACGCGATTGGCAAGAAAGGCTTTTTTCTGAGCATCGGCGGCACTGTCTTTTTCAAAAAAGAACCCTATAAGAAGGTAAGATGAGAGACCGACAAGTTCCCAGAAGATATAGATAGAAAAGAGGTTATCGGAAAGCACAATACCGAGCATGGAGAAGGTGAAGATTCCAAGAAATGCAAAATACCTTCCGTAGTTTTTGTCACCGGCCATGTATCCGGTGGAGTAGAGATGAACGAGGAGGCTGATGAGCGTGACCATCGCCAGCATGATCGCTGTAAGGTTGTCGATCACAATGCCCATCTTGATCTGCAGCGGGCCTATGCCGGGCACTTTGCCAAGGTCAATCCAGGTAAAATCCCATGCAACTTTGAATGCCGGATCATAAGTCTGCACAATAACGGTCCAGAAGATATAGGCCGATATCGCAAATGCTGTACCAAGTATTCCCACCCCTACAAAATCGCCACTGCGTGGAAGCCTGCGATTAAAGAAGATAAGAATGACAAACGAGAGCAGCGGCAGCAGCAGTACGACTATTGATAACTGAATTAAACTGTGCATGTTCTTTTGAAATGTTTACTCGAATAAAATTAAAACCCCAGGATACTACGACGACTCGCCTTTTTACTCTTTCATTGTATCTATACTGGAAACATCGACACTCTTGAATATTTTGAAAATGTTGATCACGATTGCAAGAGCGATAGCTGCTTCGGCAGCCGCAATAACGATAACGAAGAGAGAGAACATCACGCCACCCATTCCTCCGTTATATTTGGAAAAAGCGAGAAAATTGATGTTCGCGGCATTAAGAATAAGTTCAACACCCATGAGAACAACAATGGCGTTCTTGCGGGTCATGACGGCGAAGAGTCCGAACCCGAGAAGAAAGACCGATATGGTGAGGTAATGGTTGAGCCCTATGGGAATCAAATGTTCCATGTTAATAATACTTATAAGTTGTTGTTGTCGGGCTTGTCGAAGCGTGCAAGAAATGCTGCGCCGATAAGTGCTGCAAGCAGCAGTATGGAGACCATTTCAAACGGAAGCACATAGTGCGACATGGTTTCGAAGCCGATGCGCTCGACAAGGCTGCCGTGAAGCTGGGTTTCGGATGGCTTCCATGTGTGCGTGGTATAAAAGGTATAGAGTAAGGCTGCGATCGTACCGGCAAGGATGAGTGTTCCGGGTATGATGTGCAGGACGTCACTTTTGAGCTCTGTATTCATGATGCCTTTGGTAAACATGACACCGAAGAGAAGGAGGACAAGGATACCGCCGACATAGACCACAACCTGGGTAACGGCAAGAAAATCGGCACTCAGAAAGACGTAAAGAGCCGCCACTCCAAAAAATGTAAACAGGAGCGAGAATGCGGAGTAGATAACATTGCGCGAAAAAACAACAAATGCGGCAGAGAATACCGTTAAGGCCGCAAAGAGATAGAAAATGACTGTGTATGTCGGGCTGTTCATCATAATAGTGGTTATTCTCCGTCGGATTTTGGTTCTTCCTGAGGCGCGGCCTGTGCTGCTTCAGCTGCCTTTCTTTCTTTTTCGGCCTGGGCCTTTGCCTGAATTTCGGCAAGCTTATTACGCTTGGATTCTGCTTCGAGACGGGTGAGGTTTCCGAAATGATAGAGCATGTTGCTGCGATCGAACTCTGAAAAGTCACTGACCGGTGTGTGTACAAGACATTCTGTCGGGCATACGGTGGCACACATGCCGCATGTCATGCATTTTGCCACATCAATGTCAAAAACAGGAACCCAGAACTTTTTCTGTTGTCCGTCGGATGTTTTTCCGCAAAGCGCCATATCGTCGGGCGCAACTTTGATAGTTTCGATTGTGATGCAGGATATCGGACATGCCCGTTCGCACTGGCCGCATCCGATACAATCCTCAATGGCGTTGTAGAGCCGGTAGCGTCCGTTCTTCGGCGTAGGGATTACCTCGCGAGGGTATTGCAGGGTCACAAGACCATCTACCTGACGGAAATAGTCGACATCATCAACACCGGCATCGCCTTTGCGATTGAGAGCATTGAAAAAATGCTTCAGGGTGATTCCCAAGCCGGTCGCTATGGTGACTGCTCCGGTTTTTATATTCCTGAAATACTCACTCATAATCTGTACGTCATTACTTTCCTACAATTGACTGTTGAACTCTCTTAAGGAACAAATATTACCCAGATGGCCGTAAGCACGAAGCTTACAAAAGCAAAGGGGGTCAAGACCTTCCAGCATAGGTACATCAGCTGGTCGACCCTTAAACGGGGAAGCGTCCAGCGAAGCCACATCTGCACAAAAATAAAGAAGAACCCTTTCATGATAATCCAGAACGCACCCCAGACCGGACCGTTGGTCCATGCATTGAGAGCGAAAGAGCCGATATCGGGGAGCGGAGAATTCCAGCCACCTAAGAATACTATAGAAATAATAGCTGAAACCATAAACATGCTGCCGTATTCAGCAAGGAAAATAACGGCAAACTTCATTCCTGAGTATTCGGTGAAATAACCTGCTACCAGCTCGGATTCCGCCTCGGGAATATCGAAAGGTGCACGGTTGACTTCGGCAAGAGAAGCGATAAAGTAGATGAGAAACGGGAGCCATGCAATTGGCGATTGAAAGAGAAAGAAGTGTGCAAATCCGTAGGAGCCTGACTGAAGCATGGTGATCTTCTGCATATCAAGGGTACCGGCCATCATGGCACCGCACAGAAGGGCTATTGCAGCCGGAATTTCATAACTGACAATCTGGGCAACGCTGCGGACAGCTCCATAGAGTGACCATTTGTTGTTTGACCCCCAGCCTGCAGCAAGAATACCTACAACTTCAATAGCGACAATGCCGATGGCAAAAAAGAGACCGACATTGAGACTTGCACCTATAAATGCTGAGCTGAAAGGCAGTACGGCATAAGCTAAAAATGAGCCGACAAAAAGAATACCGGGCCCGATAACAAAGAGAAACTTATCGGCTGAAGTCGGAACGATGTCCTCTTTCTGGAGAAGCTTGAGAATATCGGCAATGGTCTGAAGGATACCCCATTTACCAACTTCCATGGGACCAAGACGATCCTGCATGAAGGCGGAAATCTTGCGTTCACCGTAGACGCCGTAGGTAAGCGAGTAGAGTGCAATAAAGACGAGGGGGATGGCGGCAAGAATTACCAACCCGAGAGGCAGGCCCATTGGAGTGAATCCTACTAAAGCTTCGGACCAGGCATTGAGACTGTTACCCATAAGTAAAGGCATGCTGATGTGAGGCAATGGTGTTAAAATCATCTGTCAACCTCCCCGAGGACGATATCGATGCTGCCTATAATGGCGACAAGATCGGGGATCAACTGACCTTTAGAAAGGTCTTTCATCGCTGAAAGATTAACGAAACAGGAGGAACGTGCCTTACAGCGTAGTGGTTTGGTTGATTTTCCATCACTCTGGATATAAAAACCAAGCTCCCCACGAGGGTTTTCGGCACGACCATAGACTTCGCCTGCTTTTGGACGAACACGCTTTGGAACTGCTGACCTTGCATTGAAGCCTTCTGCAGATGGCATTTTATCGATGCACTGCTCGATAATCTTGAGGCTTTCGTCCATTTCAAGAGCACGGACAAGATGGCGTGAGAGACAGTCGCCAATATCGGAGACCTTGCCATCAGGCACCGGCACTTCAAAATCGAGCTCGGGATAGACTGAATAAGGATCGTTCCGTCTCAAATCCCATTTGACACCGGAACCGCGAAGCATAGGGCCTGACCAGCCATAGTTGATGGCAACGTCGGCCGGCATGATGCCGATACCGCGGGTACGTTTGACGAAGATTTCGTTTTCGGTGAGAAGTTTGTAGAGCTCAACTGTTTTTGGTCTGAAGTAGGTGACGAACTCCATGACCCGCTTGCTGAAATCAGCGGGAACATCGTAGGCAAGTCCGCCGACCCATATATAGTTATAGAGCATTCGTGCGCCGGAAGCCCACTCAAGAAGGCTGAGGATGATTTCGCGGTCACGGAAGCAGAAGAGAAATGGTGTAAATGCGCCAAGATCGATTCCATAGGTGCCGATGGCAACGAGATGCGAGGCTATTCTGTTCAGCTCGGCAACGATAACCCTGATAAATTCGACACGGCGGGGAATTTCGACATCAAGAAGCTTTTCAACGGTAATGGCGTAGGCAAACTCGCTGTTCATGCCTGCCAGATAGTCGAGACGGTCGGTGTAGGGGACAATGGCCGGGTAATCTACATTTTCGCAACACTTTTCGAAACAGCGGTGGAGGTAGCCGAGATAAGGTTCGGCATGGGTAACAACCTCTCCATCTGTAAGACATTCCAGTTTAAGAACACCGTGGGTTGAAGGGTGCTGAGGACCCATGGCGAGAACCATCTGTTCTGTCTGAAGGTCCTTTTCGAGGATAACGACGTTGTTGCCTTTTCGGGTAACCCTGACTGAACCCATTCCAGCTATATCTAATTCCTGCATACGTGAGCTGCTTTTACTATTGAAAACACTGTTAGTAGGGCACCTTGATTCCGTGATAACTCTCCTGAACCTTATAGTCCTTCAGTAGAGGATGGCCTTCCCAGTCGTCAGGGCAGAGTATCCGCCGCATATCGGGATGAGAAGAAAAGAGCATACCGAACAAGTCATACGCCTCTCTTTCGTGCCAGTTTGCTGTATGCCAGACTCCGGCAACACTCGGGATTGATCCACCCGTGCGGGCACACTTGACCTTGACGGCGATTTTATGATTGAGTTGGCCGAGAGATTCGAGATTACAGACAATTCCCACCTTATCTTCCGATTGATAATCAACGCCTGAAAGGCAAGCCATGTAATTGAACTTAAGCTTGGGATTATCGCGCATGAAGAGTGCTATTTCAGGCCACACCGCTGTATCGAGAACCTCAAAAAACGGCATGGTTTCGTTGGCATCGAAAGCCGTAACGGCATCGCCAAATTTATCGTGGATAATGGCGTATGCTGCAGCGCTTTGCTGAACCGAGTGCGATAAAACATGTCCTTCTTCCATCTCTGTGGTATGCCTGTTTATTTAATTATGCGTGAGCAACCTTACGTTCAGTCTCAATAACAGACTGAGGATCGACACTTTTTTCTGCAAGTTTTTTCAGTGCGTCAGCCCTTGAAATACCGATCTGCTCCATACGAATCAACTCCTGGACCTTCATGAGACCGCCGATAAGCGATTCGGGCCTTGGAGGGCAGCCCGGGACGTATACATCAACGGGAATAATCCGGTCAACTCCCTTGAGTACATGGTATCCGTGTTCCCAGTAAGGACCGCCGCAGTTGGAACAGCTTCCCATTGAGAGAACATAACGGGGTTCGGGCATCTGCTCGTAAAGACGTATAACCCGTTCTGCCATTTTCATGGTTACCGTACCGGCTACTATCATGAGATCGGACTGACGGGGAGAGGAGCGAGGAAAAATACCGAAGCGTTCGAGATCATAATTTGATGCATTGGTGGCCATCATCTCAATAGCACAACAGGCAAGACCAAAACCCATTGGCCAGAGTGAGGATAAACGGGCCCAGTTAAGCACGTTGTCGACCGATGTTACCAGCACATTATGCTTTGTTATCCCGGCATCAAGTAAACCCATAACGCAAAAAGAATAAGGTGATTAGTATTTAAGCCCTTTCGGAGGCTGATTGTGCAGAGTGAAATTCAGGCATCTGCGGCATCGAAGGAATATTCGGAGTGGGCCTTACCCAATCCAGATCACCTTTTACCCAGGCGTACGCAAGTCCGAGAACAAGAATACCCGCAAAAACAAGAGCCTCTACAAGAGCAAACACGCCAAGCTGCTTGAACACTGTCGCCCAAGGGTAGAGAAAAACAACCTCAACGTCAAAAATGATAAAGATAAGGGCGACGACATAAAACCTGATATTGAACTTGACCCATGCGCTGCCTACAGCCTCTTCGCCGCATTCATAGGTTGAGTTTTTAGCTGGATTGGGTCTTTGGGGGCGGAGCATGCGGGCTGTCAGGTAACCTCCGACAACAAAAACTATACCGAGGGCAAGGAAAGCAAAGACATTGCCAAAATTACTCAGCGTAGTATCCATGTGTATTGCCAATTTGTGTTAATCCCGGTCTCAAAACCGAAAATTCTTCTTTCCTGCAACGTTCTTAAATGCAGGTGGGCAAATATAAAAAAAAATTCATTTGGACACAGAAAAAATCCGGCTTTTTTTTGTTTTGTTGGGGTTCAGGAACTTTTTGAGGCCTTACTCGTTCTTGCTGTGGAATTTAGTGCCAAGATGCCCGAAGAGCTTTAATAATAAGTAGGTCATAAACAGCACAACAAGCAGAATTAACCCTTGCGTAACCGAAGAGGAGCCTGTAAGAGTAAACAGTAGAGGAGTGAGAAGGGGTATGAGCAGTATCCAGATGATCGGAGCCCATGCAATGCCGACCATAACAGGAAGTCCGGTTTTCATAAACCGTTTTTTTTGATCTGAATCAGTAAATAGTTTCATGGCAGTTCTTAAAAAAAGAGAGTTCCGATTTGTTCGGCCAAAGCGGCATCCAGGGTTTTCAAGTGTTCATACTCCTTTTTCAACCCTTTCATATCGCCTCTCGAAAGATAGTACATGGCCATTTTGCAATGAGCTTCAGGGTTTTCCGGTTCAAGTTCTATTGCTTTTTCAAAAGCTTCTTTTGCCTTGTCAACTTCTCCGAGGTCAAGGTAGGCATCGCCTAAAACACAGTAAATGCCGGTAAATGCGGGATCGACCTCCAGCCCTTTTTTAAGGGTCTTGAGGGCCATCTCCTCCTTGCCGAGAGTAAACTGAACGAAGCCAAGATGTTTGTAGGCCAGCATGCAGCCGGGATCGAGTACGATGGTTTTCAGAAGATCACACCCTGCTTTACGGTAGTTGCTCATCGAGAGATACGTTACCGCACGCGCATAGAGGGTTCGGGGGTCGCGACGTTTGAGCTGGATGCAACGATCGAGCAGCTCAAGCGCTTCGGTGTTCTGCTGGCAGTCAATATAGATCAACGCCAGTTTATAGAGAATGCCGGTATTGTCGGGCTCTTGCTTAAGTGCCGCTTCCAGCTCCTCTCTCGGTGTGTCGTCAACAGCATTCAAGGGTTGTATGTTTTTATGGTTCATGGTCAAGACTTTCGAAGGCTTTCTGGAATTTACTGAAGGTTTGAAGCTCTTCAAGCACCTTACCCGACAGCCATTGACCGAATTCCGGAGAGTCGTTAATACATCTGACATATTGAAAGATTGGAAATCCGGCAGCTTCAAGCTTTTTGAAGGCATCATATTCAGTTTCGCTATTATCGGCGAAAAAGCCATAGGGAAACATGACGACTGCATCGTAGCCCTCTTCCTTGAACTCCAGAAGTGCTTTTTCGATGGTGTCGGCCATCCACTCCCCGCCTGTTGAATGGTTCATGCAGCCCTGACGCACATCAGTAAATATATTACGGGGGTCAGCCATGATTTTTCGCTTCATACAATCAAAAAAGGCTATAGTCTCTTCGAGTCCGGTAAAGACTTTTGGAGTGTTTCCTTTACGATCCTTGACAAGTGTGCCATGGATGGCCAGAACAAGACCGATTTTACCTTTTGATTGACGCACAGCCGTTGACAACTGTTTGAAAAGATAGTCAATGTAGAGAGTGTGGAGACGATCATCTTTCCATAGCTTGCTTAGAACCTTTACTCTGGCAAAGGCGCTGTCGGCATAGACATCAATAACCATCTGACAGGCGACACCGCAGGAAAAGGAAGATTCAACAGGAATCATGGGAACTACTACAACACCGTCATACGTTGACTGCAGCTCCAGAAGCAGATCGTCGAGATAGGGAGGAACAAAATAATAGGCATCAACTACCCTGACTTCAGCCTTTGAAAGAAAGGGATTCGAGCTGCCCGCAATACAATCTGCCAGTCTCTTTGACTGAGAGCGGTTGATTGCAAGGAGAGTTGAACGGTAACGGTTCAGCTTCCAGTTGATATAATGCTTTGTCGAACGGTAATCAGCAATAAAATAGATCATTGCTGTTGGAATTTTTACAATCTGACGGGTGACGACTTTGAGAATTCGCCTTGAGCACGGCCACAAGTTGCGGACTGTAAGCTTTTCAACTTCTCCGTAGGTGGTGACAACAACAGCATATTTTTTTTTGTTCACAATCCTGTCCACCATTTTAACTCAGCATACATGACGGCAAAACCAACAATACCGCCGACGAGTGTCTGCATGAAATTATGAGCTTTCAGGAAAATTCGCGACCACATGAGCAGCGGAACAAAAAGGAGACACAATAACGCAACAGCACCGAACTGCATGAAAAGCAGCGCAATAGATGAGGAGAAGGTGAAGAGATGGATGCTGATTTTCCACTGAAGGGTGACGAGAAGAATAAAGACCATGTTGACGGCATTGAAAAGCAGAATGCCTGTCAAGAGTTTAGGGGGATGAAGAGTCTTCATAAACTCGTACCCGAGAGCATTGACGGCAACCAAAACGAGCAGAGGAAGAAAGCGCTGTTCACGGAAGGGAATATTGAAATCTGAAATTTTTCCTATTTTTTTCAGGCCGGAAATCAGAAAGATGGGAACAATGGTACTGGAAAAAAAGAGAACCGTCAGGTATGCGCCACTGTTGACGTCATTGCCATACCCTCTCATCACTATTGCATAATAAGCTACCGGCGCAACCACAACCGGACTGATTACCCATGAAATAAAGTTTGCAAAGCGGTGTCGGTCAAACTGCATGGGCTGAAAACGATAAACGAATGTGGAGATTTTAGCGTAAAACGCCGCAAAAGTATGTTGAAATATAGTTTTTATTAAAATTAAAACCACGTATATTCTTGTTCTGTAATGCGAGAGTGGTGAAATTGGTATACACGCTAGTCTTAGGAACTAGTGCCGTGAGGCGTGAGGGTTCGAGTCCCTTCTCTCGCACGCCTTACAAATGAATGCCAAAGTGGCGGAACTGGTAGACGCGCTGGACTCAAAATCCAGTGAGTGAATAACTCGTGTGGGTTCGATTCCCATCTTTGGTACCACATCAACAACCAATCTGGACATACCCACCATGCATAGAATGTATTCACCGTGGCGTGAAGTGTATATGCAGTCATTCAAGGATGAAAAGCAACCTGGTGAGGCAGGGAAATCTGTATTTGCCGATCTACCTCCAGAAGAGGATGAAAAACGGTTTGTCCTTTACAGGGGAAAAACGTGCTTCATCATCATGAACCTCTACCCCTATAACTGCGGACACCTTATGGTGATTCCCTATCTTCAGACTCCTGACCTGTCAGATCTCGACCGTGAGACGAAACTGGAGGTGATGGAGCTTACCGACCTTTCCATCAAGGCACTGAAACGTACTCTCAGACCTCAAGGGTTCAATGTTGGCGCCAATATGGGCAAGGTTGCCGGTGGCAGCGTTGACACGCATATCCATTTTCATATCGTTCCACGCTGGGAAGGTGACACCAACTTTATGCCTGTTCTTGCAGATGCCAAAGTGCTCAGCAATGATATGAACTCCACCTATACAAACCTGAAAAAGGCTTTCGCTGACCTCACACAGGGAGAAGAGTAACGCTCTTTACGGTGGAATGGAAACAGTTCCCTGCCCTATCACTGGCTCGAAAGAGTTTACCCCTTATCTTCAGGTTCCCGACCGTTTTGACAGTTCCGGAAAAGCGGATTGGAATCTTGTTCGTTCAAGTGCTTCAGGGCTCATTATGCTCAATCCACGTCCGGAGAGCGCTGAAATAGCCCGGCATTACCGCAGCCCGGAGTATGACCCCTATCGCCACAACCTGAACAGTTCGTCCTTCAAAGAGAGGGCCTACCTTGCTGCACAAACTCTCCTTCTCGGCTATCGAGCAGAAATCATTTTGAAAGGATGGGTCAAACCGAGAGAAGAGCTGTCGGTTCTTGAAATCGGGTGTTCCACGGGTAACCTTCTCAATTATTTTCACCGCCATGGTGTGCCGATCAAAAACCTTACCGGGGTTGAGCCTGATGATGATGCCGCACGGCATGCGCGGGAGTTTTTCGGGCTGAACATTTTCCCTTCAATTGCAGAGGAGATCGCTGAGAAGAAAACATTTGACCGCATTGTGCTCTGGCATACGCTGGAGCATATTCACACCATCAATGAAACTCTCCATGAAGTTGTTTCTCAACTGAAGCCGGACGGTGTGGTTGTTATTGCACTGCCAAATCCGGCTGGTTTTGATGCAGAGTATTATCGGGAGAACTGGATCGCATGGGATGCGCCACGACATCTCTATCACTTTTTGCCGGAAACGCTTGAAAAACTGCTGGGATTGCATGGATTGAGGGTTTTTAAGCGGCAGCCTTATTTTCCGGACTCGGTGTATAATATTTTGCATAGCGAAGCGCTGCGCTCCAAGAGGGGGAAAAAAAGAGTTAATGCTCTCAGGATTTTAACCCTTCTCGGAAGAGCAGCTCTTTATGCTTTTAAGGGTGGAGCGAGGAGTTCGAGCGTTGTTTATTATGCTGAAAGAAAGTGGTGAGTGGAAAGAGAAAAACATAGGACTAATGGGCCCGATAGGGCTTATACAGCTTCAACCTCATAAATTTCAGCGACTGTACTGTCAAGCAAAACCGACTGTTCTCTTATCTCAATGATAAGTTCTTTTAAATTCTCGATTGTTATGACGCCACTCATCACAAAAAATTTAATCGTTTCATTTCAGGTCTAATCCTAGGAAATGGGTTATAAACTCCCCTAATATTGAGGTCGTGCGAGAGCCTGCTGATGCAGCAAGTACACTTAGTCATGAGCGTCCCCTAGCTTGTCACTCAGCACTCAGCCCTCAGTACTTTCTTTCTGCCCACTGCCTACTGGTGACTGGTGACTGCCGGCCTTCCCAGGGCTTTGTCGAGCTGGATGGAGGCGACTAGGTAGTCGTATAGTGCCTGGAGGTGGTTGGTTTTGGCTTTGTTGAGCTGGAGTTCGGCGTCGGTTAGTTCGAGGCGGGAGCCGATGCCTTCTTTGAAGCGGAGGAGGGATATGTTGTATCCGCGTTCTGCTACACTGATGGTTTTGGATTGAACTTCAATTCTTTTTTGTGATTCGCGGAAGTTCAGGAGCCGAACCTCTACTTCGGCTCGGATATTGGCTTTGAGATCTTCTACCCTTGTCCGTGTCTGCAGCTGGGATATTTTGGCCTGTTCAACTTGTGAACTGGTTCGGAATCCGGTAAATATGGGCAGTGAAACCTGAAGTCCTACGGCTGAAGAGACCGGCCAGCGGGACTGGATAGTCTTGACATTATCGTTAAATGCTGTCTGGGTTTCAAGCTGTCCGAAGGCGGTGATAACAGGGTAATGCTCGGCCCGGGCAGCGCTGACTTTTTCGCCTTCCGCCTGTACCTGAAGAGATATCTGGCGCAGATCTGGCCTTGCGTCAATTGCTTCCTGGTATGCTGCTGCGATATCTTTGGGGTAGGTGGCTGAGGAGAGATCAAGCTTTCCTGAAAGAACAATCGTGCTGTCGAGAGGAATACCAATAGCGTTTTTAAGCTTTGTCGCGGTTGTTGCCACACGATTTTCTGCCTGAATGAGATCGGGTCGGAGATTTTCGACGGAAAGATAGGCTTTGAGGGTATCGATATCTGCAGCTACACCCTGGCGGAACTTTGCCCTGGTATCTTTTCTTGATTGTTCCCAGCGTGCTATGCTTTGCTCAATGAGCTTCAGCTGATCTCTTGAGATGAGGGCATCGTAATAGGACATTTTGATGTCGGCAATGACAGTTGCTTCGCTGTTGCGATAGGCCTCGTTACTCATTTTTCGGAGAATGCCTGCGGCCTTGATTCCAGCAAACGCGGATCCGTTAAAGAGTGCCTGACGAAGGGTAAGAGTGGCAGTCGCCGCATTATCGGCACTGATGACTAGAGGAATAAATGAATTTCCAGTCCCTCCGCTCAAAATATCAGGAAAAAACAAGACTGAGGGTTTCAGTGAGCGGGTGTAGGTAAAGTCAGATGTTAGCTGCGGCAGCACCTTTGCCCATGTTTCGCGGATTTTCTGGGAGGTCATATCGCGCTCCAGCCTTGCTATTTCAAGGGTTCTGCTTCTTTCGAGCCCGATATGAACGGCGTCGTCAAGGGTCAGCGAGCTATTTGCAGGAAGAGCGGCAGCATGGATTGGAGAAAATGCAGTCAGAAAGAGAATCGGCACTACAAAAAAAAGTATCTGGCGGAACCTGTTCATAAAAGAGTCTGTCTTGATGAAAGAATAACTGACGATACCGACTGGGATAAGGAACAGCCTGAATATAAAAAAGTGATCGGTTTTGTAAGAATCATGAACGGTAACGTTCGCTCCATAGGAGTCCGAGACGTTCCCTTATATATTTTTCCCGACCTTCATCTCCGGGACGGTAATATGCCTTCGGATCAAGACCATCAGGGAAGTATTGCTGCTCGACAAAATGCCCGGGATAGCCATGGGGGTACTGATAGCCTTCACCATATCCTTCGGCTTTCATGAGTTTGGTCGGAGCGTTGCGCAGGTGAAGCGGAACCCTCAGCTGCTGCATTGATCGGGCTTCACTCATTGCTTCATTGATGCCCTTATAGCTTGCATTTGATTTCGGGGCTGAAGCAAGGTAGGTAACGCCATGCGCCAGATTAATTCGTGCCTCCGGTAAGCCGATCATTGCCACTGCCTGGAAGACTGATACCGCAAGAGTGATGGCATAAGGGTCGGCATTGCCGATATCTTCACTCGCAAAAATAACCATGCGCCGTGCTATAAATTTCGGGTCTTCACCTCCTTCAAGCATGCGGGCAAGCCAGAAGAGTGCCGCATCGGGATCTGAACCCCGCATCGATTTGATAAAGGCGGAAATGATATCGTAGTGGTTGTCGCCTCCTTTATCATAGACCGGTGCACTGTGCTGGAGCGCAACCTGAAGCACTTCCCTGTTCAAAACCATTTTTGGAAGACCTTTGGGCATGAGGGAGACCGCGGCTTCAACAGCGTTCAGTGCTTTGCGTGCATCTCCTCCTGAAAACTGCAGAAGAAAATCAAGGTCGGCAATTTCAACAGAGAGGTCTCTAAAGAGTTTGTCTTCCTTGAGTGCCCGGTGAATGACTGCGTCTATCTCTTCTGGACCCAGGGGGTTGAGAATATAGACCTGCATCCGGCTCAAGAGTGCGGCATTAACCTCAAAGGAGGGGTTTTCGGTTGTTGCTCCTATGAGCACTATAAGCCCCTGCTCTATAGCATGAAGCAGTGTATCCTGCTGGGTTTTGTTAAACCGGTGAATTTCATCGATAAAGAGAAGCGTCCTCTTGCCTGTGTGTCTTGATTTTTCGGCATTTTCAAGCGCCTTGCGGACATCCTTGACCCCTGAATCAATCGCGGATAACTGTTCGAATCGATAGCTGAGCGAAGAGGCGCAGATTTCGGCGAGGGTGGTTTTACCCGATCCCGGAGGACCCCAGAAAATCATTGACGGCATTGTACCGCCTGCAAGGAATTTGCGAAGGGGTCCATTTGGGCCGACCAGATGTTCCTGCCCTGCCATATCGTCGAGAGTTCGAGGACGAACACGTTCGGCAAGGGGTTGAAAGTAATCTTTTTCGCCCTGTGTTTCGGAAAAGCCGAAAAGATCAGAGTCCATGTTCAGGGTATCCATACTATTTAAAATCCGTGTTCCCGAAGCCATAGGTCATCAATGCGTGACGGAGGAAGAGCTGAAGAGGAGGGCGCTGCAAGCTGCCGGGCGACATATTTGCCAAGAATGTCAAACTCGAGATTTACCCGGCTTCCCGTATGCAGGGAGTGAAGGGTGGTGTGTGCAAAGGTATAGGGTATAATGGCTACAGCAAAAAGGAGTGCATCGAGCCTGGCTACGGTTAAACTTATGCCGTCAATGGTTATTGAGCCTGCAGAGACAATGAAGGGAGAGAATGCTTCAGGAAATGCCACCCAGAGTTCACGGCTTGAGCCCAGCTCCCTGATTTCGTGCACAACTGCCGCACAGTCAACATGGCCGAGCACAAAATGACCGCCAAGACGGTCAACTGGGCGAACTGCCCGTTCCAGATTAACCTGAGAGCCGTTACGTAAAGAGCCAAGTGTTGTTTTGGCGAGCGTTTCTTCGACAGTGTCGACCTCAAACCACCCCTCGCCAACAGCTACAACTGTCTGGCAGGCACCGCTCAGGCTGACGCTTTCGTCAATGGAGAGTGTACTGAACTCACTGGAATTACCATAGTGTACGCGGAGCCGCAAACCGCCATTTCGCTTTGCAACTCCGGCAATCTTCCCGACATCCTTGATAATTCCGGTAAACATTTCAGATAGTTTCACTTAAAGAAATGAACGGAATCCCGAGAGGCATCAGATCCCGCATTGACTTTTTAATATATAACGCTTACCGGTTGCCAGCAAGAGTTCCTTCCTGACAGTACATTTTCTGCCGGGAAGAGGACTATTTATCCTAAAACCTTGAGGGCCGCACTGTAGTCGGGCTCTTCAACAATTTCACTGACCTGCTGGGTATAACGCACTATACCATCGGCATCAATAATCACAATAGCGCGGGAAAGAAGTCCTTTCAATGGTCCGTTAGCAATGGTGACGCCGTACTCATGACCGAATTCAGGTGAACGGAACACTGAAAGCGATACAACATTTTTCAAGCCTTCGGTTTCGCAGAAACGTTTATGGGCAAAGGGGAGGTCAGCGGAAATACAGAGTACAACCGTGTTATCGAGTGAAGATGCATCCTGGTTAAAGCGCCTGACTGATGACGCACAGACCGGAGTGTCAAGACTTGGGAAAATGTTAAGAACAAGCCGTTTACCTGCAAAATCGGCCGGACCTGCTTCGGAAAGATCGGTTTTTACCAGACAGAAAAACGGTGCCTCTGTTCCTTTTGCAGGGAGTGTACCTACAGTTTCAAAAGGATTTCCTTTGAGCGTGATATTTGCCATAACAAGCAGTTATTAAAGGTTTATGATGATCATGTATTAAAAAAACGTTTCTACTGACAGCCAATAGCCTAACAACATCGGAGGCAATAAAGAAGTTCACCAAAAGATATAGTATTTATAACGGCTTACCCGGGTAAAACCTGATAATAACCGCCTACCGTGACCACCTGGAGAGGATAGTCAAACAAGGAGGAGAGTGTGCTGGATGATAAAATATCGGTTTTGCTGCCATCGCCCACAATCCGGCCGAGAATTGCTGTACTGTATCCTGCTTCGATTGTCAGCGAAAAGTCCTTGAAAACACAGGTTGTTCCAGAGTAGGCTGTTACCCTGTGAATATCTATGCTATTCTCTTTCCTTTGTTGAGTCATTATTTCCAGAGACCGCCGCCATGTGAGGCGCTATAGCGTCCAGCACCGAAAAAGAAGACAGCAAGTGCTCCAAAGAGGTAGAGTGCCTGGAGTTCAAGGGCATAACCGCCATGTTCAGTTACTGAAAAGAGCTCTTTGGTATGAACAAGATAAACAGCCATAGCCATGACAAAAACCTGCAGAAGAGCGGCCGGCCTTGTATAGATGCCCAACACCATAAAAAGAGGCGCAATAAGCTCGCCGATAAGAATGCCATGGGAGAGATAGCCCGGAAGCTTTGCCTGAACAAGCAACTGCGTGACAAAAGCGTATCCGTGCTGGAGCTTATTAAGTCCATGAAAAAGCATGAGGGAGCCTACAGTAACCCGCAGGATCAACTTTCCAAAATCACTGTTATTGACCATACGCTCAAGCATTGGGAATCTCCTTTTGGTGTATTTTTTTATCATTATACCTCAGGTTTTTGTAATGCTTTTATTCATTCGATTGAATGAGTCCGCGCTTTTTCATAGTCACTTGAGAAGATAAGCTTCAAGCAGCAGATCACTTCCGAAAAATCGCGGTGCCTCAAATTGCAGATTGACTGCCTCGTCGGGCACAGTGATACCGAGCTGTGCAAAAGAACTCAAGCCGTCACCACCGAAAAGCTTTGGAGCAATAAACATATAGATTTTATCAACAAGCTTTTCGACAATAAATGCCGCCGACAGGCGGCTCCCGCCTTCAACCATCACTGAAAGAATATTGCGGCTATGCAGTTCATGAAGCACCTGGCGAAGATCGAGTTTTTCGGAACGCTCATTGACGAACAAAACCGTCACGCCGATTTGCCTTAACTGCTCCACTTTCGGCAATCCGGAACACAACGATGAAGCAAAGAGAATCGTTTCGGCCTCGGAACCAAAAATTTTTGCAGTTGGCGGCACCTGTAACTGACGATCGAGAACTACACGAAGAGGATTGCGCCCGGAAGAGTGCCTGACGGTAAGCAGAGCATCGTCAGCACAAACAGTAGCCTCACCTATAATGACTGCGTCGTAGATGCTCCGAAGGTGGTGAACCTCTTTTCTTGCATGTTCGCCTGTAATCCATTGGGATGCGCCTTGAGATGTTGCAATTTTGCCGTCAAGTGTCTCGGCCAGTTTAAGGGCAACGAAAGGCATTCCGGTGGTATGACTTGTAATAAATGCCTCGTTGAGTTTTTTGCTTTCGGCTTCAAGAACCCCTTCTGTGACCTCTATACCTGCGGCAATCAGCTTAGCGGTACCTTTTCCTGCTACAGCAACATGAGGATCACGGCATCCAATGACAACCCGGGGTATCCCCTTCTCAATAATAAGATCGCTGCAGGGAGGGGTTTTTCCAAAATGGGAACATGGTTCAAGATTGACATATAAGGTGGAGCGATGAAGCAATGCCTGATTGGAGACAGAGGCAATGGCGTTAACTTCAGCGTGAGGGCCGCCAAACTTCTGGTGGAAGCCTTCTCCGATAATTTCGCCGTTGCAGACAATAACCGAGCCCACCATAGGATTCGGGCTCACACTGCCGGCACCCTCGGAAGCAAGTTGCAGACAACGGCGCATATAGAGAAGATGATCGCTCTTTGACATCGGTCAACCTTGCGGAGTTTCAGCCACAGTGACCTGAACCAGCTTGATGCCGGATAGCCGGAGAAGTTCGTCGATATGCTCTATCTTATAGGGTTTAAGATAATAGATAGTTTTTATACCCACATTAATCAGCACTTTAAGACAGTGAATACAGGGGCTGGCGGTAATATAGATATCGGAATTCTGTATGGAGACCCCATGCTTGGCGGCCTGCGCAATAGCGTTGATTTCCGCATGAATAGTGTTAACGCAATTCTCTTCGACAGTTCCATCAGGATGGGTGCTGCGGTAAATACGGCAGTTGCTGTCGTTACAGTGAGGAAGTCCGGAAGGGGCCCCGTTGTATCCGGTTGAAAGAATACTGTGATCCCTTACAATAACCGCGCCTATATGACCACGGGTACAGGTGGCCCTGCGGGAAATAAGCTGAGCGACACTCATGAAGTATTCATGCCAGCCCAGGCGCTTTTCCGGCTCTGAACTGCTATGACATTCATCACCCGAGCAGCAGCATCCCGCTATACTTTCTTCCGACATATCCATAGTGTTTAGTACATTATTATTGCAGTTTTTCCTGATGGCTATTTTATGCAGTACGTAGCTGTTATCAGGAATTGCCGCTTCGCTTTTGGTGTATAATTTACTCTTTTTCCGGATGTTTATTGCTTTGACTTCCCCACTCTTCGCATCAAAGAGTTAAACGGAGCTGAAATAAGATTGAGATTAAGATGAAAACAGGCTTTTTTCAGGCAAAACGGTATGCTCTTTTTCTGCTTGTATCGTATCTCTTTACAGGTTGCGCTGCAGAGAGTCCGGTTCTTTATCAGGGGGATCTGCAGAAAATGTATCACAGCGCTGTTGTCGATGCAGAAATGGCTATACCATCCAAAATATCGAAAAATCTTGTTGCGATTGTTCCCTCAAACCCTGAGCTGGTCTGGAAAAACAAGGGTGACGCACAGAATGCGCGCATACTTGTTGTAACGTGGACAGACTTTAAAGGTTATGATGACAAAATCGGTCAGTCGGTCGACCTTACAAGAGAGGTCTGGGTCACCACAGCACCGGAGCTGAAGAACTTCTGCAAATCGCTGAAGGGAGAAAGGACATTACGACTTGAACAGCTGTTGGGACTTCCTCCGAAAGCAGGGAAAACCAGGTTTGTTGAGATGTGGGTTAAGCCCGGCGACCTGTTCAGACCAAGTGCAGACCCTGAGATCAGCGACAGTGAGGCTGAAGTAGAGTTCCGGATATCGAATAAATTTGTGAAGGTGAGCGACGAGTATATAAAATGGTACAATGACTTGAAGAAGCTGTCATACGGAGCAAACGGATATCCATGGACCAGGCTTGGTTATACCTATGACTGGGGAATAAACCAGTCTCACATTGGATTAAGTGAATTTGTCATTATGCCCGGGGCAACTGTGGAGATCGATGGAATTTCATCTACGAAGGACTATTAGCGGGGCCTATACGACCTATGGGACCTATAGGACTTATAGGCCCTATGAAATAATTTTAGAGTTTGTAGTAGTCGCGGTACCAGGTTATAAACCGCTTGATGCCCTGCTGGACTGTGGTTTCGGGTTTGTAGTTGACGTCCTGCATGAGCTGATCTACGTCGGCGTAGGTGTCGGGGACGTCGCCGGGCTGCATTGGAAGGAACTCTTTTTCGGCGGTTCGGCCAAGTTCGTGCTCGATAGCCCCGATGTAGTCCATGAGATTAACGGGACTGCTGTTGCCGATGTTGTATACCCGCCAGGGGGCACGGCTTGAGCCTGGATCGGGGTTAAGGCCTGTCCAGTCAGGATTGGGTTCTGCAACATGATCAAGCGTCCTTATTACTCCTTCAGAAATATCATCGACGAAGGTAAAGTCGCGCCGGTGGTTGCCGTAATTGAAAACCTGGATCGGCTTGTTGTTTACAATGGCATCTGTAAAAAGAAAGAGGGCCATGTCAGGCCTGCCCCAGGGGCCGTAGACGGTAAAAAAGCGAAGACCGGTGGTAGGCAGATTATAGAGGTGACTGTAGGTATGCGCCATAAGCTCGTTGGCCTTTTTGCTGGCGGCGTAAAGAGAGAGTGGATGATCGACATTGTCATGCACTGAAAAGGGCATGGTCTCGTTTGCTCCGTAGACCGAACTTGATGAGGCGTAAACCAGATGCTTCACCCCGTTATGGCGGCACCCTTCGAGAATATTGAGAAAACCGAGAATATTGCTGTTGATATAGGCATGGGGGTTGATGAGGGAGTATCGCACCCCTGCCTGTGCGGCAAGATTGACCACCCGATCAAAAGCAGCTGTGCGAAAAAGTTCTTCGACAGTGTCGCGGTCGGCAATATCGGCTTTTAGAAACGTGAAGCCCTCATAAGGCAACAGCATGGCAAGCCGAGCCTCTTTAAGTGAAACATCGTAGTAGTCATTCATGTTATCGATGCCGGTTACCCTGTCACCACGCTCAAGCAGCTGTCGGCAGACATGAAACCCTATAAAGCCGGCAGCGCCGGTCACCAGTATATGCATCGCTTTTTATCGTTAAAACGTTACTGTTGCTCCATGTTAGTTCTGAACACTGTATGATAAACACATTTCATCACCCTGACAAGGGAAAAAATATGGCTGCGTGAGTAACTTTTTTAGGACTTTATTACTAAAATCCGAAATTATTTAAGTATATAGGAGCTGTTAAGAGTAATGAAAGCCGTTCTACATAAACAAGAAGGATTACCTGTATGAGTCGCTTTTTTGAGCGATATGAAGCAGAAGCCAGCCGTTTTTTTGATGAGGTTATCTCAAAAGACGGAACGCCCCGGGCTCACTACGATAAACTGCTTCATCGCTTCGGCCAGTTTTCGATTGACGATATAAAAGCCCGCCGCGAAATTGTTAACATTTTTTTTCGTAATCAGGGTATCACCTTTACAGTGTATGGTGAGGATGAAGGTGTCGAGCGAATTTTTCCGTTTGATCTGATACCAAGAGTTGTGCCTGCACATGAATGGCAGAGCATCGAAAAAGGTCTGATTCAAAGAATTACAGCACTTAATGCGTTCCTGCACGATATCTATCACACCCAGAAAATCCTTAAAGACAAAATCATTCCTCCTGAACTGATTCTCGGCAGTCAGCATTTCATAAGGGAATTTGTCGGGGTTAACCCTCCTCTCGGAATTTATATTCATGTCACCGGAAGTGATATCATTCGCGATAAAGAGGGTGACTATATGGTGCTTGAAGACAACCTGCGCACTCCAAGCGGCGTCTCCTACATGCTGCAAAACCGGCAGGCGATGAAGCGGGCATTTCCAGTACTTTTTGACAAATACAAGATCCGGCCTATCGATAACTATCCGCAGGAACTTCTCCGCACCCTGCAGGAAATCAGCCCGAATACGCGCCGCGAACCGAACGTTGTGGTTCTTACTCCAGGCATATACAACTCGGCATACTTCGAGCACAGTTTCCTTGCCAGGCAGATGGGCATTGAGCTGACAGAAGGAAAAGATCTGGTTGTGAACAACAATAAGGTCTACACAAGAACGACCAGAGGCCTCGAACGGGTTGATGTGATCTACAGAAGAGTTGATGATGCCTTTATTGATCCGCTTGTGTTCCGTCCTGAATCGAAACTCGGTGTGGCAGGTCTTGTGAATGCCTACCGGAAAGGAAATGTTACGCTTGCCAATGCGATAGGTACGGGAGTGGCGGATGACAAGGTCATCTACAGCTTTGTTCCTGCAATCATCAAATACTACCTCGGCGAGGATCCGATTCTGAAAAATGTGCCAACCTGGCTGGCGAGCAACCCTTCTGACCTTAAATATATTCTTGAAAACCTTGGCTCGCTGGTTGTAAAGGCTGCCAATGAATCGGGAGGATACGGCATGCTGGTCGGACCGGAGTCAACAATTGAGCAGCAGGAGAAATTTGCCGAGATGATCGTTGCCAATCCGCGTAACTATATTGCCCAGCCGACCATTTCGCTGTCGCGTCATCCAAGCTTTTCCAATGACAGTGATCTTTATGGCTGTCACATCGACCTTCGCCCCTATGTTTTGTATGGTAAAACAGTTACTATAGTCCCAGGAGGACTGACAAGAGTTGCTCTCAAGCGTGGCTCTCTGGTGGTCAATTCCTCTCAAGGTGGAGGCAGCAAGGATACCTGGGTTGTCGATGAATAAACACTAATTTCTGATTATCATGTTAAGCCGTGTTGCCGAATCCCTGTTCTGGATGAGTCGTTATTTTGAACGGGCTGAAAACACAGCAAGGTTCCTCGACGTCAATTTCAACCTGCTGCTCGACCTTAATAGAATTACCCATGTAGAGAATCCAAGCTACTGGGTGGCACTTATTCTTGTAACCAGCGACAAGGAGCGCTTTAACTCCCTCTATAACGAATACTCTGCTCATTCGGTTACTGATTATCTTGTATTCAATAAAGATAACCCGAACTCGATAACGTCATGTATAAGCCTGGCCAGGGAAAATGCGCGAAGCATTATTGAGAGCATATCAAGCGAAATGTGGGAGCAGGTCAATAACCTCTATCACTATCTGCAGAGTATCAATCCGCAGTTCGTCCATAACAACCCCTACGGGTTTTATAAAGAGATCAAAAACGCTTCACATCTTTTTCAGGGAATAACGGACAACACATTCTCTCATAATGAGGGGTGGGATTTCATTCAAATTGCAAAGTACCTTGAACGTACCGACAATATTGCCCGACTGATTGATGTGAAGTACCACATGCTGCTTTCTGAAGCACAGAGCCAGCCTGAAATCGTTGAAGGCTCGGAGGATATCATTCAATGGATGGCGGTACTGAAAAGCTGCAGCGCTTTGGAGGCATTCCGAAAAGTTTACCTTTCAAAAATTGATCCTGACAACATCCTTCGTTTTCTCATTTTAGATCGAACATTTCCTCGCAGCATCAACTTTTCTGTATGCGCAGCTGAAGACGCCTTATGGCGTATATCGGGCAGTTCGCGTCATCGTTATGTCAATAACGCTGATCGGCTGATCGGGAAGCTGGAGGCTGAGTTAAGCTATACTGCAATTGAAGATATTTTTTCCAGAGGATTGCATCATTACCTTGAAGACCTGGAGCAGCGGTTAGTAAAAGTAGGAGAGCAGGTGCACCTGACCTATTTTGCTTATCACACCCCGGAAATCGAATCGCCGGACATTGCTGAAGCCCTTCCATTTACAGGAATCGGCGGAGGACGTGCCAATTGGAGCCAGGCACAGCAGCATCAGCAGCAGCAATAACCGGACATATAATACTTAAGACTATGATTTTAAAAGTTGAACACTCTACACTGTTTGAATATGATAATCCAATCTATGAAACAGCTACTGAGGTAAGGCTTCACCCTGACAACAATAAGGCGGCTCTTCAGCGATGCGCAAGCTTCAATCTTCAAGTCGACCCTCCTGTAACCATTTTTGAATACACCGATTTTTACGGGAACATTGTCAATCACTTCAACCTGCTTCAGAGTCATAAAAAGGTGAAGATTGTTGCGACCTCCGTCGTTGAAACCGGTATCGGCCGTAGTGCAACCACCGAAAATGATGCTATTTTTCTCATCGATTATTCATGCCAGAGTCGCTATGTGCATTTTGATCAGGCGATACGTGATTTCACATCCCGTTTTGCTACCGATACCGACAGTTTTCAGCTTTCCGAGTCAATATGCCAGCATATCAACGAGTCATTTATCTACGAACCGGGAGTGACTGACGTTCATAGTACCAGCGCTGTCGTCATGGCGCTCGGACGTGGCGTTTGTCAGGATTTTGCCCATATCATGCTTGCCACTTGCCGCTACCTTGGCGTTCCTGCGCGATATGTCAGCGGATACCTTTATGGTGGCAGCACTCCGGATGGACGGGATGAAGCGTCCCACGCATGGTGTGAAGTATATTGCGGCAAGGAAAAAGGCTGGATCGGTATGGATCCGACACACAGCACACTTTTTGTTGATGAGAGGTATATTAAAATCGGTTCAGGAAGAGACTATGATGACGTCCCACCGGTACGAGGAACCTATAAAGGCGATGGGCAGGAAAAGCTCAGTGTATCGGTCAAAGTAAGCTCCATGGAGTGAACGTGCAACTTCGCTAAATCCCATTTTCCCCGACATACAGCTATCATGTCTGTCGGGGAAAAGAGAAGGCCAATGCTTAGGGAACAACAAGAATCGGGTTTATAAGCTTCTTGATTTTTACTGTCAAATCATTCATTGAAAAAGGCTTCTTTATAACGCCCACTCCCTCGTCCACCGAGCAGTATCGGGCTGTCATATCGTTATGATCATCTGAAATAAACAGGGTTTTCAGCTTAGGACATATCGAAAGCAGCTTTTGGCTAAGATCGCATCCATTCACATCACGTAAAACAACATTTGTAAGAAGCAGATCAATTTCGCCCTGGTGCTCAGTCGCGAGAATAATTGCGTCATCGGGGGTAGCAACGGCAAATACTTCATATCCGGATTTTTCGAGCATCCGCTTATAAAAATTCAAGATATCCGGTTCATCTTCAACCAGTAATACGGTTTCTTTCAAACCATCGTTTAGAGAAGAATCATCATCTTGAGTAAAATAGTTTTTACCCATAAAGCGGGGCAAGAAGACGGTAAAGGTGCTTCCCTTGCCCAGCTCTGTCTGGCAATCGATAGCTCCATTGTTCTGTTTTACTATGCCATAGGCTATAGACAAGCCAAGCCCCATTCCTTGACCATCATCTCTGGTGGAAAACAACGGCTCAAAAATGTAAGGCAGATGCTTGTTTTCGATCCCGATGCCATTATCGGCCACCGAAAGCACTGCGTAATTTCCAGGAACCTTGCATGGATGACCGGCTGCGCAATCCTCCGGATCAATTGTTATCCGGCTGGTTTCGATTGTGATACAGCCTTTACCAGCGATGGCGTCACGTGCATTGAGACAGAGGGCCACAAGAAGATTATCAAATTGCGAGGGATCTATCTTTACCAGTGTTTTCTGCCTGTCGGGGATCAAGACCAGAGATATATTTTCACCGATAAGCTCTCTCAGTTCACTCTCTTTTTCTTCCACCAGAATATTCAACTCGAGAACAATCGGCATAACACCACTGCTGCCTGCAAACATTATGAGTTGAGACATCATATCCCTGGAACTGCCAACGAATTCCAGACTATCCATGACGTGTTTTCCGGTCAATGGATTTATGGTTTCCTGTGCTAAAATCAGATTGAGAAGCCCAACCATTCTCGTAAGCATGTTACTGTAGTCACTACCCATTCTATTGATAACACTGCCCAAAAATGCCATTTTCTGGGCTTGAATCAATGATGCATGATCGTTCTTTTGAATCTCTTCAGCACGTTTTCGGAGAACAAGATCACCGGCAAGATCAGCAAAAAACTTTACTACCTGTTCATCATCTTCATCGTAAAAAGAAGATTTTCCACCAACCCCGACAATCGCCGTTACAACCTCATCTTTTATAAGGGGCACGACCAATGTCCGCCTGTTTTCCGAATGGCTATCCTGCTGGTTTCGAGGCATCCCGGAAACAGGATCGCATTCATTATTAATCAAGGTCTTCTGAGCCTTTATTGCCTCAACAAAAAGCCCTGTATGGGTCAACGGAGATAATTTGCCGGAATCGGCTGAAAGTACCTGAAGAACAGTATCCCTCATGTCATTCCTCAGGAAGTAGCAAAACCCTATGCTGCTCTCTGTAAGGCGTTTGAGTTCATCCATCGCAGCCTGAAGCAGTTCTTCAATCGAGAGTGTATCGGCTGCCTCAAATAAGTTTGCACTGAAGAGAGCTTGGGACTGCAATCTCTTACGCAGGGTGACATCATGGAGGAGTCCTACTATGCCGGGATTTCCATCATCTGCAGAATATTGTATATGCAGCTCGCCCCAAAAGCGGGAGCCATTTTTTCTACGAAACTGCAGTTCAAGAATCTGACTTGGAAGGCGGTTCATGCAGCTCTTATTTATAGCTGCAAGTGTGTCGGTGCGTTGAATATCTTCTTCAAGAAATGCCACTAACGACTTCCCTTTCATTTCATCAGGATTAAACCCGAATACGTTTTGAGCTGCCGGCGAAACATAGGCCAACACGGCGTTTGTGCCGGCTGAAAAAACAACTCCATTGATGTGTTCGGTAATGAAACGAAACTTTTTTGCGGTATGAGCCAGTCTGTCTTCCTCCAGTTTGCGGGCCGTGATGTCGAGGATCATACAGATGACGAAAGGCCTCTCCTTGATCGTTATCTTTCTGCCCGTCATCATGAACCAGCGCAACTCCTGCTCGCCCTGGAAAATAACCCTGGCTTCCGCAGTTTCCTGAAAACCCTTTTTCAGGACATTCAGCAGCTTTTCTTTGATAAGAGGTTGATCAGCAGGATAGATAAGCTTGTCAATAACATTAATGCTGCCTTTCCGACGCCCGGGTCTGACTGCTTCCTCTTGCTGGAAAGAGTCATTCCAACCAACAAAATACCCTTTGCTGTCAATAACAAAGAAGGAGTGTAGAAAAACCTCTGAACCGGCATTGCCAGATGCCAGTTCATGTTCTCCGAAATGTTTCTGATTGCGGGAAAAAACGGGGGGTTTTTTGCTGCACCTGGGTTTCCGCATAGGTATTGGGTTAAATTCTAAAAGTCCAAATCCTTGAAACAAAAGAATACAATCAAGGTACCTTGCAGCTCTAGTCCAAAATGAGTGACATGCTGAATATCAGTATAGGTGCTGTGTATCGGCTGCTAACAACAGTTAAATTAATGTTGCAACGCTCTCAATGTACCATTATTAAAAATGGTAATTACATCGCTTACGTAAAATTATTTTATTTTTTTCTGATAATTCACACTCCTCTTTAAAAAATTTTCATCCATACAGTATCCTTTCAGCAAGAGCGGATAAGCGTGTTCCATAGTTTTTTTTTGTGCAGGTCATTGGCTACCTTGACACTATGAAATTCAGCATCATTACCACCGACACTCGCTCTTCAGCCCGATGTGGAGTTCTTGAAACCGCACATGGCAGCATACCAACGCCGGTTTTTATGCCTGTAGGGACACGAGCAAGCGTCAAGTCGGTTGAACCCCGGGAACTGAAAGAGATCAACGTTCATATTATTCTGGCTAATACTTACCACCTCTTCCTGAAGCCGGGAAACGATATTATCTTCAAAGCCGGCGGGGTTCATCGTTTTATGAATTGGGATGGACCTCTGCTCACTGATAGCGGTGGCTACCAGGTATACTCACTCTCGGATCTGCGCAAGATCACCGAGGAGGGGGTCATGTTCAAATCGCACCTTGACGGTTCGAAACAGCACTTTACACCTGAAAATGTTGTGGATACCCAGCGCATCATCGGCAGCGATATTATGATGCCTCTCGATGAGTGCCCACCTTCGACAGCTGAAAAGGAGTACATCCGCAAGTCGGGAGAGCTGACCATCCGCTGGGCGGAACGGGCAAAAAATCATTTCGCATCAACCTCTCCTCTCTACGGCCACGAGCAATACCTTTTCGGCATCACTCAAGGCGGGATACACGAGGATCTGCGCAAAATTTCGATAAAAGCTCTGAGTGATCTTGATTTTGACGGCTATTCAATAGGAGGCATGGCTGTGGGAGAGCCTGCTCCTGAAATGTACCGCATTCTTGAACTTTCTCATACGCTTCTTCCCGAAAAGAAACCCCGATACCTGATGGGGGTTGGCACTCCGGAAAACATCCTGAACGCTATTGAACGCGGTGTTGATATGTTTGATTGCGTTATACCTACCCGCGAAGGGCGAAATGGCAGGGTCTATACCCGCCACGGAAAGATGAATATTCGCTCAGCGAAATATGCTGCTGACTTTTCCTCAATCGATGAAGGGTTTGACAATCATGTCTGCAGGAACTTCTCGCGTGCCTATATCCGCCACTTGCTGAACGTCGGCGAAATTCTCGGGCTTAAACTTTGCACACTGCAGAATATTTCTTTTTTCATGTGGCTCACGGCTACGGCACGAACACAAATACAAAACGGCTCTTTTATAGAGTGGAAATCAGATTTTCTTGAACGATTCAATAGCAATGAAGAAGCATAAAGTATTTCTTTTGAGCCTCGGCTGCTCAAAAAACACGGTTGATTCTGAACGCCTGATGGCTCAGGCTGAAGCTTCGGGCATCATTTTTACCGAGCAGGCTGATGACGCTGAGATCATTCTTATCAACACCTGCGGCTTCATTGCCGATGCTAAAGAGGAATCCATTACCGAAACTCTGGCCGCCATCGATAAAAAAGCTGAGGGCATCATCAAGCGGGTTTATGTGATGGGATGCCTAACGGAACTCCATAGAGAGGAACTTAAGGAAGAGATGCCTGAAGTGGACGGCTTTTTCGGCACCCGTGAACTCCCGGAAGTGCTTGCCGCTATCGGGGCTGAGTTCCGCGAAGAGCTTTATGACCGCCGCTCACTGCTTACACCTCCTCATTATTCGTATCTCAAGATTGCGGAAGGATGCAACCGTGCCTGTTCATTCTGCTCCATTCCGATAATAAGGGGGAGATATAAAAGCCAGCCGATTGAGCAGTTACTGAGAGAAGCCACCCTGCTTAAGGCTTCGGGGGTCAAGGAGCTGAATGTGATTGCCCAGGATATAAGCCTTTACGGGTATGATCTTGCAGGAAAAACACTACTGAACGATCTTGTGCTGCGACTGTCTGATATTGGATTTGACTGGATCAGGATGCTCTACGCCTACCCGGTTAACTTTCCGCTTGAAGTGATTGATACCATGCGTGAACGGGAAAACATCTGCAACTACCTTGACATTCCGCTCCAGCATTGCAATAGCCGGATCCTCAAATCGATGAACCGGGGGGTCGATAAAAATGAGACCATCCGACTGATTGAGAGCATCCGCGAAAGGAACCCAGATATCCGTCTGCGCACGACCCTGATCGCAGGTTACCCAGGCGAAACACAAGAAGAGTTTGAGGAACTGCTGAAGTTTGTAGAAACAAGCCGTTTTGACAGGCTGGGCTGCTTCCCCTACTTCCATGAGGAACACGCACCGGCTTTCGCCTTGAAGGATACGTTGAGCACGGAGGAAAAACAGGAACGTGTTGCAGAGATCATGGAATTGCAGGAAGAGGTGTCGGAAGAGAAGAGCCGGGTTTTTGAAGGAACGGTGGTCAAGGTGCTGATTGATCAAATTGAAGGAGAGAGTGCTTTCGGCAGAACGGAATATGATGCTCCGGAGGTTGATAATGATTGCATTCTTACCGTTGGCGATACGTCGGTCAACGTTGGATCATTCTACATGGCAAAAATCACTGATACCAATGCTTTTGAGCTGCATGGTTCAGTCGTTGTGTAAATGAGCTCATCATACAATCGATGTTATGAGCATACGATATATAAAATTCTTTCATCCTGTTTCGGGTGACAGCTTATCAGGAAAAGTGCTCGCTCAGGTACGCAAGGAGTTTGGAGCGGAGGTTGAGCCGTTAACCCTGCACAGGCCGGTGCCTGAACTTCTGGCGGGAGCCTGGATGGCATGCAGGGAGACGCTGCTTGCAGGCAGTGGAGGTCGTGATGCAAAAGAGCTTATTGCAACCGCCGTGTCAACCATCAATCGCTGCCATTACTGTGTGGATGCACACAGCATCATGCTGATGGAATCCTCAGGACTTGATTACCAAGAAGCGCTTGCAGACCAAAAATTGAACGACATTGCCGCATGGGCATCAGCCACACTCACACCTGGCTCCTCGATTCTTCATTCACCTCCCTTTTCTGACGCCGAAGCTCCGGCATGTATAGGAACAGCTGTATTTTTCCACTACATAAACCGAATGGTGACCATACTGCTCGGCAACTCTCCTCTGCCCTTTTCGAGTGGTATTCCAAAAAAGGTTTCACTACACCTTGCCGCATGGTTTTTCGGAGGTGCTATCCGCGTTGAGAAGGCCCCTGGCGCATCGCTTGACCTGCTTCCGGAAGCTCCGCTGCCTGATGACATGTCGTGGGCCAAATCATCTTTTGAGATAGCTGGTGCATTTGCCCGATTTGCGAACGCAATAGAATATGCCGGTGAACGCTCTCTGTCGGAAGAGGTCAGGGCTGATGTCAGCAAATCAGCAAGGAAGTGGGATGGCAGTAACCCGGTCATGAATGATGGATGGTATGAAGAGGAAATTTCTCGCCTTCAGGGAGCGGACAAAGATGCGGGCAGGCTTGCATTCCTTACTGCATTCGCTCCATATAAGGTTGATAAAGCGACTGTTCGAGCGTTTTCGGAGCACTTCCCCGGTGACGACATTCTGATCTCCGCTCTTGCATGGAGCAGCTTCACAGCCGCCAGAAGAATCGGGTCCTGGCTTTAAACATTATACTCTCAGCTCAAAACTCAGCACTCACCACTCTAAAGAGAGGCATACCATATTTATGGTATTTTTATGGTATATGCTTGGAGAGGTTGAAAAGATTGGGTTTTATTAACAATCGTGAATCAAACATACAGATTATGAGCACTTTATATGAAAGAAATGCCCTCTCCGCTGGGAGCTGCTGCTGTCAAATAATGGAGTGTGTAACCATAAGAAAGTCCGGTTCGTGTTGATGGTGTATGAGAGCACTTTTGCCACGGCCGGTTCCTGACGATACAGAGAACCGGCTTTTTTTTTGCCTTTATTTTTGCCCAATATTTTTTCAACAACAAAACAAATTACAAGGAGAAGAGCATGAATCTTCAAGGGATAAAAAAACTTACATTTGCCGCAACGCTCATCCTGGCTTCGGGCATACCGGGAACATTTGCTGATGCAGCAGGAAACGCAACACTTCTTAACGTTTCCTACGATCCTACAAGGGAGCTTTATCAGAGCGAAAATGCAGCTTTTGCCAAGTACTGGCAAAAGAAAAGCGGTCAGACCGTAGTCATCAACCAGTCACACGGTGGATCAGGTAAGCAAGCTCGTGCAGTCATTGACGGACTGGAAGCCGATGTTGTAACACTGGCCCTTGCCTATGACATTGATGCGATCGCTGACAGCAAACTTCTGGACATCAACTGGCAGAAAAAACTGGCCAACAACAGCACACCATATACCTCTACCATCGTATTTGTTGTGAGAAAGGGAAATCCAAAGCAGATCAAAAACTGGGATGACCTTGTAAAACCGGGTGTATCAGTCATCACACCGAACCCGAAAACATCAGGCGGTGCACGCTGGAACTACCTGGCGGCATGGGGTTACAAGCAAAAACAGACCGGTTCTGCTGAACAGGCAAAAGCTTTTATCAAGGCATTATACAAGAATGTTCCTGTGCTTGATACAGGTGCCCGTGGCTCAACCCTCAGCTTTGCTCAGCGTGGACTCGGTGATGTCTTTATTTCATGGGAAAATGAAGCCCACCTGATTCTTAAAGAGTTTGGTGCTGACAAGTATGAAATCGTCGCTCCATCAGTGAGTATCCTGGCTGAACCGCCGGTTGCAGTTGTTGATAAAAATGTCGAAAAACACGGTACTCGTAAACTGGCAGAAGCATACCTGAACTTCCTCTATACACCTGAGGCACAGAATATCATTGCTGAAAACTACTACCGTCCACGCAACGCTGCAGCATTGAAAAAATATGCAGCAAACTTTCCAAAAATCAAGCTCTTTACCCTGGGCGAAGTATTCGGGAACTGGCGCACTGCGCAGAAAACCCATTTTAACGATGGCGGCGTTTTTGATCAAATCTATACCCCCTAATGCCGGGTCTTTACAACTGAACTCAGTGAACGATAATTTTGGAAAACAGGATAGTAGGTACTATCCTGTTTTCCTTTGCAGTTCGCACTAACAACATAATCAATGGCATTGTTTCAGATAAAAAGACGCAACATTCTGCCCGGCTTCGGACTGTCGATGGGATACACTGTATTCTACCTATCAGCAATCGTTATTGTGCCAGTGAGCATGATATTCTTTAATACCTTTCCAATGGGATGGGAGCCTTTTGTGAATGCTGTTACCGCTCCTCGTGTAATTGCATCCTACAAACTGAGTTTTTCTACTGCATTTTTTGCTGCACTGTTCGATGCCTTTGCCGGCCTTCTGACCGCATGGGTACTGGTACGGTACCGTTTCCCCGGCAAACAGTTTCTTGATGCCCTTGTCGATCTTCCATTTGCACTACCAACCGCAGTTGCCGGCATCTGTTTTGCAACCCTCTATTCTCCTATTGGCTGGCTTGGTCAGCTTTTGGCACCATTGAACCTGCACATTATCAATACTCCGACAGGAATTATTATCGCGCTTATATTTATCGGGTTTCCATTTGTTGTCCGTACAATTCAGCCTGTACTTGAAGAGATGGAGCAGGAAATTGAGGAAGCCGCACACTGTCTTGGAGCAACACGCTGGCAGACCTTCACGAAAATTCTGCTCCCTCATCTTTTTCCTGCTCTGCTCACCGGAGTCACGCTTGCTTTTGCTCGTGGCATAGGAGAGTACGGATCTGTGATCTTCATTGCTGGTAACCTGCCGATGAAAACTGAGATAGCCCCACTCATGATCATGTCAAAGCTCGATCAGTTTGACTACGCAGGGGCATCAGCTGTTGCGCTTGTGCTTCTCTTGATCTCCTTTACCATGCTTCTGCTGCTGAATGCAGTGCAGGAGTGGCAACAGAAAGAATATCGTTCATAAACTTATGCCACAACCAGAAATATCACAGAGTCACCCACCTGTTGTAAAAAAAAGAATCTCTGACCCTCTTTCAGTTCAAGTATTGCTGGTCGGTCTCACCTATCTCTTTTTTATCGGGTTTATATTTCTTCCGCTTGGCCTTGTTTTTTCGCAGGCTTTCGGGAAGGGATGGAGCGTCTATCTTGAAGCAATCCGGGAACCTTATGCTATCGAAGCTGTAAAACTGACGCTTCTGACCGTCGCCATTGTTGTGCCGGTAAATGCTGTTTTCGGCGTTGCAGCTGCATGGGCAATTACAAAATTCAATTTCCCGGGAAAGAGTACACTAAAGAGCCTGCTTGACCTTCCGTTTGCAGTGTCGCCTGTTATTGCCGGTCTTATCTTTGTACTCCTTGTCGGCAGCCGCACACCGTTTGGTTCATGGCTTGGAGAGCATGGTATTAAAATTATTTTTTCCACCCCCGGTATCATCATTGCCACCATCTTTGTAACCTTTCCGTTTATTGCCCGGGAACTGATCCCTTTGATGGAATCCCAGGGAAGGGATGAAGAGGAAGCAGCTTTGACTCTTGGCGCAAAGGGATGGCAGATTTTCTGGACCGTCACCCTTCCAAACATCAGATGGGGATTGTTATATGGAACGATCCTTTGCGGAGCACGCTCTATTGGAGAGTTTGGTGCGGTATCTGTAGTTTCGGGGCATATCCGTGGCCAAACCAATACAGTTCCTCTGCATGTTGAAATATTATACAGCGAATATAATTTTACGGCATCGTTTGCCGTTGCTTCACTTCTTGTCTTTCTGGCTCTGCTTACGGTAGTTGTAAAGAGCACCATGGAAAAACACTTTCAGAAAAACAGCTTTCACCATTAGGATCTGATATGGGTATTGAACTGCAGAACATCAACAAACAATTTGGCGAGTACAAGGCGATTGACAATCTCAGTCTGAACATCGCCTCAGGTGAACTCATTGCTCTTCTGGGTCCCTCAGGATGCGGAAAAACCACCCTGCTTCGAATCATTGCAGGTTTGGAACTGGCCGACTCCGGAAAGATCCTTCTTGAAAACAAGGACACCACAAACCTTCCGCCGAGAAAAAAGAATGTTGGCTTTGTATTTCAACACTATGCACTGTTCCGGCGTCTTACCGTTTTTGAAAATGTAGCCTTCGGTCTTAAAGTTCTCCCGTTCAGGGAAAGGCCTTCACGCAGCGAAATCCGTGACAGGGTGGCACATCTTTTAAAACTGGTACAAATGGATTGGGCTTTGACTCGCTACCCGTCTCAGCTTTCAGGCGGACAGCGTCAGCGTGTTGCGTTGGCAAGAGCTTTAGCCGTAAATCCAAGAGTATTGCTGCTGGATGAACCATTTTCGGCACTGGATGCAAAGGTGCGACAGGAGCTGCGTCGCTGGCTGAGAAAACTGCACGATGAAATTCATGTCACCAGTATTTTTGTTACCCACGATCAGGAAGAGGCTCTTGAGCTTGCTGATAAAATTGTGGTGATCAATAAAGGACGGATTGAACAACAGGGAACCCCGCAGGAGGTCTACGATCACCCTGCAAATGCCTTTGTCTATAACTTTCTGGGAAATGTCAACGTGTTCCATGGGCGTATCCACAACGGAAAGGTAAGCCTGGGAGCTCACCAGCTTGATGCACCGGATGACTTGAAAAACGTTGAGGAAAAACCAAGTCAGACCTTTGTACGGCCTCATGAAATTGGGATAAGCAGAATACGCAGTAACGACAAGGACCTTGAAGGAACAATCCGGGAGGTACGTCTGCAGGGCGGTCAAATTGGGCTGAACATAGAGTGCCAGGGGCTTGACAACCCCATTGAAGCTGAAGTTCCAAGAGAGCTCTTTGTGAACCTTCAACTTGCCAAAGGGGTGCAGGTGTTTGTTACCATTAATCGGGTCAGGGTGTTTACCGGGGATTATGAGATTTAGGGGGGGGAAAAGAGGAAATAAGGCCTATTGGTCCTATTGGACACATAGGACTTATAGTGCTTGCTGCTGCTGACTCCGGTTACCAATACAATCTGCTGGTTAGCTTTGTGGGTTGAGCTCCTGGACTGTTGTGGTGTAGCCTTCTTTACTGAGCTTTTCGGCGGTTTTTTTGCCGTAGGCGTAGAGAACTATGCGGGAGGATATTTTGGGGAATATTTCGAGAAGAGAGTCGACCTGTTCTGGAGTTGTGAATGCTATGCCTGAAAAGAGCGAGAGATCGATGTCGTTATAACTGTTAGCCTGGTTTTTCTGGGAGATAAGGGGGACTATTTTTCCCGGCAGAAGGCATCGGCAGGCTTCGGTGCCGAGATAGAGGATTTTGGGACGACTTCTGTAGAGAGAGGCTGTGCGACCGATAATGGCTAACAATGGGGAGACGTGCTCCTGCAGGTGCATGGTACCGATGGAGATCAAGGTAACAGATTCATCCGTGAAACCGGCTTTGAAGACCAGGGCAACAGGCATTTGAGGATCGATGCCTTTCTCTATGAGCGTGTTTTGGAGTTCTTTCAGTCGACTGGCGCACATATAGTAGACAAGGGTGGGATCAGTGGATCCGGCAAGGGCGTTGTGGGCGCTGAGGAGTGTGACTCCCCCGCTGACCGCTCTCTGGGTGAGAGGGATTCCGGCTGAGGCAGCTGCACTCTGCACGGCAGAAACACCTGCTACAACTTCCACGTCAATCTGCCGATCGAGCAGATAGGCAAGCTCCTCTCCTCCCCTGCCGAAAATAAGCGGGTCTCCACCCTTGAGGCGGACAACAACCTGTTTCTTAAGGGCGGCAAGATAAAGCTGCCTGTTTATTGCTTCCTGATCTGCATGGTGTCGGCCTTTGCGTTTCCCTACAAATATCTTTTCCGCCGTATAAAAGTCAAGCAACCTTGTGTCGATCAGGTCGTCATAAAAAATGACGTCAGCATTGCGCAAGAGCGCATCCGCCCGAAGCGTGAGGTAATCACGATCTCCTGCACCGGCACCTGTCAGATAAACCTTTCCGTAAGTCTGACGAATGTCCATCGGAGCAAAGAGCACTTTGAGGTCTGCCCGATCACGCTGGACGACAATCACACGTTTATCGTGGAGCGGATGCGTTGCATCCAGATCCGGCAGGATGGTATCGGTTTTCAAAGCTGCGACTTCCAGCCTTGCGGGTAAACGGTCAGGAAAATCTAAACCTGGAATGATAAGAGCATCTACCCTGCCATCAAGAAGAGCCTGGAAGGGATCACCTTCGAGCAAGATCAATCTGAAAGGAAAAGGAAACAAAACCCTCTCGGGGAGAGCGTGATTGAGATGACCGATAATGATTTGAGAGGGATCAGGGTTTGATGGCATCATCAGTAAAGAGTTGTTTAATCCTGTTCCGCCACTGAATGGCCTTGCGAACATCTGTTCCACCGGACGATACAGCGACTATCATCGGGTCTTCACTGAAGAGAGCCGGAGTAAGAAAATCACAGAGTTCAGGGTCATCCGGGGTATTGACCAGAATGCCGAGTGCATTGGCTTCCCTCTTTATAAAGCGGTTGATCTCGCGGTCACTGCTGCAGGCATATACCAGAAATATTCCCTGCAGATCCTCCAGACAGAACTGTCGAATATGGCAAGAACAGCCACTCAGGGCTATCTCATCTTTGAATGCAGGAGAATGATCCTGACCTACAACAGTAACCCGGCAGTTGAACCTTTGAAGCATCTGCAACTTTTCAAGGGCAGCTTTTCCTCCACCTGCAATCAGCACGTGCTTTTCGGTGACGTTAAGGCTTACCGGCAGATAGTTCATATCTGGTACTCGATAATAATTTCCTTTGTTTTCAAGAGATCAGCCACCTTCTTTACTGCGTCAGCTACAGTTCCTCCAGAAGGAATCAGAAGATCGGGATGGTATCGGGAAAAGCTGTTTTCGCCAAGATTAATAACAAGAATTTCACTCGGCTCGTTCAGCTGCTTCAGGGTTTCGATATCGTAATCGTCGGCATCATCGATGGTGGTGATGAAAATAAGTCCGGCATCCGTGATAATACGTGCAAGCTCACCGATACGTCTCAGCCTTTCACCTGCGTTATCGGCATTGAAACCCAAATCAGCATCCAGACCACGATCAATATTAGCAACACCAAGATAATAAGCCTTTAAGCGATTGCTGAACAACCCTTGCTCCAGAGCTTTGGCTATCGATCGTTTACCTGTACCTGGAACTCCGGTAAAGACGATGAATTTAGCGCGGTGCCCGTTTGCACGTTCCCGCTCTTCTGTTTTGATCAGCCCTTTTTCCCAGTTGTTTTCGCGCTCACG
Source organism: uncultured Chlorobiaceae bacterium (assembly GCA_903895195.1). Classification (GTDB taxonomy): domain Bacteria; phylum Bacteroidota; class Chlorobiia; order Chlorobiales; family Chlorobiaceae; genus Chlorobium. The sequence continues at coordinate 76,662 of CAITSZ010000032.1, forward strand.
AATATGGCGCTGGAGGAGGGTTTCATCGGCTGAAAGGTTCTCGATGACTATGCCGCCTCCGGCAATTTCATAATTATCGACGATAACAAACCGTCCGGTAGTCTCACTTGCGGCTGCAGGATCGAAGGCAATCGGACGGGAGGTTTCGAGAATGCACTCTCCCACATCACGGCAATCAAGCTGATGCTTGTTATTACTGTAACTGAGATCCGATGCATCGAGCGTATTGCAGATTTCGGCGAGTTTGACTGAAGCGCGTGCTGATCCAATTTTAAGCTTGTACTCCTTCTCCAGTATCATCGGGGCCCTGCCAACCCAGAATATATTTACCCTGAAACGAGTACCGACTTCGGGTAACGGTTCTGAGGGCTTGACCATGAGTTCGCCGGGACGTATATAGATCTGGGTTGTGAGGGTAAACCCAAAAGCGTCCCCAGTTGTGGCAATTTGTTTCAGAGCGGTATTGAACGTCTCTACTGACTGTATGGCCGACTGTTTACCGGAAGGCAGAAAAAGCACTTCGTCACCAACACTCACCGATCCGGCGGCAACGGTTCCGGCAACAATCCTGCGGTCATCATTCTGGCGGGTAAACTTGTAGATATCCTGCACAGGAAAACGGAAAGGCTTGTCCTGGAGCTGTTTGTCGCTGGTAAAGCCGTCGAGCTGCTGGAGAACGGTGGCACCCTTATACCATGGCATGCGATCCGAAAGAGATGCAATATTGTCCCCTTCACGGGCACTGACAGGAATAAAGCTGACAGGCTTCACCTTGATCTGGGCAAGAAACTCCGAATAGTCGGCTTTGAGCTTTTCAAAAACCTCTTCGCTGAAATCGACAAGGTCCATTTTGTTGACGAGCACCGTGACCTGCTTCACACCAAGCATGGAGACCATCTGACCATGACGCTTTGAGTTTTCCTTGATACCTTCATCAACGTCGATAACAAGCAGGGCTGATTCTGCCCTGGATGCGCCGGTTATCATATTTTTCAGGAACTCAATGTGACCGGGAGCATCGATGATGATGTAGTCGCGGGCGGCTGTTTTAAAGAAACAGCGTGCCATATCGATGGTGATACCCTGTGACTGCTCATCTTTGAGCGCATCAAGGAGAAAGGCATACTCGAAAGGCTTTGAGTTCTTACGGCAGTTCGCTTTTACGGATTCAAGCTTGCCCTTTGGCAGTGTTCCTGTATCTGCAAGAAGCCGGCCGATCACGGTGCTTTTACCGTGATCAACATGACCGACAATAACGATATTCATTTGTGCTCGTCCATTCATCATACCAATCCGAGATAATAATTTACTGATTCTGCATTGTTTTGTTGGGGTTCAGGAATCACTCCAACCTACATAGAGTTACATGTAGCCATCACGGCGGAGGGTTTCAAGCCCTCCATCCTCACTGTCCTGGGCACGGCCGGAGCGCTCGGCGATATTGGAAAGCCTTCCGCTTTTTAGCTCGTCGATGATTTCGGGGACCGTTCGGGAAACAGAATCGACAGGATTGGTGCAGGGATAACAGCCGAGTGAGCGATACCTTGTACCTTCGCCCTGATTGAAA
>CAITSZ010000033.1 GCA_903895195.1 uncultured Chlorobiaceae bacterium
GCTTTTTTAACTGTGTCCTCATAGCTCCTGGGTTTGATTTGGTTTGCACCTTCAAACTACGAGCTATGGGTGTTTTTTACGCTAACCCTGGGTGATTCTTATTTTCCGTTTTTGGCTTATTCTTGTTTTCCGATCACACCTTTCCCTTTGACAGATTTTCAAGCCATACAGAAGCTTTTTCATGGGGTATAGCCTCGCCGGTTAATTGATAATGTTCCCAACGGTCCATATCCTCGCGTTTTTCCCGCTCGTAATTTTCTTCTCGATCCAGGAATGTTTCGATTGCCTTGCACATGAGCCAGTGCGGTGACCTGTCGCGAATGCGAGCCAAAGCGGCAAGTCGTTGCTGTGTTGTGTCGTCTAATTTGACGCCTTTTGTCTGTGACATGACCAAATCTCCTTTTTGTAAAAGGTAGCACTTATTCTAACCTATAGCAACCTTATAGTAATAGGTTTCCCTTTCGGGAAGCCTCAGACGTTTGTGAGGGACTTGCCGCAGTCAGGATAGGTGATGAACTCTACAGGAAAGGGGTTTTATAGAGTTACCCAATTTTCAATCTGTAAGGCAGGTACCCCGACAAACTCTTTAACATTGTTTGTAACAAGAATCAACCCTTCACTGCGGGCATGAGCCGCAATATGAACTTCGTTTACGCCAATCTGGTTTCCTGCTTTTGCAAGAACCGCACGAATAGCCCCGTAATGCTGAGATGCTTTCATCCCATAAGGCAACACCTCTAATCTGCAGCAAAAATCATCTATGGCAGCAAGGTTTCTGCTGACATTACTACTCTTCTCAGCGCCATACATTAATTCTGATAACGTAATAGCTGAAATAGCCATACGATCTGCATTGCTATTAAACACTTCCAGCACCTCTCTTGGGCGATGCTTTATCGTATAAATAACGATGTTGGTGTCAAGGAGGTATCGCAGCATTATAATGCCTCGCGCTCTTCCTGTTCCTGTGTATCACGTTCTGCCATAAAATCATCAGTAACCGTCAGCTCTCCAAGGAAAAAACTATCCCAGGTCTGCCCGGCTGGAGAAATTATTCTCTCATTGCCTTTAGCTCGAACATTTACTTTTTTAACGTTTTCAGGCAAACGCAGTTCTGCCGGCAACCTGACAGCTTGAGAACGGTTATTGGTAAAGACGGTGCTGATAGCCATAGAGATTGATTTTCAAGAATTGGATATACCATCTGTATATAGCAAATAATAAATCCAAAAACAATGGTTCTTTAAAAGGCATTGCGGGTAAGGAGGGCTTAGGAAAGAAAGTGCTGTGTGCTGAGTGAAGGAAGAAAATAGTAGGCAGTTGGCAGTGGGCAAAAGGGAAATCCAAGGGGACGCTTATGGCTAACTGTATTTACTTCCCTTGCTCGCTTTATTGGCGGGTTTTCCACCAGTCATCCCCGTAATTGTAGAAAAGCTCTTCACCCTTGCGGATATTGCGCAGGGCATAGAGGATCATTTCTGGCCCAAGGGAGCTCTCTTCGCGATAGTATGCGACATTGGGGGTTGATGAGTGGTTGAAGAGCATGCCGTAGCCCATAACCACAAGCCGGTCGGTTTCAACGTTGCCGTAGAATACGTAGTTGACCAGCTCGCCGCCTATATCTCGATCAGTGACCTCAATTGCAGGACATCGCTCGATAACAGCTTCCGCTTTGATGTTTTCCGCTGCAAAGGCTCCTCGACCGCTCACTGTTGAGGCGCTGATTGCGACTGCTCCTCTTCTGACGGCAGGGCGCTTTCCTTTGAAAAAGATACCGATGGCAATACCAGCTGCCAGGCCTGAGATGAGGCTGAGAGAAATGATGAGAAGAAGGTGAGTTTCCATAAATGTTTTTTTGTCAGATGCTCTCAGGGTTGTGACAGGAAAATGTAACAATTTCTGTGATTTTAGCTGTTAGAGATTAAGGCTTGAGTGTGATAAAGCACAATGATGGATATGAGTTGTTTTATCGAGCCAAATATTGCCTTATGTTAAAGAACAGAGATGATGGCATGAACATTTTCACTAACTGAATTGGAGTTACTATCGTTATTCAACAACGCCCCCTGTCTGTGGTTATTATTGGCGGAGGGGCAGCAGGGATGTCGGCGGCTATAGGGGTTCGACGGAGTGCTGAGGGTGCGGGTATTGAGTGTTCCATAACCATTTTGGAGCGTAATGCCCGGACGGGTACTAAAATGAGGATGTCAGGGGGAGGGAAGTGTAATGTGACCCATCAGGGGAGTCCTGCTGAACTTCTTGAAGCGGGGTTTCTTCGCATCAATGAACGGCGTTTTCTGCGGAACGCTCTTTACGGGTTTTCAAACAGCGATCTTCTTGAACTTCTGCATTCCCGTGGAGTTGTCACTGAGGTTCGACCGGACGGAAAGGTTTTTCCTTTGAGCGGAGATGCTGCTTCTGTTGCCATGGCTTTTGAGGAGCTGCTTAAGGAGCTGTCGGTTCAGCTGATCTCTTCATGCAGGGTCAGGAGTGTTGAGCGAAAGGATGAATCCTTTTTGATTACGACGACAACTGAACCCTTGCGTGCGGATGCAGTTATTCTGGCTACAGGTGGGGTATCATACTCACAAACAGGCACCATGGGTGACGGCCTTGTGATTGCCCGAAAGCTTGGACATTCAGTTAAAGAGCCTTCGGCTGCGCTGGCACCGCTTTTAACTCTCAAGGCACCTCCGGCCTCTCTTTCAGGAGTATCGCTGCGTTCGGCTGGTCTGGTTGTTTCAGCTGGCGGCAAGAGTATTGAGCGGCGCGGGGATCTTCTTTTTACTCATCGCGGTTTCAGTGGCCCTGCCGCCTTGTCGCTTTCGCGCGATATAGCAGAGCTGTGCCGTGAGTTTGGCAGTGCCTCTCTATTTGCTGATCTTTTTCCTGAGCAGACTCCGGCTGAACTTGATCATTTGTTTCTTTTGCATGCACGCAAGCATGGTGCGCAGATGGTTCGGAAGTTCCTGCAGATATGCCCGATAGCTCCTTTCAAGAAAGGACTCGGCGAGGCTCCTCATGGAACAATACCCACAGCTCTTGTTCCGTATATTATCCGCCACTCTCTCCTTGAGATCGACATAACATGGAGCGGTCTGCACAAAGAGCTTCGGAAGTCTCTGCTTGCCGTGCTTAAAAGGTTTCCGCTTGGAATTGTTCGAGCTGTACCGCTTGATCAGGGTGAAGTCTCTGCCGGTGGTGTTAACCTTTCGGAGGTCAATCCGAAAACAATGGAGTCAAGGATTGTTCCCGGCTTTTTTTTATGCGGAGAAGTGCTCGACTATGCCGGTGAAATTGGCGGCTATAACCTTCAGGCCGCATTTTCGACAGGGTGGATGGCGGGCGTAAATTCAGTAAAGAAGTGCTGAGTGCTGAGTGCTGAGTGCTGAGTGCTGAGACGTGAGTAAAGAAAAAATAAGATAGACCCCTCCCTTTGGCCGGTATGACAAGGGAGGGGTCATCTTTCCTGCCAACTGCCAACTGCCAACTGCCAACTGCCAACTGCCCACTCGCTCCTCGGCACTCAGCACTCAGCACTTTCTTTCCTCGGCACTTTCTTTCAAGAGCATGAATACGCGGGCTCTTTCGTGGCGAGATCCATTTTTCTCAGTTCGAACCTGGTGTGTTCGAGGTCGAAGGTGAATTGGGGGTTGTCGTGAAACATTACCCTTTTCTTGTCGAATCGAACTTTCATGGGGATGCTCACCTTGCGCTCATCTCCACAGACGTTGTTTTTGACACCGGGATGAAAGAGTTCGGCCTCTTGTTCCATGACGGTTACGTGCACTGCATGGTCGACGGTGCTGAGCGCCTCAATAGAACCGTCTTCAGAGAGCTGGACGGAGTTGATGTCGCCGTGTATGCCGTTCGGCTCGTTATCCCAGGAGGTTATGACGCCTATCGGCGTGGAAATTTCTATTTTTTTCTGAGGCTCAAACGAGCGGATTGCACCTGATTCATAGAATGCAAGACCTTTGCGCACAATGATCTCTCCCATGGGTGTTGTGACCGTAAGGGTCTGCCCCGGCCAGAGGGTTATACTTTTAAGGGCACCGCTTTCGTAGAACTGAAGGCCGATCAGCTTGGCTGTCAGTGTTCCTAACGGTGACGTGAAGGTGATGTCGTCGGCAAGGGCGAACTCGTTTTTCCACGACCAGAAGCCGCTTAATTTGCCGTCGAGCGAAAATATTCTTTTGATGCTGCCATTTTTATGGAAGGTAACCAGTTCTGCAGGAATGTTGCCAACCGGTGTTTCAAGCATGGTTTGCGACTGCAGTGAGATGGATTTCAACGAGCCATCCTTGTAGAAATAGAGCGGCTTGACTGCGCGTCTTCCCATATCTTCGGCCTCGTATTGAGGGACCAGAGTGCCGTAAGGGGTTTTGAGGCAGTTTGGTTCAGTGACAAGACAGCCATCCGTCTTTCCGTTCGAAAAGAGGCTGCGGAATTCCACTCCTGAAAGGTCGCCGTATATTGTGCTGACTGTAGTCATTATTATTGCATTTAATTATGTGTGGTACATGCCTTTTCACATATATCTCCGCAATAATCGTGCCGATAAAATTTATCCTATTTTAAGTTATTATATTATTATATCTTGTGGTGTTGCCGGTCGAGATGGCTTAGGGGAAGAAAAGGGACAAATTGGTGGGAATCGCGTTGTGACCTACATTATGGTAGGAAAAAGCCACAGAGTCTTTCATGACATCTGTGGCTGAAACCCTTGTCTCTTATTTTCCGTAGAGGTGCATGGTATTGACTGGCTTTCCCTGCAGTTTCAGATAATAGAAGAGCTGTGCCTTGTGCTGATTAAAATGGTCAATCATGCCGAGCAGGCGTTTTCCAAGGTTGACCGGCGTCGGATCCCAGGGCGCAGAAACCTTTTTGGAGGAAAGATCTTCCTCGCTGCAGAGGTTAAGCGCTTCAAGGGCAACATTTCGGTCGGCAACGAGCATGCTGAGTGCCTCGGCAACAGTTGTGACAGTTTGCAGCTTTTCGGCCGGAGGAAGTTTATGTTCAGTTTTTTTGTCATTCATATCACTGTGAGCAGGCATTGCCCACTGACCGGTAATAAACCCTCTTATCGGGATTCCGCAAGACTGGCTGAGATGGAAGAGCAGCTGACCTGTTGTCATCCAGTTATTGGTTTCCGATGGCTTCCATGAAAGATCTTTTTCGTCCAGAAGCTTTATAAGGCGTTCTGAGACGGTAAAGGTTTCATTGATTTGCTGTTGTAATAGTTCATGCCCATTCATATGCAGCGATGTTAAATGTTATTGACCACAAAGAGAGAGACAATAACAACCGGATTTTTTCGTTGTTTGTTCGTTTGGAGATAAGGATCATTTGCTCTTGAACAAATATCTTGTGTTGATGGTCAGTTCAAGCTCTTTGGAGTTGAGCGTAAAGACTGAATTGTCGAATTTCGGGCCACCCATTCCGATTTTCGGGTTGGTTGATATGCCGCATCCCTCCCTAGGCAATCCGAAAAAAGTTTTATCCATTTTGCCGTTACCGTTTTCATCGTGCAGGGTAGCTAGGGCGTAGGTGCCGAAGGGAACGTTTTCGAAGACAAAAGTATCCTCAGTGGCGGTTACTTTTTTAATGAGCGTAGACAAAGAAATTTCCGGGGTGTCCGGGAATCCTTTTTTTGATGAGTAGAGTGACGCACCGAGCATGCCTTCAAGGTTTCTCAGTCCTGTTATGTGAACAATGATTTTGCCTGTCTGGACGGGGTCGACCGGCGCCGGAGTGGTGTTTTCAGCAAGAAGCGGGGCTGTAGCAGCCAGAAATAGTGTCAGGAGAAGTGTAAGGAGCGTTTTCATGGATGTGATCATGCTTTTCGGGTTTCTGAGATCGGCGTTACCAGTTTGTTCTACAGTATGTAGCTGTTCCGCAATATCGATATTCCGAAATTCCCTTACAAGGGTTTAGAGGAAGTTTGCATAACAGCTTCCCTGAGATAGAATTTCAAGGTTACCCCTTCGTTACGTATCTTGCTTTCTGGATAGTATCTATTGGGTTGTTATCTCTGCAGTTTCCTGTCCTCACTTTTTTCAACTCAGGGTGAACTATCAGTATAATTTTCAAGATTCTCGTTAGCAATGGGAGCTTATCACGATAAAGTCCGGGAAATTGGTGAATATTAAGGATGTTACTTTAGCGGTAGCCGATGAAGTGGAGGTTTTTAAGCAGAAGTACAAAGAGGTGCTTCATGCCCAGAATACTCTGGTTGACAAGGTTACCCGTTACGTATTACGGCAGCAGGGAAAACAGATACGTCCGGTACTGGTCATGCTTTCTGCAAAAATTTGTGGGGGAGTTACAGAGTCCAGTTATCGGGCGGCGATCATGGTTGAGCTATTGCATTCAGCGACCCTGATTCATGATGATGTTGTGGACAGCGCCGAGATGAGGCGGGGTATTGCTTCGATTAATGCCCTGTGGAAAAACAAGATATCGGTACTTATCGGTGATTATCTGCTCTCCAAGGGGCTGTTGTATTCGCTTGAATACAAGGATTACGGTTTTTTACATATGGTTTCGGAGGCTGTACGAAGGATGAGCGAGGGAGAAATTCTTCAGATCCAGAAAACCAGAAGCCTTGACATTTCAGAAGAGGATTATTTGAGTGTCATTTCGGACAAGACGGCTTCACTGATTTCATCGGCTTGTGCAATGGGAGCGATGAGCGCGACAACTGATGAGGGTGATATTGCCTCCATGAAACGTTATGGAGAGTATCTGGGTCTTGCCTTCCAGATCCGCGACGATACGCTTGATTATACCGGAGATTCCAAAAAAACCGGCAAGCAGATGGGGATTGATATTAAGGATAAGAAAATTACTCTTCCTCTCATTTATGCTCTCTCACGAGCTTCAAGTTCTGAACAGAAAGCTATCCGCTCTATTTTGAAAAGTTCGCGTAAACGGGCCGTGAAAACCAGTGAGGTTATAGCCTTTGTTACCAGCAAGGGGGGCATCGAATATGCAACTCAAGTTGCAGAGGGTTTTGCTGAAAAAGCCGTTGCATCTATCCATCCGTTCCCTGATTGCGCAGCTAAAACTTCGTTGCTGCAGCTTGTTGATTTTGTGATGAACAGGCAGTATTAGAATCCTCCCTGATTATTACATTCAGTTGTGTTTATTGAACAGAAATAACCGTTAACAGTGAGATGAAAAAAAAGGCAGCTGTAATTGTTCTTATCTTTATCGGGCTTATGGTGATAGTCGACAAGATGGTTATGCCCTTATATATTTCACATGGAACAGTGAAGGTTGTGCCTGATGTGCTTAACCTGAAGTATGAGGATGCATCCAGCAAATTGAGCCATGCCGGGTTGACGGCGATTAAAAGTTATCATGTCAAATATCTCAGTGGCGTCGATTCCAATATTGTGCTCTCGCAGATGCCTGAAGCCGGTGTTGAGGTAAAGCCCGGCAGAAATGTCTATTTGGTGGTCAACAAACTTGAAAAGCCGAGTTTTCCAATGCCGGATCTTTTAGGCAGACCGGAATTGGATGCCAGGGAGACTGTTGCCCGTATGGACCTGAAGCTCCAGAATGTTCAGATCAGCTCGGTTACTAATTCTGAAGAGAATGGAAGGGTACTGAGCCAGTCAATTCCAGCTCAGACAATGGTGAAAGCGGGCAGTGCTGTATCAATGATTGTCGGGCGGCTCGAGGTCTCGGCTGAAGGGATGAAAAAGCTGACGGTGCCGGATGTTCTGGGTATGTCGCTGGACCAGGCAAAACAGGCGGTTGCTGATGCAGGACTTAAACTGGGAAAGGTCACTACAGAGTATTCAGCCTCTCTTGTTCCCAATACGGTTATCAGCCAGAAACCTGCGGTTAATTCTTATGTGTCGCCGGATCAACTGGTAGAGCTTACTGTTGTAACCTCCGAGTAGTACTTTTTCTTACAGAGGGTTACTTGTAGTTGGCTTTTTTATACTCCTCTCGAAGGTCTTTGATGCCTGTAGTCCTGTCGTTGCCGTCACTGATAAACCCGAAATATTCCAGAACGATACGAATAACCAGCCAGAGGCCGGCAAAGAAAATTACAATTGATTCCCAGCTATTCGAGATACTTTTTTTTGTCATAAACAGAATTGGAAGCTATAAAAAAGGCCACTCCCATAAGAATGGCCTTTTGAATTACAAATGCAATACCCCTTTTCAGTCGGTAAGACTGTCTTCAGCTTCTTGCCAGTCGTCAGTATGCGATCCCTCTTGTTTTCCCTTCTCTTCCCAGCGAAAGTATGCTGCGAGTCTTATTTTTTCTTTACGCTCTTCCTGAGTCCATTTTGGCTCGGCTTTTTTCCTTTTTTTTGGAGCCAGCTCTTCTTCACCCAGTTCCTTTTTTTTAGCCATTTTTATTAGTGTTTTTGTTATACGACCACCTTCTTCAATATTATATAATTCTTATGAGGAAAAAAAATAATCACTGTAGCTGGAAGCCTTTCAAAGAAAAAACTTATTGCTGCAACCGCTTTCCTACAGCAGAAAAGGAGATGACGAGAAGGATGGTTATGGCTTCAATCATCATGAAAATGTCTTTTGGTATGTAGGCATTGACAGTCAGTCCGCCATATTCGAGGAGAGCGAAAAAAAGAGCTGAAAGCATAATCCATAAAGGGTGAGCACCGGCAAGAAGTGCCACCGCAATGCCTGTAAAACCTATTCCTCCAGTCATACCCGCTTCATAGTAGTGCTTGTAGCCAAGCAGAATATTTGCTGCTCCAAGGCCTGCAGCAGCTCCGCCGATGCCCATGGCGGTTAGGGTATGCATTCCTGCGTTGATTCCGCCATACCTTGCAGCTTCCGGCTGCAGGCCGGTCGCTCGCATTTCAAAGCCGAACCTTGATTTAAAAAGAATAACCCAGAAGAGAAGTGCAACGCAAGGTGAAAGAAGTGTGCTGAAATTTGCCGGAGATTTTGCAAAAAGCCCGGTCAAAGAGCTGAACGAAGGAATGATTGCTGCGTCAATGACCGGGGATGTATGCACGGTTGACGGCAGTGCAAAATGATAGGTCAGCAGGTAGCCTGTAATGCCCTGTGCAATGAAATTGAGCATGATGGTGGAAATAACCTCATTGACCCCGAAACGCACCTTAAGCACTCCGGCAAGCATCGCCCAGCATGCTCCGGCTCCCATAGCGGCAACCACACAAAGGGAGATGGCGGAAAGAGAGGGGAGTGAAGCCGGCAGCATGGCGCCTGTCATGGCCGCGGCAAAGGCTCCCATCTGAAGCTGCCCTTCGGCACCGATATTGAACAGTCTGACCTGAAAGGGAAGAGCGACGGCAAGTCCAACAAGAATCAGGGTTGTCATTCTGAATAAAACCTGACCGGTTCCATACCGGGAGCCGAGAGTGGCCTGTAACATTTTCTGGAAAATCATGACCGGATCCCTGCCTGCAATGATAATGATCACTGTACTGACTAACAATGCCGAGAGTATAGAGAGAACTGGTATGAGAAATTGAGCGGTTTTACGATGCATCATCGGGGTTGTTCAGGTGATATGAAGGCCGATCTCTTTTTTGAACTCATATTCCGAATTTTTTTTGATAGCAACTTCTTTATCGGTGAATTCGCGGACAATCGCACCTTTGTAGATGGAGCCGATACGGGTTGATAGTGCAATGATTTCTTCAAGCTCCGAAGAGATGAGCAGTATTGCTATTCCCTTGTCCCGTGCTTCTATAATTTTGTTATGGATCGTTTCGATTGCCCCGATATCTACCCCCCGGGTCGGCTGGGCAAGGATCAAAAGAGATATGTCGGGCCGGCTGAGCTCCCGGGCAAGAACGATTTTCTGCTGGTTGCCTCCTGAGAGGGAGCTGAGCGGCTGGCTTTCGGGTGAGCCGCATTTGATGTCATAGTCAGCGATCATCTGCCGGGTATAGCGGTTCAGCACATCATTGTCGAAACCTATGCCACGGTGAAACGATTGCTCGCGGTGCCGTCCGAACATTATGTTGCCTGATACAGAATAGTCCAGAATAACGGCATGCCGAAGTCGGTTTTCAGGAGTAAGCGACACTCCCATGAGAGTGATTTCGGCAGGCTTTTTCCCGATAAGTGTTTCTCCCTTGAGCGTGGCTTCACCTGTCAGGGATGTTCCCGCAGGAGCGAGGCCATAGAGAGCCTGAAGGAACTCACTCTGTCCGTTGCCTTCGACACCTGCGATGCCGTAGATTTCGCCGGCTTTGACCTTGAACGTGAGATTATGAAGTTTTCTTTCGCCCTGTGGAGTGCAAAAATCGAGACTCTTAATGTCGAGAACAGTGTTGCCGGGGTTTGGCGGTGGATTGGTTACCCTTAAGAGCACGCTGCGTCCAACCATCATCTGTGCAAGCTCCGGCTTTGTGATTGAATTAGCCGGCATGGTGCCCGCAATTTCACCTTTTCGCATGACGCTTATCGTGTCGGCCACAGCAAGCACCTCATCAAGTTTGTGCGTGATGAGAATAATAGTTTTGCCGGTATCGCGAAGCGTCCGGAGCGTTGCAAAGAGATGCTCTATTTCCGATGGAGTAAGCACTGCCGTCGGCTCGTCAAAAATCATGATGGATGCATTACGGAAGAGCAGTTTGAGGATTTCAACCCGTTGCTGTTCTCCGACACTGAGACTTTCCACCATAGCCTCCGGATCTACGGCGAGCCCGAATTCGAGGGCATGGCGGTGTATAAGGGCTTTAATTTCTTTCAGGGGAAGGCGCTGAAACAGGCTTGCGTGTTCGTTGCCGAGCATGATATTTTCAGCTACCGACAGGGTCGGTATAAGCATGAAATGCTGATGAACCATCCCGATACCTGCATTGATAGCTTCGCGGGGGGAGGTGAATTTGACTGGTTTTCCCTCTATGCAAACCTCTCCTTCGGAGGGTTGCAACATGCCGTATATGATTTTGGTCAGGGTGCTTTTGCCTGCGCCGTTTTCACCGACGAGCGCATGAATGGAGCCCTCCTCGATTGAAAGGGAGATATTGCTGTTGGCTGCGAAGGTTCCGAACCTTTTCGATATACTGCTCAAACGGACAGCAACACCCATTGTTTGTAGATATTCTAATTGTTTATACCCAGCTCAGGACTGTTTTTATGGACTCCTTGCTGTCAAGAGCCATGCGGTAGGCAAGTTCAAACTGGGAGACCGGGAATACATTGGTAAAAAACTTTTCGCTGTCGAGCATATCATCATTAAGCACTGAGTATGCTTGCTGAATATGGCAGAGATTGGTCTGTCCGGATGAGATGATTGCGGGTTCCTTATGCTGTATCAGACGGTAATCATAGGCCATGATTTCATAATTGCCCATCAGCACTATTTTTGCCTGCTCTTTCATCAGGCGCACAGCCTTTTCGATAAGCAGAATTCTTCCGGTTGTTTCAAAAATCAGATCATAACTGTCGTTGAAATCAGCAGTGAAATCGTTGATGTCGATGGCAATATGCTCAGCGTGGGAGAGTTGCCCCCGGATACTGAAGGTTTCAACCGCATCAACATTCTTGAAGCCAAGGGTGTAGAGAAACTCCGAAACCATAAGTCCGACAGAACCAAGGCCGAGGATAAGAATACGAGATGCAGCGTGCAGGGGAACCTTTTCAACCGCACTGATAACATAGGCAAGAAGGCCTGTAAGGAGGTCGCGGTGGATAGGGGGGCGGCAGAGGGGAAAAAGATTGTGGCGCGATGTAGGGATGATTTCCGCATGGCAGCCGAAATAGGGCTCAACGCCGCTCCACCGGTCGGCCTTGAAGACATACACAAAATCACCGGGAAGGAGGTCATCAACTCCGGAGCCTGTAGCCATCACCTGACCGATCGACTCGCTTCCAGGCATGATAGGGTAGTGGAAGACCCGGTTTGATACCGGCTTGTTGGTCAGAAGAAGGCGGTCAAATCCAGGCGTTATGGTGCTTGCAATGGTTTTTACCAGAACATCACCGGGGTTGCCGGCATGGTATGTGGCATTCTGCAGCTTGAGTTTGTTGGCTTTCTGCAAAACAATTGCCTGAGCTTCCCCTCGCATGGTCATAGGTAAGGTGTTTTTTTCAATGCAACTATAACCCGGTTTAGATATACTGGTTCCCCGAAAAAGATAATGAAAGGGAGGACATAACCGTATTGGTAATGCACGTAAATTCTTTTCTGTTTATACAATAATCCTGAAGGAGTTGAGGATGCTCAAGAGTTCCGCTTTTAACTTCTGGGAGAGGGAATCTTCCGGTGGTAACTGGCTGGCGGTTATGACATATCCCTTTCCGTTTGCAACCACTATTCGCTGAAATTGATACACCTTGAAGGTTGAAGTAGTAGAGTAAAAAGAGACAAAACCACCCTGTGTCGCCTCATCGATATCCTTTGTAACTACTTGCCAACCCAGTTGCTGAAGAGTCTGAGCGGTTCTATTGATGTAGTCGCTGGCGGACATGCTGCCTATGGTTTCAACAACCACATTGATATTCGGGCGGAAATTACCGGCCATCTCACTTTTCATGACGACCAATGGCACATCCACAGTGGAAGGAGATCCAAATTGCTGCAACAGAGTTTTTCCTATTGTCTCGCTGGCATTCCAGCCATTGCCTTCCGGCCAGGTAATCTGAAACTTAGAGTTACGATTTACGTAGGTGTTGCCTTGAATTCCTTCTCCAATGACCTTGCTTGAATTAACAGTCTCATTGGAAACCGAAACCGTGCCCAAAACAGTTTGCGCAGTCTTTATTTCCAATGCGCCTATCTTGACAGTTTCAGCCTTGTTCAGGAAGCGACTAATTTCTCCTTTAAACAAGAAGAGGACTGTGATGGTAATTACCCCCAAAACTATCCACTTCACGACACCAGCAAAATCACTTTGGCTTTTTCCTTCATTAGCAGCCATGAGTTTGTCTCCTTTCTGGATTCCTGACTTGTTGAATATTTTGCTAAAGCTTATTTCACAGATTGAACAGAGAGCCCAGAACCCAGGATATCAAACTGATAACCAGAGATCCTGCTATTGCCCACCAGAAACTGTCGATGGTAAACCCTCCGACAATCGAAGCGGAGAACTGCAGCAGAAGAGCGTTGATAACCAGCAGGAAAAGCCCAAGGGTTACAATGATAAAAGGTATGGATAAAAAGACCAGAACCGGCCGTACAATAGCGTTAATGAGCCCGAGAACCAGCGCAACAAGCACGGCAGCACCAAAACTTTTGATATGAATGCCACTCAGTATATGCGCGGTAGCATAGACTGCGAGCGCATTAACCAACCATTGGATCAGAATGTGCATATCGTTATTTCCTTGATTATATTCACCCTTATCCTTCCTGTCCAATGTAAGAAAGTGAAATATAATAGACTAATTGAACATGGTTCCGCAAGAGTAACCAAAAACATATCAGTCCCATTAGTCCTATCAGTCGTATAGGTCCCATTATTAATTGAAGTATGGCTCTCAAGAAATCCGAACTTTATTCCTCTCTCTGGCAAAGCTGCGATGAACTTCGCGGTGGCATGGATGCCAGCCAATACAAAGACTATGTTCTCGTTCTGCTCTTTGTGAAGTATGTCAGCGACAAATACGCAGGTGTTCGTTATTCCCCCATTACTATTCCTGAAGGAGCAAGCTTCAGGGAGATGGTTGCCCTCAAAGGTAAAACCGATATTGGCGACCAGATCAATAAAAAGATCCTCGGGCCGCTGGCAAGTGCCAACAAGCTCTCCGACATGCCGGACTTCAACGACGACACCAAGCTCGGCAGCGGTAAGGATAAGGTCGATACGCTTACCAACCTCATCGCTATTTTCGAAAACCCGGCACTTGATTTTTCCAGGAACAGGGCTGAAGGCGACGATATTCTCGGTGATGCCTACGAATACCTGATGCGCCACTTTGCCACTGAGAGCGGCAAAAGCAAAGGGCAGAGTTCTATACTCCTGCCGAGGTCAGCCGCATCATGGCAAAAATCATCGGCATTCACGACGCCCCGACAACGAACAATACCACCGTTTACGATCCCACCTGCGGCTCAGGATCGCTCCTGCTCAAGGTAGGCTCTGAAGCAACGGCCAATGTTACCCTTTACGGTCAGGAAAAGGATGCCGCCACCTCCGGACTTGCCCGGATGAACATGATATTGCACAACAACCCGACCGCTGAAATCAAGCAGGGTAACACCCTTGCTAATCCGCTGTTTATGACGGAAGAGGGCGATCTCAAAACCTTTGATTATGTGGTAGCCAATCCGCCATTCAGCGACAAGAGCTGGAGCAAAGGGATTGATCCGCTCGACGATCTTTATGGCCGCTTTAAGCATTTCGGTGTTCCACCTGCAAAGCAGGGCGATTATGCCTACCTGCTCCACATTGTGCGTTCACTAAAAAGCAGCGGTAAAGGAGCCATTATTCTGCCTCACGGTGTTCTGTTCCGGGGCAATGCCGAGGCCGACATCCGCAGCAAACTCATCAGGAAGGGGTATATCCATGGGATCATTGGGCTTCCGGCTAACCTCTTCTACGGTACCGGTATTCCCGCCTGTATTATTGTGATCGACAAAAAAGAGTCACATACCCGCAAAGGTATCTTCATGATCGATGCCAGCACTGGCTACATGAAAGACGGACCCAAAAACCGCCTGCGCGACATGGATCTTCACAAGATTGTCGATGTTTTCATCCGGCAGCTTGAAATCCCGAAATACTCCCGGATGGTCGGCATTGCCGAAATTGAGAAAAAACGACTTCAATCTCAACCTCCCGCGCTATATCGACAATCAGGAACCTGAAGATATTCAGGATATCGAAGGCCACCTTCGCGGCGGAATACCTGCTGCCGATATTGATGCACTGCAACCCTACTGGGATGTCTGCCCGGAGCTCCGCCAAACCCTCTTCAAAGCCAACCGTCCCGGATACCTTGATCTTGCCATACCGAAGGAGACAATCAAGAGCACCATATACAACCATCCCGAGTTTGTGACCTTTATCGAAAGCATGAACGCCCTTTTTGCCGATTGGCAGAAAAGCACCGCCGTCCGGCTCAAAAACCTGCAACCCGGTTTTCATCCAAAAGCGTTGATTCAGGAACTCGCCGAAGAGCTGCTCACGCACTACACCGGCAAGCCCCTGATCGACAACTATCATGTCTACCAGCACCTGCTCGACTACTGGACTGACACAATGCAGGATGACTGCTACCTCATTACATCCGATGGATGGAAGGCCGAAAACTACCGCGTTCTGGTAAAGAACAACAAAGGCAAGGAGGTCGACAAAGGCTGGGCCTGTGACCTCGTCCCCAAAACCCTCATTGTTGCCCGTTACTTCGCCGAATATCAGAACCTGATCACAGAGCTTGAAGCCGAACAGGAAAGCGTCACAGCCAAACTTGCCGAACTGGAGGAAGAGCATGGTGGGGAAGAGGGAGCTTTTTCCGCATTGGACAAGGTGAACAAGGCAACCGTCGCTGCCCGTCTAAAGGAGATTAAAAACGATAAAGACGCCAAAGAAGAGGCCGATATCCTCAAAGAGTGGCTGAAACTTTCAGGTGAGGAAGCTGAGATAAAGAAATTGCTCAAAGATGCCGAGGCAAGCCTTGACGCTCTCGCTTATGCGAAATATCCCTCACTGACCGAAGAAGAGGTCAAAACCCTGGTTGTCGATGACAAATGGCTTGCCACAATCGCCTCAGCCATTCACGGCGAAATGGATCGCATCAGCCAGGCCCTAACCCGCCGGGTAAAAGAACTCGCCGAGCGCTACGAAACGCCTATGCATGAAGTGACCAGCAAAGTTGCAGAGCTGGAAGCGAAGGTCAATGCACATCTTGAAAAGATGGGGTTCTCATGGAACTGAAACCTGGATATAAACAGACTGAGGTAGGTGTGATTCCCGAGGATTGGGAGGTTAAGAGTCTTGGTCAAATTATGGAATACATAAAAGGGTTTCCTTTTAAGGCTGATGATTATCAATCACATGGTATAAGAGTATTAAGAGTAAGTGATACTACTTATGATGGAATAAGAGAAGGTGGCGGGATTTACATTGATGAAAAAAAAGCCAAAAGTTGTTTAAAATGGTCTTTGAAGGAAGGAGATTTAATCGTTTCCACAGTTGGTTCGAAACCTCCGATGTATAGCTCGATGGTCGGTAAAGTAACCTTTATACAAGCAAGAGATAGTGGTTCCCTTTTGAATCAAAACGCTGTGATCCTTCGTGGTAGGTCATCGTCGATAGCAATACAACGTGTTTTACACAATCATTTCAGGCAAGGTCGTTATTTAAAGTACATCGAAAAGATTTTTAGGGGTAACGCCAATCAAGCAAGCATAACATTAAGAGAGCTTCTTGAGTACCGAATTCCTTTTACACCATTTGGAGCTGAACAAGAAGCCATTGCCGAAGCCTTGAGCGATGCGGATGCCCTCATTGAATCTCTTGAACAACTCATCGCCAAAAAACGCCAGATCAAACAAGGCGCCATGCAGGAACTGCTCACCGGTAAAAATCGCCTGCCGGGCTTCAGCGGGGAGTGGGAGGTAAAAACGTTAGGTGAAATTGCGAATATCAAAACCGGCAGTATTAATAATCAGGACAAGATAGAAGATGGTGAATATCCTTTTTTTGTTCGCTCTGATACTGTAGAGAGAATTAATAGCTTTTCCCATGATTGCGAAGCCATTCTCGTTCCTGGTGAAGGAGGCATTGGAAGTATTTTTCATTACATAAACGGTCGTTTTAATGTCCATCAAAGGGTCTACGCCATCACAAAGTTTCCAGAGAATATTTCAGGTAGATTTGTCTTTTATTACATGATTAAAAATTTTGGTTCTTTAAGGAATTTAATGGGTAGCTTTTTTAATACTACGGCACTGAATCTATTCGCATATCCAGCTTCCCACAGTAAAACAGTATTCTTGCCCGGTAGCTTTCGAAGTTATGGAATCCTCGAGCGGAGGCCTTTAA
>CAITSZ010000034.1 GCA_903895195.1 uncultured Chlorobiaceae bacterium
AGGAGGGGCCAACCGTAGAAAAAAACAACTACCGCTTCAAAACGTGGTAGGAAATCATTACAAAATGACGTAGTCTAAAGACGCTGCCTGGGTGATTGCTAATTTCCGAAATTGGCTCATTTTTAATTTCCGACTACAAAAGGTGACCTCTTGTCCCAAATAAAATGGCTGCCAGAGGCATTAGCCGATGTCGAGAGGCTTTATACGTTCTTGTACGAAAAAAGCCCCGCTGCGGCAGCAAGAGCAGCAAAGGCAATTCTGGACGGAGCGGGTTTTCTAAAATCAATACCAGACATTGGACGCCCAATGGACGATGACACTGGAAGAAGAGAATGGGCTGTATCTTTTGGGGCCGGGGCTTTTGTTCTCCGCTATATGCGCGACGAAAACGATACGGTTGTTATTATTCGTGTCTGGCACAGCAAAGAAAATAGAACGTAGAGCCAGTTAACAGTCGGCAAGCTCATCCCTTACAAGAAAAGCCCATGAAATACTTGTTTTCACCAAATACGTTGGGCAAATCGAGCGAGGTTTACGCGCTCAAAATCATACTCGACACCGAAGAGATTGCCTGCTCTATCCGAAACGAATATCTCTCAATTGCTTTGGGTGAGCTTTCGCCTTAGGATTGCATCCCGGCACTTTGGGTCTTGAATGATGCTAACTATCCAAGAGCCTGCGAGGTGATGGAGGCGTGGCGACGTTCGCCGGTATTCTTTAAAGTCGTCTGCTCATAAATATTTTTGAATAATGTAATTTATTTTCGATTTTAGTAATAATCAGAGCAAAGGGTGCATTGATGGTTATCATTAAAAAATCAGCCTTAAACAGTTTCGGAGCAAAACACCCTGACGCAATACCCGCACTCAATGAATGGTATGCCAAGGTAAAATCGGCAGACTGGAGAAACCATGCCGAGTTAAAAACGACATTTCTGACTGCTGACTACATTGCTAACGAACGCTATGTATTCAATATAAAGGGGAATCATTACCGGATTGTTGCCAGAATTCGTTTCTCTTCAAGAACTGTATTCGTCAAGTTTATCGGCACCCATAACGCCTATGATAAAATCGATCCTGGAACCATTCAACAAGAGTAAACGAAAAGAGGTGACAATGAAAATCAGAACTGTTGCTCAATATGAAAAAGCGCTCTTAACGATTGAATCCTTAATGAACGCATTCCCTGACGGAGAAAATGCAGCTAACGACAGCAAGATCGCTGAACTGGCAAAAGCGATTGAAGAGTACGAAGATCGTCATGCTGCCATGCCGATGTCACTGGTGATCAAAAATCCGGAAACCCTGCCTGACGTGATTGAACTCAAAATGTTTGAGAAGCAAATGAAACGCAAGGATATGGCAAAACTGCTGGGGATTACCGATACGCGCCTTTCGGAGGTTATGCATGGCAAACGTAAGGTCAATATGGAGCTGGCTAAACGACTTTATAATACACTGGGCGTTGACCCCAGGTTTATCCTTGAAAAATCATAAGGATATATTCAACCAGATAGTTTTCCTATACAATTCCCCATTGTCATCCCGAAACGCACTGAGGGATCCATTTCCTTTTTCGTCTTTTATAAGTCCCCTGAGTCACATTACTCCTATTCTTTTTAAACAATAAAAGACTTTTAAATGCCGGGTAATTGGACGGCTGATTCGGGCTTCGGGGTTGATCAGGGATAGTCAGTGCCAGTAGCCGACGGCGATGATTGCCTGAAGATTATAGTGTTCCACTTCACGACGAACTTCCCGACTGCCCTCGGATTGAACTATTAAGTATTGCTTAACAGTTGCCCCTGGTTCCAGCTCATTATCGGCAAAAATGTTCGGCGGCAGTTATTCAAAAATTTCGAATAACTGTATCCGCTTCCAACTCACTGTCGTCAAACACCTTTTTCAGGTGGTAGTTGACGGTAAGTGTTTCCACCACATCACAGAGCAACCCAATCATTTTCTGAGTAAACACAATATTTTCTTCCGCTATAGTTGAGAACGGAAAAGGGCCTAAAGAATCCAATACAATTCAGCTCTAACACCGGCTTTGAGGTGAACTACCCGACACACTTCGAGCTGCCGTGGCAAGCAGGCTGACCTGAATTTCATTAAAGCGGCTCGTGAAGCGGCGGCTCTTGTCAATTCAGCGACGCTGCAGACAGAGCTGAACCGGGCAGCTGGCAAGGATTGCTTTGCCGAATGATGATTTGATAGAGAAGATAGATAAGGAGCTGGGGAGGGCGAAGACGGGGGGAGCGCGATAAACCAGATACTATTTGTTTTTATGGAAAAAAAAAAAGTATAATTAGAGCGTATAAAGAGTTTTGTTCTTTTTTTTGACTTTCTATATACCTCAATAGAGAGACTTTCCATCGATACAGGATAGAGCGTGCTTCGCCAGAAGCATAGGGGTAATTATCTTAGTGCCGGGGTTGTTTCGTAATTTTGCGTTGTAACAAGAATACGCCCCCATGGCAAAAAAACAGCAGATCAGTCAGCCATCTGACTACTTGATCAGGACGTATAACGACCCTACCCCGGAGGAGTTGCTCCGGATAATCCAGGAACGTTCGCTTCACCAGACAGACCTTGAACAAAAGCAGTAGGAGCTTGAGGAGAGTCTCTCCCGGTATGCGGAGCTTTACGATTCAGCTCCTGTCGGATACACCACCCTTGGTAGAGACGGCAAGATTCTGAAGGCGAATCTGACTGCCAGGTTTTTCTTTCTGATATTACTGAACGCAAGCAGAATCAGACGACCCTCATGAAAAACAGTCGCGGGTTCCTGAAATTATTTCAGGAGCATATCTACATCATGCTGCTCATCGACCCGGATAGCGGCAACATCATGGATGCCAACATGGCGGCAGCTGCCTTCTATGGCCGCTCTATTGAGGAGCTTAAGCTGATGAGTATACGTGATATCAACGATAGCCCGCCTGAAATTGTTATCCGTGATCTGGTAAAATACAGGGTTGAGAAGCAAAGCAGATTCTTGAGAAAGCACCGGAAGGCTGATGGCTCCATCCGGGATATGGATGTGGCAAGCAACATCATTGAGATACAGGGCAAGGAACTCTTCTTTGCCATCATCAATGACATCACTGAACGAATAGAGGCTGAGACGTTACTGAATGGCAGCGAAGAGCGATTCAGAACAATGTTTGAAAAGCATTCTGCCATCATGATGCTTATCGACTCCGATACTGGCATGATAATAGATGCCAACATGGCGGCAGCTGCATTTTACGGCTGGTCGATTGAGGAACTCAAGGCAATGCGGATTCAGCAGATCAATACCCTCCCGTCTGAAGAGGTAGAGGCGGCAATGGAAAAGAGCCGAAAGGGAGAACAAAATTTCTTTTTATTTCGCCACCGCAGAAAAGATGGCTCCATCCGTGATATTGAGGTGCATAGCTCAACATTTACGATAAAAGGCAAAGATCTGCTCTATTCGATCATTAATGACATCACCGAAAGAAAACAGGCTGCTGAGGAGGGCGAGCGAATAAAGTCGGCTTTCCTCAGTAATGTCAGCCATGAATTACGATCTCCGATACATGGCATTATTGGTTTGGCAGATCTCATGAAAGAGCCTGATATCACAAAAGAAGAGCAGTTCAAATATAGCGGACTTATACACCATGCCGGTGAGATACTTCTGCATCTCGTCAATGATCTCCTTGATATTTCGCGTGTTGAGGCCGGGGAGATAAAACTGCAGATCACTCACACCATGGTCAACCAGATAATGCGTGATCTTCATGCTTTTTTTGAGGTTC
This sequence comes from uncultured Chlorobiaceae bacterium, assembly GCA_903895195.1. GTDB lineage: Bacteria > Bacteroidota > Chlorobiia > Chlorobiales > Chlorobiaceae > Chlorobium. The sequence goes on from CAITSZ010000034.1 coordinate 3,788, forward strand.
AAACCCGAAAAAAAGGTTTGTATTTTCACTACTCAACCGGACTTGATGACGCTGAGAGCATTATTGAGACCGATCGTTTTCGAGTGCGTCAGATATTGACAAACCTCATCCATAATGCGCTGAAGTTCACCAGTCAGGGAAGCATTCATTTCGGGTACGACAGAAAGAATGGAAGCCTGGAGTTTTATTGTATTGATTCAGGATGCGGGATTCCACCGTTTATGAAAGAGAAGATTTTTGATCGCTTCCAGCGGGTTGATAACCCCACAATCCAGAATAGCGAGGGGGTTGGACTTGGATTGAACATATCAAAATCACTGATCTCATTGCTGGGCGGCACTATCGGTGTTGAATCGGAAGAGGGCAAGGGAAGCAGGTTCTTTTTCACGCTGCCCTATAATCCTCCACGCCATGACAATACCCCCATCATACAAGAGCCGGCAAACTCATTAGCAGGGATAACTATTCTCCTGGCTGAAGATAACAAGGTGAACGCCATCCTGATGCAGGAGATTCTGAAAATTGAAAACATAACCATCCTCTCTGCCGAGAATGGAGAGGCTGCCCTGCAGCTTGCAGCAAATCACCCGGAAATCTCTCTTGTGCTCATGAACATGAAAATGCCCGTCATGAACGGTTTTGAGGCAACAAGAGAGATCAAGAAAATTCGACCAGAGCTGCCAATAATCGTGCAAACGGCATATACATCAAAGGAAGATCAGGAAAAAGCAAAACAGGCTGGATGTGATGGCTTTATAGCAAAGCCAATCAAAACGAGTGAACTTCTGGGACTGATAAAAAATTGCTTAGCCAGTAAGTAAATACACTTAGTCACGAGCGTTACTTAAATTTAACGAGTTTAAAGCGGTTGTGGAGGATGCGCTTGAAAGCAACATTGTAAATCAGCAATACAGAGAGTAAACCGCCCCGGCAATCCAGACAAAAACCTCTGTCAGCTCACTGCCTGCCCCGAGCACATCACCGGTAACCCCTCCGATTTTCCGGTAACTCAGCATTCCGATACTCAATCCGGCGCATAGTGCTGCCGACACCGCAGCAGCAGCAGCAAGGGGTTCAAAATGAAAAAGCGCACCAAGAAATATCATCATCAGTAAAGAGGTCACAAGAGTGTGCCGCCATCCCGCTCCATTCACGAAAGATTGCGCCGTCCCCCCTTCGCTTCGGGCATAGGGCAGCGATGAAGCAAGGATAACCTGAATCCACCTGGCAAGCAGCACGCCAGCGGCAATAAAACCGAAAGCCCCAAGCGAGAGGAGCTTCAGAGCGGCAATCCATTTCAGCAGTATCATGCCTGAAAGAGCCAGCGCACCAAATGAACCGACGTTTGGATCTTTCATGATCCTCAGCGCAGCTTCCTTCGTTTTTCCGCCCCAGAAGCCGTCCGCCAGATCGGCAAGTCCGTCAGCATGCATTCCCCTCGTCAACACGATCCCGCTGAGCACAATAAGCGCAGCCGAAAGTTCATTCCAGCCTGAACAATAGCCTGCATACCCGATAGCAACCTGAAGAATACCGAGGAGCAACCCCACAACCGGAAACCAGAAAAGCGAATTGCTGAAGTTTGCGGTATCCTTTCCGGGAACAGGCAGCACCGTCAGGGTTCTCAACGCTGTCACAAGTCCGCTCAGCATTTACTGCTCTTCACTTTTTTCGCTGACATGAGCGCCACTGAAGGTTGCCATTTCATTATAGATTTTCACAGCCGCCTCTATAAGCTGTATGGAGAGCGCCGCACCGGTACCCTCACCGAGACGGAGATCAAGGTCAAGAATCGGTCGGGCGCCAAGCTTCTGCATAACCGCCCTGTGCCCCTGCTCATTAGAGAGATGGCTGAAAAACAGATAGTCATCAACCGCAGGAGAGAGCTTAAGCGCTACAACTGCTGCCGACGAAGAAATAAATCCGTCAACAACTACAGGGACTTTGCATGATGCCGCACCAAGAATAAACCCGGCAATTCCTGCAATTTCGAACCCGCCAAGCGCCGCAAGCGTACCGAAAGGAGTTGCTATACGCGAAGCATTAACCTCAATTGCCTTCTTGATAACCCCGATTTTATGCTTCAAGCGCTCATCATCAATACCGGTACCCCGGCCGGTGATACTCTCAACCGGAATATCAAGCAAAACAGAATAGAGTGCCGTTGCCGGAGTGGTATTGGCTATGCCCATCTCCCCTGTCCCGAGAATATGATAGCCGGCTTCATAAGCCTCGACAGCAAGCTCTGCACCATAGAGAAGGGCCTGCAAGGCGTCATCTTCCGTCATAGCAGGTCCGACGGCCATATTCTGGCTGCCCGGCTTCACCTTTCTGTTAACAAGTCCCGCCACATCAGCAAAATCATGGTTCACGCCCATATCCACAACATCAAGATCAACACCCGCATGACGCGTCAATACATTAATTGCGGCACCACCATTGAGCATATTATAGACCATCTGCGGTGTAACCTCAGCCGGAAAAGCAGAGACTCCTTCAGCAGCAACCCCATGGTCGGCAGCAAAACAGCAGATCTTCTTTCTGGAAAGCACCGGCTTCAAAGAGCCTCTTGCCAGAACATATTTCAAAGCGATCTCCTCAAGGCGGCCAAGACTCCCCTGCGGCTTTGTAAGATCATCAAGATGAGCCTGCGCCGCCACTGAGAGCGACCGGTCAACAGGTTTAATACTATTTAAAAGCTCCTGCAACTCTTTCTGCATAATGTGGTTACAAATAAATGTTATCGTTTGTCCAACTACTTCAGCCTGACGGAGAGACCACTGCAAAGGAGATAAGCCTCTGTTGCTATTGAGGCTACCCTCTGGTTAACTATACCGGCTATATCGCGAAACCTTCGGGCCATGGGATTTTCAGGCACAATACCCATGCCAACCTCATTGGAAACAAGGATAATATCGCAGGGAGGCGTCCGCAACACTTCAAGGAAACACTCTATCCTCTTGTTGATCTCAACCTCATCCTCAAAAAAGTGCATAAGATTGCCGGCCCACACTGTTAAACAGTCAAGCAGAACAATCTCACTCCCGTCGGGCAGATTCCGGAGAGCACGCTCAGGATAAAGAGGCTCCTCAATCGTTATAAACCGCTCCCCCCGTTCCTCCCTGTGCTTTCCGATCCGGCTCTTCATTTCATCATCAAACGGCTCAGCCGTTGCCAAAAAAATCTTTTTCTCATACCGGGCCGCCAGCTGCAAGGCAAAAGAGCTTTTACCGCTACGCGCGCCACCGGTCACATAAAAAACATTGCTCATGAGTGTCGTTAATCATTTAGCCCTTGAAAACGGAAATATCATGCCAAGGCCATTAATTAACAAAAATATTCTCAACTCACCACGGCCCGTTCGGCACATTCGAGGTGAAATAATCATACAACAACGGGGAAGGAAAATCCGGATAAGATAGATAAGCGGCAAAAGGAACCGAGGAGTGACCAAAGAAGAATAAATTATGTTTCTTCTTTGGTCAATGAGTCAGTAAAAAAACAGCCAATATTTACTTTGCCTGTGAAGCCACAAGGAAAGGGCTTTCATGTTCAAACAGAATACTTTTATTGCTATGCTCTTTTTCTGTCGAAGAATTATTGGCAACGTTACGGTATATGTCGCTGTTTGTTGCTGCTGTTTTATGAGTAGTGTCGCGAAACAAAAAGAAATAGCTCAATAAACCTACAACCACAACCCCGCCGACAATTAACCCTGTACTGCTCGAATTACTTGTTGAACTGCTGCCTGAGTCACTTGTTGTTGACGTAATATGCTGATCGTTGCCTTCGCCTGATTCAGCATTTGTTTTCACTGGACTGAACGTTAAGCCGATAACCATTGCAAGAACTATTGCAACGCTTTTTGTAAATAACCGAGAGGGTTCCATAGCCGTATCTCCTTTAATTTTTGAACATTATAGATTTTCTCAAGCTCAAAGCAGGAACAAACCCATCCACAACCTTGCCGCTGGAATGCCGACAAATGTATTGCCACAAGAGATGGGTTTGTTGGATCCTGACTTTTTACGGAGTCAACAACGTACAACACACAGGAAATATTATAATGCCTCAACGGCTAAGAAAGTATTAAGCGAAGCTTAAAATATGCTTAAAAATTCAACAGCTATTTTTTGCGGAAAATCAGAGATCCATATTGATATCAACGGAAGCGGTTTTTCCATCAGCAATAGTGAACCTGCCATCGTGCTCGCTCAATGCGGCATATTGATTATCAGTTTCGATAACCCAGGCCGTCATCTCAGGGTGTACATTGCAGAGCAGATGAACCGCACCGGGCTGGGAGGATAAAAATTATTTGGAGATATAGCGACTACAAAAATCGACAGGAATTTAAAATTCCAGGCTTAAGCCCGCTTCTAATCCATTAGAGCTGTATCCGCTCGCCCTCTGGCAGATATAGTCAGCATAGGCAATCACACGTTTCCCGACATTCATCATCACTCCTGCGCTTCCAGTCAATACATGCTGGACAGGTTGAGAGGAGTAGGTTGAAAATGAATCACTCCAACCGTTCATAGAGGCTGTAACTGCCTGCCGATCAATTCTCTTTTCATAAGCCCATCCTATCGAGATGCCGGGCGTAATTTTTTGTTGATCTTTCAACACAACTACCCTCTCAAGCCTCAGTACTGCCTGTGTATGAAATGCTTGACTTTGAGCATCCGAAACGTTGAAATCAAGACTTCCGGCACCGGTTTCTCTAAACCCGCCTCTTGACTGGTAAAGATATCCCATCGAGGCACTGGGAATCAGCCTCAACAGACCTGCATGCATTAAAGCGCCGCCACGCAGGCTGCAATCGGCATTCCATCCCTTATAACTGGCATTTGCAGTTCTGGAAAGAGCAGCAAGAGGTGAGGTTGAGGAACTATACTGGGAGGGCTGATAGAAGGTCCCGATATGAATATTCCGGACACTGTTGCCATCGGCACTACCTCCACTGACTGCGACCTGCAGAAAAGCATCATCTAACATCAGAGCCGAATAGGCCGCAATACGATAATAATCAGCAGCAGCTCTTCCGCCATTGTCACTCCAGGTAACAGCTCCCTTAAGCCAACCAAGAGATATGCCTGAAAATGCATTTGTGGAAGTTTTTGTATCTGCCCCGATAATTACACCATCGACATCACCGTCAAAACCCTCTTCAGAATAGTGCTGATAGCTACGGAATGCTTTAGACCAGAACCCCGGAAGGGATTCATGAAAAACAAGCTGGTCAATCCTGCCGTCAATGGCCTGATTTTGCATAAGCACTGCCCGGACACCGGACTCTGCGAGGTTATCAAAACAAGCCGGGCTGATACTCTTCAGAGCACTGTTAAACAGCTCAGAACTTGCAGGGTTATAGAGAACATCAAGAGAGTTGTATATCGACTCCATATCGGACCAGGCTTCCGGAGTGTGAGCCACAAGGTATGCGCCGACTGTATAGAGGTTTGGTGTGCCTGCCATGCTTTGGTACAACAACACACCATTACTGACCGGCTGAGCATTGAAAAACGTTGTGTATGGACCGCTGTAGGATTGTGATTGCTGTCCCCCTCCCGCTCCCCATCCTTCAATCGGACCTGCTATTCCGGTATACAACGATGCTCCAGTGGTGGTCAGTCCAAGAGTCATCATGGTCGGGGTATTTGGAAGGGCGAACAGGTCACGGATCTGCTGCGCGTTCATCCCTCGAACAGTGCTTGACCTCATAACCCAGCTGCCCTCCTGCCTTGAAGAATTCTGCGCTGCCGTCGGGTTATAAAATCGAACAAAAAACTGGGGAGTTGTTGTTTTGATATTGGTCACACTTGTAGCTGTATCCCAAGGGCCTTTACCTGCGCTGTAGAGTGCGTTCAAAACCGCAGGATCCAGGAGATACGGGTCATTTTGAGTTCCAATGGGCTGCACAAGGGTACGCCAGTCTGCTGCATCTGCAATGGAAAAAAAACCTGTCCATGTAAAAAAGAGAAGAAAATGCAGGAGAACATATCTGCAACCTTTCCATCTTTGACTTATTTTCATAGCACACCTCCCTTAATCAATTAATCACAGGAAACATGACAATGCATAAACCACGACCATGGATAAATACAGTATAACAACACCCACCCCCCTAAAGTCCTGAAATGCCGTTTAATGTTCTTGAGTCTGTTCCTCACTATATATTGATAATTTTAGGCTGGCACCTCTTTCTTGGGTGAATCACCCTCGCAGTATACCTGAATAAACGCCAGAAATCCTGACCTGCACGCCACAGTCTTTATGGCCGACATGAAGTTTTCAGCAGAGAAATCGCTGCATAGTATTGCAGGAAGAGTCAAAATCGTTTTGTGAAAAGATTTCCAGGGTCATAACCCTCGATGCCTCATTCTCTTCCGTCATTGCCTTCATCACCATATCCAGCGCTTCAGGCTTCATTGACTGGAGAGAGTGATGATCCTTTCCATCGAGAGTCCCGTGCATATGAAGCACTTTTGCTTTGTGGAGATATCGCTCCAGATAGAGGCCGGTCGGAAACCCGTAATACTCAAGATGACCGACATCAAGCGTGACGGAGAGACCCGACTCTTCGACCACAGGCCATACAAGCTCAAACGGATAGTTCAGATTTTCAACACAAAACAACGATGCGGCTTCGTCAGTTCCGGCTAAAAGCATCAATATTGAATCGCGCAGCGCATGAAGAAAGTTGCTCTTCTCTTCAGAGTTGAATCCATTGATATCAATACCAGGCCCTGCCTCGAAATGCATGACATATGCTGATTTCGGGATATTGCGAGTCAGCTCTATAATCTTCAGGCACTTCCTGACCGAGCGCTCCCGTTCCGCTCTGTCAACATGGCCCAGATAAACATCGAGCGGCAGATGTACCGAATAGGTCAGAGAGAATTCACTCGCAATATCCGCAAGCTTCTGCATATCAGCGGAAGAAGGAAGATTGCTGAACTCATCCGACTCAAACAGGACCAGCTCAATATCGTCAACCTTATCTTTAAGGAATTCAACATTGGGTATAATATCAGCTGGAATAATATAGGAGGTGGTTCCGAAACGAAAGGGAAAACGCTGTTTACAAGTCATTACTGTCCGCTGTGAGAGTGTTGCTGGAGTTGAAGCATAAGTTCCTGTATGGATTGCCAGCCGATGGCTCCATCCGTCAGTAATCCGTTTACCAATTGAAGGGCAGCTTTGCCTTCGGTATAATCACGATCAGCTATACCTTTGGCGAGCAGAACGGTTTTGCCTCTTTTCAGGGCTTCACTGGCCAGCTGAAGATTCACAAGGTTGCCTGAGCCTATCGGCACCTGACTGAGTATAACATTATCAGCTTTATCGATCATTTTCAGCGCTTCGGCTATCGCTTCATTACCAACCGGTGAAAAAGGCTGTTCAAGCACAACCTCAATATTAAGAGCCCTTGCTGCTTCCGCATCGGAATCAAGACGGTTGAGCACCCCTGTTGTGACCTCGTAGCCCTCGATTAGCAGCCTTCGATAAAGCTCAATGCCGCTTCCGCCGCCGGCAATAACATGAACACTCCTGTTCAGCTTTTTACGCCGGTTCAAACTGTCAACTGCTCCCGATACCTGCAGGTTGCCGGTATAAGGATCCTGCTGAACACGAAGATCACAATTGTAGACTGAGCTGAGCAAGTCTGGCATCAAAACTGCAGCAGGTATACCGGCCTTTATAAGCCGGCCTGAGTCCATAAGCAGAAAGCGGTCGGAAATGCTTGCAGATAGCGAAAGGTCATGGCTCACCAGAAGGATGGTCATCTGCTTTTCACGATTCAGATTCATAAGAATCTGCAGCACCTCCTGACGGTGGTTGATATCAAGGTGAGATATTGACTCATCGAGCATGATGATTTTAGGATCCTGGGCAAGAACCATTGCAAGGGCAACGCGCTGCTGCTCTCCGCCGCTCAGTTCCGTGAAATAGCGATCCCGGAGACCAAAAACATCGGTGTAGATCATCGATCGTTCGACAAGGTCATGATCACTGGATGATAAGGCACCCCATCGTCCCATCGAGCTGATCCTGCCATTCATGACAATCTGGAGGACCGTAAAGGCCATGGGTGACTCAATTTTCTGGGGAACAACGCCAAGCAATGAGGCACGAACTGCGGGTTTTATGCGGTGCACATCCTGACCAAACAGCTCAACAACTCCTGACAAAGGTTTCAGAAGCGCCGCGGCAGTTTTAAGTAACGTACTTTTTCCACAGCCGTTCGGGCCGATAAGAGATACAAACTCCCCCTCCATGACGCTGAATGAAACATTATCCAGCACCTTACGGTGTTTATATCCGGCGGAAACCTCACGGAAGGTCAAAGCAGCTTGTTCCATACTATGCAATCCAGGCCTGTTTCATTCTCCGCTGCAGAATAATGAGAAAAAAAGGCCCCCCTGCAAGAGCGGTTACAACACCGACCGGGATCTCTATCGGGGCCAGAATGGTGCGAGCCAGAGCATCGCATACGACAAGAAATGTCCCTCCGCCAAGAGCTGCCAGAGGCACAAGCTTTCGGTTATCAGGGCCGAAAAATGCACGCATGACATGGGGAACAATCAGACCTACAAACCCGATCATGCCGGAAAGAGAGACAGCTGTTGCCGCAAGCAGTGTAGCAAACAGCAAGCCGGCAACGAGCACACGATCGGCATGCAGTCCCTGATAATGAGCCATCTCGCGACCAAGCGCAAGGGCGTTGAGACGCGGGGAAAGCAGCCAGATTCCACCAAGTCCCCCAAGAATCAGGGCCGCTGATAACAGCTGCTGACCGGAAGAGACCGGCTGCAGGCTGCCAAGCATCCACCAGATAACATTGTGCATCCCTTCAACGCTTGCCGTTGAGACAAGAAACATGATAACGCTCGAACATATAGAGCTCACGATAACACCGCTGAGAATAAGACTGTAGACTGAAGGATGACCGCTTGAACCCTGGCTTGCAATTCCGTAGACCAGCATCAGCGTCAGGACTGCTGCAATAAACGCCACAACAGGAAGCCCGAGTGTCACAAAGAGTCCAGACCCACCAAGAATGCTGAGTGTTGCACCGAGACCGGCCCCGCCGCTTACACCGAGAACATAGGGCTCAGCAAGAGGATTACGCAGGAGAGCCTGAAAAACCACACCGGATGCTGACAGGGCGGCACCGGTCATCATACCCATCAGGAGACGGCTGAAACGGAGTGAAACAATCGCACTGCCGGATGGTGATTGCAGATCGGGAATACCTATACCGGAAGGGCCGAGAAGCATCGAGAGAGCGAGGAGTAACAAGACCGCTGCAAAAAACAGAACAATCCTGAGCCCTGCTCTTATTCGGCTTCGGCCGGTAAAGCTGTTATCACGGCATATTCCGGAATCGTTCATACCCATCAGTTTTCAACGCCCTTCATTGCCGCAATCCCCTGTTCAAAGCCATGTTTGATCATTGTCATCTCAGTAACGGTATCGGCAGCGGCAATAAGCACCTCAGGAGCATTCCTGCCGGTCACCACTACAATCTTGCCATCCTCGCTTGAACGAAGAGCTTCAAGAAGAGGCTCGAGGGGAATAAGGTTCTGACTCAGCGCAAAACAGAGTTCATCGAGAAGCACAAAGTCGTAATCCGGTGAAAAAAGAGCTGCTATCGAGGCGTCCAGTCCTTTTCGGGCTGCGATTCTGTGCTGCTCCATAACCGGACTGTCAGGATCCCTCGGAAGAAACCCCTTGCCGAACTGCTCCCACTCTACCCCGGGGAGGTGGCTGAAAAACTTCTGTTCACCCACAGCATCATCAGATTTGACAAACTGTATCACACGGGCACGCATACCATGCCCCAGAGCTCTTGCCAGCATTCCGAATGCCGCAGTACTTTTTCCTTTCCCGTTTCCTGTAAAAAGCAGAATCCTTCGTTTTTTCATGATATATGAGTTAAAAAACGATCATGGTGTTATTAGATTGCAAAAAATATCATCATTCCATGTTGCAGGATTGTTCACAATATATGAGGCAATGGTTTGATACGATTGTTCATCACGAATGATATGTTCATGATAATTGCGCTGCCACAATTTCGCGTTGAATGGTTGCCAGCCAAAATTTTTAATCCCGCGAATATATGCAACAGTAGTTATTGATTTGAATGCATCCAACATATCCCCAACCGTTTTGTCTGCGATCCCCGTCGATAACATTTGGTTGGATTGCACGGCATTGGTTTGTTGATTTGAATAAATCCCGATTTTGTTTCCCATCCCCGTAGGGGCAATCCCTTGTGGTTGCCCTATATGTGGTTGCCCTGTTTCCGATTCATTTTCATCGTTGCCCATCATTTTGTTTTGGGCGACCACAAGGGTCGCCCCTACGGGGATGATTTGCAATATTCCGTGAAAATGATTGGGCATTACAATAAATTCGTGCAATTCAATGTTCGTAAATCTATTGGTTAATTCATGCCATTGGGTTTCTATCATTTGTCCGGCATCATTCAATATCATTTCGCCATCCGCAATATTCCCAAACATAGATGCCCTGTCCTGACAACATATTGTCACAAAATATGCACCTGCCTGCGAATAATCGTATTCCTTCAATCGTGTTGACCGTCGATGATATGTATTTGGGTTGTATGGCATTGGTTTATTGATTTGAATGCGTCAAACATATCCCCAATCGTTGTTTTGCAATCCCCGTACGGGCAATCCCTTGTGGTTGACCTGTTTCCGGTTTATTGTCATGGTTTTGGGCGACCACAAGGGTCGCCCCTACGGGCCGTTGTTGATATTTATTTGGATTGTAGAACATTGATTTATTCCTATTCGGGTTATTCATTTGAATGCGTCAAACATATCCCCAATCGTTGTTTTGCAATCCCCGTACGGGCAATCGTGGTTGACCTGTTTCCGGTTTATTGTCATGGTTTTGGGCGACCACAAGGGTCGCCCCTACGGACCGTTGTTGATATTTATTTGGATTGTACGGCATTGGTTTGTTGAATTGAATACATCACCATTTTGTTTCCCATCCCCGTAGGGGCAACCCTTGTGGTTGCCCTATTTCCGATTGCCCTGTTTCTGGTTTATTAAAAAAAATGCCTGATCCCCATACCTGCACCGAGAAAGAGCACGGCAGTCATCCACATCAGCGCTATGCTCTGGCGGATGACAAGCGGCGTGCACTCGCCCGGCTTTACGCCGAGGAGCGGTGCCTGATAGACAACTCCGCCATAACTTCGTTCCCCGCCCAGTGTCACGCCGAGGGCGCCGGCAAAAGCTGATTCAGGGTAGCCCGAGTTGGGACTTGCGTGAAGCCTCGCTCCCCGGAAAACCGCCTTGAACGTATCAAAAAACTTGAGCTTGCCGATAGCCGCCGCTGCCGCTATAGTCAACACGGTCAATCGTGCGGGTAGATAGTTGGCAATATCATCCAGCCTTGCTGCGGCCCATCCGAACTCCAGATAACGGTCATTTTTATATCCGAACATGGAATCGAGCGTGTTGATGGCTTTATACGCTATTGCGCCAACCGGACCGAACAAGAGCGCATAGAACAAGGGCGCAGTCACACCGTCGACGGTGTTTTCGGCCACACTTTCTGTGGCTGCAAGAGCTATGCCTCCTTCGTCGAGAGATGCCGTATCGCGCCCGACCATGAGGGATACCTTTTCGCGGGCCAACTCTCTGTCACCTGCTTCAAGTGCGGCCTGAACGGCTGTCGCATGGTCGCCAAGGTCCCTGAGAGCAATAGAGCTGTAGAGCAGGTAGATGCTCAGGGCGAGGCCTGCCACCCGATGCACCTGGCTTAAGAGAGTGATAAGGAGCCAGGCTGAGAATGCAGAACCTCCGACAACAACAATAACCGCCACTACACCAGCCAGACGAAGCGACAGAGTGCTGCTTCGCAGCCATGTTTCGGTTCTCTGGGCAAGCCACCCAATCCCTTTGACAGGATGAAACATCCCGCGAGGATCACCCAGGCTGAGATCAAGGGCAAATGCCAGGGGGAGAATAAACTCGTCCATAAATGCCATAACGACTCAGCTCTATATTAGTGAATCTGTTGCCTCATGCATTGCATCAAGAAAACGGTTGTTCTCGAAAGGCGTTCTGACTGCAAACCGGAAATAATCAACTTCAAGGCCGGGAAAATTCCGGCAATCGCGTACATGAATTCCTTGAGTCCCAAGATAAACAAGAAGCTCATCATGGAAGAGATTGTTGATCAATTATGTCATAAACCTTATCAAGATCAAGGTGCTCCGAAAAATGTGCTGCAAGAAGCTCGTAGCTCTCCTGCGATCCTTTTTCATCTTTTTTCGCACGGTACGACGGATCAACACAAGAGAGAAACCATTGCTTAACGGAAGGTTCGTCGAATATACCATGAAAATATGTTCCCGAAACTTTTCCGTCTGCACTTACAGCCCCGTCAACATCATCTTCCGGCTTGTTATTTCGGGCGGTTACCCTCATGAATGGCCTGCATGAGCTCGAAACAATACTGCGACCCATGTGTATTTCATATCCGAAAGCCTCGCAGGTTTCACCCAAAATGAGACCACGGGCATTTGCAAGGCATTTTTCCTGTTCGAGCACCGTCTCAACGTCCAGAAGACCAAGCGCATGGCTTACACCGGCTGCTCCTTCAACACCGTGAGGATCAGCAATACTCATCCCCAGCATCTGATAACCGCCGCAAATGCCCATAATAATGCCTCCCTCTTCCCTGAATGCGCGGATTTCCGGTTCCCAGCCAAGAGAAAAGAGCCAGTCGAGATCACCCCGCACATTTTTCGATCCGGGAAGAATAAGTGCCTTGTAGCCTTTCAAAGATCGGGGATAATGGAGATAGTGCAGCGCAACGGCAGAATCATGCTCAAGAGGAGAGAGATCGGTAAAATTGGATATATGAGGGAAATAGATGACCGCAACTCCTATTTTCCCTGCTTCAGGCTCGCCTGTTGGGTCAACCTTTGCCGAAAGAGGCACCGCGTCCTCAGCATCAATCTGGAACCCCCGGAAATAGGGAATAACTCCAAGAACAGGAACACCGGTCATCGACTCAAGCATGGTAACGCCATCTTGAAACAGCTCGATATCACCCCGGAAACGATTGATGATAACTCCTTTGACGAGCTCTCTGTCTTCCGGCGGAATAATGGCAAGAGTTCCGGCAACCTGCGCAAAAACCCCTCCCCTGTCAATGTCGGCAACAAGAACCACTGCCGCACCGGCCGCTCTCGCCGTTCTGAAGTTCACAAAATCCCTCTCATAAAGATTCATCTCAGCGCAGGATCCGGCCCCCTCAATAACCACAAGTTCATGCTTGATCATCAAGCGCTCCAGACTCTCCATTGCAGCTTGAGCCCATATGGCGGTATCCCTGAAGTACCCCTTTGCCGTCTCTGTAGTGCAGACCTTTCCCTGCAGCACCACCTGCGCTCCGGTATCGGAATTCGGCTTGAGAAGCACAGGATTCATGTCAGCCGTGGGGACAACCCGGGCAGCCTCGGCCTGGACAATCTGCGCCCGGCCGATTTCATACCCGTCGGGCGTAACACCTGAATTATTCGACATATTCTGCGCCTTATAGGGAGCGACATCGATGCCGGCATTGCTGAAAATCCGGCACAGAGCAGTCGCAACAATGCTTTTACCGACATCCGAACCAGTCCCTAATACTGCGAGGGATCTGAATTTTTTTTGTGGCATTACCATTACAAAATAACCTTTATACCCGCATAGGCTGACCTGCCGGGAGTGGCATAACCCCAGGCCTCTTCATAATAAACGTCAAAGAGATTGTCGATCCGACCATAAAGTTCAACCGTGTCGCTCACCTTATACGAAGCTGTCATGTTCAGAAGAAAATAGCTTGGAAGCTGGCCAGTACTTTTCCCTTCAACACCATAATCTGCACGTGTTCCAACCCACTGCATGTTGCTGCTGACCTTTAGTTTTGAGGATAACTTGCTGGTTCCTGTTATACCAACCTTGTTTTTAGGACGTCTCAAAAGCTCACTCCCAAGCGGATCAGCAGTGGACGTATAGGTATAATTACAGGTAAGAAGAAGCGGATCAACCGGTTTCCACTCAACAAAACTCTCGACACCGAGGGTTTTTGTCACACCTGCAACCTGTGCATAGGTGTAGGTTGAAAGATTAAAATCAATACGATTATCAAAGTCCATACAGAAATAGGTTGCCCCGAACTTCAGCCGTTCTGAGACCTTCTGCTCGAAACCCGTATCCCAGGCGGACGTCGTTTCAGCAGTAAGTTGTGTGTTTCCATAAGGCGAAAAAAGCTCGTAGAGAGAGGGAGCCCTGAAGCCGGTACCATAACTGAACTTCAGAACAGTATCATTGATAGTGTAGGATGGCGCAACCCTGCAGGTTGTTTTACTCCCGAACTTTTCGTTATCCTCATACCGAATACCGCCAACGACATTCAGTTCGCCAAGACGCCACTGATCCTGCAAAAAGACACTGTTCGAACCAACTCCCGTGTCGAGCAAAGACGCATAAGCACCGAAATTCTGGTTGACCATGCTCTCATGCTGGTAATTCAACCCGACCGACACCGTATTGTTTTCTTCTACCGCAATATCCCCCTGCCAGCCTATTTCATAGCGGTGTCCATTAAACTTGCTTGACGCCACATTACTCAAGAGATAGGTACGATCCTGATCATAAACATTATAGTATAGGGTTGACACAAGAGGCTTATAGTTCATTTTCAGCGCCATACGACCACTCAACTGGCTTGAATCCTGATTGAGGCCTGCTGTATCGGATCCGCTGTAATCGTACGCCAGATCAGCTTTTGTATATCTGAGAACGGTTTCAAGAGTGGTATGTTCGTTCAACCTCAGGCCTACGTTTCCCGACAGTGTAGTATTTTCATACCCATCTTTTTCAAAAAGCTTTCCTGTTGGATTTATCCACCGGTTGTTTTGATCAACTGCTGAAAAGCCATCTGTTTTGAACTTTGAAACCCCGACTGAATAGTTCACAATACCCTGCTGACCGTTTGTTCCTGCATAGGCCTTATATGTCCCATAGGCCCCCCCCTCCATACCGGCGAAAGACTCAGGCTTTGAGCTTCCCTTTTTGGTAATAATATTGACGACACCTGCGGATGCATTGGAGCCATAAAGAAAACTGACCGTACCACGCACAATTTCTATTCGGTCAATATTGTCAACAGTGAGATTGGCAAAATTCGGAGCACGATTTGCGTCAGCCGGATCGTTGGCAGGAACCCCGTCAATAAGAACAAGGGTGTTTTTTGCATCTGCCCCTCTTAAAAAAACACTTGCAAGGGTGCCTGGTCCGCCATTGCTTGCCACATCAATACCGACAGTTCCCTTAATAACCTCTTCGACACTCTGTTTCCCTGAATTCTTAATCTCCTCGGAAGTAATGACCGTGACGGATGAGCCGCCGGTATCGCTTATAGAATTGAGAGTTTTTGTGGCCGTAACAATCATCTCATCCCCGGCATAGCTTCTCTGCTGCTCTGCACCGAAAACTCCTTTGCTGCATAGCAAACCTGCCATGACAACAAAAAATACTTTTTTGTTCATTTTTGATTTTACCTGTTAACAGTTTTAGAAAAACATAAACTGACAGGGGTTAGCGAAAGGCGGCATGTAACGGCATGAAACATTGCTTGATGATTTTTCACAAAGGGCTGTTTTGGGCACAACAGAATGCGCTGAGCGAAGACGAGAAGCTCATTGGTTCTGAATAATCCAAAAAGAATACCTTGCAAAAAGATCAAGCGGAAAGCAATGCAAAAGAAGTACAGCTTTGCCCCGACTATATCCCGTAGTCCGATCTTGTAATGCAAAAATAACTGGCAGGTCTCCTGACTATAACGGCTTACGTCTGTTCCCGGCCTTCCCGCCGTTTTCCCTGGAGGAAAACATTGCAGTGACCTGAAACAACCGGCAAAAACATCTGCATGTGGCCATGCTTAAGCTTTGCGGTTACCGTTGTACAGTTGCGGGTACAGTTTACGATTCTCACGTAATTCCCTATTCTCCGGCTTTTAAGCCGGCACCAGCTACAACAAAAGAACAATTAAGGAGCGATAAATAACAAATTCTATTAAAAGAAACAAGCGGTTACTCAACAGGCATTGCTTCACCTGGAATAGTGCGGGCAATGCTTTTGCAATAATGGTGCACCTGTTCTAATATATTGATCAGCTCCATATGGATATCATGTGTTATCTCTGCTTCCGGCACAG
The DNA here is from genome assembly GCA_903895195.1 of uncultured Chlorobiaceae bacterium. Classification (GTDB taxonomy): domain Bacteria; phylum Bacteroidota; class Chlorobiia; order Chlorobiales; family Chlorobiaceae; genus Chlorobium. Next base: position 20,051 of record CAITSZ010000034.1, read on the forward strand.
AAAACACTCTTTTCAAATGGGCTGTTTCTGCCTTTTGAACAAGTTGTTTAAACCGTTCATCATCGATAATATTTCTGACTTTTTGCGGATCCATATGCTGCAGAACCAGAGCGAGCTTTTCGATTTCCATGCAAACCAGGTTATGGATCTCAGTCAGTTCGGATTTTCCTTCTTCGCTCAAATCACTTTTCAGCGCCCGTTTTTTTTCAACATGCTTTTTCCTGAGTGTATTGAGCTCGTCCCCCATCGATTCGAGATCTTTGACAATATTCATGAGAGCAAACACCTCTCTTGATTCCTGTTCATTAAGCTCGCTGAGACTTATTTTAATAAGGTAATCCGAAAGCCGATGTTCAAGAAAATCAAGCTTTTCCTCTCTCATCTTCAAGCCCTTGATGACGGACAGATGTTGAAACACAACATCATGACCGGCTTCTCCATTAATAAAGGGATGAAGTGATGCGCGAACCATTTTACCGGCAATAGTTCCCATTCTTGCAACTTCAGCCTTTGCATAACTGAGCGCAAGCACCGGGGTTGACAACGCCGAATCCTTCAGATACTTCACCGCGGGAATCAGTCTTTCTTCTTCAGGGTCATCAGGAATAATCCGGCAAAGCAGTTTATCAAAGAGTGGCAGAAATGGCAGAAAAAAAAGGGCCATAAAAAGATTAAAGAAGGTATGGGCATTGGCTATCTGCCTCGGCACTGTAAGCGCAAGACTTTCGTGGCTGGAATTATCTGCAGAAAATGAAATGAGCCGGATAAGCTCAGAAAATTGCGGAATGAATGGCAGAAAAATGAGCACTCCGCTCACATTGAACAATACCTGAGCCAGCGCTACCCGTTTGGCTGCACGCTGCATCCCTGCACTTGCGAACACTCCTGTAATGCAGGTGCCTATATTAGCGCCAAGGAGTAAGGCAATCCCGGTTTCAAGGCTCATTGAACCCTGGAGGGCGAGCGTTATGATAATGCCTATAAACGCCGAGCTGCTGTGCATAAGGGCCGTTACAGCGATACCTGTGGCAACAGCGAGCAAAGGATGCTCGATATAGTGGAGAAGCGAGATAAACGCCGGTTGCTGCTGTAATGGCGTCATCGCTTCCGCCATAAGCTTGAGACCGAAAAAAAGGAGACCGAACCCCGAAAGGGCTTCTCCGGTAAAACGGAGAGATTCAGATTTCCCCGCCAAACTCAAAGCAAAACCCGCTGCAAAAAAGATCAGGGCGTAATCCTGCAGACTGAAAGCGAAGAGCTGCGCCATTGCTGTTGTTCCAATTTCAGCTCCTAAAACCACAGCCAGAGCCTGACTGTAGCTCATAAGGCGGGACTGCACCAGTCCCACAAGCGTAGCAATAATTGTGCTGCTGCTTTGAACAATCAGAGTGGCAAATGCCCCGGCAAGCAAACCATAGAAGCGGTTGCCGGTTATCTTTGCTATAAATTGACGAATTCGCTCACCGGAGGCCTTTTTCAGACCACTGCTCATGATTCTTATGCCGTACAGAAAGAGTGCCAGACCGCCGGTAAAAAAAACAGCGATATCGGCCATGGAAAAGAGCCCTGTCTTTTGCATTACTTGCCTATTTGGCTTTGGTTAATGCTGTCAAATATTCCCAAACAGCTCTTCTATCCTCTTTTTTCGATAGTTGAAAACCTCTTCAAGCCTCATGCTTACAATCAATGTATTGACAATCTCTCCAATAATACCCATCGGCAATGAGTACTTCAAGAGGTCCGTCATTTCAACACCTCCGGGAATCTCTTTAAAGATATGCTGGTGATGCCAGAATTCGTAAGGTCCAGAGTTCTGCCTGTCTTCAAAAAAAAATGGTTTATTGACACTGACAATTTCGGTTTCCCACCGTACAGGAATCATCATGAACGGATACAAAGTATAGGTAATAACCATTCCCGGATAAATGCTCTCTTCCCCTATCCCGCTGGTTATGGAAACCATCATTTCAGGAGGGGTGATTAGTGCGAGATTACCGGGAGAGGAAAAAAAAGCCCATGCCGCATCAATGGAAACAGGCAGTTGCTGAACATGCGTAAGGTTATGTTCCATGTATCAAAAAAACAAATTTTCTCATAAAAAAATGTCTATTGGTAATATGGTGACGGACATAATAAGTTCCGCCTGATAATGTCCAGTAATTGTTATTTGCAGCAAACGTAGGTTCTGGATATCCAAGCTCCCTTGCCCCGTCAAGCATCCTTCGGATACCAGTTCCAGCTTTCTCAATAAAAGCGATGCGATGCAGCAAATCGGCAATCAGGGGGTTGCGGCGCAAACTTTTGTTCCCGAGATCCTCAGGAGACATGCACCTTGCTTGTTCCTTTGAACAGCAGACAGGTCACATAGGCCTGATTGAAAAAATTGAAATCCATTTTACTTCATTCAGCAGAAAAGAGGTTCTGTGATTTTGATAGAAATCAAGTAACTTTTGGATGGCGATCTGAAAGGCTTCATGAGGCATATGTTTGCTCCCAGGCAGTTCACAATAAAATTAACCGCGTTTAGCTTTTGCTGAAAAACCGTGGGCTTACGGTATGCCCTTCGAAAAATACCAGCTCTATAACTGATAATGGTCTTGTTTTTTTTATTTCAGATGCATTGTTTTATTCCTCTAACGCAACTATACACAGCAGATTAGCATCGATAAGTGATATTTTATAAGTATAACCAAAAAAAGGAGTTTATCAGTCCACCCCATTTGTCTTTGAGATTAGAAAGATGGTGTTTGACGCAGAGCTGTTTGAAGAAAGTGTACGTTATGAATAACGTCACCTATCCCCCAATCATCCTGCTGCAAGCGTTTAAGTGCAGGGTAGCAGCTCAAAATATACGATACCATGATAAAAGTATGGCGGGTAAATAGCGGCGATTTATTTTATCTGGCTGATACTCGTGGGTTCATTTCTCACCTCAATGATTATCTTGTGTGAATCTTCGCAGACACAAAACCGGACGACCATTTACAAAAAGATGAGAGCAAACCTGTGAGCAAATCAAAGAAATCTACGGTGGATGTTCAGGGAACAACGGTCAGCATCGTCAGTAGTGGAAACGATGACTATCTCAGCCTTACGGACATTGCCAAATACAAGAATCCAGATCATGCAGACGATGTAATACGGAACTGGCTTCGTAACCGCAACACCATCGAGTTTCTTGGTGTCTGGGAACGACTCAATAACAGTGATTTTAATCCCGTCGAATTCGACGGGATTAAAATCATGGCTGGTCTGAACAGCTTTACGCTCACACCAAAACAATGGATTGAAAAGAGTCAGGCTATCGGTATTGTTTCGCGGGCCGGGCGTTATGGCGGCACTTACGCTCATAAGGATATTGCCTTTGAGTTCGCTTCATGGATATCAGTTGAATTCAAACTCTACCTCATCAAGGAGTTTCAGCGTCTCAAGGATGACGAAAACCGTCGCCTTTCCCTCTCCTGGAACCTGAATCGTACCCTTTCAAAGTTGAACTACCGCATCCACACCGATGCAATCCGTGAGCATCTCATACCGCCGGAAATCACTCCCGCGCAAGTCGCCATTACCTACGCCAGTGAGGCTGACATTCTCAATATTGCACTTTTTGGCCTGGTGGTTTCTACTCGCGTAATATGCGGACAACCCTCTCTCCTATTTCTTTCCTCGTCACTCGCTCCTTCGCACCCAGCACAACGGCTCACGGCAGTTATACAATTTGCAGATTTGTTTGTGGAATTGTATAACCCAGCATGGTCTACCTCCTGATCTCTATTTCTGGCGCGACATCGTAAAATGGGCAGAGCCTTAGTTTAAAAGGCTGTGTGGCTGGCCCCAGAGAACTCTGAAGCATGAAAGCCTATCGCTATGTTGATTGAAGCAAGAGGGTATGCTATAGGGCATGGCTGGTTACATATGAAAAGAAAATGGCCTTTTTCTATACATGTCGTTCTGCTCCTTTGCTTTTGCATTCACTTTCGGTGATGAACATGGCCAGATTGATAAAATATTTCGTTTGACCACTACAACGGAGGGCGACCACAAGGGTCGCCCCTACGGCGAAATAATGGAATCATCCGTTTTGGGTATGGCATGTTTTATTACGGACTCAATTTCTGTGAAGCGCTTATTATGTTTTACTTCCTTCAGAAATCATCTTTTTTTGGCATTTTCCCTGATGGATAGAAGTGGAATTACAAAAGCAACTGTTGCGGCTGTCATCGCTCCGGATAGGTCAAGCCGTTCAACGGTGCTCCTTACCCGCAGGAGTGTCAATCCCTTTAAAGGATGCTGGTGCCTGCCTGGAGGGCATATTGATGCAGCAGAAACAGCACTTGCCGCTGTTGAGAGGGAAGTAGCCGAGGAGACCGGCCTTGAGTTCATCGACCCGCTGTTTCTTACTTACTGTGACGAAATCTTTCCTGAATACGGCTTTCATGCTGTCGCAGTCTGTTTCTACGGGATCGGGCATGGAACTTTACGGCTGATGCCGGATGAGGTTGAGCAGATTTCATGGTTCCCCCTTCATGAGGCACTTAAGCTGCCACTTGCCTTTAATCACCTACAGATACTTCAGTACTATGCGCAACACCTTCCGCAGTAACCATTTCCTGCTTTTTTTCTTCACTCTGCTGCTCTTCATGGAGTCGGGATGCAGCCGTCTACAGAACAATAGTAACGATCATCCGACAGGCAAACTCCGCATTATAAGCCTTGCACCCAGCCTTACAGAGATGCTTTTTGCCATTGGGGCAGGCGACCAGCTTGTCGGCAGAACAAATGCGTGCGACTGGCCGGCTGCAGCGGCGAAAATACCGGTTATTGGAGCATTCGGACGGCCATCGCTTGAACTGCTTGCCTCCATACACCCTGATCTGGTTATTGATGTTGATCTGGCCGATAAAGAGACCGGTAAAAAAATAACCGCACTTGGGATGCGAAGAGAGACCTTTTCCTGCAAGGCCCCGGACGATATCCCTGTGGTACTGAGAAAACTCGGCAAGCTTACCGGACACACAAGAGAGGCCGACAGCCTTGCTATGTCGATCACTACCGGTCTTGCTCAATTCAAAAAGAAGGCTGAAACAGAGCGCAATAAAAACTCGCTCTATCTTGAAATATGGAATGATCCGTTCTGGACGGGAGGACAAGGGAGTTATACCTCTGCGCTTATTGCTTATGCGGGTGGCCGGAATATCGGCGACGCGGTGAAAAAGGAATATTTCGAGATCTCACAGGAGTGGGTTATCCAGAAAAACCCTGACGTGATTGCCTGTATGTATATGGAAAAAAAATCGTCAGCGGCCGACGAGGTAAAGAGCCGTCCCGGCTGGGAGAATATTGCTGCAGTTAAACATGGACGGGTATATGACAGATTCGACAACAGTCTTTTCCTGCGGCCCGGACCGAGAGTCCTCGAGGGAATTGAACAGTTATACAGAACTATCCATGCACAAGGGAAACCAATCCCTTGAATTTTTGAACACTCTCTATCAGAATCGGTGTTAATTTTTTTATCTTTGTGCCTTTAGCGGAACAAAACGATATGCATGCATGAAGCGCTCTCCACTGGTCATTTTACTCCTTACAGTTTTACTGGATTTGATCGGATTCGGCATCGTGCTTCCGCTGCTTCCTACCTATGCCAAGGATCTCGGGGCTAATCCGTTCATGATCGGACTGATTGCAGCGATTTTCTCCATCATGCAGTTTATCTTTTCTCCTCTCTGGGGCAAGTTGAGCGACAAAATCGGTCGACGACCGGTGATGCTGATCAGTATTTTTATCACTGCAGTATCCTATCTTGTTTTTTCCCAGGCGAGCACTATCGGGCTGCTTATTTTCGCGCGTGGACTATCCGGTATCGGATCAGCTAACATTGCTGCAGCTCAGGCATACATCACCGATGTAACAGACAGTAAAAGCCGCTCTGGTGCCATGGGAATGATGGGGGCTGCATTTGGCCTCGGCTTTATCATCGGCCCGATTATCGGAGGTATCCTCAAGCATAATTATGGCATTCAGATGGTAGGATATGTTTCCTCCTCTCTGATCTTTATCGACTTTATTCTTGCCGTCTTTTTGCTTCCCGAGTCCAACAAATTTGCCGAAAAAATAAAATTCGGCTTTTTGAAGAAAAGAAGCGCAGAGAGCGAACCCCGCCGCTCGACATCCATCTTTCTCGGTGAAAAACTGAAAGAGTATGGTGAAGGGCTGAAGCTGGTCTACAGTTCCCGCCCTCTCTTGCTGCTGATGATTGCAAACTATATCTATACCTTTGCCATTGTGAACATGCAGGTGGCATCCATCCTGTTATGGAAAGAGTATTTTTCGGCTACCGACCAGCAGATAGGCTACATTTTTGCCTATGTAGGCATCTGGACAGTCATTGTTCAGGGTGGGCTTATCGGTAAACTTATAAAAAAACTGGGCGAGCACAAGCTTTTCTTCTGGGGTCACCTTTTCAGTTTTATCGGCATCTTTTTTGTTCCATTCGCCCCGCCAACTTCCCTTTTTTCACTGGGGCTTGTCATCCTCTTCTTTTTTGCCGTCGGAACCAGTCTGGTTAACCCGATCAACATGTCCATGATCTCTCTTTACAGCTATAAAGAGAAGCAGGGACAGATTCTCGGTCTGACACAATCTGTCAACTCTTTTGCCCGAATTATGGGGCCATTCAGCGGAAGCATACTCTACGGAATGAATTTTCACGCACCGTATGTTTTTGCCGGGATTCTAACCCTCATAGGGGCAATAATCGCATTCAGCCTGTTCAAGTATAAGATTGAAGCTCTCGGTCATTCAGTTGAAGCCAGTAATGGCTGAACATGCTTCAACATCAACGTTATTGACGATAAGGCGCAAACACTATGAAAATCGGGGTTATAGGAGTCGGGAAACTCGGTGAGTTTCATACAAAGCTTCTCACGGAAATCTCCCGTGACCAGCCTGACATTCTTTGTGCCGGCATATACGACCTCGACACCAGCCGGGTCGAAGAGATGTCGAACAAATATAATGTACCCTCTTTCACCTCTCTTGAACTTTTGGCAAAAGAGTGTGATGCAACCATTATTGCAACAACAACAAGCTCCCACTTCAACATTGCCTGCGCATTGCTTAAGCAAGGCCTGCACCTCTTTATTGAAAAGCCGATAACAACTACAGTAGAAGAGGCTGATGAACTTATACGCCTTGAGGCAGAAAATCAGGTGCGGATTCAGGTTGGCCATATCGAGCGTTTTAACCCGGCCATTCGTGCAATTGAACCCTATATAGGGCGGCCAATGTATATTCAGGCTGAACGATTGAGCGGTTTTTCCCGTCGCGTTACCGATGTCTCCGTTGTGCTTGACCTTATGATTCATGACATTGATCTGGTTTTATCGCTCGTACCATCCGAAATCAGGCATATTTCCGCATCGGGAGTAAGGGTATTCTCCAATGAGCTCGACATGGCGACAGCAAGGATAGACTTTGTAAACGGTGCGACCGCAAATGTGACCGCAAGCCGCCTTAGCCGCAGCCGCCACCGTAAATTCCGTTTTTTCGGCACAAACCCTAAAAGCTATGCATCACTTGATCTGACAACAGGTAAATCTGAAGTTTTCAGACTGGTAAAAAAAGAGGATGCGTCCTCTAAAAACCCTCTTAAGTCATTTGCTGCCCGTAAAATCCTTGAACAGTTCGGCGAAATTCAGGATGCCATGCAGGGTATGGTACTTGACTATATCCACCCAGAAGTGCCTAAAATAAATGCGTTGCGCGATGAACTTGAACAATTCATCAACACGCTCAAAAACAACACTCCAGTTGCTGTAAGTTCGGCTGACGGACGCAGGGCAATTATGGTGGCAGGGAAAATCACTGCCGAAATAGAAGCCAATGCAGCTGCATCTGATATCGTATAGAGAACACCTCATGACAACACGCTCGTCAAAATCAATTCCTGAAATACTCTACCGTATCGGTGACCTGGCTGATGAAAAAGGCCTTGGCTGTTATCTTGTCGGTGGCTATGTCCGCGACATGGTCATGCAGAGGCCCTGTACCGATATCGATATTATGCTCATCGGTGATCCTGTCCCTTTTGCAAAAACAGTGCGGGACGAACTTCACGGCAGGAATTTTGTTCTGTTTGAACGTTTCCGCACCGCCCAGCTGGAACTGACCGACAAAAAACAGGGAGTGTTCAAAGTTGAACTTGTCGGTGCACGAAAAGAGTCATACAACTCCGACTCAAGAAAACCGGTTACCCTCATAGGAACCCTCGATGACGATCTTTCACGCAGGGATTTTACTATTAATTCTCTTGCCCTTGTGCTGAACAAAGAGGGTCGTAACCAGATCATTGACCACTTTCACGGGCTCGAAGACATTAACAACCGCATTCTCAGAACCCCGCTGGACGCTGAACAGACCTTTTCCGATGACCCGTTACGCATGATGAGGGCTGCCCGCTTCGCTTCACAGCTTGAGTTCCGGCTCCTGCCTGAAGTGCTTGAAGCAATGAAAGCCATGCGTGAAAGAATCAGAATTGTCTCTATGGAGAGAATCAGTAACGAGTTTTTTAAAATCATGCTTTCGGCGCGCCCTTCCACTGGGCTCATCACCCTGTATGAAACCGGAGTGTTGAAGGAGATCATGCCTGAAGTGGCTGCTATGGCTGGAATTGAGCAGTTTGATGGACTCGGGCATAAAGACACCCTCTTCCACACCTTCCAGGTTATTGACAATGTGGCGGCTAAAACGGACAATATCTGGTTGAGAATTGCCGCTCTCCTGCACGATATCGGCAAACCGGCAACAAAACGCTTTTCAAAGAGTGCCGGCTGGACATTTCACGGCCACGATGCGGTCGGGATTAGAATCGTGGAGAAAATCTTCAAATACATGCGCTGGCCACTTGATTCTCTTGGCTATGTCCAGAAAATAGTACGCCTTCACCACCGTCCAATACCGCTGTCAAAAGAGGAGATATCCGATTCTGCCATACGGCGCCTCATGTTTGATGCCGGTGAAGATCTCCAGGATCTCATGAACCTCTGCCGGGCAGATGTTACGAGCAAAAATCCGAGAAAAGTGCTCCAGATAATGAGCAACTTCAACCATGTTGAAAAGAAAATCAATGAAGTCGGAGAAAAAGACCTCCTTGCCAAATGGCGTCCTCCCATCACTGGAGAGGATATCATGGATACGCTCGGCCTCGGTGAGGGCAGAGTGGTAGGGATGATCAAAAAAAGAATGGAGAACGCTGTTATTGACGGGCTTATTCCCTACCAGAGAGATGCTGCCCTTGAGTATATCAAAAAGCTTTACCAGGAACATTTACAAGAAACAGAACATCCCGGAACACCATAACCCCTCTTTTCGCCGATCGGTGGGTTTAAAAGTCTCTGCTCGCTATATTGAGTATCATCATGACAAAACACTAAACCAATCCTACCTGTGATAACACGTTATTCACCCAAAGACATTTCAGCAATCTGGACAGAAGAGGCAAAATTTCAACGATGGCTGCAGCTTGAAATTGCCGCTGTTGAAGCTCGTATGGAAGCCGGCATTGTGCCTGAGGCTGCGCTGGCAACCATAAAGGAAAAAGCCACCTTCAATGTTGCGGAGATTCTTGAAATCGAGAAAGAAACAAAACATGATGTCATTGCATTTCTGACCAATGTGGCAGGCTATGTCGGGCCCGATTCCCGTTACATCCACGAAGGGCTTACCTCATCGGATGTTGGTGATACCTCTCTTGCCATGCAGATGCGCGATGCCGGGTTAATCCTTGTTGCCGATATCAAGCAGCTTATAGCTGTACTGGCCAAAAGAGCCGTTGAGTTCAAGTACACCCTTGAAATGGGACGAACCCACGGCATTCATGCCGAAGCGACCACCTTTGGGTTGAAACTGCTCTTATGGCATCAGGAAATGCTTCGCAACCTCGAACGCATGGAAAAAGCCGTCAGGAATATCTCTGTAGGCAAAATCTCCGGAGCGGTAGGCACCTATCAGCACCTTTCGCCCGATATCGAAGCCGCTGTCTGCCGCAAGCTCGGCCTTGAACCATCATCAATATCAACCCAGATTCTCCAGCGCGACCGCCACGCTGAATTTGCAACAACTCTTGCAATCATAGCCTCATCTATAGAAAAGTTCTCCGTTGAACTGCGCCATCTGCAGCGTACGGAAGTGCGTGAGGCAGAAGAGTTCTTCAGCAAGGGACAAAAAGGCAGTTCCGCAATGCCGCACAAGCGTAACCCGATTACCTTCGAACGTCTCACCGGACTGGCTCGTGTTGTGCGTTCAAACTCTATCGCAGCAATGGAAAACGTTGCACTCTGGCATGAACGCGATATTTCCCACTCTTCGGTCGAGCGCATCATTATGCCCGACTCAACCATTGCGCTCTGCTACATGCTGCGCACCTTCAGCGAAGCTCTCGACACCCTGCTTGTCTATCCTGAACGAATGGAGGAAAACTTCAACTCATCCTACGGACTGACAACCTCCCAGACTCTTCTTCTTGCCCTTACAGCAAAAGGTCTGACACGTGAGGATGCATACCGCCTCGTACAGCGCAACGCCATGGAGAGCTGGTCGACAAAGGTCCACTTGCGTGATCTGGTACTGAAAGATGAAGAGCTGCAGAAACATTTCACCCCCGAAGAGGTGGCCGATTTGTTCAGCTTTGAAAACATCCTCAGTAAACTGAAGAGCAGCGTCGACATCATTTTCAAGCGTAACGGCCTTTGAAAATAACGTTGTAATCTTTTTTTTTCATCTTCCCCTCTCCCCTGCTGCAGGTGAGTTCAAACTCCGCAAAATCAACTTTTGCGGAGTTTTTTTGTTTTATGCACACAGCAATAATCAGCTTTTCCACAACCAGCCAAATCGATAAAAACTTCATTTTTTTCGGGCTTTTAACATAAATGACATATTTATTATCGGAAAAAAGATGAAAAACATAAGAATATTACTTAAATGTATTTTTTTTATTAAAAAATTCTCTTACTTTTTAACCGTCCCTAAAATATTTAACCATTCATGAATTATGAAAACAGCAACAATAAGACCCGGCAGAGGGGACTATTTCGCCCGAATCAGGGAGAACATGTCAAAACAAAAAAACTGGAAACTTGGTGTAACCATTTTTGCAGGCAAGATGATCGGACTTTTTCTGGTCCTTTTATCTATGTCGACGTTAACTGGAATTGTTGGACTCCCGGCTATGGCTGCGGCACCAACCTACACTCCCGTTGAAACGAATATGATTAATTCAGTCAACACTCTCTGGACATTGATAGCTGCGGCTCTCGTCTTTGGAATGCAGGCCGGTTTCGTTATGCTGGAGGCCGGTTTCGCAAGAAAAACAGAAACAGTTAACGTTTTGATCGAGTGCGTTCTGGATACAGCGATCTGCGGTATCTCATTCTGGGCAATCGGATACGCATTCATGTTCAGCGAAGGCAATGGTTTTATCGGACAGCACTGGTTCTTCCTCCAGGGAGCACCTAACCTTTACGGTACAACAGGCATAGCACTGCTTGCACACTGGGTATTCCAGTTTGCATTTGCCGATACAGCTTCCACCATTACTTCGGGCGCAATGATCGGCCGTACCAGTTTCCGTGGCGACATTCTCTACAGTATCGGCGTAACTGCTTTTATTTATCCGATTATTGGCCACTGGGCATGGGGACCAGACGGATTCCTTGTAACCATGGGTACTCCCGGCAACTTTTTACCTTGGTTAGGCAACCCGTTCCGTGACTTTGCAGGATCAACAGTTGTGCATACAATCGGTGGAGTAGTTTCATTGGCTGGTGCCATTATTTTAGGACCACGTATTGGACGCGTTTTTCTCCGCGATGACAAAGAAAGAGGCGGACTTCCAGCTGCACACAACCTTCCTGTTGCTGTAACAGGAGCCTTCCTCTTGTGGTTCGGATGGTATGGCTTTAACCCTGGCAGCACTCTTTCCGCTATGGATGCTGTTGGCATCGGACGCGTAGCTGCAAACACAACACTGGCTGCTTGTGCAGGTGCTTTAAGCGCAATGTTTTTAGCATTTTATATGGGTTCATTCAAAGGAAAGTTTGATGTAGGCTTTACAGTCAACGGCCTCTTGGGAGGATTGGTTGCCATAACAGCACCATGCTACTGGGTATCTCCCTTTGGATCAATCATCATCGGTCTTATTGCCGGCTCGATTGTTTTTGCCGGTATCTACCTTCTTGAATACCTTCGCATTGATGATCCGGTAGGTGCAGTTCCGGTTCATGGACTGAATGGTATTTTTGGAACCTGGGCTATTGGTCTTTTTGCCACTGGAGAATTTGGATGTGCAACTCCTTTAGGACCAGATAACAGTGCTCCTGTTGCAGGACTGTTTTATGGCGGTGGCTGGAACGTATTCCTTGCTCAGTTTATAGGCAATGGAATCATTACAATAACAACCTTTGTCGTTGCAATCATTTTAATGTGGGTAATTAATAAATTACCATATCCATTTAAACTGCGTGTTGAACCTGAAGGTGAAACCGGAGTTGGAGGATTGGATGTATTTGAACACGGTGCTGAAGCATATACCATACATTAAATACAGTCGATTGAAAACAGGGGCACATTACACCCCCTGTTTTCAATCAGTTAACTTATTAAAACCAAATTGATTATGAAAAAAATTGAAGCCATCATAAGGCGCTCCAAATTCGAAGAGGTCAAGGCTGCTCTCCACGCCATTGATATCGACTTCTTTTCCTATACCGAATCCTACGGTGTTGGAAATGAAAGGAAAAAGAAAGATGTGTTCCGCGGTTCCAATGATACTGACTATATCTCCAGGTTGTCGTTGTCGATTGTTGTTCGCGACATCAATCTTCAAAAAACAGTTGCCTGTCTTTTGAAATCAGCCTATACCGGCGAAGTGGGTGATGGCAAGATCTTTGTCTGGACCATTGAAGAGTCTTATCGCATCCGGACAGGAGAGAGTGGTGACGACTCTATGTACAACAAGGATTAGTTGATTGAGATAAAGGACCACCTCGTCTTCTAACATAAAAAGCCGCCTTTTTCATAAGGCGGCTTTTTAATTGCTGAGACTATGTTGCAGCTTCCCTTATGGCTTATCAAAGAATGAAAGCTGCGGACTTGCTGAGGCTGCTCCTTGTAAACGGAACTCCCTGTATGCATTGATCAATGCATTGGTAGAACCGTCATGGGTGGTAACTGTTTCACTCCCCTGGATTTCAGGGAAAATGGTTTTCGCCAGCTGTTTTCCAAGCTCGACTCCCCACTGATCGAAGGAGTTGACTTCCCAGATAATCCCCTGCACAAACACCTTGTGCTCATACATTGCAATGAGGCTGCCGAGAGTAAAAGGATTGAGTTCATTGAGAAGAATGGTATTGGTCGGTCTGTTGCCGGGAAATACCTTGTGAGGAAGCAGTCCCGCAATTTCAGAAGGGTCACACCCTGCGGCTTCAAGTTCACTGCGAACCTCATGCTCGTCTTTGCCCTTCATGAGTGCTTCTGTCTGTGCAAAACAGTTTGCAAGCAGAATATCATGATGCTCCCCTATCGGGTTCTGGGTCTTAAGCGGTACAATAAAATCTGCCGGAATAAAATCAGGCCCCTGATGCAGCAGCTGAAAAAAAGCGTGCTGGGAGTTTGTGCCCGGTTCACCCCAGATTACCGGACCGGTTGCATACTCTACTGGACTGCCCTGACGGTTGACCCTCTTGCCGTTGCTCTCCATGTCGAGCTGCTGGAGATAGGCAGGAAACCGGTGCATATACTGATCGTAGGGAATGACCGCGTGAGATGATACATCAAAAAAATTATTGTACCAGATTCCAAGGACGGCAAGAAGAACAGGGATATTCTTTTCAAGTGGCGTGTTAAGAAAATGTTCATCCATGGCATAAGCACCGTCGAGCAGCTCCTGAAAGCGGTCAAACCCGAGATAAAGAGCTATTGAGAGCCCGATGGACGACCAGAGGGAATACCGTCCGCCGACCCAATCCCAGAAACGGAACATGTTCGCTTCGTCAATACCGAATTCAACCACCTTGGCCCTGTTGGTTGAAACCGCCACAAAATGCTTTGCAATATGCGATTCATCACCTGCATGAAGGAGAAACCATTCTCTAGCACTCATCGCATTGGTCAGCGTCTCCTGTGTGGTAAAGGTTTTCGAGGCTATAATGAAAAGTGTCGTTGCCGGATTCAGTTTTTTCAGTGTCTCGCTGATATGGGTTCCATCGATATTGGAGACAAAATGCACCTTCAGTTTTCCGTGTGCAAAAGGACGGAGTGCTTCAGTAACCATGCAGGGGCCAAGATCAGACCCGCCGATTCCAATATTGACTATATCCGTCATCGCCTGCCCGGTATATCCCTTCCACTTGCCCGAAATAACCCGTTCACAGCAACCCTTCATCTGCCGCAAGACATCGGCAATTTCCTCTGAAATCTCAAGTCCGTCAATCTCAAGGGAAAATCCCTGAGCCCTTCGAAGAGCGGTATGGAGCACCGAACGATGTTCAGTAAAATTAATGCTTTTACCTTCAAACATCTCTCCACGCATTTTTTCAAGCCTGGCTCCACGAGCAAGATCCAGAAGCAGCTCTAAAGTATGCGAAGTGATCCTGTTTTTGGAATAGTCGAGCAGCATCCCCTCCCAGACAATCGAAAAATGCTCAAACCGGGCATCATCCTCCTGGAAAAGGGACCTCATATGCAGTTTATCTATTTCATGCTTGTGCGACACGAGGGCACTCCATGCTGCGCTACGGGATAGGTCCATAATTCTTTGTGAATTAAAAATTTTAAGCTGAAAACTGGATAGCTGAATTATTCAATAGGGAATATAACGCAACATCAGGGTTGAACCATCGTTATCACGCTCAAGACTGATTATTTCAGCAACACTCCTGATAATATGAATGCCTCTTCCTGATTGCTTCAAGAGATTAAGTGCATCAGAAGGGTCAGGGATCTTATCAGGATTGAACCCGTTCCCGCAATCCCTGACTGAAACTGTAAGAGAGTTGGTCGCAATAACAAACGAAAAGGTGACAGTCAAATCACTCTTTTCCCTATTGCCATGCTTGACAGCATTTACAAAAGCCTCTTTAAGAGAGAGCTGAAGGGATTCGATAAACAGATCACTGTATTTCTCTCTCTCGGCGATCGATATAAGAAAATCATGCAGCACTGTATACTGTGAGTACCTGCCGGAGAGAACAATTTCAGAATGTATCATACAGCGGATGACATAATGTTGATAACTGAAATTTGAATTTACAATGAAGCTGCAATACCGGCAAATTCAGAAAGAACACACTCCAACCTTCATTTTTTAATACCAGAAGCCAATGTCCCTAATTTTTTTATTACTTATTTGTATTTATTTGTAATATATTACCGTTGTATCTTAAAGATCTCTTAAAGAATAAGACTGTTTTTTAAATGGATCTATAACAATACAAGAAATGATCACACACAACTGAGAAACCAGAAACAGGAGTACATCAATGAAAAAAACAACAAAATTTTTAAGCCTTGCCGTAGCATTGTTTGCCGGATTAAGCGGTACAGCTCAGGCAGCGGACGGGTTTAAAATCGGTACCGATCTCGTAAGCAGCTATGTATGGAGAGGTAGGGACTTCGGTGACTCACCAGCAATCCAGCCATCAGTGACCTACACTTTCCCCGGCAGCGGACTTGTTGTTGGTGCTTGGGGATCTTATGCTGTCACTAATAATAACGATGGCACAGGAAGATACAAAGAAGCTGACCTTTTTGCGACTCTGCCTGTAGGCCCCTTCGGTATAACAGTAACTGATTACAATCAAGTAGCTAATACTCCGAAAGCATTCAATTATTCATCTACAGGAACAAATATTCTTGAGGCCAGCGTAACCTACGAAAAAGATGATCTTAATCTTCTTGCCGCTATTAATTTTGCAGGATTTGAGACCAATAAAGCAAAATATGTCGAAGCTGGTTACAAGTTCTCAAGCAAAGACGGTTACACTGCAAAAGCAGTTGTCGGCGCTGGCAGCGAGAAATACTATACTCTAGACGGAAAATTTAAACTCGTCAATGTTGGAGTCAGCGTTTCTAAAGACAGATTCACCGGTGCCTATATCTACAACCCTGATAGAGAGACCTCAAACCTTGTCTTTACAGCATCGTTCTAAACCGGTTTCTTCCACTGTTCTTTTGTCCCGTTAGGTTACAATATGAAAAAGGAGCCATCTGGCTCCTTTTTTTATCCCCCCCTATTCTCTCTGCCATCCAGCTTCCGTCTGTCATCCGACCCTCATTTGCCTGTCATCCCGAGGTACTCCGAGGGATCTGATCCCCATACCGCATTAGTACCATGTCTGTTTGAGTACCCCTATATATCAGCCTCGTAAATAACATACTCCTTGTAGGGCGTACCTCCGATAACCTTAGCCAGTTTACTCATAGGCTCATTAGCTTTGAGCACCCAGCTCATTTCACTGGCAAACACCCCATGCTTTCCTCCGTAATCGGCAATCTGGACATTGAGAATACTGTCGACTCCCTTATTGCGATATTCCGGAAGTACACCCATGGTAATGGTACGGACCATGCGGATATTACGACTGAACCAGAGATATTTCAGCAGGCCAAGCGGTGAAAACGGATTTCCGTTTACATGCTTCAATGCCTGGTTAATATCGGGCAGAGAGAGCGAAAAGCCGACAGTACGCTTGTTTTTATCCTCTACGAAATAAATATAGTTCGGGTTTGCAAGAGGCTTAAGGCTCTTTGCGAGAAAATTGAACTCTTTGTCGGTCATGGGAACGAAACCCCAGTTTTTCTCCCAGGCTTTGTTGTAAATATCCCTGATACGCTCTATTTCCCCGTCAAAGTCCTTCATGTTCATGATCCGCACCGTCAGACTTTCCTTTTTCATGACATGCTCTGCAATGCGACGAATACGTGAAATATCGATAATTTTCTGATCGATGTACCATGCAAGCAGCTCCTGCCCGATATGATGCCCGTAGTTCAGAACAAGATCATTGTAATAGGGGGGATTATAAAGCATGAGAAACACAGGAGCGCTGTCATACCCTTTGGTCAGCATGCCGCACTGGTCGTTCATCGATGGACTGACCGGGCCCCGCATGGCATTGAGCCCTTTTCCTTTCAACCAGCCGGCGGCGGCATCAAAAAGCGCACTAGAAACCTTCTGGTCGTTGACACACTCAAAGAAGCCCCAGAAGCCAACCTTGTCGGCATGCACCTCATTGTGCCGCCGGTTTGCAACAGCGGCTATTGTTCCAGCCATTGAACCATCTTTCCATGCGGTAAACATCGCAAGATCTGCGTGTTCATACAATGGAAACACTGCTGTGTCAAGTGTCTTCATGTAATCGTCAATAACCGGTGGAACCCAGTGTTTATTGAGCTCCGGATCATTGCGATAGATCTGCCACGCAAAGGTGATGAACTGCTTCCGTTCTTTTTTGGTACTGACCTGCCTGATCTCTATAGCCATAATATTCCTCTTTGCCTTGTTACAGTAATAGATTGTTCGGCAGTGACAATACTCCCCCGCCAAAGGGTAAAATTTATTTGATAAGCTTATGTATGACTGCCGCTCCTTCACGAAGCATGCGTTCAGTCTCTTCCCATGAAATACACTCATCGGTTATGGAAACGCCATACCGCAATTTATCAGGATCCTCAGGAAAGGGCTGGTTGCCGCCACAGATATTGCTCTCTATCATAACACCGGCAATGCTTGTATTGCCATCGGTTTTCTGCCTCAGAATGTTCTCCCAGACCTTCAGCTGCTGCTCATGTTTTTTGCCCGAGTTAGCATGACTGCAATCAACAAGAATCGACTGTTCAAGCCCCCCCTTTGCAATCCAGGATTCAGCAAGAGTAATGCTTTCTGCATCATAATTAGGCTTATCCCCGCCACGAAGCACAAGATGTCCAAACGGGTTTCCTTTTGTAGTGATAACGCTGCTCTGCCCATCCTGGTCAATACCGAGAAAACTGTGCGGATGCATCGCCGAACGAATTGCGTCGATCGCTACGTTAAGCCGTCCGTCAGTAGAATTCTTGAAACCGACCGGCATGGAAAGCCCACTGGCCATCTGACGGTGAGTCTGCGACTCTATTGTCCTCGCCCCGATAGCAGCCCAGCTGACCGCATCGGCTACATACTGGGGAGTTATAGGATCAAGAAACTCAGTTGCGGCCGGCAGTCCAATGGCATTGATGTCAAGCAGAAGCTTTCGGGCATAGTACAGCCCATGCACGATGTCGTAGGTGTCATCAAGATGAGGATCATTTATAAAGCCTTTCCAGCCGACAGTGGTTCGTGGCTTTTCAAAATAGACGCGCATAATGATGCAGAAGTCATCCTGCAACTCTGTGCGCAATGCAGAAAGTTTTTTTGCATACTCGAAGGCCGCATCGGTATCATGTATCGAACAAGGCCCGACAATGACCAGCATCCGGGAATCCTTGCCAGTCAATATATTTTCAACTTCACGACGTCCTGTAATAACAGTTTTGGCCATCTTTTCATCCACCGGAAGCTGCTCTTTGAGAGACTTTGGGGAAGAGAGACGTATAATGCGTGAAACTCTTAAATCATGTAACTTTTCCATTCGTTTTCAACAATAATATCATCATAGAAATTAACAGGATACAAGATAAAAAAAACCTTAATATTTAATCAGTAACCTTGCTCATTAATTCAGGGCTATCTCAATCCCCCGCCCATATAGCCTCTCATTTTTTTTAATCTTAATGCCTGAAAAAAAAGAAATATATTACCCCAGTTAAAAACAGAATTTTCAAAACTTGCAATCAAAAATAAACATGAACGTACTGATCACTGACGGTATTGATCCGCAATGCGGTCAAATCCTCTCTCAGAACGGTTTTGACGTTACAGAAATACCGAAAATCAGTAAGGAAGAGCTTAAAAAAGTTATTGGGGGCTTCGAAAAACTGATAGTCAGAAGCGCCACAAAAGTTACTGCTGAAATTATAGAGTGCGGCACAAAGCTGCAACTTATCGGGAGAGCTGGAGCCGGGGTTGACAATATCGATATTGAAGCTGCAACGCGCAACGGCATTATCGTCATGAACACACCTGGCGGAAACACTATTTCTGCGGCCGAACACACCTGTGCAATGATCCTTTCAGCTGCCCGCCGCATTCCTCAGGCGACAGCAGATCTGAAAAAAGGCAACTGGAATAAAACCAGGTTCACCGGCATCGAACTTGAAGGCAAAACACTTTCTATTATCGGTCTGGGAAAAATCGGACGTGAAGTTGCATCGCGCATGCAGGCTTTCGGGATGAGTACTATCGCCTATGATCCCATGATTCCTGACGAATTTGCCTCACCTCTCAATATTGAGCTCCTCCCTCTGCATGAAAACTTCAAGCGCGCTGATGTCATTACTATCCATTCATCACTGAACGAGTCAACCCGTAATCTGATTGCAAAAGATACGCTTGATCTGATGAAACAGGGCGTCATTATCATTAACTGCGCCAGAGGAGGAATAATTAATGAAGCAGACCTTGCCGAAGCCATAGAATCAGGAAAAGTTTCCGCCGCTGCACTTGATGTTTTTGAAGCAGAGCCAGTCAACCCCGACAATCCTCTTTTAAAACTCGATGCCGTCATTGCAACCCCGCATATTGCAGCATCAACAAACGAAGCTCAGCAAAAGGTTGCCATTCAGATAGCTGAACAGATTGTCGAATGGAAACGGAAGGGAAAGCTTGAAGGTGCCGTCAATGCATCGGCCGTTGAACTTGCTCAGGCCCCTGGTGTACAGGCCTATCTGACCCTGGCCGAAAAACTTGGAGCGACCCTGGCTCAGATGGCGCCACTCGAAGCCACAAAAATGACTGTCAGAACCTCAGGTGAATTCCTTCAAAAATTTAACGAAGTTATTACAGCTGCTGCTCTGAAAGGCTTTCTTGATATACGCCAGTCCAAAGACACCAACTATATCAACGCATTCACGATGGCAAAGGATTGCGGTATCAGCCTTTTCCAGAAGTTTGAAAAGGAAAACCCTGACTATACCAACCTTATCCGCATTGAGCTGGAAAATGGAACGACAAAGCGGATGATAGGCGGCACAGTCTTTGGTGATAAAGAGGTGCGGATTGTTATGATCGACCAGTTCCTTGTCGAATTCAAGCCGGAAGGCAACATTATTATTTACAACAATATCGACAAGCCTGGTGTCATTGCCAATGTAACCCAGCTATTGTTGCAGTATAACTTGAATATTGCCTATATCGCACTCTCAAGGGATGAAGAGAAAAAAGTCGCCATGACAGCTATTGTTGTCGACGGAGATGTAACAACGGAATTGCTTGATGGCATAAGAAATGTCAATGGGGTTGACGTTGCAAATCTTGTTACACTCTAAAAAAGAGTACAATCAGGACAATAAAAAACCTGCCTTGCCGGCAGGTTTTTTATTGTCCTTTAAGAGCAGAAACACATCAAGGGAAAGCCAGGGCAATTTAGGCAGTAGCCTTGGCAAAATCAATACTGAGCCATTTATCTTCATACGAGGCACCTGTTGATTCCATTCCAGCAAGGAAGATCGGCAATACGACAACCTTCTGGTAATCACCGATACGGATGGTAAGATCATCTCCAAGTTTGAGAATCTTCGGTTCCAGACCCATATTTTCCATAAACGGCAATCTGACCCTGACCTTGTAGTGACCGTCAGAAACCTTCTGGATATCTATCGGATTTTCCGAGAAGAAAATATCAAGAGGATTCAAATCACCATACACTTTTTCACCTACCCTGCGAAGCATCGGCAAACCGACAACCTCATCATCAAACAACGGCACTTCAGCAATCGGTATAGGAGCAAAAGCCTCTTCAATCTGGTCTATATACTTCTGCTGGATAGAGCGCCACTTCTGGAAATAAGGATCAGGGCTCTGATCAGGCATAACACGGTTAATCGTGATCCTGTCCACGGTAATACCATAGAGATTAAGATAGGTCAAGGCACGCATGGACTCCTTGATAACCATCTTCTCAGGGTTCATCACAAGACGCATGGTTGTTTTAGTGTTATCGGCCAAGAGATCGATAATCCCCTCTGTTGAAGAGAAGAGATTGTCAACCTTGTCATAAACCTCTACAGGAGCAACAAAATCATTGATTTTATTGATTTTCTTTGAAAGAGGTCTGATAACCGGCTTTACCATGAATTTTTCGACATTACGGATCATTTTGATAAACCATCCGAATGTTTCAGGCAGAGAAAGAAGACGAAGAGTTTCTCCTGTAGGAGCACAGTCAACTACAAGAAGATCGTATTCATTCTGTTCATTATAACGCTTGATATATGAGAGCGAAAAGAGCTCTTCCATTCCGGGAAGCACACCCATTTCCTCAGCATAAACACCTTCGATTCCACGAGACTCCATCAAATGTGCAAAGTGCTCTCTAACGACATCCCAGTTCAGATTAAGATCGCCAAAAACGCTGACTTCCTGACCCCAGAGATTTTCAGCAATCTTCACAGGTGAAGGTCCAAGTTTAACATCGAGCGAGTCGCCCAGACTGTGTGCCGGATCGGTAGACATAATAAGTGTCTTGTACCCCATATCTGCCGCTCTGAGCGCTGTGGCTGCTGCAACAGAAGTTTTACCAACACCACCCTTTCCGGTGAAAATGATATTACGCATACGTTTGAATGATTCTTATTTAAAGAATTATTGAATAAAGCAATTTCCTACCAACCTCTATTCTCCGTCAGTTGAGCAACGTTAAAAGGCTCAAGATAATAAATTTTCCTTGTAATGGACACGGTGAAATAACAATTTAGCGTTTTACAACCCATGCGTCTCCTCTCCCGATACATCTTTATCGCTTGCGTTTACGGGATGAATGGGCTGCATGCTCTTTTTTACCTTTATGACTTTTCAAACCCTTACTCCCCTTTCCAGCCTTGGAATGTCGGGCTGAATACTGTGGTTTCTCAAACGTGACTACTTCCCGTTCTATTTTAAGCCGTTGACCTGGAACAACCTTCATTCGATGACTCAGACTGTTCAGCTCCGCAAGTCGGCGAACACTGGTACCATACTTTCTGGCAATAGAAGAGAGTGTTTCTGACTTTCCAACCTTGTGAATGACCAGTTTTTTCTTTACTGAACCTTCCCCACCCCCGTCACCCTGTCCGGAACCGCTGGTTTCAGCACCCCCGAAAACGACAAGTTTCTGACCGGGAGTAACCTCAGGATCTTTCAAGTTGTTCCATACAATCAGCTGACTGATGTAGGTACGGTAAATTCTTGCAATGGAGCCGAGATTTTCACCCTGCTGCACAATATGAACCTTCTCTCCCTGTCCTCCGCCACCGGCATTGAGACTTTCAACCTTTGCAAGCAGCTGCTCACGCTCGGACGTTTTTGAAGACCTGTAGGCATAAATCTCCTGTTCCCGTTTCTGGAACTGACCTATATACTGTTTCGGCAGTTTTATAACGTTTCCCGTAGAGCCGGCCGCGGGAATAATACCAAGCTTGTACTGAGGATTAAGAAACTGGAGATCACGCATCGGAACGCCTATTGTGGCATTGATCTGGTCAAACGACAACATACGGGTAGTTCTCAGTGTGTCGATATCGTGATAGAGGAATCCGGGCTCTAACGGGCGTATATTATGTTCGTTGTAGAAATTCATGATATAGTTCACTGCAATAAATGCAGGAACATAACCCCTCGTTTCAGCAGGCAGGTAATCCCATACTGCCCAGTAGTTCTTTATACCGCCGGCTCTCCTTATCGCTTTGTTAACATTTCCCGGGCCCGCATTATAAGCCGCAAGTGTCAGAAACCAGTCACCATAGATATTGTAGAGATCCCTTAAATATTTACATGCGGCAACGGTCTCCTTCTCCGAATCAAAGCGATCCTCTATAAATGAAGATGACTGCATACCGTACATTTTTCCTGTGCCATACATAAACTGCCAAAGCCCTTTCGCTCCGGCGGGAGAGACTGCCGTTGGATTAAGAGCCGACTCCACAATAGCCAGATACTTCATCTCAAGCGGAATATTATAGGCATCAAGCTTTTCCTCAAACTGAGGAAAATATATTTTAGTGAGTCCGAGGATTTTAGCCGTCGAATTTCTCTTATCGACAGCATAAAGTCTTATAAACCCTCTGACATGATCATTAAAGACAAGATTGAACGGGGTTTTACGGGCAAGTGATGCAATCCTTGATGCATAGACCGAATCGCTGTACTGAGGCACAAAATTAGCGGGAAATCCAAATTTTTCGCCCTCTTTTGAGGTGGATGAAAAGTGTTCATCCTTGAAGTAGGTCGCATTGACAAGACTGTCAAGAATATCTGAAACTGATGACTTTGGAAGCGTTCCCCGGATAACTGCCGCAGGATCTGCAGCACAAAGGGGCAAAACAGGATACTGAAAAACAACTGCCAGTAACAAAACCTTCAAAATCGTAAAGGGGCTCACAAAGGTTTTCAGGACGTTTTGATTGCCCTTGGACGTTTCAGCCGCCAGGCTCTCAATCCGCTCACAACGATTATTAGAAATACCCTTATTGTAAACCCTTATTTTCACTAGCGGCACGTTCATTAACAGAGGAAATACTAAACGATTCATGCTGAAACAGCACAAATCAACCTTGAAAAAGTAACAATAAAAACCGTTCCTGACTAATACAATAATCTTTTACGGACAAAATACACTTTATACCAAATATCAGTAGCTGACTTTCCAGAGAAAAAGACCGTTTGCAACCGCAGGCTTCACTGAATTAGATATCACCCTTGAGTCAAGCATCCTCTGGAACTCTTCAACACTGAGGGTTCCCATTCCAGCGCATACCATTGTATCAACAAGATAGCGCACCATACTCCTTAAAAAACGGTTTGCGGAAATCTGAAATACCAGATAGCGATCATAATGGTACCACTCACTGGCTATAACAGTGCAGAGACGACCCGGATTATCCCTATCCTCCTTGGAAAAGGCAGTAAAATCATGGGTTCCAAGGAGAGAAGCGGCAATCTCCTGCATGACCTCTATATCAGGTTTTCCAAACGAACACCCGGCAAAACGGCCATAGATAGCTGAAGGCTCTTCAAGCATAAAATACCGGTACTGCCTCTCTTTGGCGCTGTGCCGTGCATGAAATTCATAAGGCATTTCCCGGGGGTCACTTACCCTGATTGTGGCAGGAAGAACTGAGTTCAGCGAATGGACAATTCTTGGAAGCTCAAGTGTTGACGCGCTTAAAAAATTGGCAATCTGAGCTCTGGCATGAACCCCCTTATCAGTCCGCCCTGCAGCTGCAAGAGTAATTTTTTCCTGCAGTATCATCCCCAGTGCCGCCTCTATCTCACCCTGAACGGTTGTAATCCTTCCGGACTGCCTCTGCCATCCGGCAAAGGATGTCCCATCATATTCAACCGTAATCCTGATGTTCTTCATAAGAGAATTAATATCTTTTGTACGCAAGCTTTCTCTATAATAGTTATCTTCACGTTTTTATACCTAATAACAATACAATAACACTTTGCAGACAACTCATCTGGCATCGCTCCTCCAAGCGCTGAAAAGCCTGGATAAGCATTTTCCCGCAAACTCATACAGTGTTCCCGGAATCTGGACAGGCAAAAACATTGGCATCGAACAGGTCAACCCTTCCGAATACTTTACATCAATAATCGAAAGCATTCTTCACAGCAGTGATCACCCTGTTGCGGAAGAACCAGGTGCTGACTGGAGAGAGGGTGCTGTCGTTTACAATCTCTTTATTCGACTCACCACAGCATTTGACCACAACGGCGATGGCTCAATCGATACAGAAGCGCTTTCATGCGGGTTCAGGGAAACCGGCACCCTTCTGAAAGCAATTGCCCTTCTGCCGTATATAAAAAATCTCGGTGCAAATACCGTCTATATCCTCCCTCTCACTGAAATTGGCTCTCAAAGCAAGAAGGGCTCACTCGGTTCCCCCTATGCCGTTAAAAACCCGCGCAAGCTCGACCCGATGCTTGACGAGCCGGCACTCGGACTTTCTCCTGAAACGCTTCTCAAAGCATTTGTCGAGGCAGCACATCTGCTTGGCATCCATGTGGTGCTTGAGTTTGTATTCAGAACAGCCTCTATGGACAGCAGCTGGATAAAAGAGCACCCCGATTGGTTCTACTGGATCAGGGATAACGAAAATACCCGCAATTACGGCCCTCCTCATTTCGATCCCGATACTCTGAGATGGATTCATGAGCTTGTAGATCGCCATGAGATGCATAATCTTCCGGCCCCCTCATCCGAATACCGGGAACAATTTCTATCCCAGCCTGTAACCGTGCACGATAAGGATGTGGCATATCAGGGTCGTAGTGAGGACGGCACACTCTGCAGCATAGCAAGTGCCTTTTCAGACTGGCCGCCTGATGACCGGCAGCCGGCATGGACCGATGTTACCTATCTGAAAATGCACAACAATGATGCGTTCAACTACATTGCCTACAATACCATAAGGATGTACGACAGCGCTCTTGAAAATCCAGTCAACTGCAATACCTCGCTTTGGAATGAAATTCTGGATATCATCCCGAGTTTTCAGTTGCTGTACGGTATTGATGGCGCGATGATCGACATGGGCCATGCCCTGCCCTCCGAACTGAAAAAAAATATTGTACGTAAAGCCCGCGAAAGCAAACCGGATTTTGCGTTCTGGGATGAAAATTTCAATCCGACACCTGAAATCCGCAATGAGGGTTTCAATGCTGTATTCGGCTCCCTTCCGTTCGTCATCCACGATATTGTCTTTATCCGTGGATTGTTAAACCATCTGAACAGAACCGGGGTCGCTCTGCCGTTTTTTGGTACCGGTGAAAATCACAACACGCCAAGAGTCTGCTTCCGTTACCCGCGCGAGGAGGCTGGACGGAACTTCTCTATCTTTATATTCACGCTCAGCGCCATCCTGCCCGCTATCCCGTTTCTGCAATCAGGCATGGAACTCTGTGAATGGTATCCGGTAAACCTCGGACTTAATTTCACCGACGAGGACAGGGCTCTCTATCCTCCCGAAAAACTCCCGCTCTTCAGCGCGTTCAGCTATGACTGGGCAAACACGAACGGCCTCGAGCCTCTCAACAGTTATATCGTGAAGATTCTTGATATCCGGAAGCAGTATCTCAATCTTGTCCTATGCGGAGAAACAGGATCGATGAGCATCCCCTATGTATCCGAACCTGAACTTTTTGCCGTGATGAGATCGTCCGGCGGTCGATCACTGCTCTTTGTCGGAAACAGCAACCTCTATGAGCCGAGAACCGGGGCGCTTGAATTCAGCATGAACAATATCTCCCTGTTCGACCTGATAAGCGAAACACATTCGGCAATCAAAGAACATAAACTTGAATTGACACTTTCTCCAGGTCAATGCATGCTCTTTGAACTCCCTGAGGGTTGACGGGGATAATCGGCAAATAACGTATCTTTCGTGATTTTCAATTAACCAAACCATTATCCCACTATGTCTATTCTCATTGTCGGCTCTCTGGCCTTTGATGATATCGAAACGCCTTTCGGAAGTTCTTTTGACACGCTTGGCGGATCATCCACCTACATTGCGCTCTCGGCAAGCTACTTTGACGACAAGGTAAAGCTGGTCGGCGTAGTCGGCTCTGACTTCGAGGATAAACATTTCGACCTTCTGCATTCAAGAAACATCGACACCAAAGGGATCAAAAAAGTTGAGGATGGAAAAACCTTCCGCTGGGCAGGACGTTACCATTACGACATGAACACCCGCGACACGCTCGACACCCAGTTGAACGTTTTTGCAGATTTCGATCCTCATGTGCCTTTCCAGTACCGTGACTCTGAGTTTGTCTGCCTCGGCAATATTGATCCTGAACTGCAGCTCAAAGTTCTTGACCAGATCAACAAACCAAAACTGGTCATCTGCGATACCATGAATTTCTGGATCGAAGGAAAGCTTGCCGAGCTCAAAAAAACTCTGGAACGAGTTGATATTTTCATTATCAACGACAGTGAAGCAAGAATTCTAAGCGGTGACCCCAACCTTGTCAAATCGGCCCGGATCATTCGCAACATGGGTCCAAAAACGCTTATCATCAAAAAAGGCGAACACGGAGCACTCCTGTTTACCGACAACGGCATATTTGCCGCACCGGCATACCCGCTTGAGTCCATTTTTGACCCGACCGGTGCCGGCGATACCTTTGCCGGAGGCTTTATCGGGCATTTGGCCCGTTGCGGAACAATAAATGACCTTGAAATGCGCAGAGCGGTTCTTTACGGCAGCGCCATGGCCAGCTTCTGTGTCGAAAAATTCGGCACCGAGAAAATTGCCGCGCTCAATATGCTTGAAATCGAAGACCGATTCCAGAGCTTCCGTGAACTTTCACGAATCGACGGATAACCCTAACGCGACCCCCGGGAGAGCCACAGAAGAGTAAGGAGCACAGGAAAGAAACACTTAAGAAAAAACGACATGGATCAACTCAACATTCTTGATTACAGTTTCATCCTTGGATACCTTCTCCTGACTCTGGTCATTGGACTGTGGTTCTCTTCCCGAGCTTCGGAAAATGTCGATGAGTTTTTTCTCTCCGGACGCAAACTCCCCTGGTGGATAGCAGGTACAGGAATGGTGGCGACAACCTTTGCTGCCGACACACCCCTTGCCGTTGCCGGATTTGTAGCCAAAAACGGCATCGCCGGCAACTGGGTATGGTGGACATTTGTTTCGGGAGGCATGCTGACGGTATTCTTTTTTGCACGACTCTGGCGACGGGCGGAAATTCTTACTGACCTTGAATTTATTGAACTGCGCTACAGCGGCGCCGCCGCCAGATTTTTACGTGGATTCAAGGCAGTCTATTTCGGCCTCTTTATTAATGCTGTCATTATCGGCTGGGTCAACCTGGCCATGTTCAAGATCATCAGAATCATGGTTCCGGAACTCAATCCGGAATGGACCATTGTTGCTCTTGTGCTGCTGACTACCTTTTACTCAGGCCTTTCCGGCCTTTGGGGTGTCTCCATTACCGATGCCGTTCAGTTTGTCATCGCCATGGCCGGCTGTATCATTCTTGCTGTACTTGCTGTTCAGTCACCGGCTGTCGTCTCTGCAGGTGGCCTCACAAAGGCACTCCCAGGATGGATGTTTGACTTTTTTCCATCATTCGGAGCAGAATCAGGCACGTCAGCCACAGGCGCTGCAGCACTTCCTTTTGCATCGTTTGCCGCTATGGCATTTGTCCAGTGGTGGTCTTCATGGTACCCCGGCGCTGAGCCTGGTGGCGGCGGCTATATTGCCCAGCGCATGATGAGTGCAAAAAACGAAAAACACTCCCTGCTTGCAACATTATGGTTTACCGTTGCCCACTACTGCCTCAGACCCTGGCCATGGATCATTGTCGGCCTTGTCAGCCTGGTGATGTTTCCAGATCTTCCGATGAATCAAAAGGAGGATGGTTTCGTCTACGTCATGAAAGCTGTTCTCCCTCCGGGACTTAAAGGCCTGTTGATTGCAGCCTTTCTTGCAGCCTACATGTCCACGCTTTCAACCCACCTCAACTGGGGCACGAGCTATCTGATCAACGATTTTTACAAGCGATTCCTTAAAACGGATGGCGATGCAAAACACTATGTCACTATTTCTAAAATCACGACATTCCTGACCGCTGCGTTTGCTCTCTACATCACCTTCTTTGTACTCGAAACCATTACCGGTGCATGGGAATTCATTATCCAGTGCGGAGCAGGTACCGGCTTTGTCCTTATTCTCCGCTGGTTCTGGTGGAGGCTCAACGCATGGTCGGAAATTACATCCATGGTTGCTCCTTTCATTGCGTTCACCTGGATACAATTGTTTACAGCAATTACCTTTCCCTTTTCGATTTTCATCATTGTCGGCTTTACCATTACGGCGACCCTCATTGTCACCTTTCTGACACCACCAACAGAAACGGCACAGCTGGAGACCTTCTACAGAACTACCAGAGTCGGAGGAGTGCTTTGGAAAAAAATATCAAAAAACCTGCCAGATGTTGAGTCCGACACCGGATTCGCCATGCTTTTTGTTGACTGGGCACTTGGCGTCATTATGATCTATGCAATCCTGTTCGGCACAGGAAGAGTTATCTTTGGTGATCTTTTTCAGGGATTCCTTTTTCTCGGCGTCGGATCTATTGCCGGAGCGCTTATCTTTGCAGACCTTAACCGAAGGGGCTGGAACAACCTGAACTGAGAAATACAACACATGGCTAAACCCACGCTTATCCTTGCATCACAGTCACCGAGAAGAAAAGATATACTCTCATTAATGCAGATCCCGTTTGAAACCCTGGCAGTTGACACGGAAGAAATTATTGACCCCGGCCTCTCTCTTGAAGATAACATCACCAGAATCGCTTTAGTGAAAGCTGAAGCTGCTGCTGCCGTAATAGCCGGCGACAAACGCAAGGCTGTTATTCTCGCAGCCGATACCGTCGTTGCAAAAGGGAACCAGATTCTTGGTAAACCTTCCGGATTCGATGAAGCATTCAACATGCTCAAAAGCCTGCAAAACCGTTCACACCGGGTCTATACCGGATTTGTACTTCTCTTCGGCGAAAAGACCTACACGGAATGTGTGGTAACTACCGTTGAATTTGAGCCGATGTCAGACAGTGAAATCCAGCGCTACCTTCTTTCAGTAAAGCCATACGACAAGGCCGGCGCCTATGGTATTCAGGATCCCCTTATGGCCTGTTACATCAAACGTATTGAAGGGTGCTACTACAATGTTGTCGGACTTCCGCTTTCGAGAGTCAACAAAGCGTTGAAGCCCCTTCTATGCTGATATCGTCCAAACAGCCCGTTCATGTTATCCTCGGCCCTACAGCTTCCGGTAAATCCGCACTCGCTCACGCACTGGCAAAAAAAATCGGAGCTGAAATCATTTCCGCCGATTCCCGCCAGATATACCGCGAGCTCGACATAGGCTCGGCAAAGCCTTCTCCTGAATCGCTTCGGGACGTTCACCATCATTTTATCAATGAAAAAAATATCGGCGAGCCGTTTACTGCAGGCGACTTTGCCCTGGAAGCCAGAGAGCGGATTCAACAAATACATCGCAGGGGCATTCCTGCAGTGGTGACCGGCGGTTCCACTCTCTACCTTCAGGGGTTGCTGGAAGGCTTTGCTGAGCTGCCTCCCGGAAACCCGGAAATAAGAAAAAAGCTTCTTCAGGAACTGGAAAGCATCGGAAAAGAAGAGCTCTATAAAAAACTTCTCCAAAAGGACCCTCAGCAGGCTGCCACCCTCGATGCGACAAAAACACAGCGGCTCATACGAAGCCTTGAAATAATCGAAATAACAGGGATAAGCGTCACGGAACTGCAGGCAAAGGGAAAGGGAGCAACAGAGCTTCGATTTCTTGCCTGGGGCCTCTCTATGCCCCGCGAAACGCTTTACAACCGCATCAACCAGCGCACGGAGGAAATGCTTGAGGCCGGCCTTCTAAAAGAAGCAGCAACGCTCCACAATAAATACCGGGAACTGCTTGCAGGTGAAAAAATACCCGCTCTGCAATCGGTGGGATATCAGGAACTGTTTCAATACTTTGACGGAAAGATCAATCTCTCCACCGCCATCCAGCTTATCAAACAGCATAGCCGCAACTATGCAAAACGCCAGTTGACTTTTTTTAAAAACAGACTCAATGTCACCTGGGTAGATGCTCCCGAGAACGACAGTGAACTGGGATCACTTGTCGAGAGGCTGAGTGCTGAGCTCTGAGGGGGGAGTACCTTGTCATCCCGAACTCCTGTGAGGGATCTATACACATGCAACACAAGGTACTTATGGTATAGCGTAACGAACAATAGAACTTATTTCTGATTTCCTCATCCGCATTCCCTCCTCAATATCATAGTCATCCTGCAGGCCTAACCAGAACTTTGCGGAATTCCCGAAATATTGTGCAAGACGCAACGCTGAGTCTGCCGTAATACGTCTCTTCCCTTTCAATATTTCAGATATCCGTGTCTGAGGTATCCCGATATCTTTGGAAAGCCTGTAAGCCGAAAGCTCTAATGGAATTAAAAACTCTTCCATCAAAACCTCTCCCGGATGAATATTTCTGAGTTCGTTCATTTCAGTGATAGTCAATAATTTCCGCTTCGGACGCTGTTTAGCTGAACGGGTTACCACTTTATATTACAGTGGAATATACGTGATTACAATATAAAGTAAGGGTTTTGAACAAAACCCTGTAAAAAACGAAACCCTGCCCGGGTGCGCTGTTCAAGTGAGAAGCGTGGCAGGTATTATTGCTCGCAATTTTAAGCTATAGAACGTTTGCTATCAAGGGTTATTAGTCATTACCTGCTCCTTGGGGCAAGTAAACAACTTAAACAGCTGCCTAAAATCGGGGTACACTGTACCCTATCGGATCAAATCGGTCATTGACATCAACGTATATCTCGGGCGCCCTTCACCGATCTGCATTATGTTTAGTGTTGCTGTCACAGGTTTATGCAGCCAATCCCGGTTTAAAACGTCTGGGTCTTCAATTGATGCATCCACCTTACCACTAATCAAACCATCTTGATCCAGCAGCTTGAATTCAAACGTTCGTCCTGTCGGGAGAACTCCTTGAAATTCTCCACGGTAAGTACCTTGCGTCTCCCGAATATTTTCATCTTTCAAGCGAGCAGCGGAAAACTTGAGTTGTTCATAATCCGTATAACAAAAGGAAGTCTTTTCATACGACAAACCACACCATGCGTGATACCTGACGAGAACATCCAGAAACTCATGAATTTTCTTTACAGCTCTGGGCTGAACTTCTTCGACAAGCTCTGCTACATCGTCATCACTCCCTTCAGCCGCCAACCGAAACAAAGCACTAATCTTATTTATCGCCGTCCTTGATTCTTCAAATTCCGGAAACTTATTCTGCCCCTTTTGAGGAAGCTCAAATTCAAAACCAAAAGAACCTATAGCAATTCCGGTAATCAACAACTGATTTTTGTCTTTATCAGGAATTGGGCCACTATGCCTTAACCTGTCGCACAACCCCGCAGCAACCGCGCTAAAGGCATCCGAAAAAGCGGATGCAGCTCTGGAAGCAAAATCAGCGGAAATACCATGTATACCGGACACAGGTCTTCCCCGAAAAGTCAATTGCGCTCTCGGTGCAGTGTACTGTGGTGGCAAATGAGATAAAAAATTATTCGCTTTCCGGAGCCGAGACTCAAGACTCATCTTATCAATAACATTCCCTTGAGGAACGGAAGAAATAAGCGCTTCCAACTCCTTAATCTCAGAGGATATGGTTTGGTATTCATTATTCATAAGTCAGTCCTCCGTCACTATCCAGAATTGCGCTCGCATCAATATCCTGCGAAGGATCAAGATCAACTTGAACAAATCCTTTCCACAAACCGTCTCGGCGATGAGACCACATGCTATACCAATATGAAATAATTTTAACCTTCAAAGAATCCATTGGATCCCCAAGCACAACGTTATAGGAGTCTACAAAATACTTGTCCATAAGAGTCTCTTGATCGAACAAGGCCGCAAATCTGCCAGCTAAACTGGCTTGTGATTCTCCTTCTGGAAGGTAAAAAAAAGTTACGACATCCATATCGCGAGGAGGACGTCCTTCCGTAAGTTCGACATTTTCCAAAAAACTTCCATCTATCCATTGAAAACCTGAAGTTATTCCTGCCTGATGCATCTCACCGCGAAATTGAAGTAACCCGCGAAGTATCATTATACGTTCCTCAGAAATAGCAAAACGGTCAACAACTGTCAACAGATTAGCGAGATAAGGAGAACGATCAGGCGAATGGCCCTTTTGTAGCGGGCTTACGGGAGGCATTACTCCGATGGAGTTCCACATCGGGATAGTTCCCTCAACTATCGTCATAACAGCCACTCTCTTTGGTTGATGAAACTTCTTACAATACGAAAAGCATTCGTTACATTTGCGCCAGGAAAGCGTATTATTGCCGCAAAGAATGGCAACTCCATTAGCGCTTCGTTTTATCCCCAACCGCTTTCCTCTTTTTTCCCTCACATTCAGCAGCAAGAGCATTTAAAGCTATCATACCCAAAGGACGGGTTGCTACCGGAAAATACAGTAAAATATACGCAATTACAATCTAAGATAAGGATTTTGGATATTTACGGATATCAAATATGATGAGTAGTTTTTTTGGGGGAAGGAGAAAACAGAATAGTTTGATGCGGAAAATAAATATTAACTATGGGCTTTTTTTTTACCTTAGTGAGTAAAGGCTTCTGCAGAAGATACGTTTGATAAAATTCCTTGTTGATCATCCTGTTTTCACCCAGCACGGAATGCCTTTAAATACTTGTATAGCAATTTTTTACGGTTATTAAAGTATAGGTTATGAATTACTCAGTATCGAGCCGCAAAGAGTTAACCATCATGAAAATCGAAGAAGAGGTGTTTGATTTTCGTCATGGCGACTCATTCAAGGTGGCTATTGACGAAATAGTCAATAAGAACCAAAGCAAAAACCTCATCATAGATTTTTCTCAAGTAAAAGCTATTGATTCGTGCGGCATAAGTTCAATGCTGCTCGCTCATCAGCTATCCAATCAATCAAGCGGGCTGGCTATTTTTGTCTCTCTTGGCAAACAGATCAAGGATCTGCTGAAACTGACAAATCTGGACAAACAGCTCTACATTTTTTCATCTATCAATGAGGTAATAACACTCATTGAGCCAGCCATAAAAAGCAAGCGCGGCTCAAGAGGAAAATCACAGGCCCCCGCCTATGAAGCCATTGATGAACTGAGTGACGACCTTGATCTTATTGCCATACCGGAACTCAATGAAGCCCATCTTGATGCTCATCTTGAGGAAGATCTTGATGAGCACATGCTTGAATCTGATGACATACCCGAACACGCGGAACTCTCCGATC
The DNA here is from genome assembly GCA_903895195.1 of uncultured Chlorobiaceae bacterium. Taxonomy (GTDB): domain Bacteria; phylum Bacteroidota; class Chlorobiia; order Chlorobiales; family Chlorobiaceae; genus Chlorobium. The sequence goes on from CAITSZ010000034.1 coordinate 54,084, forward strand.
CAACTGCAGAAAAAGAGCCTGGATCAAAAAAAAGAGGGCGCCCGAAAAAAGCAAACATGTAGCTCACTATGCGTCATCATTGATATGCCGAATAAAACTTGACTACTACAGCCTTAGTACGTACATTACTGCATAGAGTTCGCGACTTCACCCTTGGAGCAGACAACCCCTGAATTTGCACCATTGGGCGGCCAAATATTAAAAAATTTGTCCACTCATGACACAAATTTATTCGCAAACCAAAAAGGCAACCACCCAGCCTGAAACTGTTAGAGCATCAGAGTTCCGTAATCATCATTCCCCTCCAGTACTCCACTCTCGAGAAGTCGTTGATAACTTCTGCAAAAAACAGCTCGAGCGAATCTTCGATGCCGCAGATATCAAAATCGGAGGCACCCGACCCTGGGATATCCACATACACAAGCCCATTGTTTTTCGTCGCGCCATTACAGAAGGAAACCTTGGCCTTGGTGAATCCTACATGGACGGCTTATGGGATTGTGATGACCTTGAAGAGTTTGTATTCAGGCTGATCAGTTCAAAAGCAGATGAAAAAATCGTTGCACCGGTAATGTTCATAGGAAAATGGATCGGTAAAACATATAACCTGCAACGTCCATCAAGGGCATACACCGTTGGAGAAACACACTACAATACCGGCAATGACCTTTTTAAGGCCATGCTCGACACTCGAATGATTTACAGTTGCGGATACTGGAAAGATGCCGATACTCTTGAAGAAGCCCAGGAAAAGAAGCTTCGGCTGATTTTCGATAAACTGCAGCTTCAACCCGGCATGCATCTGCTTGATATCGGATGCGGATGGGGTGGAGCTGCCCGGTTTGCAGCAGAGCACTACAACGTTTCAGTCACTGGAATAACCATCTCAACCGAACAGGCAAAATTTGCAAGGGAACAATGTGCCGGACTGCCGGTTACCATTGAACTGGCTGATTACCGCAAGCAGCAGGGCTCCTTTGACAGAATTTATTCGATCGGCATGTTTGAACATGTCGGCTATAAAAATTATCGCAACTATTTCGACCTTGCGAGCAGGTGTCTGAAGCCAGACGGCTTAACCCTTCTGCACACCGTAGGCTGTAACACTCCCTGCACGATTGGCGATCCTTGGAGCAGCAAATACATTTTTCCTAATTCGATGCTTCCATCTGCAAGCCAGATCACCAAAACCTACGAGGGGCTCTTTATGCTCGAAGACTGGCACGTCTTCACCTATGACTACTCTCTGACTCTTAAAGCGTGGCATGAGAACTTCGAACAACAGTGGCCGGTTCTTCGATCCAGCTATTCTGAAAGATTTCACCGCATGTGGCGCTACTATCTCCTGAGCTTCTCCGGTGCATTTCGATCCCGTTCCATTCAGCTGTGGCAAGTACTGCTTTCAAAAAACGGCCTGCAGGGCAGAACAAACATTGCGCGATAACACGGGTGATTCAGTGATAGAGGAGCTTTGCTGAGGTTATGCGGCTGAACTGCTCTATCTCTCTCCGGCTCTCCTGCATAATATCATCAAGCGGCGCCTGTTTGATAATCATCTCCCGGAACAATGGAGTGCCTGCAAGCCTGTCAAAAAAAGTATTTACTTTCCCTAGACCGACTCTCTCCGGATAGAGATGCTGCAGGGCAAGAAGAATCGCTGCTCCAGTTTTGAACGGGATAAAAGCTTTTCTCTCTGTAATTGCAAGCTTCACGCCCTCGCAGCGCTCACCCTTGAACTTTCCCGACACCGGCTGAAAAACAACAGCATCAAATACAACGCCGGGCAGCTTATGCTGCCTGAGCATATCTGCAAGTTCCCGCCCATTGATAAACGGTGCACCAAGCTGCTCGAAGGGAGCCTCTGTCCCACGCCCCTCGCTCACCGTTGTCGCTTCAAGAAACACGACAGCAGGATAGACTAATGCCGTGTCAACACTTCTGATATTCGGTGAAGGAGAGATAAATCTGAAACCCTGATACTCATCGGCAAACTTCGCCCGAGTGTAGCCCGACATCGTTATCACTCTCAGATCAAGTCGCTTATATTTTTCCTGCTTCAAGAGCAGGGCTATTTCGCCCACTGTCATGGAATGAATAAAAGGGATATCTACAGCCCCTACAAACGACTCATATCCCGGCGCCAGCATAAACCCTGACGGAGCAAACGGAATAACAGGATTAGGCCGATCAAGCACCATAAAGGGGATGCCTGCCTCCTCACAGGCCTGCATGGCATTGTTCATGGTCGAGATGTAGGTATAACAGCGGGAACCAATATCCTGAAGGTCAAAAAGCAGAATATCAATACTTTTCAGCTGCTTGATATCCGGTTTTTTTGATGCGCCATAGAGCGAAAAGACAGGAAGAGTATCATGAACCACTGAACCCCCGACACTTTTGCCGGCTTCAATATCAGCCGAAAATCCGTGCTCTGGTGCCATGATAAACTTAAGCCTCACTCCCCTTCGGAGCATGACGGCATAATCCGGTTCACCCTTCCTGTTGATGCCGGCAACATTGGTAATAAGCCCGACCTTCAAACCTTTGAGCTGATGGAACTGTGAAGCCTCAAGACGGTCTATACCGCAGAGTAAGGGTTCAGCAGAAACAGGAGCAATAAAAAAAAGAGCGCAGAGAATAAGGAGAAAAGAAAGGAAAGGCAGGCGTTTAGCCCCAACATGAAAACATGAAGAAAAAAAACAGCTCTCAATATCCATGACGCAGTAACTCTAAACGAACATTGTCAAGCCAGAAAGACGCAATCATCCCTAAACCTTAAAAGGACGAGGCAGTAATGGAATAAAATAAACAGTTAAGGATACAAAAAAACGACAGGGACAAAAAAAAAGCCGCCTGTTGATGGGCGGCTTTGCTTGTGGTGGGGACAGGACTTGAACCTGCAACCTTCGGGTTATGAGCCCGACGAGCTACCAATTGCTCCACCCCACGATGTTTGTGCTACAATGTACGGAATAAAATCACTTAAGCAAGCATTTTATTGTATTTTTTTACCATTAGTATCTTGTTCATCAGGTTCTATGACAAAAAGTTTCCCGTCAGCCCCTTCAACAGCAAGAATCATCCCCTCTGAAACTTCGTCCCGGATGGTGCGCGGGGCAAGATTGGCAACCAGCACTACATTTTTGCCAACCATCTCTTCAGGAGTGTAGAAGCGCGCAATTCCGGCAAGTACCTGTTTTGTTACAGAACCAACCTGCAATTGAAGTTTGAGGAGTTTGGCTGCTTTTTTAACAGATTCAGCTGCTATAACCTTGGCAACCCTAAGGTCAACCTTTAAAAAATCATCAAAACTGATCACCGGCTTGAACTCCATACGATCCTGCTCCTCTCCGGCCTCCCGCTTCTCTGCTTCGGCAAGCAGCCCCTCAATTTTCTTGAGTTCCGGAGCAATATCGGCATCCTCGATTTTTGTAAACAGTATTTCCGATTCAGCTCTCAGCTTATGCCCTTTCGGGAGTGCTGGGTTAAGCAGAGATGCTGTAAGAGAGCAGCCCTTGGAAAAACGATCTTCAATGCTATCATGAAACCCGAGCATGGCATAAATCCTGTCGCTGGTTTCCGGAATCACCGGATAGAGCGCAACAGCAAGGGCATGACAAAGGTTCAGTGAAAGAGCCATAGCTTTTGCAGCCGCCTCGCGGTCAATCTTGATTACTTTCCAGGGCTCCGACTCTGTGAGAAACCGGTTGGCTGCACGGGCTATCTCCATTCCAAGAGAGGTCGCCTCCCTGAAATGAAACTCTTCAAATGCCGTGTCAAGCTGCCGAAGGGTATCCGGCCAGTCAATACCAAGAGAGTTCCACTCTTCTGAAGTTGACTCATGGGGCACCACACCATCAAAACGGGCATTGGTAAAATCAACCGACCGCTTGATAAAGTTTCCAAGAGTATCGGCCAGTTCGCCATTCGTCCTGTTCTGAAAATCCTGCCAGCTGAAATCACTATCCTTGTTTTCTGGATAATTCATTGCAATACTGTAGCGCAGGGTATCAGCCGGAAACTTTTCAAGGAACTCACCAAGATAGACCGCATAGTTCCTTGACTTTGAAAACTTTCTTCCCTCGAAATTCATGAACTCCGATGCAGGCACATTATCGGCAAGATTATATTGCCCGCTCGTTCGCCCTTCGTTCCAAGCCATGAGAATTGCAGGAAACATCAGTGTATGAAACACAACGTTATCCTTGCCGATAAAGTGAATGAGCCTGCTCTCAGGATCCTGCCAATACTCTTTCCAGCGATCACTCTGCCCCAGTTTTTCTGCCCACTCCCTGGTAAACGAAATATACCCAAGCACTGCATCGAACCAGACGTAGAGCACCTTGCCCACAGCTTCCGCCGTGTCGAGAGGCACCTTGATGCCCCAACTCAAATCACGGGTTATCGCCCGATCGTTCAGACCCTGTTTAAGCCAGGTGCGGCTATAATTCACCACATTCTGCCGCCACTCATCCTCATGACTCTCTACATACTCCTCAAGCTGTTTCTGGAAGCGTCCAAGGGGAAAATACCAGTGCATTGTCTCACGCAACTCCGGTGTTGCATCTGAAAGCTTGCTTTTCGGGTTGATAAGCTCAAGGGGACTCAGATGGGTTCCGCACTGTTCACACTGGTCACCGTTAGCCTCAGCGTTATTGCATATCGGGCAGGTCCCGGTAACATAGCGATCCGAAAGAAAGCGGTCTGCTTTGCGATCAAAGAAAAGCTTTTCAGTCTTTTTGGTAAAAATCCCTTTCTTCTCAATCTCAAGAAAAAATTCCTGAGCAGTTTTATGATGAAGCTGAGAAGTCGTTCTGCCATAATAATCAAAAGAAATACCACACTTCCGGAACGCATCAAGGTTCATCGAATGGTAGCGATCGACGACGTCCTTGGGGGAAATCCCCTCTTTTTCTGCCGTAATGGTAATCGGTACACCGTGTTCATCAGACCCGCCGATATGAAGCACATCCTCACCCTTGAGTCTTTTGTAGCGAACATATATATCGGCAGGAAGGTAAACACCTGCCAGGTGGCCGAGGTGAACCGGGCCATTGGCGTACGGAAGAGCCGTTGTGACCAGAGTTCTTTTAAACTGAAGCATACTGAATGGAACTATTTTTTTTCAAACATGGCGTTGAACTTTTCAACAGGAATCCTGCGAGTCTGGCCGCCCTGAAGATAACGAAGGAAGACAAGCTTTTTCTGAGCATCAATATTTTCAATAACTGCAGCTCCCTCAGGAGTGTTCACCCTGCTTCCCACCGGAGGCAGCGGTATCTGTGCTGCGGTCTGTGAAGGGCATCCCTTCTCATGTTTCGAATATCCTAGACAGCATTTGGGACGGTTACATATTCCTGTCACATTAAATGCATGGTTATCATTTCCGTTGGTTTCGGAATATTGAGATTTTTCAGAAAATGGATTGGCGTGTATTTTTGGAAGCCAGCTCGAACAGCATAAAAGACATCCGCACGGTCCAAACGCATTTGCCCTTCTGGCCTCTTCACGGGTTGTAATCTGCACCATCTGAATTCTTGCCTTGAACTCTCCAGCAAGGTCACGAACAAGAGTCCTGAAATCAACTCGATGTGAGGAGGTATAATAAACCGAGAGTTTCTGCTGGTCCATACGCAACTCCACATCAACCAGCTTCAGTTCAAGTTCATGCTTTTTAATCTTGTTCTGGCAGACCTCGCGAATCTCCGACTGCCGTTTTTTCAGTTCAATAATTGCCAGGTTGTCACTCTCGTCGGCAATTCGCAAAACCTCTGTACACTCAGTTCCATTCTTGTCCAGTCCTTTCAGCTGAAGCTTTTTGCGCGCAATCTGCCCTACGGAATAAACAACGCCAAAATCATACCCTCCATCTGACTCAATAATAACCTGTAATCCTATACTGAAAGGGATACCTGTATTATTGCGAAAAAATTCACGACGGCATCCCTGAAGTTCAACCTCACAGATATCATCAACAACATCTTCAGAAACCGCCCCGTATATGGCCTCCATCTCACTATGCAGCAATTGTGAAAGCCGCAGCCTTACCTTGGTATTATCACCTAAAAGACAACTGCATATAACATTACTCATAAAAGATTGTTTATATAGTTCCGAATCACCGCAATACTACCTTTTTTCACGACCGAAAAAACGTGTAAACGCTTCTATACGCCTGTTTATTGAATCCTTACCTTTAACCAGAGTCATGGCTTCATCCAGCATCCCGTTCCTCACCTTTCCTCCAAGATCATCAAGGTGCCGCTCCGTCATCCCCTGCATGTAGGAGGTCAGGTCATCCGCACCGGAATTTTCAGCCCGGGAAAGTAACCGGGGCTCCAAAAAAGAGAGGAAGAGCTCAGGTTTTTGTTCACCAAGATATTCAATCCGACTGACAACTGAAACAAGGTAAATCGAAGGCGTTTTTTCAAGAACACGCGAAACAATAGATGCTGTCCCTTTTAAAAAAAGAAGTGGCCGCTGGTCTACAGGCTCTATCTTTCCCTGGGGGAAAATCCACAGGGCATTCTGTCGATCACTATCGGCAGTGAGCAGCTCAGCCGCGTAACGAAGCGTATCGAGCAAACTTCTCGGGCGGGACCGATCAAGGGAAAACGCTCCTATACGGGTAAAAAAACGGTGTTTCTTTAACTGTTGATACTCGATAATAATATGCAGGTTCTGATGAAAATATTCTTCAGTGCAAATCGGCGACCAGAACCCATCCCACCAATAGGCATGATTGGCATAAAAAATAACCGGAATACGGGGATTCATCTCCCGTACTCCGGCCTGCATAAAAACACGCACCGAGTTAAAATACCGCTTGAACTGCCGGCGGGAATACCAGCTGAACCAGAGGGTATAAAGTATGCTCCGTCGGACTTTGAGCATCCGCGCTTATTTAAACGCTCTCCTGATACGGTTTATCGCCTCCTCCAACGAGGAGATTGAGGCCGCATAGGAAAGACGAAGGTTTTCAGGCGCACCGAAAGCATCACCAGGAACAGTGGCCACATGATGCACTTTCAGAAGATATTCGGCAACATCTGCAGAATCCTTCATCACCACTCCGTTAAAGGTCCGACCAAACACTCCGCTCACGTCCGGGAAAATATAAAACGCCCCTTGTGGTAGGGCTGTTTTAAAGCCGGGAATGCTATTAAGAGCCTGATACATATAATCACGACGCTTTTCAAATTCAGCACGACGCTCTTCAACAATCCCCTGATCCCCAGTCAATGCTGCTACAGCGGCTTTCTGGGCAATGGCATTGGCGTTTGAAGTGGTCTGCGACTGTATCTTGTCACAGGCGTTAATCAACCATTTCGGTCCGGCAAGATACCCGATTCTCCAGCCGGTCATGGCATAGGTTTTCGATACGCCGTTACTGACGATAACCCAATCCTTGATAGCCGGAATCCTTGCGGGAGAAAACGGACGGACATCGCCATAAACGATCATATCATACATCTCGTCAGAGACAATAAAAATTTCGCGTCCTTCAATAACCTTGACAAGCGCACGAACCTCATCTTCACTGTACACCGATCCTGTAGGATTGGATGGGGAATTGAGCACAAGAGCCTTCGTTTTTGGCGTAATGGCAGCCTCCAGCTGCTCCGGTGTCATTTTATACTCATTCTCCAGCGTGGTATGGACGATAACCGGTGTAGCACTCGCAAGTCGCACCATCTCAGGAAAACTCACCCAGTAGGGTGCGGGAACTATCACCTCATCCCCCTCCTGGCAAAGCGCTAGAAAGGTATTGGCAAGAGTCTGCTTGCCTCCATTGCTGACGATGATCTGGTTTGGCTGAAACTCCAGCTCATTATCACGCTTGAACTTTGCAATAATGGCAGCTTTAAGTTCCGGGATGCCGGAATTGGCCGTATATCGGGTAAACCCTGCATTGATGGCCGCAATAGCCGCCTGATTAACGTTCTCAGGAGTTGGAAAATCCGGCTCTCCGGCTGAAAGACTGACAATGTCCTTACCTTCGGCCTTCATAGAAGCGGCAAGGTTGCTGATTCGCATGGTTTGCGACTCCTGCATGCTCAGTACCCTGCGTGTCAGATATTTTTCTTCGAGAATATGCGTTGAAGACATTCGAATGGTGATTTATGATTTATTTATTTTTAGTTCATCTCGTTTTTGATGCAGCATTTCCAGAACACATGGATGCACAAATTTACTGACATCCCCGCCCAGTAAACCTACCTCCTTGATAATCGACGAAGCAACATAGGTATATTTGACATTCGGCATCAAAAACACTGTTGTGACCTCCGGATAGAGCTGCCGGTTCAAAAGCGAGATCTGAAACTCATACTCAAAGTCCTTGACCTGCCTCACTCCCCTAACAATAGCCCTTGCACCTAACTGCCGGGCATAATCTGCAAGCAGACCGTCATGCAGCATTTCGACACTGACAGTGGAGTAATCGGCAGTAACCTCCCTGATCATGCAAAGCCTCTCTTCAGCACTGAAGAGTGCGTGTTTAAGACTGTTCTCAGCAATAACTACAATGACTTCCTCAAAAATATTAAGCGCACGCTCAAGGACATCAAGATGGCCATTGGTGAAAGGATCGAAGGTCCCGGGATATATGGCTTTCTGTTTCATCGGCAGAAAAAATTCTTCAGTGCTGAAAAAAAGTAACTCTTGTCATACCATAATCCCTGTGAAAAGAGTAATACGACGACTGTATGAAATCAATATGAGTACTATGCTCGATAAGCAGAAAGCCCTTTTCTGCAAGCAGTTTCCCTCCGACAATTTTTTCAATCAGCAGATTGTAGTCATGCCAGGAATAAGGCGGATCGCAAAAGACAAGATCGAACTCTCCTGTCGCACGACCAAGAAATGCACAAACATCCGAATTCACAACTTTGACACTATCCTGAACCCCTAACTGAAGGGCTGTAGACTTTAAAGCTTTGAGTGCATCAACATGCTGATCAACAAAACAAACTGAACCTGCACCACGGCTCAACGCCTCAAAACCAAGAGAACCGAACCCGGCAAACACATCGAGAACCTCCATCCCCTCAAAGTCTACTCTTCCTTCAAGAATATCAAAGAGTGACTTTTTCACCCGGCTGCTGCAAGGACGTATTGCATGAGACGATGAGCTCCTGATTTTGCGCCCCCTGTATATTCCAGCCAGAATCTGCACTAAACACCTTTCAGGCTAAAAGTCACCGAACACGGTCTCCGTGAGAATGACAAGCGCTTTTTCAGCATCATCCTTTGTCGGCGGCTTTCCGTGCCAGTTAGATTTGTCCGGCATAGACCCCTCAAAAAAAGAAACGCCTTTACCCATAATGGTTACAGCAAGCACAACCGATGGCCTCGTGCGATGTTCATCAGCCTGGATAGCTTCAACAGTGCTGATAAAATCTTCGATATTATTACCGTCGCAATGATAGACATCCCAGCCAAATGAGCGCCATTTATCAGCAAAAGGTTCAACGCTCATAATATCGGTTACCTCACCGTCGATCTGCAGATTATTGCAATCAACAATACCTATAAGTTTTCCAAGCCCGTAATGAGAGGCACTCATGGCAGCTTCCCAAACCTGGCCTTCCTGACACTCTCCATCCCCCATCAGACAGAACACATCATGATTATTACCGTCAATACGCAGGCCAAGTGCGGCACCGACTGCTGCAGAAAGACCTTGACCCAGTGAGCCGGAAGCGATTCTGACACCAGGAAGTCTGGCTTCGGATGTCGGATGACCCTGCAGGTATGAGTTCACCTGACGCAGGGAGTTCAGCTCGCTGATCGGGAAATAGCCTGAACGGGCAAGGACACTGTACCAGACAGGAGCTATATGGCCGTTGGAAAGAAAAACAAAGTCCTGATCATCACTCTGCCAGAACTTATGCGGATCCTTTTTAAGGAGCCTGAAATAGAGCGCTGTAAAAATATCAGCCATACCAAGCGAACCTCCCGTATGGCCGGAATTGGCCCTGGCAAGCATTCTGATAATATCCCGTCGAACCTGACGGGCCATCTCATTGAGTTCATCAATGGTGGCAAGCGTAAGAAGCTCGCCCTTTTTTTCCGCAGGATACACTTTTAAGTCTTTTGCCATGGCAGATCAACAAAATTCTCGCGAATTAATAAAAAAGGTGCAGTTTAAGGGTCGGGTGATAATAACAAAAAAACTTATTCATGTTCACGCTTTCTTTCCCTGAAAAACTTCCAGACCGAAAAAGAAAGAAGCAACACAAACAAAATCGATACAGGCACAGTGTAAAGTGCAACATAACCTCCTATATGCTTCCAGTTGCTTCCCAGTAAAAAACCGCCGTACAAGAGCAACACATTCCATGCTGTAGCACTTGCAGCGGCAGCAAGAAAGACAATCGGGGTTCTTAGATGCATCAACCCTGACATAACGGAAATAACAGCTCTGGAACCAAACAGAAAGCGGTTTGCAAGCACAGCAACATAACCATGAGCGGCAAATTTCCGGCGGAGAAGATCCATATCGGAAGGAGGAAAAAACTTATGAGCACTTTTTGAGAGCCAGTGTTCAACCGGTGTACCTCCCTCGGCATACAACTTCATGCCTAAATATTTACTGAGCAGGTACACAAGCATAAACCCGGCAGTGGAGCCCGCAGAAGCCCAGAATAACGCGCCGACAAAAGTGATCCCGCTTGTATAGATCAAATAACCTATAAAAGCAACCGGCACATCTCCAGGAATCGGCGGCACTATATTTTCAAAAAAAGCAATCAGAAAAAGAAACAGATAGATCGAAAATGGATCCGCATGCTGCAGATAAGCAATTGCAGATTCAAGCATTCAACCTCCCTTTCTTCTGTAAGTTAAGTCTCAATCGAGATCAAGCACCCTTCTCTGAACTTCGCTGTAGGCATCCTCTACACCGCCAAGATCAAACCTGAAACGATCCTTATCCATTTTTTCATTTGTGTCAAGATCCCAGAACCGGCATGTATCAGGACTTATCTCATCACCAAGAAGAATTTCCCCATTGTGACGGCCGAACTCGAGTTTGAAATCAACAAGCTTCAGTTTTCGGTCAGCAAAAAACTTCTTGAGCACAGTATTAATAGCTTCTGCACGGTTTTTCAGCACCGCAAGTTCCTCCAGAGTTGCAACACCAAGCGCAACTGCATGTGACTCATTCATCAAAGGATCATCCAGATCGTCATCTTTCAGATAAAACTCGACTATAGGTTTTGCAAGCACGGTTCCTTCAGCAAATCCATACCGCTTCACCAATGAACCTGCGGCAATGTTGCGAACAACAACTTCAACCTTTATAATATCAAGATGGCGGCAAAGCATATCGCGATCAGAAAGCTTTTCGACCAGATGCGTATGTATCCCTTCATTTTCAAGAAGAGTAAAGAGCTTGCAGGAAATAGCGTTGTTCACAACACCCTTCTCTGCAATAGTGCCTTTTTTCTTGTTATTGAATGCAGTCGCATCGTCCTTGAACTCCTGTATGACCAGGTTGCTCTCTTCTGTTAAAAAAACCTTTTTAGCCTTCCCTTCGTAAAGTTGTGTCGTCTTTTTCATGGAACCCGTTTTTATTGTGTATTGGCTATCGCAGCAGGATACCGTGCCCAGCCTCTTAAACTAATCTCTTCAAGCTACTCTTCATGATCAGAAGCCGCCTGTTCAACCGCTCCGGTAAGCACAATGGTAATCTGATCGTCAGTAAGGCCCTTATCTTTCAAAAAGCTCATAAACCTGAACACCCCAAGATCAGAAAGCATGGCTTTCGGCTGATCATTGACGGTAAGCCCTCTGGTACGGCTATACTCGCCGGATGTCTTGATCCAGTCATCAATAAACTGTTCCGATTTTCCGTTTTCAAGAAAGAAACCGGTCACAATCCGTTCAACCTCATCCCTTGATGGTTCCGGATGAGCCGTAAACAGAAACTGCATCTCTTCAGAAATCCTTGCCAGCACTATAACCGCCTCCTTATCAAGGTTCTCTTCAAGGATATCTTTCGCCTGTTCCTTGACACCGCTCTTCTGGGTCATACTGTTTTCCGGATCGTTGGATAATAAAATATTGACAGCTGAAAAATCCCGAATAAGTTACAAAGAAAAATAGCAAATACATAAGAGATCATGCTTTGACTTACTTCCCTGTAAATACACGGCAGGCCTGAAAACCTGTCATAAAATGAAACGCCCCCACACTGGAGATACGTCTATAAATGAATAATTTTTGTTCGCGGTTTTTTATGCCGCAATATGCTAAAATACCATTATAGTATCGCATCTACTGTCACAGCAAGCAACCTTGATTCATATAGAGCAGTTGTTTCTCTTTTTAGTAAAATCAGATCCTTCCTGTCTTCTGCAGTTAATTGGTCAAGACCAATAAGATCTTCCTCTATTAGGGAAAAAGCGAACGTGTGCTGTTAAAAGGGGCCCTGCGATTGAAGGGGATGTGATTCCGGTTCAGGAAACACCAGTTCTTTTGCTCGAATAATGTCTTGCAGTTGTGTCGCCTTATTTCCTCCAATGAGCAAGATGTACAACGTCAAACCGTGCTGCATGAAATAACATTCGGTCTCCTGAATGACCCTGAATTTATTGCAGATCAAATATTACGCATAAATTATGTTTTTCTGAATTAAATTCACTTATCATTTCATTCATAACCGCCTTGGCAATTTTTCTCACGTAGGCATTCGTGGATACTCTACCGAAGAGTTGCTGATAGATCATCATAATGGCTCAGAAAAAACAGAAAGTGCTCATGCGAAGATTAGACTCTTTTGTTTGTCTCTTTTTCGGGTTGGCATCTTGCATTTCCAGCCCTGCCACAGGCAGTCCAAAGTCTGAAAAAACAGTGCTTTTCATGTGGTGGAACGTCGAGAATCTCTTTGATCCCTCGAACGATCCGGCGACCGATGACGATGATTTCACTCCTGAAGGGAGCATGAACTGGACAGAAAAGAAACTTCTCCTCAAACAGATGAGGCTCCGCCATACCCTTTCGGCAATACAGGCGCACCCCGACTACAGAAAGTACCCCGACATCGTTGCATTTGCGGAAGTGGAAAATGAGCGCGTCTTCAAGGGAACACTCTCCCCATTAAACGGCATCAAATACAAATCCATATACTATGAATCGTCCGACTCGAGAGGCATTGATGTTGCTCTGGCCTACAACCCGCAAACGCTTCGTCCCATAGCATCGAAAGCCTACACCGTGCCAATGGAAGGCAGACCGACAAGAAAAATCATCGTCGCCGGATTTTCCGCAGCCAGCCACCCGTTTCATGTTATTCTGAACCACTGGCCATCACGTTCCTTCGATACAGAGTGGACCGAACGCAAGCGAATTTCAGCAGCAACGGTGACCCGCCACATTCTCGACAGCCTGCGTATCGGAAACCATGCAGCCGATATCATTGTCATGGGCGATTTCAACGACGAACCCGAAAATCGCTCAATTAAAAAGTTCCTTGGCTCAACTGATGATGCTGCAAAGGTTAAAGCAAACGGCAGGGAGCTCCTCTACAACTGCTGGAGCGGCTATGATGGAATTGGAAGTTTCTCCTTCCATAACAAATGGCAGCACATCGACCAGATTCTCCTCTCCTCCGGCATGCTCGACAGCAATGGCCTTTATGCCCGAAACAACGCATTCCGCTGCTTCTTTTTTTCAAAAATGCTGGACGACTCCGGCAAGAGAGCCTATGCAACCTATGAAAAAAGAAAATATAAAGGCGGATATTCCGACCACCTGCCGCTTCTATTAAAAGCAGGCATTGCCGAATAGCTCATCCGGTCTGCGTGGTTTTCCTGAAAAAACCAAACCATTTCAGAGCCTCAAACCAGAGCACACTTCCCGCCCCTGCAAGAAGACAAAGAACAAGATCAGGGGGATGAAGGCTTGAAAACTTGAATAACCTTACAAAGAAGGGAACATAGAGAACGATTGCAAGCAAAAGAACAGCCCCGAAAAGCAACGGCAACAAAGCATAATTGGAACACCTCAGTGTTGCCAGAGATGTCCCGCTCCATGACCGGTTAGTCAGAATCAGGGCAAGATTTGAAAAAATCAGCGTTGTAAAAGTCAATGCCCGTACTTCCGACTCACTATCTCCCCTGTTGAGGGAATACAAAAAAACACCCAGAACAACACCAAGAACAATAACGCCCTGCATTATACTGACAGCAACGGTCTGCCGACTGAAAAGGGGCTCCCTGGAGTTACGGGGCCGACGCCTCATAACATCTTTTTCCTCCTGTTCAGCTTCAAATACAATTGAACAGGCCGGGTCAATGATCAGTTCAAGAAAAGCGATATGTGCAGGCAAAAGAACCAGCGGAAAGTGAAACAGTACCGGGATAAGCAACATACCTGCAATAGGAATATGAATCGCAAAAATATAGGCAATGGCTTTCCGGATATTGTCGAAAATCCTGCGCCCCATCGAAACCGCTGCCACAATCGATGAAAAATCATCATCAAGCAGCACCAGCGAAGCTGACTCTCTTGCCACGTCAGTTCCCCGGCCTCCCATAGCTATTCCAATGTTGGCTGCTTTCAACGCCGGAGCATCATTTACCCCGTCGCCCGTCATGGCAACGATCTCTCCATTAGCCTTCAACGCCTTCACCAGACGCAACTTCTGCTCGGGAACAACCCTTGCAAAAACATTCACTTCATTGATCTTTTCCTTGAGCTCCAGCTCCGTCATACTCTCGACTTCCGCACCTGTCAAAACCCTATCAGCACCGTTAAGCCCGATCTGGCGGGCAATATTGCGAGCTGTACCCGAATAATCCCCCGTAATCATGATCACACGAATTCCGGCACTATAGCATTCGGCAATAGCAGAAGGCACCGTTGGGCGCACAGGATCAGCCAGACCAACAAGACCTATAAACTCAAAAACAAAATCATGCTGCTTATCCGGCAATATCGGTTTTTGGCTCAAGGCCCTTGCCACACCCAGTACCCGTAACCCCTTTTCCGCCATTGCGCCGATATGAGTGGAGAGGCGCGCAATCTCATCAGCTTCACAATGACAAAGGTCAATAATTGCCTCAGGAGCGCCTTTGGCCGCAATGACATACTCTCCGCCATCTGATGATTTCCAGACGCGCGACAGAGAAAGCAGCTCTTTCGATAACGGATACTCATGCACAAGCGTCCAGTCATGATGCAGATGCTCACTCTCTCGGAGATAGTCACTCCCGGTCTGCTTGATTGCCTGTTCCATGGGATCAAAAGGATCAAGCTGACTGGCAAGAATACTGTATTCGATAAGTTCATGAAAAACTTCAGGCAAAGAGCCTTGCAGATCAGGACCAATAGCAACAGCCTCCCCCCCTGCAAACAGTCTACTGACCCTCATGCGGTTCATCGTCAGCGTACCCGTCTTGTCAACACAGAGAACGGTCGCCGACCCAAGCGTCTCAATCGCCGGCATACGTCGCGCCAGCACCTGTTTTTTTGACATGCGCCATGCCCCAAGGGCAAGAAAAATCATCAGAACAACAGGCAGCTCTTCAGGAAGAATCGCCATTGCAAGAGTGATCCCGGCAAGTATGCCCTGCAAGATATCACTGCGTGCAAAGCTATACCATACAATCACCAGCACGCATAACGACAGCCCTGCAAAAGCCAGATGACGCACCCATCCCCTTGTTTCCTGCTGCAGCAACGTCTCTTCATGCTCAACAGACTGCAAAACCTTGCCGATTTTCCCTATTTCACTCCTGACACCTGTGGCAATAACACGGGCAATCCCCTGCCCCTGCACAACAAGGGTACCGGAAAATATAAAGGGCAGATCATCACCGCCCGGATGCACCCCATTTCCTGCAGGCTCATCATCAGACTTTCTGACAGGCACAGATTCACCCGTCAATAACGATTCATCGACCGAAAGATTCAGGCAGGAGAGAAGCACGGCATCAGCAGGAACTCGATCACCCTCATTGACAATGACTATATCACCCTCTACCACATCCCGCCCAGCAATTCGCTTCTCTACGCCATCTCTTACCACAAGGGCTCTGGGACTTGAAAGATCCCTTAACGCTTCAAGCGCATTTTCTGTTTTACGCTCCTGATAGAGGGTAAGCCCCATAACAACAAACACAAAACCAAGAAGCATCAGCGCCTCCTGCACATCGCCAATCACCAGATAGACTGCTCCGCACGCAACCAGGAGAAGCAGCATCGGCTCACGCACCACCTCCCATGCTGTAACAAAAATGCTCCTTCCCCGGGCAGATGGCAATTCATTAAAGCCGTCAAATGCCAAACGTTCATCGGCTTCTCTTTCTGAAAGACCAGCAAATCCAACTGAAGTCAAGGCTTTTTTCATGATCTGAACGTTTAAACAAACCAGACCTGTTATCCCTTAAAAATAAGCCGGCATAGTGAGCTTATCCATCTATTGCAATCTACAATACAGCGTAATCAATCTATAGTTTTTCAATAGTGTCACTAAGCTCAAATAATCGCCATCTGCGGATATAAAGAGTTCTTTTTTATCTGCCGCCTTGTATCCATCCTGTAAGTTGATTATTAATAAGCTATGAAGACAACCGTTAAAAAAGCTGGAGTCATCAAAAAGTTCTGGGGGGTCCTCGGACCGGGCCTGATTACTGGAGCAAGTGATGATGATCCTTCAGGAATAGCAACCTATACCCAGGCTGGTGCTGCCTTTGGTTCTCAGCTGCTCTGGAGCGCCATTGTCACCTACCCCTTAATGGTTTCTATCCAGGAAATGAGTGCCCGTATCGGCTTGATAACCAATCACGGACTCACCGGAACCATAAAAAAGTATTATCCAAAATTCTTTCTCTATGCCATTCTCTTCATCAGTTTCCCCTCGATAACCCTTAACATAGGAGCCGACATTGCTGGAATGGGTGCTGTAGGAAACCTGTTATTCCCCGCTATTCCCGCATTTTCATTCTCAATACTCTTCACGCTGCTTATTCTTTACAGCGTCATTTTCTGGTCATACCACAAAATAGCCATGATCCTCAAATGGCTCTGCATCAGCCTAATAAGCTACATAATCATACCCTTTCTTATCGGTGTCGACTGGCTTCAAGTCCTCAAAGACACCGTTGTGCCCAGCTTCACACCCAGCAAGGCATACTTCATAACGCTGGTCGGCATTCTCGGCACAACAATTTCGCCTTATCTGTTTTTCTGGCAGGCCTCAATGGAAGTTGAAGAACGTCAAGAAAAGCACCTCTTTGTCGGCAAAAAAATTATTGCCGATATGGAAGCCGATGTCAAAGGAGGAATGCTCTTTACCAATGTTGTTTTCTACTTTATAATCTTAGCCGCCGGAACGGTACTCTTCAATGCCGGTATCCATTCCATCAATACGGTGGAAGAAGCTGCCCGTGCACTGCGGCCGCTTGCAGGAGATCAGGCATATCTCTTATTTGCACTGGGAGTTATCGGTACAGGATTTCTTGCAATTCCGGTTCTTGGAGGAGCATTAAGCTATATGATGGCCGAAACGTTCGGCTGGAAAGAAGGTCTGGACAAAAAGTATAATGAGGCGCCCGGATTTTACATAACAATGGCCCTCTCACTCGTCATCGGCCTACTTATTCACTTCATAGGAATAAGTCCTGTTCAGGCATTGATCTATACTGCAGTGCTTTATGGAGTAACCGCGCCGGTACTGATTGCACTCATTCTGCATATCTGCAACAACAAAAAAATAATGGGGCGCTATACCAATAATTTCTGGTCTAATTTTTTTGGCATAGCCACCTTTCTTCTCATGACGATATCCTCTTTCTTCCTGCTATGGTATAGTCTCGGCAACTGACTCATGCTGAACAAAGGGCCGCATGAAGAAAACGGAAAAAGGCGACCACGGAACTAACCGTAATCGCCTCTGGAGTCGGGGTGGCGGGATTCGAACCCACGACCTCTGCGTCCCGAACGCAGCACTCTACCAACTGAGCCACACCCCGAAATGCCTCTTTTCTGTGCCCTTGGGCAGACTTGAACTGCCGACCTTTAGTTTCGGAAACTACTGCTCTATCCACTGAGCTACAAGGGCCTGCTTTCAATTCATACTATCGAATCAGGGAATTGAAGATAATATTTTCTCTCTCTTTCCAGAATCACTTTTATGTTTTCAAGTGATTATTTTTCCCCGCTTCCCTCACGATGCCCTCTACGGCCATATTTGCGCTCATCACTGCCCCACCCATTGAGTCGTAATAGAGCTGTTGAGAAAATCCACCGGCAATAAAGAGATTGCGAACCGTAGTAGTCTGAGTAGGCCTGTACTGCTCCATGAAAGGGGTTGGAGCATAAACAGAGTGCGGAATTTTTACCAGTGTCGACTTCAGAATCCTGGCACCGCGTGAAGTTTCCGGATAGCAGTTTCTCACACTCATATCAACCTGACGGATAATTTCCTCTTTCGAAAGTCCCATGAGAGCTCTTGCCGGAGCAACGCAAAACTCGAAACGGGTTTTACCGCTGAAAGGCACACCCCTGAGCGTACGGTAATCAGGTGTCGTTTGTGCAAGGTTTGCGTAAACAGGAATAACACCATCAGGAGAGAACAAAACGTTATTATCCGTAGCGATCTCCCTATCGTACCATATCTGCACCGAAATCACCGGCACAGCATCAAGATTATCAAGTCCACCAAAAAACCGGTCATGTTTTTTCAGGCTAACCGGCAGCACCCTGTTCAGGTTATGAATAGGAAGCGCAGAAAGATAGTAGTCAGCCGTCAATATTTCGCCATTACGCAGCTGAACACCTTTTATTTCACCCCCGTCATAGAGCAACTCATCGACAGCAGTTCTGTTCTTGAAAACCGCCCCTTTCGACGCCGAATAGTCAAGCAGCGGCTGATGGATATACTCCTGGGGAGCCCCTTTCAAAAAACCCATACGCGATGAACCAGGAAGCCGGAAAAAAGTCTCCGTAACATCAAGGATTATTTTGGCCGATATCTCTTCAGGAGGAATAAACTTCAAAGCCAGAGCCATCGGGCGGAACATCTTATCCATCAGACGCTTGCCGAACTTTTTCTGTTCTGCCCATTCGGCAAAAGTCAGGTGGTCCTGTGTCGGCGCATAGAGCTCCTTTTGCAGAGCCAGAGGAATCAGCGATTTCGAAAACGCCGCCATCTCACCAAGGGTAAAATAGCCGTTTTTCGCAATTGCGGGCAGCAGATGAAGCGGGCTGGGAAGATCCCACGTGTTAAAGGTGAAGCGCTCACCGCCCGTAAGAGTATAGGTCAGCTGGTGCTCTTTCCACACAACCGCATGATCGGTTTTGATCTCCTTCAAAAGATCATAAAGCACGGTATAGGCTCCAAAAAAGCAGTGCGTGCCAGATTCAATCCAGTCTCCCTCATCATCTTTCCACGACGAGACCTTCCCTCCGAAAATCTCTCTCTTTTCAAGCACCTTGACCTGAAACCCTTTATCCGTCAACCGCTTGGCTGCCGTCAAACCGGCCAGTCCTCCCCCAAGGATCAAGACTGTATTTTTTTCTGAACTCATAATGTGGAGTTAAATCGAGAATTGCTTAAACAGCAGAACGCCCTTCCATAGCCCGCGAAAGTGTTGCTTCGTCAATAAACTCAAGCTCCGCTCCTACAGGTATTCCCCGTGCTATTTTTGTAACATAAATACCGAGAGGCTTGAGAAGTTTGCTGAGATAGAGAGCAGTAGTTTCGCCCTCAATAGTTGGATTGAGAGCAAGCACAACCTCCTTGACTTCCGAAGGATCATTAGTGGAAATCCGGGCAAGGAGTTCGCGAACCTTTATATCATCCGGGCCTATGCCGTCAAGCGGCGAAATAACACCGTGAAGCACATGATAAAGCCCTTTATAATAGCCGGTTTTCTCAAAAGCGAGCATATCAACCGGAGATTCCACCACGCAGATCACCGAACGGTCTCGAGCCCTGCTTGTACAGACAGCACAGGGATCAGCGCCTATATCGGTAACATTCTGGCAGACTGAACAGCGTATAACCTTGTCTTTTACTTCAAGCAGGGCTTCAGCCAGTTTTGCAGCTTCACTTCTCGGCTCATGCAGTATATGCATCGCAAGCCGCTGGGCGGTTTTGCGTCCCACACCGGGAAGTTTTGCAAATTCATCAATCAGAGCTTCAATAGAGACTGAGCTATAATGCATGGAGTGCTATTTACCGAGATTCAGGTTCTTGAGCATATCGGCAGGATTAATCATCCCCCCCGTCGCCCGGGATATCTCTTCCTGTGCAAGTTTGGCCGACTCGTCAAGCGCATTGTTCACGGCAGCCAGCACCAGGTCCTGAACCATTTCCGGATCATCCATAATATCAGGATCAATCGAGAGAGTAAGCACTTTCTGCTTGCCGCTGACGCTGACCTTCACCATCCCGCCTCCAGCCTCTCCATAGGCCACTATCTTTTCGAGCTGTTTCTGCACATCCTGCATCTTTTCGCCAGCCTGCTGAATCTGCTTCATCATATCACCAAAATTAGGCATGCCCATAACCTCTGTCTCCCCTGCGTTAAAAAATTGTCAATCACTTATCATCCTTTTCATGTGCAATAGAACGTGACATCAATTCTTTCTGCGCAGAGCCAGATAAATTTTTTCAAGAATATCTCCTGTTGTCAACTTGTACTTCTCAAGAAGATCATCAGCTTTTCCGGATTCACCAAACTGATCTTCAACACAGACCATCTCAATCGGCACCGGAATATTGCGGGCACAGACATTGGCCACCGCATCACCAAGTCCATTATAAATCTGGTGCTCTTCAGCCGTAACAATCGCGCCGGTATCGTTAGCCGCACGAACAATGGCCAGCGTATCTATGGGTTTAATGGTATGCATATTGATCACCCTCACCCCGACGCCCTCTTTGGCAAGAATACGGGCAGCCTCAAGGGCTTTCCAGACCATGATGCCGCAGGCAATAACGGTTACGTCCTTTCCTGGATGAAGCTCTATCGACTTGCCGATTTCAAACCCGTCATCATCAAGAGTAAAATCAGGAATATTAGGCCTTCCAAAACGCAGGTAGACCGGACCCTTATGCTTTATAACTGCCTTTGTCGCCCGTATTGTTTCGCTGTAATCACAGGGTACAACTACCGTCATTCTCGGCAACCCCCTCATCAGACCTATATCTTCAAGAATCTGGTGAGTAGCACCATCCTCACCAAGCGTAAGGCCGGCGTGAGAGGCGCATATCTTGACATTCAGGTTCGAATAGCATACAGACTGGCGTATCTGGTCAAAAACCCTGCCAGTGGCAAACACCGCAAAACTTGTCGCAACCGGTATTTTACCAGTTGTAGCAAGGCCGGCCGCCATGGAAATCATGTTAGCTTCAGCTATTCCTGTCTGTATAAAACGATCAGGAAAAGCTTCACGGAACAAATTCATGTTTAAGGAGCCTGTAAGATCGGCGCATAAGGCGACAACAGAGCTGTCCTCCCTGCCGATTTCAAGCAAAGCTTCGCCAAACCCGGTTCGAGTAGCCTTGTTTCCACGCGAAACGTATTGCTCCGCTGCGGCCCCGATGATATTTTCTTCCATTACTTCCAGAATAACTTAAATTATAAAAACTAGTTCCCCCTGAATGGTTTGCCATTGCAATAATCCGAACCCTCTCTGATGAGAAAAGTTGAATATAAGGATACTGAAATAGCGGTGAAAAAAAAATTAGGTCAAAACTTTCTGACCGACCGCAATATCACAAGAAAAATAGTAGCATCCTCCGGTGCCGGCAATGAAGACAACATCCTCGAAATCGGCCCGGGGTTCGGAGCCCTAACAAGAGAGATCATTGACGTCTGCCCTCACTTTACCGTCATCGAAAAAGATCGGAGACTTGCGCAATTCATCCGTACCGAATACCCGCAGCTTAACCTTATAGAAGGCGATTTCCTCACGATTGACCTCGAACCGCTTTCAAGAGAAAAACCATTACGCGTTCTCGGCAATATCCCCTACTCCATTACAACACCCATTCTGTTCAAACTTCTGGAACATCGCCGCTCGCTTGTTTCAGCCACCCTCATGATGCAGCACGAAGTTGCCATGCGAATAGTTGCAAAACCAAGCACAAAGGATTACGGAATCCTTGCCGTCCAGATGCAGGCATCTTTTGATGTTGACTACATCTTCAAAGTCGGGCGAAAAGTCTTTCGACCTCAACCCAATGTCGACAGTGCCGTTATCCGAATGACTCCAAAAACAGAGGAGCAGCTTGAAGACCAGCCGGGATTCAGCCGGTTTGTCAGAACAGCCTTTCACCAGCGCCGTAAAACGCTGCTGAACAATTTAAAAGAGAGCTATAATCTTGAGCTGGTTGACAGCAATACTCTTACACTGCGTGCCGAAGCACTTTCGATTCAGGATTTTTTCAAACTTTTCAGCCAGCTCAGACCTTTTTCATAAAATATTTCAGTCAAAAAAGTTGACGCCTTCAACCCCTGCCGACGCTCTGAAGCAATACCTTGCAATTGCATCCATGCACCTCTTCAGCTTTTCCTACTCTCGGATTCACCTCTTTTCATACCAAAAGAGCCACTTTGGCAACTATAATTGTTCATTGTTCGAATGTGTATTTTTTGTTAATATCAGTTTCGTAAAAATATAAATCATACTCGTTCATGCTCCTCTTATACTTTTCCACCAGTTGTAGTACTCATAGTAATCCACCCTCCCTTCCTTTACCTTAAATCATAATTCCTCAGGGGGTCACTCGTATGCCGCAATCTTTCAATACCGTCTATCAGAATTCAATTCAGAATCCGGAAGCATTCTGGGGAGAAGCCGCAGAACAGCTTCACTGGTACAAAAAATGGAATAAGGTTTTAGATACAAGTAACCCCCCCTTTGACCGATGGTTTGCCGGAGGAATTACAAACACCTGCTATAACGCCCTTGACCGCCATGTCGATGAGGGACGCGGAAACCAGCTGGCCGTCATTTACGACAGTCCTGTAACAGGAACCAAGCAGCGCTACACCTACCGCGAGTTTCGAGACATCGTAGCTCTTTTCGCCGGAGCACTGCAGTCACGCGGAGTACGCAAGGGAGACAGGATTATCATCTATATGCCCATGATACCCGAAGCTGTCGTTGCCATGCTCGCCTGTGCAAGAATCGGAGCAATCCATTCCGTCGTGTTCGGCGGTTTTGCCTCTCATGAACTTGCCATACGAATTGACGACTGTAAGCCAAAAGTCATCATTTCAGCATCATGCGGCATAGAACACAGTAAAATTATCGATTATAAACGACTCCTCGATTTCGCCATTGAACTTGCCCACTTCAAGCCTGAAATCTGTATTATCAAGCAGCGTGACCAGCACAGGGCAGAACTGAACGAAGAGCGCGACCTTACCTGGAACCAGTCCCTTCTCGGCGCAGAGCCTGCTCAGTGTGTCCCCGTTGAATCTTCCGATCCCCTTTACATTCTTTACACCTCAGGAACAACCGGCCAGCCTAAAGGCATTGTGCGCGATCATGGCGGCCACATGGTAGCCCTGCAATGGTCAATGAAGAACATCTACAACGTCGAACCGGGAGAAGTTTTCTGGGCGGCGAGCGACGTCGGCTGGGTTGTCGGTCACTCCTATATTGTCTATGCTCCCCTGCTTCAAGGCTGCACCACCCTCATTTTTGAAGGCAAACCGGTAGGCACACCTGACCCCGGAACATTCTGGAGAATCATAAGCGAATACAACGTCTCGGTACTCTTTACCGCTCCGACAGCATTCAGAGCCATCAAAAAAGAAGATCCCAAAGGCACCTATCTCAAAAACTACGACCTGTCAAATTTCCGTACCCTTTTCCTTGCAGGAGAGCGGGCTGACCCCGACACGGTAAGATGGGCTGAAGAAAAACTTAAAGTCCCGGTTATAGACCATTGGTGGCAGACCGAAACCGGATGGGCAATTGCCGCAAACTGTCAGGGTATTGAACCCGGCCCTGTAAAATACGGCTCAGCATCAAGGGCTGTTCCCGGTTATAACGTCCAGGTCATCAATGCCGACATGCACGAACTCCCTGCCGGACAGATGGGCGATATCGTCGTCAAACTCCCTCTTCCTCCAGGCTGCATGCTCACCCTGTGGAAAGCCGACAACCGGTTTGTTGAAAGCTATATGAAAGAGTTCCCCGGCTACTACCAGACCAGTGATGCAGGCTTCATCGACGAAGACGGATACATAAACATCATGTCGAGAACCGATGACATTATCAATGTTGCCGGCCACAGACTCTCAACCGGCGGAATTGAAGGTGCTCTCTGCGAACACCCTGACGTTGCCGAAAGTGCGGTTATCGGTGTCCACGACGACTTGAAAGGTCAGGTGCCGCTTGGCTTCCTTGTCCTTAAAAACGACGTCGAAACGCCACACAACCTTATTATCAAGCACGTTATCGAATACGTCCGTGAGAACATCGGACCGGTTGCATCGTTCAAGAGTGCAATTATTGTCGATCGTCTCCCGAAAACCCGGTCAGGAAAGATTCTTCGCGGCACAATGAGAAAAATTGCCAACGGCGAAGAGTATACCGTGCCCGCCACGATTGACGATCCTATGATTCTCGAAGAGATAACAACAGTGCTCCAAACAATCGGCTATGCCCAACAGAAGCCAAACCCAGCTGCTGCTAAAAGCAAATGATTACAAAAATTGACCACATAGCTATTGCCGTTCAAAACCTCGAAAGCGCACTCGAAACATTCCGCAATGTTATCGGGTGCGCCCCGGAAGCAATCAAAATTGAAGAGGTTGCTTCCGAAAAAGTCAGAGTGGCATTTATTACCATTGGAGAGACAAAAATCGAACTGCTTGAACCGTTGAGTGATGAAAGCCCGATTGCAAAATTTCTTGCAAAAAACGGGGATGGAATGCATCATATTGCGCTTCAGACAGACGACATCAACAAAGAAACAGAACGACTGGAATCCCTTAACATTAAACCACTCAGCTTGCCGAAAGAGGGGGCAGGCGGAAAAAAAGTCATGTTTCTTCATCCCAAAGAGACAAACAAGGTACTTATTGAGTTTGCTCAGAAAAAGCATTAACCAATCAAGACAAGAAAGCCTGTAACCAGTGAAAAATTTTTATCTGCCTTTTGAAAAAAAAGAGGGATTCAGCTACTCACCAGAGAGTATTGAAAAGCTGACCGAATACGAAAAGTATCAACTCTCCTTTCACCCCGAACGCCCCAAACACCTTGACTATCTTACAATTTTTGATGATACCGAAGAGTGTCTCGAGAACAATCTTTTCGGCAGCTGCATCATACAGACTCACCGGGCAGTTCTGCGCAGTGGAAAAAAAATCTGGCCATTAATGCTTATCGGGCAGCAATCAGGACCGACATCTGATTTCAAGCTCATACGCACACTGCTGAGAAATCCTGTTGAAATGCAAAAATGGAATCAGGGCATGCCGACGCCAGCAGCATTTGAAAAAGCAATTGAGGCCATTAAGATTGCAGAACAGGAAAACCGTATCATCATTACCGTCATCGACACCGCCGGTGCTGACCCCACGGAACAATCCGAGGCGGGTGGCATTGCATGGAAAATCGGCCGATGCATGCAGTTACTTGCCGAAGCGACAGTTCCCACCTTGTCAGTCATTATCAACCGGGGATGCAGTGGTGGTGCCATTGCTCTCACCGGATGCGATGCGGTTCTTGCAATGGAATACTCCACCTACATGGTTATTTCGCCCGAAGCATGTTCATCCATCCTGTACCGCACACGCGAAAAAGCCGGCTTCGCTGCTGATATTTCCCAAATTACAGCACAAAAGGCTTTGAATAACCGGATCATTGATGATATCATCCCTGAACCTGATGGCCCCGCACATCGTTACCGCAAGGCCGCCTTCAAGTCGTTTAAATCCTCAATGCAGAAGTGGCTCGACAAACTGAGCAAAATCCCTTCGCACGAGATCTTTTCACAAAGAATGGAACGCTGGGAAAAAATCGGCCAGTGGAGCACTATTACCGAAGAGGAAATTGTCGCCTTCGAAAAGCCGGTATCCTTTTTCATTCCTAAGCCCGAAAAGGTACTGTTTGTCGGTCGCCACAAAAACTGCCACAACCTGATGGGCAAGAGGGTGCTCGACCCGATACTCTACACAAAACTGCTTGCAGACAACTTTGTGTGCGAAACATGCGGACACCGCTATCTAAGGCTCACTGCCCATGATTACATCGACCTCATTCTCGACCCCGGCTCGTTCCATGAACACCCGGAAACCCGCTACATAATCGACAAGGATATCCTGAACTTCCCTGATTACCAGCATAAAGTTGAAGAAGCGCGATACAAAACCGGCGCGGCCGCATCGTTTATTACCGGCGACGCCACAATTAATGGCGAACCTGTTGTCTTTTGCGCAACCAACTTCAACTTCCTTGGCGGTTCGTTCTGCATGACCACTGCCGAAAAAATCTGGCTCGCCAGCAAATCCGCTATCAGGCAGGGCGTCCCTCTTATTGTACAGGCAACAGGCGGTGGAGCAAGAATGCATGAAGGATGCTCCTCAATGGTCGGGCTCCCCAAACTGCATGTAGCCATATCAAGTGTTGAAAAAGCAGGACTCCCCGTCATCTCAATCATTACCGACCCTACACTCGGCGGTGTTGCTATCGGTATCGCATCGAGGGGAATCAAACTCTTTGAACACAATGCCGGCAATATCGGATTTTCCGGTAAACGGGTCATTGAGCAGTATACAGGAAAACCAACCACACGCGATTTCCAGACAACCTGGTGGCTGCAGCAGAAAGGATTTGTTGAAAGAACAGCACTGCCATCAAATATCAAGTTTGCTATCACCGACATCCTTAACGAGCAAAAAATCGAGCAATACCAGCTTCATGAGCAGGAGGCGTAAATTGCCTGTTTTGTATGAACAACTCTAAACGAAGTTATGACACACTCCCGGCCTGATTCTCTCTTTCATGAGTTCCCGGCGGTCAGCCGGGAGGATTGGAAAAAAAAGGCGATCGCAGAACTCAAGGAAACCCCCTACGACAGCATTGTCTGGCATACGCCTGATGGTTTTATTCTTGAGCCCTGGTACAGCCATGAAGAAAAAACACAACAGCTTGATATCCCTCCTTATAAAGCGGTCAACAGCTGGAAAAATTGCCGGCAGATTACTGTTCACGATCCCGAAACAGCCAACAAAGCTGCATTAAAAAGCTTTGAACTGGATGCCGCAGCAATTGAATTTCTGATCACAGACCCACTCCTTTGCACTAAGGAAAATCTCAAAAAACTTCTTGCCGGCATTAAACCGTCTGCAGTAGCCATCTACTTTTCCGGCAAACTCCCTGCAGCTTCCGAACTCTTGAAAACCCTTCTTCCCATTCCAGGGTTCAGTGACAATTGCGGCGGCCTGTTAAGTGAAACGCCAGTCGGAACAACCACTCTCGACACTGAGCTTTTCGCCTGCGGAACATTGCTGCATGACTTCAGGTTCCTCACCGTCGACACCATTCCTTACCACGAAAAAGGCTCAACCGCCGCCGAGGAAATTGCGCTTGCGCTTGCCGGAGTAAGCGACTGCCTTCACCGTTATCTTAAGGCAGGCGTTCCGGCAGAGACCATTGTATCGGCTATGAACATCATTCTGCCGGTTTGTTCAAGCCATTTTACTGAACTTGCAAAACCAAGAGCCCTGCGTTACCTCCTTGGTCATCTGCTCAAAGCATACGGCGCTTCGGAGGCTTCCCTTCCCGCCCTTTTTGCCAGAACATCCCAAAGGAACCGCTCTCTGCTCGACCCCTACACCAATGTGCTCCGGTTGACAACCGAAGCAGTTTCAGCTGTACTCGGCGGCTACGACACGCTGCAGATAGGGGCCTTTGATACCGGTCTTTCCGTAAACACTGATGTTGCCGAACGAATCACCGCCAATATCCACCTAATTCTCAAAGAAGAGGCATCTCTCGACCGGGTTGTCGATCCCGGACATGGTTCCTATTACATTGAAACCCTCACCAAAAGCCTCGCTGAATCGGCATGGACGATCTTCAAGGCAATTGAAACCCAGGGCGGTCTCAGCGAAGCGAACAAGAACGGCTTCATCCACGCAATGATCTCAGAAGCAGAAACGAAACGCCGTAAAACCCTCGACAACCGCAAAAAAACACTCATCGGCGTCAACCGCTATCCGTGGCCTCTGGTTGGCGAACAGGTTGAAAACATTGATGCCCTTGAACTCGCAGTTGCAAATTTGCCCGATGGCAATGAAACAGCAGGCTATGAGTTGCTGCGACTCAAAACCCTCTCTTTTGCCCACAAAACAGGCCGTACACCCTCGGTATTTATCTGGATGCTCGGCGACCCCGCTGTAAGCTTCCGCCAGGCGGGATTTACGGAAGACTTTTTCAACTGTGGCGGATTTGACATAGCCGGCAAAGCTTCTCTTCCTCTTGAAGAAAGCTCATACCAGACTGCACTCGAAAGCAAACCCGACATTATTGTTCTCTGCATCGCTGAAAAAGATCCCATACCTGCTGGCTCAGCAATTGCCTCAGCACTTCGCACACTTCACCCCGGCATTATCCAGGTCATGGCCGGCAAACCGCCTAAAGAGCATGAACAGCTTCTCAATGCAGGAGTTGACAGCTTTATATATACCGGCGTCAACGTCCTTGAAATGCTGAAATCCTACCAACATAAAACCGGAGTGAAATGAGACCGGACTTTTCAGAGATTGATATTTTTTCTTCCAATCCCGCAACCACTCAAAAGAGCCCTGAGGCTCAGCCTGAAACCTGGACAACGGCCGAAGGCATCGGAATAAAATCCATATACAGCGAATCGGACCTCACGGAAACAGAGCATCTGAAATTTGCTCCAGGTTTTGCGCCCTACATTGGCGGACCATACACCACCATGTACACCACAAGACCCTGGACTATCCGCCAGTACGCCGGATTTTCCACTGCTGAAGAATCAAACAGATTCTACCGCAAAAATCTTGCAGCAGGCCAGAAAGGGCTCTCCGTAGCATTCGATCTGCCAACCCACCGCGGCTACGATTCCGATCACGAGCGGGTCATTGGCGACGTCGGCAAAGCCGGTGTAGCTATCGACTCTATCGAAGACATGAAAATCCTCTTCGATCAGATTCCTCTTGGCGATATCTCCGTATCCATGACCATGAACGGAGCAGTCCTTCCCATCATGGCGTTTTATATCGTCGCAGCAGAAGAGCAGGGTGTAGGGCCCGAAAAGCTCAGCGGCACAATCCAGAATGACATTCTCAAAGAGTTCATGGTGCGCAACACCTATATCTACCCACCTGAACCCTCTATCAGAATTATCGCCGATATCTTCAGCTACACCAGCAAGCACATGCCGAAGTTCAACTCCATCAGCATCTCAGGCTACCACATGCAGGAAGCCGGAGCCACAGCTGACCTCGAGCTGGCCTTCACCCTTGCCGATGGGCTCGAATATATCCGAACCGGCCTTAAAGCAGGGCTCGACATCGATGCCTTTGCTCCCCGGCTCTCCTTCTTCTGGGCTACAGGCATGAACTATTTTATCGAAATAGCCAAGCTGAGAGCTGCAAGAATGCTCTGGGCAAAAATTGTCAAACAGTTCAATCCTAAAAATCCGAAGTCTCTGATGCTTCGCTCCCACTGCCAGACCTCTGGCTGGAGCCTTACGGAACAGGACCCGTTCAACAATATCACCCGCACCTGCCTTGAGGCCCTTGCATCAACTCTCGGCCACACCCAGTCACTGCACACCAATGCCCTTGACGAGGCCATCGCGCTTCCCTCACCCTTTTCAGCACGAATTGCCCGTAACACCCAGCTCTACCTGCAGGAAGAGACCGATATCACCAAAAGCATCGATCCATGGGCAGGCTCCAGCTATGTCGAATACCTTACCGGAGAGCTCGCCGCCAAAGCATGGAAAATCATCAGCGATATCGAAGCTGCAGGCGGAATGGTCAAGGCAATCGAACAGGGACTTCCAAAACTGCAGATCGAAGAGGCAGCAACCCGCAAGCAGGCCCGCATCGACAGCGGCAAAGAGATTATTGTAGGCGTTAACGGCTATAAAACCACGAGCAAAACGGATATCGAACTCCTCGAGGTTGACAACACTCTTGTTCTCGACCAGCAGCTCCGGCGCCTTAAAACGCTCAAGGCTGATCGCAACAATGAAGAGACGGCCCTGGCTCTCCGTGCAATCGAGGAAGCAGCTGCATCAGGCGAAGGCAATCTGCTTGAACTTGCCGTGGACGCTGCCAGAAAAAGAGCTACATTGGGAGAAATATCATCAGCCTGCGAGAAAACCTTCGGTAGATACCGCGCCGTCACCAGGCTCAACACCAGTGTCTATATGTCGCAGATGCAGGATAACAAACTCTTTCAGGAAGCTCAGAAGCTTGCCGACACCTTTGCCGAGCTCGAAGGCCGCCGTCCGAGAATCATGGTCTCCAAAGTCGGTCAGGACGGCCACGACCGTGGAGCAAAAGTTATAGCAGCAGGCTTTGCCGATATCGGTTTTGATGTCGATATAAGCCCTCTTTTTCAGACCCCTGAGGAAGTTGTTCAGCAGGCCCTTGATAACGATGTTCACCTCATCGGCATATCAAGCCTTGCGGCAGGCCACAAAACCCTTATTCCAAAAATCATCGAGGAGCTCAAAGCCCGCCAGCGTGAGGATATCCTTGTCATTGCCGGCGGTATCATTCCGGAAAAAGATCACGCATTCCTTTATGAAAAGGGAGTTGCAGGCATTTTCGGGCCCGGTACCGTTATTGCCGAAGCTGCCTCTAAAATTCTCAACCTGCTTATTGCACGCTTTCCCCAATGAGCACACCTCCACTGCAAGGCAGTTTAAAGCCCTATCACGACCCGGATGTCGATACGGTCGTTAACGGCATCACGAGTGGCGACCGCCACATGCTGAGTCGAGCGATTACACTGATTGAATCGCAAAAGCCCGAGCATGAGCGCAAAGCCCATGAAATTCTTGACCGCTGCCTTGCAAAAAAAAAACCATCAATCCGCATCGGGATAACCGGCTCACCGGGAGCCGGCAAAAGCACCTTTATCGAATCGCTGGGTGAGTTGATCATCAACGAGGGGCTCACTCTGGCAGTGCTGGCCATTGACCCGAGCAGCCGCCAGTCCAAAGGGAGCATCCTCGGCGATAAGGCGCGCATGGAAAAACTTACCGGCCGAAAAGAGGCCTATATCCGCCCCACAGCCTCTTCAGGCTATCTGGGGGGCACTTCGCCGAAGACTCACGAAGTTATCGTCCTCTGCGAAGCTGCCGGGTATGATGTCATTCTGGTTGAAACTGTAGGCGTCGGCCAATCGGAAGTGCTTGTAGACACCATGGTCGACTTTATACTGCTGCTGATGCTGCCCGGCTCAGGCGACGAACTCCAGGGCATCAAACGCGGTATCATGGAAATTGCCGATGCAGTAGCCATCACAAAAACCGACGGCGATCAATCCGGCATAGCCGCCATTTCAAGAGCGGAATTTGAAGCCGCACTTAGAATGCTGCCGCTAAAACATGCTGCATGGCAGCGTCAGGTTATTCTCACTTCAGCACTTACCGGCAAAGGCATCGCGGAAGTCTGGCAGAATATTTCCGATTTTTTCGCGGAAATGCAGAACGGCAATATCCTCGAAACCCGACGGCGCGAACAGCTCAAAAGCCTGCTCTACACCGTGCTCGAAGAGATGCTGAAAAAAAAGTTTCTCTCCCACCCCGATGTCAAAGCGTCCAGAGAACATGTCGAGCAACAGGTTCTCTCTGCAGAATTAAGCCCCTTCAGCGGTGCCAAAAAGCTCATAGAGGCTTTTACTCGTCGCCAATAAACTCCTTCTCTTCCGATTTTACAATCAGTACGGGGCAATTAGCCTTGCGGACAACAGTCTCAGCCACACTGCCCATAATCAGACGGCTCAGTCCTTTTTTACCGTGCGACCCCATGATAACAAGGTTGACATTACACATCTCGATGTTTTCAAGAATCGAGTCCGCAGGATTACCTATCACCACTCCGCACTCAGCCTTTAGCCCCACACGCTTGAATTCCTGAACTATACCATCAAGATCCTCTTGAGCCGCTTTTTCCATATCGGCTTCAAAAGGGACATAACTGAGCGATACATCCACAGCCATCGGCCTTGGTTCAACCACATTCAGCAGATAGACAGAAGCCCCCATATTGCCTGCAAACTCCTTGGCGTAGCGTATTGCTTTTTTGGAAGCATCCGAAAAATCAACTGGACACAGGATCGTATGAATCTTGAACATGAGTGAAAATCGTTTAGGTTGTCGGAGGATTTACAGGTGCCTTGATTTCAAAAAATGGCCTGAAGAGATCCATTGGTATTGGAAAAACTGTGGTAGAGTTATTCTCGGCTGCAATATCCTTCAATGTCTGCAGATACCGAAGCTGCAGCGCTGCCGGAGTACCTGAAATAATAGCCGCCGCATCTGCAAGGCGCTGGGCAGCCTGAAACTCCCCTTCCGCATTGATAATTGCCGACCGCCGCTCCCGCTCCGCCTCAGCCTGCTTTGCCATAGCCCGTCGCATAGTCTCCGGCAGATCAATCTCCTTCACTTCAACCTTGCTCACCTTGACTCCCCATGGCTCTGTATCCTTGTCCAGTATTGACTGGATACGGTCATTGATTTCATCCCGTTCAGCAAGCAGATTATCAAGTTCCCCCTGTCCGCAAACGCTTCTGAGCGTGGTCTGGGCTAGCTGAGAGGTTGCAAAATGAAAATCCGCAACATCAATAATAGCCTTGATTGCATCAATCACACGAAAATATACGACCGCGCTGACCTTGACCGATACGTTATCACGCGTAATGATATCCTGTGGAGGCACATCAAGCGTTACTGTTCGAAGGTCAACCTTCACCATTTTATCAATTCCGGGAATCAGAATAATCAGCCCCGGCCCCTTGGCCCCGATAATACGCCCCAGTCGAAAAACAACTCCCCGTTCATACTCCCTGAGAATCTTAACCGACGAAACCAGAAACAGAACCACAACAACCAATACAGTCATAAAATCAAATGCCATCATAATCGTCTCCTTTATGGTGAATTCACCTTTACGTCCACCTACAATATACTGCTCATTTACATTTATACGAGCTTTCAAGCATCCATCGTTTTTCTTTGAAACCAATATTCAGTAAATAGACAAGCATCTCTTTCATCTAAAAGAACCAACAATAGAACCGTTCATGGATACCCCGCAAAATACAGATAACGCTTTAGCTGAGCAGATAGTCGAACGTTGGGCCAAGGGCAAACCGCTACTCGACACAACCGGCAAACCAAGCGGCTACTACCGCCTCACCAACTATCTTCGCGACTATATCGCCACCCATAAAACCCTTCCCACAGGCATCCACACCATGCCCGATGGACGCGACCGCAACAACAACATCGAGCCATCATTCCCGGTAAACTTCGACACAATTCCCTGACCTCCCCCTTTTATTTAAAGTAATTATTTTGTAAATAACATAAACTGTAGGTTGGGGTGATTCCTGAACCCCAACAAAACAAAAAAAGAGTTGTGCTTTCGGACCGGAAGAAATTATCCTGAGCCCTTGAAAGCACAACTCTCACACATCAACCATTTGTAAAAAAAATCTGCCGGCTCCGAAAGAATATTAACAAGCTACCAATCACAGCAACTCAACAACATACGTTACCGGCAGACAAAAGAGTTTGTAGAGGGATTAATTAGCCGTTTTGATTACAACAGGAGCTGTTTCTCCTTCTGTCACAGTGACTGTGGTTTTCTCCTTAAGAGTCAGTTTTTTGCTCCAGATACCGATCTCGTAGGTACCCGCTGGGACATTAGGGATAGAGAACTTGCCATCATGATCGGTCAATGCTGCATATTGATTCTTCCCGACAATAACCCATGCGACGATGTCAGGATGGCAACTGCACAGCAATTGAACAACGCCGGGGTTTTCAAAAGTAATCGACTTCGATATACCGTTATTAAAGGGGTCTATCCTGAATTTCTTTGCTGCGCTTATTGAAAAAACACTATGATCGAGCTTGTCATAACTTGTAAAGAGAATGGTAGACCCTACAGGAATAGCCGTCACTTTAGGTGTAAAATTCATTTTTCGCATATCAATAGATGCCTGCTGAGGAACAACAACGCCCTTAACATCTTTCAGGTAGACAACGGCATTTTCCTTGTACTTTGTCAAGTCGGTATCAATTGACCCTGTGATCGTTCCTCCACAGAATGCATTCGAGGTGATGAGTGCCAAACTTGCCGTTAAGAAACCGGTTTTGAGGAACTTGACAGTTCTGTTCATTTGTAACATTATTTGCTCTTGAAGTTTTAATGTTGACGATTACGTCTATGGTAATTCAGTAATCTCAAGCATCAGGTTGTATAAAAAGGGCCCGACTCTCTCTGTCACTCATGAAAAAGAGAGCGAGCCTTATTGTCCATTCTTACCCGACTCTCAATTACAGTGCAAATCCTATCGCTAGAACAACTGTATCCACTGCGGTATTACCTGCAACGGTTGCTGCTTTTGGGGATGCTTGAGTATAGGCGAATTCTTTTGTTGGATGAGTCCAGGTTAATGCAAGTGAAGCATTGGCCCTGAGCCATGCAGTAATGCCTGTTGCAATGCTTGGATTCAAGCCGTCCTGAAGTGATGTATAGTTAACGGTAGCTTTAAGCCATGGGTAAAAAAAGTACCCTGTCTGAACGACATAGTTGTTATAACCCAGATCCTTGTCCTTACTGAACGCAGCACCACCAGTAAAATTCCCCTGGTTGCCGGTGATATCGACTTCAGAAATCAAGGTTTCCCCTTGATTATGAGGAGCAGTAAAAATTGTGCTTCCAGCTGCGGCGGTTGGAATGTCAGACCGTAAGCTGATAAGAGATCCGCCGATAGCAATATGATTGTCCAGCCCGACAAACTCATTGCCATAAATTCCACCTGCACCACTCAATAGACCTGCACCACCGAACTTGTACTTGACCCTGACATATCTGATGTCATCAAAGTGATTAGCGTTAGTAGGTAATGATACTGCAGCAGTAGTCGTAGTAGCTTCAGTGAGTCCCAGTGTAACTTTGAACCTTTCCTTGGTGTATATAAATTCCGCACCTGTTCCAAGACCGTTAGGTGTAGGGTCTGACGGAAGTACTGCACTGCTGGTTGAGATGGCCTGTCCGAAATTCAAGTCACTGAAAAAATTTCCAACGCTTAAATTGATGCCTGGTTTAAAGGCCCATACAAAGTGGCCTCTTGCAGCACCGGCAGTGGGATCATAAGTTCCTAAAACTGAGAGTTGCTCTCCTAACGTACCACCAAAGAAAAGTGAGGTACCTGTACCCATTGGCCCAGCCCCATAATTAAATGTCTGTGGTGTTACAACCTTACCGGTCTTGTCCTGGACCTGATTGGCATAATTGACCAGAGTTCCTCTTACCCAGACGGATAAAGGACCAAAATTTGGTATCTCTGAAGGCCATGGAGCTGAAGGAAACACCCCTTTCCAGCCATCATTGCCTATCTTTAGCTGTTCCTGCTTGGTAAACTCTTCATCATCACCACCCGGCCAGCGGTAGCCGTTGTTTCTGAAGGCTTCACCAAAAGCGTTTCTTGTAGGAAAGCCTGAATGGCAGGTATAGCAGGATGTTTGATACTTTCTCGCAAAAGCAGGTATAGCTTGGCTGTCCTGACTCCAGAACAGAGCTGCCGGCACCATACAAAGCGAAGCGATGAACGCAAAATTCAATTTTCTCATGGGGGATATTTTTTGATTGGTTAAAAATATTATGAACAACAAAGGGAAAAAAATTAAGTCACGCCTGTTGATTAAAAATTAATTATGAATGTGCCAAAAAATTCAAATGCGCTTTAATAAAAGCATGCACAGGCACATTACTCTTAATAACAATTGTTACATAATTTCTTTAAACAAGCATTATTTGCCATGAATTAGTGATAGTTTCATGAAAAAGTCTGGTAATTTTGAGCATATAATCATCCTGACTTACATCAATTCAACGTCCCAACGAGATCCTCTTCTTTGAGTGGCGCTTTCAGACAAAAAAATTGGTGAACTAATGAATCAATTTCGGTAGGCTTGAATTCAGTCGGTGTGATGCCTGTCAATTTTTTGAAAACTTTGGTAAAATAGGAGTGCTCTCCAAAGCCTAGCTCGAAAGCGATTTCCTTGATACTGAGATCCGATATAAGAATCAACCGCCTTGCTTCTACGATCAGGCGTTCATCGATGACCTCGGAAACACATTTACCAGTGTAATACTTGACTATCTCTCCCAGTTTCCTCGTTGATACATTCAACCTTAAGGCATAAAAGCTTACCCTATGTTCAGTCTTGAACTTCTCTTCAAGAATGGCATTGAATCGGGCCCACATTGATTGAGTCTGGGTTAAATTTTTAGGATCTGACTGTGATTGAAAAAGTCGCAGTTCCTCAATAAATATGATGAAAACAGAAACCAGATGTTGGAGTTTTTCGTGAGAATAGGAGCTAGGGTGGTTGTATTCATAATGCATCAGTCCAATATAGCCTTCTATGATGGCAGCTTGTTCCTGATTCATCTGGATGACTGTATGAGCACTATGCTGGGAAAAAATCATGTGCGAAGCAAGCTGGAGAAATTCTTTCTTGAACTTGATCCCGGTAGTCTTACAGTCAGGGGAAGGATAAAGCTTGTGTATACGGGAGGCAGGGATGCAAACAAGGGTATGCCTGGGAAAATCGAGGCTCTCGCCGTCAAGTACGTGTACTGCAGATCCTTGCCGAACCCAAATTATTTCATGATATGCATGTCGATGCTCAGCCTTATTGGAGAGATTCAGATCAGCGACCGCTTTCTCGTCCATGTCGATAATCATGAACTGCTTTAAAAGCTCGTCTAAATCGCCATGCACCGGCGAGCCCTGGCTGTTAATAACAAAATCCATAGTAAACGGTTAAAAGGGAACCCCAGTAATCGACGACCTCTGCTGAGTTGAGACTGGTGGTTTGAGCTGAGCTGATTGAAAACAACTCCATGACAGCAACAGCTGAAATACTAATGATACTTATTCTCATAAGCTTAAAGGTAATGAGGCTGCTTATTAAGAGATTGAATACAGGTCACTAAGGATACCCATAACGTGACTACCAATACAAGGCATTATTTATCATTTTTTGTTAAAGGATTACAACGTAAAAAAACAACGTTAGTACCGTTTTATCGCCTTTTTTAAATCTTTTTTTAAGAATTCTGTGCGATTGCTGTGCTATCTAAACTTGCCGTCGCCAGACTGGAGTTTTTCAGATAAAAAGGGCCGCCACCGAAGTGCTTTCAGAGTTCTATAAACTAAATGACTGAGTCGCGCCAGTATGCTCTCTACCCCGGAAGGTTACCAGCTGGGGTGATTTTGTACGGTTTGGGAAAAGCTGAGCTGCCTGGGGATTGCGACTGATAGAGAATGGGGGGTCATAACAGCGAAGGCCATAGTTTTGGCGAAAAACAAAAACCCCGGTGATAGTCCCGGGGTTTTTCTGTAACGCTTTTTTCGCTCAACTATTCCTGCTGGTTAAACGGAGAGTTCTTCACAGTACCATGTCAATGGAAATAATAGCGAACACCAATAGCCGCATTCCAATTGAGATTAATAGAAGGTTTCAGATCCAGCACAGGAGTGATTTCACCAAAAATATCTATCGGAGCTTCAGCGAGCAGATAGGTAACTCCTACAGGGACCCGAACGCCTATATGAGATTTGTTATTGATATTTTTAACCCGTCCGCCAATACCGTAATACCATGGAAGAGATCCCTTTATCTCGGAAGAGCTTGTAGTTAAAGAGGATCCGTGAATCAGGTAGTCTGCATGCAACTGAAAAGGGCTATTGTCTGTAAGCGACCAGGCACAAGCTGCATCAAAAGCCGTGGTCTGATCAAGCCAGTATTTA
Source organism: uncultured Chlorobiaceae bacterium (assembly GCA_903895195.1). Lineage (GTDB taxonomy): Bacteria > Bacteroidota > Chlorobiia > Chlorobiales > Chlorobiaceae > Chlorobium. Next base: position 92,109 of record CAITSZ010000034.1, read on the forward strand.
ACACTCACGCCTGTCGGCTCGCCGACAATGGCGCCAAATCCAATACCATCTCGGCCGTAAGCTTGAGGTAAGGCAGCACTTACAAACAATGAGCCGGCAGCAATAATCGTTGCGAATCGGGCCAGAACATTCTTTTTGATCATATGTTTATCCTCTTGTTATCGGTTGTTACAATAAGTAAAAAGGCTCGCTGTTAATTAAACAATAAGGTTGATTATAATCAACACTCTTATCACTGCTCCTGAAAAAAGCTTTTTTTTTTAACCGCATATATTGACTGCGAATGTTGAAAATCATGGCTATTTCAGAAGTGATACGTGGCATTCCCACCTATTAACCTGAATATTTTGTAGTCGTGCCAAAAGGCACAGAATGACGGAGCGCAATTCAGCCTCACCATACTTCGCTCGCACTTTGCTGTTAGGGTACAACAATAAGAAATCAGATAGAGCTTCTTGCCTAGTGTTATCGTCGCATAATCGTGAACCTTACCTGTAACTATAAGTATATAGAATAAATATGTCGGAATCAGCCTTGCAGACAGATCCATTATTCGCTATAGTGGGTGTGATAATAAAGAAAATGCGGTGTTAAAATCGCGCGATTTATCACTTCGGAAATAACTAATCCACAAGGTCACACATGGCAAGCAAGAAGAAAGAGATTCCAGTGAAGTCACCAGAGCAGTTCGAAGAGGATATTAGACTTATGGCTTATTACCTATGGGAAGAAAAAGGCTCAACCGATGGCGGAGATGTCGAGGATTGGATTGCCGCCGAACTATATTTGAATAACTGAATACCCTCTTCGCAATATCACATTTCAAAGGCCACTCCTCAGCGGGTGGCTTTTTTTTTTATTTTTTTTTGAAATTTTTAAGCTTTCATAAAGGCCCCTTTAAGGAAGTGTTGCGTAAAATAATCCCTGTAAATAGTGACTTGTCTGAAGAACACTACAGGTTTTAAAAACACTCAACAAAAGGAGCAGAACATGATTAAAAGCACTACCCGTTTCATCAAAACCGCTGTGTTAATGGCTGGCTTAGGGTTCATCACCACAAATGCATTGTGCAACGGAACAATTACAGGCACAATTGATACCAACATGCCGAAGTACAAAGGTGATGCTGTTGTCTATCTGGTAGGGGTCAACGGACCGGCTGTGTGCGAAAATAAAACTATTGAGCAGCAGAGTCTTACTTTTTCGCCTAAAGTGACAACTGTACAGGCTGGATGTCCCATTGTATTCACAAACAACGATAAGCTCAACTCAAGCGTTACCTCATTCAGCCCGGCAAAAAAATTCAACGTGGAGAAATTGGATTCAGGTACATCCAGAAAGCTTACCTTTGAAAAGTCAGGTGTTGTTCAGTTGCTGAGCAAGCCCCATGCCGAAATGACCGGCTTTGTAGTCGTCACCAACAATAAATATGCAGCAGTGACTGAACATGACGGCAAGTTCACTATTCCCAATGTTCCGGCCGGCACATACGAAATCGGTGTATGGAGTGAAAAACTCAAGGCAGAGGGCAAAACAACTGTTACCGTAGCAGAGGGCGAAACGGCTCCTGTTGTCCTCAAAATGGCGATATAACTACCCATGAGCCCATTTAAAAGCCTCCCCCTCGGACAGACTGAATAAACTTCGTATCCAAGGGGGGTGGAAAGGGATTACGGCGAAGCTTTCTTTGCCAACGTGCTCAACGTATCATTCAACGTATTACTTTTCTTTGCACTGCTACTCGAACTACCGAAATAGTAACTATAGATTGATGTTAATATTGATGAAAGAACACCCAATATATACAAGATGATTTCTTTTACCGTAGTTCGTTGGTCTTGCTTTTCTTTCAAAGCGGTTCTTGCATACGCAACTTTATTTTTAAGAAATTGTTTGTCTTCTTTGAGACCTTCTTCTCGTGTTTTTTGACGAGTGGAATCGATTTTCGATAATTTGACATGTAACTTTTTCTCAGTTGCTTGACGAGTAGAATCAACTATAGCAAGTTTTGATGCCTTTTCGTATATCTCTTCGGCAGAAGAAACTGCCTTGATTTCATCGCTGGGAGTAACCTTAAGCACAAAAATAAATACCCCAAACGTTATAAAGGTGAGGATAACCGTAACCAAAGCAAGAATTGGCGATATATTCTTACTAAGCCCACCATCAACTTGATCAGACGCCTGTTTTTTCTGTTCAGCATTATCAGACATACAATACCCTCCTCTATGACGTTGGTTATGCTGTATGAACTTTTCATTCAGCTGTTTGACCGGTGATGAACGACTTAATAAATTATCGAGAAAACGACAGTGTAATATATAAATTAAGTATAATTTTAAAGATAGATTGATCCAATATGTATTCCGGATTTGAGTTCAGTCAAAGCAAACCGTTATCATTTGAAATGTTGACCGCTGGAGTCATCAAACAAACAGCAGAAAAGCAGATCGCGGTGATACACATGAACTGAAATAAAAAAAGGAGTTATTATGCAGCGTGAACCTGGAACAAATGAGCAAAAGCTTGCGGAAACAGCAAACGCTCTTGTCGCTCTCGATAAGGGTCTCCTGGCATTGGATGAGAGTAATCCAACCTGTAACAAACGATTTGCCCGGTATGGAATTCCTCAAACAGAGGAGATGAGACGAAACTACCGTGAGCTGATTGTGACAACTGAAGGACTCGGAGAGTTCATTGGCGGCGCCATCCTCTACGATGAGACCATCCGCCAGAAGAAAAAAGACGGGACACCCCTTATTAAACTCATCATTGATGCCGGAATTATTCCCGGTATTAAAGTGGACGGCGGGGTAAAGGAGATGGCTGGTCATCCCGGAGAGCAAATATGCGAAGGTCTTGACGGATTGAGAGCGCGTCTGGCCGAATACTCTCAGCTGGGGGCCCGTTTTGCCAAATGGCGCGCGGTCATTACCATTGGAAATGGTATTCCCAGCCAGGCTTGCATTGAAGCCAATGCCCACACGCTGGCCCGTTATGCCGCGTTTTGCCAGGAAGCTGGCATGGTGCCTGTTGTCGAACCGGAAGTGCTTATGGACGGTGATCATACACTGGAAAGGTGCCGCGAAGTGACTGAGGAAGTTCTTCACTCGGTTTTCGATCAGCTTTACCGCCAGCGAGTAACTCTTGAGGGCATGATTCTTAAAGCCAACATGGTTCTTCCGGGATTGAGCTGCCCTCAACAGGAAACAACTATTGAGATTGCAGAAGCTACCGTAAAATGTCTCATGCGGGTTGTCCCTGCAGCTGTTCCGGGAATCACGTTTTTGTCAGGAGGGCAATCTGCTGAATTGGCATCTGAGAGGTTAAATGCCATGAATATGAGATTCAAAGCACGATCACCCTGGGCATTGGCATTTTCATTTGCCCGTGCCATCCAGCAACCTGCCTGGGAGATATGGCAAGGAAAAGAGGCTAATGTAGTTGCGGCACAGCAGGCCCTATTGCATCGAGCGAAATGCAACCGTGACGCACGCCGTGGAGAATATCAGGGTGACTGACTTCTGCCGGTTGAAAAGGAAGATGATTGTCATGGAGAGCGAAAATAAAGAGTTGTTGGCGGTTACTCATGAAAAGTTCTCAACATTCAAGGAGCTTAGCGAATAATCAGGGCCTGAGTTTGCCTGGGAAAAAATACTGGAAGGGTTTCCAGAGCAGCAACAGCATCGAATGAGCCCGTTTATTGAACATGCCACTCTGGCTGAGGGATTTAACAAAGCCATTCCTTTTATTAAAAGCATCGGCATGGAGATGGAGGTTGCTTGTGTAGGTTTACATATGAGTTCCGTAATGTGTATTATACACCTTCAAGGAGCAAACCTTTTATGACATTGAAAAGCTAATGGTACAGAGCAACAGCATTTATTTCTCTACTCCTGTTAACGCACTTGTTGAGGGAATATACATCCAGAAAATTCCATTTTCCGACATCAAGAAGCATGGGGATTTCGGGTTGGGCACCTTTGATAATCTGGACGGCGAAATGGCTATGCTTGATGGTGCGATTTACCAGATCACGTCAAATGGTGTTGCAGCGAGAGTAAGCGAAGAGACATTAACACCGTTTACCTGCGTTACCTTTTACAAGCCGGTGAGCCACGACCAACTTCAGGAAGAGTGCTCTTATAAGGTTTTTCTTGACTGGTTGTTCAGTCTTCTTCCTTCGCCCAACATTTTTTATGCTATTAGGATAGAAGGTTCTTTTGCCGAAATCAAAGTCCGTTCGGTTCCTCGACAGGAGAATTATCGCCCGTTAGCAGAAGTGGCAAAAGATCAGCCGGTATTTAATTATAAAGGGATAGAGGGGACTCTGGTAGGATTTTATACACCTGCATTCATGGGATCAGTAAGTGTTCCCGGCATGCACCTTCATTTTCTTTCGGCAGACCGAACTCTTGGAGGGCACTTGCTGGAATGCAGACCATCTGATATCAGGGCGGGCATACAGTTTATCACTACCCTTGAATTGGGACTGCCAATGAGCTTTGATTATCTGACCTGTGATTTTCAACGCGATGTGCAGCAGGATTTGGAGAGCGCTGAACGGTAAACGTGGATAGTTTAGGGGCTGCTTCGATTACATTCCTGACGTTATGGCTCAAACCGCAAATAAATGCGCTCCTTTTCCTTTTGCTTGTCAATGACTACTTTATTGGCGTATTGCCGAATAAGTGCTACCGAAAGACTGGTAATGGCAACGGCAAGAAAGCCCGCAGTCACAATCCCTTCTGCCTCATGCTGTGTTCCATGAACCTCAGCAACCAGCATAAGGGGATAAACGATAAAGACAAGAGCAAGCACAGCATGCTGAAACGCCAGAAAAAACAGGGTAGAAAAGGGTGGCAGATCATCGACGCCATAAATGATATTGGAGGGCTTCTGATTCATGGGAATAATGCTTATTAGAGCCTGCCCGTTGACGATGAACGATTGACAACCAATCTCAGGACGTTTTGATCATTTCGCCTCCGATAACTGACGCTGTCGGAAAATTTGCGGATAAAATAGCCACCAAGCCCCCCGATTTCACGGTCAGCAATATCAAGAGAGGTATCAGGGTCGGGAAGCGATAATACATTAAAAGGGCTTCCTGAATCCAAAATTTCAACGACAAGCGCATCGTCAACCCTGTCACACAAAACTTCAATCCTCCCCTTCCGGTCAGGAGAGGAATAGTTGCAGACATTGACGAAAGCCTCTTCAACGGCGATCAGCAGTCCGAACTTTTTTTTCGAATCAAGTCCGAATTGATCAGCACATCCCTCAATGAATTCAGTGATTTCCGGCAGCTTCTCAACATTGGCTGCCACTATTTTATTGCATGTGTCCGTCATTTAACCAAGCGAAGCACTCAATGCGCTTGCCACCGAGTCGTGCGTTGGAAAAAGGGTGCAGAAACCAGAAATCTCGAATACATCTTTGACCACTCCCGTGATATTTGCAAGAAGGAGTTTTCCGTTTACAGCTTTGACCCTTTTAGCTGTAGCAAGGAGAACACGCAGCCCGGCACTGCTGATATAGTCGACCTGTTCAAAGTCAACGATAAAGCTTATCTCTCCTTCAGCAATCAGCTCGCTGAACTTCTTTTCATATTCCGGTGCAGTTAGGGCATCCATCTTTCCGGTTATTGTCACTATAAGGGCTGTTGTTTCTTTACTGGTCTGAATAGGCATGTTCTCTTTCCTTTTTAATAGTTGCGTAAATATGACCCTCTTAATATGACATCACTACTGTTTTTTCAAAATCAGAGTTACCCTGTTTTTATTATTCAGTCGCTGGTAATCGATGCTCTCCGTTACGCTCTGGATAAGGGTCAATCCCAACTCGTCAGATAATAGATTTTTGTCAAGCACATTCATTGCCTCACCGGTGCTTTCAAAGACAACTTCCAGACTCTCCTTTTTTTCTGAATAGGCAAGATTGATATCAAGGAGTGCCTTAGAGAGAAAAGGATTGTATATCTGCAGCATCTCTTCAACAATCAGGAGAAGATTGTATCTCTGCTTCACAGCCAGAATCTGTTTATCGCAAAAGGTCTCTATTTCAGCATTCATTGCATACAAATCATAGTCAGGAGAAGCGATATGATAGGTAAAACTTCTTACCCTGTTTATGAATGTCTTGGTCTTTTCTTTTTGGGGATGAACAAAAATCTGCTCAGGAGTACCTTCTTCGTAGATAATACCGTCATCCATATAGAGCACCCGATTTGAAACGTCCCTGGCAAAATCCATTTCATGGGTGACAATTGCCATGGTCATGCCGGCTTTAGCCAATCGGCGGATAACCGACAAAACTTCGCTTACCATGGTGGGATCAAGCGCCGAAGTCGGCTCGTCAAAAAGAATAATTTTAGGATCCATAGCCATGCAGCGGGCGATGGCAACGCGTTGTTTCTGACCGCCGGAAAGTTCGTCAGGGTAACTTTCGGCCTTTTCAGCAAGACCTACAAGTTTAAGAAGGTCAACGGCTTTACTCCCTGCATCCTCCTTACTCATCCCTAAAAGCTTAATCGGCCCGAGAGTCAGATTATCCATCACAGAGAGATGAGAAAAAAGATTAAACGATTGAAAAACCATGTTCATCTTCTGCCGGACTTTTGGTACGTCGGCTTTTGGATCCAGGATGTCAACTCCATCAATCCGGATTGAACCGCCACTTGGTCGATCAAGCAGGTTGATACAGCGCAAAAAAGTGCTTTTACCAGTTCCGGAAGGTCCAATAATTGAAATAACTTCTCCTGCCTTTATTTCAACAGTGATATCTTTCAGCACTTCCAGATTCCCGAAACTCTTGGAAAGATGATCTATCTTTATCATGCGTTTGTTATCGGTTTTCTGTTGAGTTTAGGGTTAGCCAACCGTTCAGCATACTCCATGAACAACATGAGAAACCATGAAATCAGGTAATACAAAACGGCAACCATGATAAGGGGAAAAAAGGCATCAAAGGTACGACTGCGAATGATGTCACTTGCCTTCGTCAAATCCTGCACGGCAATGTATCCTACTATGGAGGTCATTTTAACCAGCGAAATAAATTCGCCCTTATAGACTGGCAGTATGCGCTGAACGGTTTGCGGGAGAACAATAAAAATAAAGGTGTTGACCCTGGTAAAGCCCATGGCAATTCCAGCTTCAGACTGCCCTTTATCTATACTCTCTATGCCTGAACGGTATATTTCCGCAACATACGCCGCAAAATTCATCCCGAATGCAATAACTGAAACAATAACAGGATCAATATTTACCGAAGCAAAGACGACATAAAATATCAGCATTAAAAACACCAGTACAGGTGTTCCCCGTAAAATAGAGATATAGGTTTTCGCCAGCACATTGAGTATTGCGTTTTTAGACATTCTCATAAAACAGACAATCGCACCAAGGACGGTGCCGAAAAAAGTTGAGAGCACTGAAATAATCACAGTTGTTTTCAGCCCTTCCAGAATAAGCAGATAACGATTTTCCTGAACGATATTACTCTGCATGCTGTTAGCTATACCGGCAAAAAATGAGGGGATCTCTCCCGTCTTTTTACTCACCCTCACCTCTTTATTGAGTGCTATATTTTTTTTCAGCACAAACATATTGGCCAGAACAATATCAGAAGGGGTTTTGTAGTGCAGGATTGTTGCTTTTGGATATGTTTTTATAGCATAAGCGTCATGAACAGAACCAAGCGAAACCCCAATCCGCCTGTCTTTCAGATCGGCAGCAGATGAAATTTCAGTTGCTTCTTTTTTTCCGGCAACTCCGGGTTTATTGACGAGCATGACCTGTGCATTGAGAAAGTAAGACTGTGTGAAGTTCACCTTTTTTTTGCGCTCTTCTGTTGCAGTCATCCCTGATATAATAAGATCCACCTTGCCTGATTGCAATGCAGGTATAAGCGCCATAAATTTCATGTTATGAAATTCAATCGGCCGATGGAGTCTGGCCCCGATGATGCGTGCCAGCTCACCATCAAATCCAATCACTCTGCCATTTTTGTCAACAAAATTAATCGGTTCACGCGTAGCGGTTACCCCTATTTTTAAAATCTGACCGCGCGAAGGAAGTGCAATCTGCTTTTCTTCATAGGGAGTCATCTCCTTTTTGAACCAGCGCCTGTTCATATCCGCCAGCGTGCCATTGGCTTTCAATTCACCTACAATCCTGTCGACTGCGGCAAAGAGCTGTTCATCCTCTTTTTTAACCGCAATAGACGTATCCTCGTCTTTAAGCCTCTCGTTGAGGCATACAAGTTCCGGATTTTTCTTTGATACCTGAAGAGCTGTAACGGATGTTGTAACAATAGCATCAAGCTGACCTGACTTTATTGCCGCAACTGCGTCCATGATGTCATCAAAACTTTTGATCTGCGCATCCGGAAACTTCGCATTGGCAATAGTCTCTCCGGTTGTACCGGTCATCACACCGATTTTTGCAAATTTGGCATCAGCAAAACTCGTTATGAACAACTCATTTTTACGGCACCCGGCAAAAGCAATAACAAACAAAAAAAATGAAAGCAGCGGGACTACCCTCTTTTTCATCTTCCACTCTTTATTCATTGACCACTGCTGCTATACCGCCAATGTAGTAAGGGTCAGAAAAGAGAACTTTTTTGGCTCGCTCATCGGTAATAGTGATACATGCAGCAATCATATCAACCTTGCCGGAAATCAATGCCGGAATCATTGCGCCGAACTCCATATTGACAACTTCAAGTTTCATATCAAGCTTTTTAGCAACATAACGGGCAAGTTCGATATCAAATCCCACAATACCCCCTGAGCCATCAACAAAAGAAAACGGTTCTGTTACACTTGATGTACCAAGCCTCAAAACACCTTTGTTGCCGGTTAATGGAATCGCCGGCATAGGAGCTGGATTGCCTGTTTTGGGAAACCAGCGCTGCATCATGGCATCATAACCGCCATTTTTTTTCAGCTCGCCCACAACAAGATCAATATTTCTTTTCAGCTCACGATTATCTGGCTGAACTGCAAAGCCGTAATTATCCGTTGTGATCATCTCTGGAAGCACCAGAAGTCCACTGTTTTTTGCCACTATGTTTTTCAGAATCGGTTCATCATATGCTGCCGCATCAGCCTTGCCGGTTTTAACCGCCAACACTGCGTCCATGACACTGTTGAAGTACTTGAATTTGGCATTGGGTAATTTTGAGAGTACCAGCTTGTCAGCAACGGTTCCGGTCGGTACTGCAATCTCCATGCCGTCAAGTTGTTGAAGCTTTGTAATTTTTTCTCTTTTGCTGTTGCAGCCTGACAGCATGAAAAATGAAGAAAAAATTACTACCAGTAGAATCCTGAAATTATTAGCGATCATAACACTTCTTTTTTTTGGTTAAACAGAAATTCCCCGAGGAAAATATAAAACTAAAAACTTCTCCCCCTGATACATGCAGGCATCATACATCGGTAACAATGCCGCGATATTTTATGGCAACCATGGTAACATCATCGGACTGAGGTGCCCCGTTGGCATGACGGGTCACTTCTGCCCGGATGGTGTGAATCATGTCGGTAAGGTCATCTTTTGAGCCATCATTCAACGCCTGCAAAAGCCTCGACTCTCCGTAGAGCTCTTCTTCAGGATTTTTCGCCTCAGTCACCCCGTCAGTATAAAGAAAAAGGATATCCCCCTTCTGGAGGGTCAAGTGCTCGGTTTCATAAACAGAATCCGGCATAGGCCCAAGCACAAATCCATGTTTCGGTGCAAGATACCGTATTCCCAGGGAGTCAATAATCAGGGGCGGATTATGGCCCGCATTGGCAAAACGAACCTCTCCACTTCCGGTATCAAGAATTGCGCAAAAAACAGTCGCAAACATGCAACTCTCATTATCTGCCGCAAGAATGTTATTGACATAGGAAAGGATCATAGCGGGTTCTCCAAGGCGCTGTCCTTCTGACTTCAAGAGGGTCTTGGCAACCATCATGTAAAGGGCAGCGGGGACCCCCTTATCAGCTACATCTGCAATAAGAAAACAGAGATTGTTGTCGTCAATAAAAAAGAAATCGTAAAAGTCGCCACCGACCTCTTTAGCCGGGTCCATAGAGGCAAAAATATCGAACTCGGGACGATCCGGAAATGCAGGAAACAACCGCGGCAAAAGACTGGCTTGAATATCAGTTGCCACCTTGAGCTCGCTCTGTATACGTTCTTTTGCAGCGGTGGTCTCCGTGAGATTTTTAATGTACTCCTTAAGCGACGTGACCATCAACTGAAACGATGAAGTCAGCACACCAACTTCATCATTCGACCTAACCACTGGAAGTTCAATATCAAAGTTGCCAGAAGCCATAACCTCTGTAGCCTCAGCAAGTGATCGGAGAGGTTTGGTAATGGAGCTTGCAATTGAGTATACCGCCAATGTCAAAAGCAGAATTCCTGCAAGTCCCATGCCGGCCATGGTTAAGCTCAGCTTTCTGACGTTTTCGACCAGCTCCTCTTCAGGGAATACCACAGCAAGAGTCCATCCAGTTGAACGGATCGGAGCAAAATACATCCAGCTTTTAACCCCGACAAGACTTGTATAGTGCACAAACCCGGACTCCCCCTGGACCATCTTCTTGCCAAGGTCCCGCAAGGAAGTATCATGCCTCGACTCTGCAATACTAAAAAAAGTCTCATTCATGATCGCATCCTTCAAAGGATGAGCAAGCACCATCCCGTTACGGGAGAGAAGCGCTGCATAACCGGTTTTAAGAATTTTAACAGAAGAGATAAGCTCTGTCAGCGAGACAAGAGGAATATCCGATGTCACAATTCCCTTGAGAATCCTCGTTCCACCTCGGTCCAGGTAGAAAGGAACCGAACAGGTAGCCATCGCAATATTAGCGCCTCCATCATCATAATAGGGTTCACTCCATTCAAGTTTACCCAACTCCCGCGGAATCTGATACCAGTCCCAATAAACATAAGGCACATACTGATAAGAGTCTTCCAGGCGTATGAATGTGATTTTTCCTTTTTCCCTGTAAAAATAAGGAGCATACAGGCGATTAGCTTTTCTGAAGGCATAGGGCTCAAATGCAATTCCAGCCCCATATATCCTGGGATTATCCTCTAAAGTCGTCCTGATCCGGGCAAGAAGTTCATTTTCAGTATACCTGCCCGTTTCCATCGATCGGGCCACTCCTTCAGTAACCTTAGTAACCGACACAAGCTCACTCTCTACCCTGTTCACCAAAGACATTGCAAGATTACGGGCATTGTTTTCCAGCTCTTGTTCGAGAATAAGGCGCGACTCGTAATAATTATAACCAAGCGTGAAAGCAAAAATAAGCACACTGCAAAACGTGATCACAAGAATCAGCTTAAAGACAATGCTTTTATGGCCGGGCATTAGACCTCCTCGAAAACGCTGTATAATCCGGATAACTGTGAATCAGGCCTTCACGTTGCATAGTATTTCCAACCGCTTCATAATCCATGCTGTTAAGCGTCCCCATACCTCCCTTACCCTTGCCGGGTTTCACAAGGTCCTGCATTCGGTCAAGCATCCATTTCTGGTGGATCCGATTCGCAGGAACCTGAGCCAGATGCATATACTTGATAACGATCTCAAGCGCCTCGTCAGGATGAGCAAAAGCATATTGCCACCCTTCAAGCGAAGCACTGACAAAGGCATCTGCCAGAGCCGGATCCCTTGTAATGGTTTTTTCCAGAGTGTAAAGACCATCCTCGGGAAAATTCATACCCTGGTCACTGAGAAACACAGCATTCAGCTGCTCCGCATCCACACCGGAATTAAGGATAACGTGATACTCGTTATACCACATGGCCGAGGTCACATCAATTCCCCCCCGCAAAAAAAGGTTCACCGTGTGCGAAAGGGGCACTTCCCTTACTGCAATGCCATGTTTTAAAAATAACGTCCTGGGAGGAATGGAAAGGTCTCCCCCCCACAGACCGACCTTTTTGCCTTTCATATCTTCCAAGCTTCTGATTCCGCTGGATTTTTTGGAAATCAGCATCATAGAAGACCTCTGAATAATTTGCGACACATTGACAAGCTTTGTGCCGGCATTCCGATGCTGAAGAGCTGTAGTGAGCCATAGAACAGCAAAATCAGCCTGACCACTCTGTAAAGATTCTGCAGCAGAATGACCTGCACCACCATTAAGAATTGTCAAATCAATCCCATGCCTGGCATAAATCCCTTTATCAAGAGCCACATAATACCCTGCAAACTGGGCTTGTGGGCTCCAAAGGGGAATGAGTGTGGCTTTTTTGAGGGCAATATGAGCTATTGCAGATTGCGTATAAACAGAGCAGAAGATGAACATCTGAAGAATTCCCAGGATACGCACGAATAACTGCATTTGATTGGAACTCTTGTACCTCATTGTAATCCTGAGCATCTCCGTTCCCCTTTTCATGAATAGATCTGGCAGAGGGAATCCGTGCATGAACCAATAGTTACGGCGTCAGAGGATATTGTGCTAAAAACAACTACAGCCCTCCTGCTCTTTTTTTAAGCAACTTTCCAATGTAACTATATTTCAGATGATCTGTTATCCCCAATCTCAGCCCTCAGCCCTGAATACTCATAACTCCGAAACCTGCCCACTGCCAACTACCAACTTTTCCCCCTTTCCCTCAGCACTCAGCACTTTTTTCCCTTGCCAACTGCTTCATCTTCGCTCAGCACTCAGCACTCAGCACTCAGCACTCAGCACTCAGCACTTTTTTCCCTTGCCAACTGCCAACTGCCAACTTTTCCCCCTTTCCCTCGGCACTATATTTAAAGCCCCGGCCAATCTTCCAGTTTAGGGGCTGAACTCTTTTCTCTCAATAAGTCAGGCGGAAGTGCAGGGAAAAAAGTAACACCTGTTTCTTTGGTAATATCCGATATCGGCACAGCGTATTTGGGTAAATCACTTGCCGAAACGGCAGCATTCGGGATCTTGAAACCGATAAACTTGCCTGCCTTTTTGTCCACGATCACCTTCCACATAGCCATCGGCACACCAATACTATCCTTCCCGATCTTTCTGTATGGTGAACCATAGATTGTACCGGTTACCACGTAAAGGTCTTTTCCTTTTCTGACCCAGTTCCGCACAACAGTTTCAAGTTTTTTCCATATCCCTCGATTGAGGTTTGGATTTTGCGGCACAATATTACTTAGCAAAAAACACTCCGACATAATTTTTGCTGATTGCGTGTTATCGTCAGCAGGATCAAGATGACCTCTGTCATAAGTCTTATCGTAGTCGCTCAAATTAGCACGTACTGAATCCGCCAATTCAGGATCAGCCCGAAAATCGTCTTTTCGCTTTGCCGGTCCGCTTATTGCTTTTTTGGTAAGATGTTCACAAACATATTCAGCGGTTTTTGTCCTGTAGAGATAATGCACTGCATACGTCGTCCTGATAAGATACTGATCACTTTTGGTTACCGGACTTTCAGGCGCTCCCCAGCAGACAAGTTGCGAAGCTTTATCGTCAATCGGGTTGGCATATGCAAAGATGGAGTTGAGGGCCTGAAAAGAGAGGATAAGGCAGAGCGACATTGCCGCCATGCTGAATTTGGCGGTATTTTTTTTCATCACTTTAGTCCTGTTCTGAATGTTCATGAGTTATCGTCAGAAACAACACCGCCAGACATCAAACGAAGTGTTAAAATGCCCGCTCTCACCACTTTTATCAATCACCCTGTAATTGATAACGAAATGGCAGAACTGTAAATGTGTACTATCTGAAAAAAAAATAATTCGTGGGTATCTACATGACTGCCTGCCAATGCTCTTTCATTTTTTGAAAAAGCATTGATGATATATGAAACCATTCGTTGTGAACAAAAGAATCCTTTACAAATTTCTATGCAATGTCATCTTTCAAGCTGTCACTGACGGCGTGCTTGAACTCCTTTGAAATCTTGAATGCCGGTACTTTTTTAGCATCCACAGTAACTTTTTCTCCAGTTCTTGGATTTCTTGCATCCCGCAGATTTTTGTGCCTGATATTGAACGAGCCGAAACCTCTTATCTCAATTCTTTTACCTGCTTTAAGTGAATCAATAACACTTTCAAAAAAAGCGTCCACAACCGATTCTGTCTCGTATTTCGTCAGACCTGTTTTTCCGGAAATAGAATTAACAAGATCTGCTTTTGTTGTTGTCGTTCCCATGATGATGTATATAAATTAACCGTTAAAAGTAAGCGCAGTTTACAATGTACATATATATAAGCAAATGAAGTCCACAATGCACATATATATCTTAAACGTTTTAATACAATAAGAGTTCCCGGGAGAAGGGTAAAGTCGGCACCCAGCACTCTCATTGACTTCCCCTCGTCAACCCCGGATAATCAGTATACCCTTCCGGGCCACTGGCAAAGAATGAAGCCGGAAGAGGCACGTTGAGCCCTGCATTCAGACGGAGGCGCTCTGGAAGATCAGGATTGGCTATGAATAAAACGCCGAATGATACTGCATCAGCCTCCCCGTCAGCCAGCAGTTGCTCAGCTGTTGATTTGGTCAGGCCTTCGTTGGCAATATAAATACCGCCGAACGCTTTTTTGAGTTCCGGCCCCAGGCGATCTTCGCCGAGATGTTCGCGAGCGAAAATGAACGCTATCTTGCGCTTTCCAAGCTCGCGGGCAATATAGCCGAAAGTGGCTGACGGATTGGAATCTCCCATCGATTGCGTGTCACAACGAGGTGCCAAATGCATACCGACGCGACCAGCTCCCCACACCGAGACGACAGCATCGGTCACTTCGAGCATTAATCGGCTTCGATTTTCAATTGAACCGCCATAGTGATCTGTGCGTTTGTTTGAACCGTCTTGTAAAAACTGGTCCAGCAGATATCCGTTTGCACCATGGATTTCCACAGCATCAAATCCGGCTTCCATGGCATTTTCAGCACCTTTGCGGAATGCTTCAACAACTGCTGGTATCTCCTCAAGCCGCAGTGAACGGGGAACTGGATAGGCAACAGACTTGTCCAGCAGCCGCACATGACCTTCCGCGGCTATGGCACTTGGTGCTACGGGCTCTGCGCCGTTCAGAAAATACGAATGAGAAATGCGGCCGACATGCCATAGCTGCATGAGTATTCTGCCCCCGGCTGCATGCACCGCTTTGGTAATAAGCTTCCACCCCTCAATCTGCTCTCGGCTCCAGATACCTGGTGTATCGGGGTAGCCGACTCCCATGGGGGTAACTGAAGTGGCTTCTGAAAAAATAAGTCCAGCCGAGGCGCGCTGAACATAGTACTCTGCCATCAAGGCATTTGGCACACGACCTTCACTGGCCCGGCAGCGCGTCAGCGGGGCCATAAAAATACGATTCGGCAAAACAAGGTCTCCGATTTTCAGGGGGTCGAACAAGCCCGGCATGATTATACTCCTTTAATAATATTAACGGTTATATCCGCTGTTATGCACTGCATCATACCTCATCAGGGTTGAGTATTTCATGAATAGTTTTCATCAGCGATTTGAAAGAGAATGGTTTCCGGATAACGCAAAGGGATTCATTCAACTCATTAGTTGAACAAATAATTGGATGAACGCACAATGTACATACTCACAGGAATAAATCGAGCTTCTCTGATAAAACTGAGCATGGCAGAGCGATCATAAAGCTTTCAACGCAATTGATTATTCCCCCGAACCGCTATCAGGTTCACATCCAAAAAAGCTCTGCTTGCTTTGATTTTTCACTCATATTGTGGACATTGATTTTATATGCAGGCATTTGTTGAGGATACTTACGATAACGATAATTATTACTTCCATGTATTTTGATCCAATGTATTTTGTTTTTGCCATGCCCCCTATGGTTCTCGGGTTATGGGCACAGTTCAAGGTCAAATCCTCTTTCAAGAAATATTCACAGGTACGAACCCAGACCGGGATTACCGGAGCCGAAGCGGCGAGGCGGATTCTCCAGCAGGGTGGCCTCGTCAATGTAACAATTGAAACTGCCCAGGGCATGCTTTCCGACCACTATGATCCGCGCAGCAAATCGCTGCGATTGAGCGAAGAGGTGTTCAACGTGCCCAGTATTGCCTCAGTGGGCGTTGCGGCCCATGAAGCCGGACATGCACTTCAGGACAAGTCAGGCTATATGCCCCTGCAGCTGCGTTCTTTCATGGTCCCGGCTGTGTCCATCGGCAGCAATCTCGGCCCGATTATCTTTATGGCAGGCATCTTTCTTGCAGGAACACTTGGAACAACTCTTGCATGGGCAGGCATTCTGCTTTTTGGAGCAACGGCACTTTTTGCGCTTGTGACACTTCCTGTCGAATTCGATGCCAGCCGCCGTGCAAAAGCACTTCTTGTTTCACAAGGCATTGTTTCAAGTGCCGAAATGAAGGGGGTCAACGCTGTGCTTGATGCTGCCGCGCTGACCTATGTTGCCGCCGCTGCCCAGGCCATTACACAGCTGCTTTATTTCCTCACGGTAATGAACCGCAGAAACTCGTAACATCTTTACTGAAAAAGGGCATCAACCGGTGCCCCTTTTTTTGCGGTTTATTTTCAGATCACGATCTGAATCCCCGATAGAGCCGCTATGGAAGAAAAACTTTATATTCAAACGGTGTAACTTGCCATTGAAAAAGCGTTTGCACTCCCGGTCATCCTGCGTTTTTTTATAATACGTTTCAACCTGGTCAATCCCATTATACCCTTGAAAAACAGTTTCAGAAAAAAACCGCTTGCACTTCTGCTCGAGGAAATGAAAAGCGAGCATAGATTAAACAGGGTTCTCGGGCCGGTGGCGCTGACAAGTTTAGGCATAGGAGCCATTATTGGAACGGGAATTTTTGTACTCATAGGTGTCGCTGCTCATGACAAGGCCGGCCCAGCTGTCAGTCTTTCTTTTGCCCTTGCCGGTCTGGCCTGTATTTTTGCGGCTCTCTGTTATGCGGAGTTCGCCTCTATGGTTCCCGTCGCCGGCTCAGCCTATACCTATGCCTATGCGACTCTTGGAGAGCTTGTCGCCTGGATTATCGGATGGGATCTTATTCTGGAATATGGAGTAGCTTCGGCAACTGTTGCACATGGCTGGTCACACTATTTTCAGGATTTTATAGGGATATTCGGTCTGGGCGTTCCCCTGCTCCTTACCAAAGCCCCGCTTGACTTTGATCCGAATACAGGAGTCATGAGCTATACCGGTGCATGGTTTGACCTTCCTGCTGTACTGATTACTGTTGCAGTTACTGCTATCCTTGTCAAGGGAATCAAGGAGAGTGCCCGGGTCAATGCCGGAATGGTCATTGTTAAAATAGCAATTGTGCTTCTGGTCATAGTGCTTGGCGCAATGTATGTAAACCCTGCCAACTGGAAGCCTTTTGCTCCGTTCGGTTATTCAGGGCTCAGCATTTTCGGCCATACCATTCTCGGTGAAGCGAGTCCCGGTGGTGCTCCAGTTGGAGTCCTTGCCGGAGCTGCCATGATATTTTTTGCCTATATCGGCTTCGACTCCATTTCAACCCATGCCGAAGAGGCCAAAAACCCCCAGAGAGACATCCCCATTGCCCTGATCAGCTCGCTTGTGATCTGCACAGTGCTCTATATTGCTGTAGCGATGGTCATAACCGGAATGGTACCCTACAATCAAATCAATATTGACGCACCTGTTTCCAACGCCTTCAAGCAGGTCGGTATCGGCTGGGCACAATTTGTCATCTCTCTTGGAGCGATTACCGGCATCACTTCCGTACTGCTGGTGATGATGCTGAGCCAACCGAGAATCTTTCTTGCCATGGCCCGCGATGGCCTGCTGCCGAAATCTTTTTTCGGAGCTATTCATCCAACATTCCGGACGCCATGGAAATCAACTATTCTGACCGGGGTTTTTGTAGCCGTGCTTGGAGCTTTGCTTCCACTGAGATTACTGGCGGAACTGGTAAATATCGGCACTCTCTTCGCTTTTGTCATTGTTTGCAGCGCAGTTCTCATTATGAGAAAAAAACATCCTGAAGCACACCGTCCCTTCAGGGCACCGTTTGTTCCCTTTGTTCCTCTTGCCGGTATTTTCACCTGCGTCATTCTCATGCTCTCCCTGCCTGCCGAAAACTGGATAAGGCTTGTCGGCTGGCTCCTTATCGGGTTTGTCATCTACTTTTTCTATGGCCGCAGGCACAGTGTACTGAACCAGAGCAAAGCGTCATTGCAAGATGGACAATAAAGTATTTCTCATTACAGGAGCCTCTACCGGAATCGGCGAAGCAACTGCCAGGCGAGCCATAGAAGCCGGATTCAATGTTGTGCTTGCCGCTCGGTCCACCGATAAGCTTGAACGCCTGCGGGATGAGCTTGGCCATGCAAGGGCACTTGCCGTAACTTGCGATGTAGCAGAGTGGAAATCTCAGAAGGGAATGGTTGAAAAAACCATAACACACTTCGGCAGAATTGATGTTGTTTTTGCAAATGCCGGTTTTTCAAAAGGTTCAACATTTTACGGTGGTGAAGACAAACCAGAAGAGTGGCAGCAGCTGGTCATGGTCAATGTCTATGGCGCTGCCGCAACGGCTCGCCTGACGCTTCCCGAACTTGTAAAAAACAAAGGACATCTTCTTATCACCGGCTCTGTGGCAGGACGGGTTACCTCCATACGGAACCTCTACTCGGCAACCAAGTGGGCCGTAACCGGCATGGCTCAGGCTATCCGTAATGAGATGGTTGGAACAGGAGTTCGAGTAACCCTCGTTGAACCGGGAATCGTTGATACACCGTTCTGGGATAATCTGCAAAAACCAGACTCCGCCAAAGAACTGCAGCCTGACGATATTGCCCGGGCAGTCATGTTCGCCGTAAGCCAGCCTCCCCATGTCGATGTAAACGACATCCTCATCAGGCCAACCGGTCAGCTCCACTAAAAGGCACCTCCTCTTATTCAAATCGGATGCATCAAGAAAATTGATTATCAACCCCCGCACTCAGCACTGCCCACCGCCAACTGCCAACCGCCAACCGCCCACTGCCAACTGCCCACTTTCTTTCTTCACTCAGCACCCAGCACTCAGCACTCAGCACTTTCTTTCTCCCCACTGCCCACCGCCAACTGCCAACTGCCAACCGCCAACTGCCAACTGCCAACTCTCTTCCCCGCCACCCCGAACTCCTATTAAGGTAGATTGCCATTGGCCTCTCTCTATCGGATTGCGGGGATCAATTATAAGTTTTATCTTGAGGGGGCTTCCCTCAGGCTAATTACGGAACGTACGGCAGAGAACCCCAATAACATAGAAGCGGGTTTATCGGATTATTTCGGAATCAGGCGAAAGCCTTCAACAGAAATTTGTGTAAATGCTTATTACATTTGAAGGTATAGATGGCGCAGGCAAGTCAACCCAGATAAAAAAGCTGGTCAGTTATTTGAGCAGTCAAAAGCGCGAGGTTGTCACCTTAAGAGAGCCCGGCGGTACTGAGGTTGCTGAGAAGATTCGTGCTATCCTTCTTGAAAGCAAGGGGGAGATAAGCCCTATCGGTGAACTGCTCCTTTTTTCGGCAAGCAGGGCAGAACTGGTTCAGGAGGTCATCATGCCTGCAATTGCTGCCGGCAAGATTGTCATTCTCGACCGTTTTTTTGACTCAACTACAGCGTATCAGGGCTATGGACGTGGACTTGACTTTACACTGCTCCAATCGATTATTTCAATATCCACCTGCGGGATTGTGCCGGATATTACCTTCTATCTTGATATAGAGCCTGAAGAAGCTATGAGAAGAAAGTTTTCCAAAACATCGATACCTCTCTCATTCGAGCATGATGAGCTTGACCGTATGGAGCGCTCAGGCGCAAAATTCTACCGCAATGTTCGCGAAGGATACCTTAAGATGATCCTCTCCAATAAAGAGCGCTTTGTCAGCATCAATGCACTGCTTCCGGAAGCGACAATTCACAGTAAAATCATAGAGACTCTTAATGAACGATTTCCGAGTTGACCCAGCTTTCTTTTCCTCCTGAATATTTTAAAACCGGGGTTGCACAGTTGAAAACGCAATCTGAAACTATCACATTGATGCAGTTGTTATTTGTATAAAGTTTTCTCGAGTTTTTGTTAAGATTTTGCGTAAATTGAGAAACAAATTACTTTATGTTCACTTCTTCACCAACAACGAATGCACGAGAGTATTCTTAAAGAACGTCAGCTAAGCACATGTTCTCCCTCGATCACACTGCAGGATATCCGGACTCTTAAAGAGCTCTACCAGCTTAAGGCGGAAACACGTGAGCTTCGCGAACCTGTTGTCAGAAACATCATCAGGCAGAGAGTTGTCGGGCAGTCGTGTGTAGAATCACTTAAAAACGCACTCTATTCACTCGAGACCATCTATATAGACGATGATACAGGGCAGCGTCTGTTGCGTCTTGACGGTATAAAGCAGATAGAGGTCGATCTTACCTATGAAATAAGGGAACTCCAGAAGGACATTTACTATCTGGAATATGGTGAGGATAAGTTCATTGATTACCTTGCCAAGTTTATTCCTGATTTCAGGGACTATGTCAACAAAGGGGTTAATCTGCTCAGAGGAAAACGCTTTAATGCCTTTATCACCGACCGGGACGGAACGACGAATAACTACTGCGGACGATACCGCTCCTCTGTACAGCCTATCTATAATTCAGTATTTCTGACCCGGTTTGCAAAGAACTGCTGTCAGTACCCCATTATCATCACCTCTGCTCCACTCAGAGACTTCGGCATATTGAATGTCTCCATCAACCCGAGCAACACGTTTGTCTACGCAGGGTCCAAGGGAAGAGAGTTCATCGATATCAACGGCGAATTCAACAGCTTTCCCATTGATGAAAAAAAGCAGAAACTCATACGCCTCCTTAACGACCGGATGCTTGTACTCCTCCAGGATCCCCATTTCGAAAAGTTCAATTTTATAGGCTCTGCCTTGCAGATAAAATTCGGCCAGACCACGGTTGCACGGCAGGATATAAGCCACTCGATCAAAGAGGCTGAATCTGCTGCTTTTCTTGAAAAGGTAAAAGGCATCGTACGTGAAATTGACCCGAGCGGCAAAAACTTCAGGATTGAAGATACCGGACTTGACATTGAAATCATTCTAACAATCGAAGGGGCTTCCGAGGATGTGCCGATCAAGGATTTCGACAAAGGTGACGGGCTATCATTTATCTGCAGCAAGCTGAACCTCAACCCTTCAAGGAGTGCGACTCTTGTGTGCGGAGATACATCTTCAGATATTCCAATGCTCACAAAAGCTGTTGAGATGTTTGATGATGTATGGGCTGTTTTTGTAACAAGGGATGAGAAGCTTAAAAAGCAGGTCGAGGAGATATGCCCGAACAGCTTTACTGTCCCCTATCCGGATATTCTACTGACAATTCTTGGACTGCTTTCTCTGTGATTAACAATCGGCTTTATAAAAAATATTTTTAAACACTAGCATGAGTAACATTTTCAAAGGAGCAATTTTTGATCTTGACGGCGTTATAACCGGCACGGCAAAAGTACACAGCCTTGCGTGGGAGTCAATGTTCAACTATTTTTTAAAGAACTATGCTGAAGTTAATGACGAGCCCTATGTTCCTTTTGATCCTGCTCATGACTATCATAAGTATGTCGATGGTAAACCGCGAATGGAGGGAGTTAAAAGCTTTCTTTTGTCGCGGGATATTGATCTGCCCTTTGGCGAAATGGACGACATTCCTGAAAAAGAGACAATTTGCGGCCTTGGAAACCGTAAAAACAATCTTTTTTCTGAAATCCTCATCAAAGAAGGACCAGAGGTCTATCTCTCTTCTGTTGAACTTATCAATGAGCTCATAAAGAAAGGTATCAGAATCGGTATCGCATCATCAAGCCGCAACTGCCAGCTTATATTGCAGCTGGCCAAGCTTGAGCATCTTTTTGAAACCCGTGTTGATGGAGAGGTCTCCATTGAACTCGGCTTGAAGGGCAAACCAAACCCTGATATTTTTGTAAGAGCCGCCCAGAATCTTGGGTTGGAGCCTCATGAATGTGTAGTTGTCGAGGATGCAATCTCAGGTGTTCAGGCAGGCTCACGCGGTAATTTCGGCATGGTGCTTGGCATTGCGCGTGACATCGAAGGATCCAAGCTGAAGGAAGAGGGCGCTGATATTGTTGTCAGGGATCTTGCAGAAATAACTATTGCCGATATTGAACAGTGGTTCAGCGAAGGCCTTGAGTTTGAAGGATGGAACCTGACCTATACCGACTTTTCCGCCAAAGACGAAAAACTCCGCGAAACACTTACATCAACAGGCAACGGATACCTTGGAGTCAGAGGCGCTTATGAAGGTTCTTCAATTTCCCATTATCATTATCCCGGCACCTATATTGCCGGAGTTTTCAATAGAGTCCCCTCAGAGGTTCACGGCCAGACCATTTTCAACAACGACTTTGTCAATACACCGAACTGGCTCTCGATTGAGTTCCGGATAGGCGGCGGAGAGTTCATAGATCCGTTTGAGCAGAAAATCCTCAGCTATCGTCAAAACCTCAGTCTGCGTAATGGCCTGATGGAACGCGACATAGTCATTCAGGACAACCTCGGAAGAATATCCAGCATCCATACCCGCAGATTTACCAGTATGGCCGATCCCCACAAGTGTGCTCTGACGTTCACACTGAAGCCGGTCAACTACAGTGGTGAAATCGAGTTCCGGTCAGCGATCGACGGACAGGTGAAAAACAAGAATGTTGCCCGTTATAATGGACTCACAAACGACCATCTTGAACATATCAAAAGCAACATTGAAAATGAGATAATGGTGCTTCATGTAGAAACCAACGTTTCACATTACGGTATTGTAACCGCCGCAAAAACAAGGGTTTTCAACCATGGAAAACTTGTGTCGGTCAAAAGGTCACCTATACATGACACCCGATATATCGGCGAGGCCTTCAAACTGCAGT
The DNA here is from genome assembly GCA_903895195.1 of uncultured Chlorobiaceae bacterium. Classification (GTDB taxonomy): domain Bacteria; phylum Bacteroidota; class Chlorobiia; order Chlorobiales; family Chlorobiaceae; genus Chlorobium. Next base: position 115,024 of record CAITSZ010000034.1, read on the forward strand.
TGAGTCCGAGCAAAAGCTGCACTATTGAAAAAATAGCATCTATCCATACGACACTCGACCATAAAATCAGTGATCCCGTAGAAGCAGCACGACTCTCTCTTGAAAACAACGATACTTTTGATTCTCTCTTTATCACTCATGCTGAAGCATGGGAAGTAATATGGAAAAAAGCGGACATAGGCATCCAGGGTGACCGATTCAGCCAGAAAGCGCTGAGACTGCACACCTATCACATGATGAGCACAGCTTCGCCGCACAATCCAGCAATCGACGCAGGCATGCCGGCACGAGGCCTAAACGGTGAGGCTTATCGCGGTCATATTTTCTGGGATGAAATTTTTATCCTGCCATTTTTCAACCGTCATTTCCCTGATATTTCAAAAGCTCTTCTGATGTACCGCTACAGAAGGCTCGATGCAGCCCGTGAGTATGCTCGTGACAACGGATACAAGGGAGCCATGTTCCCCTGGCAGACTGCTGATGATGGCCGGGAGGATACGCAGATTCTTCACTTCAATCCAAAAAGCGGCTCGTGGGGGCCGGATCTCAGCCGTCTGCAGCGACATGTCTCCATAGCGGTATTCTACAATACCTGGCGCTACATCTACGACACTGATGACACTCAGTTCCTCAATGAGTTCGGAGCGGAGCTGATGTTTGAAATTGCAAGATTCTGGTCATCCATTGCAACATTTTCACCTGACACCCAGAAGTACCATATCGAGGGAGTTATGGGTCCTGATGAATTCCATGAAACCGTACCTGGCAGCGGAAAAGAGGGACTGAAAGATAATTCCTACACCAATATTATGGCGGTCTGGCTTTTTGACAAGGCGGCTGAAATCGGGGAAAAAATAGATCCGACCATTCTCAGGCACCTGATTTCAAAAATCCATCTCGGTTTTGATGAGCTGAAGCACTGGCGTGATATCAGCAGCAACATGAATATCCTCATTGACGGAGATGGTGTTCTTGAGCAGTTTGATGGCTACAAAAATCTCAAGGAACTCGACTGGACTCGCTATCGCTCCCGGTATGGCAATATCCACAGGATGGACAGAATCCTGAAAGCCGAGGGTACGACACCCGATCTTTACAAGGTTGCCAAACAACCTGATGTCCTGATGACTTTCTATACGCTCTCTCCGGGTGAAGTGGCTGAACTTCTTGAAAAAATCGGCTATAAAATCCCTGACGACCTTACTCTGGTCAGAAACAACTATGCGTTCTACGAACCAAGAACAAGCCATGGATCAACGCTGAGCAAGGTGGTTCACAGCATCATCTCCAGCTACCTGCGTGACGGTCATGAGATGGCATGGAAATGGTTCTCGGAAGCTCTTAAGAGTGATATTGAAGACACCCAGGGCGGCACGACCCAGGAAGGTATACATTGCGGCGTCATGGCAGGAACACTGGATACGGTTATCCGTTATTTTGCAGGAATCTCGTTCTACAATGAAAAGCTGAATGTGCACCCTAACAGACCGCCCCATTGGAAAAAGCTCTCTCTAAGCATCTGTTTCCGAAAAAATCGCTATGCAATTACCATTGAGGAGAAGGATATCATTGTCACGTTGCTCGAAGCAGAGGAAGAGGAAGCCCCAGCATGTATTGCCAGCATCCATCTAACGCTGAAAAAAGGAGTTCCATATCACTCAGCGTCAGTCTGAGCTCCCAAAAAGGCGATAATGAAGCCTTAATTTTTGTATTTTTGCAGTTATAACTTATTATAGCGTCTCTGCATCTTTATTTCCTATTTGATATCTCTTTATGCGCCTGTCAAATTTCCGTTACACTCTGCCGAAAAGTAAAATAGCCGAAGAACCATCAGTACCGAGAGATCAGTGCAAAATGATGGTTCTGAACCGGCGAAAAAAAGACATCGAGCATAAGGTTTTTGAAGATATTGCCTCCTATTTCAAAAAGGGAGACTTGCTTGTTTTAAACAACAGCCGCGTTTTTCCTGCTAAAATATTCGGGCAGAAGGAAAAAACGGATGCAAAAATTGAGGTATTCCTGCTGAGAGTTCTCAACAAGGAAGCCGGGTTATGGGATGTGCTCGTTGATCCGGCTCGAAAAGTAAGGGTAGGCAACAAAATTTATTTCGAAGAAGATGTGGTTGCCGAAGTGGTTGACAATACTACTTCCCGTGGAAGAACCATCCGATTTCTTAATCCCGACATTGATGTTTTCAGTCTTGTTGAAAGAATCGGCACGATTCCCCTGCCACCCTATTTTACCCGTTCGCCCATAGGTTCAGACAAGGAAAACTACCAGACTGTCTATGCCAGCCAGACGGGTGCTGTCGTCGCACCTATGGCTGGGTTGCATTTCACCATGCCGCTGCTCCAGAAAATCCAGAAACTCGGGGTGAAAATTCTGCCCATCACCCTTCATCCGAGCTTGAGTACCTTTAATGCCATTGAGGTCGAAGACGTTTCGAAGCACAAAATGGATTCGGAATATTTCAATATTCCCTATCAGACAGCAATGGAAATCAATGATGCCAAGCTGAATAAAACAGGACGAATCATAGCTGTCGGAACAACCACATGCCGTGTACTTGAAGCGAATGCCACAGTTGACGGAAAAATTAAATTCGGAAGAGGCTGGACAGACAAGTTCATCTATCCGCCATACCAGTTCAAGGTAACCGATGCTCTTATCACCAATTTCCAGCTCCCGGAAACTACCCTGCTTATGGCTGTCAGTGCATTTGCTGAGCACCGTCTGCTTATGGAAGCATACAAACTCGCACTGAAAGAAGATTACCGCTTCCTGGCATACGGAGATGCCATGTTTATCCATTAAACCCCGAAGGGATTCAACTTCTTCACTATGAATGCCATTGCAATTATTGCAGCAAGCGGTATCGGAAAGCGAATGCAGCTGAAAAACGGACAGAGCAAGCAGTTGCTTGAGATTGCAGGGTTCCCTGTTATTCATCATACCATCCAGGCATTTCAGGCAGCCACTTCAGTCAGCGCCATCTACATAGCTACAAAAGAGGAAAACATTGCAACACTAACGGCTTTGGCCGCTTCAGCGGGCTTCAGCAAGGTAAAAGCAGTTATCGAAGGCGGCAAAGAGCGTCAGGATTCTGTGAACAACTGCATCAAGGCAATCGAACATGATATACGCAACTCCGGCACTCAACCGGACGTTATTATGGTCCATGATGGGGCCCGTCCATTTATCCAGCCTGAAGAGATCGATGAAATTGCGCGGCTTTCACAAGAGTTTGGAGCTTGTGTCCCGGCAACAAGACCAAAAGACACCATCAAATATATCGGTTCCAATCCCGACTTTTTCGGAAAAACACCAGACCGGAGCCAATTGCTTCAGGTGCAGACTCCACAGGGTTTCAGCAGCAGACTTCTCATTCAGGCGCACGAACAGGCAGAACTTGAACGCTGGTATGCGACAGACGACGCTGCCCTCGTAGAACGTTTTTTCCCCGAACAGCCCATAAAAATATTTGAAACGGGTTATCACAACATAAAAATCACTACACCTGAAGATATTCCTGTAGCCGAAGCCATCTTCAGTCAAAAGGCATCGTGGTCTTAACACGCTGCTTTTCTCTATCCTCCTGCATATACGCTTGAACAAGACCCGGCACCTTTTGCAAGAATATCCCCTTTGTTGTTGAAATCGATAATATCTTTGCCGAGAGCAACCTCAAACTCAACGATAGTTTTCAGAGTTGGATTGGACCATCCTGCAAGTATTTTGCTGACATAAGACTCCTGCTTCCCAAGCTTCTCTGCCAACTCTCGTTGTGTCATACCCGTTTGTTCAAGCAATTCATCAATTTTAGCAGCAAATTCCCCCTGCCTTTTGACAAACTTTCTTTTATCTGGAGATATACTCTCAACAACCCTTTTTAAAAGTGATTTATTCATTCCCAATCATCCGCTGTAAACACAAGATCACCATCCATGGCGCCTGTATTTGGATTAATGATTATTTCGCGAGACTTTTGTCGTTTATCCAGCAAAGCATCGATAGTTTGCAATTTTTTCACTGCCTCATCAAGAACTGGTTCTTCCTGATAAGTGCCAGTAAACTTAGGTCCACCATATCCCACAATCAACAGGAGACTTGACCGGCGTAAACAATAGAGTCTGAGAGGACCGTTTTCATAGTGTAAAGCAACAACCGAATCATAGTATGATCCCTCTTCAAGCTTAAAATACCCAGGTCTGAAACCAAATGATTCAACCATATCGTAGAGTCGCAAGACAAGTGACTCATACTCATCACATGCTTGGACGTTCTCACAACCGAGAAACTTATCGAGCTCCGTATTCTTTTCTCCCTTATACCGTATTGAGTAAAGTGCTCCACCATCACCCAATTCAACAGGAACTATCTCAAACTGAAGTTTCACTTATAAGTTAATTTTTTCGAATTAACAACCAATCATTAATACTCGGTGTTTTAATTGACAGAGAACTTGTAGCGAAATATAACAGTAATTCAAGATAAAGCACGAACTATAAGCAGAACGCATTGTTTTCAGTAGAGATGGCAGTTAATTAACAATGCTGAAAAATATACCGCCAAGAGCAAATAAAACTTTCCGATAGCTTGTTTATTCCTCTATGCAATGGTATATTTTCAGCCCGGAAAAGAGGTGAGGTAGCTCAGTTGGTTAGAGCACAGGATTCATAACCCTGAGGTCGAGGGTTCAACTCCCTCTCTCACCACCCTAAAAAAAGCGGGTGTAACTCAGTTGGTAGAGTGTTTGCTTCCCAAGCAAAATGTCGCGAGTTCGAATCTCGTCACCCGCTCTTTTCTGGATATAATTTTTTTCTTTTCCTCACATTACCTCTCATGACTCAAACCTCTATTTTCTTTACCCCGGTCAGCGTTGAAGACATCAACACCACTCAAATCATCGATGGCCAGATGGCCCGACATCTCGGCATTGAAATGACCGAAATCGGACCGGATTTCATGACGGCAAAAATGCCCGTCGACCACCGAACCATCCAGCGTATCGGAATTCTCCACGGAGGGGCTTCGCTGGCTCTTGCAGAAACAGTCGGAAGCATTGCCGCATCCTACTGTGTCGACAGAGAGTCGTTCTACATTGTAGGGCAGGAGATAAACGCCAACCATATCCGTCCTGTACGGACAGGGTTTGTCTATGCCACCGCTACTCCCCTTCACCTCGGAAAAAGCTCTCAGGTATGGGATATCAAGGTGAGAAATGAAGAAGGAAAACTGACCTGTGTCAGCCGCTTTACAGTTGCTGTCCTGAAAAAAGAGCCGCGAGATTAAACCGCCGACTAAGAGCGATTTTTAATTTCTCTAAGAATCCATGCTGGATTTCTGCGCATAGGCAAGACAGCAACAACATACGCCATACCTTCTATGATGTCGTAATAAATGGTATAGGGAAATCGTTTAGAATACATTTGATAAAGCCCAAGTTTTTTCGGGTGAATACCAGCGTATATAGTCAAAGATTCTATATCTGAAATCACACAATCCCAGAAATAATCTCCCACTCCTTGTTCCTGAGAATCGTAAAACTCCACGCCGTCATTCAAATCCTCACCTGCCTCTTCCAAGATAAAGACATTCTTGACATTCATTGGGGACGGCTCTTTTTAAGCTCCGATAGTGAGATAAATTTTGCATTTCCAGTCGCCATCTTTTCTTTTCTTTCCTGCAGAATAGTTTCATGCCATTCAGGAGTTTCGATGTCGTCATTCTCGTAACAAAAACTATCCCAAAGCACTTCCATAATCTGTAATCGTTCTGAAGTGCTCATTTTTTTTATTTCGGAAATATTCATCTGCTTTTCCTTTGTTTCAATTGCTCATAAAATGGGTTCCCCAGAACAAAAACACAAGCAAACGACATTAAAGAATATATAAATTTCATCATTGGCCGTTTTACTACACACTGGACCCATTCTTTATCGCCTTGGTATTTGACAAAAATACAAAAAAAGGCGGCCATTTGAAGGTCGCCTTTTCCTGAGTTCAACTGAAGTATTGAAAGACTCTGCTCCTAAACCTATTTTTTCTCTGTTTCCTTTTTCGGCAGATCAATCTTGAGATGCAGTTCCCGCAGCTGTGCCGGACTCACTTCCGATGGAGAGGACATCATGAGATCCTGTGCCTGCTGATTCATAGGGAAAGCAATGACTTCACGAATGTTCTGCTCGTCACGCAAAATCATGACAAGCCGGTCAAGTCCCGGAGCAATGCCTCCGTGGGGCGGAGCTCCAAGTTTGAAAGCCTCAATCATGTGGCCAAACCGCGCATCAACATCTTCCTTTGTATAGCCGGCAATACCAAACGCCTTGTACATGATATCCGGCCTGTGGTTACGGATGGCTCCGCTTGAAAGCTCAATACCATTACAGACAATATCGTACTGATAGGCCAGAATATCGAGAGGCTGCATTGTTTCGAGCGCATCCATCTCACCTTGCGGCATAGAGAATGGATTGTGTGAAAAGTCGATCTTTTTTGCCTCTTCGTTGTATTCATACATCGGGAAATCTACAATCCAGCAAAACGAAAGTTCGTCTTTGTCGAGAGTAAAGAGATCTGCAAACCAGGTTCGCATCCCGCCCATAATCTTGCAGGTCGAAGCCCATTTGCCTGCGCCGAAAAAGACAACATCGCCTGCTTCAACACTAAGTTTTTCTTGAAGATGCGTCAGGTCTTCTTCAGAAAGAAACTTGACGAGAGGTCCTTTCGGCCCCTCTTCCCTGAACTGGATATAAGCCAGACCCCCGGAGCCAAGCTCCTTTGCCCTTTTTTCAGCCTTGTCGAAAAACAGCCTCGATTCATTAGCTCTACCCTTGAGTACAAGCGCTTTGACGCATGAACCCTCTTTGGTATTATTTGCAAACACCTTGAATCCGGAATCGACAAAGAGCGAAGTAACATCAGCGATTTCGAGCGGAATTCTTAAGTCGGGTTTATCTGTCCCGAAACGGTTCATGACCTCTTTATAGCTGATCCTCGGAAATGGAAACTGTGAAATAACCTTTTCAGACATAGTCCTGGTCAGATACTCAATCAAGCCTTCAAGAATGGCAAAAAGATCATCCTGCTCAATAAAAGCCATCTCCATATCAAGCTGATAGAACTCACCGGGACTGCGATCTGCCCGAGCATCTTCATCACGAAAGCAGGGAGCAATCTGGAAATAACGGGGAAAGCCGGATACCATAAGCAGTTGCTTGAACTGCTGGGGAGCCTGCGGGAGAGCATAAAATTTACCAGGATGAAGGCGGCTTGGAACAAGAAAGTCCCTTGCTCCCTCAGGAGAGCTTGAGGTCAGAATCGGTGTCTGTATTTCAATAAATTCTTTCTCTTCAAGATAGCGACGAACCGCAGCAGTCAGTCGGCTGCGAAAAATGATATTCTCATGGATTTTTTCACGACGCAGATCGATAAAGCGGTACTTCAACCGGAGCTCTTCCGATGTAGGTACCTCATCTGCTACCGGAAAAGGAAGAGGCTGAGCGTTGCTTTCAATAGTGATCTGACTGACCACGACCTCAATTTCACCTGATGCCAGGCGGGGATTTATTGCCCCAGGACCGCGAAGAACAACAATTCCCTCTATTCTGATCACCGATTCCACATGCAGCTGTTCTGCTTTTGCAAACAACTCCTGCTGTTCAGGCTGAATAACAAGCTGACTGATACCGGTATGATCTCTCAAATCTATGAAAATCAACCCGCCATGATCCCTTTTTCTGTGAACCCATCCTGCGAGCTTCACTGAGGTATTCTCGAGCTCCGGACTTAATAAGCCGCAATAATCAGAGCGGAAACGGTTTTTTAGAGTCTCGGTGCTACGTGCAGCTTTACTCATATTGTTCTATCGTCCTTTGGCATTAAAAAATATAAACCCGAATGAAAAAACTGAATATGTAGAATTTTTAATAATTTATAAAACGCCTTCCACCCTCTCAGTAAACCAGTTCTCCCCCGAATTCCTTTATAAGAAACCTCAGTACCTCATTTTTATCTGCGAGTTCCTGAAAAATGGTAAAGACAGTCTTCTCTTTGGTACATGCATCTTTTTCGGCATCGTATAGAATACGGAGTTTAAGAGGTAAAGCATAAAAATCTGATACTTCCGTCTGAAGAATCGCCACGTCCTGTAAAAGCTCTTCGTAAGAAAACTTTCTGCAGCATACAATGTCGAGGACTCCATTCGGGCTGCACGCTTCAAGCTCACAGGACTGAAGATGCGTTGCCATGAAGTTCTGGGTCTTTCTGGAAATATGATCAAGGAACTGGCGCCATTCAACCTTGAGTGAATCAAGGTCGGCAACTCTTTCAAGCCCCTCGACACTCGTGACGCCCTTATGTTCAGAACCGGCATTCACTCGAAGCTGCTGTACAATGGGATTTGTGGCAAACCCGGAAAGTTTTTTCTGCCATGATCCAAGATCGAGATCCCCTGAGGCCTCAGCTTTAACCGCTGGTGAAGGAGCTGAAACAGCTGGAGCAGATTCAATGGATGGAACAGGAGCAACTGATACAGGAAGCTCTTTCAGTTGCCTGTCAGGTGCTTTTTTTTTTGAGGCTGCTGATCCGGCAGAATTGGGGATGATGGAGCAGCATGTACAATGTCAATAAGCTTGAGAAGCGCAAGCTCGAAGCGAAACTGATATTCGAACTGAAACTTCAGTTCTTTCTGTGTCAGCAGAAGAAAATCAACCATCTGCATGACAGAGAGTGAAGAAAAGTTTGCGGCATCATGCTGGTATCGCTCACGTATTGCATCCGGGCGTTCAACAAGACGGGTAGAAGAAAGATTCTGCACAACCAGAAAATTCCTCAAGTGCTCAATCAGCTTTTCAAGAAAATCCTGCTCGTCATATCCATTTCTGATCACAAACTGCGCGACATCCAGCATCTTTGCAGGATTGTGCTCCGCAACGGCTTCAGTAACGGCAAACATCTGTTCATCATCAATATAGTTCAACAGTTCGGCAACACCCTGGTAACTGATAGCCCCCTGATGATCATTCTCGGCTGAAAAGGCAATAACCTGATCAAGAATACTCTGGGCATCACGCATAGAGCCCTGAGCCTTGCGGCCAATGAGCTGCAAGGCATCAGCATCGACTTTTATATGCTCAGCGTCACAGATAAGCTGAAGCTGACGTCCTATATCATCAAGCGGAATACGCTTGAAGTTGAAACGCTGACACCGGGAAGCGATGGTAGCCGGGATCTTATGGAGCTCGGTGGTGGCAAAAATAAAAATGGCATGAGGCGGCGGCTCCTCCAGAGTTTTCAGAAACGCATTGAATGCCGCAATGGAAAGCATGTGCACCTCATCGATAATATAGACCCTGTACTTGCCTTTCTGAGGCCCGTAGCGGACATTCTCCCTTAGCGTACGGATATCATCGACACTGTTATTGGATGCCGCATCAAACTCCGCAATATTGAAACTGGTGCCGGCATCAAAGTCCCGGCAGCTTTCGCACTCGCCACAAGGTTCGGTAACATTCTTAAGGTATTCCGGGTCCTCCATCATTTTCTGGCAGTTCAACGCCTTGGCAAATACCCTTGCGGCTGTTGTCTTGCCGACTCCACGCAATCCCGAAAAAATGTAACCATGCCCTACCCTTCCCATTCGAAGCGAATTCTGTATCGTACGGGTAACATGCTCCTGTGCGGTAATATCGGCAAACTTTGCAGGCCTGTACTTCCTGGCTATAACCTGATAACTCATAACTGCTCTTGATTATTGTCCTCTAACAAGGTCGCAATGGATATATCCATACTGCCTTTCAGGCTCTCGGAAACTCCTCTGCTGATCGTTTCCAAATGTACGCTATTACCTCCTGAAATCAGCGAACCGTTTTCATCACCGCTCAATCCCTGCGGCATTATTGCATAGAGATCGTAAAGCGTCAGGGCATAAAGATCACGACTGACAGACAAGTCACCGTTGGCTGTAACATGGATAATATTGTTCTGAAGCAAAGCATCGACAATTTTTCTTAAGTCGGAAGGCTGAACTGAATGAACCGTCTTCAGAATCTTTTTCATATTGATCGAACTGCCGTTCTTCTGAGAGCTCCATATGGAACCGACTACTGACAGAATCAAAGAGATGCCTCGCAGTGGATTGAAAGGTTCTGAAATAACACCGAGAGGCTGCAGGGCTCCGAGACAAAAAACAAATTCCGCACCTGTCAATACCACAACCCACCCGAGATAAATCCAGAAAAACAGCATCGGAATCACCGATAATGCCCCGTAAATATGCTCAAAAGTGGAAATATGAGTGACATAAAAGACAAACCATATTTTTGAAAGCTCAAACAGAACTGCAGCCAGAAATCCCCCCGACATGGCATGAACAAACCTGACCCGCCGATTCGGCACAAGCATGTAGAGCAGAAAAAAAGCAAAAATCGAATTGATAAAGGGAAGAAAAGAGAGGAGCCTGGTTTTCAGTTCGAGGAGTGGCCCTTCAGTAAACACCGTATACCATACATAGGAGCTTGCAGCCAGACTGCTGCCGATAAGCACTGGCCCCAGCGTCAATACTGTCCAATAGAGGGTAAAGCCCTGCAACGCCTTTCGGGGAGCATGTACTTCCCATATTTCGTTCAGAGTGTGGTCGACAGTCGAAATGAGGAACAATGCTATAATAAACAAAAACACCCCGCCAAGCAGAGGAACGCTCGCTGTCTTGCCAATAAAATCCGTGAGGTATTGATGGAGCAAGGCACCAGCGGCAGGCATGAAATTCTGAACAAGAAAGTCTTCTATTGAGCGTTTGAAGGGAGCAAATACAGTGAATACACTCAATATGGAGAGAATAACTGCCAGAACCGGCACAATTGAAAGCAGTGTCTGAAACGCCAGAGAACCTGCACCCAGAAATATCCTGTCATGAATGAAGTTTTTCCAGAAAAAAGGCACAAAAGCGCGCAGATACTTCGAGAGATCTGAACGAGTGGTTAAGCCCGGTTGTTTATTTTTTGCAGATGCCATTGTTCTCTTTTTTCTTCACTTTTCAGGGCTATACACGGTTCCTGCTGACCTGACTCTGGTCATAAGCAGCAAACCTATCGTGAAAAACATCAACAGCGACGCAAGAGCTGCCTTCTGGCTGCCGGCCTGGGCTGATACGACACCAAACACCAGAGGGCCGACTATGGCTGAAGCCTTGCCGAACGTGCCATCATAAAAACCGAAAAATTCGGTCACATGCTCTCGTGGAGTCAGTCTTGCCATCATCGATCTGGATGCTGCCTGAGATGAACCCATGGAGAGTCCGGCAAGCATCCCTGTATAAAAAAACAGCTCTTTGCTGTCTGCAAAAATAGCAGCTGAAACAACAACAAACCAAATAAGGAGCGTAATAACAATAGTTTTTTTAGGGCCTATCTTATCAGTAACAAAGCCGAAAATAATGGATCCTGCAATTGCTGTTGTCTGCACCAGCATAAAAAAGACAATCAGTTCGCCTGTCGTAAAACCAAGAGTGTTCTGAGCATAGATTGACGAAAACGCAATCACGGTTAAAATCGCGTCGTTGTAAAAAAAATAGGCCAGAAGAAAACGCACAAGATCAGGATAGTTCATGATATGGCGAACCGTATGCTTGACCTCCTTTATTGAACTGCCAAGCAAGGCAAAAGAGATGGCTGGCCCCTCCTTTTTTTGCTGATCACGAAGTGCAAGAAAAATCGGTACTGAAAAGAGAGCAAAAAAAACTGCAGCGGCCAAAAAGCTTAACTGCACATTAGGTGCATTGGAGAGAACAATTCCTTTGCTGAGCAGGGGCTTCGTAAGCAGAAGAATGGCCAATGCTCCCAGGTACCCCATGGCAAAACCATACCCGGAGACTCTTCCGACACTCTTGTCAGTAGCAAGTTCTTTGAGGTATGCATCATAAAAAACAAGTCCGCCCTCAAAACCTATGTTTGCAAGAATAAAAAGAGCTATCGCCGTAAGAGCCATTCCTTGTCCTGAAAAGGAAAGCAGAGCGGTAGCAACAACCGAAATCAGGGTAAAAACGAAAAGAAAGCGTTTTCGTTTGCCGGAATAATCCGCTGCAGCTCCAAGCACAGGCGATATAAGAGCAACAAGCAGCATAGAGAGGCTGATGCTGAAGCCCCACAAGGCATCTCCCGAAGGCTCACCGTTACAGATAACGTTTTTAAAGTAGAGGGGAAAAACGAAGGTGACCATTATAACGCTGAACGAAGTGTTGGCAAAGTCAAAGAGCAGCCAGGAAACCACCTTATATTTCTGCGTTACACTCATAACCTGCTTATATAATGACCGTTATAGACATTTTCTTTTAGGGGCAAGCGGTAAATCGGTACAAAAAAAGTAACATCCCCGATAAAAAAACAAAGCCCCCCGAGTACAAGTCGGAAGGCAAAAAGGAGCGATAAATGACAGCACATAGACCACCACTAACTATTTAGATATAAGGTAATACTTTAACAAGTCATTCCAAACGTTTCTATAAAACCCAACGGTTAGCCGGGCCAAACGAGAATAATTAGCGCTGGATTTTGCGGGCATTAGTATTACATTGTACTACGACGATATACAGAAGAACAAAAACAGAAATGTGATGAACACCAGCATCAAGGACGCTCAAATGAGCTTCAAAACGAATAAACGTATCAAGGAGCGTGTTGAGGCTCTTGCTATAGCAACAAGAAGAAGCAAGACATTTGTTCTTGAAGAAGCCGTTACTGCTTACCTGGACTGTAATGAATGGCAGATTAAAGGTGTTATGGAGGGTATTGAAGATGCCAAAGCAGGCAGGGTAACTCCTATTGAAGATGTTATTGCTGAATGGGAGGCAGAACTTGAAAATTGTCCTGACTGAAAAAGCAAAGGCTTCTCTTCGTGACATAGAAACCTATATCAGCCAAAAAGCTGCTAAACAGACAATCATCACTCTTTTGGTTAAGATCACCAAACAGTTACCCGCATATCCCCAGAGTGCGAAGCCCGGCAAAATAACCGATACCAGGGAGCTGTACTTTTCTGATCTCCCCTACTTCGTTGTCTATACTTCCGATAACCAGACGATAGCCATTCTCTCTATTTTTCACACTGCCCAAAATAGATAAAAAGCACACGTCTGAGGTGAGCTGTAAAAGAATGAGCTTACTGATTTCTCTTTCTTCCCGGGCAAACTATTATGTGAGCTGAGCGAAGGCATTTCCGGAGTACCTGGAGCAACTGCCGTTTGGGCAGGAGTATGAGTGTAGTGCCCTAAAATCGATAAATAGACAAACTGGATTATTTTGACTTTTAAGCGTGATGGAGACTTTTCAGAAAAAGAACGTAACCGAAAGGTATCGCGGAGCAAGCCCGAAACAGAGAGTAAATCCTGCACCTGCGGGGATAACGGACGTGCAGAAGATACCCGCTTAGCTCGACGGCTCGAATATATAACGATTGGCTGGAACCTTGTCGAAGCTGGGGTTGCTATTGGTGCCGGTTTTATGGCCGGAAGTATTTCGCTTGTCGGCTTTGGAGTGGATACCCTGATTGAAATCTTTGCGTCCCTCATCCTTTTATGGCGGCTGTGGTCTGTTCATTATGATGAACGTCGCGAACAAATTGCCCTTAAGCTTGTGGGCGCGAGCTTTTTACTCCTGGCCGTTTATATTGCCTGCGAGGCAGCATCATCCCTTCTCTCCAAACAGCCTCCGGAGGCGAGCCTCGCCGGTATCGTTCTTGCCGCTCTTTCCATGCTCATTAAACCGCTGCTGGCAAGCGCCAAACGACGTGTTGCCGGTCTTTTGAACAGTGCTGCTCTTAATGCCGAATCCCGTCAGAGTTCTATTTGCGCCTATCTGGCTGCCATCCTATTGGGCGGCCTGGCTCTTAACACACTCTTTCACTGGTGGTGGGCTGACCCCGTGGCAGCCATTTTAATGGTTCCTCTCATCGTGAAAGAAGGGTTGGACGCCTTGCGAGGAGAATTCTGTGCAGATTGCCAATAGACAAAATGAATAACAAGCAAAATCAGCATATTACTCTATGATAACTGATACCACGAAGACGGGCTGCTAAGCAAGACTCCCGCCTTTCATCAAAACATTTTACCGACTACTCTTCACTCTCTTCTGCCTCTTTACTCTTTTCCATGGCTTCTTTTGCTGCATCTTTTTTGTCGTACTCTTCGCGAATGGCTTCGTATGTCTTTTGGGTGAGAGCGACAGCGGCAATGGCTTCGATATGGCGGCTGTAGAGGTTCATGGCACTGATGATCATGTTGTCGATCAAGGCTATTGGGGGTTCGACATTTTCAACATCCACGATGTCTTTGTAGCAAATTCTGCCATCGTCCTTTACTGTGAGTCTGCCGCGATAGACAAAGCTATCGTTCATGTAGTTGAAAAGCAGTGCCGCATCAACCGATTTACCTTCTATGACACTGAATGGCGCATAGAGGTAGAGCATAAGGAAATCCCTCTCTTCATCGCTGTCAATAAATAGCCTGAACGACTGGTTGGCGACCGAGAGCGTTGTACTATAAGAGCTTGTATTATCTGGCTCTTCGCGTTCAGTCACTTCGTCACCCCAGCCTTGGCTGGCTATGTATTCATCGATTAAATCTGCAAGACGCATGGTGCTTTACTCCTTGATTAGGTTGTTGGGGGTGTTATTGGGGGTGTTATTGGGGATCTCTTTCTGTCGTACTCTTCACGGATTGCTTCATAGGTTTTGCGGGTAAGAGCTACCGCCGCTATTGATTCACCATTTTCACTGAACATGGCGATGCCGCAGTCGAGCATGCTGTAGATCATTGCATTTGCCGGTTCTATACCATCAAGATCAATGAAATGCTTGTAGCGTATCTGGCCGTCATCGTCAACACAGAGCCTGCCATTGTATTGGCAGTACTCGTTGAGGAAGTTGAACAGCATGATGGTATCGACAAACTTGCCTTCGAGCACCCGGTATGGCGGATAGAGAAAGAGCGAAAGCACATTGCGTGCAGCATGGCCGTCAACATAGGCGCGGAAAGACTGCCTGTTTATCTCTATCCTGCTGAACAAGGTGCATCGGTTCTCCTCATCATTGCAATCAGCCGGATATTCCCAACCGATATCTGCGCGGAATTGCTCAAGAAAATCGGCATGATGCATTAAGGTTTTTACTGTGCTTGCCATTATCTCGCTTGTTTTGGTTGCTTGAATTCTAAAAGATAGGGGGCTTAGACGGACAAAAGCCGTCTGAGGTAGTAAAATAAGTGGAACTATTTTTTTTTTAGCGGGGAGGATATTTTTTATGACGTCAGACAACCTTTGTCCCTCTGTCCGCTTTATACTGTATGGAAATAAAATCAAACATTATTCAACACAGGAAAATACATGACTCTTAAACTTGAGGATACCGACGTTCTGTGCGGACGTGCCATACAGTATTATGAGGGTGATGATGTAGCGAAGGATTTTGGTGAAGCCCTCAGGCTCTTTACACTTGCAGCTGAACGCGGCCACGCTATTGGGCAACTTTTTGTTGGTCTAATGCTTGCATACGGCAAAGGCATTGAGGTGAATCTGGCGATGGCTGTAAAATGGTTCCTGCTTGCGGCTGATCAGGGCGAAGCTCTTGCTCAGTGCGAACTTGGAGAGGTGTACAAATATGGCAGAGGGGCTCCGCAGGACTATGGGGATGCGGTAAAGTGGTACCGGCTTGCTGCTGCTCAGGGATTTGCCGATGCTCAGTGCAAACTTGGCGGCATGTATAAAAAAGGGAGAGGCGTCGCGCAGGATGACACGGAAGCGGTGAAATGGTACCGGATGGCGGCTGAACAGGATAACCCGGTTGCCCAGCGCTTTCTCGGATTGGCATATCAGCTTGGAAAAGGTGTCACTATTGATTTGACTGAGGCGTTGAAATGGTTTACGCAAGCTGCTGCATTGGATGACGCAGCTGCCATGTACTACATTGGCTTGCTCTATACGGAGGGAGAAGTTGTCAGGCAGGATATTGAAGAAGCAAGAGTATGGTTCCGCCTGGCGGCTGAGGGGGGCGAGGTAGATGCACAATACTCTCTTGGGGTGATGTATGAATGTGGTGATGGGGTTATGCAAGATTATGATGAAGCGTTGCAATGGTACCTGATGGCAGCTGAACAAGGCTACGGCGATGCCCAATTCAGGCTGGGAATGATGTACAAAGAGGGACTGGGCGTGGAAGAGGATGAGGCTGAAGCTGTTATGTATTTATGGCTGGCGGCCGACAAGGGGAATGAAAATGCGCAGGAGATGCTGGACTCGATGGAGATGTAGGGGTTTTGGAGTATTGCTTGTGATGCGGTATACTGAAGAAATTACGTGATAGTAAAACGTAGTTTTCCTTCCTTGACCCCAAGCTACTGCGATGATGCCCAGCCGATAAACGGCACCGATTGACAATCCTTTATTATTAAAATAGTTAAACGATTGTGTTCTTATGATCCATTTTCTCCTTACCCCTGATTCCTCATCGGCTTTGAAGCTCAAGCGGCTTGTGGCTGCCGAGGGCGGAAAAACTGATGGCAGCTTTTTTTCGGGATGGTCGAACTATGTTGCCCTGCCCACTTTCTCGAACGTTGATGAACGCAGATTCTTTGAAATTGAAGCCCACGACAACAGCTGAAAAATTATGCGGAATAATTCTGAAAAGTCTGTAAAAAAGTTTACACCGCTGAATGCATGACTAATCTGATACAGAATACTCAGCCCTTATCCAGCCTGCTGGATGCTTTACGTGAACTTATTCAGCTGGGACGACAGCAGGCCCTGCGCTCAGTGGACAGGGTGCAGGTGCAAACCTGCTGGGAGATTGGCCGACATATCGTGGAGTTTGAGCAGGGTGGTGAGGCTCGTGCAGCTTATGGAAAAAAGCTCTTGCCTCGATTGGCGGAATCGTTGACTCGTGAGTTTGGCAAGGGGTTTGATGCATCAAATCTTCGTTATATGCGTTTGTTTTATAAGGCTTTTCCAATGTGTGACGCATTGCGTCACGAATTGAGCTGGACGCATTATCGGACACTACTGCGAGTGGGCAATATGGAAGCCAGAATATGGTACATGAATGAGGCCGCTTTGCACAACTGGAACGTTCGCGCACTGGACCGGCAGATTGGCACACTCTACTTCGAGCGGTTACTGCTCAGCGGCGACAAAGCCAGCGTGGAGGCAGAAGCGGAGGCCAATATCGCGGCTCTTCCTCGCAGCCCCCGGGAGTTCGTGCGTGATCCCGTGATGCTGGAGTTCCTCGGTCTGCCTGGCACTGGCAAGCTGCTGGAGTCAAAGCTGGAGCAGGCACTTATGGATAAGCTACAGTCGTTTTTGCTGGAACTGGGCAAGGGCTTCGCTTTTGTTGCCCGTCAGCAACGCATCAGTACCGAGTCACAGGACTTTTATATTGATCTGGTTTTTTACAACTACCTGCTCAAATGCTTCGTTTTGATTGATTTGAAAACAGGCAAACTTGTGCATCAGGACATTGGGCAGATGGACATGTATGTGCGCATGTATGACGACCTCAAACGTGGTGAAGGCGACAACCCGACTGTCGGTATTTTGCTCTGTGAACACAAAGATCAATCCGTTGTTCGATACTCCGTGCTGCATGAGAGTGAGCAATTGTTTGCTACAAGGTATCGGTTGGTACTGCCTACTGAGGAAGAACTTCGTAAAGAGATTGAACGAGAACGTGATGCAATTGAAGCTGCACACTCTATGGAGGAAATGAATGACACTGTGCTGTAAACCCTGCATGTAATTTTCATTAAAGTACTTAGCTCAGGGAATCCTTCAGATTCAAAACATATTGCAGTGTTACGGAATGCTAAGGGTGGGCATAAGAGAATTTACCTGAACAGAATTGTTAATTTGAATGCATGACCAATACTACCCTAATGATCCATTTTCTTCTTACCCCTGATTCCTCATCGGCTTTGAAGCTCAAGCGGCTTGTGGCTGCCGAGGGCGGGCGAACTGATGTGATTGTCGGTTCGTGGCCGGAACTGCTGGTGCATGGCCGTAACAGCTACATTTTGCCGCTTGACAATGCTGACTGGCTGACACTGCTGGCTGAAGGGGTTGAGAAGCTGAAGGATGCGTTCTGGGGAAAGTCTTATGGGAATGTCAAGGAGGAAGAAAAAAACACAATCACTGGCATTATCGGGGAGCACCTTACGATGCTGCTTGAAGCTGCTGGCCCTGAGGGGAAACTTGACCAACTGGAACAGCTTGAAAGCGCTCCCCGGCTGAAGCGGCACGTAAGGGATCTTGCGCTTTTGCATGCGGCAATGCATTGCGCCCTGCCTCCTCAACTCTCTGCTATTCAGCAAATACTGCAGGCAACTCCTGAACGGACGATACGCTCAATGCGGGTATATCATACTGGAGAATGGCTTTACCTTAACGGCTGGCAGGAGGCTTTGGTTCAGCATCTTAATGGAGCTGCGAGCGAGCCGGAAGAACCCTTGCTGAAATCATTGCTTGAGTCTGCTGTTTCAGGGCCTGAGGGGAAGAGCGGGAGTGGATTGCGATATCTGCAGGAGAAGCTCTTTAGCCTGCCGGAAAAGAGAGCGCTTGATGAGACGCTGCAGTGGCTTGTGGTGCGTGATTACAGGCAGGAGGTTGAGGTTGCTGCAGGGATGATTCAGAAAGCGCTTGCGGATGACAATACCCTGAAACCGGCTGATATTGCCCTTCTCCTGCCGACTGACCAGCATTACAGCCATGCGGTTCGCTCGGTGTTTGACCTTGCGGGGTTGCCTGTTTCGGGGCTGCATGATGCATATAACAGCCGAGACTTGGGGGGGGAGGCGGTACTCAACCTGCTCTTGAGCCTGGATAAGCCAGCTCCGGTTATTGCTCTGGCTTCCCTGCTCTCCTCTCCGCTCATGCCATGGGATAACGGCGTCGGCAACACGCTTGCACAGAAGATTGTGGAACTCCGGTTTGATTTGACGGAGCCTAAAGGTTTCGGCGCAGAACAAAGCAAGATGCTTTTCTTCATTCGGGAGCGGGTTAGCAATGCGGCTGAGCTGAAAGAGAGGCTGAAGCACTTCCCTGCCCTGCTTAATCGTGATGAAGCGATGCAAAAGCACCGCACCAGAGCTGAGCTATTATGCACTGAGCTCACGAAACGCCTTGAAAAGAATGATGCTATACCATGGCCTTTACTGAAATCACTGGTTATGCCGCAAACGCTTGCTGCACCAACGACTTCAACGACCACAAGGGAAGGCATTGCCGTTTTTTATGAACAGGCGGAACCTTGGCGAAAAGTCAAGCGGCTCTTTGTGCTTGGTTGTTTTGACGGGCACTACCCGCTGACGCCTTCCGGATCAATTATCTTTACCGATACAGATTTGCTGCAGTTGCATGAGAAACTGGGCATGCAGCCTGACACCGCGAAAGAGTGCAATGGCAGGCAGAGAGAACTCTTTAAAAGGCAGATAGGTGCAGCTGGAGATGAAATAACCTTTTTTGTGCCGAGCCGTGATGCGCTTGGCAAGCCGCTCTCGCCTTCTGCTTCTCTGACCTTTGCAGGCGCCCTGTTTGCTGGAGATGGCGGAGCCGAGAGATTGCTTGTAAATCTGGAGAGCAATATAGAACGCCAACATGCGAGGGGGTTGGCACTTGCGGGAGAGAAGGCGCCTGAGCCACCTCGCGAGCTTTTGAAAGAAGACCTCTCGTTTGGGCGCAATCTGCTGGAGATTTGCCCGAATGAGGATGGTTCAGCGAAATCTGAAACACCGAGCAGGCTGGAAACACTGATGGTTTCGCCACTGGCATGGCTGTTTGAGCGCTTGAAGGTTAAAGCGCGGGAATGGGCACCGGAAACCCTTGAGGTCATGACAAAGGGAACCCTTGCTCATGAAGTATTTGAACATCTTTTTTCTCCTGGAGAGTTGCCCTCAGCCGATACCATAAAGAGTTGGCTACCAGAACTCCTTGACCAAAGCGTCCGGAAAATTACCCCTTTTCTCGATCGGCAAGAGTGGAAGGTGGAGCGGGAACACCTTGGGCAGGAAATACTGAAAGCGGCCCTGCAATGGAGAGAGATCCTTGACAAGATTGATGCAACGGTTGTAGCAACAGAGATCAGCCTGCAAGGAAAACACGACGACTTGGCGGTTAATGGCAATGCCGATCTTCTATTGAAATCCGGGGATCGTCTCGTGGTGGTTGATTACAAGAAATCGGGCAGTACAATCAGAAGAGAGAGAATGACCCTTGGCTATGACCACCAGGCGGAACTCTACGGCGAAATGATCAAGACCGGCGGAGCAAAAGAGCCGGCAAAAATACCGAAGGAAGCTTTACAAGAACTTGAGCGCTTCAAGACCAGAGGCCAGATCGGGACGCTCTATTATCTGATGAATGACCAGACGGTTCTTGCCAACACCAGGGGATGGCTGACGAACATTGGGGGGGTCGAAGAAATACATAACAACACTGCGGTGAAAGCCATGGAACTTATTGGAACCCGAATCAATGAGTTGAAGAGTGGCGCTATCAGCCTGAACAGGGCAACAGATAAAAAAGATTGTTTGGACAATAAGGGAATCAAGGCGTATGCCCTTGACAGCTCGCCCCTGATAAAGCTGTTCATGAAAGAAGAGGAGCTCCCTGCAGATTTCTCTACCACAACCACACCGAGGGAGGAGAGCAATGAACAGAACTGACACGCTGCCGACGCTTACGATTGTCCCTGCCGGGGCGGGGTCGGGCAAGACCTGGTATATACAGACAAAGCTTGCTGAATGGGTCATCAACGGGCAACTGGCTCCTGATAAGATTGTTGCGGTCACCTTCACGGAAAGTGCCGCTGCTGAGCTGCGCAACCGTATCCGGGCTGAACTGATAGCAAAAGAAAAACTTGATGAAGCTATCGGCCTTGATCAGGCCTACATATCGACCATTCACAGCTTCGGGCTTCGCCTGATTACTGAATTTGCGTTTGATGCTGGCCTCTCACCATCCCCTCGCATGCTGAATGACGATGAGGAGGCAATACTTGCCAGCAGGGCTCTTGCAACTTCTGAGAGTGCTATTGACATAATGCAGAACCTTGACCGAGACGGGTTTAAATATGATTTCAACAGCAAGACAGGTGCTGAAACATCATTCCGCAAAAGGCTCCTGACGCTTACCGGCTTGCTGCGTTCTATAGGCAAAGACATTGGGGCCGAGAAGCTCAGCGCTCATGCCGAGAAGAAGATTGCTGAACTCTACGGCCCGAGTGAGGATGCTGCAAGTCTGAAAGAGACGCTCCTCGCCGCTGTGAAGGCACTTCTGGAATCTTTTCCTGAGGATATTTCGAAGTTGGGCACCATACCTGACAGCATTCGTAAGGAGCTTTGGCGTAATTATCGTGATTTGTCACAGGCAGCAAAAAGCGAACCCCTTGATTCAGACTGGGGGCTTTGGCAAAAACTGCGCAAATTGAAAGCCTATGCACCTGGCTCGAAGAAACTTCCACCTGGGTATGATGACCTGGTCCGAACGATTATTGCCGCTGCTGGTGCCCTGCCATTGCATCCGGGCCCGATGCTTGATGCCCAAAACCATGCCCGGACCATGTTCAGCGCTGTTGCAGAGTCACTCTCCGCATACGCTGATGAAAAAAGAAGCCGTGGGCTGGTTGACTATACCGATATGCTTACCGAAGCTCATAAACTGCTCAGCACAAAAAAGGATGCTCTGGAAGCACTTAATGAGCGGGTTGCGTGTCTCGTTGTTGATGAGTTTCAGGATACAAATCCTCTCCAGTTTTCACTGCTCTGGTCTCTGAAAAAAACTGTTCCGACAATTGTGGTCGGTGACATGAAGCAGGCAATCATGGGATTCCAGAACGCTGACGCGCGACTGCTTCATGAGCTTTGCAAGCAGAACCCGCTCTGCACTGACCCCAGAAAAGAGAACTACCGTTCATCCCCTGCCCTGATGACATGGATCAACAGTATCGGCAGAGAGATGTTTGACGGTTATACGGAGCTGGCACCTAAAGCCCAGTTTACAAGCAGCATTACCGATGCTCTCGAAGTGCTTGATGCAAGGGTAACGCTTGGTAAGGAAGCGTGTGCTTCATATACGGTCAATAGAGTTGTTGAACTCCTGCATGGAGAAGAAGAGCAGAAAATCTGGGATAAAGATCAAAAAGCATATCGCCGACTCCGCGGGGGTGATATTGCAATTATCTGCTATACCAACAAGCGGCTGCTCTTTTATGCGGATGCTCTGCGCAAGGCAGGACTCCGATGCCGGCTGGAAGAGGAGGATTGGTTTGAGTCCAGAATAATACAGTATGCATGGTATGCGCTCAGTTATGTTGCTGACCCTGAAGACCGCCATGCGGCACTCTATCTTTACGTTACTGAAACAGGCCGGCATACGCTGCAGGCGGGACTGGCTGAGCTGATTGAGGGGCACAAGCTGCAAGATGCACTGCTTGATGCTCTCGATGCGGTGGCTGCTGGAGCCCCAGACCGGACAGTTGATGCCGTACTGCAGGATATTGTAGTGAAGCTTGATTTGTATGGCACAATTGCGGAGTGGGAGGATGGCGTGCAGGCTCGGGCCAACTTGCTTCGCCTGCAGGCTGAGTGTCAGGAGTTTATGCGTGGAAACCGTGATGCCATGGCTTGCGGCGGGTATTATGGTTCTGACAGTAAAACCTTTCTCGGTTGGATTAAGGGTAAGGTTGATCGGGACAAGGAGGGCAATAAACAGCCTGAAGCCTCAGTGATTGATGATGATGCTGTGCAGCTGATGACCTGGCATAAATCGAAAGGAAGGGAGTGGCCGGTGGTTGCCGTCTGCGGTTTGGATGAGGGGGAATTTCCTCGACTTGAGGCAACTCGTGTGGATTATACGGACTTCAGTGATCTCGAGAATATACTTGAACATGCCACTGCGGAAATCTATCCGAAATTCAAGGCGAGTGAGACTAATGATAAGTTTAAAGCGGCTCTTATCCCTGAATCAAGGGAGAGTTCAAAAAGAGTGCTCTATGTGGCTTTGACAAGGGCACGGGAAAAGCTGATCCTTGAATGGCCAGCATATCTTGAGGAAAAAAAGGATAGCGGCACCTATTGGACAGAGCTTAAAACCTCGGCAAAGATAACGCTTGGTGTTGCCAGCATGGCGGTCGGAAAAGCGGCACTGCCCTGCAGAATCAGCTCAATCCTTACCAATGAGGTAAAAGAGGTTGCAGCCAAAGAGAGAATCAGCACGTTGCCGGTATATGGGCGGCGGGCGATAGGGAAAAAGCCACTGCCGATTGATCTTACGCCGGAAGCAATAACTCCTTCGTCGCTGCATAATGAAGCTGCTCAAACACCGGGCAAACGCAAGGATGAGAAATACGGCGATGTGCTTGCGCTTGACATTGCAGGTGTTGATCCGATGAGGAAAGGAACGATAGTGCACAGGGCTTTTGAGATTCTTGCAGGGCACCCTGAGCGGGCTGGAATGCTTTCGGATGCTGCAGAGGTTGCTCTGGCTCCTGAGCAGGCGGCAGGCATTGCTGCTGCGGTTGCCGCTTTTGACACCTGGCTTCAGGCTACCTGCAAACCACAGGCAATACAGGCTGAAGTGCCGCTCTTGACGCTTGACACAAAAGGAACTATTGTCTCGGGATTTGCTGATATGATTCTTGAAACGGAAGATGGGCTTTGGGTTATTGACCACAAATCAGACCAGGTGCCTACCGATCAATTGAGGGATGAGAGGTTCAACATCTACTTCCCCCAGCTCGAGAGTTACGCTGATGCGCTTGGAAATGCTCGAAAGGATAAGCCGGTGAGGGGCATTATCCTGAACTGGGTGAGTTTTGGGATGGTGAGTGTGATGGAGATGCCTTGAATTTCGGAGAAGGGTTTTGGAGACTAAAAGGATGCTAGCATAAACATGAGGTTCACTATGGCTATTGGCAATGCGGTTCAGCGGGGTTCGTCCATTTACGTGTATAATGAAAAAGGGTTGCAGATATGCACTGTTCCTGCTGGCTCGGGGCAAAATGACGGACTGAAAGGATACACTTCATCGACACTGAATGTGCAGCGGGGCGGGACAATCTATACCTATGATGAGAAAGGGATGCAAATCAGCACAACACCAGCGTCCCGCTAAGAACCCTGGCTGTGGGTTTGGTAATGCAAGGGCAACCATGAAACGTCATGAAAGTCGGTTTAAGAGTACCATCGCTGAAAAAGCGCATTGCTGCACGCACTTCGTGGAAACGATATGCCCGGCAGAATCTTGGGCTGAAGGCACCGAAAGGTTATGGATGGATTACCAATCCGAAGAAAGCGCTTTATAATCGGGTTTATTACCGGACGACCAAGGGATGCTCTGTGGTACTAATCTGCTTGTTCTCTGTATTTGGCTCGATTTGTTGCGGTATTGCCTGGTTATATCAAGCGCTCTATAACTAAAATAGCGATAGGCTTTCTACCATCTGAACCCTTACATCCTCATACAACTTCTCGGTTGCAAGCAATTCATGCTTTATCATCTCCCTGAGTTCCTGTGGCCCCAGGACTTCGGCTTCGAAAACGTCTGGGAAAAATATCATCAAACATTGCTCAGGATTCTGAAAGAACGCGATGCTGCAAGTGTTGAGTTGTCAGGGTATTTGAAGGAGTTGGGGTATGAGTGAACCATTCGCAGTGACTGGTGACTTCCAGCACATCACTATTTTCTGGAAAGAGAAAGCTCTTCGTTTTGCATCATTATTGATGTATTTTCAATTTATGCAGTATATTTTTGATAATAAAAAACCCCGGGATCGTCACCGACTCAAGGTCGGGAGAGGATTTCTCCGGGGACTGCACAAAAATATAGGGTTAAAGGTTGGCACATGCAAGCAAATTTTTCAGATCAGCTTCGCCGAGCAATTTCGCATGAACGACTCGACGCCTATCGTAAACACGGCTCCAGAAACGACGATGCAGAGCTGTTTGCTCATTACGCCTGGAACATGGCGTTATCTGAGAGCCTTTATACTCCGCTTCAGTGCCTTGAAGTAAGCCTTCGAAATAGTGTTCACGATAGCGCTACAGCGCATTTCAAAACTGAGACATGGTTTGACCTGCCCGGGTTGTTGTTTCCGCAGGAAATCAACAAAGTTCAAGACGCAAAAAACACTCTTGTCAAAAGCAAAAAGCCACTTGATGCAGGAAGGATAATCCCTGAATTAACCTTCGGTTTTTGGACAAGCCTTTTCGATGTGCGGTATGAAAAAATTCTCTGGCCGTGGTTACTGAAACCGGTTGTCCCCAATATGCCTCGCCACATCAGAATTAGAAAGAATCTCTCCAAACGCCTCAATCGAGTCCGAACACTCAGAAACAGGATATTTCATCATGAACCAATCTGGCATTGGCGTGATCTCCAAAATCAACACACTGAAGCTCTCGAAACCATTGCATGGGTAAATCCAGCAATGATGGCATTTGTGCAGCCTTTCGACAGTTTTGAAAAGATTTACCAAAATGGTATCGGCAAGTACCGGAATATTATTATCTCCCAGCAATAGGATAGCATGTCCACAACTCATTCTTGCACGGTGGGAACGAACGCTTTTCGCAACGTTAGAAGAGTACCTCGCGCAGCACAGCCGGACGCTCCGCTCAAGCCTCGAAAACGGCTGGGAAAAATATCATCAAACATTGCTCAGCATTCTGAAAGAACGCGATGCTGCAAGTGTTGAGTTGTCAGGGTATTTGAGCCGATGGCGGAGGTGATGAAAAAAGCTATATTTCAAAATGACTGTAGCCGGACATTACATATCAGTATTGCCGCTGTGCAAGGTATAGATTTTCTGCTTACATGGAATTTCAAGCACATAAATAACGCAAACATGAGAGATAAAATGGAGCAACTGCAGTTGCCGTTTGACAAAAAGTATGAATTTGCGAAGGAGATGGTGGGGATTTGAGGGTCTGAATTAAGCATTGGCAGGCATTGTTTTGAGGGGTCTATCTTCTCCCCTATTCCGGGGTTATCCCTGATGCGCTTAAAAATGCACGACGGGAAAAACCGCTCAGGAGCATTATCTTGAACTGGGTGAGTTTCGGGATGGTAATCATGGTCCAAGCAATGCTGCCGGGACAACCGCAACCCCGTCGGGGCGGCGATAGGCCTGTGACCCGGTATGAATCACAATCGAGTCCAACAAATCCTCGCCGATCTGCTCGCGCAGCCATAAAAGATGTCGAACATCGC
>CAITSZ010000035.1 GCA_903895195.1 uncultured Chlorobiaceae bacterium
GGTGAACTTTGGCAGAAGCATGTTTTCCAGGTTTTCCCTGACATAGGGAAAGAGCGGGGCGAGAGCGGTTCCCTGAAAGCTGAGAGAACGGAAGACGAAGTACTCTTTGGCCATGACACTTGGGTCTGAGTTATCCCATTTTGATTCGTAGAGCAGTTCGTGCACTTTTTCTTCGGCTTTTTCCCACCGGGTTTGGCCATACTTGAAGCGGGTGAGCATTGGTGCCGGATCGCCGGGCATCGGGCCGAGCAGGGCCAGCAGAGCGGTTTTGACCTGACCGTATTTGGCCGTGTATTCTCTCTTTTTTTCCGGTTCCATTTTCTCAAGCTCGTCTTCAAAGCGGGTGAGCATGTCGTAGACTTTCGAGCGGTAGCGGTTGGATGAGGCTATGTCGCTGGTGAGGCTGTCACTATCGCCGCGTTTGAACTCATGGAGCAGCATTTTGCGGTGCTCGATGGTGCCGGTGAAGCATATGGCGCCGATACCGTTGCTGATGATCGGGACAAGAACAATCAGCAGCGCTATGGCCATGACGACAATAGAACCGATACCGAGAGCGGTGAATGAACGGTCGAGGATTTTTCGGGTGCCGATATTCATAAACAACAGGACAAATAAGTTATATGACCACTATCACTGACCGGAGAGGATTTTGCGCTGGCGCACGACAATGCGTTCACTGACAAAGTTGCTGATAAAGCTGATGACAAGCAGCAGCAGGCCCATGGCAAAGAGCACATGGTAGCGGGCTGAACCGGTGACCTGGTCGGCCTCGCCCATGTCGCCGGCAATGGTGGCAGTCAGCGTTCTGATTGCTTCGAGGTAGTTGAACCAGGGCTCGGGAATATGCGAGGAGTTGCCGGAGGCCATCCAGACGACCATGGTTTCGCCGAGGGCACGCATGATACCGAGAATGACTGCCGCAAGAATGCCGCTGCTGGCTGCTGGAAGAATGGTTTTGATGAGGGTTTCAGCCCTGGTGGCGCCGAGGGCGTAACTGCCTTCGCGGATGTCGCGACCGACGGCTTGAAGGGCATCTTCGGCGACGCTGACAATGGTCGGGAGAGCCATGAAGCTCAGAATAATGGAGACGTTGAGCGCGTTGGTGCCGGTCAGGATCTGGATGGCGTAGAGCATGGTGCCAACCTTGTACAACATGAGAATCGAGATAAGGCCAAACACGACTAAAAGGAGAACGTAGAGCTGCTGACGGCGGGCCGGATCGGTTACTCTGGCTGAAAGGAGATCGGCGGCAACGAGAACGGCAAGCAGGAGAAACGGGGTGACGAGGATCCACCAGGCCCACATCAGCATGGGGCCGCCGTTGTTCTGGAGCATCGGGGCGAGCACGACAAGGGCGAAGAAACCGAAGGCTACTGAA
Source organism: uncultured Chlorobiaceae bacterium (assembly GCA_903895195.1). Lineage (GTDB taxonomy): Bacteria > Bacteroidota > Chlorobiia > Chlorobiales > Chlorobiaceae > Chlorobium. Next base: position 1,382 of record CAITSZ010000035.1, read on the forward strand.
GGGATGGCGGCGAGCATTTCGATGACTGGTTTTGCGTACTGCCGGACGGAAAAGGGAAGAATATCGCTGAGACAGACGGCGGCAGTAATGCCCATCGGGACGGCAATAAGGGCGGAACCTAAGGTTACCATGACACTGCCGTAGATAATGGCAAGTGCTCCGAACCCGCCGGGGTGATCGGCTGGGTACCAGTTTGAACTGGTGAAGAATTCAGTGAATCCACGCTGCTGGAAAAAAGGGACGGCGTCGCGGGCGACGAAGTAGAAAATGAAGAGGACAACAACGGCGACAAACGAGGCAACACCGAAAAGCATGCCTTCACCAACTTTTTTGGCGACAGTCTGTACTCTGCGTTTGCGGGCGCTTATAACAAATGCATTGGTCCGGTGCGTTCCCCCAAGACTCTCGTCAGCCATACAATCCA
>CAITSZ010000036.1 GCA_903895195.1 uncultured Chlorobiaceae bacterium
CGGGACTAGGGTGGGGATTTGAGAAAGAGAGGTCTGAGTGCCGAGGGAAGAGAAAAGAGTTGGCAGTCGGCAGTAGGCAAGAAAAGATAGATCCCTCATTGCATTGGGGTGGACATTCTTATCGTACTGTTTAGGCTTGTTTGATTGGAGAAATGATTGTGATGTAGTTCTTTTCCGCAATTTGCTTCTTGAATACCTATATTCTCCCACCGGTTATAAGCTTCTTCTTTATCCAATCAGGCTTTTATCAGAGTAACCATGGTTGATGATTCCTATCGCTACGTTGTTGTAATTCCTGTATACAATCAACTGGATTATACTGTAAAGTGTCTGGAAAGCTTGCGTAAAGAGAGTGTAAGGCCTGAGGAGATCCTGATTATAGACAATGCCAGCAGTGACGAAACTCCAGTCTGGCTGGCCAGGCATCCCGAATATAAGAGTGTGCATAATAAGGTAAACCTCGGCTGCGGATGTGCCTGGGTTCAGGGTGTCGTGCTCAGTCCTGATGCCGAGTGGGTTGTGCTTCTGAATAATGATGTGCTTGCCGGGCCTGATGCAATCGGGGCGTTGCTCGATGCGGCTGAACGCGAGAAGCTTCTGGTTGTGAGCCCTGCACTGCTGGAGGGAGCTGACGATTATGGGTTTGATGAGTTCGCCGTGGGATATAAGCAGAAGATGTCGGGGATTGTTCGCCATGGGCGGTTTCACGGGGTATGTTTTGCCGTGCATCGGAGTGTTCTCAATCATGTCGGCTTTCCGGACTCCGACAGGCGTCTGGGCGGTTATGAAGATGCGGAGTTCATGTTTCGATGCAGGCGCGCGAACATTCCTGTCGGTATTGTCGGCGATTCGGTCTTTCACCACTTTGGATCGATTACCCAGAAAGCTATTGCTGCAAAAACAGGACAAAAGTCTTTAGGGGATCGCAAATATTTTCGGACAAGGGTTGGATCTACATGGTTGGCACGAAAGAGGGAAAAATTCTTATTTTGGATGGAGTACCGTAAATGGATAGAAAATGAGCGTGTTACATCGGGTTTTACGCTTCATATGGTACGAGGAAACGGGACATGGGAGATGCATTGATTACCAGGATACATGGATAATTGTTTGAGCGAGAGCAACGGGATGCTGGCGACATTTTTTCTGATTACTTATAATCAGGAGGACTATGTTCGTGAGGCAATCGAGGGAGCTTTCAGTCAGACATACCGGCCGCTTGAGATTGTTATATCAGACGACTGTTCTACAGACGGGACGTTCCGGATAATCGAGGAGATGGCTGCAAACTACGCGGGACCACACAAACTTGTTGTTAACAGGAACTGCGAAAATCTTGGTCTGATAGGGCATATTAACAGGATAACCTCTCTTTCATCGGGTGAACTGATAGTATACGGGGCGGGCGATGACATTTCGCTTCCTCACCGGACGGAAAAGCTCGTTGAGCGATACCTTGCTTCCGGCCGCAGGGTATCACTGATCCATTCGTCAGTATATCTCATTGACATTTCAGGGAATCGGGTTGGCACCAGGCTTCCACCCGTGATATCCGGCAGCATGGACCTTGGGGAGATGGCGGTCAGTGGTGCGTTGATTATAGGTGCAACCACTTCATTTACCCGGAAAATAGAAGAGACGTTCGGTCCGATACAACACCGCAAGTGTATTGAAGATCTTGTTATGGGGTTCAGGAGTGCTTTGACCGGCGGCCTCGAATACATCCCCGAACCGCTGATTCTTTACCGCCATGAATCCGGCATAACGGCAAAGTCTGATATCGGGAGCCAGACCTATGAGCAGTGGATGAAAAGAGAGCTTCTCAACAAG
>CAITSZ010000037.1 GCA_903895195.1 uncultured Chlorobiaceae bacterium
GATTCTTGTGCAACTCTCCGAAAAAGTGCTGCAGAATTTCTTCCTCTCCATGAATGCCGTAAAACATCATGACATGGAGAGTGCGCGCCTGGTCAAGACGGTCGATAATGAAATCGATATGGCCGAGGTTGACCTCGAGGAGCGCTGTCTGGCATTTCTCGCCCTGCAGCAGCCAGTTGCCCATGACCTTCGCACCATCGTCACCATCATGAAGATCAATGACGACCTTGAGCGCATCGGCGACTTGGCGGTGCATATCACCGATCGTATGCCCGAAATCAGTTCGCAACTGCTTGAATCATTTGGGTTTGAAGCGATGGGAAAGCACGCCGGCGTTATGGTAAAGCAGTCGATTGAGGCCTTTGTCTCGAAAGACCGCAACTTGGCGGACGAAGTCTGCGCAAACGATGAAGAGATCGACATCATGCACCGGGCGATCTTTAAAAGAGTCACGAAGCTGATGAAAACCGCCGACGCCAATGTCGACGAACTCATAGCGGCGCTCTCCATCTCAAGGTATATCGAACGCATGGGCGATCACGCCACCATGATTGCCCGTGAGGTCATCTATCTGGTAACCGGTGAAATTGTCCGCCACAAAGGCGATTTTTATGAAAACCTTCTTGAATCCCTGAACGACTGATCCATAAGCACTGGATGATAGTAAATGTGAAATCCGGTTTTGATAACATGTAGCACGATATCTAAAGTAATGCCTAAAACAGTAAAAGCAGTAACCTTCAAAGATGTCATGGGCAATCTTGATGGCAAAGGTGACATAGATTGTTCACATAAGGGATTAACCTCACTTGAAGGCTGCCCTGAAATGGTGGAAGGTAATTTCAATTGTTCAGGCAACCATCTGAAAACTCTTGAGGGAGCCCCCTCTCAGATTGGCGGCGATTTTTCATGTGCAGATAACCATCTCGCCTCACTCGAAGGCACACCTCAGTACGTTGATAATTTTGATTGTTCACACAATCGGTTAACCTCACTCGAAGGTGCACCGAAAGATGTTCAGGGGGATTTTGATTGCAATAACAACCTTTTGACCTCACTGACAGGCATCCCTAAACGCATTAAGGGCAACGTCGATTGTTCAGGCAACAAGCTTGTAACTCTTGAAGCAGCCCTGCATAAAGTTGGCGGCGATTTTTCATGTGCAGATAATCATCTCACCTCACTCGACGGCTCACCTCACGAAGTCATCGATTTTGATTGTTCTCACAATCAACTGACCTCACTCGACGGCGGACCCGATGAAGTTAGAGGCGATTTTGACTGTTCATACAATCAGTTAACTACTCTTGTGGGAGCTCCTGATTTTGTTGTCGGAGATTTTTTTTGTGCCGTAAACCGGCTCACCTCTCTTAAAGGTGGTCCTATAGAAGTGTATGGCAACTTTGATTGCTCCAATCATAACCTGACATCCCTAAAGGGTGCTCCTAAAGAGGTAGGCGGATATTTTAATTGTTCAGGTAACCAGCTCTCCTCCCTCAAAGGTACTCCTCAGGAAGTTGGCGATTTAAATTGCTCAAACAATCAGCTCACCTCCTTTGATGGAGCCCCGGATAAAATTCAAGGCTGTATTGATTGCTCAGGCAACCTGCTGACGACACTCAAAGGAGCCCCTAAAAAAGTTAAGGGTGACTTCAATTGCGCAAACAATCAGCTTGCGTCACTCAAAGGTTCACCAAAAAAGGTTAAAGGTCATTTTAATTGCTCGGTAAACCCGATTACAGCCCTTGATGGGGCTCTTAAAAAAGTTGGGGGTGATTTTATCTGCGGTGAAAATGAGGCTATATTTACCGAAGAACAAGTTAGAGCGGCTTGTATCATAAAAGGTAACTATATCCATATCTCTCTTTTGTCTTAATGCCATGGGCATCTTCCATTCACCGAGGCAAAGCATGTACACGACAAAAACAATATATTTGACCGTAACGTCGCCAGAAGAATCCGCTTTGCTTTTTGAAAAAGTTCTTCATTTCGGATGGCAGCTCAAATCTCATTCTGCAACCAGAGAACAGCTTGATTTCTTTGACACATTTGAATGGAATGCTTTCGAAAAAGATGTTGTAATCGTAAAAACCAAAAAAAGCATCTCCCTTTTTGACCTCAATACTGGCCAGGAAGCAGGCGCTATTGCATTCAAACGGAATCCCTCCTTTTTTTTTCCAGCTGATCTTCCGCCTGGAAAACTGAAAGAGAGGCTTTCATCATATAGTGATATCAGGGCATTCATCAAGCTCTGTTCCATTACTACCGTCATTGAGTCATATCACATCCTTGACGACAACGAAAAAACCATCGGCGTACTGACCTCAACCTCACTGTGCCTTGAAGGCTCAAAGGAGCAGTTTGCATCATTTCTTTCCCTTGTACCTCTAAGGGGTTATCAGGAAGAGATCGAGAAGATTACTCATGATACCTCCTTTGGAACTCCTCTTGATTTCAAAGAGCTCTTTCTGCTCATAATGGCAGCAGCCGGACAAAACGTCCAGGGCTACTCATCAAAAATCAGCCTCTCTCTCAATGCAGACGCCTCCATTCATCATAGTACCCAACGCCTGCTCCAATTCACCCTTTCCCTTTTGCAAAAGAATGAGCATGGAATAAAAAACGACATCGACACCGAGTTTTTGCACGACTATCGTGTGGCTATACGCAGAACCCGCTCGATCCTCAGGCAGCTAAAGGGCGTGTACGACCAACAGGAAACTGCATTTTACCTCACCGCCTTTAAAGAGCTCGGAAAAAAGACAAACCAGTTGCGCGATAGTGACGTCTATTTGCTTCACGAGGAAACCTATTACAACTATCTTCCTCCATTTCTCCAGTCCTCACTTAAGTCCTTCTTTATTGATATTGCGGCTTCCCGCAAGAAGCTTCACAAACAGTTTTGCAGTTATCTCGCATCCAGCGACTATAAGTTATTCCTTCATAAGTGGAATACATTTGTACATAGAGACTCTCTTCCAGACTCTCTGCAGGCCCCTACTGCATCTCTATCGACCAGCACGGTTGCCCAGGGTTCGATAAAAAAAGCATGGAAAAAAGTAATCCGCCACGGCCGGCACATCAGCTCTGAAACAACTGATGCCGAGCTTCACGCACTGCGTATCGACTGTAAAAAACTGAGATATCTTCTTGAATTTTTCGCTTCAATTTTTCCACCAAAAAACATTGTTCCTGTTATCCGGAAAATGAAGGAACTGCAGGAAAATCTCGGAGACTTTGTGGACTTTTCTGTTCAGCTCCAGTTTCTTGATGACCGCCTTAATGCAATGCCTGCAGGCGAAAAAGAGCGCTTATGTGCAGCCTCCCTCGGAGGTCTGATGGCTACCCTTTTTCAGAAAAAAGAGGAGGCTCGCCTGGAATTCCACAAAACCTTCCGATCGTTTGATAATGACGACACCGCTCAGCAGTTTCACACTCTTCTATTGTGCGCTTCTTCGAAATGAAAACAACAGCAGCGTGCAGCGTCAACCTCTCTTCTCTAAGCCCTCACTTTACAGGGAGTAAGTTCTTTCTGTTTTCGGATGACCGCATCTCTGATCTGCTCGTGCGTATACTTTTATAATAAATAGGAACTCTATTTTATGTTGGCAGTGAATGGAAACATCGGGACCGAACCTGCGGTTGATTTTTATAATACATCCCTGTATGTCAACAGGGAGTTAAGCTGGATTGATTTCAATCAAAGGGTGCTCGAGGAAGCGCTTAATCCTGAAGCGCACCCCCTTCTCGAACGGGTAAAATTTATCTCGATTTTCAGCTCCAACCTTGATGAATACTTTATGATCAGGGTTGCTGGTATTGAGGACCAATACCAGGCAGGCATTCAGGATCGAACAATCGACGGCTATACTCCAGCCGAACAGCTCGAAAAGATCCGGACAATGGTTTTGCAGCAGCTAACTCAGCGTAACGAGTGCTTCTATAACAACCTTCTGCCTGCCATGCAAAAAGAGGGGATAGAGTTTCTCAGGGTAGCTGAACTTTCAGCAACCAGGCAGCGGGCGCTTAGCAATTTTTTCCGCAAGGAAATCTATCCGGTACTTACTCCGCTTGCATTCGATACAGGTCACCCCTTTCCATTCATGTCGAACCTGTCGCTAAATCTCGCCATTGAACTTGAAGATGAGGAGGGCGGCTCCCTGAAGTTTGCCCGAGTAAAAGTTCCAAGCATTCTCCCACGGCTTCTGCAACTCAACGATATAAAAGGGTTCAATGATGATGACGGTATCATCCGGTTTATCTGGCTCGAAGACCTTATTGAAAACAATCTTGCACATCTTTTTCCGAAGATGAAGATTACAAAATCGCATCTCTTCAGGTTGATTCGTGATGCTGATATTGAAATTGAGGAAGACGAAGCAGGTGATCTCTTGAAGACCATTGAAAAGGGGCTTCGGTCACGCCGTTACGGCAAAGTTGTCCGCCTTGACATAACGCCTGCAATGCCTCAGTCGGTCAGAAAGCTTCTCATGAAAAATCTCGATGTCGCCCAGCGAAACGTTTATGAAATAAATGGCGCGCTTGGACTCAGCTGTCTTATTGACCTTTTGAAAATAGAACGGCCTGATTTGAAAGATGAGCCTTTTGTGCCTAAAAATCGGTTGGAAGAGAAGTTTAGCGGGGATATTTTCGGTGCGATAAAAGCTAAAGATCAACTTCTTTATCATCCCTACGACTCGTTTCAGACGGTCGTTGATTTTATCAACCAGGCCGCAGCTGATCCGGATGTGCTTTCCATAAAGCAGACACTCTACAGGGTCGGCAGCAATTCCCCGATAGTACAGGCATTAATGAATGCAGCTGAAAGGGGTAAACAGGTTGCGGTTCTGGTGGAACTCAAGGCAAGGTTTGATGAAGGCAATAATATTATCTGGGCACGTGCTCTTGAGGATGTAGGAGCACATGTTTCCTTCGGTCTGCCTGGTCTGAAAACTCACGCGAAGTTGACTCTTGTTGTTCGTCGAGAACAAAACAAGCTTAAGCGCTATCTGCATCTCGGCACAGGAAATTATAATCCAGCGACGGGAAAAATCTATACTGACTACAGTCTTTTTATAGCAAACGAACAGCTGGCCAATGAAGTTGCAGAACTCTTCAACACCTTGACCGGGTATTCCAAACATACAGACTATAAAAAACTGCTTGTTTCGCCTATCAACACCCGAAAGCGCCTTATTGAAATGATTGATCGCGAAGTTGAGTGGTGCAAAAAGGAAGGCAAGGGGAGAATAATCATGAAAATGAACTCCATTGTGGATCCAAAAACCATTCAGGCACTCTACAGAGCCTCCTGTGAAGGTGTTCAGATAGACCTGATAGTTCGAGGCATTTGCAGTCTTAAACCTGGAATTCCAGGTATAAGCGATAATATCCGGGTTATCAGCATCATTGGTCGTTTTCTGGAACACAGCCGGGCATACTACTTTAATAACGGCGGAAAGGAAGAACTCTATCTTGGGAGCGCCGATATCATGCAAAGAAACCTCGATGACCGGATAGAAACTCTTTTTCCTGTTTTAGACAAAACCCTCGTCCAGCGAGTCAAGGGCGATCTTCAACTTTTGTTGACCGACAATGTCAAGGCATGGGAAATGAACCCGGATGGCTCATACACAAAGATTAATAATGATGAACCTAAAGTAAACAGTCAGGCTCTCTTTTTAAGCCATTTCCCCCTGTAACCAAAGTCCTCATTCCACTCTGTCATCCCGAGCCGAAGGCGAGGGATCGCTCCGTTTTTATCTCTTTTTCCGCCGCCTCCACATGCAGAATTTGCAATCATTTAACTATTCCCCCGTTAAAAAACGGCGTAACATTTAGTAAACTCAACAAGCCATTATGATGGTGCGAGTAATCTCACGCCATCTCAACCGGTTATCATCCATTTTTTCGCAATCATCATTAAATTGAACCGGCCATGAATAATGTTAAACCCTTCAAGATCGTTATTGAGTGGAGCGGGACAGAAGACTTTTACTTCAGCTGCGATTACCGAAACCCGGCGTTGGATACACTCTCCAAAAACAATCAGACACATGCTACCCGAACGCTTCCTGTCATGACCAAAGCGATGGGCAATGTCTTTAAAAAACTTCGTAAAGAGCACATTTCCTTTCCCATGTTTCTTGTAACACTCGCATTCAATCACCGCGACCTGCTGCACGAAATTGACCAGTTGCTTTTGCTTCTTCACTATCATCTCGAAAAAGAAAAAGACCCCGGTACCTTTTCCTGTTTTATAACCTCCTCTCAAACAGCCTCATTATCATCGAGTCATGAGTAAGCGAACCTTATTTACTCCACTGAGGCAAGTGCAATAAAGACATAAACTTTGTTTAAATAAATGCCAACCCTATGTATATAATATATTTAGCGGGGCCGTTATTTACAGCTGCGGAAAGAGAATTCAATAGTCGATTGGCGGAGTCTATCAGAAAAAAACGAAATGACTTAATTGTTCTTTTACCACAAGAAACAGCGGTAAAGTTTAAAAATTATAAAAATAAAAATCAAGAAATCTTCCGCGACTGTATTGATTCAATAAATAAGGCAGATATCATAGTGGCTCTCTTAGAGGGTGCAGATGCTGACTCCGGAACAAGTGTTGAGCTTGGCTATGCGTACAGTAAAGGAAAAGCAATATTGGGGATCAGAACTGACTTTCGTATTTCTGAAGAAAAGGGCTTAAATTTGATGCTCCCATTCTCGTGTACAGAATTATATCTTGATACTTCAGCAACCATCGACACAATTGCAGATAAAATTATTGTTTTTGCTGATAGGCATACTATTGGTCTGAGCCCCGATTGATTTACCGAAGCGTATCCAACATGTTTACGCTTTGTTTTTTCGCATTGGTCATCCTACTCCTTCAGCATATCCTTCACCCTTTCGATTCTCCCGTCAACACTAACAGGTTTGATATTCAAAAGTCGGCTTATCAATGGATAAATATCAATGGTGTTGAGCTCTTTAGCTGCATATCCGTTTTTGAATGATGGGCCGGCTGCATAAAAAATAGCGTGCATCTTTTTATCATTCGGATCATATCCATGTGAACCTTCAGCGACTCGGTCATCGTCTCTCAACTTGACACTCCATCCATTTTCAGCAAGGAGAACAAAGTCAAGGGTACGCGGGTTTTTTCCATAATGCAGCTCAGGGGGGATTTCGTCCGATTTCCAAACACGGGAGTGCGGAATCAGCTTCAATGCATTAAAAGCTTTTTGCCTGTTTTCACCTTTAACTTTAAACATCAATACCGGTGATGAGCCTTTGATTTGCGAAAACCATGCTGTATCAAGATAATCGCTCAAGTTCACCGATCTGATGCGGTTGGTAGCCTCCATTCCATGATCGGAGACAACAATGAAATCGATTCCAGAAAAAAAGGGAAGCCGTTTCAATTTCCCTGTAAATTCCGCAAGCTTATGGTCAAGGTCTACAAGACATTTTTTCACCTCTTCGCTTTCCGGGCCGTATTGATGGCCGGAAGCATCAGGTTCGTGCGAGTACAACAGAACCAGTTGTGGACGTTTATCCTCCGGTAGAGAAAGCCAGCTCATAACTGTATCGATACGAGCGGAAAATGGGACTTTCTGATCATATTTTTTCCAATATGCAGGGGATATGCCTCTGATGGGAGCCTCGGAGCCAACCCAGAAAAACGATGCCGTCCTCACACCCTGCTTTTCTGCAGTCACCCATATAGGTTCACCGCCATAAAACGATGCATCTTCAACTGCTGAACGGTCCCCGATGCTGTAGTGCATCCCCGACTTAGGGTCATAAAAGCTGTTTGCCACTATGCCATGATTATCGGGATAGAGTCCCGTCGCAATTGTGTAATGATTGGGAAAAGTAATCGAGGGAAACGCAGGTTTCATATACTCAGCCCTTACTCCTACCCTGGCAAGACTATCTAAAGTGGCAAGCCGGACCATCTCGGGATAATCACTTCTGAACCCGTCCAGCGAGATCATGATAACGCAGGGCTTTGGTGCCCCGTATAAAGGCGTGTAACTGAATATCATCATGTTGAGAACAATGCCCAACCTGACAACCCACCTCGTTTTGTTTTTCATTGTTTTTCTCCCTCTATCTAAATCAGTGAGTGGTTATTCATGATCGCTATCCACTATAAATAATGTAAATGGGTGAAATAATTTTTTATGACACAAAGATGTAACAGACATGCGGCGATAGAAAATGTTCACGGAAAACCGGCGATGTATGATTGCTTCCGGTAAACAGCAGGAAAAGCGAAGTCGAATGCATGGTTGATTTGACCAATAAGACGATGTCCACCGAGGCGGAAGAATGAATATAAATATCGGTCAAATAAAAGTTTTCAATCCCTTTATACCATGGTAACAAATGCGTAACACACCGAGATTATATTAGTTAAGTGACTTCTATTCCTTTTCACAATTAATAAAAATGATATGAAACGTACGGTCAAGATATTTCAAGCCGTAGCACCGATATCGCTTTTTCTTGCCTTGGCAGGAATAAGTCCGGCTATGGCTGCCAATGTTATTATTGAAGGCAGGGTTATCGACAAGGATACAAGGGACCCTCTGCCGGCCGCAACCGTGGTTGTCCAGGGCACTGCCCAAGGTGTGATAACCGATGCTGACGGAAAATTCAGGCTTGCAGTATCTGATGAAGGATCGTTGAATTTAAAGGCATCCTACATCAGTTATCGTCCTGAATCCTTAACAGCTAAGGCGACAACTCAGAAAAGAACTTATGTCGAATTCCTCCTGTCGCAGGAGAACGCCATGTCATCGCAGATCGTGGTTCTTGCCGACAGGGCAAAAGAACGCGAGACACCGGTCGCAGTTTCAAAAGTTTCTAAAGAACAGATCAAAAGCCAGCTTGGGTCTCAGGATATCCCTCTTGTACTGAACACAACGCCAAGTGTCTACAGTACTATGCAGGGCGGTGGTGCCGGTGATGCCCGTATCAACGTCCGTGGGTTTGACCAAAGGCACATGGGGATAATGATCAACGGTATACCAATCAATGACATGGAGAACGGCTGGGTATACTGGTCGAACTGGGACGGTCTTGGTGACATCACCTCGTCGATACAGATGCAGAGAGGTCTCAGCGCTGTAAATCTTGCTGTCCCCGCTATCGGCGGAACGATGAATATCATTACTGATCCCACTGCCATGGAGTCAGGTCTAAGCTTGAAGCAGGAGTTTGGAAATGATGGGTTTTTAAAATCCACCGCTGTCGCTAATTCCGGACTTATCGATGGAAAGTATGCTGTGAGTGGCGCAATAGTCCGCAAGACAGGTGACGGTGCTGTTGACCACGCTTGGACCGATGCATCGGCATACTATCTTGGAGCTGCATGGAACATCAACAAAAATAACAGGCTGGAGTTCTATGCAATGGGTGCTCCTCAGAGTCATGGTCAGAACAACAACAAGCAAAATATTGGAGTCTATGACAGCCAATATGCAAAGACTCTTGATGGCTACAGTCCAGCTGCTCTCGCATCCTATCAGGAAAGAGGGCGTACCTACAGTCAGAACTGGTCCCCGGTCAGCTCCTCTTATCAGGGACAGCAGTACTGGAATGGTTCAACGCACGACCGGTATGATGCGAATTATATCAATCAAGCCGAGAACTATTACCACAAGCCTCTCGTGAACCTCAACTGGTATTCCCAGCTCTCTGAATCGCTCAACCTCCTTTCGACAGTTTACTATTCCGGCGGCACAGGTGGTGGTTCGGGAATACTCGGGACTATAAAACAGTATAATGCTAATAACGTTGCAGGCACTGCCACACCGCTGCCATGGCGTTACGATTGGGATGCGACCATAGCGGCCAATAAAGCCCAGGCTGATGGACGTTCCCTTGGTATTTTGCGCAACAGTGTCAATAACCAGTGGACCATCGGCGCTTTGTCAAAACTGAACTACCAGGCGACAGAAAACTTGAAGCTTTCGACCGGTATTGATGCCAGAAAAGCTGAAATCGACCATTTCCAGGAAGTCAGAGATCTGCTTGGCGGCACGTATTACAATGACACCTACAATCAGTTTCAAACATCATCCAAGAAAGGCCTGGGAGAGAAGATTGCCTACAACAACACAAATAATGTGGATTGGCTTGGCACCTATGGTCAGGCAGAGTACAAGAGTGGAGATTTTACAAGCTACGGTACAGCAGGGATTTCCAGTATCAAGTACAAGTTTACAGACCATTTCAATAAGGATGCCAATGGCAATGAAAGGGTTATATCAGCTGATCCTGTGACAGGCTACCAGTTCAAGGGTGGGGTGAACTATAACATCACCAGTGAACTCAACCTTTTCACGAATATCGGGTATGTTGCAAAGGTGCCGATCTTTGACAATGTTATAGATGATGTCACTGGTCGTATTGTAAACGATCCGAAAAACGAGAAGTTCACCTCGTATGAAGCAGGGGCAGTCTACACTTCGCCAGACAAGGATTTCAAAGTTCAGGGAAATGTCTATTACACTCAGTGGAAAGATCAGGCTCAAACTATGAATGTCATCAACGCTGACGGAAGTGATGGTCAGGTCTTTCTGAACGGTCTGAATTCCCGATACTACGGAGTTGAACTGGAGGCTGCCTGGCAACCATCAAGATTTGTCAAGTTTGATGCTGCCGGCTCATTAGGTAACTGGATGTATACCAATGATGTTAATGGTACCTATAATGATAAACCGGGACATGTCATACCCTATACATACTATATCAATGGGTTGAAGGTCGGTGATGCCCCTCAAACCCAATTCTCCCTTGCAGCGACGGTCTACCCTGTCAGCAGACTCTCTCTCCAGCTGGTAATGAAGCATTACCGCGATCATTATGCATCCTGGGATCCATTCACAAGAACAGCACTTGAGAATGGAGCGCGTCCTCAAAGCTGGAAGATTCCTGATTACAGTGTGTTTGATCTGCATGCATCATATCGGCTGCCGCTTGAAACAAAGAAAACAGAAGTCCGTCTTTTTGCGCATGTATTCAACCTCTTTAACACAGTTTACGTTCAAGAGGCTGTAGACAATGCGAGCTATGCCAAATTTGATTCTAATCACAGCGCCGATGATGCCGGCGTCTTTCTTGGACTGTCAAGATCATGGAATGCCGGTGTAGAGGTGACCTTCTGAGGCCTTGTTGAACAGCAAGAAACAGCAAAAGGCGACTTGAAAGTCGCCTTTTGCTGTTTCAGTATTTCATCAACTCTTCGTAAGGGCAGAGATGCCCCCCGGGAAAAAGTTATGCTAAAACGTTACCCTTTACATTCTTGGTCACCCTGATCTCTTCCTCGACAAAGGGCTGCGCATTCTCTTCACAAAGAAAATCTCCACCGACTTTTTTCAGCTCGCATTCCAACGCTGTAAGCTTATTGCCTGAACAATTGAAATTCCCTTTCACTTTTTTAGGTGCTCCCGTAAGTGAAGTCAACTGATTCATTGAACAATCAAAATTTCCCTTGACTTTTTCAGGAGATCTTTTGAGCGACGTCAGCATGTTGCAGGAACACTCAAATGCTTCAACCTCATGCGGTGTGCCTTTAAGCGAAGTAAGATGGTTACAGGAGCAAATAAAACTACCTTTAACCTTTTTTGGAGATCCCTTGAGCGATGTAAGCTGATTACCTGAACAATCAAAATTTCCGGAAACTTGACGAGGTCCGCCTTCAAGTGAAACCAGTTGGTTCCCTGCACAGGAAAAATCTCCGAAAATGATTACTGGTGAATCTTTGAGAGTGGTAAGATGATTGTATGAACAATCAAAATCACCACCAACAATCTTTGGAGAACTCTCAAGGGTTTCCAATTGGTTCCTTGAACAATTGAAGTCTCCTTCAACAAGTTCAGGGCCTCCCGAAAGAATAGTTCCGACACTTGACACTATCTCTTCTTTCAATGACTTCAACTTGTTTCCTGAACAGGAAAAATCACCCATAATAAAAACCGGGCATCCGCCAAGAGAGGCCAGGAGATTGTTTGAACAATCATAATCACCTTTAACTTCCTCCGGGCCAAATTCCAGTGTTGTCAATTTGTTCGATGAACAAGTAAAATCACCTTTGATCTTTTTAGGAGCCCCGGCAAGTGAGGTAAGTTTATTGCCCGAACAATTGAAATTTCCCTTGACCTTCTCAGGACAGCCTTCAAGTGAGGTTAACCCCTTATTCGAACAATCAATGTCGCCTTTTATATCAATGGCACCCATGACGTCGGCAAAAGATAGTTGTGTGACTTTTTTAGCCATAATAATCTCAAAATAATTTTAGCAATAATAGCTGTTGTATTCCTTAATGCTACTCAATGTTAATGGATAAGCAAAACATTAATTTGCGAGGTCTTCATAATCATCTTTATGATGAATAATCTCACCGCTCACCAAATAAATAACCTCCTGGGCAATCTTGGATGCATGGTCAGCCATACGCTCAATATACCTTGAAATACTTAAAGCATCAGTCAGCTGTTCAACATCTGCGTCCTGGCTTTTCATTAACGTTGTTACCTTGTTAAAAACAAAACGATGCATTGCATCAATCTTTTCATCATGAGCACAAACCTCTTCAGCCAGAGCGCGGTCTTGTAGGATAAACGCATTAACTGACTTTTTAACCATTTCGCCGGTGCGCATGCTCATTTTTTCAAACTCCAGTGTTTCAAGCAGTTCCGGAGCCAATTCCAGCATGAGATCAATAATATGCATAGAGAGTTCACCTATACGCACAAGATCATCGTTGATCATGAGAATCGTAACTATAGTGCGTAAATCCCTTGCAACAGGATGATGCATTGCCAAAAACGCAATGCAGCGCTCCTCAAGGTCGAGTTCTTCACTATCAATCTCTTTTCCGGCAAGCTTGATATTTGGAACGCCGTTGGCATCATGATATTTAACCGCGCGCAGTGCCTCAAATAAATTACCGACGACTTTATCGGAGATGTCAACAAGAACCAGGGAGAGTTCTTTTATATAAAGGTGAATTGGCCTGTCAGGCATAAAAAAGAGTTTGAAAAATTGCTATAGACTGAAATAGTTCCAACACCTGCGCGCTTAATTTACACTCTTTCAAAATGCAGGCAAAACACCAGAGGCGGTTGAGCACAGTTTGAAAGATAATTACAGATGAATTTGCATAAATGTAACAAGGACTCTCTTTTCATGGGCATGATAAATCACTAAAATTTAATGTCCGACTATTCATGTTTTATGTGTGTTATTCTTATCTGTGTTTACCTGATGACTATATCAATTAATTGTGAACTGCCATGCCAAAAGTATCGAACTGCGCTGACGAATTGCGTCATCGTTTGCTCTCATCATAATCATTCCGAACTCCCGTGAGGAATCTCTTTTCCCCTATATCACTATAAACTATTCGAATATGAATAAGGGTATATGGAACGAAATTGTTTGCCGTCTTGCATACAAGGGAATAACTGAAGATAAATCTTCCCGATATATCCCGCACTTCCAGTCGGGTGATGATCATGAGCTGAACCCATTGGAGTGGCACTCCCTTATACAACTCCTTTACGATGAAGCAGAAAAGCGGGGCCTCGATGAGGCTGTCGAAACCGCTTACATTGAACGAAGTCATAAAAAGTAAGTCAATACGCCATCCTTCTCTTGTTACATGTTTGAAAACAATAGCATAGTGGGGGCAGAAGTATCGATCAGCATGATATATTTGCACATCATATTTCACTCTCCAAACAACAACAACATAAAATATTCAACCAATGAATGACATATCAATATGGCCTGAAACGATCAATGAAGGCGTAGAGCTGATGATCGATACAATGAGTGACATTGATAAATGGGAACTTCTGAATGCTAAAAAGGAAGATCTTTCCCGCTTCCATTATACACTGGGTATGCTTATCTGCGGATGGTTCGGGCTCTATAACGGCAACACAGCCATGCTCGAAGCCTGCGCCAATACACGGAAGAATGAGATCGAACGCCTCATTGCTCTCAGCGACCCGGAAGAGGCCTCTGCGATAATTATAGAAGCAATATGGATGCGGCTGAGGGCGGAAATGAAAGTTTCTGTATAAAGCCAGAAAGAAAAGAGTGATGTTCGCGTCGGTGAAGAGGATGAGATTATTTGTGATGAACTCTTGACGCATTTGAGTGCCGTCACTTGGTGACGGCCGCCTGAGCAATCCTCCCTGAAAAGTTACACCCATATTCCTGACTACCGCCAGCTCTCCTCTGAATCCCTCCCAACCCGTTGCTTTTCTCCATGTCACTCGCTACGTACTCATCCCTTCGTTGAAGAAAGAGCCCGTAGGTCAGGAGAGTCTCCGTCATCTTGTCCAAACCAGAAAAGAACGCAAGCCCCAGTCAATAAGATTATACTCAATCAAAAAGCTGATAGCCCAAAGAGGGCGCAAAAATATTTTTCACAGATGTAACAAAGCCTCTATTGCCGGGAAACAAAAATGATACTATGTTAATTAAATGCTTGTAAATCAATGTTTTCCTGAACTATTTAGAGCCCGCGAAGGTTCTTCTGTATATATAGAAAATCCCCCTTCAGACTTCACAAAGAAAAACAAAAAACTGAACGGATAATACAAACAAAAGGCCTGCCAAAAGGGAATTACAGCCATGTTGGACATAGAAATGCTTCTCAGATCAGTAACAGAGTGGAACGAAACACGCAGAAAAAATCCAGGACTCGACGTAGACCTGAGTGGAGTAGACCTCACTCGGGCATGTCTTCACGGCGCCAATCTCAGCAATGCTAACCTTCAAGGGGCGAACCTTATTGAAGCCAACATAAGCGGAGCAAACTTTTACAGGGCTGACCTCAGTAACGCAAACCTGCGCAGGGCTATCCTCCACAGGGCAAGCCTGATTAAAGCCAACTTAAGCGATGCAAGTTTTTATGAGGCAAATCTTGATGGAGCATGCCTCCATAGGGCAGATCTTTCCCGATCCATCCTCACTGAGGCAAACCTTCGGGGGGCATACCTCATTGAAGCAAATCTCTCCGATACCATTCTTGATGGGGCGATTCTCCATGGGGCAGACTTGATTGAGGCCAATCTTCAAGGGGCACAACTCACGGATGCGAATCTCCGCAAGGCCAGTCTCCACTGGACAAACCTCAATAAGGCTGATTTTCATAGAGCCAACCTCCAGTATGCAAGCCTCTTCGGGGCAACCCTCCAAAAAGCAAATCTCCAAAAAGCAAACCTTCATGGTGCCGACCTGACTGAGGCCGACCTCACTGATGCCAACCTCACCGATGCAGACCTCGGTATGGCTAATCTTATAGGAGCAAACCTGACTGGTACCGACTTAAATAACGCTAATCTTGAAGGGAGCTCATTAGGTAATTATCATCATAATAATAAGATAATAGCTTAACGGTCGACAATTCCCCTTAGATGGGACTTTTATGAAATAATAGTGCCAGCTAAAATGGGTGGTCGTTGATTAATTGCTTATGCCCTTCGAACTTGAAAGCATTGGAACAGATCAGCGACAATGTTGTCAGATCCGGATAGATCGCTTCGAACAAAAACACCGGCAGAATCAACTGCCTCACAGCAAAGTTACGGGGAATTTCCGCTTAGAGATTAAAAAAAAAATTTCTACATTCACCTTTTATTTAAAAACTAAGGTGGATAAATCGTGATTAATTTTAACAAAAGAATACTCATTATTGGATTCGGCTCTGTATCTCAATGTACAGTTCCCATCCTTTTTAAACACATCAACGTCGATTATTCTCAAGTCACTATTATGGATTTTGAGGATATTCGCGAAAAAGTATCACCCTGGACAGCATTGGGCGTTACATACATTAATCATCAAATTACGCCGTATAATCTGGCACAAACCCTTTCGACGTATGTTGCAGAGGGCGATTTGATAATAGATTTAGCGTGGAATATTGATTGTTGTGAAATTCTTCAATGGTGTCATGATCATGGTGTCCTCTATATGAACACCTCGGTAGAAGTGTGGGATCCTTATACAGGGGTTGAGACTCAGCATCCTACCGAAAGAACACTCTACTGCCGGCACATGAATATCCGCCGCATGACTTCACAGTGGCAGAATAAAGGAGTTACGGCGGTGCTGGAGCATGGAGCAAATCCCGGATTGATATCTCACTTTACCAAACAAGGGTTACTTGATATTGCCGACGCCGTCATTGCCCAGAACAAGATCGGTCCTGCTCAAGCCGAAATTATTAAAGAGCTGGCTGAAAAAAGAATTTTCAATGAACTCGCCATGGCGCTTGGCGTCAAAGTGATTCATTGCTCTGAAAGGGACACTCAAATTTCTGACATTCCAAAACAGGTTGACGAGTTTGTAAATACATGGAGTGTCGAGGGATTCAGGGAAGAGGGCATGACTACTGCTGAGATGGGTTGGGGAACACATGAAAAAGAGCTTCCGGAATTTGCCTATACCCACAAGGAAGGACCGCAAAACCAGATCTGTCTTGCCAAAATGGGTATGAATACCTGGGTCTGCACCTGGGTGCCTGATTATGATATACGCGGCATGGTAGTCCGCCATGGCGAAGCGTTTACAATTTCCGACTACCTGACTGTCAGTAAAGATGGGCAAGCCGTCTACCGTCCGACGGTACATTACGCCTATTGTCCGAGTGATGCCGCTATTACCTCTCTGCATGAGCTGCGTGGGTATGACTATAAGCTTCAGCCAAACTTCAGGATCATGAATGATGAGATCACCAAGGGTTCTGATATTCTTGGTTCATTACTGATGGGGCATAGTTTTAATTCCTGGTGGACAGGCTCCGCCTTGAGCATAGAGCAATCCAGAGCGCTGGAGCCTCATCAGAATGCTACCACCATGCAGGTGGCAATATCTGTGGTCGCAGCCTGTATGTGGATGATCGAAAATCCTCAAGAAGGTGTTGTTGTGCCGGATAATATCGATCATGAGTATATCCTTGGAATTGCAAAACCCTACCTTGGCAACTTCATATCAAAAGCTTCTGATTGGACACCTTTGAAATACAATCCCAACTATTTTGCCGGGTTTAATAACCCTGATATTGATGAAACCGATCCCTGGCAGTTTAAGAACTTCCTTATAACAGATAATGATTAAAACAGGATACTATCTAATGGACCCTCAAAATTTGAAACAATTGGCTCTGGAGCATGGCACACCGCTGTTTGTGGTGGATCACGACATTTTGCGAGCTAATTACCGTGAGTTTAAGCAGCATCTTCCAAGAGTTCAGGCCTATTTCGCTGTTAAGGCAAATTCAGACAGGGAAATAGTTAAAACGTTCTATGACGCTGGTGCCAGCTTTGATGTGGCCTCAATGCCTGAGTTTCTTAATGTTTATGAAAACATTAAAAGCCTTACCCCTGAAGAACAGCAGGATTTCATCTGGGACAAGATCATCTATGCGAATCCGATAAAGCCAATCCCAACCTTAAAGGAGCTCGACCGTTACAAGCCGCTGGTCACCTTTGACAATGAAGATGAAATAGCGAAAATCGCTACCTATGCACCGAACACGGGTCTTGTTTTACGAATAAAAGTACCCAACACGGGAGCTATGGTTGAGCTCTCTTCCAAATTCGGTGCAGACCCCGGAGAAGCTGTTGACTTAATAGACAAAGCCTTTAAGAGGGGGCTTGTGGTCGAAGGCATAAGCTTCCATGTCGGCAGTCAATGCACAAATTTCCAGAACTATATTCAAGCCCTTAACCTGGCATCCAATATTTTCAAGGAATCGTGGGAAAGAGGGTATAAAGAGGTAAAAATTCTTGACATTGGCGGCGGTTTTCCTGCTCCCTACGACAATAGTATAAAACCTTTTGCTGAACTGGCAGTAATGCTCAATTCCGAATTTGACAGACTATTCCCACCCGACATTGAAATCATAGCCGAACCCGGAAGATTTTTAGTGGCAACAGCAGCCTGGGTTGTAATGGAAATTGTTGGCACAGCGTATCGTGACGGTAAAAGATGTTATTACGTCAATGACGGAGTCTATCACACTTTTTCAGGGATTATCTTTGATCATTGCGAATATCCTTTAAAATCCTTCAAAGAGGGCAACGAGAAAATGTGTGCCGTTTATGGCCCTACCTGTGACGCTCTCGATACGATCACTTTGGCTAATCTCCTGCCCGAAGACCTTGCGATAGGGGATTTACTCTACAGTGAAAATATAGGGGCTTACAGTCACGCGTCATCGACCTACTTCAATGGTTTCCCACCCGCAAAGGTGTTGCACATTAATAAATAGTCGGCAGTAGGCAGAGTGGGCAGTCGGCAGTTGGCAGTTGGCAAGGTGCGTCAATCACCGCCAGCTGACGACGGATTTTACATCGTAACAGCAAAAGCTACGTAACACTTTTTTCCCCCTTGCCGACTGCCCACTGCCCACTGCCCACTGCCAACTGCCCACTGCTATCTTCCCCTCTCCGCTCCACCGGAACGAGGCTCCGAAGGCGGCTGAAACTGCACCGGAGCTTCAGCGATTTTCCGGTAAAGCTTGATGAGAAAGAGATGCTGAGGTCCGTTCAGCAAAAATGTTGCAAGCGCCTCCCACACCGAAACCCATGCTACAATAGTAAGCCCTTCGGCAAAAACAGTCTTGAGAAATGAGGGAGCGCCGTCAACAGCAAGCAGATGATTGACCCATAAAGAGAGTCCGAGAATGATGATACCGATAACGAGAAGTGTTGCTGCGGTTCTCAGCATCTTGTTCATCGCTCCGAGTTCAAGCTCCCGCTGGTAGATAAAAAATTTTTGCACACTGGTGCGCACCCGCTGCATGTAATCCTCGGAAGGATAACACTCAAACATAAATCGGATCACAAAGCGAACCCGTCCTATTTCACGCGCACACTCTGTGAGATAATAGGCGAGATCTTCATCAAGATCCTTTTTATGATATGGAGCGGTTTTGTCGAAGTCCTCGTAGAGATCCTCAACACGACGAGCAGCAACATCAACGATAACAAGCCCATCAACAGTATGTTCATAGCGGTCAACTATTCTCTTTGGCACAGGCACCGAATTAAATTGCTGTAATAGCGGTTTATTACTTAATAAAAGTAATAACAATTTTTTTCTACTCCCAAGAAAACGCCCTCTTTCCCCATTGTCATCCCGAAATGCCTTCTTTCGTCATCCCGAAACGCAGTGAGGGATCTATTCTTTCTTCTCCCAGTTCCTCTCAGCCCCACCAGCCATTTTTCCCCTTGGGTTTTATTTAAAGGAGATTATCACAGGAATCTTTATGCCTGGCAAGTTCACCTGTCACAAGATAAATAACATCTTGCGCAATCTTTGAAGCATGGTCAGCCATATGCTCAATATCCCTTGAAACGCTTAACGCATTGGTAAGGCGGATCACATCAGCATCCGCACTTTTCATTAAAGCAGTCACTTTTTTATATGCCTCTCGATGCATGGCATCAACATCATCATTATGAGCACAAACCTGATCAGCAAGATCACGATCCTGCAACACAAAAGCATCAATCGATTTTGTAACCATCTCTCCGGCCAGCATAAACATTGAGTCAAACTCTAGTAACTCCAGCAAAAAAGGACTTATTTCAGTCATCGAATCAATAATATGCATCGAAATTTCGCCGATACGCTCAAGCTCATCGCTAATCATCATGATAGCGACAATAGTGCGCAGGTCTTTGGCTACCGGATGCTGTAAAGCTATAAACTGAATACACTGCTTCTCCAGGTCAATCTCCTCCATTTCCAGCTCCTTTTCCACAAGCTTGATACGAGGAACACTCTCTTCGTCCTGATATTTAACCGCAGCTAATGCGTCAATCAAATTTCCGACTACTCTCGTAGAAAGGACAACAAAAACATGCGAAAGCTCCTGAATATGCACATGAACCGGTCGATCTGGCATAAGAATAGAAGTTTGACTGCATTAAAAGTAACGTTTCACATCAAGGCAAAAGAATAGGACATGAAATGACTGTTGTCCCAAGTCAGTTGTCAACTATCCAATGCTTTCAGGTGAAAAAAACTTTTCATGGAATAACTGACAATGGCGCAACTCCCTGATTAAATTGCTGAGCTATCAACCCGTGCAAATGTATTTAAAAGAGCAATCAAAGCCGCAATCTTCAACTCAAGCCTTTTACCGGTCAAAACCCGTTCAATGAGGCCAGACGCCACTCTTTACTGCGTAACGCTCATTAGGGCATAAAAGAATTTGCACCAATGTAACAGAACTCCACTGTGAGGAACCGTAGGTAATTATTAACATGAAAAGTGCAATACGACAGGACGATACGTAGGGCGCAATGATGTAATGCAATAGGAACAGAGTACTGGCTGGATAAACAATTAATCGAGAGAACCCATGGCAATCAATGAGGAAGTATCGGGACAGGATGTTTATGAAGTTCCAACATCAGCGGAGCAACAGGAAGAAGAAATCAGACTTGCTGCCTATTATCTCTGGGAATCGAAGGGTAGGGTCAATGGATCGGATGCAGATGACTGGCTTGAAGCAGAAAAGTGGGTGAAAGACTGATAGTATTCTGTCTATTGATCATTTTCAAAAAGGCCGCTCTCCAGGTGAGCGGCTTTTTTAACTCTGCTGTTAAGCTGGATAGGTTTCAATACTTCTGTTACATAATTGCAAACAAAGTCAAAACCGAAAAAACAGCAGGCAGCTTCTCAGTATATTAATAGAAGTTCTTTTTCAAATCTCAACCATTAATAAGGTTTACTTTATGCCCTTTGAACTGTAAATCACTGGATCATTGCAGCACCTGAAACATTCATTCATATAGGGCTTTGCTGCCGGAATTTAATCAATCACTTTTCTAAACAACAAATATTCGATGAGCAACCGTTATCTGCGAAAAATCGCATCAATGTCAGCATTGGTGTTCGCTTTTTTGAGCGGAGCAGCCTCAGCATCAGCGGAGCCTTGGAAATTCGGTGTCATGGGTGACTCCCAGTGGACCACTGCTGATCCGGCCAACGCTAATCCCTCAACTGTACCAGTCACGATTATCAATCAGGTCAATCAGGAATTCATCAAGGCTGGTGTTAAATTCGTCATCGCAGTTGGTGATCTGAGTGACGATGGCAATGATATATCCGAAGTGACACGTGCAAAGGCTTCTCAACCACTTCTTGATGCCGGTATAGGCTTTTTTCCGTTTCGCGGCAACCATGAGACTGTTGGTCTGAACAATGGGTACGGTCTATCGGTATTCCGCTCCAATTACCCTCAAACCCGGACAGGAACCTTCACAAAGAGTGATCATCAGCACTATCAGGTCGGCAGTGGTTTCAGCAGTCCCGTCTCAGTCAGCACTGACCTCGATGGCATGAGTTACTCGTTTGACTATGGTGACCCTGAAAACAGTGCCCGTTTTGTGATTCTCGATACCTGGGCAACGCCGACAAAAGTCGATAAAAACCCCAATGGTTATGCATACGGCTACACCGTCAATGATCAGCAGGCGTGGATAAGCAGCAGCCTTGACAAAAAAGCCGGAAAGAGTGCTCACGCCTTCGTCTTTTCACATCAGCCGCTGATAGCTGAAGGTCATCAGGACACCATGTTCAACGGCTATACAAATTCAAATACTGACTGGCAGAACAGATTTTTCTCCAGCATGCAGGATAACGGTGTGAAGTTTTATATTTGCGGTCATGACCATATTCACCAGCGCTCAATTATTGCCAGCCCGGACGGCAAATCTCACATCGAAGAGATAATCTGCGCGTCCAACAGCAGCAAGTTCTACACACCAAAGCCACTGGACGAACCCAAATGGTTTGGCCAGAAAACCCGTGAAACGTCCATAGCACAGGAACGATATACGGTTGGGTACTATATCTATACGGTTGACGGGCCATGTGTTACGGTCGATTATTACTCCGATGACCACGGCAACTGGATGTCAGATGCCAACTATCCTGATGGAGCAGGCAAGGCGGATACCGGTATAACCCCTCAATTCCACTTTGTCAAAAAAGAGACATGGAGCTACAGCACAAACGGCAAGGAATTTCTTATACCTCAGGCAGCAAGCTATGCCAAGGTGTCGGACAGTTTCAAAGGCACCATTATGCGAATTCTTGATGGCACAAATAACAGTACAGAAAGGGATGGCTCTCTTGATACCAAGGGAGGGGTTGGTCGAAAGTTGACAAAGACAGTAGATACAGGTTGGCACGACAATCCATCGTCCCTGCAATCGAAAAGTAACACATGCCTTGCCAGCAATATTCTGCAACTGACAGGCATGGGCTACCTTGGCCGGGAACAGACCGATGTTTACACACTTTCTTTAACGTATCACCCTGATAAGGTATCCCCACATCATGTCAAAGCAGACTTTTTCACGCTCGCGACCAGAGAGGCTAACGGCCAATGGGTCAAGGCTGTTGATAAAAATTCAGGTGGAACCTCAACCTTTGTTGACGGCCCTTGGAAAAAAGGATATGCTTTAGGCACCTGCGGCATCGACCGACGCAGAAAGACAGTCTGGGCTGTCATTAACCATAACGGCAATTTTGCGGCAGCCAGGTTTGACAAGTAAGGAAATATCCCTGCACGCTTCCACCCTGTCATCCCGAAACGCAGAGAGGGATCTTTTTTCTCTCAACCTTATAGTTCAATAGTTCAAATAATGTTGTATAATAAAGCATGAAAAAAATCATAGCTACAGCAATATTTGAATCGCTCTCATCCGGTGTCAGGCTCGATGTCTATCGATTACTTGTCAAAAAAGGCCCCGAAGGCATGGTAGCCGGTGATATTGGCACGGCGCTCGATGTGCCGCCCACCAATCTTTCGTTCCATCTGAAAACACTAACGCATACCGCTCTCGTAACAGTTGAGCAGGAAGGCCGCTTTCAGCGCTACCGCGCCAACCTTCCCTTAATGATGGAGCTGATTGCCTATCTCACCGAGGAGTGCTGTGGCGGTAATCCGGAACAGTGCGGCGACTTCACTGCATCATCAATTTGTCCGCAGTGCATCGACCCGACATCAGAAATAAAATGAACCCCTAAATCACTCCTTTATTATCATGAAAAAATCAGTGCTTATTCTCTGTACCGGCAACTCATGCCGCAGCCAGATGGCAGAAGGCTTTCTTCGTTCGTTTGACAGTTCACTCGAAGTTTATTCCGCAGGCACGAAACCATCAGAATCAGTGCATCCGCTTGCTGTAAAAGTGATGCATGAAGAGTGGATCGATATCAGTTTATCTAAACCAAAAAGCGTTGATGAATTTCTCCAGAGACCTTTCGACTATGTCATCACAGTTTGCGATGCGGCAAAAGAGTCCTGCCCCCTTTTTACAGGTACGGTAGAGCATCGGCTGCACATCGGGTTTGACGATCCTGCAGAAGCCACCGGCACACAGGAAGAAATAATGGCAGTGTTCCGGCGGGTTCGAAACGAAATCAACCAGCGCTTCCGTCAGTTTTATAACGATAATCTAACCGGCAAGTAACCCTTATGAGCATAGCTGTAAAACAACTCTCATTTCTTGATCGCTATCTGACACTCTGGATATTTCTTGCCATGGCTGCAGGCGTGCTGTCTGGCTATCTGTTTCCCGGTGTTCCGGGCTTCTGGAATCTTTTTCAGTCAGGCACAACCAACATCCTCATAGCTGCAGGGCTCATTGTCATGATGTACCCACCGCTGGCAAAGGTAAAGTATGAGGAGTTGGGTGACGTCTTTCGCAACACAAAAGTGCTTGCCCTCTCGCTTGTTCAGAACTGGGTCATCGGGCCGGTTCTCATGTTCATTCTGGCGGTGCTTCTGCTCTCCGATATGCCGCACTACATGGCGGGCCTCATCATGATCGGTCTTGCCCGCTGCATCGCCATGGTCATTGTCTGGAACGAACTTGCCAAAGGCGATACCGAGTATGCCGCCGGGCTGGTCGCCTTCAACTCCGTCTTTCAGGTTCTCTTTTTCCCTCTCTATGCCTGGATCTTTCTGACGGTACTGCCAAAGTGGCTCGGTCTGACCTCATTCGTCGTTGATATCTCCATAGCCGACATTGCCGTTTCAGTTTTTATCTATCTGGGCATTCCCTTTATTGCCGGCTTTCTGACCCGTTTTGTCATGCTTCGCCTCAAAGGCAAAGAGTGGTATGAGCACGAGTTCATTCCCCGTATCAGTCCGCTCACACTCATGGCACTGCTTTTCACAATTGTGGTCATGTTTTCACTGAAGGGAGGCTATATCGTTTCAATCCCGCTCGACGTCGTTCGTATTGCCATACCTCTTCTGCTTTACTTCGTCATCATGTTTCTGCTTTCGTTTTATATGGGAAAGAAAGTCGGAGCGGACTACTCCAAAACAGCAACACTCTCCTTCACTGCCGCAAGCAACAACTTTGAGCTTGCCATTGCTGTAGCGATAGCCGTTTTCGGCATCAACTCAGGCGAAGCTTTTGCTGCAGTCATCGGCCCTCTGGTTGAAGTTCCAGCTCTTATTGCTCTTGTCAATGTAGCCCTCTGGTTCAAGGGCAAATATTTCGGTGAAACAGCAGAAGCCTGATCGCAACCTATTAATCACTATTCCATATGCAAAAAAAACAAAACGTGCTTTTTCTCTGTACCGGCAACTCATGTCGGAGCCAGATGGCAGAAGGGCTGCTTCGCCACCATGCTGGGGAACGCTTCGAAGCTTTAAGCGCAGGGCTTGAACCCGGCAATGAAGTCCATCCTTTGGCGATACAGGTAATGCAGGAAATTGGTATCGATATCAGCTCTCAACAACCGAAAGCTGTAGATGTATTCCTTGGAAAAACCATGATTCATTACCTGCTGATTGTGTGTAACAAGGCACAGTCAACCTGCCCTCGAATATGGCCGGGACTGCCGGATGAAAAAAGATATTACTGGCCGGTCGACGATCCTGCATCGATATCCGGAACAACGGAAGAGCAACTTGTTGTTTTTCGTGAGGTTCGTGACGAACTTCAGCAGAAAATAACCTCATGGCTTAACGAAGTTTCATTATCAGCTTCAATTAACAGCTAATCAAGGGTTACTATGAAAAAAATTCAGGTATATGATCCTGCACTTTGTTGCTCAACAGGGGTGTGTGGTGTCGATGCAGATCAGGCATTGATAAGCTTCTCAGCAGATGTCGAGTGGGCAAGGCAGCAGGGCGCCCAGATTGAACGATTCAATCTTGCACAGCAGCCAATTGCTTTCGCAGAAAATCAGATTGTCAAGGCATTCCTCGAGCACTCTGCCGAGGACGGTTTGCCGCTTATTCTCCTTGATGGGGCAATAATTTTGTCAGGCCGATACCCAAGCCGGACAGAGCTTGCTTCCTGGATCAACATTCTCCCGCCTGATGCAGCTAAACCGGCAAAGAGCTGTTGCTCAGGCCGAAACTGCTGCTGACCACAATCAAACTTACTATGGTATTTCTCAAGCAGCCGCCACGCTTCCTTTTCTTCACTGGAAAGGGAGGCGTCGGCAAAACCTCCATTGCATGCGCAACTGCCATGCAGCTTGCCGATGACGGCAAAAGAGTGCTCCTTGTCAGCACCGACCCGGCATCCAACGTCGGGCAGGTTTTCGGTGTCACAATAGGCGATCAGATTACGGCCATCAGTGCGATGGAACGCCTTTTTGCCCTGGAAATCGATCCCCAGGCAGCAGCTCAGATCTACCGCGACCGAATCGTCGGACCGGTTCGCGGCATACTCCCCGAAAGCGTTGTCAAGAGTATTGAAGAACAGCTTTCCGGTGCCTGTACAACTGAAATCGCCGCCTTCGACGAATTCACCTCCCTACTGACTGACACGGCTCTCCATGCCCGGTTCGATCATATCGTTTTCGATACGGCACCGACCGGCCATACCATCAGGCTCTTGCAGCTGCCCGGTGCCTGGAGCAGCTTTATTGAAGAGGGAAAAGGTGATGCATCGTGTCTTGGCCCGTTGGCCGGACTGCTCAAGCAACGGACTCAGTACAAGGAAGCTGTTGATGCTTTGGCAGCCCCCCTGCATACCCGCATGGTGTTGGTCTCCCGTGCCCAGAATGCAACCCTGCAGGAAGTTGCACGCACCTCTCAGGAGCTTGCAGCCATTGGCATCTCACAACACTATCTTGTCATTAATGGACTGCTCCCCGAAAGTGAAACCCGTCATGACGATCTCGCCAAGGCTATCTTTGCCCGTGAGCAGGCGGCACTCTCAGCAATGCCCGAAATTCTGAAAGCATTGCCCTGCGACCATCTTACTCTCAAGTCCTTCAATCTTGTCGGTCTTGACGCCCTGCGGCAATTACTTACTGAAAACGTTCTGCAGCAACTACCCGATAGAGATCAACCCATCACCATCAACGCTCCCGGACTCTCATCACTGGTTGATGAAATCGCTGCCGACAGTCACGGCCTCATCATGTTTATGGGTAAAGGCGGGGTGGGCAAAACCACATTGGCCGCAGCAGTTGCTGTTGAACTGGCAAAGAGGGGTTTCCCGACACACCTGACAACCACCGACCCGGCAGCACATCTCACCGGAACGTTGACCGGTAGAGTCGAAAACCTCACCGTAAGCCGCATTGACCCTGAAGTGGAAACCGATCGCTACCGCCAGCAGGTACTCGATACCAAAGGCGCTCAGCTCGATGCCGAAGGCTTCGCCCTGCTTCAGGAAGACCTGCGTTCGCCATGCACGGAAGAAATCGCTGTATTTCAGGCCTTCTCGCGCATCATCAGGGAGGCGGATAAAAAATTTGTTGTTATAGACACAGCACCCACAGGTCATACACTGCTGCTGCTCGATGCCACAGGGGCTTATCACCGCGAAGTCAGCCGTCAGGCGGGTAAGGAAGGTTTGCACGATGTCACGCCCATGATGCAGCTGCAAGACCCGAAACAGACCAAGGTATTGATTGTAACCTTAGCAGAAACAACGCCTGTCCTTGAAGCCCTCAATCTGCAGGCCGATTTGCGTCGGGCAGGCATCGAACCATGGGCCTGGATCATCAACAACAGTATAGCAGCAGCCCCCGGTCTTGGTTCCAATCTCTTAAAACAAAGAGCGCTGAATGAAGTCAGTGAAATTGACGCTGTAGCACATCACTATGCCACCCGCTTCGCAGTTATCCCCTTAATGAAAGAAGAACCCGTAGGCCAGCAGAACCTCCATCATCTAATCCAAACCTGAATATAAAGCCATAAGTCCTATAGGACATATAGACCCTATAGGACTTATTCCTCCCTTCGATCCCCACCGCCAACCGCCAACTGCCCACTGCCCACTGCCAACTGCCAACTGCCCACTGTTTTAAATCTCAGTACTCAGCACTCAGCACTCAGCAGCGCTCAGCAGCACTCAGCACTTATATCTCCCACTCTTCAACAACCCTGGTCGGCCCGAAAACCTCATCAAATCCAAAAATCCTGATGCTCACTTTTCCGTTTTCATAAATCAGCACATCCGCCCATGAAAACATCCGGTCGCTCTCTTTATCAATCGACTCTTTAGGAATTGAAAATGGAGAGCCACCCCCGCCAACGATCACCTGCCAAGCTTTGCCGCCTTGATTTTTCCTTGGCTGTTCAGCGTGATAGGTATGCTGATGTCCAGTAAAATATACTGCCTGATAAGTCTCTACCAGATTCCAGAACGCATCTCTGACTTCAGGTCTTACATCAAATCCGCCTTCCTTGCTCTCTTTAGTCCCTTTCAGCTTTTCCGGTACATAGGTAAATGCCATTTTATGCCCAAAAATAAAGAACTTTTTGGCTCCTCTTTTTTTCGCAGCCTTAAAATCAGCTTCCAGCCATTTCACCGGTGCAGAACTGTCAAAACCAACAGGATCAGTATTGATCATCGTAAAATGACTCTTTCCTACGTCAAATGAATAACTGAGTTGCCTTTGGTCAGTGGTAATTCCATCGGTACCGATTTTCGGTTTGTTCTCAACATTCCAGGCTGTAGCATCCTGATGTGTAATGGACTTCCATTTATCCAGATCCAAAATAAGATCACCCATGTTGGATCGCCAGATATTTTCATTTTCAACGACAGCAGTTTTCTTCTCCTTTCCCTCAGCATTTTTGATCTTAATCTGGACTTCATGGTTTCCAGGAATAGGAACAACGTAGGTGCCCGATTCGATCAGATTTGACATCATGCCCCTCCAATAGGCATAGTAACGGTCCATCTTCTCTTTATTTGATGAATACCCATAAATCATGTCACCATTAAAAAACAAAGCCTGTGGTTTAGCCACCTGCATCTCTCTTATCATCCGCGTCATGACTTTGGTATTCTGAACCCAAAGCAAATCCTGCTCAGTCGCTCCGGCAAGTGACGGATCACCCCGGCAATCACCGACAGTAGTGAAATGAAAGACAACAGGAGTTTTCGTTACCTCGGCATCTGCTCTATATGAGGCAGATACTATAAAGATTAACCCTAACAGGGTGATGAATAACTTTTTCATAGAATGATGTTAAACGTTATTGATGGTTAACGATGAAATTCAACCCAAACCTGAAACAACTTTGTTTGATCACGCAACACAGCCGGTGGCAGGGGATAGTGAGCAATGTTCACAGCATGAATAGCGGCCCGATCAAAAACATCAAATCCACTGCTTATGACGATATGTGGATTTTGCTGTATGCCGTCCCGCAACGAAAATTCCACCCGTGCCCTGCTTTTTGTTCTCATATTGTTAGCTGCCGAAGGATACTCCACAGCCTCTTGAACGGCAGCTTTCACCTTTGCCGAATATTCTGTCAGTGGGTCCACTTTACCATTTCCACCGCCTTGTGCAGCCACTTGTTCAACAAAACCATTGTGAGCTCCCGTTGCGTCACCGGAAACCATCTCCGACCTCATCGGTACTGGCGCAGCACTTTGCGCCATAGGTTTTTCAGGTGCAAGTTCATGCATAACGGGTTTATACTTCGTATGGCTCGGCTTAACCATACTCCTCAATTTCGGCAATTGCTGTTCAACTTTCTTTTGAGTAATAGGAGCGTTGAGCATCTTTTTTTCTTCCGGTGAGCTGCTTAATTGAATAATTGCCGGTGGTGTCATCCCGCTATCTTTCAACCGCTGTAAGCCAACAAAACCGATGCCAAGCAATAAGAGAATGATCAATTCCACTACAAAAGCCAACCCGAATGCCTGAAGCATTTTATGTTCACGCCACATAACTGAAATCATAGCTCACTCACCCCCTTAAAAAGTTGTTTTGCGCGCCGCCAATGCAATTTGGGTCGCGCCACCTGCTTTAACAGCATCGATTGTATGCAGCACATCCTGAAGCGAAACGCTTTCCGTTCCTGCAAGAGTCACGGCAGTTTTTTCAGCATCCCGTTGTTTCAATAACGCTGTCAACTGTGCATAATTTATCTGGTTCCCTTCGACGAAAAGCGTCCCGTTTGATTCAAGTTCAACCAGCAGCTTTGGCGTTGGTATTTGTGCCGCACTGGAACTTACAGGCAGTTTTGTGACATGACCGCTTGCCGGTATCATGCGCAAAGAGAACATGACAAAAAACACCAATAAAAAAAGCATGATGTCGATCATCGGAATGATCTCAACACGAGCCCTGCGTTGTGTGAAATAGCGCATTATTATTCTGTATTATGCCTTAATAAGAGACCGACTGGAATAACTGTTGACGATTGAGAATCATCACTTTGAGAGTTTCCATTTGATGAACAACCTCTCTGATCCTGGTATTCAGGCTATTGAAGAAAAATATTCCGATCATGGCAATGACGAGTCCTGACGCAGTTGCAATCAGCGCTTCGGCAATGCCGCCTGTAACTTGAGTTATGCCACCTTGTATGTCCGCAAGAACGCTGAAAGCATTAAACATCCCGATGATCGTACCAAACAATCCTAACAGCGGTGCCAGGGTAATGACCGTATCGAGAAGCCACAGTGAACGGTCCAGCTTTGGCACTTCATGCATAAGCGCCTCCTCCAGACTGCCCGACAGCTCTTCCTGATTCAAATGATCGTGCTCACCATCAATGGCAACTTCAAGCAGCCTCAGAACAGGAACTTCATTATGACTTTGATGAAACTCCTTGATGGTGTTTTTATTAATGACCTTTTTTGAGCGGCACAGTTCAATTGCTTTTTCCCCCACCCGGTACATATTGGCAAGGTAGCGCGATCGCTCAATAATAACGGTTAGTGCAAGGAGTAAAAGAAAGAGCATCAGGTAGAGGGTGCCACCCGATTCGTTGGCTAATTTGAAAAGATGGACGAATGACATAGATGGCTAATTTTATTGGTTATTTGTATAAAAAGAAGAGAGGGGTAAACCCTCTCTTCTCTCTCTCTAATGACAAACCGTCGCAGTGCCTAAAAATCAAGTTTTACCGTAGCCATAAAACTGCGTTCAGGTTGCCATGTGAAGAGGTCTGCAGCAGATGGGCCGGTTTTAGATGTCATTGATGCATTAATAACATCCTTATGATCCAGGATATTGTAGACACCAAGGTTCACCTTCATGCTCTTAACCCCAAGACCCGGACTCTTGAACGTATACCCGATACTGTAATCAAGAGTGCTGTATGGATTGATAGTAAGAAGCTCCGCTGCATCCGCAAATTGATTGCCGACATATTTATAAACAAGAGAACTGGACAGGCCGCTGTCATTATACAACAGTGCAAGTGCCGCTGTGGTTTCCGGAGCATTAGCTATTCTTAAGCTGGTCTCCTTGCTTTTTGCTGAGTTAAAAGAGGCATTTGTATAGAGTGAAAAACCGTTGCCAACAGCGTAGGCAACCTGTCCCTCAATGCCCTTGTAGGTAACACCGCCACCGTTATAGTAAACTGGATCGACCGATGTTAGATCCTGAGTCAACTTGTTGGCAAAATCTATATAATAAATATCAGCATCGAAGGTGATGTTACTCGATTTATGAACATACCCGATCTGATAATTACTGGATGTTTGCGGAGTAATGGAGGTTTTATTATAAGAAGGCGAATAATAGTATGAAATATCAGGAACAAGCATACCCTGAGCATACTGGGCGTATACAGAAGAGGTCTTGTCAATCTGATAATTCAACGTAAGGAACGGAAGCGTTGCATTGAATTCATTATCAATCTTTGCTGCTTGACGAGCTCCCTTATCCAATACTTTAGCATCAATCGACTGTTGCCACTTCATCAGTTTAATACCCGGCGTCACCTTTAAATTATCCGTTGCTGCCCACTCAAACTCTGCAAACGGCTGATAATTTTTCCAGCTCGATCCCTGATCATAAAGAATATTCGATCCAATACCGGCAACATTCTTTTCTTTATAGTTTGGCGTCATTCCAAACAGGTTGTAATCATATCTGCTGCGGAAAGTATCGGTTGTTTCAAACCAAAGACCTGTTCTGAACAAGCCAGCGTCAGTTTGTTTGGTGATTTTCACCACATCCCCATATATGGTATACTGATTGAGCTTTATATAGCCAGGCATCTGGGTTGCAGCGCCTTTACTACCACCCTGAGTGGTAATAACACTGCTCCGACCATCACCAGGAATAGCACTGTCAGCTGAAAGTGTGTTATTTCCGTACCAGACATAGTATGAAGTGTTGTCAACGCCCCACCCGCAACCTAAATCACTCTGAAGACGGATATAATCAAAGGTTGTAGTTTTTTCAACTCTGCCGTACCCGTAATAAAGTGCTTTCGTCGGATCGCTGGACAAACCGAAGTTTTTGCCATAGATTGCCGCTTGTGCTTCAGTGATACCTTTACTGCCATCTGACTGATAGTAGAAGTTGCTGTTGTTACTTGAAAAAATGGTCAGTAACGTTTTTGAGCCAATCGGCTGTTCGTATTTAAACGTTAAGTTTTTCGATCCAAGGCTTGAGTTTGTCAGATACCCATCACTATTCATGTCTTGCCCGGTTACTAATAATTTGGAACCACCAAGTTCAGCAATAGTTCCAGTGTTTAATGTAACTCCGTTAAGACGTGTATTCCAGGATCCAAGAGAGTTAAAAGATGAGATGCCAAAGTCGTTTGAAGGAACCAGTGAATACAAATTCACAGATCCGCCAAACGTTGCCTGACCTATGTTACTTGCATTTCCCGGACCGCGCTCAACAGTGACATGATCAATAATTGAAGCAGGGAAATATGCAGTTGGATGGTGTGTTGGTCCGTTAGTATCACCAAACGGGATATCATCGTAGGTAACATTGTATTCACCGTCCTTGAATCCGCGAAGCGTAATTTTACTGCCATCAGTAAGCCCTGGGCCATTCGCAGAAATTCCACCACTTACACCCGGAGCAATGGCTGCTATGTTTGTAAAATCAGCTACAGGAGATTTTGCATCTTCAAAAAAAGTCCTGTCAATTACGGCTTGTGGCTGTGTAACCTGAAGAGATGATTTCGCAGGAGCAACCGCAGAAACGCCACCTCCACCTCCCTGAGTACCAACGGTACCTAAGTCAGTTGCCGTTTCGGCATTCGCACCCAAGGGTGAACAAAGACCCAGAGTTATGGCAGCCATAACCAATGGCTTCGCACTGCCCTGATATTTAAAACGATGTAACTTCGATCGCTGCACTAATCACCCCCTTAAATTTTTGAATTAATTTACCAGTACGGTTCTTTTTTTGTTACAACCTGAAATGCAAATCTCTTGTTCAGATTAAAGAATAATTAATTTATTTGTGACGGATATGTTAAATCGTGGTTATAAATAAAAGCCGCGAGACTTATTATTAAATAAGTGCGAGTATTGGCTATGCCTGTATGTGGCTTTAAATAAAAGCCATATTGAGTAGCTGTTTATTTTGTGGATTAGGGTATTCGTTTTATAGATTAATATGCTTTCCTGTAAGCAGTTACAGCTTGTTGAGAAGCGCTTCGATTTATTGCGTCGGTTCTAATTGCTGAAAATGTAATTAATCCGTTATGTAAAAAAAGATAAGAATAATAACACGGCAATATAGTCCAATATATCACTCTCTTTATTAAGAGGTCGTTACAGGATTGTTGCGGAATCGTAAATATTTTATAAAAATATCAGTGCTCATATATTTGATTGCAAATATGATAAAAGTAATAATTGCAATTGTTAATATCCATGCCCGTTACAGGCAATAGCAGGAAGAATCAAAGAGTGGTTGTAAATTGCCGTTTCGATCGGCGCTACAGATGGGGCTATTGATTGTGATGTTTTTCCACTGTATTATGTGGAAGTTCAATGGGGCGTTTTTTAACGGCCGTTGTATCTATGCGCCTTACAAGCCTTTTTTCGTTTAACACATCATGAGTTGCAGTTGAAACTCTTGCATTATCATCAAGAGTACTCAAGCCAATTCCGCCAAGGACTCCGATAAACATGCCGATAGTCAGCGGAAACATGGATTTTATAATCTGTATGTCGCCACTGAATGTCCCGTCGCTTTGGTTCTCTGCCATAGTTTCAAAACCAGTTTCGGATGAATTGAAATCTTGGAAAAAAAATCAATCATGTCAGTGGCTCATAAGTTGAGTGACACTGTTAAGCTGCTTCCAGACCTCTTCGATGATAAATCCAGATGCTTCATCCGGATCATTCATGAACAGCAGCTTTTCGAAAGCATTAAGCCGTGTCCGGGCACAAGCTTTCAGTAAAGCATCGTTACCTTGATATAGCCCGAACTCGTTGCGGATTACCCACCCAAGACCAAAATGAAAATTGATCAACTCCCTCTCATGAGTATTCCTGAGCTCGCTTTTTTCCTCTTCACTCATTCCACTGATAATACGCTCTATCGCATCATCAATCGTCCTGGGCCATAGTGATGAATCAGGCATAAGGATGTAATTATGGTAAAAAAAGTATTTACTGATATCAGTTTTGAGCATTCATTAACTCATGAGCAAGATTACTAATAATATTCAGTAGAAAATGTTACACAATTGAAAAACCATTACAGGAACTGAAAAAGAGGAATGTTTCTACCGCCAACTGCCAACTGCCAACTGCCAACTGCCAACTGCCAACTGCCAACTGCCAACCGCCCACTGTTTTCAATCTCAGCACTCAGAACTGCCAAGAAAACTTGTGTATATTCTCCTAACGTATTGATATAAAGAGCATCACATCTACCAGCCAATGTTCCATCTCAATGTCCTGATAGTCGATGATGAGCCCAATATTCGCAAAACCCTGACGGTTTTCATGGAGTCACGCGGCCATCAAGTCAAAGCCGTAAGTTGCTCACGCGACGCATTGGCCGAGGCTGAACTGCAGGTTTTTGATCTTGCGTTTGTTGATGTACGCTTAGGCTCTGAAAATGGGCTTGATCTGGTTCCTTCTCTTCTGGCGGCGAATCCATGGATAAAAATTGTTGTCATAACAGCCTACGCTTCAATTGATACAGCCGTTGAAGCCATGAAGCGAGGTGCTGCAGACTATATCCCGAAACCCTTTACACCAGATCAACTGCAACTTGTCACTGAAAGACTCTCTGCAGTGTGCCGGATGGAACAACGCATTGTATCTTTGCAGGAGGACCTTGATCGGAATAACCCCGAACAAAATCTTACCTCCCGATACCCCTCCATGCAGCGAGCCATAGCACTGGCCCGTCAGGCTTCAGATTCCGATGCCGTTATACTCTTGCGGGGTGCCAGCGGTACCGGTAAAAACCTTTTTGCCCGCTCTATGCATAACTGGAGCCGTAGATCCGATAAACCTTTTACTCTCATTTCATGTCCGTCACTCCGTGATGATTTGCTTGAGAGAGAGCTTTTCGGCTTTGCCAAGGGTTCATTTCCCGGAGCTCTAAAAGATAATCCAGGCAAAGTCTCTCTGTGCGAAGGCGGCACATTGTTTCTTGATGAAATAGGAGTACTGCCGCTCTCTATTCAGCCAAAACTTCTCCGTTTTATACAGGATCGGGAGTATGAGCGTTTAGGCGAACAGCAAACACGGAAAGCCGATGTCCGCATTATTGCTGCAACTAATTCAGATCTTGAAACAGGGGTAAAAGAGGGTCGTTTTCGTGAAGATCTTTTCTACCGTCTTAATGGACTGCAAATTGAGTTGCCTCCACTGGCAGGCCGACCTGACGATATTGAGCAACTTGCCGGAAGCATGCTGAAATTCTTTGCTTCACAAAACCACAAAAATATTGATGGCATTTGTGATAATGCCATGCTTGCGCTCAAAACCTATTTGTGGCCGGGCAATATACGTGAACTTCGCAATGTCATCGAACGCGCTGTAATTCTTTGTAAAACCGGGCTGGTAAGTGAAGAACACCTGCCTGCGAATATTTTCATTAAAACTCAACCGGTTCGTCTTGGAGACCCCTTGTCGCTGGACGTGATAGAAGAAACCCATATACGCCGCATTCTTGCCTCATCAAAATCACTGCAGGAAGCTGCAGATCTCCTCGGTATTGATCAGGCTACCCTCTGGAGAAAAAGGAAACAGTTTAAAATTTAGAAGCCTTCCTGTCACCTTGCAAAATTCAAGGCCTAATTTTTATGAGCCTTGTGTTCCGCAAGATGCCCTTTCTCACTCTTTCGCTATGTTTGGTAAAACCAGAGCAACATCAAAGCCGTATGATTGAAATTCATGCAGGCTGAAGTTGCTGTTAATTTATCCGGACATCAGGACGTGGCGCTAAGAAAATGAGACTCTTATCCGGCAACTATCTCTCAGTTGAATTATGGCGGTTAATAAAGCATTCAAGAAGGTAAAAACGTTTTTTCTGGGCGGAGCCCGGGATTTTACAGACCACAGGATTTTTCATCAGCTTGCACTCTCGGCATTTCTTGCTTGGGTCGGGCTTGGTTCCGATGGCCTTTCATCTTCCTGTTATGGTCCTGCCGAAGCCTTTAAAGCACTCCAGGGTCATCCCACACTCGGTATTTTTGTCGCTATAGGCACCGGAATCACCATCCTTATTATCGCTTCAAGTTATTCCCATATCATTGAACTTTTCCCGCATGGCGGCGGGGGATACCTGGTTGCCAGCAAACTGCTTTCCCCGGAAATGGGTGTTATTTCAGGCAGTGCTCTTCTTATTGACTACATCCTTACCATTACCATATCAATTGCCAGCGGCGCTGACGCAATCTTCAGCTTTTTGCCCATAGGCTATATTGGTTATAAACTCTGGTTTGCCGTTTTCGGCGTATTGGTTCTGCTCCTGCTTAACCTTCGAGGGATTAAAGAAGCTGTCATGCCGCTTGTTCCTGTTTTCCTTCTCTTTGTTTTCACCCACGCAGTTGTCATCGTTTATGCAGTGATATCCCATATGGGCAACTTCAGTATGGTTTATCATGAAACCGGGCGCGAGCTTACCAATTCATTCCATACCCTTGGTCTCTTCGGTGTGCTCTTTCTTGTCTTAAAAGCCTATAGTCTTGGTGCAGGTACCTTTACCGGTATTGAGGCGGTCAGTAACGGTCTCCCAGTCTTGCGGGATCCTAAAGTCGCCACGGCAAAGAAAACCATGAAGTATATGGCGATCTCACTTTCAGTGACTGTCATGGGGCTTATGCTGGCATACATCCTTTTCGAAGTGCGTGACACTCCGGGCAAAACGATGAACGCAATCCTGTTTGAGAGCTTAACGGCATCATGGGGTGGGTTCTACGGTGTCGGTTTTGTCTGGATTACCCTCTTTTCTGAAGCAGTCCTTCTCTTTATTGCAGCTCAGACCGGTTTTCTTGATGGCCCGAGGGTGCTGGCAAATATGGCGCTCGACAAATGGCTGCCTACCCGTTTTGCCATGTTGAGTGACCGGCTGGTGACCGAAAAGGGTATTCTTGTGATGGGCTTCGCCTCTCTTGTTATGATGCTTGCCTCCAATGGATCGGTCGATTTTCTGATCGTCCTTTACAGTATCAATGTGTTCATAACTTTTACCCTTTCACAGCTTGGTATGGTAAAGCATTGGTGGGAGCAACGCTCTACTGAAAAACAGTGGTTCAAGAAACTCATGATCAACGGCATAGGCCTGACCTTGACCACCTTCATCCTGATTTCAGTATTGATTCTCAAGTTTAATGAGGGCGGGTGGGTCACCATAGTCATAACCGGCGTATTGGTTCTTGGTGCCTTTTTCATCAAAAACCATTACAACAAGACCTACGCTACACTCAAACGGCTCGATGTTATTGTTGAAGCAGCAGTACTAAGCGGCTCGGATGTTCATGACAGCACCACTCCAGCTCCGGCTTATGATCAGAAAGCTAAAACGGCAGCTATTCTGGTGAACGGTTTTAACGGACTTGGTCTGCATACCCTCTTCAGTGTGTTCCGTCTCTTTGGCACTACCTATAAAAATTATGTCTTCGTTGAAATCGGTTCGATCGATGCAGGGAACTTCAAAGGGGCTGATGAAATAGAAAATCTTGGCAGTTTTGTCCGCAACGAAACCTCAAAGTATGTCGATTATATGAACGATCATGGGCACTATGCCGAAGCATACTATTCAATTGGAACCGATGTCGTGGATGAAGTCAACAAGCTTGTGCCGGCCATCCGTGAAAAATTCCCCGACATTGTCTTCTTTGGCGGCCAGCTTGTCTTTACCAACGAATCACTGATGGATCGCTGGCTGCACAATTACACCGTGTTTGCCGTACAGCAGAACCTCTATGTGCACGGCATTCCCTTTGTGATTCTGCCGGTAAAGGTATAGTTTTTGTTGATGCTCTCTCTTACACATATGCATGAAGGATACACATGATCAGCATACGACAAAAACTTTTGCTGGGGTTTGGAGGT
The DNA here is from genome assembly GCA_903895195.1 of uncultured Chlorobiaceae bacterium. Taxonomy (GTDB): domain Bacteria; phylum Bacteroidota; class Chlorobiia; order Chlorobiales; family Chlorobiaceae; genus Chlorobium. The sequence goes on from CAITSZ010000037.1 coordinate 37,794, forward strand.
CTGCTCCTTATTGTGGCAGCAATGGGTCTTTTGACCATCCGCCAGATCGACTCGCTTGGGGGAGCCATTGACGTTATTCTCAAGCAGAACTACCGGAGTGTGGTTGCGTGTCAGGAAATGTCGGAATCCCTTGACCATATTGACAGCGGGGTGCTGTTTACCTTTACCGGTCATTATGATGAAGGCATGAAGAGTATTCGGGAGCATAACCAAGGGTTTCTCAAGGCATTACAGGTAGAACTTGGGAATATTACCCTGCCGGGTGAACATCAGAAAGCCATGCAGATAAAGACGCAGTTTACCGAATATACCGCTGTTATCTCTCTGGTTACTGATCCCGCGGTATCCCTTTCCGAAAGACAAAAACGTTATTTTTCTGATCTCCTTCCTCTGGTTCACCGTATGAAGCTGCTTACCGGCGAAGTGCTTGAAATGAATCAGTCCAATATGCAACGGGCAAACAATACAGCATGGCTGATGGCGGCATCTGCCCATAACAATGTGCTTTTCGCAATCATTGCCAGTGCAGTTATTGCCCTGTTGTTCAGCTATCAGTCACATCGATGGATTCTAATGCCGATAAAAAAACTCATAGCCTCGGCAGAGGAAATCCGGAAGGGTAACCTTGATCTGGTGCTTGATACCACTTCCAACGATGAAATCGGGCAGCTTTCAGGATCATTCAACGAAATGGCTGCGACTCTGCGCAAAATGCGTAAAAGTGACAGGGAGGCGCTTGTTCGGACAAGAAAAGCAACACAGGAAGTATTCAAGGTACTCCCTTCGCCTATAGCCGTGCTCGGCTCTGAAGGTGAAGTTGAAGTTGCAACCGAATCCGCTGAACACTATTTCGGATTGAAGCCGGGAGTAAATGTAAAAGATCTTGGACAGGAGTGGCTGATGCTCTTGTGGCAAAAAGCGCTTCGACAAGGTTCACTTGCTGAATCGGAAGAGGGCAATGGTTATATCCAGCATTTTGCGGAGAGTCAGGAATACTTTTTTCAACCAATGGCGCTCCCTATTCCTGCAGGTAATGAAAGTCATGGGTTTGCTGGAACAGCCTTGATTTTTAAAGATGTTACAAAAGAGCATGAACAGCTGGAGCTGAAACGAAGTGTTATTTCAACAGTCTCCCATCAGTTGAGAACTCCTCTGACTTCATTGAGAATGTCGATCCACCTCCTGCTTGAGGAACGGATCGGTCAGTTGAATGAAAAACAGGCTGACCTGCTTTTGGCTGCACGGGACGAAAGTGAGCGCCTTGTGCACATAATTGACGATCTGCTGGATATCAATCGCATTGAATCAGGAATGGCTCATTTGGATATCCAGGCTGTTTCGCCATCGCGCCTTGGCATGGAAGGAGTTGAGTCGTTTCTTGTCCAGGCCAGTGATCAGGGCATAACCATTGTAAACGCTATCCCGCCAGACTTGCCCGATGTTATGGCTGATTCTGACAGCATCAGGTATGTGTTTGCCAATTTACTATCGAATGCATTGAGGTTTACTTTGCCTGGAGGTTCTGTAACGATACGTGCGGCCAAGGCACAGAAGAGCATAAAGTTTTCGGTCGAAGATACTGGCGAAGGGATTTCCCCTGAACACATGGAACACCTTTTTGAACAGTTTTACAGGGTTCCCGGACAGCAGGTAAAAAGCGGCATAGGACTGGGACTCTCCATTGTCAAAGAGATTGTTGAGGCTCATGGCGGCAAGGTAAGTGCTGAGAGTGCCTATACAAAAGGAGCTGTTTTTCATTTCACCCTTCCTGTAAGTAAACAGACAATCTGACATCCCTCAGAATTAGAACAAAGGAGGATCGGAAATCGTGAACGTTTATCATTACTTGCTTCTGGGAATACTTATCTTTTTTGTTTTTGCATTAACTGCCGGTGTGATAGGTATCATAGTCCATCATTGAAGCATGAATGGATAACCGGTTATTTCGTTGCCAATAAAGGAGAACTCGTGGAAAGTAACAGGAACGAAAGTTTTTTGCATCTCATCCAGCGCTCTCAAAGAGGCAAACTCAAGATTTATCTCGGTTACTGTTCGGGGGTTGGCAAAACCCTTGCAATGCTTCAGGAAGCAGAACGTCTTCATGAAAACGGCATTGATATTGTCGCAGGTTTTGTTGACGTTCACGAAAAAGAAGAGCCGAAATCCTTGCTTTCAAAGCTTGAAGCTATCCCCCCTAAAAAACAGATATACAGAGGTATAGAAATTACAGAGATGGACATTGACGCCATCCTGAAGCGGCAGCCATCGGTTGTTCTTGTGGACGAACTGCAGCATACAAATGTACCGGGAAGCAAAAACGCCAAACGTTATGAAGATGTGGAGGAAATTCTCGGTGCGGGTATCCATGTAATTTCGACGCTTAATATCCAGCATCTCGAAAGTCTTTATGAAACGGTTGAGCAGGTAACCGGTATAAAGGTGAAAGACCGTCTGCCCGACCGACTTCTCTTGCAGGCCGAACAGCTTGTCAATGTGGATATTACCCCTGATGATTTGCGGCAGCGCCTGATTGAGGGTAAAATCTTTTTACCAGGCCAGCCCGGAACTCTTGTATCAGACTTTTTCAAAACCGAAAGTCTGGAACAGCTTCGTGAGCTCACACTTCGAGAACTTGCTTCACAAATTGACTTGAAGCGTCGAACTCAAATTGCTGATGAGTTTCCATCGAACCCCGATCAGGTCATGGTCTACATCAGTTCAAAAAGTCAGAACAGCGAAGCACTTATTCGCTATGCATCAAGAATAGCTGGACGATTGAATAAAAACTGGTATGCGGTCTATGTACAAGCTTTGGACGACACGTCACCGGTGATGGATGAAAAATCGAAGCCTCGGGTAGCAGATACTCTCGCTCTCGCCCGAAAACTCGGCGCCGCAGTGTTTACCTATAAAGGTGATGATGCGGTGAAAACGATTCTGCAGTTTGCCCGTGAATATCGGGTTGGTCACATCGTTATCGGCAATTCCGGTGATACCCTTCCTTTCTGGCAGCGCATCATAGGGAAAAAGACTCTTGTTGAACGATTGATTGATGGATGCCGGGATATCAGCGTTACGGTATTTGATACAAGGCAGGAAGGGGAGCCCGGTTCATCACAGAGCTATGGGCAACTTCCTGTCATAAAAAGGGAGATTCCCCGGTTCGATAAACTGCCACAGAATGAGTGGAAAGAGCTGGTTATGAATGCAAAGGTGGTTGTTCTTGATGATGTTACGGATAAAGAAAAAGCTTTCAGGATGATGCTTCATGAGTGCTGCAAGGCACGACCCGATATCGATGAAGAGGAATCATGGAAGAGGTTATTGGAGCGTGAAAAACAGGGAGGAACCTATGTCGGATCGGAGATTGGAATACCTCACGCCCGACTGGGTGGGCTAAAGCAGCCAGCGGTTATTATTGGAGTAAGCAAAAACGGGGTGTATGACAAGGGATCTCATAATAAAGCCCGGATTATATTCCTTGTCCTAACACCGATTTCAGATCCGAACGGCCACATCAAAATACTTGGAGTCATCACTAACATGGCTTCTGACTCTCAGTGGCGAAATGCCATGCTGCAGGAGGCGGGCTAAATGATGGTATCCCTTACAGCGTCTGTTCAATGGAGCCGGGTGTGACTGCCATTACTGCACGTGCCCAAGCAAATTTTCCTTTGGTTCCGTCAAAGTCAACGCCTGAGGTTTCAATGCTCGCGGTACCTTTAATCAGAAAGCCGGTACCAGGCCCCATATTTCCAGCAACCTCGCGGCTGCCCAGCGTAATCAACACCTGATTGTTAAAAGCAATATTCGATTCAGTACGGTGCATATACCCTACAGGAATCAATATGCGCTCAGCGTCAGTAATGCGTACATAGCTGTTCCAGGTATTAACCATATGAGGCCCATCCTGCCCCAACGTCGCAATCGCAACCACACCATCATGCTTCAATACTTCCGTCAATTTCTCTGGAATCATCAGTATACCCCGATTATGTTGTATGTCTATCAAAGAATGTAATCCTGCGGATTAAGCTCAATCATTGTAAGGCTTTGACGATAAATTGCCAAATTTTGTTGCTTTGTCAGTCCTTATGTAAGAAAAACCCCCTCCCAAAATCACTTCTTCTTTTGCCGCAAGCGCCCTATGCGCACGATTTCGTCCACCATCTGCTGGCTTTCCAGAGGTAGGTCGCATAGTTTCCCCTCCACGTCTGCAAGGGTGTAGAGGGCCTGAATGAAAGGTGCGAGGAACCCCACCGTTTCACTCTCCGCCATCCAGTCGGCCAGGCGCTCGCCCAGGCCAATCTCATGGCACTCCCAGACTTGTTCTTTGAGGCGGAAAAACGCTAATTGATTACCCTTTTGTACCGCTTTAGTCAAATCCTGCAGGGCATCCATGCCTAACTGATGGTTACCCAGGAAGAGATTCTTTTGAAGGAGTAAATGCTGATCGTCTTTGGTAACAGGGACAACAACGTTGCGATAGATCGACTCCGCTTCCGCCTTGCGTCCAAGCCGTGCCAATAACCGGGCAAGATTTGCCAATGGATAAGCGTTTTTCTCGTCCAGGGCTATTGCCTGGCGATAGGCAGCTTCCGCTTCTTCATACCGGCCGAGTTGATCAGCCAAGAGATTGCCTAAGTTGTGCCATGGAGTCGCATACTTCTTGTCGAGAGCGATAGCCTTGCGATAGGCCGCTTCTGCTTCTTCATAACGACCGAGACGGTAATGCAACAACCATGCACATCGATATGCAATATTCGCATCTTTCGGCCAGGTCGCCTCGGCCAGTCTCTGGATTTTATAGCACCACTCATCTTCATGATTATCGTAAAACAGCTCGCTGACAAAACGCAGAGCCTCTCTCTCCTCGGAGAAGCAAGCTTGAATTTGCTCGAAAGCGAGTTGTGAATCGGGCATGTCTGGAAAGAAGTCTTGGTTGAATACTGCGGTGCGTATGGTTTGCACGGCAACAGCACCGAACTTGTTTTCCAATTCCCTGCGTTCTTCGTGTAACATCTTTTCCAGTTTGTCGTATTGGGAGCGGCTCAACCCGGCTGCATCTTGGGACACACGCTCTTTCTCAGCCAAGCTCATTTTGATCGATCCCATAACTGCTTCCTCCCAGCGGTTTTTCTCTTCTTCAGTTGACGCATGGGGACATTGACGCAACCGGGTTGGCAGTTCGACAAGACGCCGAAGGTAATCGTCAGCGCCCTTGAAATCGGCATCAGCGCCTTCCATATCAAAAAGTTCGGCCATCTGACTACGGTTTGCCTTCAGTTGTTTGAGGAGCGACCAGCGCAGGGTATGGCGTTCGGGCGCCTGGGACGGCAGGGCATCAGCAATGGCTCGGTCGTATTCCAAGTCATGGGTTGAGCGCAAAGCAGCTTGACCGTCACGCATCCGCTGTTGGGCAAGGATACACAGTTCGTCACTGCTGAACCACAAGCGCATGAACTCCACTAACCAAGTCAGTCGTGTACGCTGACGGCGAGGCGAAAAACGCATAAGATACCAGATATTGAAAAAGCGCTCAGCTGCCTGATATCCACTACGGGTTGTGCCATGCAGAGGAATCTTCTCTATTAACCCATCAAGCTCAAGACGCTTCAGTTGCGGGCTGATGCTGGTACTCAGCACCTGGGAAATCGTCGCCAGTTCGCCAATAGAGATAGGTGCCCAATACTCCAGAATGTGGGCGAAGAGCTTGCGCGGTAAATCAGCCAGACTATCCATGCGTGCCTTGTAGAGTGGCGTCATGTTGTCCAGCAATGCTTCCAGGTCACTGCGCACACTGCCATTATGGCCATTAGCGAGGATTTCGTAGAGCATGACCGTGGTACGCGGATTGCCGCCGGAGAGCTGGCGAAGGGTTAGTAGTCGCTCCGGCTGGGCGGCGAGTTGCCGTTCCATTTTCTGGCGTTCCACCTCGCCACCAAAGGTTTCGGCAAGAGCCTGGAGCGCTTGGGCCATTTCTTCTATGCGCAAAGGACGCAGGGTGATAACGCGGAAAAAGTCGAGGAAGGCATCGTGGTAGTCACTATCCGCTTCCAGACTTTGGTAGCTGCCACCGACCCAGAACAGGCGGGGATTGCTTTGCAGAGTAGCGCGCAGCGCCCAGTGGGCTTCTCGGCCGATGTTGTGGAGCATGAGATCGGTGTTATCCACCAAAAGGAGCAAACGCTGCCCGCGTTCGTCAGCGCAACGGTCAATAGCGACAAGGTAGGCAGCAGCCTGCTCGGCGGCGGGCAGGGCGGCGATGCGTTCTGCGGCAGCATCCAGCTCGCTGACCGAGTACCCTAAGTGTTGCAAGGCATCGGCCAGACTGTCGAGCACGTTGGCCCAGAATTGACCGAGAGTGGCCACTGTGTATTGCTCTTCCGGAAAGCGCAGGGGCAGCCATGCGGTGGAGAGGTCAGTATCATCTTCCACGGCCAGAGCCAGACGCCGCATGAGGGTAGATTTGCCCATGCCCCGAGCGCCGACCAACAAGACATGCTGGCCAACCGTGTCAAGCTGCGTAGTGCGCAGAGTGTGCTGCAAGTCAGCCAGTTCGGTTTTCCGTGCAACAAAAATGGCGCGTAACTGCTCCGCACTCCAAAGATGCGGGTTGTACTTGCTGATAGCGGTAAATCCGCCAGCCGGCTGGCTATAAGTTGTAATATTTTCAGACATGGTTTCGGTTCCACCAATCGCGTAAAGGAAATGAGAGAAACTGGACACGCCTATTGCCGTCAGGCGTGCTGGTATAGCCTTCATCGGTGAGGCGCACCAACAAGTCTTGCAGCCGCTGGGCGCGGCGGTCGGGGTCGCTCTCGCGCCTTGCCAGACGGCTGCTCAACTGACGCAGGGTCAGACCATCGGGATGGCGGGAAAGATGGGTGAGAAGGCTGAGGCAGAAGTCCAAGTCTGCGGGTGCCAGAGCGTCCTTGAGGCGTTTTTCCCAATGGTGAAAGCGGGAGCGCTCGGCAAGAAGATTCTCGTAAGCGTTATCGACATCCTCGATCTCGATACGCGCTTCGCTTGTTGCATACGAGGGACACTCCTGCCGTCGCTCACGCGTCGCACGAATGCTCTCGTTGAGCAGCAGGCATAGAAAATAGGGAGACAGCCAGCCGACCCGGTTCAGGGCGTAGTCGATCACCGGTTCCGCCATCTGCCAGGGGGTCTCGTCTGCGATCAAGACAAAATGCTGCCACAACCCACGCGCTTCCGCCAGCTTGTACGGCCCAAGGGGATAGGGAAAGCAATCATTCATGGTTTCGCCCAGCCCATGCTGTTCCAACAGAGATTGAAGGCCAATGGAGCCCGTGAAAACGAATCGGCAGCTTCCCGACGACTGGCGCCAGATACGCAACCATGAAAGAATTTGCTCGGCCTCTTGACGATTCCGCTGAATGATCTTGTTCAGCATCACGGGAAACTCGTCGAGAAGTATCAGCAAGGGCTGATCACACAATCTCGAATGCAGGATATTGGCTGCCTTTTGCCACTCCGGAGCTGCTTCACCGCCAAATTCGATCTTTAATTCCACGCCACCAACCTCATCGGGCAAAGTAGCGCCTATCTTTTGGATACGTTTGAACCAGACACTCACCTGTTTCGCCTTGTCTGAGAGGAAGCGCTTGATGGCATTTTCAGGAAACTCTCGATCCAGAAACGTAACGAAATCCCTTGCCGAATTGATGTTCGATAGATCCAGCCATTTGGCCAAGAGGCCATGCTCAGCCGCATTTTCTTCCAATCGACGCAGAATGGAGGTCTTGCCGAGACGGCGAACACCGGGAAAGCGTATGTTATCGCTTTCTAAGTAACGCCAAAGGTCACCCAGTTCCTGGGTACGACCGAAAAAGTCCTCCCCGGTTGCAGGGGTGCCGAGTTTCATAATAATCTTTAAGTTTAATACTTAGAATATATTCATTAGTGAATTTATTCATTCTTGAATAAATTCAAAATAAAAATAATCACACCAGATGATTGGAGTCTTAGCTTTACTCTTTAATTTAGAAAAATATAATGTATTTTATTGGTATTAATGGCTATAATATTCCATGCCATGTACCTCTTCTCTCCCACGAAATCTTCAGCGTGCTGCTAATCTTACCGATACTGCTATTTCATATTCTTGCTCAACTTCATTTCCATCCGCTCGAACATTTTACCCTTTGCTGTATTTGGTCTGCAACCTTTCTTGCGTCTTGCTGTTGCGACGGTAAGCCGTGCTTGGGGTGTTGTCAGTTTATTTTTCTGCCCACCGCATAGCTGCGAGCGATGCAAGGCTGAGCATGAAAAAACCTGCGGTGAGAGGCAGGACAGTCCCATTATAGCACTGACCGATTGCGGTTCCTGCTATGAGGGAGATGAAGGTTGAGAGGGAGCCTACAACACCGGCACCGATACCGGCGATTTTTCCGAGGGACTCCATTGCAAGTGCGTTGAGGTTGCCGAAGAGTATTCCGGTGCCGAAAAACGTTGCGAAGAGGTATGCCATGAGTGTCCAGAGCGGGGGATGTCCATGATGCAAGAGGGCGAGAAGAAAGAATCCGGCTGAGAGGGCGCTGATGGAAATGAGCGCACGTTTTGAAAGCGACTGCATGGTGTGGTGAAGTACAAACCGTGCATTGAACAGTGATGCGCAGCCTATCGAGACGGCAAGGAAGGCGAAATAGTAGGGGAATGCTGCTCCGAGCGCATACAGTTCCTGGAAAATCTGCTGCGCTGAATTCAGGTAGCCGAGAAAAAAGCCGAATACAAGACCGGCGGTTACCGTATAGCCGATCGCGCTGCGGTTACCGAAAATTGTCATCATGGTGCTGATGATCCGTTTTAACGAGAACGGGACTCTTTGTTCTTTCGACAGGGTTTCGGGCTGACGGAGGGCGAACCATATAAGCGAGAGCAGAGCCAGAATGAGAAATGCAGCGAAAATGGCACGCCATCCTGCAAGATAGAGCATACCCTGGCCAAGGGTCGGGGCAATAATGGGTACGATGATGAAAACAGTCATCACGAATGACATGACACGGGCCATGGCTCTGCCCTCGTAACGGTCGCGGACAATTGCAACCGAGACGACGCGGGGGCCTGCCGCTCCGAATCCCTGCAGTAATCTCCCTGCGAGCATTATTGGAAGAGTTGTGGCGATGAGCGAGAGCACGCAGCCGGTTATGAAAAGGCCATAACCCAGATAAATAGCCTGTTTGCGACCGGTATTGTCTGACACCGGGCCGTAGAGCAGTTGGCCGGAAGCCATTCCGAAAAAAAACAGGGAGATGATGAGCTGTGAGCTGTTGGTATCGATGACTCCAAGATCGCGGCCTATTGCTGAAAGGGCGGGCAGCATGGTATCGACGGAGAGTGCGACCAGCGACATCATCATCGCCGTAAGCGAAATGAATTCCGCAAGTCCCGATTCCGGAATTTCAACTTTTTTCAGGAAACGGCTCACAGAGAACGTTAAGAGATTGAAAAAAAAATACAGAGGATTATATCACAACAGTTCCATCGTTTCCTTCTTATTTCCGTGCGGCCCGCATAACTGACTTGGCTTTAAGCCAGGCAGAAAAACCGCGTTCATCCATTTCGCCTGCCGCTAAATCAATAACCGCGTTAACAGCTTCGACTTCTGTTGATCTCAGCTCCCATCCGTTAATATTCAGAGAGACATAGGCAGCAAGAAACCCTGTGCGTTTATTGCCGTCCACAAAAGGAAGGTTACGAATAATGCCAAAGGCATAGGCGGCGGCCAAATCAAAGACGGACGAATCAGTATAATTTGCCTTGTGTTTCGGGCGGGAAAGGGCTGAAGAAATAAGTCCGGCATCGCGAATGCCTGAGCTTCCGCCGTGCACAGCAATTTGTTCGTCATGTATGGCAATGACCACCTCATCCAGAAGCCGACGCCAGGTCATTTGGCAAGCTCATGGAGAGTGTTGCGGTATTCAGTCATGCCGCGACGGGCTGCCTCCATTTGCTCTGCAAATTCCGGATCGTAGGGGGTTACCGTGTAGCCTGTCGGCGTTTCGGTTAAAAATACAATATCACCTTGCTTTACCTTAAGGCGATCAGCCGCTGCCTTGGGAAGTATAACGCCTGTTGAATTACCAATCTTTGTTACCGTAGCACGCATAACACTGCCTCCTTTTTTTTGTTATACCATATGTTATAACAAAATGAGTCCAAAGTCAAGTGAGTTTTTCAGCCTATGGCTTGAGCATCCCTCTTAAGCCTTTTCCAGACCTCTTCGATGATAAATCCGGATGCTTCATCCGGGTCATTCATGAACATCAGGCATTCGAAAGTATTAAACCTTGAACGGGCACAAGCTTTCAATAAAGCATCGTTGCCTTCATAGAGCCCGAACTCGTTGCGGATTGCCCACCCCAGACCAAAATGAAAATCGATCAACCTCTTCTCCTGAGAATTCCTGAGCTGGCTTTTTTCATTCTCACTCATTGAGGCGATAACACGTTCTACCGCATCATCAATCGTCAAGGGCCATCGTGATCTATCAGGCATATGCATTGACTCCTTCAGGTTATTGATAATATTCAGAATATTACAAACATGAAAAACAATGAAGCCCCCTCTCAGCTATAAGTCCCATAAGCCCCACTGCCAACTGCCAACTGATTTCAATCTCAGTACTCAGCACTTTAACCGTTTTCCTGTCCTTTTCCAGAGAAAACGGCACTGAAAGAATTGATCCCCATCGTTCCCGAAAGCAGGAACCCCTCGCCATACATAACGCCGATCTGTTCGCCGAAATACCTTGCGCGCGCTTCAAGTCCGGTCAGAAATTCTTTTCGTTTTATCAGCGTCTTAGGCTCTTCAGTACTTCCTTCGCGGTAAAACTGCGAACCGAATGCAAGCACTCCTTTTCTCGATGCAGCAAAGGTTTCCGAGACATCAACAATGAAGTCTGGATCAAGGTGTTTGAACTGGACATAGTATAGCAGGTGTTGAGGCCGGTGAGGTTTCTGCAAAGCTCCGTTCATGCTTGTCGGAAGCTCTTGAAGACCGGCATAATAAAAGGCATCTGTCACAAGCTTTGAGGCTTTCGAGTGGTCGGGATGGCGTTCATCCGGCGGGTTGGCAAACACCACGTCAGGCCTGAAGTGCCTTATGACCCGGATAATCTCAGCCAGATTCTCTTCGGTATAGAATAATTTTGCATCGCCAAGGTCAAGCGTGGTTCGGCTCTGGTATCCCATAACTGCAGCGGCGGCTTTGGCCTCACATTTCCTGGTTTCAGGGGTGCCGAGTGTGCCCATCTCTCCACGTGTCAGATCGCATACAGCAACCGTCCGACCCTCACTCATGATCTTCAGAAGAGTGGCTCCGCATGCCAGTTCAACGTCATCAGGATGAGCGCCGAACGCAAGCGCATAAACTTTTTCAGCTGAACTTTCCAATTGCCTTGACATTATTCCTGTTATATTTAAATCCGTTAGTACATGAAACATATCACATTTCCTCTCCAATGCTGAAAGTAAAGATTGTTCGCCTTAACAAACAAGCGGTACTGCCCGTTTATGCAACTGCCCATGCTGCAGGAATGGATATATCCGCATGTCTTGACGCTCCTGTAACTATAGAGCCCTCTACAACAGCGTTGATACCATCCGGCTTTGCCATTGAACTGCCAGTAGGGTATGAAGCGCAGCTTCGCCCACGGAGCGGCCTTGCATTGCGCTCACTGATATCATTGCCCAATACCCCGGCTACTATTGATGCCGATTACCGGGGAGAGGTTAAGGTAATTCTTATAAACCACGGCAGAGAGCCGTTCACTGTTCAGCACGGCGACCGCATTGCGCAGATGGTGGTGGCAAAAGTTGAACAGGTCTGCTTTGAAGAAGTTGGCGAACTGACGGTGACCGTGCGGGGTGATGGTGGTTTTGGCCATACAGGTACAGGTATTCGCTGAAACAGCGGAAACAATCCTGACGGTCAGGGAAAAAAGTTCAGGTCGATTTTAGATTTTCAAGACCGAATTTACTGAGCTTTCTATAAAGAGTAGCCCGTCCTATGCCAAGCATGCGGGCTGTTCTTGTGAGATTGCCATGGGAAGCCTTGTGCGCTTTTATAATGGCATTCCGTTCATTCTCTTCAAGCGAATAAGACCACGGGTCACTTTTTTTCTGTGATTGGGCGCTTGTTTCGCTGAGCGTTTCAGGCAATGTTGTTTCCGAAGAGTTATTAGCATGTGTTGAACCGGGTACAAAAGCTGTACGCAACGTATCAATGGTGCTCCCTTTTCGAATAACTGCTGATCGCTGAACGGCATTTTTAAGTTCACGAATGTTGCCGGGCCATTGATAGCTTTCCAGAATCCTCAGCGCCTCTGGATCAAACTGGAGTGGCTCAATGTTGTTTGATTTCGAAAACTCGTCTAAAAAATGTTTGGCGAGAATAGGGATGTCTTCAGGTCTGTCGCGCAGTGTCGGAATGAACAGTAAAAATTCTTCCAGCCGGTAGTAGAGATCTTCGCGGAAGATATTGTTTTTTATGGCGAGCGAAAAATCCCGGTTGGTAGCTGAAATGATTCGAATATTGATGTCCTTTTCCATTTTTTCTCCGACTTTTCGAATCTGCCTTTCCTGCATCACCCGAAGAATTTTGGCCTGTACATCCGAATCCATATCACCTATTTCATCAAGAAAAATGGTGCCATTGTTGGCTTGTTCAAAAAAACCGATATGATCTTTGTCTGCACCGGTGAATGAACCTTTGACATGACCGAAAAGCAGGCTGTCGGCCAGATTGTTTGAAATCGCAGCACAGTTGACTGAAACAAAAGGGCCGTTCTTTCTCGTGCTTCCGTAATGAATAGCTTGTGCAAATAACTCCTTGCCCGTCCCGCTTTCCCCGAGAATAAGCACGTTCAAGTCAGTATTCATGACTTGTCTGACTTGCTCCATAGTCTCTTTGAGTGCAGCGCTCTGTCCGATAATACTCTGAAACAGCTCCTTGTTTTTCAGCTCTTTCTTCAGCTGTTGAACCTGGTTTTTCAGAGTGGATTCGGCAAGAGCATTGCGCATGACAATTTCAAGCCGTTCAATATCCAGGGGCTTGGTGAGGTACTCGTATGCGCCGAGTTTTATACATTTTACAGCCTGAGGAATGTCATTCGAGGCTGTAACCATAATAACGGGCGTTGAAATTTTGTGCGCTTTTAAATGCAGCATCACTTCAAAGCCATCTTTCTTGGGCATATTGATATCAAGAAGAATAACGTCAAAAGGCTGCTCCGAAATGCATTGTATGCAATTCTCACCGTCTTCTGCCGAGACAGGCGTATATCCCATTTTTTGGACATAATGAGTCAGAATCCGGCGTGAAGTATTGTCATCGTCAGCGATAAGAACAGTTCCCTTCCGATGGTCATCCTTTTTTTTGCCGGAAAGGCTGGTAATACGTTCCTCTTTCACCGCAGCTATCCTTTTTTCTTAATGGGGACGAGATAAAATAAGCCATATCTGATAAATCCCTGATCTATTATTTCTCAGGGATTTATCAGATGTTCCGGCTCATCTCAGATAGTTCATTATAAAACTATAAACAATAGGGGTATAGTTTGTGTTCTCAGTAGTTAGGCTTCACAACAGGAGGAGCTATCACTACCGGCGCAGGAGCTTTTATTTCCTGCACAACCTCTTTCTGCGCAAATGGGATCTGTGTTACCTCTTTTCTGTGACGGTCTTGACCTGTCTGGACTCCAGGCGAAACAATATTGTTAACCAGCTGCCCAAGTCCGGCACTTACATTGGCAAACAGGTCCTGTACTTGACCTGAGCTCACGGTTGAGTTCAGATTTTCAAGCAGATTTTTCCATAATTTTCCAAGTTCCTGAAAAGAGTTTTGAACCTGCTCGGAATTAATGGTAGCGGTCACGCCATCAATCAGCTGCCCGGTGGTTGAGGTGACACCATCAATCAATTGACCTGAAACAGTGTTGACATTCTGGATTATTTCCTTGACCGGATCGGAGTTGATAGTTGAGGTAACACCTTCAATCATCTGCCCCGTAGCAGAACTTACCGAGCTTATTATTCCCTGAACTGACTCAATAGTTGAATCAATCAGAAAGCCCACGTTGCCGATTAAATTAGCCATATCTCCATTGCCGACATTGGATTCCGGTTTTGTCGGGGCCGCCGGTTTAAGGGCGCTTCCAGGGTTGTTTAGCTCTTCTGCTGCCATAATTGTAGGTGGTTAAAGGTAAATTTAGATGTATTTCTGGATAATATAACAATCTATTTACTAAGTTCTTTACCTCTCAAAAATGTATTTTTATGCATCACTGTCCGCTGATGTTTTCCCTGTAATATCTGATGATTGTCTCCTGGTCAAATCCTAAGGCATACATAAGATGAATGGTTCCAAAGAGTAGCTGGAGCCGGATCATGCCGTTTTCATGATACCTTCTGGCCGAGGTAGTGACCTCTGCTTCAAGAATGTGGAATTGCCCGCGCTCTTCGATGCGATTTATGATAGCGATATCCTCCATGACGAGGTGGGTTTCATCGAATCCTCCGATCTCCTGAAAGAGAGATTTCTCAATAAAGAGCGACTGGTCACCTCCCCGGCATATCATCATCGGAAACTGCGTGAGCCATCCGTAAAGGCTCATTATGGGGTTGCTGTCGTTAAAGTTCATCCTGAAACATCCGGCTTTTTTCCCCTCTCTGACAGCTGACCGGATATTGTCGATAAACGTTTCAGGCGCAAGAGAGTCAGCATGAAGAAAATAGAGAATATCTCCTTTGGCCCGTTGCGCACCCGTATTCATTTGTATGGCGCGTCCTTTTGCGCTTTGGCAAACCGTTACCTGAAACTCTGAAAGAATTTTTCGAGTCCCGTCATTGCTCGCATCACTGACAATAATCTCGATCTCTTCGTATTGTTCAGTTATCGCAAGGAGCGCCTTTATCGAGTGGGCAATGATTGCCTCTTCGTTATAGGTGGGGATAATAATGCTTATGCTTCTCGGCTCCATAATCCGCTTTTTTTCAGGTCATCAAAAGTGTCGATATCTGAAAGCTCAGGAAGGAGTTCATACGCTACGGCGAGGCGCTGAAGAACTTCTATTGTGCCGCTGAGCACCTCCTTTGTGCTCCACTCTCGACCAAGAAAGAGTTCCTGAATGGGTTTGGTCAGGCCGATAAGGTAAAACCCTCCATCACTGGCAGGCCCCACAACCGCATCTGCACGCTTGAGAGCCTCGAAGGCTGAATCCAGAACTGCCGTACTTAACTCATAACAGTCTGTTCCTATAAGCACGACGCGGCGAAACCCTCTGTCAAACCCGCTCTCAATTGCATGCAGCATGCGCTCACCAAGATCGTTTCCGACTTGAAGTTGCACACCGAAGTTATCGCTGACAAAGATGTCTTTTGAAGGCAGAAAATGAGAATAAAATGCTGTGCGCTTAACGGCAGTCTGTTCGGCGATAAACGCGGTATGATGCCGGAGTTTCCGATAAACCTCCAGGGCTTTCTCATCGCCTATAGCACTTGCCAACCGGGTTTTCACCAATCCCGGTTCCGGGTTTTTTGTGAAAATGATAAGCAGTGACTCTTCTGTCATACCAGAGAGCCCTGGCAACTTGAACCGGCCCCGGCCGTACATCCGTAACAGTGCTGACCGACTGTTATAAGTCGACTCTGTAGCTTTGCCTCATTGAACAGGCTGATATGCTGAGGAGCTCTTTTCTCAACAGGCAGATTAAGCATCTGATTGAAATCACAATCGTAAAGTGTGCCGTCCCACCCCACAGAGAGTGTTGTTCTGCACATCAGGTTGTTCATTGCAAGGGGATTGAAGCTTTTTGCCAGGAGCGTCATATAGTGGCAGTACTGGCCGCTTTCAAGCAGATCGTTGAGAAAACGGCTGATCGGCATGTTGGTAATAGTATAGAGATGGTTGAAAACTATGCCATGCTCTTCGACGAGCTGCTCTCGGTAAGCCATCTCAAGCTGATGCTGCTCCTGAGGCAGTGATGGGCCTCCTGGATTATAGACAAGGTTGAGTTCAAGGCCGGTCTCCTCTTTACCATATCCAAGGGTATTGAGCAGTTTCAGTGCCGCAATTGAGCGGTCAAAAACCCCTTTTCCCCGGATACTGTCAACATTTGTCCTCGTGTAGCAGGGGAGTGAGGCAATAAGGGTTACGCGGTGCTGTTTGAGAAATTCAGGAATGTCACCGTATTTCTCATTACCGGTGAACAGTGTCAGGTTCGAACGGACAATGATTGTAGCGTCACTCACTTTTGCTCTGATACACTGAATAAACCAGCGAAATTCCGGGTTCATTTCCGGCGATCCTCCTGTAATATCGACAGTGCTTATACTGCTTTTATCAAGAGTTTCAAGGCACTCGAGCATTGTTTGACGACTCATCACCTCCGTGCGTTCCGGGCCAGCCTCAACATGGCAGTGGCGGCATACGAGGTTGCAGCGGTAGCCGGTGTTGATCTGTAATACATTGATACCGGTAGCCGAGAGAGGAGCCTTAGCACTCTCATTAACAGCTTTATTGAACGCAATGATACCGCAATCAGTCTCTTCCAGCAGCTTAACCTGAGCGTCAGCAGCTGCAGAGAGAGTGATTTTCCGGAATGTCGATGGTTTTTGTTGCATGGCAAGAGTTGGCTAATTCATTCAACCGCCCAGCTTGCTGAGGAGTTTTTCAGCAACCAGCATTCCGCTCAGTGCAGCCCCCTCCATAGATGCGAGATAACGTTGATCGGTATAATCGCCTGCAAGGAAGAAATTTTTGACAGGGCTTATCTGGTCAGGGCGGAATTGATCGACATCAGGTACCGCCTTATAGACAGATTGTGGAATTTTGACAATTGTCGATTTCAGAAGTTTTGCCCCTCGGGATTTTGGGAATCTGTCATGAATGTCTTTCATGACAAGGCCGGTGATGACATCGTTCGGCATATTCATGAGCTGGTGAGCTGGAGCAAGAACAAGGCTCATGACGCTGCCGCCGGTTGCCGTTCCCGTACCGTTCTGAAAATCTTCTGTACAGGTGATAGATACATCTGCAAAAGTCGCAAAAATCGTTCCCTGCGAAAACATCAGATTATCGGTATCAGTTATTTTTCTGTCAAACCAGAGCTGGCAGTTGGCAACCGGGCTGCCGACAAACTCATGCAGATTGCGGAAATATTTATGCGCCAGCCACTCGACGGGCACTAATTTCTTGATGTTATGTACAGGCAGTGCCGATATATAGGCATCGGCTTCAATGATATGGCCGTCCTGCAGAACCGCATGTTTAATAGTTTCATCACTGTTCAGTTCAAAGCGGTTCAGCTTTGCATCAACAAAAATACGCCCGCCCTTGCTCTGTATATACTGACGCATCGGCTCAATCATCGAATCGCCGGGATTTTTGCGGAAAAAGGCAAACTTTGTTGCTGTATAGTCCGTCCCGAAATATTTGAAAATTGTTATCATCGGTCGGGCGCTGATGATGTTAGGCTCTATGAAGTTCATGGCAAGAGAAATGGCGCGCCACAGCTTCTGCAGTGAATGTTCAGAAGCTCCTCTCAGACGGTGCCATTCCGAATAGGTCATATGGTCCTGGCTGCGGAAATACTCCTCATTGCCAAGAATGGCAGGGAAGAGCCCCTTGATCAGAGAGATTTTATCCCACACGGTAAGAAAATCAGTCTGCAGACCGCCGACAACCTCTGCCCAGGGGCTCGGAAGCTTTGCCTTTTTGAAATAGGACTGCTTGCCGTCAGACTCCGCATAGATGAGCGAATGCTCTTTCCACTGATAATTATCTCCAGCTCCGACCTGCTTGAGGTATTTCTGAAGCTGCTGGTAACCGCCGAAAACAATATGCAGCCCGGACTCTATGGAATCTCCATCACTGTCTTTCCAGACCGAAACCTTCCCGCCAAGTACTTTACGCTTCTCATAAATCTCAACAGTATGTCCTCGATCCACAAGTTCTATCGCTGCGCTGAGTCCTGCAACTCCTGCGCCGAAAATTGCTATTTTCACCGTTACTTAATTATTTGTGATTACAAGAGAAGTGGATTGCCCCGAAATCAAGGAGGGCAATTCAAGGCGTTAATATACATAATTACAAGCCGATAAGGAAAACCATCCCTTTTGTAGGAAAGAGCAGGATTTTAAACAAAACAGAACCCCTGCAGTGCTCTCTTTATCAGGATTTCAATAAATTTTGCCAACATATAGGAAACGGAGAACGACTGATAATTACTTTCAATGGTATCGTTAACGTGCTGTGAATAAATATCGTTCCTAAATTATTTAAGAATTTTGCCTGAATTGAGGTGAATTCTAAAGAAACTGATTGTTTTTTTCTTATTATTAGTTAATTTCCTACAAAATTGAATTAAACAAAATCATGCCATGTCGGGCCACCTTGATCTGATTGACCTTAAAATAATTGAGTCGCTTGGCGAAAACGGCAGAGTTCGATTGAGCGAACTTGCAGAAGTCGTCGGCCTTTCCATACCATCTGTCTCTGAGCGGCTTGATAAGCTGCAGAAGAATGGTATCATCAAAGGCTTTTCCACGGATATTGATGAACGGCAGCTTGGTTTTGATATCCATGCGTTTGTAAGGGTTCGAATTGACTCCTCCAAGCATTACAAGTCATTTATGGAGCATGTAATGAAAGAGGATGAAATTATGGAGTGTTTTTCCGTTACCGGTGATGGCTCGCATATTTTAAAAGTCATGACCCACAACACTGCATCCCTTGAAATGTTTCTTTCCAGAATACAGAGTTGGCCCGGAGTCCTTTCTACAAATACCAGCTTTGTGCTTTCCCAGTTGAAGAAAAATAAAAAGATCAGTGCTGAAATTGTTCGCACAAACCTTCAGGACCGTCAGGTTCTGATAACGTTTGATGAAAAGAAATCAAGGAAATAAGAAATACGATAGATAGAGAATTCATTTTTTTCGGAGACAACACACACCAATATCATGCAAATCAACAAGGAGGGTCTTTTGAAGAGCGATAGTAAAATTCCGGTTTCCACCTACTTTGGATCGTTGACCTTTGATCAGAAGGCCATGCGTTCAAAACTACCAAAAGAAGAGTTTGCTGCCTTGCAGGATACCATTAAAGCAGGTAAAAAAATATCTTCAGAAATTGCCGGCGTTGTAGCGCACGGCATGAAAGAGTGGGCAATGGAGCAGGGTGCTACTCATTACACCCACTGGTTCCAGCCTATGACCGGTTCCACAGCAGAAAAACACGACGCTTTTTTATCGATTGACCGCGACGGTACACCGATAGAGCGTTTTTCAGGTGAGCAGCTTATTCAGGGTGAGCCGGATGCATCAAGCTTCCCGTCAGGCGGTATGCGTACCACTTTTGAAGCACGTGGTTACACCGCATGGGATCCTTCCAGCCCTGCATTCCTCATGAAGGGCGGCAAAGATCTTACTCTTTGTATTCCAACCGTATTCATTTCCTATCACGGCGAAGCGCTCGATTCCAAGACTCCGCTGTTGCGTTCTATGGAAGCTGTCAGCAGCTCAGCCATCCGCCTGCTTGAAACACTTGGCGTTACAGGTGTAACTCGAGTCAAAACGTTTGCAGGTTGCGAGCAGGAATACTTCCTTATCGATAAGAAATTCTTTATCGAGCGTCCTGACCTTGTCATGTGTGGTCGTACCCTGCTTGGAGCTCTTCCACCAAAAGGCCAGCAGCTTGAAGACCACTATTTTGGATCAATTCCTGACCGTGTGCTTGAATTCATGCAGGATGTCGAACATGAACTCTACCTGCTCGGTATTCCAGCCAAGACCCGTCACAATGAGGTTGCACCTCACCAGTTTGAACTTGCTCCGATTTTCGAAGAGGCCAACATTGCCGTCGATCACAACCTGCTTGTCATGGAAGTGATGAAAAAGATTGCCGACAAAAAGGAATTTGCACTTCTTCTGGCTGAAAAACCGTTTGCCGGCATCAATGGCTCAGGCAAGCACAACAACTGGTCAATCGGCACAAACACCGGCATTAATCTGCTTGATCCAGGTGATACTCCTGAAAAGAACATTCAGTTCCTTGTTTTCCTTGTGGCAGTCCTCAAAGGAGTCCATAAGAGAGCAGATGTGCTGAGAATGTCAATAGCCAGCATGGGCAACGATCACCGTCTTGGTGCCAACGAAGCTCCTCCTGCAGTTGTAACCGTATTCCTTGGCGAGTTGCTCGAAAGAGTGCTTGATGCAATCGAAAGCGGCAAGGTTGACCTGAAAACTGAAAAACAGGTTCTTAATCTCGGCCTTTCACAGGTTCCTGAGGTCAACAAAGACTACACAGACCGTAACCGTACCTCCCCGTTTGCGTTCACAGGCAACAAATTTGAGTTCAGGGCTGTAGGTTCTTCCCAGGCCGCTTCAGTGCCGAACATGGTGCTCAACACCCTTATGGCCGAAGCTCTTGACGAGATAACTGATGCTATTCAGGCAAAGCTCAAATCTGGAAAGGAAAAGGATTCTGCAATTCTCGAAACTCTACGCGAGCAGATTACAGCTACCAAGCCTATCCGTTACCAGGGCGACAACTATGCCGAAGCACTTCAGAAGGCCGCTTTCGAAAGAGGGTTGCCAAACCTGAAAAACACTCCTCAGGCACTCAGAGCACTGCTTAAGAAGGATGTACAGGAGATGTTTGTCAAATACGGTGTCCTGACTGTTCCGGAGATAGAATCAAGGCTGCACATCCGCCTCGAGCGCTATGTCAAGGGTATTGATATCGAAGCCCGCACCCTGCAGCTTATGCTCAAGACCTTCGTCATTCCAGATGTTTTCGAATACCAGGGCGATCTTGGCAACTCGTTCAACAACCTGCTCTCTGCAGCGGATGCTATCGGTCTATCCGACAAGACGCTCAAGAGCCAGGCTGATAACTTCAAAATGGTGGCCGAAAACCTTTCAACGCTTATCGACCTCAGTGCAGAGCTCGATGAGGCCATTGAAAAAATCGAGACACTGCCAACCGAGTTTGACAAGGCTGACTATTGCGCAGATGAACTCCTTCCGTTCATGGTTACAGTCCGCGAAGTAGCCGACAGCCTCGAACGCGTTGTCGACCGCAGCCGCTGGCAGCTCCCAACCTACTCGGAAATGCTCTTCCAGCACTAAGCAACAAAAGTCCCACAACAAACAAAGGCCCGCACCAGCGGGCCTTTGTTGTTTCTAATCCCACGCCAAAAAAAATATAAGTCCCATAGTCCCCATAAGCCCCATTCCCCACCTCTTCAACTGCCCACTGCCCACTGCCCACACTGCCCAATGCCCACTGCCCACTCTCTTCACTTTCCTCCCTCAGCACTTGAGAAGCCCCCCTCCGCATCCACCGCCAAAAAAGTATAAGTCCTATAGGTCCTATGAGTCCTATACGCCCTATTCCCTACTAAAGAAAATATTTTTATTGCAAACCTTAACTTATCCCGTATTTTTATCATCTTGTTCCCGTTTTTCCCTGAAATACAAACGCTGCCGACATGCCAGAGGTTTTTCATTATCCCATTACCTATCCCGCATGGTGGATGGATTCATATTTTCTTCTCACCTGGTGTCTTGGAATGCTTTTTCTCAGCTTCGGTTGGGCAATATTTTTCCGATACGGTAAGTTTACCTACGGCGTTGATCTTGGCTGTTTTTGGAAAACCACACTGTTGCTTATCCTTACAACCATATCTCTCGGCGGTCCCAATTACTACAATACCCGTTTTGTCGGAGAGCATGGTCAGGACGGAGATGCAATCAAAATAACCACCGACAAGCTGCTCTATTTAGATCGCAAAGGCAATGAGAAAAAAATCACTCTCTCTGATATAAGCTCAATATATCAGGAAACTATTACCTATAATCCTCCGCCGAAAATTTTTATTGTCGCAGGAAAAGCACCTGTCAGGGATTCAATATTTGTAACAACCAGCCTTCCCGATTACAAGCGACTTCTGTCAGACCTGTCTAAAAAAACCGGTATTGAAGCAAAGCTGCGCTGAGTACTTTTTTACAAGGATGCCCGATCACATGCTTTATTCCAGCGAACAACCTCTTCAAAATGCGCTGCTTTTTGTTGCTGAAATAGGCAACACAACCGCTTCATTTGCAGTTTTCAGTGGAGAAGAGTGCCTTGCAGTGCATAAGGTGCCGTCAATAATGCTCTCCGGATATGAGGATGTTACTGCTCAGGTAGCTCCTATCCTTAAAAAGTATCCCGCCATTGCCGATGCTGCGCTCTGCAGTGTTGTCCCTTCAATTGGTTCATTTGTCAGCAACTTTCTGCGCGACCAACTTACAGGTCGGGTGCTTGAGGTCACCTCTCAGGTGCAGCTCCCCTTTATGCTGCGCTACGCTTCGCTCGAATCCTTTGGTGCCGACCGCATAGCCCTCTGTGCCCAGAGCAGCAGACTCTACCCCGAAGAGGCGGTTATCGCGCTTGATATCGGTACAGCCATTACCGTTGATGTTCTTGGTTCCGACAGGGCATATCTCGGAGGTCTTATTCTCCCGGGTCTTGACCTTATGGCAAAAGCTCTGAACCAGCATACTGCCCAGCTTCCGTTGGTAAGCATGAATCTTCCAGATACGCTTATAGGATCTTCTACATCGGAATGCATCCGTAACGGTATTATCTGGGGTTGTGTATCCGGGATTGAAGGGCTACTTGTCAAGATTAAAACCATGCTCTTGGAGAAGCATAACGAAGAGAATATCAGGGTTATTGCGACTGGCGGCAACGCGCCCCTTATTGTCGGAATGCTTGCAGCTTCACCAGTGCTTGATGAGCTTGCGGTGCTCAGGGGCACCCGCTATCTCTTTACCTTCAATGCACACTCTTCCCTCTGAAGAGTGTCCGGCCGTCATCAATAGCTTTCAGCACCTCTTTGTCATCAACGTTATTCTCCAGCAAAAAGGCCTCACCCAATCTTTTCAGCAGCACAAAACGGAGCTTTTTATCCAGTTTCTTCTTGTCGGAAAACATGTTTTCAAGCAGGATACCGCTATCGATATCGAGAAACCTGCGTTTAAGTACCCCTTTGGGAAAACGGAACTTCTTCAGGATAGAGAGTCCTCTCTCAAGCGATATTGTATCAAGATAGCCGAGATTGTGGGATAAACAGAGAGCGCAAACCATGCCGATTGTTACCGCCTCACCGTGACGCAGGTGGCGGTACTCAGCCAGTTTTTCCAGCCCGTGCGCAAAGGTATGTCCGAAATTGAGGGTTGCCCTCAGCCCATTCTCTTCCCTGAAATCCTTTTTGACAACATCATCCTTGATGAATGCACTCTTTTTGACTGCTTCAGTCAGCCATGGCTCCTGAAGTTCGGTAATGGCTTTGAAATTGATGTCAAGAAACGAAAGGAAAGGCTCATCGGCAATAAAGCCGTACTTGATCACTTCCGCCATTCCTGAATAAATTTCCCGCTGTGGCAGGGTTTTAAGGTATGAAGGATCAATCAGCACCAGTTCCGGCAGATGGAAAAAACCGATCAGATTTTTGCCGAGAGGGTGGTTAATGGCCACCTTACCGCCAATCGAGCTGTCAGTCATAGCCAGCAGCGTCGTTGGAAGCTGAATAACCGGTATGCCGCGATAGTAGCTTGCCGCTATAAACCCGCCGAGATCACCTACAACCCCGCCTCCGACAGCAAGCAGGTTCCAGCTTCGGTCAACATCCGCCTCAATCATACTGCCGTAAAGGCGATAAGCCGCATTGAAACTTTTTGAAGCCTCCCGTGCCGGCACAACCAGCTCTTTGCAAAGAAAGCCTTCATGGGTCAGCGTGTTAAGAAGCTCGTCTCCGTAAAGCTTGCGGGTATGTTCATCAAAGAGCACCACGACTTTTTTTGAAAGCCCGTGAGTTCCAAACAATGCACCAAGTCCAGCAGTAACCGGCGTTCCTACAATTATCGTACTCACAACATGCGTGTTTTATTATTAATCAGGAGTGCTGGCTGATGCCTTTCTGACATACCGCTCTATTTTTCTGGTCAGTTCCTCGACTGTTGACCCTATCCGGTTAATATCAGTATTGACGGTGATGTCAGCGCTCTCATATCGCGGTTCCCGTATTGAAAGGATTGTCGAAATTTTATCCTCAATCTCTTCGCGCGATAGCTTTTGTCCGTTTTTGCCCTTAAGCAGTGGTCGATCGGTTTTGTTGAACAGCCTTCTTGCAAGTGTTTTTGATGGAGACTTCAAATAGACCAGAGTGCCTGACTCTTTAATCAGTTCATAAGCACGGTCATTTTCCAGCACACCGCCCCCGAGTGATATCACCAGGTTGTTTTGCTCAACAACTTCCCTGATAGTTTGATGTTCAAGATTCCTGAAATGCTCCTCTCCGCTTTCAGCAAAAATCCTGGTAATTGTTTTCCCGGCATTTTTTTCGATTGTCTGATCAAGGTCAATAAACTCATAACCGAGCGAATTGGCCAATAGCGGCCCTATCGTCGATTTACCTGATCCGCTGAACCCGGTTAAAAATATCAGTGAATGATGCTTCGGCACGGTTTACTGTTAAAACTTTCCGGTTACGTTTGCCTCTGGATTCATGAGTAATGCAGAGATTCATCAAACAAAACAAAATCTGCATCTTTTGGTTTCCTTATCGCGGCAAATATATACAATAAAGCAAAAAAAAGCATTGTTCATCAGCAGTTTGAATCCATCAGCAAGGTTCCCCGGTAAGATTATTATCTCTCCGCCAGTTACGGTTATTGCCATAGTGTCCTGAAAATCATAGATTCTCTTGCTAATACCCTTTAAATCGTTTAAAAATAATGAAAAAGCTTTACATCATAAAAACGGGGCACCACATTTTCCTCAACCCCTGAAAGCCTCGGCGATTTCGATGACTGGATCCAGTCTGCCCCTTGCTGGCTCTATTACATTGTATATATCTCCCGAAAAGGGTTTCGCTATTACAGTGTAACTGCAGCTGATTTATGGGCTTCAAAATGCCGTATAAACAGGATTTGCCTAAAAGCGTTTATTGCCAATATATTCATACATTAGTATATAATAGTCTGGCATATTTTGGAGTAACCCTCCTCACTGTCAGAATGTAATTTCTCTTCGTCCTTAATAAGTTGCCCCCAATGGCAAAAAAGCTCAACAACAGTAATCCTGCTGCCTCCAGTGATTTACGCTCACTGGCCGAAAACCGCCTGGAGCAAAAACACCTCAGCACTCAGCACTCAGAACTCAGCACTCAGCACCCAGAACTCAGCACTCAGCACTCAGCACTCAGCACTTCTCCCACATCCGATGAAATGCAGAGGATTGTCCATCAACTCGAGGCTCAACAGATCGAGCTTGAAATCCAGCAGAATGAGCTTTTTCTTTCGAGGCTCAAGCTGGAGGAAACTCTCGGTAAGTACGCTGATCTTTATGACTTTGCCCCTCTGGGTTATCTGACTTTAGGGCTGGACAGCACAATACTTGAGGCAAATAGTACTGCCACAACAATCCTTGGTGTTGATCGCTCCCGGTTACAAGGCATGCACCTCAAACAATTTGTTATTCCTGAAGATCATAAGGTTATTGATTCACTTCTCGATAAAGTGTTTAAAGGCAGAATGAACGGGTACGATGAGGTTATGCTTGTTACCGGGACTGCCCGGCAGGAGGCACCTCAGCAAACTCTCTCTGGTCGCACTGTTCGCCTTGATGCCTCCCTGCATGAAATTTCCAATACATGCCGGCTCATTCTCACCGATATTACCCTTCAAAAGCAAACAGAGGACAGACTGCGCAGGCAGAGCCGGGCACTCCTGGCAACCAACCATTGCAATCTGGCACTGATTCATTCCAACGATGAAATGGAACTGCTGCATCAAGTCTGCAACAGCATGGTTGAAGTTGGGGGCTATCGGATGGCATGGGTTGGCTATGCGGAACATAATGAGGAACAAAGTGTCACTGTACTCGCCGAGGCAGGGTTTGTTGCTGGTTATAAGCAGCATCACAAGCTTTCATGGGCTGATGTTCCTCAAGGAAGAGGGCCTGTAGGAATTGCAATTCGCACTGCTCAGTCAGTTGCTGTCAATCATATACCGACTGACCCGATTTTTACTCGTTGGCGCGAAGATGCTCTGCTTCAAGGATTTGCTTCGCTTCTGGCCTTGCCGCTCAAAGCTGAGAGTGCGGCGTTTGGAGTCTTGACTATCTACTCTCCTAATCCTGAAGCCTTTGATACCGAAGAAACAAGGCTGCTCGAGGCACTTGCTGATAACCTCGCCTATGGGATCACAACATTGCGAAGCCGTAAAAAGAAAGAAGAGGCCGAAAATGCACTGCGCAAGAGTGAACGTAACTTTCGGTCGATTACTGAACAAATGACAGATGAAGTATTTCTTATTGATTCCGTCGGCAAATTAACCTATGTTTCACCCGTTGTCGAGCAGCTATTCGGCTATCTGCCGCATGAGGTACTTGGTCACCTCTTTACCGACTACATACAGGAAGAAGACCTCCCTGAAGCCTTTAAGGTATTCCAGAACACCCTGCAGAAAAAAACATCCTCTCAGATGTTCGAAGTCAAGTTAAAGAGAAAAGACAAAACTCTCTTTGAAGCAGAAATTCATCTGCAATATTATCAGGATCAGGATATTTCCGGCATGATCGGCTTGATCCGTGACATCAGTGATCGCAAGCTTGCTGAATCAAAAGCACAGGAAATGAGTACCCGCTACGAGGCTACCATTGATGCCGCTCAAATTGGTACCTGGGACTGGAATGTACAAACCGGTGAAGCGATTCTGAACGACAGGTGGTTTGAAATTATAGGATACAGCCCTGAAGAATTTGCTCCTGTAACTATTCAGGCATGGGTTGATGTAGCTCACCCGGATGATTTCAAAGAGTCAATGGTCAAGGCAGAAAAGCTTTTTAGTGGTGAATTGCCCTATTATGAACAGGAGTGCCGAATTAAGCATAAAAACGGTAACTGGATATGGGTTCTTGATCGAGGCAGCTTGATAAGCAGGACTTCGGATGGAAAGCCATTGCACGTGCTTGGCACTCATATCGATATCAATGATCGCAAGCAGGCCGAGCAGGCATTACAATCAAGCGAAAGAAAATTTCGATCCATTACCGAGCAAATGGCCGAGATGCTGTTTCTCACTGACTCAAGGGGAACATTAACCTATGTATCTCCTGCTGCCGAACACCTTTTCGGTAATCTCCCTCATGAGATGGTTGGACGTCCCTTTGCCGACTATTTGTCCGGAGAGGATATTGAACAAGCTCATTCACTCTTTAGTGAAACATTGTTGCAGCAGTTGCCTACCCGGACGGTTGACTTAAAGTTTCGCAGGCAAAACGGCTCTTTCTTTGTCGGTGAGGTTCACTTCCAATTCTATATGGATAATGACACTGCCGGAGGGATCGGCATGGTCTATGATATTACCGAACGAAAGCAGGCTGACGATCAGTTACAAAAGATGAGTGCTGCTGTAGAGCAAAGTCCAGCTGTTGTTGTCATTACCGATGCTCGTGGTACTATAGAATATGTCAACCCGAGGTTTACACTGCTCACCGGGTATTCGATAGAAGAAGCGAGAGGCAAAAGTCCTCACATTCTTCAATCGGGTCTGACGCAGGATTCAGTATATCAAGACCTCTGGAAAACTATCCTGTCAGGCTCTATCTGGCGTGGTGAGTGGCAGAATAAAAAGAAAAACGGTGAGCTTTTCTGGGAATCTGTTGTAATATCGGCCATTCTGAATGCGGAGGGTGTTATCACCAATTTCGTTGCGGTTAAAGAGGATATTACCGAACAGAAAAAAATGCTGGAACAGTTGATTCTTGCCAAAGAAAAAGCAGAAGAGAGCGACCGCGTGAAATCAGCGTTTCTGGCCAACATCAGTCACGAAATACGCACCCCGATGAATGGTATTCTCGGCTTTTCAGAACTCCTCAAAGAACCTCACCTCTCCGGTGAAGAAACTACAGAGTTCATCGACCTCATACAGAAAAGCGGGCATCGGATGCTGAACCTCATTAATGACCTTATCGATATCTCACGCATTGATGCCCAAGAGACAAAAGTGGAAATAGCGGAAACCTCGCTCAACGAGCTTTTGCAAGACATGAGTGCCTTTTTCAAGCCTAACGCTCTGTCTAAAGGATTGCGTTTAACCTACACCACAGGGCTTTCAGACAGCGAAAGCATCATTAAAACCGACAGTGGCAAGTTGACCCAGATTTTGACAAATCTTATTAACAATGCCCTGAAATTTACCATAAAGGGTGGTGTTGATTTCGGCTATAGAAGAAAGGAAAACATGCTTGAGTTTTATGTTATCGACTCAGGTATTGGTATTCCGGTTGAGAATCAGGATAAGGTTTTTGACCGCTTTCATCAGGTTGACAACTCCTTGACCAGAGGCTACGAAGGTGCCGGACTTGGATTGAGTATTTCGCATTCATTCGTTAAACTCCTTGGCGGCAAAATCCAGGTTGAGTCAACCGATGGTGCAGGTGCCACCTTTTCATTTACCCTGCCCTATAACCCGGTCCATATTCTTGAGACCTCCGCTTTTCAACACGAGAACTCAGTACTCGGCACTCAGCACTACATAGCCACGCACTCTGCATTCTTATAGCCGAAGATGACCCGATGAGCACCCTTTTGCTTAAAAGGAACTTTAAAGACGAAAACTTCTGCATTCACTGTGCCGAAAACGGTTGGGAAGCTGTAGAGCTTGTTCGGCATCACCCGGAAATCAATCTGGTGCTTATGGACATCAAGATGCCCGTCATGAATGGCTATGAGGCAACAAGGCTGATCAAACATGAGCGTCCAGACCTGCCGGTTATTGCCCAGTCAGCATTTACCTCAAAAGAGGACAGGGATAAAGCCAGAGAAGCAGGCTGCGATGACTTCATTACCAAACCAATCAGCAAAAGCGAGTTGCTCGAAAAGATGCAGGCTCTCATGGTCTGGTAAAGGCCGGCTTATCCAATGCGTCTCCCGATCTCATTGTTCAGGGAGTAGTAATCTGATCGAAAACCCCACCGTCACTGAAGTGTATTTTCTGTGCACTGCGCCAGTTCCCGAATACTTCCTTAAGAGTAAAGAGCTTGATCTTAGGGAAGTTTGCTGCATACTTTTTCAGCGCAGCAGCATTTCTTGGCCGATAGGAGTTTTTTGCGATAATATCCTGCGCTTCCGGAGTATAAAGGAAGTTCAGATAGGCTTCAGCTACCTTGCGGGTGCCATGTTTATCAACGTTTTTATCGACGATAGCTACAGGCGGTTCTGCCAGAATGCTGACAGGGGGGAGAACGATTTCATACTGATCCGATGCAAACTCTTTAAGAATAAGGTGAGCCTCATTTTCCCATGCCAGAAGAACATCGCCAATTCCCCGCTGTGTGAATGTCAGGGTTGAACCCCTGGCTCCAGTGTCAAGAACCGGAACATTTTTATATAAAGCCTTGACAAACTTTTTAGCCTGCTCAGTTGAACCTGTCTGTTTTTGTTTGTAACCCCATGCCGCCAAATAGACCCAGCGGGCCCCGCCTCCGGTTTTCGGGTTTGGTGTGATCGCAGCTACACCCGGTTTTGCAACATCATCCCAGCTCTTTATCTGTTTCGGATTTCCTTTTCGAACAACAAAAACGATCGTCGAGGTATATGGAGTGCTGTTATTGGGTAATTTTTTCTGCCAGTTAGGATCGAGCAGTTTGCTGTCCGCAATGGCATCAATATCATTGGCAAGAGCAAGTGTTACCACATCGGCTTCAAGTCCGTCAATAATGGCTCGAGCCTGTTTGCCGGAACCGCCGTGAGACTGATTGATTGTCACAGCCTGACCGGTTTTCTGAAGCCAGTACTTTGCAAAAGCTGCATTTTCACTCTGATAAAGCTCCCTCGTAGGGTCATACGATACATTCAGCAGCGTAACATTTCCTGCGCCCTCGGCCACAATGCCCGGGAGTCCTGAGGCAAGAAAAAATGCACCGAAAACCATACTTTTTTTTATCCAGCCATGCTTCATTAAGAGCTCCTTGTCTAAGTGTTTGATGAATCAATGCTGAATAAAGCTCAATCTTGTTGCTGTTTCCAAGCATATACCATAAAAATACCGCAAACAGGGTACAGCTGCTCAGGTGTACTGACTAAGCCTGAGTTTCTCGGAAATCTGAAATACATAATCGAATTACGGGATAAAAAATGCCGTATAAGCGGTATTTCGAAACCGGTTATTATTGATGACTTTTAGTTGTGAAAAAGCGGATTGCTCAATGATCTCCAGATAACTAAACAGTATGAGCTATGGCACAAAGCAAAGTCAAATGGTTCAACGATAAAAAAGGCTATGGTTTTATCGTCAATCCCGACGGGGGAGAAGACATCTTTGTTCACTATTCAAACATTGATTCACATCATCGCTTCAAGATCCTCAAGCAGGATGCTGAAGTGCATTTTGAACTGGACAGCAAAGGGCAGCGATTGCAGGCAAAAAAAGTTCGTGAGCTTTATCAAGAAAAAGAAGCCATTTCCCATGGCTGAAACAACATCACACTCCCTTTTTATATTTAAAACACGAAAAGCACCAGTGTTGTCGAAGGATAATGCTTGACATTGTGTCCGACAATACTGATGCTTAGAAGGTTCGGTGTAGTTACCGACTGGTATTGTTGATCTACACCTTTACAATGCTCTCTCCGGGGCATACGTCAACACATGCTGGTTGATCATGATGACCGACACAGTCGACACAGAGAGTTTCATTGATGACATAGCTATCCTCTCCTGGAGAAATAGCAGTTACCGGACATTCCGGTTCACAGGCTCCGCAAAATATGCAAGTATCGGTAATACGATGTGCCATAAGTATATGATTTCTGGTTAGAAGTAGTAATAAAAAGGGGTTAAGCAAAAAAAAACGTCATTCATTGTTCGGCATTAGTATCGCATTTCTTGACGTCATTTCATAATTCATAGAGAGGTTAAACCAAAAGAGCCATCCCTTTTTTCGAGATGGCTTTTTTTACTCCAGACTTTTCAATAATTCTTTCCCACAAAAAAGCTACGGTTACGGTATTTATAATGATCGGAACAAGTTGGATATTGTATCTATTCAGTTTTTGATCTCCATCATTAAAGATTATCGTTATGGCATCAAAGAAACATCAAAAGGATAAAGGCCAGAAAGAACTAAGCTGTTCGGATTGCGGTGTGCCGAATTGTTACAGGGAGGAGAAGAACTATCCTGATTTCTGTCTGACCGAAGCAGTTGAGCCGGCTGAGCTTGATGGTATTACCAGCCAATACCGTGGTGATGATATTGATGCCAGAATAGCAAGGGCATCCGCTGAGGTTGAGGGTACCTATTATGGGCAGCTGACGCGTGTCGAGGAGACTATTGCGTTTGCCAATCGTATAGGCGCAAAAAAAATCGGGCTTGCAACCTGTATCGGTCTTTCAGAAGAGGCCAGAATTCTTGTTAAAGTATTGAAAGTAAATGGACTGGAGCCATACTCCGTTATTTGCAAAATTGGTGCTGTGGATAAGAGTGAAATCGGCATCGAAGATGACTTTAAAATTCAGAAGGGGAGTCATGAATCCATGTGTAATCCCATCCTGCAGGCTCGACTATTGAATGCACAGAAAACAGATCTGAATGTCATTGTCGGCTTGTGTGTCGGGCACGATTCTCTCTTTATCAAATATTCAGATGCTCCGGTTACAACGCTCATTGCCAAAGACCGTCTGCTTGCTCACAATCCTGCAGCTGCACTCTACACCAGTGGATTTTATTACAAGCGCTTATTCACTGAAGGTCGTAATTTATAAGCCATTGTAAAATACACTCTGCAGCTCACAACTATAACGCTCAACAATAGAGACGTGCCCCAAACAAGTCATCGCACAAGCCATTTTACAGAATCCATCATACGGAGAATGACCCGTGTGGCAAACTCCTGTGGTGCTGTAAATCTCTCACAGGGGTTCCCTGATTTCAATCCTCCGGAAGCACTGCTTGCCGCCGCTGAAAAAGCAGGGAGAGAGGGGCCCCATCAGTACGCGGTGACGTGGGGCGCGCCGAATTTCCGGAAGGCTTTTGCCCGCAAACAATCACGATTCATGGGTGTTCCAATTGACCCCGAAACCAATGTGGTTGTCACCTGCGGCAGTACGGAGGCTATGATGGCCTCCATGATGACCGCCTGCAATCCGGGCGACAAGGTTGTGATCTTCTCTCCCTTCTATGAAAATTATACTGCCGACACCATCCTGACCGGAGCCATTCCGGTCTATGTTCCATTGCGTCCACCCGACTTTACTTTTGATCCTTTGGAGCTAAGGCAGACTTTTGAGCAGCATCGCCCTAAAGCCTTGATTCTCTGCAATCCTGGCAACCCGACAGGTAAAGTGTTTACAAGGAGTGAATTGGAACTCATTGCAGCTCTTGCCTGTGAGTTTGATGCGTTTGTCATTACAGATGAGGTCTATGAGCATATCGTGTACGCTCCGAACGTGCATATAAGCATAGCAACGTTGCCCGGTATGTTTGAGCGGACGATTACCTGCAGTTCGCTTTCCAAAACCTACTCAATCACTGGTTGGCGCCTTGGTACGGTCGTAGCTGCCCCTCAGGTTATTGATGCTATCCGCAAGGTGCACGACTTCTTAACCGTAGGCGCGGCAGCTCCTCTTCAGGAGGCAGCTGTTACCGCACTTGAGTTTCCCGACTCCTATTACAGGGAGCTTCAGGTGAGTTACACCGCTAAAAGGGATATTTTTCTCAGTTGGCTTGATAAGGCAGGACTCTCCTATACAAGGCCCCAGGGAGCTTACTATGTGATGGTTGACGTCAGCGAGTTTAAGGTAACCGACGACCTCGCATTCTGTGAATGGCTGGCACGCAAGGTAGGAGTTGCGGCAGTTCCGGGATCAAGTTTTTTCCGTGAACCCGTTCACAACCTGATAAGGTTTCATTTTGCCAAACAGCCCGAAACCCTCAATGCAGCCGGTGAGCGTTTACTAAAGTTACGCTCTCATGCCAAAAGCCTCAACATTGATTGAGATTAGCCCTCGGACTATCAGATAAATCCGTAAACACAGGCACAATATCAAACACGTTGTGTCTTCTGGGTAATTGGTTTCTTCTTTTGTGATTCCTTTTGGCGAACTAACATGGCTTTTGTACGTTTCTGCCAAAACTCCAGTTGCTCTTGTTGCGTCATGTTCGCAATTAATTTTGCAACATGCTCAGCACCACGTCGCTTCAATATGACACATTCAGGTTCACGAATCATCACTGTCATAATTAATAACCTCCATCGGGGAATATATCCCAATCTGGCCGTAGCCGTTAAGTGTATTTACCGCATTATATTTTGGAATTTTGTCGAAATGGACAATATGCTTGAAATTCCAACTTACAATAAGGTTGCATTGCGTAACAGTAGCAATTGCAACATGCAAAGCATCTTCAGCGGACTTTGGAGTAACAACACCTGAGTTGATATACTGTTGCCGAAGATTAAGCATTTCTTGGGTAATTGTTGCAATTTCTGCGACGGTTTCATAGCGGGTAAAAAAGTCCCTGATTGTCTCGGGCGCAGGTTCTATCTCTGCTTCAACAATAGCAGAGGTGACAATAGAAAACCGACCAGCATCTACTTGCAAAAAAAAATGTTTTGTCGGTTCAGCAAACTCTTTATCAAACACCCCGCCAAAAACCGATGTATCGACATAAATTCTCATTTTTCCTTAATCCTCTTCATATTTTCCTGTAGCGAAAAATCGGGTAATAAATAGAAAGATAGTTAATGGTCGCGACTGTTCTATGACGAAAAAAAGAAGAAAAATCAAGCCATTATTCGGTAATCTCCTTCAACACAATTCCGCTATAGCTTTTTTTTCTTGGCAAGCATCGTTCTCACCTCTTCTGTGCCATACACGTCCCCTGATTCAGCAGCAGCAAGCCCCCGTTCAACTGACTCAGTAAATTGTTTGCGATACGTCAGTGCATCATATTCGGCAGGCGAAAGAAGCACTCCCGCCGGCCGGCCATTTTGGGTAATGATCAAAGGCTGGCCAGTAGCCTGAACCTTTTTCAAGCAGGAAGATATTCCCGCCTTGAACTCACCCAGAGGGATGATATCGCTTGAGATATGAATGGTTTTCATAAAGATAGTCTTTTTAAGGCCTTAATTTAATCCCTTATTCAGTACTGAATATAACGATTCTTTTTTTGAAACTGCTATGAACTCCAGGCAGTAATCAGAAGACAAGTTTTCCTCCTGATTGCCAACCACCTATCGCCTTTTTCCCCCTTGAATTCAGCAGAATATGCCCGTTTTCTGTACCATATTCATGGTATTTTTACGGTATATGCTTGCAAATAAACAAGATAAACGCCTCATTGATTACAATCGATAACGAATTAATGCTCTTATGAATTCTCTAAGCTCACTCAATAACGCCTTTATCAACAGTTCCTCAAGCTGTTGTTGTCCCTTGATGGAGGCTGACCGAATACCGGATTAATGACATTGATGCCCTGATGATTGGGGCGGAATATTTCAAAGCCGGCTTTCAGTATCAGAGCCGGCTTTTTTAATGAATTATTTTTTACCTGAACGCATAACAACACTACACAACAACCAATAAATAGGAGTAAAGTAAATGAAAAAGATGTTCTCACTTGCTGCGATGTTCGCAGTTTTATCATACGCTGCACCAGCGTCGGCTGATGTGACAATCAATGGCGAAGTTGGTTTTCGTCTTAGGGACGATTTTGGTAATACAACTTCTGCTGCAAATGTTAAAGCCTCTACTGAAGACCAGTATCTCCAGTATCGTGTACGTCTGAAACCTTCTGCTGATCTTGGCGAAGGCTTTTTCCTTAAAGCATTGTTTCAGGATGAAACTGTTGCTGGCGGCTGGCGTGGTTTAGGGACTACTGGAGCAACTGCTAACAACACTGAACAATATTCAATAGCTGCTTCTCAGTTTTACTTTGGCCATGGCGATGAAAGCAGCCATTGGGTTCTCGGCCGTATACCACTTGGTAGTTTAGACAACCCTATTCTGGATCTTACTCTTTATGCAATTCCAGGTACCGGCCCTCAAGGTTCAAAACTCTACCCGGTTGATACCCCGATTTCCACAAATCACTTTGATCGTCTGTTAGGTTTCAATTATGGCACAAAGATCGGTGACGGTGAGCTGAATGCTGTTATTGTTAATTTTGACAACATTTCAACAACCACTGCTGATAAAGGGCTTTTCAATGATGGTTACGGTTTCACTGCTAACTACAAAGCCAGTATTGGTGATCTAACTATTGTCCCGCAGGCCTATTTTACCTTGACTCATCTTGCCGATGGTCGCGCTCCATACACCTTTGGCAGTCAGGCCTTCATTCCTGCAGGGAAATCCAAAATTTCTCTCAGCGGATTCTATTCTGCAAACAAAACAACCGGCAGTGATTACAGCGGTTACATTTTCAGAGTCAAAGGTGAATCCGGTCCGGTTCTTGCCTGGGTCGATTACAACAGCACTACTGACAATGCCGGTAAGACCGACTACACCAATACCTTTGTCTGGGCTCAGTATGTCATAAAGGTGCAGCAATCAAATAAAGGCACTTTCTCCCTGCAGCCGACAATCAGGTATCGTGCAAGCAGTGCGAAAAATGCTGCTGGAACAGCAGACAACAGCTTGTTCCGTACTGAACTCTATGCAACGGTGAGCTTCTAACGTTCCATTCTCCGGCATCCGGGCAGTAGTTGTAAAGTCATGTGGGGGCTTTACGGGTGTGTGTGTGCATCTTAATTTAGTGCTGCCCGGATGTTTTTTTTAGGCGATGTGGGTGAGTGGTCTAAGCCAAGGGTCTGCAAAACTCTTTTTCACAAGTTCGAATCTTGTCATCGCCTCAGTATTGTTCTGTCCTCTTTTCTTCCTCCGCACATCCGGGTTGCCGATGAAAAATGTTGTCGGGTTCATTTTTCTTCAGAGCAGTCCGGATGTTTTTTTTCCCCTTTACCGGCTGATCATTGTTTCCAGTATTTTTCGTAGCTCGTTCATTTCAATTTTGTTGTTTTCAGCAATTGATTTCAACGGGGTATCGATTTTCGCTTCAATGCCTTTCTGGTGGAGTGCAAGCTGTAGAGAAGCCGATGAAACTCCACCCTCGTCGGCTATATCCTGCAATGTTTTTTTTCCGAAACCCTGCCCCTGTAACTTGTGCCCCTCTTTTTTTGCCGGAGCAATAACTTCATAGACTTGCTCAGCAGTCTTTCCATTTGCGGTTGCTATTTCAGCCAGGGTTTGTTCTTCGGAAGCAACTTTTAATCCTGCTTTTTCCAGCTTTGTTTTTAAGGCTGCAGGCTCTCTGCCCAGCCCGGGTTGCTCAGCAAGCTGCGTAAGGGTCATGAGTTCTGCATGTGGCACCGGAGCCTGCTTTTCCTGACGTTCCCATGAGTCGGAAATTGCATTGCCAAACTTTATGACTGCCGAGAAAGGCTGGACTCCATAGTATGTCCCTACTCCGAATAAAGCAGAAAGAATTATGATGGTGAGCAGTTCTGCTGGGCTTTTCACTCCCTCGGTTGTCTTTGATTTCAGATAGGAGAAAAATGCTTTCCAGTTGATAACAAACAGGTGAAAAAGAGAAAGTATTAAAAAGGCAAACCCGAAGATTATATGCTGTTGTTGCCATCCTCTTTTTGTCAGCCCGATCATTCTCCAGTCAGTCCAGTTGGCCACTCTTCCGGGAGGGGAGATATAAAGGATCACTCCTGAAACAAGCATCATTACTAATGCTATGAAAAGCCCGAAGCTTATAAATACCCGCCAATTGAATGATTTTTTCATGGTTCTGTGATTGTTGGTGTCCATTGTCTGGTAGTGTGGCATGTGGAGCAATTTGCCTGAGTCCTGCGGTGTAGATTGTCATCCGGCTGGTCCCGTTTATGGCATCGAATGCACTGCGCTGAAGCACTCAACCGGCTATGATCAATTGCTGCCAGTTGAACAGTGCTTTCAGCAGCATAAACCTGAGTGTTCACCAGCCAACCCATTGCAATTAAAAACAAGAGATGTTTCATGATTCAATAGGTTAAATAAGTCTAAAGAGAGCATTGCGTTTGTTTTGCAATGAGCATTTTCGAAAAAAGTACTCCATTGGGTATGACGATCTTTTCAGAAAAATCATGCATAACTGTTTTATTTATTTCCGCCACCCATTGCCTGATAAAACGCAACACTGTCCGACAAGCGACGTGCCTCTGAAGCTATCAACTCAAGCCGATATTGTTCTGACTCACTTTGAGCCTGCAGTAACTCCAGATAGGATGCCGAACCAAGCGTGTATCGGCTTCCAGTGATCATCAACTGTTCCTGTGCCGCTGCATCTGCTCCGGTATAACCCGAGAGTATTTGCTTATTGTTATCAAGTGCAGTGAGAACATCTGCTACTTCGCGTAATCCTTTGAGTACAGTCTGCCGGTAGTTTGCTGATGCCGCATCAAATCCTGCTTTAGCAGCATCTCTTTCTTGACTGAGCCCATTGTTAACAATCGGCTGGACGAGCTGTCCGGCAACACCCCAAACCAGTGAGCCGGTTCCAAACAAAGTTGCTGCTGACAGGGCTTGTGAACCAAGAGTAGCAGTCAGTGTTATCTGAGGAAAAGATTTTGCAGCAGCAGCACCATAATCTGCATTTGCGGCTCTCATAAGAGCTTCCGATGCCTGAATATCCGGTCGTACCCGAACCAGCTCGGATGGAACTCTGAGCGGAAGAGAAAGAGGCAGGGTAAAATCCTGTAAAGCAAAAGAGGGTAAGCTTGCAGTGTCCGGTGTCTGACCCGTGAGCAGAGCAAGGAGGTGTGTGGTTTGGTCGAGTTGATTGCGCAGGACAGGAATTCCTGCTCTGGTTTGTTCTGCCAAAGCTTGCATTGCGAGTACTTCTTGAGGAGAAGCATTGCCAAGTCTGAGGCGTTCACGGGTTATCGCAAGTTGCTCAATGCGTACGGCCAAGACTTTTTCCAGAATGGTTATCTGGCTGGATAGCTGCGCCTGACGTATTGCTGTTGTGGCAATATCAGCGGCAAGTGTTAAGCGGGCACCTTCCATCTGAAAGCGATAATAGCCTGCTTTGGCTGCCAGGGATTCTAGCTGTCTGCGGTTGCTTCCCGAAAGATCAAATGAGTAACCTGCACTGAGCGAAGCGTTGAGAAGATTAAAGGTGTTTTCACCTCCAATCTGACCATTTTTACTTCCATTGATTTCTTGACGCTGCGCTCCAAGGGTAGCGTCAATACGGGGATAAAGGGTTGAGCCCCCTTTTGCCTTATACAGATACTCGGCTTGATGCAGTGTCGCCTTTGCGGCTTCGAGGGTTGGGCTTTTTTCCAACGCCTGCGTAATCATATTGTTCAGTTTCGGAGACCTGAACTCCTCCCACCACGAAGCCGAAACGTTGCCCTGAATAACTGTCTGGGCATCACCCACGGTTATCTTTTCTGCGTCAAGCTGAGCTGGTTTGATTCTTAAGCTGTATCCACTGCTCTTTGGAGGATCCGGCCGGACAAAATCAGGACCTGCACTGCATCCCGCCAACATAATAAGAAAAGTGAGCAGCCGTGTTCTTGTTTTTTTCATCGCTTATCAATTTTAATCAATTCGCCGGATGATTTTCCTTCTCCAACCTCTTCATGAGTACGGCCATCCCGAATATGATAGATTCGTTTAAAGGTCGGAATGATTTTTTCGTCATGGGTTACGATGATAATGGCCGTTTCATACTGTCTTGCCATCTCATTAAGGATGCCGATCACTGCAAGTGCTCGCTCACTGTCGAGCGGAGCTGTCGGTTCATCGGCCAGGATTACTGGAGGGCGGTTAACGAGGGCTCTGGCTATAGCTACCCGCTGTTGTTCACCACCGGAAAGCTGTGACGGCATGGCTTTAGACCGGTGTCCGACATCCAATGCCTCAAGAAGCTCAACGGCTCGTTTACGGGCAATGCTGTTACGCTCGCCGGCCAGCATCGGCAGTAATGCTACATTGTCGATCACATCAAGAAAGGGAATCAGATAGGGAGCCTGAAAGACAAACCCGATCTTATCCCGGCGTAACGCTCGCAGGTCAGGTATTTTCCATTGATCATCATAGATTATTTCATTACCCAGCCTCATACGACCCGACGATGGTTCTATTACTGCCCCCAGGCATTTCAATAACGTACTTTTCCCTGATCCTGAAGGACCGATAAGCCCTACAACTTCACCGGGAGCAACCTGCATGTCAACCCCCTTCAGCGCATCCACCAAGGTATCACCTGTTCCATACCTCTTTTTTAACCCCTCAATCACAATACCTTTTGTCATCACGTCAACCTCCTATGGCTTCAGCGGGATCGATCCTCAGCGCCGCTGCAATGGCAAGTGTGCTCGCCAATACAGAGATCACCATAACAGCGATAAACCCTTTGATGGCATCACCTGGTTCAAGAAGAACGTATCTGGGAAAATAAGGAGCCCAGAGTGTCGCGATTATCTTGCCAACGACAAATCCGATTGCCCCAAGCCCTAAAGCCTGTTGAACAATCATACTGGCGATTACCCGATTTTTTGTACCTATCAGTTTCAAAACCGCTATTTCCCTGATCTTTGCCATCGTCATTGTATAGATGATAAAGGCTACAATTGCAGCACTTACTATGGAAAGAATGACTAAAAACATCCCTATTTGCTTCGCTGATGTTGCAATTAGCTTGTCGACAAGGATTGATCTCATTTGCGGCTGCGTATAGACTTGAAGTTGCTTCCATCGCTGAATAGTTTTTGCGACAACTTCCGGGCGATATCCAGGTTTGAGTTGCACAAGAACAGCATTGACATACATATTTGTGGTCTGTGAGGCAATAATGGCATCAAGCAACCCTGGAACGCCTGGCCGGTTAAAGAGAGGATTATCAGTTGTGCGCCGCCGCTGCTGGAGAAGCGCATCATTATCCTTAAGGAACTGGGCTTCCTGAGCATCTTTCAATGGAATAAATACCATAGGGTCGCCACCAGAAGAGACCATTCGCCGCGAAAGCCCGACAATCCTGAAGCGGTTACGGCGGATGGTAATAATATCTCCTAAGCCAAATCCTGCCTTTATATCAGCAACAGCTTCATAATGGCTTGCCGTAATGTGACGACCGGCGACGAGATAGTCCGGCTGTCCAGGTTCACCCGGTCCACCCGGCACCACACCAACCACCATAACCCGCATTTCTCGGATATTATCACGCACCTGCATGGTGAGGTAGGTAATATTAGCAGCTTTGGCTACCCCTTGCATCCCGGAAATACCCTGATAGGTGTCCTCATAGATGCTGGAAGGCTCTGCGTAAGGTCCAAGCGTCCCCTGCTGCACAACCCAGAGATCAGCCCCGCTGTTTTTCAGCAGGACGTCAGCGTCTTCAACCATTCCCCGGTAGATGCCGGCCATACTCAGCGTCACACCGATCAATAGGCCAAGACCGACTCCGGTCAGGAGAAACCGGCCCCATCCATGCATGATATCACGCCCGGCAAGACTGATCATAATGGAATCCCTTTCCGGTTATTTTTTAAAATTGTGATACGGCTTCCGGCATGTAGGGCACTTTTGCTATAGACCACAACCGTTGCCCCGCTTTGTAATCCACTAAGAACCTGGATATTTCCAGCTTGATCAGTAGCCCCTGTTCGAACAGGGACAAAATGCAGTTTAGCATTCTCAACAGTCCAGATGCCAAGTACACCATCGATGTGGTGTATGCTTGCATTGGGCACTACTGGAACTGCAGGAAGCGGTGGCAGTAAAACACTCACTTCACAGAGTTCTCCAACCGGAGGTATTGGTAAGGGTAAAGAGGTGAAAACAACTTTTGCAAGAGTTTCTTCCGTTATCCTGTCGGCAAGAGGCTCAACCCTTTGAACAGAACCGGGAAAAGTTCTGCTTGACTGAGAGCGGAGAGCTATTTGTGCTGAAAGACCTGCTTTCATACCAGCGGTTTGCAGTTGGTCAAAACGAACATTGATCCAGAGACTTTTAGGGTTTATCATCTCAATAATCGTCTGACCTGCTAAAACGGTGTTACCCGTTTCAGCCGCACGGCTTGTTACCAGGCCATCAACCGGTGCAATAAGCTTTAGGTTATCTCTCTGCTTCACCATCCCCAGGTAGTTAGCTTTCAGGGATGCAAGTTCATGACGTGCAGCATTGACACCGGCCTTTGCAGCCGATAAAGACGAGCTTGCAATTGCTGCCTCCTGATGCTTTGCCTCAACACTTTCGGCACTTGCTGCACGCGCTTGCTGCAGTAATCCGTAACGTTTTTCTTGTCCTGCTGTAAACTCTTTTTTTGCTAACGCCTCCTGAAGCAATGCCTCTGCAGACTTTAGTGTTGCCTCGGAGCGTTTGATGCCTGAAATTTGAGCACTCAGGTGCTCATCAAGATCAACAGGGTCTATTTCACCAAGAATCTGGCCAGCATGAACAACATCCCCGACATCCACATTGACTGCCTTAACCCTTCCTGAAGCTACTGAGCCGATTCGATAGGTGTAGCGTGCTTCAAGGGAACCGATACCGAACAATACTGGGCATATCTGTTTTTTTTCAACCACTGTTACCGTTACCGGTACCGGGGCAAGAGGGCCTGATCGCACTGCCACATAGATAAAAAGCAGAAGCAGAGGAACCAGAACGGCAAGCATCCCCAGCATTTTTTTATTGATGTTTTTGAATGTCATAGGTCACTGTTATTAATTGCCTTACAGTAAAGTGCAAATACCGGTTTGGCATTGCTGAGCATCAATGACGTGTCTCCAGCAATAAGAGATTGCATCACCAAACCCTGTACTATCCCGATAAACATCACCGAAGCTGCTGACACATCAAGATTTTTGTCAACATCTCCCGCTGCCATTGCATTTTCCAATATTTTACATAGCCTTTCACCATAATGGGTAAGCATAGTGTGTGCAACCCTTTTTGCAGCGGATTTATCTGGCCGCTGGAGTTCTGCAAACATCATTCTCGGTGCTCCGGGATGCTGTGCTGCAAAATGTATATGAGTCATAAACATCAGCTCAAGAGCTTCCATTGGCGAGTTCGCTTTGCCAATTACCTCGTCTACATCACCGAGAAGCCGAACGGAAATCCATTCCATCACGGACTGCCATAGTGTATCTTTTGTAGGGAAATGCCTGAATAATGCTCCCTGCGTCAAATTCATCCGGCCAGCAATCTCCGCTGTCGTAATCGTAGACGGGTTCTTCTCAGCTGCCAACTGAATAACCACCTCAACAGTAACAGCTCGTCGTTGTTCTGCTGGCAGATTGTTTTTTACCTTTTTCATGCAATGCTGTGGTTTTCTTAAAAGATAGTAATCAATTACTCACTATTGGTGTTGATATCCAAATATTTTATCCAATTATCATGGTATTCAGCGTTTCATGCTGCTTCAGACAATAGTTTTGCTTGCGAAGTTAGAATTCAAAGAGTGGTGTAGATAAAATATAGTCCGAAGAAAACCAGTATAACACCGAAGGAGCGTTTGACGTAAACCATGGCGCCGGACTTGCCTGACCAGGTTAGGTAATATTGAACCACATTCGTCATCGAACCGGCAACCGCAATGACGGCGGCATGACCTGTTCCAAATGCAGCTATGAGCAGGACAGCTTTAAGCCAGCTGTTTGCGGCGATGCTGAACACCGCACCAAGCACTGGTGCAAGAAAAGCGAAGGTGCATGGACCAAGACCTATACCAAACAGAAGTCCTAACACAAAAGCCCCCCAAAGGCCCCCACGCTGTTCATCTGCCAATGGAATCCCTTTCCACTTCAAGTGAATAAGATCCATAAGATAAAGTCCCATCAGTATAAACACACCTGCAATAACGTTTCTACCCCACACACCTGTAACCCCGAGCATCCTGCCCATTGAGGCCGTTATCACTCCGATTACTGCTATCGTGAACAAACTGCCGGACGCAAATAAAAGAGAGAGGACAACTGTTCGTTTTACTTTTATGCGGCCATGGCTGCTGATATAGCCGATAATCAGGGGAATGCCTGAAAGATGGCAGGGGCTGAGAAGAACACTCAGTATCCCCCAGAAGAATGAGGCAAACAGTGCAATCCGGAAACTTTGCCCTGCCGCAATGGTCAGTTCTGAAAAAAGGGTTTCAAGCATGGGCTAATTTTTTCCCGTCAATATCAGCCCTTGACTTTTCAGGAGCTTGGTGATCTCTTCTTCAGAGAAGAATCCCTCATGACGGAAGAACTCCTTACCCGCATTATTTAAAAAAACCTGTGTTGGAATAATCCGGATGGAATACACATCAGCGTATCGTCGTTGTTCCTTAGTTGATACGTCAAAAAAAACAACTTTTAGCTGCCGGCCGAATTTGCTTTCAACAGCGCGCATGACCGGTTGCATTAATCGACATGGAGTGCAGCTTTTCGAGCCAAGCTCAACAAAAGTCACCTGAGGCTGTATTGTGGTCAATGATTTAACCTGACGGTCCTGGGCAAATGTTGAGGAACCCCACATAAGCGCCGATACCACGGTCATCAAACACAATGCTCTGATAGTTTTCATGCTGTAACCTGAACTGATAAAAATGATATAAAAAATATTCCGGCACTCTGCACACTGCCTGGTTAAAAAGGTGCTATGGAATCTGCTGCCGTTTTTTTTAATGAGGACAATTCACAATACGAGATTAAACACATAGCCAACCAGCATGATTC
This sequence comes from uncultured Chlorobiaceae bacterium, assembly GCA_903895195.1. Lineage (GTDB taxonomy): Bacteria > Bacteroidota > Chlorobiia > Chlorobiales > Chlorobiaceae > Chlorobium. The sequence continues at coordinate 81,591 of CAITSZ010000037.1, forward strand.
CCGTAGCAACAACGCCAGCAAAAACAGCAATGAGTTTGGGCTTAAGCACCTTGCGCAGGATGATCATTTCGGGTGCAGAAAGCGCAATGACGCTCATCATGAAAGCCATAACCGTGCCGAGAGCGGCACCTTTACCGAGCAAGGCCTGAACGACTGGAAGAATACCGGCTGCATTCGAATACATCGGAACCCCAATCAGCACGGCAACCGGGACGGACCACCATACACTTTTACCCATCAGCGAGGCCATAAAGTTTTCAGGTACATAGCCATGAATTCCCGCCCCGAGTCCAACCCCGAGCACGATATAGAGCCAGACCTTACCGACTATTTCGCGAACATGACGCCACCCTTCATTCAAACGCAGCGTCCATCCCATCACTTCGCCATCCACTTCGGCAGAAACAGTATTCTCCTGCAGTTTCTGTACCCAATCTTCCAGATAGCGCTCCATACTGAGCTTGCCGATTACCAGCCCGGCAAAAATCGCAATCATGAGCCCCATCCCCATATAGAGCAGGGCAACCTTCCATCCGAACATCCCGAAAAGGAGCGCAAGGGCCACCTCATTAATCATCGGTGCTGAAATCAGGAATGAGAATGTTACACCGAGGGGCACCCCTGCCTGCAGAAAACCGATAAAAAGCGGCACAGCCGAGCAGGAGCAAAAAGGTGTCACAATTCCCAGACTTGCAGCCATAACGTTCCCGACCCCGATACGGCGTCCCGAGAGCATGGCCCGAGTCCGTTCTGGCGAAACGAAAGTGTGCACCACTCCCATCACAAATACAACTCCCGTAAGCAGCAGCAGCACCTTTGGCACCTCATAGATAAAAAAGTAGAAGGCCTCGCCGAACCGGCTTAATCTTGTTATTCCTGCAAACTGAAGAGTGAGCGCCGCAAACCATTCAAGATTGCTGTACAGCAGAACCCAGAAGAAAGCTGCTGCAGCAACTGTTACGAAAGAAGTAAGTGTACCAGACGATAGGGAACTCTTTTGGTCGATAGTATTCATTATTGGTTTCCTGGTTTCAATAAGACCCCCCACTTATCAGCAGCATTCAAAGGGGCGCATCAACAAGCAATACCCCTTTTTCTATCATTTCCGTGGCTGTAGTAGGGAGAGACTTCAACGGTGTTATTTGCTTTTTGTTCGCATTAGTTTATCGCAAATATACGATTAATATGCCGATACAAGACAGCTGAAGCCTCCTTATTGCCCATCTTGCACCGAAGCTTGCGTGCTGTTCAGTGCTTGTAGCTGCATTTGCCGCAGGACTGAACAGCACGGCTATGGTGATAGACAATAAGCTTTTCATGCAACTGCCAGTCAAGCCTCTATTATTGATTCATTCCCCGACCTCGGCCCATTCCCATCCCTTGACCCTGTCCCTGACCCATTCCCATTCCTCTGCCCATCCCCATATTCGGGTTGTACTGATCCCATACCCATTCCGCAACAGCTCTCAATTCTGCATCCGGCAGCGCTTGAGCTGGCATAAGGCCAAATCTTGTGATGGCTTGGGGATCAATCGCTTTATCCTTGTTTGGCGACTTCAGGTATGCTGCCAGATGATTAACACCATCTTTTTTTGTGGAGTATTTCTGATGATAGTGAGAAGCGAGAGGAGTAATAGGAGGTGCGGATTTTGGTGGTGGCATAACGGAATGACAGACACTGCAGTTCTTGTCAAAAATTGCTTTTCCATTCAAAGTGCCTGTTGTTGCTTGTGCTGTTGAATTAAACAGCAGACCCATGGCAAGTATAAATAATAATCGTTTCATGGCTAAATCGGTCATTAAATTAGTCAAACGTTCCGTTCCAATTATACACATCACTTAAATGTACTTAAATAATCAATCCATGACCAAATTATTGATCGAAACGGTATTTTACCCATAACAGAAAATACCTATAAGTTATTATATAATTATAGGTTAATTGATTATTGCGAGGTGTTGGTTTATCTGCCTAATTCCGTCGAATAAGTGCGGATAGTAATAATATTGATAGAGTCTCTTTTGTGAATATCAGGTAACAATTGTGAATAATTCCGCTTGATCGAAAGCCTTGTTATTAGCAATTGTTAATAAGGATTTCCTGTCGAGAAGTGCTGTATTGTGTTTAAATGAATTGTATATCAATGGGTGATGTTGTATTATTGATTTTGTAATTGTCTGTTTATTATCATTCAATATCATTCACCATTTAAATAAATCAGGCTCATGCAAAAAAATGTCGGGCAAATAGATAAAATGATCCGGATCGTTATCGGGATTGCTGTTATTGTTTTAGGTATTATCAATCAGTCGTGGTGGGGTGCTGTCGGACTTGTTCCGCTTTTAACCTCGTTTATAGGGTTTTGTCCGCTTTATACAGTACTGAAAATTTCGACAGGCGGGAGTTGTTCCTGCAATGAAAAGCCGGGCAAGAACAGCTCCTGTAAGTTATAAGAGGAAGTAAGGCTTGGGAAATAATCAGGCTGGTTCCCTCAAACAAATATGTTAGGAGTAGAAGTACTCCTAATAATTCATCAATCTTTGAATTTCCAGCAGATTGAGGTCAATGCTGTGATTTAACTTCACTGCTTTATTAAAGGGAACCTGCACAATTTTTTCATTGCAGAGTCCTATCATGATGCTTTTCTGATCATCCAGCAACGCTTCAACAGCTGCAACGCCTATTCTTGTTGCATTAACGCGATCTTTTGCGGCAGGACTTCCCCCTCGTTGAATATGACCGAGAATGGAGACACGTACATCCAGGTCGGGGTGTTCTGTTCGCACTTTTTCTGCAATTTTCATGGCGCCGCCAGTTTCATCTCCTTCCGCGACTATAATAATACCGCTGGTTTCCTTGTTTTTGTATCCTTTACTCAGAAACTTTGCCAGCTCTTCATGCTGCTCTTTAGACTCAGGAATTAAAATGACCTCCGCGCCACAGGCGATGCCGCTATTCAATGCAAGCAATCCCGCTTCATGGCCCATTACTTCCACAAAGAATATTCGTCCGTGTGAACGGGCAGTATCTCTGATTTTATCAACAGCTTCCACGACAGAGTTCAATGCTGTCTCATATCCAATGGTGTAATCCGTTCCATACATATCATTGTCAATAGTGGCAGGAATGCCGACAAACGGAATATTGAATTCCTGAGACATCACCAGAGCTCCGGTAAAAGAGCCATCCCCGCCAATAACAACAACTGCGTCAATCTCATTGTTTTTCAATTGCTGATACGCCAGTTCGCGACCCTCCGGAGTTCTGAATGCACTGCTTCGGGCAGTTTTAAGCATTGTTCCGCCCAGTTGAAGAATGCCGCTGACATCAGAAGCTTTCAGAGGAATAAAATCCCCTTCAATCATTCCCTGATATCCACGACGAATCCCGACAACTTTTAGCTTATTGGCAATGGCGGCACGCGTTACAGCACGAATAGCAGCATTCATTCCAGGGGCATCACCTCCGGACGTAAACACCGCTATTTTCTGCAATTTTCTTTTCTTCTCGCTCACATCGGGGAACATATCTTTAGTAGTCATCGGTACTTTTATTTACTCAGCTAATAGAATCCAGCATAATTTCACTTGACAACATGCATTAATAAGAGCTAAGGATCAATGCTTATAACTCATTACGAGTGTCCACCAACCACAATTCTCATAATCTTAATAATTTAATACAACAAAGCGAACAATCTGCCATAGCTGTTTTTTACGCCAGTAGAGGGGATAAAATATCCCTACTTTGGAGCAGTCAATTGAATGCAGAGCCGGTTTTTAAACCTGCAGCTTTCATGATTTTAGCAACCGGGCAGAAGCCGGTAAACGCCGCCTGAAAAAGGTTCGCACCAACAAAGCCTGTGAACCAGAGCCAGTTCTGGTTATGATAGATGGAGAGTAAAACGCTGGAAAGAATAAAAACTCCGGCAATTGCAAAGACAAGACGATCAATGTTCATAATAAAAGGTATTAAAAGGTTGATGATATCGGTTTACGTGCGGTTACCTGAAATACAGGATAGGCTGCAGTTGCGCCTGAGCGGTTTGTTTTGTTAAAGGTGTAAATAGTCTCAAACGATAGTTGTTCAAGTCCTGCTGCCTTAAGCAGATCAGCAAGTGCCCCTCGGTCAAACCCGTGGTGAACCTTTTCAAGGGGATCGTCATGAAACAGGCCATCTTCCTTGTCAAGATCAGCCAGAGCGAGAGTTCCCCCGGGTGAAAGAAGCTTCGATACCCTGCTTATAAACCCTTCGGTATCATCGATATGATGAAGCGTCATGCTGCTGTATATCAGCTCAAAGGTTTTATCAGCTGCAATGGTGTCCGATGGTGAAGAAAGATCGGTGCATATCGTCTCAATGCTTGTAAATCCGGATGTTTTGATTTTCTCCCGAAGCACAGAGAGCATCTCTCTGGAGGTATCTACAGCCAGAAGACTCTTTACAAGTGGTGCAATTTCCATTGTAACAAGCCCTGTGCCGCATCCGAATTCAAGAGCATGCGTTGTGCTTTTTGGCTTAGTAGCAGCAATGATTGCTTTTGCAACATCGAGAGCAACTGCTCTGCGTTGAGGATTTTCATCCCACAGGGCAGCTTCCCTGTTAAATTTATCCGGACTGTTCCATGTCTCACTCATAGTGTAGGTCTGCCCCCCCGATTGGTTTTCATAGCCACAGTTTTGAAAGTTTATAATAGTGTCCCCAGCTTTTTTTAAGCCAGTGACCGACAAGCGGCATTGGGATAAACACCTCTCGGAGACTGTTTTTATAAACAAACCCCGCACCATCACCCATATCCATCACACAGAGTACATTCAGATGATCCTGATAGCCTTTCATGATGCCCTGCCCCCCCAGATGCTCTATGGCAGCATTGCTGGCCGAATTGTTTGCCATTAGCTCTGCAATATGCCCCTGCTTGGCTTTCCATTCAGGACCTTCAAGAGCTGCGGCATCCCCGACAGCATACCATCCTGACAATCCTTCTATCCGGCAGAAATTATCGATACGAATAAAACCGGCCTCGTTTTGAGGGAGGTTAGATTTCCTGATTAACTCATGCCCTTCTCCAGCAGGAATAAACATGCAGAGGTCACTCTGAAGCTTGCCCTCATCTTCAAAAACAATTCCATCCGCTTCAAATCGCTTTATTTTTTTGCCGTAACGCGTCGTAAGGTTTTTTGCTTTAAACATGGCAGCCATCGCCGCAAGCGCTTTTTTACCCATCCGGGCACCAGGTTCGGCCATGGGTGCAAAAAATGTCATCTCATAGTTATCCCGAATACCAAGTTTCTTGAGATGATGATGCAGGTTGAAAAAGAGCTCAAAAGCCGGTCCGCCCCTTACGCCGCTGGTGTCTTTAGGATTACCTCCAAATCCGAAAGCTATCTTGCCGCTTCCTCGTTTAACAAGCTCTTCAATCTTTTCCTTAAGAACAAGCGACTCTTCAGGTTTGCCGCAAATGGAAGAGGTATGCTCAATACCTTCATGCTTCACCTTTGAAGCTCCAAGCGCGACAACAACAAGAGCGGGGGAGTTACGAACGCCACCGCGCTCAAAAGTGATGGTTTTATGCATACCATCAAGAGCAATAACCTTGTCTATTGTGAGTGCAAAACCATGCTTCTCGGCCACTTTCGAAAGGGGAATTGAAACATCCTTGAACTGAGCTTTTCCAACGGGTATCCAGATTGCCAGGGGATAGATAAAAAGATAGTCCCGTTCAGAGACAAGCTCAACCTCAAACCCTTTTTTACGAAAAGCAATAGCCGAAGCTGCACCGCCAATACCTCCACCAAGAATCAATACTTTTTTCATTGATAAAGATGCTCTTTACCGGGTTACAGTTGTTACCACAAATTCCGGTGGCGTCTGGATATGCTTCTTTACCGCACAGAGATTAGCGGCGCTGATAACGGCATCCTTGTATTTCTCAGGGAAATCTTTTGGCAGCTCAATGGCTATCTCAATTTTCGCGATGCCTCGACCGGACTCATTGGCCGTATGAGACTGCACAATACGGATCTCATCCGTCGGTATGCCTCTCTGCTGGCAGAAGGATAAAACGAATATTCCCGCACAAGTGCCGATTGAGGCAAGAAAGAGGGAAAAAGGCTCAGGGGCAGAACCCTCTCCGCCGGCATATTTCGCCTGGTCAGTATGAAAAGTAAAGCCATTATACTCGGCATTCACCTTCTTGCCGCCACCGAACGTTACGATCATTTCGCTTTTCATAATAGGACAAGAGTTAAAGTGTTTGCAGAAAAAAACCCGATCAATTATAGGCGTATGCTCATAATAAATCTCCAGACCCGGTCTGGCCTATAAAAAATTGTGCAAGAGAATGAGATTGCAACAAAAATCAGTTGTTTTATTTCTGTTGTTTCTTCATTTTATACCCATACACGGTATAGGTATAAAATCATTATATAAATCGTCTGCTTAATCTCCAAGCCATAGAGGTCTGATTATGAACCCGTTCCTGTTTTTTTTGATTGTTTGTCTTGCTTTTCTCGGAGCGTGCAGCCCTGAGAAGGCATCCATCAACAAAGAAGTAACTACCATTAAAGAAGTAGCGTTGAATGAACAAAAAATTGCAATGGGTAAGAAGGTTTATGAGGCTAACTGCGCAGGTTGCCATGAAGCCGGTGTGGCAGGAGCGCCTAAACCTGGTGATAAAGCAGCATGGAGCGAAAGAATTGCTCAGGGGGGGATGGATATGATCGTAAAGAAATCTATAGAGGGATATGATGGGAAAGCCGGAATGATGCCTCCAAAAGGTGGCAATGCAACTCTTGAAGATGAAGAGGTAAAGAGTGCGGTTACGTACATGACACGAAAACTCTAACTGATCCCGAATCGCTGATGATTGCCTGACCATGATGAACTGAACGATCTAATAAGCAAATATTAAAAGTTACTATGAGCACTGTCCAGGAAATCAGCCCCACGAAAGCCCTTGCCATGATTAAAAAAGGTGCACTGCTTGTCGATGTCCGTCAACCGAGAGAAGTTGCAAGAAAAGCATTCGATGTTTCCGAAATCCTGCTGATTCCTGTAGGCGAATTAAAAAAGCGGTTTCAGGAAATACCTGTTGACCGTAAGGTGATTATAGCCTGTCACGTCGGCAATCGCGGCATGATGGCTACCCGTTTTCTTATGAATCAGGGATACACCAAAGCTGTCAATATGCAGCAGGGGATTGTCCGCTGGGAAAAAGAAGGGCTACCCGTCAAAAGTGAACCGAAACAAAACAACGGATCATGGCTGATGCAGATGTTCAAAAAAATCGCCAGCTAAGCCAATCGTGTTCTCCCGATCGTGCCCCATTTGCCCCATTTGCCTCAATGATCTGAATAATTCCGGATCTTGCCTTTATAATACGTCAATATATCGGCAAGTACTGGAAGAATAAAACCGATAGAAATCAATCATAAAGTGATATCCATGGATCAAGGAGTGCTACACCGCTCTCTTTCATATCATCTGTAATACGAGTGACGACGGTTAATCCTTTTGTTATTGCTGTTGCAGCAATAAGAGCATCAATAACCGGCAGTGACCGCCCTTTCATTTCAGCTTCACCAAGAATTCTGCCCCAGGTATGTGCAACATCAAGAGAAACATCCAGGATACGATCACTAAATCGATCGGTCAACTCGCTGTAAAGCCATGCTTGCAACTTTACTTTTTTCTTCCCTTCCGGTAGCTTCGAAATACCTTTTTCTATTTCTCCAAAAGTGACAACACTTATAAAAAAAGTCTCTTCATCATGATCGTCGATCCAGTGTATTACCTCCGATGAAGGTGAAGGCTTAATCAGCTCTGAAATAACACAGGTATCCAGAAGAAACCCAAGCGTAAGCGTCACAGTTGCACCTCTTCTCTGCCCTCTTCTTTCACTCGCACAAAGTCTATTTCAATATCCCTCAGAGGCGAACGTTCAAAAAATTTTGAAAGTGATTCTTTTGGACTTTTTTTAGCCGTTGCTTTTAAAAAAGCAGCATAGGAAACCACAACTGCAGCAGGCTTGCCGTGCAGCGTAATGTTTTGAGGGCCATCACTGATAGCGTTCCTGACGACTTCGCTCAAATGATTTTTTGCCTCTTGAAGTTGCCATGTTTTCATTTCTCATTCTCCTTGACGTAGCTTTTTTCTGTTCTGGCTATTCTAGACAGAATATAGTGAATTTTCAGAAAAAAGCTCTTCATCATGCCGCTCTTACGGACATACAATGCAGTCCCCGACCTTGTCTAATCTGACTATTACTCCGGAATAAATAGAGGGGCCAAGGCAAAGAAATATGTGCAGTAGTCGTTATCTTTGCGTTGTTCAATCTTTTTTTTAGTCGTGCCCCTCTCTTTCCCTACCCTCCTTGCTTCCATCGCGATGGCATTTCATGCAGTTCTGATAATTGAATATTCCTTCTTTTTCGTGCTTCCGGATAATACGCGCGGCTGAATGCTCATGACAGTTGTAGCAGGTATATTTTTTATAATTACCGGGCTCAGTATGGCAGGTAACGCAGCTGGCTCTGTGATCACCGTCAAGCCTGAAATACCTGTTATGATCAAAGGTTGCCGGTTTCCAGGCAGTAGTTTTATGGCAAACTGCACAGTTTGCCTGCGAAATACGGTGCAGGGTATCCTTTGGCAGGTCACCTTTGTGGCAGCTGATGCACTGCTTGGCGGATGATGCAGTCAGTTTGCTGTGATTGAAAGTTGCCGGTTTCCATTTTTTTGATCCATGGCATTCAGCACAACTTGCCGTTATGTTCAGGTGCAGTTTATCCTTTGGCAGGTCACCTTTGTGGCAGCTGATGCACTGCTTGGCGGATGATGCGCTAAGCTTGCTGTGGTTGAAGGTCGCCGGTTTCCATTTTTTTGATCCATGGCATTCAGCACAACTCGCAGTTATGTTCAGATGCAGTTTATCCTTTGGCAGGTCAGCTTTGTGGCAGCTGATGCACTGCTTGGCGGATGATGCGCTAAGCTTGCTGTGGTTGAATGTTGCCGGTTTCCATTTTTTTGATCCATGGCATTCAGCACAACTGCCCTTTGCAAAACGATGCATGGCATCTTGCGGCTTTTGAGTCGAATGGCAGGCTATGCACTCTTTTTGCTGTAGAAGCGGCAGAGCTTCATGTTTAAAATGTTTGGATGTTTTTTTCGAATCACTGCCTTTATGATCAGTGTGGCACTCGATGCAGGAGTTGGAGCTGACTCCACGGTGAAACAGGACTTTGGTGGTATTTATTGGGAGCAAGCCCCCTGCAACATTCCTGACGCTGATATCACTCTGTTTATGACAGCTGATACATTGAACTGAAGTTACCCCGGCGAAGGGCTTGTGGCAGCTGAGGCACTCTTTTCTTAACGACTGATGACCGCTTATCAGCGGACCGGGGTTAAGCAGCACCTCGGGAAACGTTGCAGCCAAGCCAGCAAGAATAATGGCCGACACAATAAAAGCCCAGAGTAGTTTCAATGGTTCACATTCTGATAAAGATGAGAGATACGCTTATTATGAGATTCTTGATAGGCATAGACCTTACTCTTTGCTCAGCGTTGCAAGAAGCATGAGCTTTCCTGCTGTGATAAAATCAACCGTCGCTCCCTGAATATCCCCGTTAGAAATTTTCACCCATGCTCGGCCCGAGTATGCCGGAGAATATTTTGGATCTATTTCCATGGCTTTTGTGAAATCCGCAATGGCTCCATCGGTATCTTTCAAGGTGTATTTTATTGCACCTCGTCCGGCGTAACCCTTTGCCGATATCTTCTCTTCCTCTATCGCTTTTGAAAATTCCGACATAGATCCCTGAAGAACTCCGTTACCGACTTTTGTTCCTGCACTTAGCAGCGCATTTTTTGAAATTTCAGCGTTATCGCATCCCGAAGTCGTGGCAAGCGTGAAAGCGATAATTCCCAGAAAAAGAGATGGAAATTTGTTTTTCATGTTGTTCGTTAATTAAAAAAAATAGGTATCAATTCTTAATCATCATAAACTTATTTACCAACGGTATATCAGTCAAAGATTTCGCTAAGGAACCCTAAAGGTCCGCCTCTTCTTTTTCTTTTCCCTGTTTTGGGGTCGATTGTATAGTCATGATCATGTTCATCGCCGTGGTCGCTTTCCCTGTGATGAGAATTATCATTCTGGTATACCCGGCTGTGCTCTACTGATCGGTATTCAATGGCTGATCGATCAATAAGTTTATCAAGTTCACCTCTGTCAAGCCATATGCCCCCGCAGGTGGAGCAATAGTCAATTTCAATCCCCTGTCGTTCAGAGATTTTAAGATCGGTTTTACAAACGGGACATAGCATAGGAGTCATCCTTTAATTTTTATTATTCAGGCGCTTCTTCACGGCTCTATTCATTTATATGACTAAATATATCTGCGCCTATCTTAAAGGAATAAAAGAGCCAGCTTAAAAATGGCTTAAAAAAACAGGTTATGCATAAAGCTTTTAGTAATTCTTTAATTATACCTATTCGATTTAAATGAATTTTAAGTATTGCTTAAGACGGCTTTAATTTCCGTGTGTTATTTTATAAGCATTGAGAGAAATGACATAAAGAAATATATCAAGTGGCGAAAACGTCATGAATAGATTAAAAGAAAGCAGGGTTATTCTTCTTCTGGTTGTTCTGTTTATATCAGTGTTATTTATAGCCATGATCCGCTATTTTCTTTTGGCTATTTTTCTGGCAGCCATTTCTTCTGCGCTTGCGATGCCGATATTTCATCGATTTTCGTACTGGTTCAAAGGGAAAAAAAACCTCAACGCAGCACTGACCTTGCTCACCCTGATGTTCATGGTTTTCATCCCGTTTGCGCTTCTTATTGGTGTGGTAATGCAACAGGCAGTACAGATAAGCCGCAGCGCTGTCCCCTGGATCAGGCAGCAGATACTTGAACCGGCAGTTTTTACTCAGCATCTTCAATCCTTCCCGTTTTACAATGACCTGGAGGTTTACAGGGCGGATATCCTGCAAAAAGCAGGGGAAATTACAGGACAGGCAGGATCAATTCTTTTTAAATACGTTTCATCCTTTACACTCTCTGCAGCCCAGGACCTTGTTCTGCTTTTCATTTTTCTCTACGTCCTGTTCTTTTTTATCAGGGACGGCAAGGAGATTCTCGAAAAGATTCTCTCCTGTCTTCCCCTGTCGGAATCAGATTCGCATCGCCTGCTTGACATATTTATTTCAGTCACCAGAGCCACCATAAAGGGATGCTTGGCTTTGGGTTTGCTACAGGGAGCGCTTTCAGGGCTTGCATTTCATTTTGCAGGAATTGAAAACGCCTTTTTCTGGGGAGCAATCATGTCGGTGCTCCTCATGTTTCCTGTACTTGGCCCCCATTAACATGGATTTTCGTCTGGATTCCTTTCATCATCTATCTTGCTGCTTCGGGGCTCTATCTTCAGGCAGTAACTCTTTTTTTATTCCTCAGTATCATCGTTCATCCGATTGATAACATATTTCGCCCCATTCTGGTTGGGCGCGATACACAGATGCACGAACTTCTGATTTTTTTTGGAACGTTGGGTGGTATAGCTCTCTTTGGGGTTTTCGGGATATTTATCGGTCCCATTATCTCGGCTCTGTTCATGACTGTGTGGGAAATTTATGAAGAGACTTTCAGAGAGCAATTACTTGAGATCAAAGGCGCGAAAGAGTGAATATGCTGCAAAATATTGACCAGAGTACGTCGGGCAAACTCAATCTTGATTGATAACATGACAACCTCAAAACAGAATTACAATTTTCAGAAAATTGTAGTAATAACCAGCGTTATCCTTTTCCTCATAAAGATGACGGCCTGGTATCTCACCAATTCAGTAGCTATCCTGACTGATGCTTTGGAGAGCACGGTGAACGTTACCACTTCGTTTATCGGCCTTTATAGCCTCTATATTTCAGCAAAGCCGAAAGATGCTGGCCATCCATACGGCCATGGAAAAATAGAGTATGTCTCTGCAGCAATCGAAGGGACAATGATTGTTGTTGCTGGTATGCTCATTATTTACGAGGCAATAAAAAATCTTGGAAATCCGCAACCCATTGGACGGCTTGATTATGGAATAATCCTGATCAGTAGCACCGCGATTGTCAATTACATTGTCGGTGAAATAGCTGTCAGAAAAGGAAGAAAAAATAACTCTCTTGCTCTTGTTGCAAGCGGAAAGCACTTGCAGTCAGATACCTATTCAACAGTCGGTATCATGGTTGGCCTTGTACTTTTGTTTCTGACAAAACAAGCATGGCTCGATAGTGCTGTGGCTCTCGTTTTTGCTCTGCTGATCTTGTATACAGGAGGCAAGATAATCTGGGACTCACTACGGGGTATTATGGATGAGGCTGATAAGGAACTGTTGAAGAAGATGGTTTCATTATTGCAGGCTGACAGAGAAGAAAACTGGATTGACATTCATAATACTCGAATTATTAAATATGGCACCACCCTCCATATTGACTGCCATCTCACTATTCCCTGGTATCTCAATGTTCACGAGGCTCATGCGGAAATTGATAAACTCAGTATGCTGATTAATAATAATTTTGGTGAAAGTATCGACTTGTTTGTACATGCCGATGGATGTCTTGATTATTCATGCGTACTATGTGATAAGCAGGGTTGCGCTCTAAGGCAAAAGGTATTTCAGAGGAAAGTTGACTGGACTGTACTGAATGTTACAGAAAACAGAAAACATAAAATCTAAATATTTCTGATTGTGCATAGTGAGTAAGTGCAAAGGACGAATTATCATACCGGTAAAAAAGTCAGCATAAATTTGGTGCCAATATTCGGTTTGCTTTCTACCGCAATAGCTATCTGCTGGAGATCTGCAAGTTTTTTTACAATAGAGAGTCCGACGCCAACTCCTCCGGTTTTTGAGTTTCTCGACTCATCGACCCTATAAAACCGGTCAAAAATTTTCGATATATTTTTTTCAGGGATTCCGATACCCTGATCAGTTATGGAACAGATAATATCTTGGCCAATGTGATCAACAGTTATTGTTATTGCTGATCCGGAAGGGGAGTATTTGATTGCATTCGACAGAATATTCTCAAACATCATTTCAAGCATTGCATGATCCGCACTAACTTGTTCATTGTCTGAACATCCCATAGAAACGGAAATTTCTTTTTCATCCGCAACAACCAGCATTCTTGCTGCAACATCACCAATAAGTTGAGGAAGTATTATCTCCTCAATATTGGGACTTATTTTGTCTCCTTCATAGAGTGCAAGCACAAGAAGTTTGTCTATTATCCGGCTCATCCGGCTTAATTCCAGAAGGCAGTGCCTGACTCTTGCCTCATAGTGCTCAATTTCTCTTGGTTTGCGGATCAGAACTTCCAGTGTTCCTTTCACTGATGCCAGCGGGGTGCTTAGTTCGTGTGATGCATCGGCTGTAAACTGCTGTTCGCGCTGAAATGCGTCCTGCAAACGGTCAAGCAAATCATTGATTGTTGCTGATAAACGATGCAATTCGTCCTGATGGAGGGGTAGAGGTATACGCTGATTAAGATTAGTCTTGGTAATTTTTTCAGCAGTCTTGATGACGTCATCAATCGGCTTTATGCTTTCTCCTGCAATAAAGCGGGTAAGTACAAAAAGTGTTACAACAATAACAGGAAATGACAAAAGAAATATGAATTGCAATTCTCTTACAAATGCTAACGCATTCATAAGAGAGTGAGCAACAATAAGATACCCTTTTGTGATGCCATCAGGACCTGCAAGAGGGACTTGTACGTGGCGCAGCATTGACCCCTCAACCATACCGTTAAAGTATATGGTATCTGATTTGCCGCTTTTGAATAGTAATGTTCTTGTAGAAAGATTTTCAGATTTATTAAGAACCTTTCCTTGAGGGTTGACGAGTTGAATAAATTCAAGATTTATATCAAAATTCGTTTGTTTTATTTTCTTTTTATAATCCTCGCTGTCATCATCAAATTGATTTGAGTGCGCTAAATTCCTGAAATATTGGTCTTTCAGTTTTAAATTTCCAATAGTTTCGGAAACCTCATACATCAGAGCATCATCGTTATGACTTGAAACAGCTCTGTATACCAAGAATAAAATTCCGCTGAAAATGACAGCGATCAAGAGTGATGTTGCAATGGTATAGTATATCGCAATACGATTACGCAAGCTCATTCGGGGTATTTTATTCAGGATAAATAATTGACCGATGGGTTTGTTATTCATAGCAGGTCTCGTTCACGTACTATGTAGCCAACTCCATAGATGGTTTGTATAATTTTTCTCCCGCCTGCCTTTTCAAGTTTTCTGCGTAAAAATGTGATAAAAACGTCAACCACTGACGTGTCAGATTCCAACGGAATATCCCAGACATTTTGAAGAATCCGGTTTCTCGTACACACACTGTCCATATTTTTGACAAGGTATTCGAGCAATGCAAATTCCTTTGGTGTAAGGGTGATTTCTTTGGAATCGAAAAATATCTGATGGCTTATAGGGTTTATGGTAAGTTTACCAGCCCTTAGAGTATTGTCGTTCGGGACGCTTTTTTTGATCTGCGCGTTAATTCGAACCAGCAGTTCTTCAAATTCAAAAGGTTTTTTTATGTAATCATTTGCGCCGGCTTCAAATCCTAAAACAAGGTCGTCCAGATTCTTTTTTGCCGTAAGAAATATGATCGGCACCATATTTCCTGTTTTTCGAATCTGATTGCATACCGCAATGCCACTCATAACAGGAATCATCCAATCCAGGATGATCAGGTTATAGTTATAGCTCAAAGCCAAATCAAGTCCGCTTTTCCCGTCACTGGCTATATCAACGGAATATGATGCCTCTTCGAGGCCTTCTTTAAGAAAACTCGTTATTCCTGGTTCGTCATCAATGATGAGGAGCTTTATATTTTTCATAAAGGGTGGTGTGTTGAGTATCTGATATGAATTTAATAGCAATATCATCTATAAATATAGACAATACCAAATATAGCCCTTGAAAAGTTAAAACTATCCAAAGAAAGAGTTAATTAAAGCTTAAAAAAGCATTAATAATAGCAATAATGATAATAATCTTTAGATAGTTTAAGCCTCTATATAAAAATGTTTTAACTGGCTAAATATCCTTCAGGTCGATAGCGGATTTATTTTTTTCAGTTTTAGTAGTTCGCTAATTATTTCTTGATTTGATGTCGGGGAGATGGAAACTAACTGTGGCCGTTAATGATGTAGAGTGTGATTCTTTGCTCTCAATCGTCGATTCATTGATACTCTCTTTTAGATTTTATTAAGAAGTTATTACGAACCTTTTATGAGGGTTTTAGTTACTTCTTAATAACTAATTTCTAATATTGTAACAATTGTGATATCGTCTGCTTTCACACAAAGCTCTAAGTTGCTCCAACTTCTGAGAGAAGCATAATATTGATCGGCTCGATAACGCTGAAGTTATCTTTATCAATTCATACTTATTCTAACCGCTAATTTCTGCTTTCTGTTAAGCGGTTAATAACTCAACAAATTAAAAAATTCTCGATGCAGAGTTATAGGGAATTGAATGCATTTTTCAATTCTTTGCTCGAAGCCAGACTTTGAGGGATATACTCTCAAAGGTGAAGAATCCTAATTTTAGTAGGATGTAGATAAAAACTGCCGGTTAATAAACATCAATAATCAATAAACACGGAGAGCAGCTATTATGAGGAAAATCACATTCGCATCGATTATTTCGCTCTGTATGGTGCCTATTCTTTTTTGGAGTTCAGAGAGTCAGGCTATACCGTCATGGGCACGAAAGTATGAAGTATCCTGTCTCATGTGTCACTCTGGTATGCCACAAAGGAATGCCATCGGTGAAGCCTTCAAGAATAATGGTTATCGTATGCCGGCTGGTGCCGAAGGCGCATTTACCCGTCAGCAGCAGATCAAGATGGGTAATGAGGACTGGAAAAAAACTGTTAAAGCTCCAATAAACAGTTCTTTTCCTCAATTCGACCCCTTGAGCGTTGTTCTTACAGGAAATCTTGTCAACTATGTTGGTCCGACTTATGGAGCGAAGCCCACAGGCTCAACATTTAACTACAATGTTCCTGGTGCAGTAGCGCTCTTTTTTGGTGGTTCCATCGGCGATCAACTGACTGTTTTTGGTGAAGTAAATGGATTCGGTGGAAACTCAACGTTTGATACCGACGATGATAAAACCGCCGCCGGTCCGACCACTTCAGTTGACAGTCCGGCAATTAATGCCAATGTGAGAGTTGTCTGGGAGTTCAATCCAGGGTTCAACATTGCTCTTGGTAACAACTTCAGTAATGCGTCCTGGAATGGAGTATCAGTCGGTGGTGTTGTTAACGTGTCAGGTGTGCTGCCAGCACCGGGAACATATGCTGAGTTGAACTACACCCGAGGTGATGTTGGTGGATATTCAATCACTGCAGGAACAAGTATGGCTGCCAAAAACCAGACTCCAATCGTGGCTACTGAGAATAAAATTGACGATATTCTCTACCTGAGAGGAAAGGTAAAGTTGTTTGGAGCAGGTCTGCTCACCGGTGCCAATGGTGAGTTCGGGAATCCTTACACAGGTCTTGACAACCATATTACCTTAGGTGCCGGACTTTCATACTCTGAACACAAGAATGTGAAAAATCCATTAACCGGTATAACTCCAACAAAAGGTTTTACGGGTGGATATGCTAATGAGACACTCGTCTATGGTGCAGATGTTCAGGGCGTCTACAACGATTTTCTCGCTGGCATAGCATTAAGCCATGATCGTGATCTTCAGTTTAACAACTTCAAGGCTGAGATAGGACACTACTTCTATTCCTGGCTTTATGTGAAGGGCGCATACTCCGACCTTGCAGCCTCTACTGCAAAATTGTCTGCTGACGTTCATCAGCCTTCGATTGCCGGCAGCCTTACTGCATGGCTCTCTTCAGCTGTTTCGCTTTCCGGAACGTATACTCATTTTACAAAGGATGCTACAGCAGGTACTACCAATCCAGATTCCTTTGTACTGGCTGTTCGGGCTGGATTCTAAATCATAACGATAGCTCCGATTTTTCCGAGTGCGTAAAGTTCACCTTCTCGTAAAAGGCATGGTCATCTGCAATGATCATGCCTTTTATAGAAACTCTCTGGGGCAGGTTATCACAAGAGCAGCCATGACCTTGTAACCTACGTTATCCTTATGAAGATCACTCTCAAACCTTTACTGTACTCTGTTTTTTGTGGCCTTTTGTTATTGGCTTCATGCAGCTCTGGAGAGGTCTCTCCAAACAAGGAGGAGCTGACTGAATCGAAGAAAGAAGCTGCGGAAGAACAAAGACTGGCTGAAGGCAAAGCCATCTATGAGTCAAATTGTGCTGGCTGTCATAATTCAGATGTTGCCGGTTCGCCGACGCCTGGCGACAAAGCAGATTGGAAAGATCGCATGGCTCAAGGCGTAGAAGTCATGGCCAAAAAATCAATTCAAGGGTTTGAAGGAAAAAAAGGGGTTATGCAACCCAGGGGAGGTAACTCTACCTTAAGCGACCAGGAAGTCACCAATGCAGTGTTCTACATGGTCAGGATTTCGCAATGAATTCTGTTCTAACGCATTGTACTGAAGCTTTTTGACATAGTTCTTTCTGCTTCTCTTATTACATGTCACTCTTGTCAGGCAGGTTTCTTAGAAACTGTATTTGTTGTTCCATCAGTTCCTATAACAATCATAATGGAGGATATCTCTATGACTCGTTTTTTTTTAGTTGCCTGTTGTGCACTCTTTATTACTTCAATGACCTCCTCCGATGCCAAGGCCGCATACGATGTTGTCGCCGGTAAAAAAGTTTACGAAACTACCTGTGCCGCCTGTCATAAAGGCGGTCTTCTTGGAGCTCCTAAATTGGGAGATAAAGCTGCATGGGCTCCACGTCTCACACAAGGTTTGGATGTTCTGGTCAGTAAATCCATCAAAGGTTTTCAGGGTAAAACAGGAACTATGCCTGCACGAGGCGGAGATGCCAAGCTTACTGATGCCCAGGTCGGCAATTCTGTTGATTATCTCATAGAGCAAAGCAAATAAGCATGAGTGCGTCGGGTTTGTAATGCATCCCGATGCTTAACACTGAAACTGTGTTTTGCCGGTATCATAAACAGCTGAGTTTGTGTGTGGTTGTGTGTGTCAGTTGCTTGTTTATGATGGCCGGCATATCTTTTAACCCCCTCCCCTAATCACCGCTTGACATTATTCTTTAAAAAGTGTTTGCTTTTTTCTATCGATATGTATTTTATTACATAACGAATCCTGAATAGAAGTACAATAGATGCTTCTGCAAATAGTGAGCAAAGCATTACAACACAATAACAACAATGACTCAAGCAATGAAGAGGATAACCGTATTCTGTTTTGCTCTTTTGATGATGGCCACGACAGCCATGGCCGGCGAGCTCAACCTCTCTGTGGCTGCAAGTCTTAAAGAGGTGATCAATGAGCTGAGTGCGAGCTATGCAGCAAAGCATCCAGGCACAGTTTTTCTGAAAAACTTTGGCCCTTCTGGTACACTTGCCGGTCAGATTGAAAATGGCGGCCCTGCCGACCTGATTATTTCTGCCAACACTGAATGGGTTGATTACCTGAACAACAAAAAACTTGTCGACGCGGCAAGCATCAAGACCTTTACCTATAACTCTCTTGTTTTTACAGGCACAACGAGTAAAAAAGTTACCTCGATTAAGGACCTTCCGAAACTGGATAAGATTGCAATCGGCAGTCCTAAAAGTGTTCCAGCAGGCGAATATGCAATGGCCGCAATGACAAAAGCAGGTGTCGCTGCTCAGCTTACAAGCAAGCTTGTAATGGCCAAAGATGTCCGAGAGTGCCTTATGTATGCTGAACTTGGTGAAGTTGATGGTGCTTTTGTCTACAAAACTGATGCGCTGGTGGCTCAAAAATCAAAGCTGCTCTTTACGGTACCCCGGGAGCTCTATCCAAGAGTGGTTTACCCTATGGCGATCACCATCAAAGGCGCAAAAAACGATGAGGTTAAAGCTTTTCATACCTTCCTGCAGTCCGATGAGGCGAAATCTGTTCTCACTAAATATGGTTTTGCCCTGAAATGATTTATTTTTTGTTCCTTCATACATGCTGTTAACACCGGAAGATATAACTGCCATTTGGCTGTCGCTGAAAATTGCCCTTACGGCGACAGCTATTGCTTTACCTTTTGGGTTTATCACAGCATGGCTGATCGTGTTCAAAACTTTCAGGGGGAAAATAGTGCTGGAAGTGCTTATCAATCTTCCGCTGACGTTGCCTCCGGTTGTCATCGGTTATTTTTTGCTTTTGCTGCTCGGCAAAAACGGGTGGATTGGCGAGCTCCTCAATAAATCAGGGTTCCCTGTCATTTTTACCTGGAAAGCCGCAGTTATTGCCTCGGCCACAGTCGGGTTCCCTTTGCTTGTTCGCTCCATCCGTCTTGGCATGGAGTCGATCGATCTGCAGCTTATCGAGGCTTCACGGACTCTTGGAGCATCATGGCCGGATAGTTTGCTTACAATTATTTTGCCGCAGTCGCTTAGAGGTATTATCGCCGGTTCGTCGCTGATGTTTGCAAGAAGTCTTGGGGAGTTTGGGGCTACCATTATTGTTGCCGGAAATATTCCTGGAAGAACACAAACCATTCCTCTGGCCATCTATGATTATGCCAGTTCACCCTCAAGCGGCAAAATGGCTCTGACACTTTGCATAATTTCAGTAGTAATTTCAGTGGCAGTGCTTTTGCTGCATGAAGTTCTTGGCAAACAGCTTGATCGAAGGAGCTTTTTGTGAATCTCCATATTGATCTTGAAAAAAAGCTGGGGAAATTTTTTATCCAGGTCAAAACTGAAGTTTCAGGAGAACGGATCGGAATATTCGGCGATTCGGGAAGTGGCAAATCTACGCTTGTGAATTTTATTTCAGGTCTTTTGCCGCCTGACAAGGGTGAAATTTTGCTTGATGGAGAGTGCCTTTTCAGTAGTCAGAAAGGTATTAATATCTCACCTGAGCATAGACGCATTGCCATTGTTTTTCAGCGTCCAATGCTCTTCCCGCAC
The DNA here is from genome assembly GCA_903895195.1 of uncultured Chlorobiaceae bacterium. Taxonomy (GTDB): domain Bacteria; phylum Bacteroidota; class Chlorobiia; order Chlorobiales; family Chlorobiaceae; genus Chlorobium. Next base: position 101,671 of record CAITSZ010000037.1, read on the forward strand.
ATGAGTGTCCAAAAAAATCTCTTGTACGGCTATCAACGATGCCGTGCTGAAAATAAAAGGATCAAGCCGGAGAGTCTGATTGATCTCCTTAAACTGCGGCCCCTTCTTAAACGTGGTATTGAAAATCTGTCTGGTGGAGAAAAACAGCGGATTTCTCTGGGAAGAGCGATTCTTTCAAGCCCCCGGCTTCTTCTTATGGATGAGCCTCTTACCGCTCTTGACGATACGCTCCGATACCAGATTATTCCTTACCTCAGGAGTGTGAGCGAAGAGTTTTTGATCCCTTATATATTCATATCGCACTCCCTGACGGAGATGCAATTAATGACTGAAAGTGTTCTTGTGATAAACAATGGACGACTTGTTGAGGAGACTACTCCGGAAGGTCTTGCAAGAAACAGAATGGCGAAAAGCCAGAATGGTTATCTGAATTTATTACCCTTGACCAATCCAGTTGATCATAATGGTTTATTTGCCTACCGTTGGGGAAATAATACCCTGCAAGTTTCAGATGGACAACTCAATGGGAATGGACTGTTTGAACTATCTTCCCGGGAAATTATTCTTTTTAAAAAACATCCGGAAGCCATCAGTGCCCGCAATCTTCTGCCTGCCAGGGTTATGGAAATATTCAACTCAGATGGGCGAGTCGGTATCGTTCTCTCTATTAACGGGGAAAAACTTATTGCGGAAATTGTCAGATCCGCTGCAGATGAACTGGACATCATACCCGATACATCTATTTTTGCCGCCATCAAGGCCTCTTCCTTCAGGAGGTTGGCCTGAACTTTGTGATCATATCTCGTTGAGAATTAAGCGCTCTTCAATAGTTTGTTTGAAGAATAAAATTATCCCTCATATACCATATTTATGGTATTTCTGATCGATTGGTTTGGAGATGTGGCATGTATAAGGTTTTATTGAAAAACATGAATCTTTCCGTTGACTTTGCTGTCATCGGGCAAAAGAGAGAAGAGATGTGGGTGAGTGGTCATGTTGCATCCTGCCGTCAGTCTCATCGATGTTGAAATCTATTAGTTTTTAAAAATATTTGAACACCTGAAAGCATGGCTGAACAAGAGCTTGATTTGGCAGCATTGAGCAGAGTAGGGATGATGCGTCAGAAGCAGCCTGGCTATTACGTTATGCGTCTTAAGGCTGTTGCCGGCGACCTTAAAGCTTCGGAGCTTGCTTGCATAGCATCCGTTGCCGAAAAATATGGAAGGGGGTTTGTTCATCTTTCTACCCGCCAGGGTGTTGAAATTCATTACGTCCATAGTGATAATCTTGAAAAAGCAAGGCTTGAGCTTCAAGAGGCAGGCATTGAGATGGGAGCCTGCGGTCCCAGGGTTCGGGTGATTGTTGCCTGCCCTGGAGATGACTCCTGTCGCTGGGGAAATATCGATACAAAGAAGATTGCAAGGGAACTTGACTCCAGGTATTTCAAGCAGGAAACTCCATCAAAATTTAAATTTGCAGTCACCGGCTGCTCTAATAACTGTACCAAGGCGAACGAAAACGATATCGGCGTCAGGGGTGCCATAGAGCCGCTATGGGTTGAGGATCTCTGTACCGATTGCGGCTTGTGTATTCCTCTCTGTCCACTCAATGCCATCGAACGTAAGGAAAATGACGAGGGATACAGTTATGATATCGATCAGGATAAATGCATCAACTGCAGTATCTGTACCTCACTCTGCACAACCGGCGCCTGGGTGGCCGGCAGAAAAGGATTTACCCTGTATATCGGCGGTACCATGGGCAGAATTCCTCGCTTTGCCTCTATCCTGAAAAAAGTTGTGGAATCTGAGGAGGAGTTGTATCTGCTGATCGACAAGGCAGTGACATACTATAAGGAACATGGAAAGAAAAAAGAGCGATTCGGGCACATGATCGACCGGATCGGGCTTGATAAGGTCAAGGAGGCTCTTCTTGGCAAAGCATGACGTTGCTTATACCCTTGATGTGCAGGGGATTTCATGTCCGGTCAATGCTGTCCGCGTCAAGGCTGCAGTTGGAGAGTTGAAAGATGGCGAACTGCTTGAAGTGCTGGTTGATGAAGGCGAGGCAGTTCTCCGTGTGGCAAGGACCCTTAAGGATTCCGGATATAGAATCGTAAAGGTTGAGCCCCGAGAGCAAGGCTTGAGCGTCATTGTCAGTAAAAAATAATGCTGTAGATAACGCCAAACGGGTTTACCAATCAAGATTTAGAAAGCGTATGAGTAGGGAAGCTGTTGAAAAGCTGAGTTTGGAGCTCTCCGGTAAAACTCCGGAGGAGATTCTTCGCCGTGCGGTTGAGCTTTTTGGAGCATCATCCACTGCACTTGCTTCCAGTTTTGGAGCCGAAGATCAGGTCATTACCGATATCCTGCATCACGAAAAGCTCCAGGTGCCTCTCTTTACGCTCGATACAGGCCGGTTGCCTCAAGAAACCTATGATGTTCTTGATGCAACGAGAAAGCGTTACGCTATGCAGATTGAGGTGCTTTTTCCTGAAACGTCCGCTGTTGAGGCAATGGTGACCAAGAATGGGGCAAATCTGTTTTACGAAAGTGTTGAACTTCGCAAGGAGTGCTGCCGCATTCGAAAAGTGCAGCCGCTTACCCGGAAACTCTCGACATTGAAAGCCTGGATTTGCGGCCTCCGCCGCGAGCAGTCTGTCACCAGAACCGCTGTTGCACCCGTTGAGTGGGATGCGGCGTTCGGCCTCTACAAAATTAACCCCTTGGCGGAAGTGTCGGAAGCCTGGGTATGGGACTATATCAAAACCCGCTCAGTTCCCTTTAATGCTCTTCATGACAGCGGTTATCCAAGCATAGGTTGTTCACCTTGCTCCAGGGCTGTAAAACCGGGAGAGGATATCAGGGCAGGTCGCTGGTGGTGGGAAATTGCCGAACATCGCGAGTGCGGCCTGCACCGTGAACATAAGTAACTTTATTTAGAAAGAATGGATCATCTCGACAAACTGGAAGCTCAAAGCGTCTATATCCTCAGGGAAGCCTACCGCGAATTTAAAAGCCTTTGCATGCTCTGGTCCATTGGCAAAGACAGCACTGTCATGCTCTGGCTTGCACGTAAAGCTTTTTTCGGACATGTCCCAATACCGCTTGTCCACATCGATACCCACTACAAGATTCCGGAAATGATCACCTATCGCGACCGTATCGCGCTGGAGTGGAACCTGAACATGATTTACGGTGAAAACCGCGAAGCGCTTGAGAGCAAGCTCACCTTTCCGGACGGCAATACCGATCGCATTACCTGCTGCAAATATCTGAAAAGCGAGGCGCTGAAGCACACCCTTTCCGGCGAGTGGCCCAGGTACCGCATGGACCACGAGCTTAAGCGCTACGTTCAGGATGAAGGCAAAGAGCCCTATACCGGCGTTATAGTAGGAGTCCGGGCAGACGAGGAGGGGAGCCGCTCAAAAGAGAGGTATTTCTCCCCAAGGGACAAGGATAACGTCTGGGATGTCGGCGACCAGCCGCCAGAGTTCTGGAACCAGTTCAAAACCGATTTTGCTCCCGGGACCCATGTCCGCATTCACCCGCTGCTCGACTGGACAGAGCTGAACATCTGGGAGTATATCGAGAGAGAAAAGATCCCTGTTGTTTCGCTCTATTTCAATCAGGGCGAAGGTACAAGGTATCGCTCACTCGGCTGTTATCCCTGCACCAATCCTGTCGATTCTGTTTCCCGAACGGTCCCC
>CAITSZ010000038.1 GCA_903895195.1 uncultured Chlorobiaceae bacterium
GCAAATGCTTCTTGATTATCTTTCAATGCGCGCTTCATAGCTCCTCCGGGTTGAGTTAAAAGAGTTAGGTCCTCTGATAATTTAATTCCGGAGGGGCTTTAGTTTATACCCCTGTTTTTAACATACGACCTCAGCACTCAGCACTTTTTTCCTCCTGCCAACTGCCCACTGCCAACTTTCTTCATCTTCCCTCAGCACTCAGCACTTTTTTCCTCCTGCCGACTGCCAACATCCCCCTGCCGACAGCCCACTGCCGACTGCCAACTGTCTTCACTTTCCCCCCTGCTCCGTTTTTGTGGAGCAATCCGAGGCTGTGCTGCGCGTCGGAATTTCCCTGATCTGCAGCCAGCTTGAACCAATATGCAGCTTCTCTGGGGTTTTGGCTGACGCAGTCACCTGCCTCATACATCAGACCAAGAAAATACTGGGCGTAACAGTCACCCTCTTCAGCGGCCAGGCGGAACCATTTCAGAGCCTCAGCAGCGTCTGTTGTGACGCTTTTACCAATCCTGTAAGCCATTCCCAGAAAGCGCCCGGCTACAGCATTGCCCTGTTCAGCCGCCATCCGGTACCATTTGACAGCTTCTGCTTCATCTTTCCATACGCCTTTGCCGTTTTTGTACAATCCGCCAAGTCTGCACTGGGCATCTGCATCACCCTGCTCTGCGGCCATGCGGTACCATCTTGCGGCCATGCCATAATCCTGCGCCACCCCTTTCCCGTATTCGCTCATGAGCCCCAGAAAAAGCTGGGCATGAGGATTTCCGCGTTCAGCCGCCAGCGAGAAAAGCCTCAACGCCTCTTCACAATCCACCGTAACGCCATCACCTTCAAAATATTGCAGCGCTCTATGGCAAAGCACCTCTGTTGTATCAAATTCAAGCAGCATACCAGCCTCCCTCTTGTTTAATCACTATGATTGGAAATGATTTCATCTTCTTACTGTCAGTATAGAAAGGGTAGTAGGACATAAGCTGTCCAACACTATAAAAAAAATGGTCACCGGCTGAAATAAATTATGCAGCCCTTCGTACAGGCAAGCCTCCCGCCTCCCGCACTGGAAAAGGAAAAACCACCAAGCCTTCACCCGTCAACTCAGCGACGCTGCAGACAGAGCTGAACCGGGCAGCTGGCGCGCATTGCACTCCCGAATGATGATCTGATTGAGAAGATGGATAAAGAGCAGAGCAAGGCGAAGGGGGGGATTGCGAGGCAATAGGCATGGCCTCTCTCTTAGTGTGTCCATTTTATTGTTGCAAGTCCACCTTTCAGCGGTTCAAGTCAACAATGTACGGGCGAGGATGGCTTTACGATGTAACAAGAGCAGAAGAACAGGCAATATGAAATATTATTGAATATCTTATAAAACTCACTAAAATGCTTTCGCTCATTCTACCATATTAGGAGAAAGGAATTTCGAGGCTCGATGCATCAAGGTATGCACCGAGCCTTGCGGTTTTAATGTACTTCCTGCAATTTTTTCTTCTTCTTTTTTTTGAATCTCCTTTCTTCCACCCACCTCATTCAAGAAATAAGCTGGTACACGTTCACTACAAGAACGTAACCCTGCAAATAACCCATGGGCGCAACCCGATCATCCAGTGGGCCAGGGTTGATGTCCGGCATAGGTTTTTCATCAAAAGAGGGATTCAGTGCGGAGCGTCGCATTTGCCCATATCGTTTTTATTGTTCTTGATTGTTGGGATCA
>CAITSZ010000039.1 GCA_903895195.1 uncultured Chlorobiaceae bacterium
CATCATCGACCTCCCAGATGGCAGGAAATCCCAACAGTTGTTGGTAATGCTCGGTTAGTTTTTGCATCTTTATGGTCAGGAGTGAAATACTGCAGTCTACGATTTTATCCCCTCATTCCATTAAATTCCGCGGAGACCCATATATATAAATACGCTCTGACAGACTGAGCTACCTCTTCATAAGGGTTGCCATTTTGTGCATGGCTATATATCAAATATACATCCATATATGAAGCATAATTGAGTTATAGACGAGGGGACTCCTTATGATCAAGAGAAAAAGAACTTATATGGATTTGATGGATGATATCTACAGCCTTGCCCATTGGCTTACAGGTTCTGAATCAAAAGCTGCTGATCTGGTAAACAGAACCTATGTGAATGCTGATAATGTCACTTCTGAAACAGCAGTATTTACAACATTCAGAACCTGCTATCTTGATGGCCTTGATCAGGATGAAGAGTGCTGCCTGCCTGAAACACCTTGTTTTTCAAGGGAAACCCCTGACACCCAATTACTTGAACAAATTGCAGATATCCGGTTATCAATCCTGTTATCCGCAATTTCAGGACTCAAACACCGTGCTATTTCCAGAATAACAGGAAAGCCACTTAATACTATAAGAACATGGTTATCCATGGGGCGCAAATCTCTTGTACACAGCGCTCGTTTTGAAAATCTCTTTTTACCTGAGGATTCCTGCATAAGGAGAGATCTATTATGAAAAAACTACGTATCGCACAAATAGCACCCCTGGTGGAACGGGTGCCACCCAAAAAATATGGCGGAACAGAACGGGTTGTCTACCATTTGACTGAAGGCCTGGTTGAAAAGGGGCATGATGTCACCCTGTTTGCTTCTGGCGACTCCTTGACAACAGCCCGGCTTGTTGCCCCGATCAGAGAGAGTCTTCGTCTGGGCAGAAAGCCGCACACACCGATCCTGGTAAACATGATAATGTTAAGCCGGGTCTATGAAAAAATGGTTCATGAATTTGATATCATTCACTCGCATCTCGAATACCAGACCATGCCATACGCCTATAAAGCGGAAGTACCAACCGTTCTGACCATGCATGGGAGGCTTGATCTCGGTGATAGTGCCGCAATCCTGCGTTCGTATCCTGATTTGGCATATGTTTCCATCAGTGACTCCCAGCGACGTCCTGTAAGAGAGATCAACTGGGTCAAAACTGTTTATCACGGCTATCCTGAATCATTTTTTGAATTCAACGATAAACCTGATGATTATTTTCTTTATCTGGGACGTTTTTCAGAAGAGAAAAAGCCCCAGGAAGCAATAATGCTTGCCAGGGCATGCAATATTCCGCTGAAAATTGCCGCTAAAATTGATCCGACCGACAAGGGTTTTTTTGAGCAAAAAATCAAACCACTGCTGAATCACCCGCTTATAGATTATGTCGGCGAAGTTGATGATAAGCGCAAGGTTGAACTGCTGAAAAATGCGAAAGCCCTGCTGAATACAATAGACTGGCCGGAACCGTTCGGACTGGTGATGATTGAGGCGCTTGCCTGTGGAACTCCGGTTATAGTCACGGGATGTGGTTCAGCCCCTGAAGTCATTACCCATGGCAAAACGGGTTTTATCTGTCAAAATAAGCTTGACTTTATAAAGGCTATTCATGACATCGACCAATTATCGAGAAAAACCTGTCGAAATGAATTTGAACAGCGCTTTACAAGATCGCGTATGGTCGAAAATTATGAACAGCTCTATTACGACCTGCTTCCATCCCATCTCAATAATTCCAAAGCAGCACGTTACATAAGTGCTCTCTGACAACCCTTTCCGCTGATCCGGAGGAAGATGTGCTTCGATGATTAACTGATGACAGCTTGACAAACAATGATCGGACTCAGCGGAATATTATAAACCACCCCCCCCCCAGCCTTTTCTTCCCAAAAACTCACCACTCCTCTCTCCTGCCCACTGCCCACTGCCAACTCTCTTCCTTTTTTCTTCCCTGCCAACTGCCCACTGCCAACTCTCTTCCTTTTTTCTTCCCTGCCAACTGCCCACAATATTTCCTTTCCTGCCAACCGCCCACTATATTACCTCTTAACTCAGTACTCAGTACTCAGTACTCAGAACTTTTTTCACTCAGTACTCGGTACTTTTATGAAATCCTTTTCACTAAAAAAACTTTTCAGTTTTCTCGGCCCGGGGTTTCTTATTACAATCGGGTTTATTGATCCGGGTAACTGGGCAACGAATATTGAAGGCGGCTCCAGGTTTGGCTACGAACTGCTTTGGGTGGTCACTCTGGGCACCCTTATGCTTATCCTTATCCAGCACATGGCAGCCAAGCTCGGGATTGCAACAGGAAAATCACTGGCAGTAAACATTCGTGAATTTTTTCCGAAGCCAGTCGCTGCCTTTCTAGGTTTCAGCGTCATCATTTCCTGCATTGCCACCGATGTTGCCGAGCTTTTGGGGGGAGGCATAGGGTTCAGCCTGCTGTTTGGTTTTCCGCTATGGATCGGTGTGATTTTAACCCTTCTCATCAAGGCATTTCTCCTTGTCAGCCAACGCTACCATCGAATTGAGAAAATCATTGTAGGCTTTCTCGGGATTATCACCCTCTGCTACATTTTTGAACTCTGGATTGTCAATCCCGACTGGAGTGAAATAGCTCCCAGGCTTGTTATTCCAACTATCGGAAAAAACAGTATTTATATAGCTCTCGCTATTCTCGGCGCACTCGTGATGCCGCACAACATCTTTCTGCACTCAAATATTATCCACAGTCGCAAATGGGGCGTATCTGAAGAAGAAAAGAAAGACCTGCTCCGATATGAAAAAATAGACACGCTCTTTGCCATGACTCTTGGCTGGGTAGTCAACACGGCAATGATCATCGTTGCCGCATCCGTCTTTTTTCGCAATCATATCCCTGTAACTACAATTGAACAGGCATCAATAACCCTCAAACCACTTGCAGGTCAGTTCGCAGGTATCCTGTTCGCTGTAGCCCTTGTCTTTTCAGGTATCAGCTCTTCCATTACTATCTCCATGGCAGAAGCCAATATCATAACAGGATTTCTCGGAAAACCCGAAGATCCCCGTTCCATCCTCTACCGTTCAGCTGTGCTGATTACCTCCATTCCTGCACTTTTAATCATTCTCTTCAGTGTAGACAGCTTTCGTGTACTGATTTTCAGTCAGGTTATCCTGAGTATTCAGCTCCCCTTTACCCTTATTCCCCTGCTTATATTGAGTCGTAGCACCCCGCTGATGGGCTCTTTTAAAAGCCTTAAGATGGAGTTTGCAGCAGCATCGATAATTTCAGCTCTTGTTATCGGCCTTAACATCTATTTTTTTTATACGACCTTGACTGGAGAAAACTGACATGTTCGTTTATAAGAATATCCTCGTAGCCATCGACTGCTCTGAAGTCGACACAAACATTCTTAACCATGTTTCTCCGCTTGCGCTTAAGCTTGGAGCCACTGTGCATCTGCTCCATGTTGTTCATTCCCATACCCTTGATCAGGATCGCTGTCTCCGCGAGCAATCGCTTTCAATACTGAATGGCCATTGCAGAAAACTTCAGGAAGATGGTATTGATGCCCATGTTCTCATCAGAAGCGGAGAGCCGGAAATAGAAATCCTTAATGAAATTGATGAGCACCCGTATGATCTTTTTGCAATGGCAGCGCATGGCCACCGCCTGCCTGGACGAATCATGTTCGGAAGCGTCTCTCGCTCTCTTCGCGAAAAAATCACTATACCGTTGCTCCTCATAAAGAGAGAGCAATGAGCATGCCCGATATTTCACAAAAAGAGAATACAGCAGAGAGAGAGAGAGAGTTGCAACGTTGCTTTATGTTTTTATATAAAAAAACAGTACCCTTATAGTATGAAGTAACTTTTGAAACAAAAAAAGGAGGCTCCATGAACACGTTTACACCTTTATTCAGAAGTTTGTTGATTCCCTCGATGCTTTTTATGGGTGCATGTGCTGGACAGAAGGCTGTTGTTGAAGCACCAAAACCTCCACCACCACCTTCCGCCACAGTTGTTTCACTCTCTCTCGGCGATGTTTTCTTTGATTTTGACAAATCAGAACTCCGTGGTGATGCTCGCGATCAACTGCAAACCAATTACCGTTGGCTGGCTGAAAATCCATCGAGAAAACTTACCATTGAAGGGCATTGCGACGAAAGGGGTACCAATGAGTACAACCTCGCCCTTGGTGAGCGTCGGGCCAACACTGCAAAGGATTACATCGTTAATCTCGGAGCTGCTGCCGGTCGGATCAACACGGTAAGCTATGGTGAGGAAAGACCATTTGCCAGTGGCCATAGTGAAGATGCTTGGGCTCAGAACAGAAGAGACCACTTCGTTGCCCAGTAAGCACACTCCTCTCCGATAACCATAAGGGGCTTACATGGTGATGTTTGCCCCTTTTTTATTTTTAAATTTTTTTTTCGCTTGTTGAGTATGAGTATTGAACCTGAATTAAAAGTCACCGGTAGTCAGGTATGGCCGAATCCTGAGGTCGTCGATGATCTTGCCCGATTGCGCCAGGTAGCCCCCCTGACACATTGCATTACCAACATGGTAGTCACAAATTTTACTGCCAATGTTCTCCTTGCTGCCGGGGCATCTCCCGCCATGGTTGTAACCATTGAAGAAGTAGCTGATTTTGTATCAATTGCCCAGGCACTCTTGATCAATGTCGGAACTATAACCACCATAGACGCCCGTGTCATGCTTAAAGCCGCAGCTACGGCTCAACTGACCGGTACTCCATGGGTTCTTGACCCTGTAGCTGCTGGAGCACTGAAATTCAGAACAGAGATTGTTAATGAACTTATCAAGTTCAAGCCATCAGTCATAAGGGGGAACGCCTCTGAAATACTTGCCGTCAGTGGGTTTGGTGGCGGTGGAAAAGGTGTGGATTCAACAGCATCATCTTTTGCAGCACTTCACGCCGCCGGTCAACTTGCTCTCATGACAGGAGCAGTTGTCGCTCTGAGCGGAGAGGTAGATTATATCACAGACGGAAAAGAAGTCATTTCTGTCCCGGGAGGCCATGAAATTATGACAAAGGTCACCGGCGTCGGATGCTCCCTTGGAGCTTTGATTGCAGCATTTTTACCGGTTACCCCTACACCTCTCCGTGCTGCCGCAGCCGCTTCCGTAATCTTTGCAGCTGCAGGTGAAAATGCCTTCAAACTTGCTCGCGGCACTGGAAGTTTCAGTGTTGAATTTCTTGATCAGCTTTCCACTATAGGAAACCAGGGATAGCATGTTGTTCTGAAACGCAAAAGGGAGCATGAAATAACTTCAGCTCCCTTCTGCACTCTCTATCTCCCCCATAGATATGGAACAATCATCCTATCTGCGATGACCATGATGATGGCTATGGGCGTGGCCTTGGTTATGTGAATAATGATGGCTGCGATGATGTCTGCGTGACGCCAAAGCATCATTACTGAATGAGCCAAGCAGAAGAGCTACAATACCAACAATCCCGGAAATCTGAAAAAATGCTTTTTTCATAGATATTATCCTGTTAACAGTTAAAAAGTGTAAAGGATATTTTTCTGCTATGGGGGTTACATAAAACACCTTACTTCAATATGTAAGGATTTATTCATTATTAAAACATATTTCAATGCGCTTATAAATTTATGGCTCCAATATTTCATTTCTTTTCAAGACCCAGCCATCTTCTGAACTATTTCCATGTGCCGCTGTTCACCTTGCCCTTCATGAGAATATTCGCCATTGATTAATCGTGTCCATGATGAAGTTAAGCCTCAACCCCATCGCATTGAATAATGCAATGAAAAAAAACCTCTATCAAGTAAAGAAAATATATGACCTGAAAAACAGCAAAGAATAGCTGGTAAGAGATATGGGGATATATACAATACGTTGATTTTTAAGGCCAAGAGGTACAATTGCTCTTTTTTTATTCATAAATACTCTCCCTGTCGAATATATTAGTTATATCTTTACGTGCATTTCATAGAGTACAACCATCATTGCAAGGCATTAAGTCGAGATGATTATTGATGGTATATTTCCTGTAAAAATTGGAAATCCTGAAAATATTGCGTTTTATTAAATTATAAATACTTTGTTACTGTCCTCTATAGTATAAGTTTCGCTCCTGTACCCAGTTCGCTACATTTTTTTTATACGCTGTTTCGGAGTCTTCCATTAACCTCTACTCGCTCCGAAATAATACCATCAGTAGAATCGTTGCAGCTACTGGCATTATTGCATTAAGCTACCGGGTAGCCTCTTGATGTCAAAGAGATCGTAAGCACCCATAGCAGTTACATCAGGCATGACGAGACGGACAGATATTTCAACAAGTTTCCTCTTTTTAATCTTTAGTAAAATCAATTAATACAAACCTCTCCATCAACAATCTAAATAACCTGTAAAATGTCAAAAGCCGAACTTGTAGAAAAAATTGCCGAACAGACAAACTTGACCAAAGCAGACGCAGATCGCGCTGTTAAGGCCTTTATCGATGTTGTATCATCCTCTTTAAAGAGCGGTGAAGATGTGACCCTTGTGGGATTCGGAACCTTCACCACTGTTGACAGGGCAGAAAGGCCTGGACGTAATCCGCTGACGGGTAAGGCTATTACCATTGCGGCTAAAAAAGTTGTTAAGTTCAAACCAGGGAAAACATTGAAGGATCAGGTCGGCGCATAATCACTGACTTTTCCCCCACATCCTTTTCGATTAAAGTCCATCATGCAACACTGTATGATGGACTTTTTTTTGCCCGTCAACCCCACTCTTCCCGCTCACTTCCTCTTCTTCGATCAGCACTCAGTACTTTCTTTTAAAATGCCCGATCGTTTTATTTCTTGGGAGGAAGAGGCCACTTGACAGGCCCGGTCGACTTTGGAGGCAAAACTACATGCTTCTTGGGTTCAGCCTTCGGCTCTGGTTCTGTGGGAATGCCCAAAGCCTTCTCAAATAACTGTTTCCCTTTTTTAAACGCCCAGCCTAATATGCCTGATCCTTTTTTTTCCATCGGTTCAATAGCCATGATTTTTTTACTCTTTATCACTTTAAATTAATTCGACACAGGAAATCTATATTTTCTATTTTCCTCTGCGTCCTAATATTATACACATAAATAGCACGACTTCCCCTATTTCTCATAGAGCCGCAAACACATCATCATCAGTATGAATACCTATAAAATACAGTATAGCAATACTTTATAGCAGCTCTTCATAAAGAAATAAATATATTCAGCTCTCAAAACATCGAGTGAGCCCCAAGCTCCTGACCCTCAAGCCCTCCCTTCAACACCCGGGCATAAAAATCACGCAGGGTATCACTTCCGTATGATGGGGTTGCATCAGCATCGTACTTGCCCGTAGCAGTGTTGAGCACCAGCATAGACTCCGAAGTATAGTACCTCCCAATCCGTGCAAACTCAGCCTTGTCCTTAAGCAGGGGAAACAGCTTTGAAAGAAAAGAGAGCACTGGAATAATCACTTCAAAAATCATAGGGGGCACCTTTTTAAACTTCGGTTCACGACCAAGAAGTTCAAAGAGAAGTTCGCCCTGCTCTTTAGCCGAAATCGCTTTGCCCGGTCCTCCGATCGGCAGGATTTTATTCTGTCTGAAAGGATCCTCAATGCAATCTGCCATAAATCGTGCAAGGTCCGCCTCGCTGATCGGTTTGCAGGAGGTCAGCTCCCCATTGCCGAACATGATATACGGTTTCCCTTTTTTTACAGACTCCACCTGCCCGGCGATAGATTTAAAGAATGCGGTCGGACGAACAATCGAGTAGGTCATCCCAGACTCTATAAGCTCATGTTCAAATTTCAGCTTAGCCCTCTGAAATTCAAGCAGAGGCTTCTGGACGCAGATAGCCGATAGAAGCACAAACTGCCCGGCACCAGCTGCTTTGGCAGCTTCAAGAGCATTATGAGTTGCTTGATAGTCAATCAGCCATGCATCCTTCACCCCCCCAGTTCGGGAGGTCAAACAAGAGACCACAACATCAAAACGCTCTCCACGGATACCCGCCTTCATAAGTGAGCTCAAATCGCATACATCCCCGAAGCGAACCTCCGACCCCTTCAGCTGCTGCCGCGTAAGATCCGCTGTAGTTGCAGCATCCACCCCTGATCGCTCACGTGCAAAACTGACAACATCGTACCCCCGGGCAACCAGTTCCCGAACAACAAATTTGCCGATATAACCAGTAGCGCCAACCACCAAAACCCGCCCAGCCAAAGGTAAATTAAAACGCAACGCTAAATAAATTTATAAGTTTAAAAGCCTCTCCCCTCTCCCTTCTTCCCTCAGCACTCAGAACTCAGCACTCTCTTCCCTGCCCACTGCCAACTCTCTCCCTTCTTCCCTCAGTACTCAGCACTTTCTTTCTCAAACCAACTGTAAACCGCTGGAATAATCAATAACGTCAGCAAAGTTGAAGTAATAAGCCCACCCACTACAACCGTTGCCAGCGGCCTCTGTATCTCCGAACCGGCTCCGCTTGCAAGCAGCATCGGCATAAGGCTGAAAATCGCAATTGATGCCGTCATCAACACCGGCCGTAACCGGTCAAGGCTCCCCTTCAAAATTGCATCCTGCTGGCCATATCCCTCTTCGCGCAACTGTGCAATACGCGACACCAGAACAAGTCCATTCAGAACTGCAACACCAAACAGCACCACAAAGCCGACCGAAGCCGGAACTGATAAATATTGCCCGGTAAAAAAGAGGGCAAAAATCCCGCCAATCAAAGCAAATGGCAAATTCGAAATCACCAGCAATGCCAGGCGGAATGATTTGAACGTAACATATAAAAGGAGCAAAATTAACCCGATTGCTACGGGCGCAATGATCATCAGTTTATTCATTGCCCGCTGCTGATTTTCAAATTGGCCGCCCCAGGTCAAATAATATCCCGCAGGCAACTTGACTCTTTCTTTAATTTTCTGCTTCGCTTCCGCAACAAAACCCCCAATATCCCTTCCGCTTATATTCATCTCGACCCCGATTCTTCTGATGCCGTCCTGACGGCTTATCTGAACCGGCCCCTCAATCATCTTCACCTCAGCCAACTGCTCAAGGGGAATATTCATACCGGATTTTGTAGTAACCAGCACATTTTTAATCGATTCAAGAGAATTCCTGTGTTCTTCCGCCAGACGGATAGTGATATCAAAGCTCCGGTTTTCCTCATAAAATTTAGAAGCCGATTTACCCCCAACCGCTATCTCGATCACATGCTGAACATCACTGATATTCAAACCATATCGGGCAATTTTGGATCTGTCAATATTGATTGTCAGATAAGGCTGTCCCGAAACCTTTTCAGCCACCAGATCTGTTCCGCCCTTGATTGACGAAAGCACTTTAGCGATTTCAGCCGACTTGGCATTCAGCACATCAATATCGTCACCAAACAGTTTTACAATCAATTGTGCCCGTGTTCCGGCAACAAGTTCATCAATTCTGCACTGAATCGGCTGACTGAATCCGAAACTGATCCCCGCAATCGGCTCCAAAGATTGACGCATCTCATTGATCAATTCCTCTTTCGATATATCCCGCTTCCACATACTCTTAGGCTTGAATATGCCCACATACCCTGTTTTATCCGACCCTCTTGTATCAAGTGCAACACCCGTCTGCCCTGTTCTCGACGTAACAATATCAAGTTCATCAAATCGCTTCAGCTTTGCTGCCACACGCTGATTAACCTCCATCGCTGTAGCAAGAGAAACACCGGGAAGCATCGACACATCCATATCAAAAGACCCTTCATCCATGGTCGGAATAAACTCCGTGCCCAATTTTGTCAAAACAAACAGCGAAATAATCAGGGAGCCGACAGCCACACTCAGAATTTGTCTCCTCTTCTTCATCGCATAGTCAAGAAGCGGCACATACCCTCTCAAAGCATATCTCATCAACACACTTTCTTTTTCCTGCTGAGGCTTCAAAAACATTATGCAGAGAGCAGGAATCACAAATACAGAAAGAAACAAAGATGCCAGAAGGGCAATAGCAACTGTTACAGCGAGCGGCCCGAACATCTTGCCTTCAATGCCGGCAAGCGAAAGAATGGGCAGGAAGGTAATTGCAATGATGAATTCTCCGAAAATACTCGGTTTTCTTACCTCCATCACCGCGTTAAGCACCGTGTTGAACTTCGGAATTTTATGGTCATCTTCGCTTAAATGCCGCTGCACATTTTCAACTTGAATGATTGTGGTATCAATTATCATTCCTATTGAAATTGCAAGCCCCCCGAGAGACATCAGATTTGCACTTATTCCGGCAAGCTTCATCACAATGAAGGTGGCCAAAAGCGAAAGCGGCAAGGCTATCAGCACAACAAAACTTCCCCTGAAGCTATTCAGCAACAGATACAGAACAATAAGAACCAGCAGCGACCCTTCAATCAATGCCTTGTTAACCGTACCAACGCTTGCATTGACAATATCGCTTCTGTCATAATAAGGCACTATTTTTATGCCCGCAGGGAGGATGTTGTTTTCATTGATCTCTTTGACTTTTTCCGCCACCTGTCTTACAACATCACGGCTGTTTGCGCCTCTCAGCATCATCACAATGCCGCCTACAGCCTCCTCTTTCCCGTTTTTCATGGCAGCCCCCATGCGAACAGCCTCTCCGGTATTTATCCGGGCAACCTCCCGGATATAGGTAGGTGTTCCCTGCTGCGATTTTACCACAATGTCCCCTATCTCGTTGATATCTTTTATCAACCCGACTCCGCGGACTATATATTGATCTGAATACCGTTCGAGCACATTGCCGCCGACATTTTGATTGTTATTTTCTACGGCCGCAAAAACATCCTCAACAGTCAACCCATATTTTACGAGCTGTTCCGGTGACACCACCACCTGATACTCCTTGAAATACCCGCCAAACGAATTGATTTCATTAACACCAGCAACGCTTTTCAGTTGCGGAGTCACAGTCCACTCCTGAACAGTCCTTAACTGTGTCAGGTAGCTCTTCTTCAGCAGAGGATCTTGCGGCATATTGCCCTCAAGCGTGTACTGGTATATCTCGCCCATAGCAGTGCCGATCGGCCCCATGGCAACCTGAACACCCTTTGGTACTTTTTCTCTCGCTTCAGCCAAGCGTTCAAACACCAGCTGCCTGGCAAAATATATATCAACATTATCCTTGAACACTATTGTGACTATAGAAAGGCCGAACTTTGTAACCGAACGCAACTGTTCAATATCGGGCAGGCCCCGCATTGCCGTCTCAATCGGATAGGTAACATTACGCTCAATCTCAATTGCCGATAGCCCATCGGCATGACTGACAACTTCAACCTGAATATTGGTGACATCCGGAAAAGCATCAATCGGCAGCCGGACGTACGAATACAATCCGAAGGTGATAATCAACAACGACAGAAGGAGGACAATCCCTTTCCTCTGTAATGTATAACTGATTATTTTTTCTAACATTATGGCGCATCCCCTTCAAGTTCGCCTTTTTTCAGCTCCGACTTCAGAATAAACGAGCCCTTTACGGCATAACGCTCCCCCTCTATGAGACCGGAAGTAATCTCAACCAGACCATCGGTAATGCGGCCGACTGAAACAGGATGAGCTGAAAAATCAATGCTGTTTTTGGTGACAAAGAGAACCTTTTTGCCGTCAACGTCCTGTAACGCCTCTTCTGCAACAGCAATAACACTCACCGCTTGAGAACTCTCAACAAGTTGAACAGTGGCAAACATCTCCGGCTTCAATATTCTTCCGGGATTGGCAACTGTCAAACGGGCTTTCACCGTATGCGTAGCTTCATCAACCATATCAGCGATGTAAGTAATCCGGCCCTCCAGCTCCTTGCCAGGCAAAGCTGCGACAGTGAAAACTGCAGCTTGGCCTTTAACCACCTTGCTTATATCCTTTTCATTAATGTCCACCAGCACCCATACCGAAGAGAGATCGACAACCGTGAAAAGACTTTTTGAAGGATCGGACAACTCTCCAACGACAGCATGTTTCTCGGTTATAATGCCGTTGATTGGAGAGCGGACAACAAGATGTGTTGTCTTAAAATTTACCTTCGTAAGGTCTGATGGCGAAACTCCATAAAGAGCCAGGCGCTCCTTGTTTGCCTGAAATTCACTCCGGACAATCGTCAATTCACTCTCCGCCTGCAAAAGCTCTTTACGAGCCGCAATTTTCTTTTCAACCAGACTCTTGATCCTCTCCATGCTGGACTGAGCCAGAGCAAATTTGCTTTTTGACTGAAGATACCGACTCAAAGCATCTCCAAGTTCGGCACTTTCAATAACCGCCAGAGGCTGACCGCCGGAAACACTGTCGCCAAGTGAAACCTTCACGGCACTGATTTTACCCTGTATATGCGGTGATACATGTGCCATGCCATCGGCATTGACCGCCACCTTTCCGGTAACGTTGATCACCATCCTCAATGGCTGTTTTTTTGCAGTTGCAACTGCCACACCATTCTCTGCCTGCATCTTGATGGGCATAGTGACCTTCCCCGGCTTGGCCTGCACTTCCTGTAACCCTTTCTTTTCTAAGCCCCTGCTGCTGATGGAACGATACAGCAGCCCTCCTCCCAGAGCTACAGACAGGAGAACTCCTGCTATGATGGCATACCTGTTCACTGCACAACTCCGTTAAGGTTATTGGCCGATACTGATTCCATTTTGATAAACGCCACACGTCTGGCGTGTAAAGCCGAAAGATAGGTGTCGTGAACGTCAAAGAATTTTTTCTGTTGATCTGTTACCGAAAGAATCCCAACTTCACCTGCTCGATAAGCTTCCTGCGTGAGCTTTAAATTCTCACCCATTTGCGGAATAATCCCTGTGTCAAACAGTGAGACAATTCGCTCGGACGATGAAAGACTTGCAATTGCAGCTTCCACCTCCGCCTTAATCGTCCTTTCTAACCCGGTACGTCTGGAATCTGCGGCATCAAGCAGAGCCAGAGCAGCAGCCCGCCGGCCATTGTTACGGTCAAATACCGGTATCGGGACTGAAAGGCGAAGCCCCAGAATCCTGTCTCTGTTGATAGCCGACATCCCCCCAACCTCTACAGAACTCTTTTGCCATTGAGCAAATATCCCCACCGTTGGATTTGGAAGCCCCTCAACCTTGGCAAGCCGATACTCAGTTTCTGCTCTCTCACGTTCAATACAGAGAGCGAGATAATCGGGCCGCAAGGAAAGCGATTTCTTTACGAGATCCTTGGTTTGTGGTGAAGAAACCGCCGAAGAAAGCTTGTCGGAAAGCACTATATCTCCCTCTTGCAAACCGCTCAGAGAGGCAATATGTATGCGCAGCGCCAACCTTGCCCGATCAACCTCAAGCAACCGGTTTTCAGCCCTTGCCAATTCGACTTTTGTAATATTCAACTCAAGTTCAGGGATATCACCCGCTTTAAAGCGCTCTCCGGCTATCGTCACCAGCTCCCCGTTAAGCTTCACCATATCTGCCGCAAGTTCACAACGTTGCTCACTCAACAGGTAATCCAGCAGCATAGTGGATATCTCCTCCTTCAGCAGACGGGCGGCGTTATCCCGCTTCCGAACCAGAGCTTCAGCCTCATATTCCAACGCTTTCCTCCGAAGACGCAGCTTCCCATACAAAGAAAACTCCTGGCTTATGCCGATCGAAGCGCCACCGGCGTCAGGACTACCGGTCATCGTTCCTGTCGAGCCTTCCAACTCCAGAGTCGGATTGCTGAGAGTACAGGCCTGAACAGCAAGCGAATGTTTTGCAACTGCTTCCTTATCCAAAGCCGCAAGCTCTGCACTGTTCTGCAGTGCCAAAGCAACTATCTCATTGATACTCCGTTGAGCAGGTTCAGCTCGCAACGAAAAACAGCCAAACCCCATCAAAAAAAGAGCAAAAAAAACACAGCGACCAATCCGATATCCAATCATGACAAATGTCGATAGTATCTATAAAACACCCCCCCCTCCCAACCGCCAACTATCCCCTCTTCACTCAGCACTCAGCACTCAGCACTCAGCACTCTCTTCCTCCCCTGCCAACTGCCCACTGCCAACCGCCAACTATTTCTTCTTCACTCAGCACTCAGCACTCAACACTCAGCACTTTCTTTCTCCCCTGCCAACTGCCCACTGCCAACTCTCCTCCTTTTTTCCTCTCTCGGCACTCAGCACTTTCGTTCACGGATGCGAAAGCTTCAACCCGATTATCCCGATAACAATAAAGGTAAATGAAAGAATCCTGAAGAATGTTGCCGGATCCTTAAAAAGCACGATACCTAATACAAACGCCCCGGCAGCGCCAATACCAGTCCATACTGCATAAGCCGTTCCCATCGGTATTGATTTTTGTGCCAGCCAGAGAAAAAAACCACTGGCGCTCATAGAGAAAACAGCAAAAAGCATCCCGAGCACCTTATGGGCTGTAGTCTGTGAAAGCTTCAGGCCCAGAGGCCAGCCAATCTCAAACAAACCGGCAACGACCAGATATATCCAGGCCATACATCTCTCCTTATCTGATATTCCATAAATATTGACCTAAACAGCAAACTCTTTATAATGTTTAAGATTATAAAGAGTTGAGCTGGAATATGCAATATCGGCCATCAGATGCAACGCTGCAAAAAGAACGGCCGAAGAATCATTCAGGCATACATATGACCCTCTTTCAAATAACGCTGATGCCAGCTTAAGGCCTCATCGAGCAAATGAGGGGTATGCTTTCCGACAGAGAGTTCAAGTGAGCGCTTGTAATAGTCCTGTAGAGCAGGTTTGAAATCCGGATGGGCACAGTTTTCAATAATTACCTTTGCACGCTGCGTAGGAGAGAGACCACGCAAATCAGCAAGTCCCTGCTCTGTCACCAGAATCTGAACATCATGCTCTGTATGATCAACATGCGATACCATAGGAACGATGCACGAAATTTTACCACCTTTTGCCTGCGATGGTGTCATGAATATTGAGATGTAGGCATTTCTCGCAAAATCCCCTGAACCACCGATACCGTTCATGATGGAACTGCCCATAACATGGGTCGAATTGACATTTCCGTAGATATCGGCCTCAATCATGCCATTCATGGCAATAACACCAAGACGACGGATAACTTCAGGATGATTGCTTATTTCCTGAGGTCTCAGAACGATCTTGTCCTTGTATTCATCAAGATGAGCATAAAGTTCAGCCAGAGCCTTATTGCTCAAAGAGAATGCAGTCGCTGATGCCGATATTAACTTGCCGGAATGGAGCATATCAAGCATCCCGTCCTGCAAAACTTCAGTATAGGCAGTAAGGTTCTCAAAAGGCCCATGGTTCAAGCCGGCCATAACTGCATTGGCAATATTTCCTACACCTGATTGCAGTGGCAGCAGATTCTTGGGAAGCCGTCCTCGTTTAACTTCATGCGAAAGAAATTCAAGAATATGGCCTGCAATCAAACGCGAATGTTCATCAGGCTCAGAAAACTCCGAATTTCTGTCAGGACTGTTGGTTTCAACAATGGCGATAATTTTATCGGGATCGCACTTGAAATATGCATCCCCGATACGGTCATGTGGACGAACCAATGGGATTGGGAGGCGATTGGGAGGCAGACAGGTGCCATAATAAATATCATGCATCCCCTCAAGGCGAGAGTCCTGCCATGAGTTTACTTCAAGAATAACCTTATCCGCCTGATCAAGCCAGGTCTTGTTATTGCCAATTGATGTTGACGGAATAAGACGCCCGTCCTCAAGAATACCGGCAATTTCAACAACAGCAATATTTAACTTTCCAAGAAACCCAAACCAGACAAACTGAGCTACATGAGAGAGGTGAATATCAATATATTCCATCTCTCCGGCATTGATGCGTTGACGGCAGATAGGGTCTGATTGGTAAGGAAGTCGCATCTCAACACCATCAACCTTTGCGAGGGCTCCATCAAGCTCCGGTGCCGTTGATGCTCCGGTCCATACGCCAATCCTGAATTTCTGGCCATCAAGGTTAGCCTCCTCCATTCTTTTTGCAAGCGCAAACGGAACAGCCTTTGGATAGCCTGAACCAGTAAAACCGCTCATACCGACATTGTCACCCGAAGAAATAAGTGCTGCGGCCTTTTCAGCCGTCATAATTTTGCCTTGTAAGGCCTTGCAGAGTACGCGGGAGGGTGTGTTCATGTTCTGGATAACTCCATTCAAGATTGACGAACGACAACGCTTAAACGCTTTCGTGAAACCGACAAATCCCAAGCATAAAACTCACAGCATTGTCACTTTCAAGTTTTGAAAGTGCTGAACATACACATAAATTCAGTGCAATAAAAACCCCCGTTTCCCCGCCCCCTGAAGAGCCCACTCCTAACTCATCACTCCGTATTTTACATACGGCCTATAAGTCCTATTTCCCCTCATCCCCAGTAAAAGTATTCTTCTCAAATACCTATATTGCTTCATCATCTTCAAAACCTGACCCGCAATACCCTTATGGAGCATAATCCCGGAAAAAAACCGGAATGGCTGAAAATCAAGTTAACTGCGGGCGCATCATTTGCATCTACAAAACAGCTGCTGAACCGCTCCAGCCTCAACACGGTCTGCCGCTCCGCACTCTGCCCAAACCTGCATGAATGCTGGTCGCGAGGCACAGCAACATTTCTTCTGCTCGGTAATATCTGTACACGCACCTGCAGGTTCTGTGCTGTCGGCAAGGCTGCAACTCCTCCACAGCCCGACCCTCTGGAACCTGAAAACATCGCTCTTGCCATCCAATCCATGCAGCTGAAGCATGCCGTCCTGACAAGCGTCACCCGTGACGACCTCAATGACGGAGGTGCTGAGCATTGGGTCAAGACCATCCGGGCCATCCGCTCACTCAACCCGTTACTCACCATAGAGTGCCTTATTCCGGATTTTCAGGCCCGCGAAAGCTCCCTCGATCTGGTTATGTCTGAATTACCCGATGTACTTAACCATAATATTGAAACAGTTCCATCCCTCTACGCCAGAGTACGCCCGCAGGCCAGCTATCAGGCCTCCCTGCAGCTCTTGCAGCGAGCCAAACAGAAGCATGGCCTAACTACAAAATCAGGCATCATGGTAGGCATGGGAGAGACTGCGCTGGAAATTACAGCCTCACTCCATGACCTTCGCACTCACGGCTGCGATATGGTAACAATCGGTCAATATCTTCAGCCCTCTTCCGAACACCTGGCTGTTGATCGCTATATAACCCCGGAGGAATTTGAGCAATACCGTATCATCGCCGAAGCCGCAGGCTTCAAGCATGTGCAGTCAGCGCCATTTGTCCGAAGCTCCTATCATGCAGAGGCTTATGCCAGTCACACCGAAAACACTTTCTTAACCATATAAACACACCTGAGCAATGGAACTATCGGTACCAGTGATGATTTATGCCTATTGGGCGTTTGCATTTCTTGTAGGCTTTCTCTTTTTCAAAAAGGATATTCTCTCCTTCAACCGGGAATTTGACACCCGGCGCACAATACTCCTGGCAGCATCTCTCCTTATTGTCGCTGTTAACGCCTGGGTCTACTCCCATTCCACCTCCGACGGCGGCCGCCAGCTTGATATCCTCACCGTACTGGTATTCAGTATCGGCAACGGCATTGCCGAAACCTTCATGTTCTACGCTGTATTCCAACTCGGCACACTCCTTGCTGGCAAATTCACCAAAAACCCCTGGGCACTCTTCATTACCGGCTTTATCCTCTTTATGGTCTACAGCGGCCTCATCCACGGCCTCTTCTGGATCAATATCCTCCCGACACATGTAGTCCAGACCAGCCCCTACAAACCATTCTTCATGCCCGTCCAGATTCTGATAGCCTCCAGCTGGGCCCTCACCTTCTTCTGGTACCGCGACATCCGAACCGTAATCCTCCTCCACTCCATGATAGACCTGACAATGGCCCTGAACGTAAAATTCTCCCTCTTCCACTAACCCCAACCTAACCCAGAACCCTCCCCCGTCATCCCGACCAAAGGGAGGGATCTCTCAAAACCACCAACACCTCTCTTCCCTGCCAACAGCCCACTGCCCACTGCCAACTGCCGACTCTCTTCCTCCCTTGCCGACTGCCAACTAATTCTTCTCTTCTCCCAGCACTCAGCACTCAGCACTCAGCACTTCTTCCCCCCTGCCCACTGCCCACTGCCAACTGCCGACTGCCAACTCTCTTCCTCCCTTGCCAACTGCCCACTGCCAACTGCCAACTAATTCTTCTCTTCTCCCAGCACTCAGCACTCAGCACTCAGCACTTCTTCCCCCTGCCAACTGCCCACTGCTGACTGCCAACTCTCTTCTCTTCCCTCAGCACTCTCCTTCTCCCCAAGTTCCCCGGGAACTGATTATATTCAACTATACGTTTGAATTAACTAAGTCGATGCTACTAACAGATTTTCCAATACTTACTTCCAATTATGAAATCATTTAAAGGGACAGTGCTCGTTGTCGGGGCTACAGGCAGAACCGGTGCATGGGTAGTCAAGCGCCTGCAGCATCACCAGATAGAGTTCCATCTATTTGTTCAATCAGGTGAAAAAGCTCTTGGATTATTTGGCCCTGAGGTGATTGATCGGCTTACGATCGGCTCAATTGAGCATGCGGAAGAAATAAAGGCCGCCATAGGCACTGCTGCAGCTGTTATTTGTACTGTAGGCGGCAATGTAACAGATCCGGCAGCTCCTCCCCCTTCTGCTATTGATAGAGATGGAGTGAAGCGCCTCGCATTGCTTGCAAAAGAAAACGGGGTTAAACAGTTCATTCTCATAAGCTCTCTCGCTGTCACAAAGCCGGAACACCCGATGAACAAATACGGACAGGTGCTTATGATGAAACTGGAAGGCGAAAATGAAGTGCGCAGACTCTTTTCCGAGCCCGGATATTCATACACCATTCTTCGTCCCGGCGGCTTGATTGATGGGCCTCCAATGAATCATGACCTCTATTTTGACACCGGTGACAAAATATCTACCGGCGTTATAGACCGAAGCGATGTGGCTGAAGTTGCCGTTATTTCTCTGTTTAATCCTGAAGCCCACAACCTTACTTTCGAGCTCATACAGTCTGAAAAGGCCCCGCAATCATCTCTCAAGCGTTATTTCAAGCATAAATAATACATACAAAAAGTCAAAACCACTCTAAGCATAGCTACACAAATAATAATACGTAACAATGCATATTATTCGGCAAATTTACCACCATAAGTCACCACTACAGAAGGATAATAACATAGCATAGTACTAACTGAAAGATAAAAGAGAACACTCAAATGACCAACGAAAAAATATCAATATAACGAATAGGAATATTTTGTTTTTCATACAGTTAATTCGCCATCCTGAGTATTAAATAACTTTTACATAACGACTGTTATAGTATTTCATTATAAGCATTTATAATATCCATGAAAACAATATTTATTAACATCACGCCGCTTAGTTATTGGTGATTTAAACAACCTATATTATCTCCAGTGTATACTATAACAACAGCTTCGTTGTGCAATATATCCATAAAGGATATTCTCTTTAGCGGGCAATCTTTTCTATGGAATGTGCATGCCTTTGATAAGGATTATTATTGTTCAATAATAGATTCATCTCCTGTATTCATTAAGCAGCTATCAGGCAATGAGATTGAAATAAATTCTACTCGTAATGAGTTCTATGGAGTGCCGTTGCAGGAATTTATTCGCACCTATTTTTCCCTTGATATTGACACCTGTAATGTTTTCCCTGAAACTTTCCTTCTGTCTCATCCCGAACTTTGGAAACTTCTTGAAGAGTATTTCCCTCTGAGAATTCTTCGCCAGGATCCTTTTGAAACCATGATAATGTTCATGTGTGCTCAGGGTATTGGAATGCACCTTATCAGAAAACAGGTTGCGATGCTTACTGAAAACTATGGCGAAGCAATCCCGGTAACCTTTAAGGGAAAGAGTCTTGTTCTGCATAACTTCCCCACTCCCCAAAGGCTTGCTGCGGCTGATCCTTTTACCCTCAGTCGCTGCACAAACAACAATCGGCTCAGGGCTGCAAACATAATTTCAGCCTCCCGCAGAATTGTTGAAGGGTCAATTGACCTTGATAGCCTTCGCAACAAACAGATGCCTCTTGATGAGCTTCGCCTGACGCTCTCCCAGAACAGCGGTATAGGGTTTAAAATCGCTGACTGTATAGCTCTCTTCGGTCTTGGACGTTTTGATGCATTCCCTATTGATACCCATGTCAGGCAATACCTCGGAACATGGTTCAAAAGTGCTGCTGCACTTCGATCTTTAAGCCCTGCAACGTATCTTATGATGGATGCTGAAGCACGAACACTATTAAACCCCGAGTTTGCAGGGTATGCCGGCCATATCCTCTTCCACTGCTGGCGCAAGGAGATTAAAAAATTGCGATCATTTTAATGACGCATCGATAAGCTGTAAACCACTCAATCAATAAGGAGTCTACCATGACCGTCGCAAAAAAAGTGCTCATTACAGGTGCTTCCGGATATTTAGGACGGTATGCCGTACAGGCATTCAAGGATAAGGGCTACTATGTACGGGCGCTTGTCAGAAACCCTGACAAGATTAAAACTCCCGGACTTCATGGCGAGCCAGCTGTATTCGATATCATTGACGAGATCGTTATTGGTGACGTAACCTCTCCTGAAACTCTTACCGGCCTCTGCAAGGGCATTGATATTGTATTTTGCGCTCTTGGTCTCACCTCCCCTGATGCCCGTCACACCAGCTACGATGTTGATTACCTTGGCAACAAACGCATTCTCGACCAGGCAATTGCCGAACATGTTTCAAGATTCATCTATGTATCAGTTTTCAATCAGGATAAGATGCCCGGGATCCCGACCATCAAGTCCCACGAGCTCTTTGTTGCCGATCTCAAAACATCCGGTCTCTCATGGGCAGTCATCCGTCCGAACGGCTATTTTTCAGACATGGGACGGTTTTTTTCAATGGCCGAAAGCGGCCATATCTTCATGATTGGCGATGGCGATAAAAAAATCAACCCCGTCCATGGCGCTGATCTTGCCAGAGTCTGTGTCGATGCCGTAGATGGAGATAAACGCGAAATCCCTGTTGGCGGGCCTGATATCTTCACCTTCAAAGAGACTATGGACCTTGCATTCCACGCCTGCGGCAAAACACCATGGATAACAGAACTCCCCATGTGGCTTGCTGAAGGCGGCCTGATGATAACCGGCCTGTTCAACCGCAACCTGGCCGATCTGCTCTCATTTGCCGTTGAAGCCCTAAAATTTGACCATGTAGCACCGGCATACGGCACCCGTCATCTCAAGGATTTCTTCGCAGAACTGGCCGCTGCAAAACATTGATTCTATTGACACTGCACCGGCCATGCTTGACATTGGTGTATCATTATTACCGGGATGGAAACGGGTTCGACCTTTCACCCTTTTTTTTCACGGCTTCCCCCTTTTTTCTCAATGTCTAATTCAATACCTTAAGGCTCGATTGAATATGGAGGGATAAGCAGGCGGAACAGCCCTCTTTTCCACTACATAACACTACCAGAAACTTTAGAGACGCAAATAACAGTACATGTTGAAAATTTTTGAAAAGGTCTTCGGTTCCAAGCACGATAAGGATATAAAAAAAATCCAGCCGGTTATCGCCATTATCAATGAGCTTCAGGGCGCATTGTCATCGCTCAGTGACGACCAGCTCCGCGGAAAAGGGCTGGAACTGAAAAAGAAGGTTCGCAGCGTTCTGGAGCCAATAGAGCTTGAGAAAAAAACTCTTACACATAAGCTTGACAACCCGGATATCAATATAGAAGAGGCTGAAACTGTAAATGTCCGGCTTGACGCCCTGGCCGAAGAGTATGAGAAGGCTACAGCGAAAATACTCGATGAAATCCTTCCTGAAACGTTTGCCCTTGTAAAAGAGACCTGCGTCCGCCTTAAAGGTCTTAAGTACGAGGTCATGGGACGTGAGATGATCTGGGATATGGTTCCTTACGATGTTCAGCTTATCGGCGGCGTTGTGCTTCATTCCGGAAAAATATCCGAAATGGCAACCGGTGAAGGTAAAACCCTTGTTTCAACACTGCCTGTTTTCCTCAATGCGCTCACAGAAAGGGGTGTCCATGTTGTTACGGTCAACGATTACCTGGCTCAGAGAGACAAAGAGTGGATGAACCCTGTGTTTGATTTCCATAATCTTTCGGTCGGTGTTATTCTCAACACCATGATCCCCGAAGAACGACGGGTACAGTACCAGTGTGATATTACCTACGGCACCAACAACGAGCTTGGATTTGACTACCTGCGCGACAACATGGCCGCAACTCCCGAAGAGATGGTTCAGCGCAACTTCTATTTTGGAATTGTTGATGAGGTAGACAGCGTTCTTATTGATGAGGCAAGAACTCCGCTTATTATTTCAGGGCCTGTTCCAAATGCCGACAACAGTAAGTTTCAGGAAATCAAACCATGGATTGAACAGCTGGTCCGTGCTCAGCAGCACCTGGTGGCAACCTACCTTGGTGAAGCTGAAAAAGTTCTGAAAACAAAACCTAATGATACGGATGCAGGTCTTGCGCTTTTGCGTGTCAAACGCGGGCAGCCGAAAAATACACGTTACATCAAGATGCTCTCCCAGCAGGGTATTGGTAAACTTATCCAGAGTACCGAGAACGAATACCTTAAAGACAATTCGAGCAGAATGCAGGAGGTCGACGACGAGCTCTATTTTGCTGTTGACGAAAAGGGTGGAACTATCGACTTGACCGATAAAGGGCGCGAGTTTCTCAGCAAGCTCAGCCATCAGGACAGCGATATTTTCATGCTTCCGGATGTAGGTTCTGAAGTTGCCGCTATTGAGAGTGATGCAGCGGTTGTTACTGCTGATAAAATCCAGAAAAAAGACGAAGTCTACCGCCTCTTTGCAGAGCGCTCAGAACGCCTGCACAATATCAGTCAGCTCTTGAAAGCATACTCGCTCTTCCAGCGCGATGATGAGTACGTCGTGCAGAACGGCCAGGTTATGATTGTGGATGAATTTACCGGCCGCATTCTTTCCGGTCGCCGCTACAGCGATGGTCTGCATCAGGCTATCGAGGCAAAGGAGAATGTCAGGATTGAGGGTGAAACACAGACCATGGCCACCATCACCATCCAGAACTTTTTCCGCCTCTATAAAAAGCTTGCCGGTATGACCGGTACGGCTGAAACTGAGGCTTCCGAATTCTTTGAAATCTACAAGCTCGATGTTGTTGTTATTCCCACCAACACCACAATAATCCGCAAGGATATGGACGATCTTGTCTATAAAACCAGGCGTGAAAAGTACAATGCGGTTGCCCTGAAGGTTGAAGAGCTGCAGAAAAAAGGTCAGCCTGTCCTTGTAGGTACAACAAGTGTAGAGGTCTCTGAAACACTTTCAAGGATGCTTCGCGCCAGAAAAATAGCGCACAATGTGCTGAATGCGAAGCAGAACGATCGCGAAGCGGAAGTTGTTGCCGAAGCAGGTCAGAAAAATGCGGTGACCATTGCCACCAACATGGCTGGCCGAGGAACCGATATCAAGCTTGGAGCAGGGGTACGAGAGCTCGGCGGCCTCTTTATTCTCGGTTCAGAGCGTCACGAGTCACGCCGTATTGACCGCCAGCTCCGTGGACGTGCCGGACGTCAGGGCGATCCGGGTGAATCGGTCTTTTTCGTCTCGCTTGAGGATGAACTGATGCGCCTCTTTGGTTCTGACAGGGTTATTTCCGTGATGGATCGCCTTGGCCATGAAGAGGGTGATGTGATTGAACACTCAATGATCACCAAATCCATTGAACGCGCGCAGAAAAAAGTTGAAGATCAGAACTTTGCCATTCGTAAACGTCTGCTGGAGTATGACGATGTCCTCAATCAGCAGCGTGAGGTCATCTATTCGCGTCGTAAAAACGGCCTTCTCAAGGAGCGCCTGACACTTGATATCCTGGACCTGTTAAAAGATTACAGTGAAGTGGTTGTAAAAAAATACCACAAGGAGCATGACGTCGATGGTCTTGAAGAGCAGTTGCTGCGCGAGCTTTCGATTGAGTTCAAACCTGATGCTGATACCTTTGACCGCGAAAGCGTCGAGGTAATAGCTGGAAAACTCTACGATACAGCCCTTGCTTTTTACCGCCGGAAAGAGGCAGCCGTACCTTTAGAGATTATGCAGCAGATTGAAAAATATGCTGTTTTGAGCGTCATTGACCTCCGCTGGAGAGAGCATCTCCGTGAAATCGACTCTCTGCGTGAAGGCATCAATTTACGTGCGTACGGCCAGAAAGATCCGTTGCTGGAGTACAAACAGGAGGCCTTCCGTCTCTTTGTTGACCTTCTCCGAGATATTGAGCACGAAACCCTCTCTCTTGCCTTCAAGCTCTTCCCTGTCGATCCTGAGGAAGCTCGCGAAATGGAAGAAAAACAGCGTAAAGCTGCAATCCGTCAGGACAGGCTTGTCGCTCAGCATCAGGCGGCCGAAAGTGTCTATACGGCATCGTTTGGCGTTGATATGGCCCCTGGTGACGGTGAAAATGAGGGTGCACCAAACCCGCAGCAGCCGGTGATTGCTGATAAAAAGCCTGGCCGCAATGATGAATGCCCTTGCGGAAGCGGAAAGAAATATAAAAACTGTCACGGCCAGCAGCCCTGATCCCTTGAAACGTTTAGCGGGTACAAATGAAACATACTGAAGTCCAGGTTACTCTTGCCATTGCTGCAGAACACGGTTTGAATGCGGAAGAATATGGAAAGATCCTTACCATTCTCGGAAGAACACCTTCGTTTACCGAGATTGGAATTTTTTCTGTCATGTGGTCGGAGCACTGCAGTTATAAAAACTCCATTGCCGTTCTTAAAACTCTTCCCCGCGATGGTGAGGCTCTTCTGACCTCCGCCGGTGAAGAAAATGCGGGTCTCGTCGATATCGGCGACAATCTGGCGGTAGCCTTCAAAATCGAGTCGCACAACCACCCTTCAGCC
This sequence comes from uncultured Chlorobiaceae bacterium, assembly GCA_903895195.1. Classification (GTDB taxonomy): domain Bacteria; phylum Bacteroidota; class Chlorobiia; order Chlorobiales; family Chlorobiaceae; genus Chlorobium. The sequence continues at coordinate 25,010 of CAITSZ010000039.1, forward strand.
GTTGAACCCTATCAGGGCGCAGCTACCGGCGTCGGGGGAATTCACCGCGATATTTTTACGATGGGTGCCCGCCCTGTTGCATCGCTCAACTCACTCCGCTTCGGCTCTCCAAAAGATCCCCGTGTCCGCTATCTGGTTGATGGCGTCGTTCGCGGCATAGGTGATTACGGCAACTCGTTTGGCGTTCCGACGGTCGGTGGTGAAATTTATTTTGAAGAGGGCTATACCGGCAATCCCCTGGTCAACGCCATGTCAGTCGGCATCGTTGAGCATAACAAAACCGTCAGTGCAACCGCCTATGGTGAGGGAAATCCGGTGCTTATCGTCGGCTCCTCAACTGGAAGGGATGGAATTCATGGCGCAACATTCGCCTCTGAAGATCTCAGTGAAGCCTCAGAAGACAAGCGACCGAGCGTTCAGGTTGGCGACCCTTTTGCCGAAAAGCTTCTCCTTGAAGCAACTCTCGAAGCCATTGCAACCGGCTATGTTGTCGGCCTGCAGGATATGGGTGCAGCAGGCATCACCAGTTCCACCTCCGAGATGAGTGCAAGAGGCATTGAAAAACTGGGAACAGGCGGCATTGAAATTGATCTGGACCTTGTTCCGATTCGTGAAGTCGGCATGAGCGCATACGAAATCATGCTCTCCGAATCACAGGAACGAATGCTGATTGTTGCTGCAAAAGGATTTGAAGACAAAATAATTGAAGTCTACCGTAAATGGGATGTGCTTGCTGTCACTATCGGCCGTGTGACCAGCGACAACCAGGTCAGGGTTTTTCATCAGGGTGCTGTAGTTGCGGAAATCCCTGCAGAAACGCTCGTTCTTGGAGGAGGAGCTCCCGTCTACATCCGCGAAGCTGTGGAAAAAAAGCCGGAAACACCGGTCGCAAAGCTTGTTGAGGATAAAAACCTTGATTTCAAGACACTGAGCAGCGAACTGCTTTCACGTCCTAATATCGCAAGCAAGCAATGGGTCTATCGCCAGTATGACTCCATGGTGCAGACCAACACCGTGACACCTGTTGGCCATACAGACGCAGCTGTCATCCGTATAAAAGGCTCCCGTAAAGGGCTTGCTATGAAAACAGACTGTAACGCCCGGTACGTCTATCTCAATCCGCTCGCAGGCGGTAAAATAGCTGTTGCCGAGTGTGCAAGGAACATTGCCTGTTCAGGAGCCAAGCCGCTTGCCATCACCAACTGCCTCAATTTCGGCAACCCCTATAAACCGGAAGTATACTTTCAGTTCAAGGAGTCAGTCCGGGGTATGGGCGAAGCATGTCGGGCCTTTAACACACCGGTAACCGGCGGAAACGTCAGTTTCTATAACGAAACAAATATCGGCGGTGTTCGCTCGGCTATCTACCCGACACCGACCATAGGCATGATTGGACTTCTCGATGATATCGACAATCTTGTAGGATCAACCTTCACCTGCTCCGGCGACGCAATAATTCTCCTTGGTTATCCTGACCTCACGCTTGAGGGTTCTGAATACCTTGTCATGAACTACGAAACACCTGGTCAGGATGCTCCGGCAATCGACCTTGACCATGAAAAAAATCTCCAGGATCTGCTTGTTTCGCTTGCCGCCAAAAAGCTTGTTCACTCCGCACACGATATTTCTGATGGTGGGCTCTTCGTTGCCCTTGCTGAAAAAGCAATCATGAACGCTGCTTCCCCGCTCGGCTTCAAGGTTGACCTTGAAGAGTCCGACAGCGGTCCATACCACATTCAGCAGCAGCTCTTTTCTGAAGCTCAGGGACGCGTCATTCTCAGCATAGCGCCCGACCATGCTCGAGAGGTGATTGAAGCAGCCAATACACACAATGTTCCCGTCCGGGTTATTGGAAAAGTTGTCGATCATGATGCAGTTATTTCGATTAACGGCGAAGAAATTGTTCACTTCCAGCTTGGAGAGCTTACCGGGGCATACTACCACTCGCTTGAGCACTCGCTTCACCTGGATGAACTTCCTTGACGAACATTAACGAAGATTAATCCTTCCCTCTAAGGGAACGAAGGAGAGTTGACGATGCTGCCGGTTCTAACTGCGCTGGAAATGAAAAAGGCCGACTTGGCGGCAATAGAAGAGCTTCATATAGGCGAAACCCGTCTTATGGAGCTTGCCGGACGTGAATGCCTCCGCATTATACAGGAAACCCTGCAACACCCCGACTCCCTTGCCGGTCTCTCTTTTCTTCTCGTCGCGGGCAAAGGCAACAACGGCGGCGACGGCTTTGTGCTTGCCCGCCAACTTCTTAATCTTGAAGCATCAGTTGACCTCGTCCTTCTCTATCCAGAAACCGATCTTCAGGGAGTCAATCGCGAAGGCCTTGCCACTCTTGAGGTTTACACTGCATACACACCGAATCTGCGAATTTTCGAGAGCCACGACGAAGCACTTCCTTACGTCGGCGAAACCTCCTATGATATCCTGATTGATGCCATTATCGGCACAGGTCTTCGGCTGACAGAATCAAAACTGGAGCTTCCCTCCCCCCTTGCTGATGGTATTGAACTCATCAACACTCTCCGCGAACAAACAGGTGCCCTCACTCTTGCTGTCGATGTTCCCTCTGGCCTTGATGCGACTACAGGGCTTGCTGCCAATCCGGCAATCGAGGCGGATGTCACCGTGACCATGGCATTTCTTAAAACAGGCCTTTACCTCAACGAAGGACCCTGTCGCTGCGGAGAGGTACATGTTGCAGAAATCTCCATCCCGTCATTTCTTGCCGAACACTCTTCCACGCTCTTGATCGATAAAGAGTTCGCCGCTGAACATTTCATTCTCAGGGAACAGGCAAGCGCAAAACATACCAATGGCAAGGTGCTCATTATTGCCGGGTCGCAGACTGAAAACTCCTCAATGCTCGGGGCCGCCATTCTCTCAGCAAAGGCCGCTGTAAAATCCGGTGCCGGCTACGTCTGTCTTTCTGTTCCTATAGCTCTTGCATCGGCAATACACATTGCTCTCCCTGAAGTTGTTGTTATCGGAAGGGATATAGATTCCATAGTTGAAAAAGCCGCATGGGCAGACGCAATCATTATCGGTTGCGGACTTGGTCGCGATACAGAGGCAACTGACCTCGTCAAGCAGCTTCTTTCCCGTCCTGAGATCACTCAAAAAAAGCTCATACTCGATGCTGACGCCCTTTACGCGCTCTCAATCGTCAATGCGTCGTCTTTATTGAAAAACTGCAGCGATGCGCTCCTTACGCCACATTACGGCGAATTCAGTCGTCTCTCTGGAGCCTCAGTTGAAGAAATTGCAGCAGACCCTATAGAAGCAGCCAGAAACTATGCCGGGCAGAACGGAGTATCAATCCTGTTAAAAGGAGCTCCAACGGTTATTGCTGACCCGGATGGGCCGGTTCTTTTAAACACAAGCGGCACCGAAGCACTTGCTACAGCTGGCTCTGGAGATGTTCTTGCAGGTATTATTGTAGCTCTGGCGGCAAAAGGTGCTGATATCGTCAATGCTGCAGCTGCTGCATCCTGGTTTCACGGAAGGGCAGGAGACCTGGCAAGCGATGTTGCAAGTCTCGTCTCATCGGGCATGGTCATTGACTCACTGCAGCAGGCCTTTCAGGAGGTCTTTGAAGTTGAAGAACCTCTCTGACCCCCTTAAAGCAGCGTTTCAGGACTCCTGGTAGCGAAGAAACTTTTTGATATTGCGGGCAGCCTGACGGATACGCTCCTCATTCTCAATCATTGCAACACGCACATACTCATCTCCATAAGCGCCGAATCCAATGCCGGGGCTCACGGCAACCTTTGCTTCACTCAGCAGCTTCTTGCTGAACTCAAGACTTCCCATTGCCCTGAACGGCTCAGGAATTTGTGCCCAAACAAACATGCTCGCCTTTGGAGAAACAACAGGCCACCCTGCATTTTCAAAGCTTTTTACCATCACATCACGCCGCTTGCGGTACACTTCGCAAATCTCATGGACGCAGCTCTGATCCTCTGTAAGCGCTATCGTTGAAGCAACCTGAATAGGAGTGAATGTGCCATAATCGAGCCAGCTCTTTATCTTTTCGAGCGCACCGATCAGTTTCGCATTACCAACCATAAACCCTACACGCCATCCTGCCATATTGTAGGTTTTCGACAGCGTATAGCTCTCCACCGCCACATCCTTGGCACCGGGAACCTGCAGGATTGAAGGGGTCACATAACCATCATACGTAAGCTCAGCGTAAGCAATATCACTGATAATGTAAAAACGCTCCTGGCGTGCAATGTCAACAAGCTTTTCATAAAACGGGAGCTCAACAGTAGCCGTGGTTGGATTGTTCGGAAAATTCACAACCAGATACTTCGGCTTGGGTGAGGATTCACGCAATGCCTTTTCAATATTCCGGAAAAATCCGGTTTCATTAAGGGTTAAATCATCATTCAGCTCAAGCTTCAGCTTGTGCACATTGCCGCCGGCAAGAATGAATGCCTGGGAGTGAATCGGGTAACAAGGATCAGGCACCATCGCAAGGTCACCCGGATTGGTGATCGCCTGTACAAGATGCACATACCCCTCTTTTGAGCCCATCGTAGCGACAACCTCACGATCAAGATCAAGATCAACGTTATACTTGCGCTTATACCAGATACCCACCGCACCGCGAAGCTTGTAGATACCTTTTGAAACAGAATATCCATGGGTTCGAGGCTTATTGATGCTCTCTATAAGCTTGTCGACAATATGCTGGGGAGTAGGGCCGTCAGGATTGCCCATTGAAAAATCAATAACATCTTCCCCAGCCCGCCGCTCAGCCATTTTCAGCTCATTAACCGCAGCAAACACATACTTCGGAAGACGCTTGATCTTGTCAAACTCGATTTCATCAAACATGATTTCGTATCAAAAAAAAATAGTTCATGACAAAAAAAGAAAAACTCCCCCATCATAAGCAAAAAGAACATCATATCAATGCACCCCAATAAATTTTCAGTCGGCAGTTGGCAGTCGGCAGTAAGCAATCCAGACTCGCAACTCACCCCAATCTTTCTCCCCTGCAAACTGCCCACTGCCAACTTCTTTCTTAACTCAGCACTCAGCACTTCAAAAATAATCCTCCTCCCTCTGATGCCGAACAGCCAGAATAGTTATGGTTTGCTGATCCTCGATTTCAAAGAGGGCAACATATCCGGCATTACCGAATGTAATAAGCAGTTCACGTAACAATGGATTTTCTTCTGTCGCTTTACGGCAGCTGAATGGAAAGCGCTTTAAAAACTCCAGACCTTTTGTTATAGCCTCCAGCACTCGAAATGCAGCATTAATATCCTCAGCAAGAAGAAACTCATAAAGTCGAACAAGATCACTTTTGGCTTCACGAGTGAAACGTATCCTGTAGCTCAACGCTTTGCCTGCTGTTTTGCTTTGGCAAGCATCTCCCCTAAGCCAGCCAACACTTCGTCATCCGGGATATACTCCCCAGTTTCCTTCGCTCGTTCCCGTGACAGAAGCCCACGGGCAATAAATATTTTTTGGTTCTGACGTCTCTCTATATTGCTGCGAATCGAATCCTCAATAAATCCTGAAAGCGTTTCCCCCACCTGCAAAACACTCTCAGCAGCAGAACGAAGTTCCGGCTCAACCCTCAAAGATGGTAACGACGAGGTTTTCATAAATATTTTTCTCTATTGCGTTGCCTTTGCAATGCAATTTAACCATCAGCACCCCAATCTCCAACTATCCCCTAAGCACACAGCACTCAGCAACACTAAAAAAGTTGCCAACTGCCCACTGCTGACTGCCAACTGATTTCAGCCCTATTCTTCTTTTCATCAAATATTGTATACTTAAAATATTTGATGAACATCCGGCAATCCCATCCGTAACATTTCAACAGCAAGCCATGACTCCGGAACAACTCTCGCAAACACTCGTCAAAAGCGAAGCACTGAACTATAATCCTATTGCAGTCAAATTTGTTACTTCACTCAGTGACCTGCCCGAAGGGTTACAACAATTCGGAGCATCTTCAGAGGCGAGCGGTCCGAAATCATTTCTCTGCGCAATGTGGGGCGACTGCCTCAGGGGTGCCGGCCCTTTCTACACCACCAAAGAACATCAGCTTTGCGGTGGCGGTGCAATATCCGCGGGTTTCGGAAGTCTTCTGCCCATCGAGGTCGCAGAAAAATTCATGATCGGTGATGGCAAACTCTTTGGTTCTATGGACGCCCTTCGCTGCTCCATGGCATCTACCATGCCCTTCGAAGATGGCGAGTTTGAGGCGCAGATTGTCGGACCACTTGCTTCTATGAATGACGATACCCTGCGCCCGGATGTGGTGCTGATCGTCTGCAAATGCTTCCAGGGACAGCACATCCTGAGGGCTTACGGCTTCGACACTGGAGAACTGGTTCACGGCATAGCCGGCGGGTCGACCTGCGAAATGGTTTCAAGCTATGTTCTCAAATCCGGAAAGCCGACCTTCACGCTTGGCGACACAGGCGGTAATGCCGGACTCGCTCTCGAACCTGATGAAATCCTTCTTGCCTTCCCGTACGACAAGCTCGCTATTGCAGTAAACAATCTGCCGCGAATCTGCCGCACATCAACCATGCACCGGCACAACATAGTTCATGAGCGCTGACATACATACTCTACAACGTTTCAATCCTGATGCATAACAATCATAAAGAAAAGATCGAGGCAGTAAGAAAAATGGCACTGCAGTTTCTCGCTGAAGCGATCGGGCAATGCCCTGCCGGACTCGAAAGCAATACGAACCCCGATATCGTTTTTGCAGTTCTTGGATTCCAGTACGGTGCCGTGCAGAGCGCAGCATACGTTGCAGCTCTCGGAGAGGATGCCACTAAGCGGATCACAGAAGATGTCGTAAAAAAAATCAACGGCACAAGCATGGAGTCAGTGTCGAAAATCCTTGCCCTGATGCCTATGCTCGCTGCAAAAGAATATCCCCCGATCGATATTGGCGGCAAAGCCATTATAGCCTTTTACAACGCTACAACTGAAGACGAAAAGCTCGAAACCACCGTCTCCCTGCGTGAAATTCTCCGTCAGATAGATGAAGCTTAAATCCCACATATTTCATCCCGATACAAAGTGAAGGATCTATCTTTCTTACTTGCCGACTGCCCACTGCCAACTTTCTTCACTCAGCGCTCAGCACTCAGCACTCAGAACTTTTTTTCCATCCCTGACCTCACCGTACTCTCATACGGCACAACCATTATCTGCGGCTTTCTGCTCTGGATCATCGAGGGCATCATCCCCTTTTTTTCCATCAAAAGCCACCGCGCTCTCCATGCCAAGCTCAACCTTTCCCTGGCCAGTCTCAATCTTATGATCCTGCTCCCTTCGGGCATCCTCATGGCATTCATGCTCGAGTGGTCGAAAAACGCCTGGCCGGGAATCGCGATGCTCGCTCTTCCCACCGTTGCCAAAGCCATCATGATCATCCTGCTCATCGATCTCTGGATGTACATCTGGCATCGTCTCAACCATGAATCAGCATTTCTCTGGAAATTTCACTCCGTCCACCACAGCGACCCCACCCTCGATGTCACCACCAGCTGGCGCTTCCATTACATCGAAATCCTGATCTCGGAACTGCTGCGTCTCCCCCTCTTCATGCTGCTCGGTGCAGGTATCGAACACCTGCTGCTCTACTCGCTCATCATGACACCAATAATAGAGTTCCAGCACAGCAACGTCTCAATTGCACCTGCTCTGGATCGTCTGCTCCGGCTCATAATCCCATCCCCCATGATGCATCGCCTGCATCACTCAACTCTCAGGAGCGAACACAACACCAACTACGGCAGCATGCTCTCCCTCTGGGACCGTCTCTTCGGCACCCTCCTGACGAAAGACAATCTCGGCGACCTCAGCCTGGGGCTCGACAATGAAAGCGACTCCGACAAGCAGCAACTCTCCGCCCTGCTCCTCAGACCCTTCCGATCATAAACCCCGCTACCGGCGCCATTCAACCATCATGCCCCATATCGGATCGTGCCCATCAATATCATCAGTCAAGCCTGACGCATCAACAACCGCCCTGCCCTCATTATACCACCGAAAAATCCCGCCACGCAGATTCCGCCAACTCTTTGCCCCCGCTTTCCCGCAAACACTCCCCACCCGCTCAAGCACATCCGAACTCCGCTGCCCCACAGAACAATAAAAAACAAGATCACGCCCTTCCAAAAGAGATCCATAAGAAGCCTCAAAAACATCCAAACCAATATCCGGATCGACTTGTACCGCAGTCGCAATACAACTCATCTCATACTCCTCAACAGCGCGAACATCAAACACCAAAGGCGCCTCCGATCCGGCAAGCATAGCCGCCAGTTCATCACTCCCAAGATTGTCCACCCGGTGCGCACGCTCGATAACAATAATAGCAGCATCAAGCAGCCTGTCACTAATACCAAACATATCCAGTCATCAAGTTTCTATCCCCCCATGTCATCCCGATACGCAGTGAGGGATCTCTCTTCATCACGGGCAATTACTCTCTTTCTTCCTTGCCCACTGCCCACTGCCAACTATCTTCCCTCAGCACTCAGCACTTTCTTTCTACTCAGAACATTTTTTTGCCAACTGCCCACTGCCCACTGCCAACTCCTGCTTCCTCAGCACTCAGCACTCAGCACTTCTTCCTCATCACTCTTCTCTCATAGGCCCTATTCTTCTTTTATCACAACCACTGAGCCTTAAAAACATATGCAAGCAAACCCTCATTCAAAGCACTTGACGAGGTTTTGGCGAACAAAACAAGTATTTTAGTGGCTAATGAGTGAGTATGTTCTAAATGTAGTGATGCCAAAACGAAATGCGAGAATATTATTGCGTTACGGTAATGAAGCCAAAGCACTGGATGTAAATTAGATGGTTTTGTTCGAATTTATCAATTTGTATAAAATAGCCGAAATGAGTAATATCTTGTGATGGAGAAGAAGACTCCACATTACGTTCTTGGTGAAATTCAGGCTATTGTCGCCGATAGGTTTAACTGTGTATTTACAAGGTTGGCATTGGCAGGTGGCCTCTCTCTTGGATTAACTGAGCCGGATATGCGTGAGGTTGTTCTTTCTCTGTCAAGAGCTGATTTTTACAAATCAATGACAACCTATAACGATCATAGTTTGTGGCAGGACGTCTATCATGGTGAAACTATGGACGGTGTCGCCGTCTACATTAAAATTACAGGCTTTGCAGATAATAGACCTCCGGTTATTCAGTTTAAAGCCAAATAAATTATACCTCTTATGAACTGTCCTGCATGTGGCCATCCCGATATGGTTGATAAAGTCCTGGATGAAATGCTCTCTTATGTTGGACAATCATTAACCTTGCATAAAATGCATGGTGAGTTTTGTTCTTCCTGTGGAGAAGGCATTTGGGATGAAGAGAGTTACAGGCGATACACTGAAGCCCAGGCTGGGTTAGTGAGAACAGTTAAGGGTGATGTTGGAGCTGATATTCGACGTATCCGTAAAAAGCTTAATCTGACTCAGGCAGAACTCTCAAAAGTGTTTGGTATCGGAAAGATTGCCTTTTCACGATATGAAAGAGGCGAAACCCGCCCTCCTGCCCCGCTCGTAAAGCTTCTGAAACTGGTAGACCGTCATCCTGATTTATTAAATGAAATGGGTACCGTGTAACAAGCGAGTTTCAGTGATGGAGTTCTAATCCAAACTTTCACAGTAGTCCCAGTCTTTTATAAGTCCTATAAGTCCCATAAGACCTATAGGCCCTATTCTTCTTTTCTCTCTTCAAAAGTCCTCAAGCAGCCGACTGCTGATAAAGATGCCGCTGAAACCCGATAAAAGTCGAAAGAATTTTATCAGTACTCCCCAGTATAGCAACAGCATCAGGTAGTGCATGATATTTGAGCCTGAGCAAATGCGGCAGTTTTTCCTGATCAAGTTCCCCTACCCCAGCTTCGACATACTGCGCAAGCACAAACTCAATAAACTCCTTCTGTTTATCATCAAGCCCCGAGTAAATGCTCTCTTGCGCCTCAGCGACTCTGGCCTCCCTTGTAATCGGCCTGTGAGCAAAAGAGATAAATTCAAGCACATCGAAGAGGTCGCTTTTTTCAGCATTGATGAGCTTCTGTATAGACTCAAGCTCCTGCTTTCCATAACCTGCATCAGCCAGCTTTTCGAGCAGTGTTCTCCGTGTTTTCGGGTCCGACCACAGCTCCTTCAGCTCCTCTTCGCTTTTGAAGAATTCCGGCAAAACACCGAACATGCCCTGAAGAAATTCTTCTACAGAGATCACTCTGCCGTCAGAACTCCAGAACGACGTTGCGATCATGTGTTGAATCTCTCGCTCCTTGCCGTCACTCAGCTTGATTTTAAGCTTTTTACGAGGCTCACCAGGTGGCTCCGGCGGATCAGTTGACACTGGCGACAACGTCTCAGTTTCGTCTTGAACTGTTTGAGGAATGCCCTCTGTTATTGTAGTCTGATCAATAGGCTCACCGTCCCACTCAACATCCGAGAAGTGGTGGCATGCATCAACAAAGTCATAAATGGTGAAATACTCTTTTCCATCAAAAAGTCTGGTGCCACGCCCGATGATCTGCTTGAATTCTATAATGCTGTTGAACTCCTGCTCTTTATAGAGCCGCCCCTCCTCCACTTCGCCTTCGATGACTTGATCGTCTGAAGTGTAGATGTAGTCGTCAATCGTAGTCTTTATGCGCTTGACCCTGAAGGGTGTAAGGAACCCGTCGTTGATCCCCTCTTTCAGAGAGTAGATAAAAACCGGTTCCCCGAAATAATTATATGTATCGACGTTATCGGTACGTTTCGGCGTCGCAGTGAGACCGATCTGAACTGCAGGAGCAAAGTATTCGAGAATCCCCCGCCAGTTGCTCTCGTTGTTTGCCCCACCACGGTGGCACTCATCGATGATGATAAGGTCGAAGTAGTCTTTTGGGTACTCGCCAAAACACGGGCTGTTTTCCGGACCGGTCATGAAAGTCTGGAAAATGGTAAAGAAAATGCTCCCGTTAGTCGGAACTCTGCCGTTTTTGCGAATCTCATCCGGCTTGATGCGCAGAAGTGCATCCGCAGGAAAAGGCGAAAAGGCGTTAAACGCCTGATTAGTCAGTATGTTTCTATCAGCCAGAAAGAGAATGCGCGGTCTTCGTTTCCCATCTCGGTTGAAGTTCCACCTGCTCTGAAAAAGCTTCCAGACAATCTGGAAAGCAATAAAGGTTTTGCCTGTCCCCGTAGCAAGAGTCAGCAGAATGCGCTGTTTCTCCTTAGCTATGGCATTCAGGGCTTTATTTACCGCCAGCTCCTGATAGTAGCGCACACTTTTTGTTCCACCGATATCCTCAAATGCAATCTTGTTGAAGCTCTCTTCCCATGGGTTTGGCTGATCAAAGGTTCTCTGCCAGAGCTCGATACTGATATGGTCTCTATGAATATAACGCTACACCTAAACCACAGCAAATAAAAGCACTATCCTGACAACATTAACCGAATATACTCCACAAATTTTAACATGGTATCAAGGTAATTCCCCCAAAGGGGGACGACATTCATATCATACACTTCTTCAGACAACTCAGTATATCTCAGCCCCCCCAACTTTTTGCTATATTGCCCGCACACACAAAATAAAACCCACAACGACTACCATATGGACACCGTTTTCTCGAATATCGAACACCTCTACTCCAGAGAGGAAGTACTCTCAAACCCATGCCCTGTTACCAAGGCAAATGGCGTCTATGCCTTTTTCTTTAAAGAGGTGCCTCCGGGAGTGCCTGTTGAAGGCTGCTTCACTCATGATGGGTTGACGTTACTCTATATCGCGGGATCACCTGATAAAAAAGGGAAAGCGAATTCCGCTCAAAACCTGCAGCAACGGGTGCGTTACCACTTCAAAGGGAATGCTGACGGTTCAACCCTGCGTCGATCACTCGGCATCCTGCTTGCAAAAGAGAGTGGCTATCCGCTGCGAAGAGTTGGCAGCGGCAAAAAAATGACACTGAGGAACAAGGGAGAGCAATGGCTAGACCGGTGGATGCACGAAAACGCCTTTGTAACCTGGATAGAGAATGAAGAGCCCTGGGATCTCGAAAACAAACTCCTGAACTCTTTATCCATCCCCCTGAACATTCAGGGCAATAAACACCACCCCTATGCCGCCATGCTCGCTCAAATCCGCAGCCAGGCAATTGTCCAAGCCGAAGAAGCTGATATCGTCGATGACACTCACCCTCGGCTATAAAATAACCCCTTAACGCTTCTTAGCCTCTCTTCAGCGAAAGTATCGGCTTCGTCTTCTTTTTCTTTGCCATCGCAGGAATAATCCATCCCCTCAATTAAAACATACTTTTTGCTATGCTTCAGGATATGACCCGCTTCATGGAAAAAGGTGAACCGGAAAATGTCATTCCTGTTCAATCGATTTGAAAGCTGAATCAACGGATTGCCTTTCACACACAGTAACCATGTCACAATGTCACCAGCCTGCAAGCAACTAATTGACCTGACGATTTTTTCCGGATAATCTGCAGTTCTACGAGCTTTTTATACGCTCTGAACCTCTCTTGATGCCGTATTATCTCTGTGTATATTTCAATATTTTTCACGGTTTTTTTCAACAGAAATACATATTTTTTAATATAAATTAACCGGAATTCAACAATAAAAAGCTATTATTTACGAAATAAACCCGGGGTTAGTAAATAACTTTATATATATCAGTATATAAATGATGACGATCAGACTTGCTTTGGACTTTTGGATGTTGTTTAGCGAATTCACAATCGACAGAAAATGAAAAGTTCTTTGGGCTATCGCAGTAATCCCGTTTTGAGTTAGTCAAAGACTCCCTATGTAACAAACTCATAAAGAGTGTCCGACAGTGCACTCTACTTCCCAACTGTTTAATGAGTTACGAGTTAAAAATCTTTGAAACAGAGTAACTGGAGAAAACAATGATGAAGAAAACTATCTGGTTGGCTGCCGGAATATCCGGAATGCTTCTCGGTCATCCCGCCGTCGATGCAAAAGCCGCTATCGACATAAATATCAACGCAGGAAGCAGGCGCTCATTTATTATCAATTCACCGCCGAGTTTTATTTATCTGAGAACTCAAGGCTTTTCAGTATCCGTCGGTAGTCCGTATGACATCGTTTACTATGGTGACCGCTATTACATCTACAACGATGGCCACTGGTACCGCTCTTATTATTATCGAGGACCATGGGTTCTTATCCTTGATAGCGGGCTCCCCTATCAGATAAGAAGACACAGATGGGATGATATCAGAAGGTATCGTGATAATGAGTACCGCAGGTCTGATAGCCGCAATAACCGTTATCAGCGTAATGATGATAATAAGAGGAGAATCCTTGATCAGCGCAGCGATGCCAGCAACAGGAAGGGTCAGCCTGAACATCAGAACAGGGTAATTCAGGGTCAGCAGAACAACGTCCATGAGCAACGCCAAATGCAGAGGCAACCAAACAACGCACCTCAGCAGCGGCAGATTCATGAACAGCAGAACAACGCTCCTGAACAACGGCAGATGCAAAGACAGCAGAACAACGCACCACAACAGCGACAGAATCAAGGAGCACAAAGCAAAGCTTCTGAAAACAGAAAAGGCCCGGATCAGTCAGGCAAGGATGACAGGGGTAAAAAGAACTGAGTAAATGGTAATCTGGCGATTTCCGCTGATCCCGGTAACAATTCGTTCTCATAACAACAACTTAAAAGGAGAATAATGATAAAAAAAACCATGTTGATAGTCTTCGCCATAGCAGGAATGCTGTTTGGTTCCCCACTGCCGGATGCGCAGGCTGGCGTCGGAGTTAATATCCGCATCGGAGGGAAAAGACATCACCACCATCACCACCGTAACTCGCATAGAAGATACCGCCACTCAGGGTTGTCGACATCAACTGCAGCCATGAAACAGGTATAGACGCCTCAAATTAATTTCTTTGATGCCAACCAATATTCTGAGTGTCCCCCCAAAAAGGGGGGACACTCAGAATATTCTTCTTCAGCTCGTTTTTCTTCAGCACCCGACATTTTTCGCAGCGCAATAGCTACATAGCTCTAAACAGAAATCAGATTGATTTCCATAGGGTCATAGCAGGCAGGTGCAGACAACACGGTTTAGCTGTATCAATGAACAAGAGCAGCTTTCAGCCCCCTTCTTTTTCGCTATATTACTGCAATGCATTCTCTTTAAATCAACTGAAGGTAGAGGATCTGACATGAGGGCAGGCAATTTCACACTCGAGAAATACTTCAGCAGGATTGCCTATAATGGTAAACCAAAAAAGGATATTGCCACAGTAACGGAAATAATGCAGAATCAGTTATTTTCAGTTCCATTCGAAAATCTGGATGTTCAGGCAGGGAAAATTGTCTCCCTGGTTCCAGAGGAAATTGTTGAAAAAATATTGGTTCGTAATCGTGGCGGATATTGCTATGAAGTCAATGGCCTCTTTGCAATGGCACTGCAGGAGCTTGGCTTGGACTATACATTTGTAGCAGCTCGCCCGATGATTTACCCCGTCAGGCGCCCCAAAACGCATATGGCGATTGTGGGTGAAGTTGAGGGAGAGAAGTGGCTGATTGACCTGGGATTCGGGAGCAACAGCATAAGAAAGCCAATGCGCCTCAATCTCCTTGATGTTGAAGTAATGCAGGACGGCTATCTGTTTATGCTATGCAAAGCCGATGAGAGCAAATATCGGCTGAAAGCATTCGTCGAAGGAGAGTGGGTGGATCAATACGAATTTGACCTCTACCCGCAGGAATGGATTGACTTCACCCCTGCCAACCACCTGAACTCAACACACCCCGACGCAATATTTGTCAAAAAACTGCTGGTCGTACTGCACAACCCAACAGGCAGAGTAATACTTATGGGCGACACCATAAAAACCGTCAGCAACGGAATAACCACAAAACGATTCATATCCTCCGAAAACCGTGCCGCCATCCTGGCCACCAATTTCGGCCTTGTCGCCCCTGAATAATAAGCGCTTCACAAAAAATGATTCCGTAATAAAATATGCCAGACACAAAAGCAGATTAGCCATTATTGCGCCGTAGGGGCTACCCTTGTGGTCGCCCTCAGTGTTGTAGTTAAACCCCTTCAGACAACGGCCTGAATAGGCTTCAATCACAACTCCTTTGAACGGCGCCCGCCGCTTATGCTGTAAAAAAAGGGTTTTTAATACGCTATATTGCTGAAGATACCAGAAGTACAAAAACCATTGAGGATTTTATGAACAGTGCTAATAAATACTGGCTTTGTCTTGTGTTTGTCTTGTCTTTCACGCCGGTTTCTTTTGCTGATTATAAGACTGACATCGGCTATGCCGATCTGAAAGGTTTGCTGGGTGCAAGCATGCCGACTGGTGCTGGTGTAAAAGTAATGCAGGTTGAAGCTGGTGAAACTGCTTATGCACCGAATACCACGAGCACGCAGTTTGCAGGCAAAACCTTCCGCTTCCCCTGTGCTGCAAGCATTTCGCCTTCTGGTCATGCAACC
The DNA here is from genome assembly GCA_903895195.1 of uncultured Chlorobiaceae bacterium. Lineage (GTDB taxonomy): Bacteria > Bacteroidota > Chlorobiia > Chlorobiales > Chlorobiaceae > Chlorobium. Next base: position 40,539 of record CAITSZ010000039.1, read on the forward strand.
TGGGTCGGTTCACTTTTTTATGGCGCTGGTTCAATGGCTCCTGGTATTCGTACTATTACCAGTTATGGTTTCTCTGACTGGATAAAAAGCCTGTTCCACCCTTTGGTTTCAGTACCGCCTAACAGCAGTCGGATTGTCAACCAAAGCTTGGTCGGTAACGGTAATAATGCATTACAGACGGGGATCATTTTGCGCTTGGTGGATAGACAGGTGCAGAGGAAGGAGCTTATTCAGGTCGTTGCCATGGGTAACGGGCCTGGGGTTAATGCTTTGTTGAATAGCGCCTATAATGTTATTGCGGTGGGTAAATGTAGTGGCAATCTTGATTATGGCTCTAAACCTGTTGATCCGGTCTACAGAGCAGGACGTACCCGACCGGATGTCGTAGCTCCCGAATCGACTACCAGTGCGGCTGCACCGGAAGTAGCCGCCACGGCTGCGTTGCTGGTTGAAACAGGTCATAAAGGCGCCTTACGGCTTTCCAGGAGTTCTGCAATGGTCACCGGTATCGGGACTGTTTACAATGCCGAGCGGGCCGCAACCATTAAAGCGGCTCTTATGGCCGGGGCAGATCGGGTAACACACAATAGCCCCGGCAAAGGTGATATCTCCGACTACCGCAGTACCGGCCACCAAACCAATAATGGCCTTGATGAGCGTTTTGGTGCGGGTCAGGTTAATGTGCTTCACAGCTATCAGATTATTGCAGCTGGTGAGCAAAAAAGTCTGGAACATGGTGGCCTCAATGCGGGAGTGATTGGCTTGAACGGCTTTGATTATGAAAATGCCTTTGGCGGATTTTTAAGCAGCAACAAGACCGCAACCTATAAATTTCATGCAGCCACTGATTCAAAATTATCGGCATCTTTGGTATGGAATATGAATGTTACCAATGATGGGAGGTTACGCACAGGGTTGCCAAACCTGAACCTTGAATTATTTGATCTCACCAGCCAAACCATATCTGCCTTTTCTTCGAGCACTCACGATAATAGTGAACATATCTGGGTTGATTTGGCAATGGGGCATAGCTATGAACTGCTCGTTAAGTCTGCCGAAGCGAATGATTTCAATTGGGACTATTCATTAGCCTGGCATATCAGCAATTAACCGCTGCTCAGTGAGCCAACCGCCCACATAGTCTGCGACATCCTCCCATCCAGGCTCTCCAACGACCCAGTGAGCATGATTTTTGAACTCCTTGTATGTTGAAACCGCCTCATACTTTTTCGCAATTTTGCGAGCGACTGATGCCGGGGTGATAAGGTCCAGCGTTCCGGCTACGACAAGAACCGGGCAGGTAACGAGGGACTCATCGACGAATGATGACCGCGATGGGTCCAGAAACCAGTACCCGATTTGAGTCGCTGCCCTTCCAGATTCATAAACGAGTTTATTATAAATCTCCCACTGTTCTGTTTCGGTCATCAGATGCAGCATTGAATAGGCGGTTTCACTGAATTTCTGCCGGAACGGGTTTTTCCAGAAGCCCCATGTTGTCTGTACGCTCCAGAAGCTCTTGACAACAGAGGGGGTCAGAGCCATGATGCCATAAGGAGATGCGGGAGTAAGCAGAACAAGAGCCTTTGCCTGTTTGCGGGTGACAAGAATCTGGGCGAGAAGCGCCCCCATGGAGTGCCCCATCACAATAGGCGGTTCGTCAAGCTGGCTGATCTCATGTTCAAGCTGTTCAACGTAATCCAGAAGACCGGTAGTGCCTAAATCGGGATGTGGAACACCACGGGGATCCATATCATGATAGCGCAATGTGGTCGCGATGCAGCGATACCCTTCAGCCTCAAACTTATTCCGATAATTCTCCCAGTACCACGGCCCGCCAAACATTCCGTGAATCATAAAAATCGTCTGAGCCATTGTGCCTCCTCCCGGTTTCATTACCAAAACTAACGGGACGCTCATGACTATGTGTACTTACTGAATTAGCCACAAGTTAAAATCAAAACTACTTGCCCCTACTGATTATAACCAAAACGCTGATTACTTCATTAGCGAAATTTATTCAGTTGCACATTATAAGGGTTGTTACCAAAAACCGAGCTTTGTTTATTTTGGAACAAATAAGAAACCCCGGTTTAGAACCAGGGTTTCGAAGTTTCGTCTTCATCATTTCTTTATCATAGTCAACCGACTTTAAGGCTATCATCATCCTGTAATTATCGGCAGACAATATATCAACCGTTATTTCTGCTTACCTCTTGTTCTCCAGCACTCTCTCCAGATACCCCTGCTCTTTTAAAGTCTGATTGAGCCCCCTTAATGTCTCCAAGTGCTGTTTTGGCAAGTGCTCTAATTTTAAAACCTTGAGCCCCTACCGGAGTTGGATCTGCTTCTATAGATTTCATGAAATCTGCTTTTGCTGACTCTGTGGCACCGAAAGCAAGCTCTGAAACGGCCCGATTGTAGTATGCCTTGCTCATGTCATCAGAACCAAGTTTAGGCGAACTTTCAATCGCCTTGGTAAAGTTTTCTATGGCTTCCTGATACTGACCGGCTTTCAGTTGTGCTTCTCCGCTGCTCAGAGCCGGACTGTTATGGGCAAACACGGCATTAGTTGCCACCATAATGTTCAATGCCGCAATAGAGAGAAAACGAAAAGATTTTTTCATAAGGCGCCCCGCTTTTTATGTTGATCAATAACTATACAGCATATTTTAATCAACACTCCCTTAAAGCGCCGCTAAAGCCCCCTTAATTTTTCACTAAAAATCACACCTATGAAAATAATCCCCTTCGTTGGCCTGGCTTAACCTATACAACGGCACCAAAGAACCTGCCAACACCAGCCGTAATCACCATCGCAAGTGCACCCCAAAAGGCAACTCGAAGGGCACCTTTGGCTACAGATGCTCCGCCTGCGTATGCCGCTGTCCCCCCAAGAACACTTAATGTGACAAGAGCAGTAACAGATAAAACTTCAACAAACCGGCCCGAAGGTGCCAGCAGCACCGCTAAAATAGGAATAATTGCACCTCCAATAAACGAGATAGCAGAAGCAAACGCAGCCTGAATAGGTCTTGCCCGAAGAGTCTCTGTAATACCAAGTTCATCCCTGACATGTGCAGAAAGGGCATCCTTCGACATGAGGCTAACTGCCACAAGCCTTGCAAGTGGTCCATCAAGACCCCTGCCTATATAAATTGAGGTCAGCTCCTCTAATTCGTGCTCCGGATCAGTTTCAAGTTCCTTCTTTTCTCGTTCGATATCCGCCTCTTCTGTATCAGATTGAGATTGAACGGACACATACTCGCCTGCTGCCATAGACATAGCGCCAGCCACCAGACCAGCCACCCCTGTTAGCAGGATACTGCCTTGTGGAACACCGGCAGCAGCTACGCCGATAAGCAGACTTGCTACCGATATCGTACCGTCATTCGCCCCAAGCACTGCAGCTCGAAGCCAGCCAATCCGCTCAGCTCTGTGTGCCTCCCTGTGAATGTATGCCATCAATCAATTCTCCCTTTTGATAAACTTGTTCTATGAATTAGAGAAAACCTCCGGATAGTAAGCTTAGAGCAGTATAAACTTTAGGATACGCTAAAAATCATGAGATTGAGCAGTCAGATTGCCTTATGTTGAGGCTTCAATAGTTTGAAAAAAAGTCATATACTCCAAGACATTGTTATCAATATAATTACATAGAAAGTCAAAGCACTGACAAGAGCCGTTTCGCAGTGATTTTTTGACTGGCAACCAGTTCAAATTCAAGAAAATGAAAGTAATAGCAATCAACGGAAGCCCCAAACATGATGGAAATACCTGGCATGCACTGACAGGTGTCGGCCTGCAACTTCATGAAAACGGTATTGAGTTTGAGATTATTCATATAGGAAACAAGGCTGTCAGAGGATGTATGGCATGCGGAACATGTGCGAATAATAAAGATGAGAAATGCAGCATAAGCACCGATCCTGTAAATGAATGGATTCAGCAGATAAAAGAAGCTGACGGCATAATTCTTGGTTCGCCGGTTTATTATGCGGGCATTGCAGGAACAATGAAATGTTTCCTCGACAGAGCATTTTATGTCGCAGGGGTTAATGGAGGATTGTTCCGCCAGAAAGTTGCCGCTGCAGTTGTTGCTGTTCGCCGCACAGGAGGTTCTACCACCTTCGACAGCCTCAACCATTATCTGACCTATTCCGAAATGATTCTTGCCACCTCAAATTACTGGAACATCTCGCATGGCAGAACGCCGGGTGAAGTGCTGCAGGATGGCGAGGGAGTGCAGATCATGGATGTCCTTGGCCGGAATATGGCATGGCTTCTCAAAATGCGAGAGGCAACAAAAGCTTCGCTGCCCCCACCCGCCCAGGTTGAAAAAATTTATACCCACTTCATAAGGTAGCTCAGGGATATCATAAAACAGTCCCGCACCTCACCAGAATTATATGGTGAGGTGCTCGCTTGCCCGTAACCATTATAATTTCATTCATCCTCCGGTTGAAACCCGCTCAAAGCAGTATATTTTACTGATAAATACGATACGCCATAGTTACAATATTAATACGTCAAGCGTTTTAGCGAAGGGTTCGCTACCACTTCAAAAGCGTATCTGATTTTATCAAACTCCTAGGTTCGAGTGTGTAATTTGTGAAGTTTTATAATCTTTTTCCGCTTGCATATAACTCTTAACAGATTACTGCAAAAGGTCGACATCTGTGCCTGTCATGCTCTTTTATGGAAAATTTTGTTCTCTGCTATTGAACGCTTTTATTATCCTTATTGTTTACTCTTCTTCCATTGGTATAACAATACCTTTTGAATCCCGTTACAGAGTCCGGATCGCAAGATCATCGGACCGGCTTCTTTCACATAAGGATTAATATTTCAGGCTGGCGAATTTGACATTAATGTATTTTTCCTTAACATACCATGTTTGTGTCATTTCGCTTCCTGCTCCACGTTAAGTAACCTATACCACGTGTCAAATATCAAGATGACAGTATCGGATGCCCTTAAGCATCAGCTTGAGGAATCCACAGGCAATGACTACAACTGCTGCTACCAGTGCGGTAAATGCACAGCTGGTTGCCCGGCGGGAACATTTATGGATAATCCTCCAGCCAGAATCATGCGCCTTGTTCAGGCCGGCTATATGGAAGAGGCACTCAAAAGCGATGCCCTCTGGTACTGTGTAGGCTGCCAGACCTGTACGTCACGATGTCCCCAGAATATGGAGATTGCTGCCACCATGGACTCTCTAAGAGCTCTGGCACTTGAAAAGAATATTATTTCAGAAGACAAGGCAAAAAAACTTGTCAATGCCTTCCACCTCTCTTTCCTCAACAACATTCGTAAACATGGACGTCTTGAGGAACTTGCCCTCGTCAACAGCTACAAGCTTCGCACAAAAACCTTTCTTCAGGATGCCTCATCAGGCTTCAAGATGATCAAAGAGGGCAAAATCAATCCATTGCATAGCTTTACCGGTAAAGGCGGAGTAAAGGCAAAGGATCAGATAGCCAGAATTTTTGCAGCTTCCGAAAAGCCATCTCACTCATCGGTTCCTAAACGACGCCCGATAAAAAAAGAGTTTAAAGCCAAGGCTCCCCTGTCGATCAAGCCAGGCATGACCATCGGCTACTACCCGGGATGCTCTCTGAGCGGCACTGCTAAGGAATTCGATATTTCAGTGAAAAAAATGTGCTCCCTGCTTGGCATTAAGTTGCAGGAAATAGATGACTGGAACTGCTGTGGAGCTACTTCGGCTCATGCCACAAACCACAAGCTTGCCCTGCTTCTTCCCGCAAGAAACCAGGCACTTGCCGATTCTCAGGGACTGAGTTGTGTCCTTGCTCCTTGCGCCGCCTGCCAGAACCGTCAGGTAACAACCCGTCAAGCCCTCATAGATTCGGCCGAGCTTCGTGAAGAAGTTCGCTCAATTACCGGAATAGAACCGACATGTAGTGCGGAATTTATCGGTGTTACCCAGTTGCTTGAAGCAATGGACCCTGAGGAGATTAAAAAAAGGGTTACAAAGCCTCTCACAGGGCTTAATCTTGCCTGCTATTACGGATGCCTGCTGGTTCGACCAATGGAGGCAATGGGTTTTGATGATACTGAAAACCCTCTGAAGATGGAGGTAATCATGACCGCTCTTGGAGCTTCACCTGTCGATTGGGCATTCAAAATAGAGTGCTGTGGAGCAGGTCTCACGCTGGCACAGCAACCACTAGTTGAAGAACTCACGCACAAGATTGCTAAAAATGCAGCTATAAACGGTGCCGACGCATTTGTCGTAGCCTGTCCCCTCTGCCATTCCAATCTTGACATGCGCCAGGAAAGCATGAGAAAGCGCTTCGGTGATGTTAAACCGATGCCGGTTTACTATATTTCAGAATTGGTGGCCATTGCTTGCGGAGCCAATCCATCTGACGTTGCTGTGGGTAAACATTTTGTTCCTGCTCTCGATCTGGTTTCGAAATTTTAAAAGAAAAGAAATATTTCTGCTGGTCTTCGATGATTTAAACGATCATCATCCTCTGCAGGGCTTTCGGGGCAATTTCGTGCATAATTGAACATAATGAACCGGGGTGCTGTTCTTTCTTTGCACCATTTACCAGAGGTACCGTCATTATGGCGGTTTCATACTAAATGATTGAATTATGGCGAAAATAGGGGTATTCATCTGTCACTGCGGCGAAAACATAGGCGCAAAGGTTGACTGTACCAAACTGGCTGCTGCAATGGGAGAACACCCCGGCGTTGCAGTTTCGGTTGAGTATAAATATTTCTGTTCTGATCCTGGCCAGGAGAGCGTTAAACGGGCAATCCGCGACAATAACCTTACAGGTGTCGTTGTTGCCGCCTGCTCACCAAGAATGCATGAAGCAACGTTCCGCAAGGCATGTGCTGAAGCCGGTCTGAACCCTTATCTTTGTGAAATTGCAAACATCCGCGAGCAGTGCTCATGGGTTCATACGGATAGTGACCAGGCGACCGAAAAAGCCATGGACATCACCCGTTCAATGGTCGAGAAAGTTAAACGCAATAATAAACTTCAGCCTATTGAGGTACCTGTCACCCGTCGCGCCCTTGTAATTGGCGGAGGAATTGCAGGCATCCAGGCGGCACTCGATATCGCCAATGCAGGCCAGGAGGTAGTACTGGTTGAGCGTGAACCGACCCTTGGCGGACACATGGCTCAACTGTCAGAGACATTCCCTACGCTCGATTGTTCCCAGTGCATCATGACTCCGCGCATGGTCGAAGCCGCTCAGCACCCCAAAATCAGGCTGCTTACCTATGCTGAAATTGAGAGCGTTGATGGTTATATCGGAAACTTTTCCGTCCGCGTCCGTATGAAGTCGCGCTACGTTGATATAGATAAATGTACCGGCTGTGGCGACTGCATTACAAAGTGTCCTGCAAAAAAAATCTCAAGTGAGTTTGATTGCGGTCTCGGAAAACGCACAGCCATTTATACCCCTTTTGCCCAGTCTGTCCCCAATATCCCAGTCATTGACAAGGCGAATTGCATCTATTTCAAAAACGGCAAATGCAAAATCTGCGCTAAAACATGCCAGTGCGACGCTATTAACTTCGATATGGAGGATACCTTTGAGGATCTGGAAATAGGCGCAATTGTTGTGGCCACAGGTTTTCAGGTTCAAAATAATACCATGTACGGTGAGTATGGCTACGGAAAATATCCCGACGTCATTAACGGCCTTCAATTCGAGCGTCTCGCCTCGGCAAGCGGACCTACTGCAGGCAAAATCCTTAGACCTTCGGATGGCGTTGAACCGCAAACAGTAGTCTTTATCCAGTGTGCCGGATCGCGCGACCCGTCAAAAGGGGTTCGCTATTGTTCCAAGATTTGCTGCATGTACACTGCAAAGCACGCCATGCTTTACTCGCATAAGGTTCATGGCGGAAAAACCCACATTTTCTATATGGATATCCGTGCTGCCGGCAAAGGATACGACGAGTTCAGCCGCAGGGCGATAGAAGATGATGAAGCCGCATATCTACGCGGCCGGGTGAGCAAGGTATGGCAGGAAAACGGCAAACTGATGGTCAGGGGCGTTGACACCCTTCTTGGCAGACCTGTAGAAATAGCGGCAGATATGGTTGTACTGGCTACCGCAATTATTGCACAGCCCGATGCGAAAGAGTTTGCCAAAACAATCGGCATAGGTTATGACGAATACGGTTTCTACAACGAGGCTCATCTTAAACTCCGCCCTGTTGAATCATCCACAGCTGGAGTTTTCCTTGCGGGAGCCTGCCAGTCTCCTAAAGATATTCCCGATTCAGTTGCCCAGGCATCGGCAACTGCAAGCAAGGTACTTGCTCTGTTCAGCAAGGATATGCTTGAGAGAGAACCGGTTGTTGCCACAAATAACGAAGCAACCTGCGCAGGATGCTGGGGATGCGTCCTGGCGTGTCCATACAATGCTATCGAGCAGAAAGATATTCTCGACCGTTCCGGAAAAGTCATCAAACGGGTCGCATCCGTCAATCCCGGCTTATGCCAGGGCTGCGGCACCTGTGTTACCTTCTGCCGCTCGAACAGTCTTGATCTGGCAGGATTTACTGAAAAACAGATTTTTGCAGAAGTGATGGGTCTCTGAAAAAGAGCTCTCCCTCAATACTGAACAACTGAACTTTGCTACCGGAGTATGCCGATGAGTGAAACTTTTGAGCCCGAAATCATTGCGTTTGTCTGCACCTACTGTACCTATGCCGGCGCTGACCTTGCAGGGACAAGCCGGTTGAAGTACGCTCCTAATGTGCGCATTATCCGTCTTCCATGCACGGGAAGGATCAGCCCGATGTTTATCCTTAAAGCTCTGCAGAAAGGCGCTGATGGGGTTCTTATAAGCGGATGCCACCCTGGCGACTGCCATTTTACCCATGGAAACTATCACGCACGGCGGAGATGGATGGTTTTTCGTGCACTGCTTGACTTTATTGGTATTCCACCTGAGCGGGTCAAGTACTCCTGGATCAGTGCAGCTGAAGGTGTAAAGTTTGCTGAATTCATAAACAGCGTCACTGAAGATATCCGGAAACTTGGTCCTTTTGAGCAGTACTCTCAATTGATTGAGCAAACACAGGCTCCAGCGTCACTATAATAAATACGGAATGAGTATCGAGGAACAATACAGAACGAGGGCAAAGGAACTTCTTTCAGGCGGTGCTGTCAAAATGGTTATCGGGTATGGCAAGGGCTCTACCTCCGATAGACGTCGACCACTCTTTATCAGTTCAACTGATGAGGTAGATAGGCTTGTGCTTGATGACGCCTGCATACAGAACCTCTCAGGATATCTTGTCAGTGAAGGCCTTCTGAGCGACGAAAAGCGTGTTGCTGTCTTTCTCCGTCCTGAAGGAATACGCGCCATCAATATTCTGGCCGCTGAATCTCAGCTTGATGCCGAGCAGATTGTCATTTTTGGATTTGATGTCATCGGCACTGAAGTCAAGGCATTAAAAGGAATCCATGTTGAAGAGTTCTCCGATGTCATTAATTCTATCAAGAAGGGTGCTCCCGAAGCGAAAGAAGAGGAGCTCTTTGAGAAAATAGAAAAGATGAGCCCTCAGGAGCGCTTTTCTTTCTGGCAGGAGGAGTTTGCCAAGTGCATCAAATGCTATGCCTGCCGTCAGGCTTGCCCCATGTGTTACTGCCGTCGGTGCATTGTCGACAGCAATCAGCCGCAATGGGTCAACACCTCTTCGCATACACTCGGAAATTTTGAATGGAATATCGTCAGGGCATTTCACCTTTCAGGACGATGTGTGGAGTGCGGGAACTGTGATCGGGCATGTCCGGTCAATATTCCACTTCGTCTCATCAATCACAGGATGGCTGAGGAGGTCCTTGGGGCATTCGATCACTTTGCCGGCATGAGCAAAACCCAGGAACCTGTGCTTGCCAGTTTTAAAAAAGACGATTCCGAGACATTCATTCTCTAAGTAACAAACTCGTATGACAAAAATCCTTTTCAGCGATAAACTTGACAACTGTGTCGAACGATGGAAATCAGCCGGTTTAACTGTTATTGGTCCCGTTCAACGTGCCAATATATCAACCTACGCCGCAGTTGAACATGCTGCCGAATTAGATTTAGGGCTTATTCTTACCGACCGCTCGATCAAGGATCTTTTCTTTCCGCAGAGCGAGCCGATGTTGCGTTATACGATCAAAAAAGAGTCCATTGATACTGATGAATGCCTGCCGCCTTCAGGGCCGAGAATCATCTTCGGTGCCCGGCCTTGTGATTCTTCAGGGATGGCAATTGACGATCCCCTTTTCGGATGGGACTATAAAGATGAATACTGGTTTCAGAGACGCAATGAATCGGTTATTGTAACAATTGCATGCACAAAAGCGGATGATTTCTGCATGTGCACCTCTCTCAAAATGGCCCCGGACAGCTCGAAAGGCTCTGATGTCCTGCTTAGACCACTTGCTGGCGGAAAGGGATGGGTAGTTGAGGAAGTGACTGACCGGGGACGGGAAGCTTTCAAAACCATTACTGATATTCTGCAGGAGAGCTCCGACACCGCCGCCCCTTTGGCTGTTGTTGAAAAAAAGTTTGACCTTGATTCCTGTGTCACCTGGCTGCAGAATCCTGAAAATTTCGAAAGCCGGTTCTGGAAAGAGATATCAATGCGCTGTATCGGCTGTGCGTCGTGTACCTTTCTCTGCCCTACCTGTCATTGCTTTGACATTCAGGATGAAGGTGATACCTACACCGGGATCAGACGGAAAAACTGGGACAGCTGCTCCTTTGCCCTCTTTACCATGCACACCTCAGGCCATAACCCCCGGTCAACACAATCCGCACGCTGGCGCCAGAGAATCATGCACAAATTCAATTATTTTCCAGGCAAATTCAGTGTGAACAGCTGCAGCGGATGTGGCCGATGCTCACGCCAGTGCCCTGTTGACATGGGAATCACCGAGACCTTACAAGAGATATCAAAATTATCGCAGTGACAGAAATCATCCACAACACACAACAGAACATCTACAAACCGGCCATCATGAAAATTGTGGGCCGTCACGACGAAGCGCCAGGCGTGAGAACCATGAGACTGGAGTTTCAGGATGCTGCCGACCATGAGTTTTTCAAGGAGACCTACCGCACCGGCATGTTCGGCCTCTACGGCGTTTACGGCGAGGGGGAGAGCACCTTCTGTGTCGCAAGCCCTGAAACACGCAAGGATTATATCGAATGTACCTTCCGCCAGTCCGGCAGGGTAACCTCGGCACTTGCGAATGCGGATATCGGCGACCTGATAACGTTCAGAGGGCCTTACGGAAATCGATTTCCCATTGAGGAGTTCCATGGCAAAAACCTCCTGTTCATTTCAGGCGGCATAGCTCTCCCTCCAACGCGAAGCGTTATATGGTCATGCCTTGACCAGCGCGAGAAATTCGGCAAGGTCACTATTGTTTACGGGGCACGTACTGTGGCTGATCTGGTTTATAAGCATGAACTTGAGGAGTGGCAGGAGAGAAGCGATGTCGATCTCGTGTTGACTGTTGATCCGGGCGGAGAATCTCCAGACTGGAAAAACAGGATTGGATTTGTACCGACTGTCCTTGAAGAGGCAGCTCCCTCTCCGGATAACTGTATTGCTGTGATTTGCGGCCCGCCAATCATGATCAAATTCACCCTGATCTCGCTTAAAAAGCTCGGGTTCGACGAATCAAACGTCTATACGACTCTTGAAAACCGGATGAAATGCGGACTTGGCAAATGCGGAAGATGCAATGTCGGATCGGTCTATGTATGCAAAGAGGGACCAGTCTTTACAGCGGCTGAAGTTGCCAGGATGCCGGCTTCCGACCTATAAAAGAGTGATTGAATAAAAATTCTCCGGCTGATGAAAATCGGCCGGGGCTGTTGATGCCGCCTCCCACCATGGAAACAAGCCATACTCTCCCCTGCCTGAAGATATGCAGCACTGCAATGCAACTCTCTGCCCATTCATGAACGGCTCCAGCAGCCTATAGGAAAACTCCATCCCGAAACTTTCAGCACTCTTTACTATGCTGATATCCCCCATCCATCGCTCCTCTGAAAGGATGGCATACCCTTCAGCTCTTTTTCTTGGAGCGTCGAATCGCAATGCTACCCAGTTGCCCTCCGCAGTCATTTCAAACTCGAGATAACCGCAAGAGAAATCAGTATGAGCGATAAAGAGCTCCGAAACGCCATACTGCCATAGTCCATCAGTAAACGTGCCTGCAAGAGCTGCAGAAGGTGGTTTTATGGAAAATAGTGATGAATTGCTGTTACGGGTTGTCCAGCGTACAAAAGGGGCTTCAGGTGCAGCTATGGCAGCCTGTATCGAAAGCAGTTGTTCAACTGCAGCAAATCCCCCGGGCGGGATTTCCCTTTCGGCAAACCTATAGCCGACAAATGAGCCTTCGATCAGCTTCAGAGGAAAGAGAGTCTCCGGGATTGCCGTCAACTTGCTCAACTTTATTGGTGGCCATAGAAGACCGGCCCAACCTTTCGAAGGGTCATGAACATCGACAACGCTCTCGACCCCGCATGAAGCAAGAAGCTTTTCATCAAACAAGCCGATACACTGTACTTCAAGATCAAGTTCTACACCCGCATCTCGCTTTGCAGCAGTTTTCATGCGAGCAGCAAGTTTTAGAACATCTGTTGCAGTTGCCCCTCCCTTGTTGTAAATGAAGTTGGCATGGTGTTCGCTGACTACGGCACCCCCTTCACGACTGTCCTTAAAACCAAGTTCCTCAAAAATAGTCCCGCTTGAACGACCGGCAACATAGTTGTTCTTAAAGGTCGAACCGCAGCTCGGAAAATCGAAATGATGCTTTTGATTGCGCTCTTCCTCAAACCTGTCCATCTGAAGTTTGATATCCTCTTGCGAGCATGTCTCAGGAAAACGAAGAAGCACAGCAATAACTATGGCAGGATTATCCATCAGAGAGGTTTTCTTGTAACCATGAAAAACCTCTTCAGGGGTCATCCACCGCAATCGTCCGTCAATAGTCATTGTCTGGATACCGCTGGTAACTGCAGAAATTTCACCTCCAAAGCAGCGGGCATTCATTCTGACCGTAGATCCAATCTGACCTGGAAGCCTGTAAAGCCACTCTCCCCCTCCCCTACCACATGAAAGCAGCTCTTCGGCAATAAGGGTGTTGTCTGCACCTGCCTCGCACCAGAGTTCATCATCGGATATCCAGCACATCCGTTGCATTCGGTCTAATGAGATAACTATACCAGGGAATCCGGAATCGGAAAAGAGGATATTACTTCCCTTTCCCATAATGGCAAGAGGAAGTTTATGCTCGCTGTTCCAAAAAAGAAGATCGGCAAGTTCTGAAGGGGTTCCGGGATGAGCAAGATAACGAGCTCTCCCCCCTATCTGGTAATAGGCACGTGAAGCAAGAGAAACATTGGATTCAAAACTACAGGGAAGAGATAACTCATGCATAAGGTAGAGGCTTTTGATGGTCATCAGAAACTGACCTTTACAACAAGAACTGACTAAAAATGAAAAGAAAACAGACGAAAATGGATAAATTCCATATTTTTCAGAGTCAAAACGCCTTCCGGCGTTCAATCTATATATTCAGAAACCCATTATCGCTCATACCATGCCAGAAAGCAACGACCGCAGGGTAAACTTTGCCCTTGCACAAATTACTACTGAACAAATTGCCATTCTCCCTGAAGTCCTTGTTGAAGACAAGCCTATTACCATAAATGCCGGCCTTAATTTTGGTATTGACAGTAAACAGCATCTGTTGAAAGTAATGTTCAAAAATATCTTTCTGCAAGAGGAAACGCCGTTTATCATCATTGAAACAGGATGTGTTTTTGCCATAGATCCCGAATCATGGGCGCTTTTTTCAACTCAGGAAGACGGATTTTTTGTACTGCCAAAAAATTTTGCCGGTCATCTTGCGACACTGACGGCCAGCACAGCTCGGGGTATTTTGCACAACAAAACTGAAAACACTCCAATGAATCGGTTTTTTATTCCTGCCAATAACATTGAAGAGATGATACCGGATAACCTTGCTCTTCCTTTGGAACCTGCTTCCTGAAATAAAAACAGATGAACATTATGCCTGGCGTGACAGGCATAATGTTTTTCCGCCTCTCACTTCAAAAATGTTACGGTATCGGGTTTTCTCGGGGCAGCTTCGGGCAATGGCTGTGCACTGTAGCCAAAAACGGCTGCTGCATAGGGAACATGGCCTTCAGGAAAATTGAGTCCAAGAGTACTCAGTGATGCGGGACCTTCAGGGGTGCCATACACAATCATTGGAGAGTGAACCCAGCAGGAGCTTATCCCGAGTGACGAGGCTGCAAGTAACATGTTTTCCATTGCAAGCACACAGTCCCACAAGGGCGCTACTGCCTTACTGTCTCCTGACACGATTACAAGCGTAGGTGCATGGTAAAAGACATGAACATCATCACGGGTGGATAATTCACGCAAACTCGGAATATCAGAATTCTTGAAACTCGCTTTACATAAAAGCTGAAGTTTTTCAATGAGATCATTATTCTTCACAACGGTAAAATGCCAAGGCTGATCTCCCATGGCTGTTGGGGCATACTGGCCTGCTACAAGGATCTGCCGGATATCTTTTTCATCAATCTGTTTTGACTCGTAAGCCCTTACACTGCGTCGTTTAAGAATGGTTTGTATTGTCTCATTCATCTCTATCGTCTTTAACTGTTATAAAAAACACAACCAAATATAGTCGGCAAATGGCCCTTCACTCATTATCAATGAGTTCACGCACTTTACATGCAAGTTCTTTGCGATTAAACGGTTTGCCAAGAAACGGCATTGCAACATCCTGATCCTCCTTAGGCTTTAAAAAGTCATCGGGATATCCTGAAATAAGCAGAATTTTAAGCCCGGGACGACTCTTTTTCAAAAGCAAGGCAAGATCACGTCCATTCATATCAGGCATGATAACGTCAGTAATGAGCATATGGATACTATCTGGATAATCGCGTGAAAGTGCAATTGCCTCTGTTGGAGATTCTGCAACAAGCACCGTATATCCAAAACTTATTAAAAAGTCAAACGTAATTTCCCTGACTAACTTATCATCCTCGACAAACAAAATAGTCTCATTGCCACCGGATATGAATTCATCTTTTTTAGGTAATGGGGATGAAGATGCTTTTCCAGCATATCTGGGCAGATAAATTTCGAATGTTGTCCCTTTTGCAATTTCGCTTGATACAAGAATGGCTCCATTGTTCTGCCTGACAATGCCATACACTGTAGCAAGTCCAAGACCGGTACTTGATGTTTTAGATTTTGTCGAGAAGAAGGGCTCAAAAACTGAATTCAGAGTGACTTTGTCCATACCTTTGCCATTATCGTTGACAACAAGCAATATATAATCACCCGGAGCAAGTTCCTGATGGTCCAGGCAAAATGCATCATCAAGAGTGACATTACGGGTTTCGATGGAAAGCGTTCCGATTCCTTGAATGGACTCTTTTGAGTTGATGGCAAGATTGGTTACAATCTGGTCGATTTGGGTGGAATCCATCTTTACAGGCCAGAGCTCCTTTGCCTGTGATAAGATCAGCTCAATATTGGCTCCAAGCAGGTGTTTGAGCATATTAAGCGTTTTGGAAACTGCCGCATTGAAATCCAGCACCTGTAAATCGATAGGTTGCTTTCGGGCGAACGCAAGCAGCTGACTTGTAAGTCCTGCTGATTTGAGAACCGACATCCGAAGGTCAGAAAAGATTTCCCTGTCGCGACTGTTCAACTCCTCAGAATCAATCAACAGATCAAGGTTGCCAAGCATAACCTGCAGCATATTGTTGAAATCATGGGCAACACCTCCCGCAAGCCTCCCTATCGACTCCATTTTCTGAGCCTGCATCAGATTTCCCTGAAGAATCGCGTTCTGCTCTTCAATCTGCTTTTGCTTGGTAATATCGGTAAGAATGGCTCTGCTTTCCTGAGCATCATCGCTTACGACAGCATCTATACGCACAATCATCTTAGGGGGAAAAGAAGCATTCGAAGCAGGGTGGAGATCTTCATTCAGAAGTCTCACCTCAACGTATTTTTGCTCTTTGCGACAAAACACCCTTTCCAGGAATGTATTGAATATCGAAAGGTCGAGTTGATTAATAAAACGCCCTAATCGATCACCTTTCAAGGTGGATCGTTCAACGCGCAGCATCTTTGTTGCTGTCAGATTTACATCAAGTATCGTGCTGTCACGTGCAAGAGTCAGGTAACCCAATGGAGCAAACTCGTAAAGCTCAGTGTATCTCTCAAGACTTGCCTCCAGTTCTTCTCTATATTGCAGCAGTTCGTCCTGCTGCATTTCAAGTTCGATCTGATGAATAGAAAGTTCATGGATAATCCGCTGCATTTCCTCTGGCGTATTAAAAACCGGAGATGTTTTCTGAATTTCAGGCCAGCGTTCTTCTGCCTTACGTCTCAACTCAGAAAGTCCCTCGGCAAGCGCTTTCTTATTTTTCATGCGAGATGTTTATCTATTGAGAGCTTTGCCATTTAGGACTGTGGTTGAGGAATTTCAACAAAAAAAGTATAAACCTCCTTATGTATCTGCGTTTCAACATCCAGTTTCGGCAAAAAATTAGCTTTGATCCATAAAGCATTCTGATTAGGAGGTTGAATCACTCCAACAATGGAATTGCTGAAAGATTGACCCGTGCGCAAGGCAACGAATGCAGGATATTCTTCAGCAGGAAGAGTTGATCCATCTTCGCGCACGATGTTCCATCTGAGCTCGGGTATCGTCTTGCCCTGCATTTCAGAAATTGAAAACCCAAGAATGCGCTGCGCTTCTCGATTTGCCGAAATGATTCGCCCTTCCGCATTCTGGATCATCACTCCTCCGACTATGGCCTCAAACAAAAAGCGAAAACTCTCATCACTATACTGCTGGCTCTGTTCAAACTTTTTGGACTCGGTGATATCGATGAACGTAATGACCACACCGTCTATTCTGTTTTCCTGGGTGCGGTACGGCATGATTCTCACCTTAAACCAACGGCCATCGGTTGCTGAAACCTGTTTTTCACTATAGACAAGGGTATGCAGTACATCCCGTGAATCATCAGCAAGGGTTGAATAATGCAAATCTGTAACGATATCGGTTATAGGTCGCCCAATATCACTTACAATCAACTTGATGATCGTGGATGTCCGGGTTGTAAAGCGGCGAATGTTTAGCTCATTGTCAAGAAAGAGTGTGGCAATGTCCGTACTGTTCAGCAGGTTTTTCATATCGTTGTTTGCCTGCGAAAGGTCACTTACTTTGGACTGCAGCTCCTGATTCACCGTCTGCAACTCCTCGTTGAGAGACTGCATCTCCTCCTTTGAAGTGGTTAGTTCCTCATTGGTGCTCTGCATCTCCTCATTGGCCGACTGCATCTCCTCATTAGTGGATTTTAACTCTTCCTGCGATGTCTGCATCTCTTCACGAATACTCTCTATCTCATCTCGTGACACCTTGAGATCCTGCTCGAGCGACAAAATATGGCTTTGACTTATATCGATAGGAAAGGGTGCTTCAGGGGACGCAACCTGCTGATTATTTTGAATTTCTTCGAAAACAATCAGGACAAGTCCAAACAATTGATCGGGCTTTTCAAGCTGCTCTACACTCAGAGTCACAATCTCTTTCTCTGCGTCAGAGCCGATAATGATGCGTTTTTTGAAAACAGTTGATTTATTGATAATCGCATTACCAAAAAGAGTGGTGAGTTCAAATCGGAACCCTTCACGGGCCATAGCAAAAATATTCCAGTTTGCTTTGCCCGCTGCCGGCTCAAGGTATTTTCCTGTACGGCCGTTTATATAGATTATATCTCCATTCTCATTCGTCAGCACTGCAGCAGGGGTATAATGAGCAAGCAAAACCTGATCGGTCATCGACTGCAGATTAAGTTCAGACGAATTAAATAGGTGCTTGAAATCAATACGATCAGAAGAATGAGGAGGTTTATGAGTGAACGCAACTGGAAAATCAAGAGGTTTGGAGCGTGCACCCATTGAACGTTGTCGAAAAAACCTTGATTTTCCGTCAATCGATTCAAACAGATTATCGCTTGACCCTAACGATTCAGCACTCCCGAGAAAAAGAATAGCTCCGGGATTGAGAGTGTAATGAAATAATGGCAAGAGCTTTTTCTGCAACTCCTGCTCCATGTAGATAAGCAGATTGCGACATACCAGAATATCAAGCTTGGTAAACGGGGGGTCCATGATAACATTATGCGGCGCAAAAACTATAGACTCCCGAATCTCTCTTGATATCTTATATCCCCGGTCATCTTTTTCAAAAAAACGCTGCAAACGAGCTGGAGATAAATCAACTGAGATATTGAGTGGATAAATTCCAAAACGAGCCTTTTCGATAGCGTCCTTGTCAAGATCGGATGCGAAAATCTGAATCCCGAAGTTTCTGGAAGGCTTAATTGATTCAATCGATTCTTTCAAAATTATAGCTAAAGAATAGGCTTCCTCACCGGTAGAACAGCCAGCCACCCATGCGCGAATAGTACCTCCTGACGGCATTGAAGCCAGAATAGATGGTATTCCCTTGGTTTTCAAAGCTTCCCATGCTGCAGGATCGCGAAAAAAACTGGTTACTCCTATAAGGAGTTCCTTAAAAAGGAGTTCCGTCTCGTGAGGATTTCCCTGCAAAAAATGCACGTAATCATTAATCTTGTCAATCTGATGTATGCCCATGCGCCTTTCGATACGGCGATAAACAGTGTTTTTTTTATAGAGCGAAAAATCATGACCGGTTTGAGTGCGCAAGAGAATCACAACCTTTTCAAGTCCGCTCTGCGACTTGCTTTCGAGAGAACTATCCGGCTTCGACAACAGAGGGAGATAATTAAGATAGGCGTAGATAGCTGAGGGAAGCTTCTCTACTGGAGCTATGATATCGGCAAGACCGGCATCGATAGCACTGCGAGGCATACCATCAAATTTGGCTGAAGTCGGTTCCTGCACAAAAACGCCACCACCTTTCTCCTTAATATCACGCAGTCCCAGGGTGCCGTCAGAGCCCATTCCAGAAAGGATTACACCAATGCTATACTGCTGCATGTCATCAGCCATAGAACGGAAAAAGAAGTCTATAGGAAGCCGCAGACCTCGAGGCTTGACCATATCCAGAAGATGCAGCACGCCATGCAGCAACGACATATCCTTATTGGGAGGAATGATGTAGATATGATCAGGTTCAATCTTTAGGCAATCAGTGACCTGTTGGACATGGAGATCAGTAACGCGCTGAAGCAGTTCCACCATAATCCCTTTATGAGTAGGATCAAGATGCTGTACAATCACAAATGCCATTCCACATTTGGGCGGAATGTTTTTCAGAAATATTTCAAGCGCTTCAAGGCCGCCAGCTGAAGAGCCAATGCCTACGATGGGAAAAGATCCAAGATTCTTTCTGTTGGATGATTTTGCCTTCACGTCTTCAGTTGCTGGCCTTGGTGCTGTTTTGGAGCTTTTTGTTGAGGGCTTTCTATTTTTTTCGATCATCTGATAGCTTGATTATGGAAAAAGAGGATGATAACAAAACAAAAAAAACTTTTTTTGGACCGGCATAACTAACTATCGAATTGTATCTTGACCTGTTCCCCTGATTGGAAAACAGTATCAAAAAGAAGAGTCTGGAGATAAATTCGCTAATACAGCTGTATCGCTCTTAAATTTATATTTTTAAAGTGATTTATCCACAATTTGAATAAAAAGCCTTTATTGTTTCCCTTCCTGGATAATTTCTCTGTATACAAGAACCATAGCGAATCAGAGGTACTGCTTCTAACCTGCCGGTTTCCCTTTATGCATACTTGATACCATTCAAAAACTTCTCATAAAATGCGGGGGGTTTACAGCCTTTAAATCATTTTTTGGCTACAAGCATCTTTGTTACTATGTTTTGTGGTTATTATCGTTCTGCAATTGGCAGCAGTAACATTCATATGCAGATAACCTTCTACTATTTTCAGATTACAATAGAGTAATGAGCGAGGAAAAAGAATCAATACCATCCCCGGAGCTTCCTGAAGGCGACCAAAATAGTAGCTCTGATGAGCCTCTCATAACAGTCACTGAGATTACCTCCGACAATGAGGTTAGCGAGTCAGAACCGGATAGCGGCATGAATTTTATGGGCCATCTGGAGGAGATACGTTCACGACTTGTCAAGTCCGCCATTGCCTTGGTGGTTGTTACTGCCATATGTGCCAACTATTCTGATTTCCTTGTCAATGACATACTTATTGCCCCTCTGACGCGCAGCAGTAAAACCCTGGTATTGCAGAATCTTGTCCCTTATGGACAGCTCTCTCTTTACCTGCAGGTGGTTGTTTTTTCAGCGTTCATTATCTCTTTTCCTTTTCTTGCATGGCAGATCTGGCAGTTTGTTGCTCCGGGACTTCATGACAATGAACGCAAGGCGGGACGGTTTTCAATACTGTTTATATCGCTCTCTTTTTTTACCGGTATCGGATTTGGTTATTTTGTTTTTCTTCCGGTCACCCTGCAATTCTTTGCCAGCTTCGGAACGCCACAGATTAAGAACAATATCTCCGTTCAGGATTACGTCAGCTTTTTTATAGGCTCACTCCTTACTGCAGGGCTTGTGTTCGAACTCCCCTTCATTGCCTATATTCTGTCAAAGATAGGGCTTCTGACACCGGCCTTCATGAGATTTTACCGCAAACATGCCATAGTTTTTCTTCTGATTGTTGCCGCGATTGTTACCCCGTCAACCGACATTGTGACCCAGCTTGTCATAGGTCTTCCAATGATACTGCTCTATGAGCTCAGCATTCTTATATCAGCTCATGTCAACCGCAAAAATAACGCTCTGAAAATGTGAGGAACTGCAATCTGAAAAAATACCCGCGCATTATTGAAGTCGCGGTACCGGGCGTCACCCTTGAAGGGAATCCTCTTGACGACCCGACTGAACGCCGGATGCCAGTATATCTTCCGCCCTCTTACGATGATAAGAAGCGGTTTCCGGTAATCTACCTGCTTGCGGGCTTTGCCTCTAAAGGGCAAAGCTTTTTGAATTACAGCTTCGGGAGGCAAAGTGTGCCTGAAATAGCCGACTCATTAATAGCTGATGGCAAAATGCAGGAAGCAATCATTGTTTTTCCCGACTGCATGACCCGATATGGCGGTTCACAGTATGTGGATTCAGCAGCTACCGGCAACTATGAATCATATCTTGTTCATGAAGTTGTCCCTTTCATTGACAGGACTCTCTCTACCTTGGCTGAAAGACGGCACAGGGCTATAGCGGGAAAATCATCAGGTGGATTCGGCGCTCTCCGTTTGGGCATGAAACATCCCGGTACGTTTGCTGCAGTCGCCTGCCATAGCGGTGACATGGCGTTTGAGCTTTGCTATAAACCAAATTTTCCAGCGGCAGCAAGAGTCCTTGAGCAATACAAAGGAGATATTGCTGATTTCATTTCCTCATATGAAAAGGCACTGAAAAAACCACAAAAAGATTTCGCTCTGCTTGACCTGATTGGAATGGCTGCGGCATACTCTCCTTCTGGCAAAAACGGCTCACAAGAAGGAATACGTCTACCATTCAAACCCTATACCTGCGAACCGGTTGATGACGTCTGGCAGGAGTGGCTCAGCTTTGATCCGATAGTGATGATTGAGCAGGAAAAGTACCGTGAAGCACTGCGGTCACTTGAATTTCTTTATCTTGACTGCGGAACCCTTGATGAATATAATCTTCAGTTCGGACACAGGATTTTTGCAGCCAAAGCAACACTGTACAAAATAGCTCACCGTTACGAGGAGTTCATGGATACGCACAGCAACACTTCATACCGCTATGGAGTCTCTCTGCCAGCACTTTCAGAGATTATTGCAGGCTAATGAGGCTGCAGAAAGCAGCCTGAAATAGAGCGCTTCCGTCTCTTTTTTCAGCTCTTCCTGAGATCCGTTGTTTACCACCACATAATCAGCCTTTTCAATCAGTTTTTTCTGGGGCCACTGCAGGGCAATTCGGCGAACGATCTCTTCATGGTTGCCCAAACCTTTCTGGACTGCCCGTTCTATCCTCATCTGCTCATCAGCCACTACGACGACAACAACATCAAGCTGCTTATTGCTGCTGGACTCAAAAAGAATAGCGGCCTCCTTCACAAGAATCTTTACCCCCTGATTCTCTGCATCAAGCACTGATTTTTGAAATTCCCGGAACACCTTAGGGTGAATAAGATTGTTCAGTACTCCAAGTTTTTCAGGAGATGAAAAAACTGTAGCTGCGATTTTTTTTCGATCAAGAAGCAACTGCCCAGAACTATCGACTGAATATATTTCACTCCCGAAAAGGGTTTTGATGCCATCGATAACCTCAGCATCATGCAGTTGCAGATTTTTGGCCACAATGTCTGCCTCAAAAAGAGTGCAACCCAGTTCAGAAAGAAAACGGCATACCGTTGATTTGCCACTGCCAATTCCGCCTGTAACCCCGACAAGAAAAGGATAGCTTCTCATTGTCCTGTAACTGATTTTTTGCGGAGACTTTCCCTGACCTGTAAAAGGACCTCCCTCCAGAGCTCAGGATTCTGTTTATAGGCCTCAGTCTTGCGGTTGAGACTCTCACGGGTCAGTGCGTGACGCAAGAGCAGGTCGTTACATTCAGCAGAGTCCGGAGACTTAAGAGCAACTGTTTCCTTTTCACCAGGCACTCCTGATAGAAGAAGATAATCACTATAGAATCCGACAAAGCGGATATCGTCCTTGTCAAGGGTGAAAGATTTTTTGTCACTGCACCCAAGAAGTATGAAACCGAACAGAAGGCAAAACAAAGATGTCTGAAAGGTATCGCGCAATGTCATTTGGTTTAGAACTCCTTTATAATTTGTAGTCAACGTAAAGTAGTGTGAATGAATTTTAGTGTTTTTTTTAACTTAATCTGCAAATTGAGAACTTTATCACCAAATTGCAAGTTTAAGCATTCTGAATCGTAAGAACATGCACTTTTAAACCCTAAATAATAATACGTTATGTCTTATCAGCAACCTCCCCTCGGATATGCAGAAAACGCACTTGAACCATTTATTTCCGCAAAAACAATTGGCTTTCACTATGGCAAGCACCATGTAGCCTATATAACGAACTACAATAACCTGATTGCCGGGACTCCACTTGATGCCTTGAGCATAGAAGAGGTGATTGCCAAGACCGCCACTGACCCAGAGAAAGTGGGAGTTTTCAATAATGGTGCCCAGGCATGGAATCACTCTTTTTACTGGAACAGTCTTACTCCCAATGGTGGAGGCGAACCTTCAGGGGATCTTGCAGCAAAAATCAATCAGGATTTTGGAAGTTTTGACAAATTTAAAGATGAGCTCAAGAGTGCTGCAGCGACTCAATTCGGCAGTGGATGGTCTTGGCTTGTTCTTGATAACGGAACACTGAAGGTTGTAAAAACCGGCAACGCACAAACACCTTCAACGAGCGGTCAGAAACCGATACTCACAATTGACGTCTGGGAACATGCTTACTATCTTGACTTCCAGAATCGTCGCCCTGATTATGTAGCATCTGTCATTGACAATCTGCTGAACTGGGAGTTTGCGGCCAAGAACTTCAGCGCTGCATAAGGTAACCGTATCTATTTCCTTTTGTATTCAATGAAACAGGGCGCCATCGCAGTG
Organism: uncultured Chlorobiaceae bacterium; assembly: GCA_903895195.1. GTDB lineage: Bacteria > Bacteroidota > Chlorobiia > Chlorobiales > Chlorobiaceae > Chlorobium. The sequence continues at coordinate 64,244 of CAITSZ010000039.1, forward strand.
CCCTGTTTTGTTTTCGGAATAACTTCTGCTCACATCCATGGCAGAATATCTGCATCATCAAGGTTCACAACCTTGACTTTTTTTGGCATTGAAAATCTGAGGGAACTCCTGCTCTTATTAAACACCCGTTCATCATAGGCTATCACCAACTGATGTTCTCCAATCCCATCAGCACCGGTGCTATAGAGAACCATCTCAATATCTTTAGGAACCAGTGTATTGATCCCATTAATCACAATGGACTCATAATTCTTGAAATGAATTTCAGTTGTCGGTTGTCCCTTCCTGTTTTTGATAAGAAGAGCACTCAGCGTTCTGTTGGTTGGATTGATAACAACATCTTTGCTTCCCCATCGAGTTGCAATGTTGAATATCAAGGTTTCAGTGCCCTGTTTAACTGATCTTATTGCGCTTAACGGTTCGGTAATATTTACCATTCCTAAAAGCGTTTCCGAAAGAAGTGGAAATCCGGAATTCACTCCCATGATTTTTTCAAGATTCAGACCGTTATTGCTGCCGAGAAAAAGGCGGTTATTGAGCATATCATGCACATAGAGCGAATCAGTGCTGAAAAACATATCTGCAACTGGCCAACCGAGCAATCCCGCTGTGACAATAAGGCGGGCTTCATGCCCCCTGTTGATCCGGATGTTGCAGAAAACACGATTCTTTCGTTTCGGGGTTTTTATCCATACATCTGCGTAGCCATCAAGCGACTCGATAATGGGAGATGCTTTAGCAACATCACGAAACAATGCGGCTTGTTCTACGCTCAGTGCAACCTGTTCCCCGGTTAACTCCTGGCGGCCTACTGTTCTGAAATCAGCACACCCTCCACCCAAAATCGACATTAACAACAATAATATCAGCACTCCCTTTCCATTCATCGGTTCAATCCTTATTATTATTCAGTCTCGCTTCCGTTCAGCATGGATATATTTTCCTTTGAGAATCATAGCTTTTGCTGCACATTGCATCAGGTTCTTAATCCGGCATCTTCGTGTGTTCGACTGAACATGCCGTCAATCAAGAACGAAAAGTTGCATTTTACACTCAAATTGATGTTAAAGTAAAATATAACACCATCAAAACTACAAGCCATTAATAAGCCATGCAATCCCTTTATCTTAAACCAAAAGAACACCACAGAATCCAGAAAGGTCATCTATGGGTGTTCAGTAATGAACTTGCCAGTGTTCCGCGAGATATCGCATCAGGTGAAACCGTCAAGCTTTTTACCCACGACAAAAAGTTTCTTGGAACCGGTTTTTACAACCCTCACTCTCTAATCTCTGTCCGGCTTATAAGCGTCAAGGATGAACAGCCTGATAAGGAGTTTTTCACCAGAAAGTTTCTTGAAGCACTCAAGCTTCGCGAATTAATTTACAAAAATGAGGAAACCAACGCTTATCGTCTTGTCCATGGCGAATCGGATGGTCTCCCTGGCTTGATTGTTGACCGCTTCAATCAGGCAATTGTAATACAGGCCTTCTCTGCCGGCATGGATATTCACCTCTCTCTGATCTGCGATGTCCTGCAGGAATTATTTAATCCGACTGTTATTATCGTGCGCAATGAATCTCCTTTGAGGGAGCTTGAAGGACTGACGCTTTACAAAGATATTGTCCGTGGAGAAAAATCGGAAACGGTACAGACTATCCACGATGCAGGAATAACATATGAGGTTAATCTTTTTGAAGGACAGAAGACCGGCTTTTTCCTTGACCAGCGCGAAAACCGGAGAGTTATCAGAAAGTTTGCCGAAAATGCGGACGTGCTGGATGTGTTTACAAATGATGGCGGTTTTGCACTCAATGCCCTCTACGGAGGAGCCCATTCTGCTATTCTTATTGATGCATCCAAGGAGGCGCTGCAGAGAGCTGATCGTAATGCCCAGCTGAACAAATTCAGGGAATACAGCCTTGTGGCAGCTGATGCATTTGATACCCTCGACCAGATGGTTGAATCACAGGAGTCATTTAATCTCGTTATTCTTGATCCGCCAAGCTTTACCAAAAGCCGCAAGAACCTGCCTGGTGCCCTTAAGGCATATAAAAGGCTCAATAAGCTTGGGCTTCAGTTAGTGAAAAGTGGTGGTTTTCTTGCAACAGCCTCGTGCAGCCATCATGTTTCAGAAGAGGACTTTCTTCAGTCTGTGCATCAGGCGGCTCTTTCAGCGGGATGTCAAGTCAGGTTGATACACAAAAATTCGCAACCCTTCGATCATCCTGTACTGCTTGCCATGCCGGAAACAAGCTATCTTAAGTTTGCCTGCTTTTACGTGACACGATGATCTATGACTGATAGATCTTTACCATCTCATACACCTCTTTCCATGATGCAGCTTTCGGGCTGCTGATATGGAGATTGGTGCTGTTGGCAAAGCAAATGGTATACAATCCCTTTTCCCTGAGCTGAGTCACATTGTGAGGGGCATCTTCAATGTAGATATCGGCACCTACCTGCGCCTTCTCTTTCATGAAACAGAGATCCCAGTAGGGTATCCCATGGCCGTCAAGCCATTCAACCGTCTGCTGAACGGCAGAGGCATGGAAATAATGAATAAAAAGCCTGTGCGTAATAATCCGTATGCGATAGCCCTCATCGGAAAGCATTCGCAGATACTTGCGGGCTCCGGGCATCATCTGCATGGTTTTAAAAAGCTCCCGCTGTGTCACAGCGAAACGGTGCAGACTCTCATACTGGTTTGTTCCGGTAACACCCCACTCGCTCATACCGTAGGAGACCTCCCGGGAAAGCTGATCAAGGGGACATTCAAACCACTCCGAAGCAATCTCCCGCATACGGCTGTAAAAATCAGCACAGACGCCATCAAGATCCACTCCGATAACGGTCGCAGGCTTTTCAATAGAGCTCATTCTCCCCTGCTACTTCTGGAGTTCTGAAGATGCGCCGTGTATGTAGGCAAGAGCATCCTCAAGAATTTTCATAGCCTGACGTATCTCGTAATCATCATCAGCATCATCCTTGGCTCTGTTGAGGCGTTTTTTAGCATCCTCTATTGCATCGGCAGCAAGTTGCAGTTTAGACGAAATACCCATAGCACTTCCCTCATTTATATTATGGCGATATAGTATCCTATTTTATTGAATGTACAACTATCAGGGATTATTTCGATACATATCAGAAACCGGGTAATATATCTTCTAAATAAAATATCGTTATCATTAGAACAAGTCAGTCGATTACCCATTAATAAAGAATAAGTTCATGTAAGAAAAACACCATATCAGTCCAATTTCAACAAGCAGGTTTTGCTTTTATGATTATTGCTGTTTCGCTGTTTATCGGTATAGCTGGATACATAGTCATAGAACATATGCAACTCCTTGATGCTTTTTTAAATTCAGCGATGTTGCTTGGAGTAATGGGAGCGGTAAAAACAGAAGGATTAAGTGAAAACGGGAAACTATTTGCCGGCATCTACGCACTCTATGCGGGACTCGTTTTTATAGCTTTTATGAGCATAATGCTTTCACCAGTCATACACAGGATAATGCACCGGTTCCACTGGATAGATGAGTAATAATGATATAGAAAATTGAATAGGGTAATAAAAAAAAAGGAGCTGTATTGATATGCAGCTCCTTCTTGATTTTCGTATAACCTACAGCTTCACTTAACGTCTTCGAGCCTTGTCATTCCTTTGGTTGTGGCGGTTACGTCTTTCAGCTTCGCGTAAATAGCGAAGCCTTTCATGCCTGTCGTGCGTCCGCCGATACTCTACAGCACGAAGATGCCTTTTTTCTTCAATCCGCACTTTCTGAGGGACTGCGTTTGCTTTGAAAATTGGACTCCCGAGAAATATTCCGGTAATTCCGATAACCAGCAAGATGTTTTTAATCATCCTTATAGCCCCTTATTAATAAATTACTCAGTACCGACTGATTCAACAGTGTGTTATATTAAGCGTAGTTTACCTTGGCCTGCCTTCATGAGATTGATCCCTCTCATCCCTGCGGCGGTCATCACGGCGCGGTTCCCTGTCATAACGTTCGCGGTCATTACGGTCTCTCTGCTCCCAGTAACTGCGATCATGCCTGCGGTACTCAATATCACGATACCTTCTCAAGTCATCCCAGCGATGCCTTCTTATATTAGAAGGAAGATTACGTTCCCTGACTATATCCCAAGGCCCGCGGTAGTGAGATGAGCGGTACCAGCTGCCATCACGATAGAGATAATAGAGATCTCCGGAATAAATAAGATCGTAAGGACTTCCTACTGATACTGAAAATCCCTGATCCCGGAGATAAACAAAGCTCGGGCGGGAATCGATAACAAAGTGAGGTCTGTCGCCAATACCTACTCGAACATCCCCAATACGAATACCGACCTCTGCTTGAGCATCAGTAAGGGGATTCCCTAACAACAGCCCGGCAATTGCTGCAGGAAGCAAGATTGATTTTTTCATAGTTCTTTTCCAGTTAACACATGATAATATTCACACCACTGCCTAATAAAACAACGTTCGTATACTGTAATTTATATAGTCCTATCTGAGAAATACATAATAATATTGCTGTAATTTTTATCTGATCAAGATTTATTGAAAAAAAATCAAGAGGCGCACATTGAACTATACTTCTCAAGGTTTTCAAGGATCTCACCAGTTCCCCTTGCCACTGCTGTCAATGGATCTTCGCAAATGTGAACATTAAGCTTGGTTTCAGTACTTATTTTTTTGTCAAGCATTTTAATAAGTGCTCCTCCACCGGCAAGATACAACCCCCTGTTTAAAATGTCGACTGAGAGTTCCGGCTTGAGAACCAGCATCTCTAATGTTTTTTTTATAGCTGCAATAATCTGATTTATTGGTGTTGAAATAGCTTCCCTGATTGAAACAGAGTCAACCTCCCATGTTTCTGGAAGTCCAGACTGGAGATTAATACCGCTCACCATCATAGTAACTTCTTTTTCAAGCTTATAGGCGGAGCCAATGTTAAGTTTAATCTCTTCGGCAGTGCGCTCGCCAATAGCAAGATTGAACTTTTCACGGACATGGCGAATAATAATATTGGTAATTTCAGTTCCGGCAACCCGCAGAGATTCTCCTGCTGCAATACCGCCGAGTGAAAGTATCGCAATTTCCGTTGTACCTCCGCCAATATCGACAACCATATTGCCCATCGGTTCATGTATATCAAGTCCAATACCTATTGCGGCAGCAACGGGCTCAGTGACCAGATATACCTTTTTCGCCCCGACTTTTTCAGCGGAATCGCGTACGGCTCTTTTTTCAACCTCGGTGATACCTGACGGGATACTGATAACCACTCTGTGAATGCCTAATGAGAACTGGGTGCGGGTTTTATAGATCAAACCTTTAATAAGTTCTTCAGTGGCAGCATAGTCGGCAATGACACCATTAGCAAGCGGCCGGATAGTAATAATATCGGGATGGGTTTTTCCATCCATTAGAAGGGCTTCATGGCCGATAGCCAAAATTTTTCCTGTATTACGATGGCGGGCTACAATTGAGGGCTCATTAAGAACAATACCCTTACCACGGATAAAAATCAGTGTATTCGCTGTTCCAAGATCGATGGCAATATCTCTGAACAGATGACTCAAAAAGCGCATGATATCCTGGTTCTATATATTTTATGATTATGGCACGTAAAAAAGCCATATCAACTTTATTTTTCTCCAGGGGGTGACGAAATATAAACTTAAAGAGTCTAATTAATACGTGGTTTGCTTATAAAAGACTAATTGTAATGGGATATTTGCATTATTAATGGCTAAAAGGTGATTACTGATCCTTTTTGTGCTTGTTTCTTCATTACATCGACCCACCCGGTACCCGAAAGTATTTCAGCAAGTTCAACAACAATATGCCGGGGTTCAATTCCAAGATCGAGATTCCTTCCAAGTCCCTGAACACAGGATGGACAATTTGTCAATATGACTGCGTTTTCTTTTCCGTGCATAACTGCCGTTATAGCATCTCTTTTTCGGTGAAGCATGGAATCGGTAATATCGGGTCGTGAGAGTGCCAGCGTACCAGCTTCTGAGCAGCAATGCGGAACGGAGGTCATATCCCCGAAACCACCAATAGCTGTAAGTGTTTGATGCGCTTTACCAGAGAGAGAATCATGGCAAGGGGCATGATAAAGGTATTCTCCATTACCTTCCAGCTTCAAGCCTTTATCAAGAGCATAGGCCGCAATATCAATAATTTTTCCACCGAAAAGCTTGCCGGTCTCAATGGCATCGAGCCCCTCCATACAGGTACCGCATGTGACAACGCAAGCATCAAAATCAAGGTAGGAGAACATCTCTCTTATCTGACTGAACATTACGGTATTGCGAAGGACAATACTTGAATACTGATCTGTCTTGGCATTGACATGAGCAGGAAATCCGCAGCAGAGAAACGGTGGCGGCAACACAATCCTTACACCAAGCTCAAGCAGCACATGAATTGCCGCCATTGAGATTGAAGAGTTCATGCGCTCGGAACCACAGCCGGGGAAATAAAAAACGTTACTTTTGACCTCTCCGGATGGCTCAAAAACAATTACCTGATCAGAAGCACATTCCGGTAGAATATCGCGCAAGGTCCCTTCGGGTACAGGTGGGACAGGCGAACGCAGAAGCCTTAACGGATAGAGATCAGGGGAATCAAGTTCCGGTTGCATCGGAGCGGAAATTTTATTGCCTGCACGCTGAACAGCTCCACCGATCCTGAGAACAGTTCTGCGGAATAGGGCATTAAATACCGGGGAACGACTGTCGAGATATTTCAAAGTCAACTCTGTGATCGGTGAAGAGTGTTTGTAACCCCATTCTGAAAGAATTTCGCGTTCCAGCACCGAAACTTTACCGCTGTCGATATCTACCGGACATGGCTTAAGGCATTTATGGCAGATTGTGCAGTGATCGGCAACCTCTTCCAGCCACTTCAGAAGCGCAAAATCAGTTGAACGCTCTCGCTGGGCATCAAAAAGAAGCGCTTCGATCAATGAGCCAATAGCAAGATTCTTGTTTCGCGGATGATAGAACATTCCTCGAGAGGGATAGTACACACAGCAATCGGTCTTGCACTTACCGCACCTGATACAGTAGTCAACCTTTTTTGAAAGCTCTTCTATCTGGGCACGCCTGAGAATATGCGCCTCAAGTTCGAGCAAATTGAACGACGGGGTAAAAATATGATCAAGCGCTTCATAATCTTCCAGCTTTCCCGGGTTCATGATCCCTTTAGGGTCTACTTTGAGGCGATATCGGGAAAGTTGTTCGACGATAGCAGGATCAAGGTACTTGAGTTTGGTAACACCTATTCCGTGCTCACCAGAAACAACACCACCCAGAGAGACAACTTTTTCCATGACATTGTCGATCACCTTGTCGGCACGCTCAAGCATGGGCCTGTCGTTGGAAAGTACCGGAACATTGACATGAACATTGCCATCGCCGGCATGCATGTGCGTAGCAAGCACTATACGTCTGTCGCGGACATAGGTATATGCTTTTTCAAAGGCCACCTGCATTTCAGGATACCCCTGCACCAGCTCTCCAATTTCACGGCTCAGCTCCTGAATAATTTCAAGTGAACGCAGAGAATCCTGGGGGGCGAGTAAAATCTTTTCATCGAACAAGCGGCAAAGCTCGAGTCCTGCTGGAATTTTTGAGGCAAACCGCTCACCATCTTCATTAACGTTTTTTGTAGCAAAAATAGTGCGTGAACGCTCTACAAAGCTATGCTGCGCATATCGTTCTTCTGTAATATTGAGTTCATCAATAAAGCGGGAAAATACGGCAAGGGCTTCAAGAGGAATTACAATATCCTCATTGAGCTTAAATGCATTGGTTCGTCGTGCAATGGCGCCAAGCTTTTTACGATCGGCCCAGAAACGAACAGCATCTGCATTGTCTCCGGCCAGAAACATCATTGTATTGGGATGGTTCTTAAGGAGAGTTTTCAAGCGTTCAATACCGTTCTCCACCTCGGCGGGCAAATTACCGGCTATATCGATAAGAAGAACGGCCTTTGGAGTCTGAGCCCTTGGAGCCTTTACCTTGTAGTCGATAGCCCTTATATATTCATCATCAAAATGCTCGAGGGCAAGAAGCGCTTCTTTATTCTCAGAATGGAGAGGGAATATTTTAGAGAGCTCAAGAATCACCCGGCTGGCCTCATCCATGTCAGGCCCGAAAAATTCAAGACAGAGTGTTCTCTTTTCAGGATACTTCGGATAAAGCACAAAAACAGCCGAAGTAATAACCCCGTCAGTTCCCTCCTTCTGAAGGCCAGGAACTCCACCAAGCGCCTTGTTGGTAATATCTTTCCAGAGTCCTTTTTTCCGGATATCGGTACCAAGCAGCTCAATGCGATCAATCCTCTTTCCCGACTGATTCCATACCTCAAAAGTTACGGTATCCTCATGCAGGATTTTCCTGAGATGGTGATCAACACGTTTTACTGTCCAGTTTTCACCCGACGGCATTGCCATTCGCCATTCAAGCAGGTTATCAATACAGGTACCCCATCGAACAGCCATCTTTCCGCCTGCATTTTCGGCAATGTTGCCACCGACAGTGCAGGACCATTCACTTGTCGGGTCAGTAGCAAAAACAAGTTTATGCTCGTCAGCCTCTTCCATAGCTTTTTCAGTGACAACCCCTGCTTCTACTTCAATCACAGAAGCCTGAGATATCTGATCGTTTTCAAGCTGAAAATCCCGAACCGAGATACCCTTGATGTGATTGAGTTTTTCAACGTTAATGATCACACACCTTGATCTCAAGGGTACAGCGCCTCCGGTAAGCCCAGTTCCTGCTCCGCGAGGAATGATGTGCAGGCCGAGCCCGGCAATTGCTGTAATAAGAGGAGCAACCTGCGACTCCTGATCGGGGGTCACCACAGCAACTGGAAGATGAAGCCTCCAGTCGGTAGCATCGGTTGCGTGGGCTGCAAGGGAGAATGGATCAAAAAGGACATTTTTAGCGCCTACAACCCCGCCAAGTTCTTTTTTCATTCTACGGCGCAGGTCTGGCGTTTTTTCAACTGCAGAGCGGAAGCGCTCAAGTTGCTCACGTACCGCTACAACAATAGCTAAAACCCGGGTTTCACCGTTTGCCATATCAGCAATGGTATCGAGTTCGTGAAACGCCCGTTCAAACAGGCGCTTACGACGAGCGGCAGAATCAACAAGCTCCTGAAAAAGGTAGGGATTTCGGCGATGGATAAGAATCTCTCCGATAATACCCATGAGCAAACGTGCAGACCTGCCTGTAACCCGCAGCTCACGCAGTTCGTCAAGAAACCTGACAATATTTGGTCCCAGCAGAAAAGATATCGCCTGCCTGTCACCGGCAGAGGTATAATTATACGGGATTTCTCGGGGGGAACTGGTTATTTGTTTCACTCTCTCTATGCCTGTGCTTATAGTCATTAACTTGAAAAAAAAAATTATATGTCTAACATCTACAACCTTGCTCCACCGGAAATCTCTAAAATCTGCCCTGTAATAAAAGCAGCATCGTCTGAAGCGAGAAAAAGTGCGCATCGGGCGACATCGTCCGGGGTAGCAACTCGTCCGAGGGGATAACGAGAGGCACAATCCTTCTGAAGCATCTCCCAGCGTTCTGCACCAAGAGCAGTGACAAAAGCGGGAACTGCAACAAGAGCCGGGGCAAGCGCATTAACCGTTATGCCGTAGCGGCCCAGTGACAATGCAAGTGAACGGGTAAAGGCGTAAATGCCGCCTTTGGCAGCAGAATAGGAGAACTGATTCGGGCTCCCCCGATAGACAAGCGAACTCATATTCACTATTTTACCGAAACCCTGAGGCTTCATAACCCTTGCTGCCTCACGGCACGACAGAATACATGACTTAAGGTTAAGATCGAGATTGGCACTCATTTTAACGTAGTCGATATCTTCGACATCAGCAGCCGGTTCACAATCACCACCGGCAATATTTACGACTATATCAAGCTTGGCGAACCGATCTATTATCTGCCGGTAGAGTGACTGGATTTCATCTTCATGCATGACATCAGCCTGAATTGAGAACCCGCTGCCCCCGGCTTCTTGCAGGAACTGAAGTGTTTCAGCGCAGCCTGAAGCATTGATATCGCTTACAATGACATGAGCCCCCTCCGAGGCAAAACAAAGAGCCACTGCCCTGCCAATTCCACCTGCAGCTCCAGTTATGAGCGCAATCCTGCATGAAAGTCTCATAGATTATCTGATTATTCCTCTTTTCTTCAGTTCCCAGAAACATTTTGCGGTGGCTTGAATGTCAATAGCTGCATTGTGGGCCTCCTGAAATCCTATGCCAAACAAGGTATGATGCAGTTCAGACAACTTCGGCCACTTGTTGCCGTAGGGACCTTTAATGGCACAAAAATCAGTAGATCTTTCCATTGTGCATATTTTCTTTTTTGAAGGCAGGCCATCCGCCATCCCGGCCCTGATCAGTTCACTGCCAACAATCTTTTCATCAAACGACATATTGTGAGCCACAAGAACTTCTGCCTTGGCAATCATCTTTTCGAACTCATGCAGGACATTGGTCAGGACAACTCCTTCTATATTGGCCCGTTCTGTTGATATTCCATGAATTTTAGAAGCAATTTCAGGAATCACAAATCCCTCGGGCTTAATGATGTAATCCCCGGAGATCAAAGTGTTGCCATCACCGTCACAATATAAGTATGCCAATTGAACAAGCCTTGGCCAGTTATTGAGATCGGTTACAGGTGCTCGCCAGTTTATTGGCAATCCTGTTGTTTCTGTATCAAAAAATAAATACATGGCAATGAAAAAATGAAAAATTACAATCGATTAACAGCTGACATGCTCTCAAAATGGGCAATCATCATCAACAATTGCACTTCCGCCTTGATGCTCATAGGCTGGCGGATTATAGGAGCCCTCCTGCTGAGATTGGGATGACCCTGCCTGACCGGCAGACTCAAGCTTCCATGCTTTTACATCGGTATACCATTTTCCGTTGAACTCCCTGCTTTCAATGTCAAAAGAGATCGTCAACTTGTTGCCAACATTCAAGAGATTTCTGTCAAACTTCTCTCCCCACAAAGAGATACAAACCTTTTTGGGGTACTGCCCATCCGTTTCAACAATAATGTCCTGTTTTTTCCATTGCCCATTCTTTCCTGCGCCTGTTTGTTCAGGAAGAATTGCTGAGAGTTTAGCTGTAAGCTGCATAACCTTATTACTGTCTGTACTATTACTAAAAAGCCCCGTTCTATTATAAACCATTCGAAACTGGCGTCATTACTACTGATGAACGTGTTTCAATTTAATATATGAATTGGGATTTATTTACAGTGAAAACCATTCATTACGCAGCCCGTTCAGGATGCTCGGTGCAGTAGCGGTCTATGAGGCGGAGAAACTGACGGCCATAGCGTTCGAGTTTGACTTCACCGACACCGGTAACTGTCAACATTGAGTCGGCAGTCCGGGGGCAGATTGATGCCATATCATGAAGGGAGCGATCTGAAAAAACTACGTAGGGTGGTATCCCCTGCTCCTGGGCTATCTGCTTTCGGAGAGATCTGAGAAGCTCAAAAAGCTCCTGATCATATGGCGCTTCCGTGAACTCTGGTTTTAAAGGACGATCTTTTTCTTTCGGCTTCTCAACGACGCTTACGATTTCGATGCTCTCTTCATTCTTCAGAATCCGGACAGCTTTTGGCAGAAGAAAGAGAGTCGGATAGAGACCTTCGGATTTGTCGATAACTTTTTGAGCTAAAAGCTCGTCGACTAGCTGTCGCCAGTATTTTTTACTCCGCCCTTTTCCTATTCCATAAGTTTTCAATCGATCATGGCCAAAATCACGAATTTTCACGGTTTTGCTTCCGAGAACTATATCGACAATATGCATTGCTCCAAAGCGCTCTTCGGTACGGACAATGGCTGAAAGGAGCATCTGGGCATCGCGGGTGCAATCAATCTGTTCACGGGTGCCAAGACAGATATCACAGGAGCTGCAGTTATCATGGTGATAGTGTTCTCCGAAGTAGTCAAGCAGGTTTCGACGGCGGCAGATTGAGGTTGAGGCAAAGGAAACCACTTTGGAAAGGGCCTCAAGCGCTCTTTTGCGTTCAGTTTCGTCCGTCATGGTATCGATAAAGAAGCGCAGTTTGTTGATATCACCGGGAGAGAAAAGAAGGGTGCACTGTGCGGCTTCGCCATCGCGTCCTGCCCTGCCGGTTTCCTGATAGTAATTTTCAATACTTTTGGGCAGGTCGGCATGGATGACAAAGCGAATATTGGATTTGTCAATACCCATACCGAAGGCGATGGTAGCTACAATGACGTCAACTTCATCGCGAATGAATGCTTCCTGATTGCGTTTGCGATCGTGATCACTGAGGCCTGCATGATACGGGAGGGCTCGATACCCTTTTGCCTTTAGCATCGATGCTGTTTCGTCAACACTTTTGCGGCTGGTGCGGTATATAATTCCGGCTTTGCCAGCGTTCATTTTCAAGAGCGAAACAAGCTGAGCATCGACATGATCTTTTAAGAGGACATCATAGTAGAGGTTCGGGCGGTCAAATGAGGCTCTGACAATGTGTGGATTTCGGAGTGCCAGTTTATCGAGAATGTTCTGCTGCACGAGGTGAGTCGCTGTTGCTGTAAATGCGGCTACCGGGAGATCCGGAAAGAGGGTAACGAGAGCGGAAAGCGAGAGGTAGTCGGGCCGGAAATCGTGGCCCCACTCTGAAATACAGTGAGCCTCGTCGATGACTGCCATACTGATGTTCACCCTGCCAAGCATCTTTTTGAATGCTTCGAGAGTAAAGCGCTCAGGGGCGACATAGAGAAGATCAAGAGAGTTGGTGAGAAGCTGCTGCATCACTGCGTCGCGCTCTTCGGGGTCAAGGGAGCTGTTGAGGAAGGCGGCCCGAATACCGTTTGCCCTTGCTCCGTCAACCTGGTCTTTCATCAGGGAGATAAGGGGACTTATTACCATGCAGGTGCCAGGAAGCATCACAGCTGGAAGCTGGTAGCAGAGAGATTTACCTCCACCGGTCGGCATAACGGCAAAAACATCCCGGTTTTCAAGGATGGCCCTTACTATCTGTTCCTGATTGGGGCGAAATTCACGAAAACCGAACACTTTACGAAGCGTATCAAAAAGAACGGAATCTGTCGTAGATTTCATAGCTTTGCCCACCAGTCCTGAAGTCCATCCAGAACTTTTTTCCATGCGACTCCGGATTCCTGCACTACAAGAACATTATCAACCGGTGGCGGAGGAAGTTCTTTCGGCTCCTCTTTTTGGGTAGCGAAACTATGGTCCCCGGAGTAATTGCTTCCATAGACATGAGCCACTAGACCCATTACTGTAGCATCCATAGGGGTGTAGGGAGAGCCCTGTATACCTGCGGAACCAGCTTCCGGATAGCCGATACGAACGTCAAGACCAAAAACAAGACGGGCAAGCTCAGCCACTCCCGGCAAGAGCGCTCCTCCTCCCGTTAGAATGACACCGGCATTAATTTCTTCATAATAGCCCGAGGATATCACTGCGTCACGAACAAGCTCGAAAATTTCCATCATTCTGGCCTCAATAATCATAGTCAGAGAACTCCTTGGAAATGTTCTCTCTGAATGACCCTCAGCGCCTTTTATCACGATATCCTCATCTTTGGCGTTCACTTGAGTAACGGCATAGCCATAGTGTAGTTTCAGCTCTTCAGCAATCTCTTCCAGCACCTCAGCTCCATGAGCTATATCAAGGGTAATGTCATTGGCGGCAACATTGATCACTTCGGAAAATTGAATAGCGCCTCGAAGGAAGACGGCAACTTCAGTGGTGCCTCCCCCGATATCGATGACCAGGACACCACCATTCTTTTCCCGCTCTTTTATCACGGCCATACCCAACGCAACAGGCTTGAAGGTAAGTGAAGCTATCTTGAGTCCTGCCCTTTCAACGCACTGGCGGATGTTGCGAATCCGGGTTTTCAAGCCAACCACGATATAGACTGAGCCTCTCATGGTGGTTCCAGCCATACCTATAGGATCAAGAAGCCTGTCCTGATCGTCAACGATAAATTCCTGGGGAATGACATGAATCACTTCATGATTGACATCCAAATTCTGGATATTGGCCTTCGCCTTTTCCATAAACCGATGAACATCAGACTTATTTACAATACCAGACTGGTTGATGCTGATTTCAGAAGTGCTTTCAATACAATGGACATGCGCTCCCGAGAGAGCGACATTGACTCCGTGAATAATCAGAGAGGCCTCACGCTCAACATCTCCAACGGCAGCTTTGATAGAGGCAGATGTCTTGTTGATATTGACAACCGTTGCTCTCCTGAGGCCATCTGAAGGGGACGAGCCTTTAGCGATTACTTTAAGTGTGCCGAATTCTTCTTTTTCAGCTACGACAATGCACACTCGTGTAGTTCCTATATCAAGGCCTACTGCTCTATTGCTTTCGGGCATTAATTCCTGCATGATTTAAAAAAATATTCCAATCAAGGGCGGGCGGGAATTGCCTCAGCCTTTTCTTTCACTACATTCGGCACACCAACTGCACCCGTGTAAAATACCACAAGAGATGCGGTTTCGCTGCCTGAATTATATCCGTTATGGAGAGTATTCATCACTTCAAGAATCGCATCGCCTTTTTTAAATGTACAGATTTGGCCGCCTTTAATTTCGACGTCAAGCGTCCCTTCAAGCATGTAGGCATAAACCGGCACAGGATGTTGGTGCCAGCCGGTTGAACCTCCGGGAGGAACACGAACAACAAGAACCGTTACTTCAGGCTGAGCAGTTTGAAGATATTTGAGCGGAGCGCCGTTAGTTGTAAGCGATGAAGCATGAACCTTGGTCACCTCAACATTCTTATAGTCTTGAGCCCATACAGGGGTGTTCAGAATCAGTAAGAGGAAAACCAGAACAATACCATAACCCTTTTTCATGCAACATCCATTATTGGTTAAAATCCGCCTTGGCAAAAGCCCTTGTCATCGCAACTTCAGGAGAGCACCCGCTTAGCCCTGTCTTGATCTTTGATAACATTACTGATTTCTCTGCCTTTGTAAGGTAACTGATAACCATTCTTTCTTTCAAAGATGAAGATTAATTATTATCCGGATACCGATTCCTTATATATCGAACTTTCAGAACGTGAAAGTGCTGACAGTATTGAGATATCTGAAGGCATAGTACTCGACTACGACCAAGAAGGATCAATAGTCGGGATTGATATTGACAACGCCCGAAAGAAAATCAATCTCAACGAGTTGATTCTCAATAAATTACCGCTCGACACTCAAAAACTATCCGCTTAAAAGGCCATAATACGCTATAGGATTTTAAGAAATCCTTTGGCACGATAAAATAGCCAACCGATCACTTCACGCAAAGCTGTTTCTGATTCAGCAAGAGAAGTTCCATTGGGCAGATAACTTAAAATCGTTACCTCAGGAGTATCATCCGTGTGATAATCGACCCTGAAGGGAATAACCTTAAAGCCGGCCTGTTCAAATAGAAAACGAGCCCTTGGCATATGAAAGGCGCTTGTGACCAGGATAATCTTTTTTGGACTACCCTTTCCAATATTGAGCAACTTCCCTGCAGCTAAAGCCTCTTCTGCAGTATTACCCACTGTTTCTGTTAAACGGATAGCATGTTGAGGAACACCGAGCAAGAGAGCTCTTCTGGCTAATAATTCACCTTCAGGAACGCCGTGCGTATGCCATGGCATCTGACCACGGGTAAAGACAATAACAGAAGCTTTCCTTGCTTTAAAAAGGTCGATGCCTCCTTCAAATCGATCAACAGCATCACCCCACTCTCCTAATGGAGCGCCATTATTCTGGTGAAGCATTCCACTCAGCACCACAATGGCATCAGCCTTACCGATGGCACTGACCGGTGATCGCCTAAGTGGCCCTTCAACAAAGCGCATAAGCGCATCACTTACGATGGGTAGACTGAAGAGGCTGAGTACCAGAAGACCAGTCCAGAGGAACAGCCTTTTGCGCAAGAGAAGACCAGCTAGCAGGCAGAGGAGGCTGAATCCCAAGGGAAGGAGAAGGATTGGGAGGATTTTGTTGAAAAAAAGAATCATGAAAAGTTGGCAGTCTTTTAAGTGCTGAGAAAGAAAGTACTGAGTACTGAGTGCTGAGTGCTGAGAAAGAAAGTGCTGAGTGCTGAGTTAAGAAAGAAGTTGGCAGTCAGCAGTGGGCAGTTGGCAACTTTTTTTAGTGCTGAGTGCTGAGTTAAGAAAGAGAATCGTTGGCAGTTGGCATAAATCAATGATGAATTTAGAACGTACTGACAGGTAAAATTATACACTTTTTTGGGTTATGGAAATGGACAAATTACACACTCAACCCGTGTTTTCAGCACTAAAATAGGGAAAAAAACAGTAAATATGGATTTTAATTCACGGGTATTTTACGTAGCTTTAATAATGACGAGATTGATATTTATTCGCATTTAACAGCGGGATGATACGATGAAACTACATCAAGGAAGGATTGACAGTTTGCTGGCGTTTATTGGAGAGGGAATGACTATTGATAGTGCCTGTTATGCTGTCGGGATCAGCAGGAAGACTTATTATTTATGGAGAGATCAGGGGAAAAAGGATTTGGAGAGTGGCACAAAGAGCCTGCAGCAAGAGCTTTTCGAGGGGGTACCCCAGGCTCAGGCACTGAACGAGTTGGCGCACCTTCGAATCATCATGGCGGCAGGCAAAAAAAACTGGAAAGCTTGCGCGTGGTATCTGGAACGTACTCGACCGGAGAGGTATGGAAGGCGGAAGCCGCTGCCATGGAATAAGGCTGAGGGTTTTGAGAGGGATGGACTGGTGATCATAGGGTGAAAGAAAGTACTGAGAAAGACAGTGCTGAGTGGAAAGATAGTTCTGAGTGCTGAGGTCGTATGTTAAAAACAGGGGTATAAACTAAAGCCCCTCCGGAATTAAATTATCAGAGGACCTAACTCTTTTAACTCAACCCGGAGGAGCTATGAAGCGCGCATTGAAAGATAATCAAGAAGCATTTGC
>CAITSZ010000040.1 GCA_903895195.1 uncultured Chlorobiaceae bacterium
ACGAAGCGCTGAATATACTCGGGCAGATGAGCGTGCCGCTCTATGGCGTTCCCGGCAATCATGAATACTGGAGCGGGGCTTCGTTCGACCGAATTGGCAAAGCCTTCCGGAAGACCGGCGGGGAATGGCTTGTGGATCGCTGCAGTGTCGCGGCGCAGGGAAGAGTGCTGATCTCAGGACGATCAGGAACAGAGTTCAACACTCGACAAACCGTGTCCGAGTCTGCCATGTCTGGTCACGAGATAGAATGGAATCCAGTGCTCCCTAAACCTCCAACCGCTGTAACCTTAAAGGGCACTTCAGGCGCACTTCTCCTGGGGGATGGAAGATCGACACTGGCGGCACCAGACGCCAAACGCATTCTGTTGACGCACTACCCGCTTGACATCAAAAACATCAAGGGGTCGAGATTTGATCTGATTCTGTCGGGGCACTCACACGGCGGTCAGGTGCGTCTCCCTATCATCGGGGCATTGATCATTCCTTTTGGCGTGAACGGGTATCAGCTGGGCATATACCAAACGCCAGCGGGGCCTCTTCATGTGAGTGCTGGCCTGGGAACTTTTTTCTTGGCAGTCCGTTTCTTATGCCGGCCGGAGATCACGTTGATTGAACTATGATCGGAGAGCAACGTCCTGAAAGTCCCGAATTCCGAAATATAATCCTTCTGGCCAGAGTTTCACCCATCCCCCAAAACACCCGCCGCCGTCTTCAACTCTGCCAACACGCGGAGTCGATTCTCCTTCGGATTACGATTGATAAACGATGGGCTTGGGTGTAGGCATTGCTCCACTACCAAGTCTGGACGGGCCTCCTGTAGCCGTGTTGTTATCCGCTGGGCTTTCCTTCCCACCAGAACCACCCTACAAAGGCGTTTGTATGGACGAAGAAGATCAAGCAGTTTAAGCAACCATTCCCAACCAGCATCAATGTCAGCCTTTCTGGCAGGACGAATTTTACCGTTCTCTCCTAAATACCAAGGCACGATATTCCACATAAGCGTCCGTGTGCGAAGAATACGTGCATCATTATTCAGTTCAAACCAGTTTTTTGCCGTTTCATCGGGGTTATCACGCGAGACAAAACCACTCGTAACCGCGTTTGGTCCCGGCGCCTCAAGAAGAAACAGCCACTCAGCAGCGACACCTCCATCGGCAGGGTCGAAATATGGCACTAAATCATGAGCGTCAGGTTTGCTTTGGATGTCTTCAGGGAGGTTGCCTCGGATTTCATTAACAAACAGAGTTAGACGTTGGTCGTTCAGCTCTTGCAACATCTTCTCGCGCTCCAGCTTATGCTGTGGAATACCGAGAGACTTCGGGGTATTGATTGAGGGGTTCATCTGTAAAAGGTGACTATTTGATTGATCGCCGTCAATATCCTGCTTTTTTCAGCCTATTGTATTCATCGCAAGCGGGTTGATACCCATTTTCATAGGCGGTTTTGAACAACATTTTGGCTTTCATCAGGTCTTGTTCAACGCCAGTGCCATTTTCATACATAATGCCGAGGGTGGCCTGAGCAAATCCATCACCCTGCTGAGCGGCAAGCCGAAACCATTTCACAGCTTCGGCATAGTCTTGTGATACTCCATTTCCGGAGGTGAACATAGAACCAAGCATTACCTGTGCGAGGGGCAGGCCTTGTTCCGCTGCGAGCACGGAATATTTTAAAGCCTGAGTATAGTCTTGCGTTGCTCCATCTCCATGATAATACATAGCACCGAGATAACCCTGAGCTTTAGCATCTTCTTGATCAGCTGCAAGGCTATACCATTTTAACGCTTCAGTAGAGTCTTGTGTTACACCTCTACCTACTGAGTAAAGTTTCCCGAGGTTAACTTGAGCTGGCGCAAGACCCTGAACTGCGGCAAGGTGATACCACTTCGCAGCTTCAACATGGTCTTTTGCGACTCCTTTCCCAGTATCAAACCTAAAGCCGAGTTTGAACTGTGCGGGCGCAAAGCCCTGCTCTGCGGCAAGTTGATACCATTGAAAGGCTTCCGTATAGTTTAGTGTCACCTCACCTACCGCCTCAGACATCAAACCGAGATTGAACTGAGCCGATGCATCCCCCTGATCTGCTGCAAGCTGAAAATATTTTAACGCTTCAGTAAAGTATTGGGCTATACCTCGACCTTCTAAATACGAGACCCCGAGACTGACCTGTGCATAAGCATGGCCTTGATCAGCGGCAAGTTTGAACCATTTCGCTGATTCAGCATGGTCGTGTGCTATGCCATCCCCATTAGTGTACTTTAAGCCGAGGTTGTGTGCCTCTGCATCACCATTATTTGCGGCGTCGAGCAATGCTTTCATAGCTTTGTTTGCTAATTGATTCGTGATCTTTATTTTTCTGGCCAGCGACAACTATAATTCCCGAAAACTACTATAAATTATTGGCCTCCCAAAGACAGGAAAACGCCCGTTCATGCGCACTGTTGCCTATGCCTGCATTGCAGCATTGAGCGCAGCAGGAGAGCATGCTTTTTTCCCCGCTGGCGTGAAAACTCCCATATCAATGTTCACTACGTTCACAACGGTCACTCTTTTGAATGGCAAGAACGCCACAGCCCTGTAAGATTCCGCTTCGCTTCATAGCAAGGCTTGCCCCTGTGCTGCAGCGCTCTGCAACTGGCGCTGCTGGGCGTTGCAGCCTCGCTCAGGCGTGGCTAAATAGCTTCAAAGAGTAACAGTTCAAAACAATCCCCCCCCGACAACGATTACAGGAGTCAAGTTATAATCAATACTTCTAAAACCCCCACATACCCTCCTTGTTCGTTGCAACAAAGATCTGCATGTTCGGCTGTGATCTATAGAAAGCTCTTTTTTCTCTTTTTCTTTAATCTTCCGGGATAGCTCACCGTCTTTCAATATTGCGAGGGTAAAATATTTTAAG
>CAITSZ010000041.1 GCA_903895195.1 uncultured Chlorobiaceae bacterium
CCGGTCAACAAGGTGCCTTTTGAGAATGAATACTTTGTCCTGAGCCTGGTAATTTTTCCGTTGTTTGCGCATGGTGAATTCCTCCGTGTTTGTACACTAACTCAAACATCTGAATTCTCCAATTCACGCTGAACCAAAACACGGTCATGGCGAATGGATTTCAAAAATTATACGACAAGTACTTTGGTGATGATGCGCTGAATAATTCCCTGACTTTCATGAAAGAGAGTAGGTTAAAGAGCGATTCTATCGATAAGGAGATAGAAAAGTATTACAATGATTTAGTCTCATCCTCAATAAACGCCCGTGATAATATTGTACAGTAAGGGCAATAAATCTTTAAATCTATCTCCTCAAAAAAGCGTCAGACAAAAGAGCCTATCCCGGCAGATAGGGCTTCAAACCACATCTTCACCGCTTCACTATTTTCGCGATGCATGTGCATTTGTTTTTTTGCCAAAATCGGAAGGATCAGAAGTGCCGCAAAACCTGCATTTACGAGCTTCACCTATAAATCGCTGATCGCCCCCAATACCAACTAATTCTTGCGCTACTACTTTGTACATGTTGAGTTCTGGTTGATGAATAACGGCTTGCGTTACCTGCGGTAAATGTCAACAAGTTCCCACTCTAAGCAGAAACATGAAAAGGGTTAATGAGAGCCGGTTGAGAAATGATCATTACCTCTGCCAACACGTATTCATTGAGGTGAGGAGCTTTACCAGCTTTCCAACAGAAGTATAGGGATTCGCAGTATTTTTTTCGCTTCCCAGCGGATCATTGGCTGTCAACAAATCAGCATGTTGATAAGCAACTTCCAGCCGGGTTCTGGTCATATCAAAGTATCCACGCCCCCCTTTTGCATAGTCGGGGAGCTTGTCAGAGTCACACAATTGCCGTTGAATTTCATCCCTGTGCATATAGCTCCGTACGGGAACAAAATGCAGCAAGAGCCACAATTCAAAACAGGGGATAGAGGGAGTCGCATAAAAATTGATCAGCTCTTTGTTGTCATTTTTATGTTTCCTGTGTTGCGCATTGACGCTATAGAGAGCATTCAAAAAATTCGGATGATCATCTCTGTCAAAAACGCAATACACGGTTTCATATTCTTTCGTCTCGTTACATTTATCCACGGCAAAATTAACCACCTGTTGAGGTGTCGTCCCGTATTTACTCTGCATTATTTCCACTCTGGCAGTACTCAGGCGATAGTGCGACCTGATCTCGCCAAAATAATAAGGCTCTGTTTTTTCCCCCTCTGTAACAATCAGGAGACGATCAGCCCCTTTCTTCAAGGCCTTCTTCCGTTGTAATTTGTTGTCCTGCCGAATCTTCGGATGGTTATCTCGAGCCATAGCTTCCCTTAAAATATCGTGTCATTGATAAAAGGAATCGCTCCATATCGTCCAACGAGATACCCTTTTTCAAGAGCTTCGTTTTTCCTTGGGCTGAAATCTGTCAGAGGATAAAGGTGTGTTGCATGAGAGCGATCCTTTTCAACAAACCAAATCTGATCTCTCCGAAAGAGTTTTGCATCCATGACAGAGGTATCATGAGTTGTAAAAAGAAGCTGAGCCCCTTTTCTGTTATGGGTAGATGAATTGATGATGCTCAACAGAAAACGAACGATTTTGGTATGCAGGCTCCCATCCAATTCATCAACAATCAAAACACTTCCCTCACGTAACACACCAAGTATAGGGCCAGCAAAAGCAAAGAGACGCTGTGTTCCCGTTGACTCATCATGAAATTCAAATTTTGCAGCTCCTTCGGCTCCCGTATGTAAAAAAATGGGCATCAGAGCTTCTGAATCAATCACTTGATGAACAGGAGGTTTCTCCCCCTCAACCCTGACTGAAACCTCTCGCTGTTGACGAATCTCCAGTGATAATTCTGAAATACTTAAGTCAGCAGCAGTTAAAAAATCGAGCAACTGTTTCTTGCCTTCAGGTAACTGAGCAAATGCGGTCGAAAATTCTATCATAGGCTGTTCTCCAGCGCCAATAATATGGAGCTGCTGGACAATCCATAAAAATACAGGCCGTAATGCATTGCTGTTCAGATCGACAGCCTTGGAGAGAAACAAGGAATTTGAACGGGTCGATTTCTGCCACAACTTTTTCTCTCCGCTCAAGAAAGTACTGAAGGTATACTCATCAACATTAGTCTCAGCATTGTAGCGCCGATCAAACCAGACCTGCGGCTTCGATGTTTTGTACACTAACAACCACTCCGAAATAATCCTGTCAGGAAGCAATGAAAAGCCATATTGATAGCGGATACCATCCTCGATAAAGGTAATTTCAAACTCACTCGGTTTCGTTGATGAAAGACCATCAAGCTTGAATGGCTGAAAAAAAAATTTCTGCCCCTCCTTGACATGCGTAGCCGACTCAGCGACAACCCTCTTCATAAATGCCATCGCCATAATAAGGTTCGACTTGCCACTGGCATTAGCGCCATAGATAACAGCAGACTTTAAGAGAGAAATGCCTGATTTCGCATCGCTTCGAATAACATGAGTCTCCGAATGATTCTTGTCACTATTCGCAACAAGGCTCAAGCGCTGCTCTTCCCTGATCGAACGAAAATTTGAAACGCGGAACTCTACAAGCATGGGATATCTATTAATATTTATTTCAAATTTGCACAAAAAAAGCAAAAATGCAAATAATATCAGTATCAGGTGTGATTATGTTTTGTGGTATTGCTTTGCCTCGAACAAAAATATTCAGCCTCCAGATAGCGCGAAAGCGGAGTACCGCATTCGCTTCTTCACGCCCGCCGCACCACCCAACATGGCGCACTAGGGAGACTTGGGGACGTCTTTCCGTAAGTGAAATAACTCTTTGTGCAAAACAGTGCAAGGGGAGTACCTTTGACAGAATCCGGGGTACACAAACCAAAGAACCCTTTCTGGCGCCGCACTCCGCTTCGCTCCGTTTGCGCAGCCAGCCGGGCGCGCAAGCCAACTGATGCCGGCCACAAATTACACAATAATGATATTCACCGTGGAAGGGGAGTCAGCTTGCAAAGTCCTGGTCGCAGAAGCCCTAACTATCCTGGAAGTAAATCATAGTATTGCTCAAGACCTGATTGCTCTTCCTCGCTCTCATTAATGACTGCAAAGGTTTTATTTTTAGCTTTTTCAGCCCATAAAGCCACCATAAGAAGCTTATGCTTGAACGGTTCTCCATCTTTCAAGCCACCAGGCTTGCCCCTGTGCTGCATCGCTCAGGCGTGGCTAAATAGCTTCAAACAGTAACCGTTCAAAACAATCCCCCCCGACAACGATTACAGGAGTCAATTTATAATCAATACTTCTAAACCCCCCACATACCCTCCTTGTTCGTTGCAACAAAGATCTGCATGTTCGGCTGTGATCTATAGAAAGCTCTTTTTTCTCTTTTTCTTTAATCTTCCGGGATAGCTCACCGTCTTTCAATATTGCGAGGGTAAAATATTTTAAG
>CAITSZ010000042.1 GCA_903895195.1 uncultured Chlorobiaceae bacterium
AAGAATTGACGGGTTTTTCGAAAGCCGCTGTAAGGCATCTTCAAAGGATGAAATACCCAGATTACTACCGTTCTCTCCCCATATACGATAATACACGACCATGGCCGATTGACCAGCAAGTGCTACTGCTTCTGCTATTGCGCCTTGCGAAACTTTGCTAATGACATTTCGCAACAACGCCGCTTCCTTCGGGCCGTTGATGAATGCAGCCCGAATCAGAGACTTTTTCAATCTTACAAGATCAGGATCGGTAGGAATCGGAGCTAACTGCACTTTGGCTTTCCACCCCGACCAGGATTCTTTTGCCAGCAGTACTTCCGGTTCATATTCGTGGTAGCGAATGAAATTGCCAAAGGTCAACTCCTGCCCCGTCTCGCTCGTGAATGTCTGCAAGCGATCTGGCACCTGCACATTAAGATTCCTAAGGTTTTCCCTAATATTTCGGAGTACATATTCCCGTGACTGCCTGTCAAGTTGGATAGAACAGCCTGGAGGTAGGTGTGGAAAATCTAGCTCAACCTCACGGTCTATTGCATAGCGATGCTTGGGCAGCAATGCTCGAAATTTTGTGTCCATCCGGTAGCGCCGATGTACTTGTCCCACAAAATCGAGAACCGTGAGGCACTCTTTCTCCGGCGCATGACGAAGGCCTCGTCCTAACTGCTGGAGAAACACAGTGAGACTCTCTGTAGGACGGAGGAACATGACAAGATTAATCTCCGGAATATCAAGACCTTCATTAAAGACATCAACGGTAAAGAGAAATCGTAGCTGCCCATTCTTGAAGTCTGAGACCGCCTTATTCCGCTCATCGGATGTAAGGGTGGCCACAACTGCTACGGAAGGAATCCCCCTCTCATTAAAACGCTCAGCCATGTAGAGCGCATGGTTAATTGTGACGCAGAAGCCAATCCCCTTAGCATTGGTACAATAGTCTGGCTGATAGCGCTCTAACGCCCCAATGATTGCGTCAACTCGCCGATATGCATTCTCTCGGTCTAAAGTATAGACGTTTTCCAGCTCTGACTTGTTATAGTTCCCGTTGGTCCAGAAACGATCATTATCGGTCGATATCGGGTCTGAAACACCAAAATAATGGAATGGGCAGAGGAGCTTCTCCTCCAATGCTTCTGGAAGACGGATTTCTGCCGCGAAGGTGTTATGGAAATCGGCAGCAACAGATTTTCCGTCCATTCGTTCCGGCGTAGCGGTTAGGCCGATAAGTATCTCTGGATCAAAATGTTCGAAGATGGGGCGATAACTGTCAGAGGCTCCATGATGAACCTCATCAACAACAATATAGTCGTAGAAACCTCCTCCAACCTGCTTCCAGAGTTCTCGATTTGTCAGCATCTGTACCGAGCAAAACAGGTGTTCCAATCGGCCAGCCGCAAAATCTCCGACAAGGAGTTCACCGAAATTCTGGTCACGCAGCACATTTCTGAAAGTTATAAGCGCCTGCTCAAGGATTTCCTTGCGATGTGCAACAAACAGAAATTTTGCATTACGGTTACGCCTCTTGTAAAACTCATAAAAATCGAATGCGGCAACCACGGTTTTACCTGTTCCGGTAGCTGCTATAACAAGATTTTTATAGCGATTGTGCACTTCACGCTCTCGCTTCAAGGCATCAAGGATGCGCTCCTGAAACGGGTGCGGCGTAAGATCAAAGAAAACCGATGTGATCCCATATTTTCTTGTTCGCTCACGAACAATTGCATCCCTGAAGCGCTCAGGCTCTTCGGTGTCAAATGGAATAAATTCTTTGCTATTCCAGTAGGTCTCAAATTCGGCAGTAAATTTCTCCAGAATATGCCCCATATCTTGAGCAGTAACCTTAAGATTCCACTCGAGTCCGCTGGTAATGGCAGCATTGGACATGTTTGCCGAACCGATATAAGCAGTTGAAAAATTAGATTTCCGCTTAAAATGATAGGCCTTCGCATGAAGCCTCGTGCGTTCGGTATCGTAGGATACGCGTACCTTAACGTTCGACATTTCAGCCAGCCATTCGACGGCAGGTGCATCGGATGCACCCATGTATGACGTAGTGATAACCCTAACCGGTATGTTACGCAGAGACAAATCTTCAAAAGCTGGCATCAGCAGACGCAACCCAGACCACTTGATAAACGAAACCAAAATGTCAACACTGTCTGCCGACTTCATCTCCTCAAGCAGCTCATGTGCAAGTTGAGGCTCTTGTGGCGAACCGGTAAATAGACTGCTTTCAGTTAAAGATGTCTGTGGTCGAGCAACTCTTGATGACCCATAATTGGAAGGGGTGATTTCAAGAAGTATTGGTTTTTTTTCTTGTACAAGGCGACGGTTCGCGAGGTGACTCAAGCCCGGCTCACTGGCAACCTGACCAAGAATCCGATTGCAGATATCCAGACGTTTTTCCGGATCTTTCTCTTCTCGCAATGCCTGCTCGATAACCTTGGCTACAAATGATGCATAGATAGCCGGCTGCTCTTCTTGATCGATTTTGCCAAAGACACTTCGTAACTCTGGGTGCTGACCTAAAGCCTCTTGGAGAAGCTCATCGAGGAGTGCTTCATATATACCAAAAGCAAGTTGACTCATGAGGCATCTACCCTATTTTCAACAAGATATGATTCTAATACCGGTACATCGGCCTCAGCCCAGTCGAGAGAATGGAGGTTATTAGGCGCCAACCAAGTTATGGCTGCATGTTCATTAAGGACGATCTCACCCTCTTCAATTGAACAGATAAACGGATGGAGTGTAACAGTAAATGTCGGATACTGATAATTGCTAACAGAAAGAGATTTTCCTACACTAACGTGAATATTCAGCTCTTCAAATAACTCACGACGCAAACACTCTGAAGGTGATTCCTCCTGATGGATCTTACCTCCAGGGAATTCCCATTTAAGAGGCAAACTCATAACTGCACTCCGCTGTGCAGCAAGAACGAACCCATCACGTTCGATAATAGCGCAAGTTACTTGAATATGATCCATGTAGCCCTTCTCTTCATTATCAGGAACCTCACATGTAACAGGAAAAAAAACGATTCGGAATAACCTGCTTTTATTTACCAAATAAACCCGTCACATGAAAACAATAAAGCCGTTTAACGCTTTATTTGAAGAATACTCGCTCAACCAAAACATGATGTGGGCAGAAGGGGGGATTCTGAGTTTGATGTTAAACTGATGCGGTTCTATGGCCCGCAGGGGTTTTTTTGAATAAAGCTATTCTATCTGCCCGACGCCGCCTCCAGGAGTGCTGAAATCAGGATCAGGAATAAAGTGAGGGTTCCGTTCAGTGCTGGATTTTCTTGTAGAGTGTTTACGGAGCTATATCAGCCCCATTTGACCATGAATTTGTTCCCCCGTCTATAGACGCCTGCAAAAAAAGCTTTTATCCTTTAACGGCTCAAAGAATCTCACTTTTGAAGGATATTCAGAAAAATCAACATCTCCTCTTGCCCCGTCATCAAAGATGATATGAAATGCATATCCCTCTTTGTATGAAGAAATGGCATGATGAACTGAGCGACTACCCGTAGAAGAATTGGAAAAGGAATGAGCAGAAAATATTGAACAGTTATTGAGCACTTATCGAACAGTTATTGAACAGTTATTGAATAATTATTGAACATTGCATCAAAAACTGTCTGATATCTTTTTTCGTGTTCCAGTGAGTAGCGACACCCGCGCTTTTCACCAAACGGAATCTCTATCATTTTAACGAGAGCGCGCCTCTATACTTCTGTTGCGAAACTTTGCGTGAGAGCATTAAGACTCTCATTACAGCCTCTCCAGGCAGATCAGCAAATGCCGGACTTGTGCGGTGACTTGTGCGCTTCATTCCATAAGGATTGTTTCGCCTGTTTTCCTCCAAATTGTCAGAACGAAAATCCCCCATCTATCCTGATTTCGGGTTAGGCTGATAGCGCGTTAAGACCCTCATTCCATTCACTGAGCATGGCCTCGCCGACTGGCTTAAAGTCTGGATAATCTGATATGTGCCGTCGCACACCCGATACAGTTTCTGCGACAGCATTGCCGACCTCTTCAAGAATGAGTTTTGCTCGTGCGGGCTGAAGGTTACAGTGCATGTGTGCAAATGCAATAAGGCGCTTCTGTGTCGGAAAGCGCTTGCTGCCGCCTAAGGTAAGTGCAAGAGAGTCCCCTTTGATGTAAGCTGTGGTTGAAACAATATCAAAGGCGGGTGCGAAGCGCACCTCATTGTTTGACGCACCGTAGAGTACTCCGAAATTCTTAAGATGGGCATCACCGTTTCTCACGACGCATGAGAGAGCAAAAGAGCGAAAAAAGGTTTCAAGAGCTGATGCCTGCTGTGCCGGCGAAACGAACTGGCGAATCCGTTTCGCAAGTTTCTCATAACTGCCGTCATACTTTTCCGACGTGCCGACGCCGTTCAAGGAACAGAAATCCTCAAACCCCAGATAGACACCGTCTTCAGTAAGGTCAAACCGTCGGACAACCAGAAACTGATTATTTTCAGAAAGAAAGAACTCCGGCACTTCCAGCCCGGAGAGGCGGGCCGCACTCATGCAGAAAAACTCATTGGCCGCAAGATGGGGATACTCGTTCGCATTCCAGCCTTTGACGATATGGGTCGCACCTTTAACGGTAACCCTCGACTGATCAAGAGCGTAGGGTTCCGCATCTATTTTTTCCTGATCTCTGATCAATACCTTTGGCTGCACACCCGAAACACCGGAAACCATAGAAAACCGTTCAAGGAGATCACGCAGCAGATCCTCAGCGCCATCATAAGCCACCAGTTCCGAAACCCGTTGCAGCGGAACCTGGTCTATCACTTCAGGGTCGTTGGCAAACCGCAGCCTGCCGATCTGTGAGCGGCCTACAACCTCTAAAAGGGAGAGTGCATCAAAACCCTCAACACGCTTTCTCAACGAGAGCTCTATCGACTCGCGGAGTCGCCCTTCAGGCAGATTCATCTGAAAAACCGGGTGCAGCCCCCTCTTGTAATGATAACTCTCAAGAGACCATGGCATCGTCAGGGAAACATCATTCCCCTCATCAATTGATGGGCGATAAGCAAAAGTGAAAGCCCCTCGCTCTGCCGGGTGGCGATCCAGAGAGCCGACAACTTGGGGAGTGACCCAGACGTCCAGCATGCTAAGCCTCCTTCTCGTTTACTAAATCCTGCAAAGTAGGGCGCTGTGATGCAACTTTAAGGGTGAGCTCAAGCCCAAGCGTAGCACAGATTGCCATAACCTTTCTTATCCCTATTTCCGGCAGTTTTCCGTTTTCAAGCCGACTCAGCGTAACCCGGTTTATCCGGTTAAGAGCCGCCACCTCTGTCTGCGACATCCCTAAAGCCCTCCTCCGTGCGCGAAGCTGCTCACCAACCTCCTCAATATCAACCATAATTGTTATCTATATGCTACAATAAATCAGATATTAATTAAAATGTAGCATATAACAATCATTTTAACAAATGAATTACAAAATTCAAGCGCAAACCATCTCGTGCATCTTCACGAAATGGTCTTCAAACGGCCAGGCAAACCCGGTGCGATTACTTTCGCAAAGTCTCGAATGGATATTGCCTTGATCATCAGGATTTTCATCCTGCCACTCTTTAGCCGTTTTTCCGAAAAGCGCTATACTCACTGCTTCGTTTGTAATTCCCTCGAATTCGGGGGAATTACAATTGGTGTTGCATAGCTGATGCCAGATGTCGATAAACTCTATGGTATTTTTTTGCCGAAGCCTCTTCTCATTGAAAGAAAATAATATAAGCGTATTTAATGCTAAAGCGTTACCTTATTCGTTTTTTTTACGCTTACAACCCAAGGAGCCTCGTATTTTATCCGTACTATAAGTCGCATAAGGACTATAATGCCTATTCTTCTCTTTGCTGATCATCCTCTCCAAATAAACGGATGCGAAGAAAAAACTTGGTTACTAGTATCCAAATAGATACAATACTATTATATGAACACATTCATTAGGGCGTCCGATTTTGATGCATGGTTATCCAATCTGAAGGACCACAAAGCCAAGGCAAGAATCCTTGCCAGGTTGCAGAGTGCGGTTTTCGGAAATTTTAGTGATTGTGAACCTATTGGGGAAGGTGTGTCGGAGATGCGGATTCATGTTGGCCCGGGCTATCGGGTCTATTATACTCGAACAGAAAAAACAATTTATTTCTTGCTGGGAGGTGGCGATAAGTCCACACAGAAAAAAGACATTGCCCGCGCAATAAAATTAGCTCGTGAACTAAAGGACGTCAAATAATGAAAACAACATACGCACCATTCGATGTGGCGGACTATCTCAATAACGATGAGGTTATTACCGAATACCTCACTGCGGCTGCTTCCGATCCAAACACTGAGGTATTTATTGCTGCACTAAGGGATGTGGCAAAGGCTCGAGGTATAGCGCAAATCGCCAAAGATGCCGGGTTAGGCAGGGAGAGCCTATACAAAACATTAAAAGTTGGCGCTCATCCAAGATTTGAAACAATAAACGCCGTACTCCACGCCCTTGGAGTAAAATTTCAGGTCGTCACTGAAAAGCCAGCCTAAGAGCCACGTTCTGCCCTCCCTTTTTTAAGATCACAGACTGTGATCTTAAAGCGTTATATGCCACTGCTTCCAAAGTGGTCGATTTTGACCACTTTAACATTCATAAACTTCGGTAGTATTTAAGCTGTTAAATAGGCCGAAAGACTGGTCTCGCGAACAACGTCTTCTATAGGCCCTATAAGTCCCATACGACCTATAGGTCCTATTCTTCTCTCCTCCCTATAGTAAGCAGCGCAGCACCGAAAACACCTGCGCTATCGCCAAGAAGTGGCCGCAGCAAAGGAATCCTAAGCTCACTGTTAAACAGATGCCGCTCAATAGCCTGCATAGCTTCTTTCGAATAAAGCTGCTCAACCTGCCCGACACCGCCGCCAAGAATGCAGACATCAGGATCAAGGATATTGAGCACCTGAGCCAGCGCTTTGCCGAAATAAAAGAGCAGGCGCTCAATCGTTTCCGCTGCGGCAGCCTCAGTTCCTGCATCTGCCGAGATTTGCTCCAATGGAAGGAAGTGTCCGGTGAGTTTCTGATAAAACCGTTCAAGCGCAGGGCCGGAAATAACCGTTTCCACACAGCCCCGTCTGCCGCAATAGCAGGGTTCGCCGTCCGCGATAAGCTCATTATGCCCCCATTCGCCTGCAATGCCGTGGGCTCCGTGCCGCACACGCCGGTG
The DNA here is from genome assembly GCA_903895195.1 of uncultured Chlorobiaceae bacterium. Classification (GTDB taxonomy): domain Bacteria; phylum Bacteroidota; class Chlorobiia; order Chlorobiales; family Chlorobiaceae; genus Chlorobium. The sequence goes on from CAITSZ010000042.1 coordinate 7,233, forward strand.
GCAGACGATCCCTCCGCCGACACCGGTTCCAAGAATAATACCGAAAGCGGTCTTTGACTGGTCGCGCATGATTGACGCAGCTGCACCGAGCCGGGATTCGGCGAGGGCAAAGCAGTTTGCGTCATTTTCTATGATTACGCTTCTCTGGAGCACCGCTTCAAGATCGCCTTTGAAATCACGACCATTCAGGCTTACGGTATTGGAATTTTTCATGATACCCAAAGCTGTGTCATACCGGCCGGGGGTGCCGATGCCGATCACTTCGGGAGGCGCAATACCTGACTCCTCTGAAACCATGTCAAGCAGCTGGCTGATGCGATCAAGGATATGATGGTAGCCTCCCGAGGCCTCCGTAACAATCCGGCGGCGCAGGAGCGGCTGCATTGCGCGGTCAATCACAACCGCCTCGATTTTGGTGCCGCCAAGGTCTATTCCCCAGCGGGTGTCAGCCATCGCTGCAGCTCTCCTGACGCATGAACCGGGGTTGGATAACGTTCTTCCAAAGCCAAGTAACCAGGAGATAGACTACGGTGGCGCTGAACACGCCGATCAACTGCCCTCCAAGAACGTCTCCGGGGTAGTGAACGCCTACGTAGACCCTCGACAGCGCAACGGCGAGGGCGTAGAAAATCATGGTGATGGTGAATAGCTTTTCAACCATCTCGCCGCGGTGAAAGAATATCCAGGTTATGGAGGCAACAGCGGCGGAATTGGCGGCATGGGATGAGGCAAACGAATAACTTCTCGTCTGGTCGATAAGAAGCCTCACGTGCTCAAGGGCAAAACAGGGACGGGTACGCTGGACAAGTGGTTTGAATATGCCGGATGCGGTAAAATCGGAGAGGCCGACGGCAAGAAGTGCAAAGCAGATAATTGCAAAACCCTCTTTTCCTCTTCTGACAGCGATAAACAGAGCCGCAAGTAAAAAAATATGTCCCGACAGCCTCTCCCTGGTGAGAAACACCATGAGATCATCGGCTGCCGGATGAACCAGATGAAGGTTCAGCAGCTGGAACAGCCATACATCAGCCTGCTCAATCAGCGCCATAATTATAAGTTACTTTTTAGCTCCCCCTTTTTTCTGTTTCGAGGATGAGCTCGAAGAGATCCCGAGGTTGACTTTCGGCAGATCGTCGGCCGTTGTGGTTTTATTGATATAAAACTGCTGGGCGACACTGAAAACGTTGAACATCAGATAGTAAAGACCAAGACCTGCAGGCATGTTGTTGAAAAACAGCAGCATCATGGCAGGGAAAATGTAGATCATTGCCTTCATCTGATCATTGCTCTGTGTCGTAGGTGTGATTTTCTGCTGCACAAATACGGTCACGGCCATCAGAATCGGAAACACTGCAATGTGGTCACCATACATGGGGACGCTGAAACCGAAATCAAGAATAGAATCAGGTATTGACAGATCCTTTACCCATAGCAGGCCTTGCTGACGGAGCTGAATTGACGAACGGAACACATAAAACATCGCATAGAGCAGCGGCATCTGCAGCAGCACAGGGAGGCAGCCTCCAAGAGGGTTCACGCCCGCTTCCTTGTAAATCCTGCCCAGCTCACTCTGCAGTTTAGCTGGATTGTCCTTGTATTTCTCCTGAAGCTCCTTGAGGGCTGGCTGCAGGGCCGACATTTTTTTCATTGACTTCGTCGAAGCGATGGAAAGCGGATAGGTTACCAGCTTGATCAGCAGCGCAAAGATGATAATGATAATGCCGTAATTGCTGATAAAGGTATTGAGCCAGCTGAAAACCGGTAAAATGATATACTCGGCAAACGGCCTTGTAAGCCAATCCCAGCCGAAATCCATGATCTTTTCAAGACCAACGTTCTGGGCCTTGACAATGTTGTAATCAAGAGGCCCGAAATAGAGAGAGAAGCGGTTATCGACAACGCTGCCGGTCGAGGGGACTCCCATTTTGAGAGCTGCTATGTAATCTGTAAAATTATTTGCCTTTCTTTTTCCGTCAAGAAAAATCCCTTCAGTGCGGCCTTGAGGAATCAGCGCAGCCACAAAATACTTATTCCGGACTGCAACCCATTTTCCCTCTCCAGACTGTTCTTCGCGATAGGCCTGATTCTCCTTGCTTGCAGCCAGTTTAACGACGCTGCCGCCAAGGTATGCTGCGGCAATGGCACTCTGGGACTCATCTGCATGGTCTTTTTCCGAATAATTAAGCCCTCCGTCCCACTGCAACTGATACTCGTTGCCGGCAAGGGCATTTCCAAATCCGGTCAACTTGACATCATAACCAACCTTATAGCTGTTGCCTCCGAAGATATAGCTGATATCAATAGCCTGCTGGGGAGCGACATCCAGGTGATAGCGCACGGCATAGCTCTCCTTGCCGGTGACGGTATGAAGGGTATCCAGGGTGACGCTGCTGAAATAAAGGTCACGCGTATCGATTTTTTTACCTTCCCTGGTCAGAAAAAGCAGCGAAAGTGCACCGTTTTTGTCATTGCTGACAAGGTTAAACTGTTTGTGGTTGCTGTCAAGATGCTTTTTCAGCACCAGTGACTTCAAGGTTGCGCCTTTTGTAGAGAGTGTAGCACGAAAAACGTCATTGTCGACCGTAATCAGCTGCTCTTTACCGCCGGCTGCTGAAGCAAAAACACCTAAATTTTCTGGAGCAGGAGCCTGAGCCGCCAGCACCTGAGGCTCTACCTTTTCCGTTTTGACCGCAGTTATCTGCTTTACCAGCTTTTTCTCAGGCGTCATAAACTGAAGCCAGACAATCATGATCAAGCCGATAAGCGCAAGACCGGTTACTGAATTTCTATCCATTACCTCACACTTTTTATTTTAAAACTATGAAACTCTTTTTTTGTTTACAGGCACCGGATCGAACCCTCCCCTGGTAAAGGGATTACATCGCAGAATGCGCCAGACTGTCAACCAGGATGCATAAAAAAAGTTATGCTGCCGAAAAGCTTCAAGAGCATAACTGGAACAGGTGGGATAATATCTGCAGGACGGACCAAGCAAAGGAGAAAGAAACGACTGATAAAATTTTATCAGCATAATCGGAACCTGATTAAAAAACATCCAGCTACTCATGCTCTCTTATCATTTGTCAAGTAAAAAAACATCTTCCGTCACATTCAGCTTCGGCAGCTCAATCAATGCCCGACTTTATCACAACCGCTCATGAAAGGGACATATTATGCAACAACCTGCTGATTTCCTCTCTGAATGCGTCAAGATTTGGAAAAGTTTTTTTTCTGCCGGTGTAAAGAAAAGCAATACAAAGCTGCCCGGGAGCACTGCCTTCATGCTGAACACCCGCCCCAGGCACCACAATCGATTTTTCCAGCCTGTAGGCTTCTCTCATCATTCTTTTTACCCTGTTGCGCTGAACTGAAGAGGGGACTGTTTTTTTGCTCACAGCAAAAAGAATAGACGGAATCCCTGTAACGCAATTGTTCTCAGGATTGAGAGAGGCATATATCATTTTCAAAAAATCGCCTTTCAAACTTCGTCCTCTCTTGAAGAGGAGTGAAATCAGTAGTTTTTTCCTCAAAATCTCATGCTTACGCAGAGAATGGACGTGTAACTTATTCAAAACGTGAAGGAGCAATTTTTTTCATGAGTCAACCCCGAAAGGGTCGACGCCGAGATCACTTACTGTCCTGCTGTACCCATAGAACTGCTTACGGAAAGAGAGTGACGGCCTTTGGCTCTTCTTGCGGACAGAACTCTGCGGCCATTCTTGGTCGCCATTCTCTGTCTGAAACCATGCTTGTTTCTTCTTTTTCTATTCCGAGGCTGAAAGGTTCTTTTCATCGCTTATAGCTCCAAACTTATTAATAATTCATAATACAGGGCGCGTAATTTAGCATAATGAACGCTCATTAACAAATTCATCCATCACAACACGACCATTAACGGCAAAATAAGTGCCAGATTTCGTCAATAAAAGAGATCGGGTGTTGTATAAAATTTACGTACCAGCTTAAGTTATCAACAATGTTGACAATTTGTGGATAAAATAATTCAACCGACTGCGGCACCCCGAAAACCTTGAGAACAGAACAATTAACACATGTTGATTACTTTTTTGTCGGCATGCCCTAATTTCAACTAAAACAACATCTTATCATGTTGAGAACTTTGGCCGGACCGACCCCTCTATATGGAAGGATTTTCGTAAACGAAATTGTTTTTTGTCCACTTAAAAGACTAACTTGTGAACAGTAAATGTTGATGGTTCAGACAATTCCGGCCCGTACCGCTCAAATCCCTTTCTTTTATGCTCGAAGTTACGTCAAAAGCGTTTCCGGATTTTCCGCAAACAAACACACAGAAAGGGGGCCTGGTAGAACAGCAAGTCTGGGATGCATGTCTTAACGCTATCAGGGAAAAAATTAATCCTCTTGCATTTAAAACCTGGTTTTTCCCAATTCGACCGCTCAGCTTTGCCGGCACAGAACTGACTATTGAAGTTCCGAGTCAGTTTTTTTACGAGTGGATCGAAGAAAACTACTCCTCTTTTTTAAAACAGGCTCTTAAAGATGTGATCGGCCCCGAGGCAAGACTGATGTATTCGATAGTCATGGATAAATCGCAGGGGCAGCCGGTAACTATAGAGCTGCCGCACCAGAACAGCATGAACGCTGATTTTATAGCATCAAGCAATGCGGCGGTCGTGCGCACACGGAATAGTGAAGAATTTGAGCGCAATCTTGCCCGTTTTGAGACCCACCTGAATACAAAGTATACCTTCGACACACTTATAAGAGGCGACTGTAACTCGCTGGCATTTGCTGCTTCTAAATCAGTTGCGCAAAGTCCCGGCCAGAATGCTTTCAACCCGCTTGTTATATACGGCGGCGTGGGACTCGGGAAAACCCACATGATGCAGGCTGTCGGCAACAGTGTCAGGGAAAACCGGCTTTCTGAACGAGTGCTCTATGTGTCGAGTGAAAAATTTGCCATAGATTTTGTCAATGCCATCCAGAACGGCAAAATCCAGGAATTTTCCTCATTCTATCGCTCAATTGACGTCCTGATCATTGACGATATCCAGTTTTTTTCGGGCAAGGAAAAAACGCAGGAGGAAATTTTTCATATTTTCAACACCCTGCATCAGTCCAACAAACAGATTATCCTATCGGCTGACAGACCTATAAAAGATATCAAGGGAATTGAAGATCGGTTGATATCACGATTCAACTGGGGACTCTCGGCAGATATCCAGCCACCGGACTACGAAACGCGCAAAGCTATTATTCTCAGCAAACTCCATCAGAGCGGCGTCAATCTTGATGAAGCTGTTATCGAATTTATAGCTACCAATATTACAGAGAACGTTCGTGAACTTGAAGGGTGCATAGTCAAACTTCTTGCCGCCCAGTCTCTCGACAACCGGGAAATCGATCTTCAGTTTACTAAATCGACCCTGAAAGATATTATCCGTCATACCACCAAACGTCTGACACTCGATACTATTGAAAAAGCGGTCTGCGCTTACTTCTCCATCACCGCGAACGACCTTAAGGGAAAATCAAAGAAAAAAGAAATAGCGGTCGGCCGGCAGATGGCTATGTATCTGGCAAAACACCTCACTGAATCATCATTGAAAACCATCGGTCTTCATTTTGGCGGAAGAGATCACTCCACCGTCATCCATGCCGTGAACACTATTACCAAACGGGTGGAGACAATCACTGAGGAGCGGAAAAAAATTGAAGAAATCAAAAAGAGAATTGAGATAAGCTCCATGTAATGAGGGATGTGTACAAGTTGTTGGCGGAGTGTGTGTTACTTCTTGATAACTTATGAGTTATCAACACTGTTTATTTGAAATGAAATGCATCCACAATGCTTACACATTCCTTCATCACCCGGACATACAAGTTGTTAACACTTTTGCCATACCGGAAAATTTTTATAACATGTTTATTTACAGGTAAATAGAAATTTTTCACCATAGGTTATCCAGATATCAACACAGTCAACAACAACAACAATTCTCTATAAATATTAAATAGTAAAAGTTGGAGCAGATGAAATTAACCTCCTCAATCCGTCAACTCCAGGATGCCGTAAGTAAGGTCGCACAGGCAATCCCGGCAAAAGCCATTGATGCGCGTTTTGAAAATGTCCATTTATCCATTGAGTCAGGGTCATTGACGCTCTTTGCCACCGATGGAGAACTTTCCATCACTGCAAAAAGTGAAGTTGAAACAACTGATAATGGAAATATTGGCATTAAAGCCAGAACTTTGCAGGATTTTCTAAGAAGTATGTATGATACCTCTGTTTCGTTTGTCATTGAACGACAGGAAATAAGCGATCATGGTACTGTGCATATAACAACAGACAAAGGCAGATACAAAATCCCCTGTCAGTTTGAGAGCAAGCCTGAAAAACATGAGAAGAGCTACGATATTTCTCTGGAACTCCCCACAGAGGAACTGCTTGATCTTATTCAGAAAACTCTTTTCGCCTGCAGTGTCGACGGTATGCGACCTGCAATGATGGGTGTGTTGTTTGAATTGCAGGGAACTGTTCTTACTGCTGTTGCAACTGACGGCCATCGGTTGGTAAGGTGCAGAAAAAATTCGACGACAGATATCTCTGAAAAGCAGAAATTTGTTGTCCCTGCCCGTGTTCTCTCCATCTTGCAGAAACTTGTACAGAACGACTCTGTTACCATGTGCATTGATGCTGATAGACGGTTTGTGCGTTTCGTAAGCGGACAGATTGTTCTCGATGCGGCTCTCATTGTTGAACCATATCCGAATTATGATGCGGTTATTCCGGTTGAACATGATAAACATCTCATTATTGATCGCTCTTTAATTTATGATTCAGTGAGGCGTGTCGGTCGGTTTTCGAGTATCGGCGACATAAAAATGGTTATTGAAGGTCAGCTTCTGAAAGTAATGGCTGAAAATACCAATGAAGGTGAAGCTGCACAGGAAGAGTTGCCATGCAATTACACTGGTGAAGATATTACTATCGGTTTTAATTCAAGATTTATCGAAGCAGCGCTTGCACATCTTGACGACAGTGACATACGTATCGAGCTCAAAAGTCCAACGACAGCAGTTATTTTCAAGCCGCATAAGGAAGTGGATGACGATAAATTGATCATCCTGGTTATGCCTGTCAGAATAAACAGTTGATGAGTGGGGATAATTATTGAGACTGCAGCGTATAACCTATGAAAATTTCAGAAACCACCGGTTCCTGAGTTTTGAGCCATGCCCGGGAATCACTCTCCTGTATGGCTCAAATGGATCGGGTAAGACCTCTGTGGTTGAGGGTATTCATTTCTGTGCGCTTACAAAAGGTTTTGTCAGCGCTTCAGATAGTGAATGTCTTATGTTTTCGCAGGATTATTTTTTATTGAACGCTCTTTTCAATGATGAGAGTAAAAGTGATATAAATGTAAAAATAACTTGTACGAAAGAAAAAGAAAAGCAGATTATCGTCAATAACAGTGAGATAAAACCCTTTTCACGTCATATCGGGCGGGTTCCCTGCATTACATTTTCACCCCAGGAGATTGTTATTGTCAATGGTGCTCCTGCCGAACGCAGGCGGTTTATCGATAACGCTCTCAGTCAGACCGATCGCCGGTACCTTGATGACCTCTTAGCCTACCGGAGGGTACTGCAACAGCGCAATGCCATGCTTGCGCAATTGTATGAACAGCATAGATCATATAATGATATGCTCTCATTATGGACGGAGCAGCTCGCAAAGCTTGCCTCATCGATCGTCCATGCCAGACTTAAATTTGCTGCTCTTTTTTTATACCACTTCAAGGAGCTTTACTCACAGTTATCGGTCGATGAAAATCCTGCTATACTCTACCGTTGTTCTTTAGGCAGCATTAGTGCCGATACAACGCAGGAAGAGCTTTATTCGCTTTATATTGCAAAGTTTAAAGAGGTAGAAAAACAGGAGATTCTGCGTACTCAAACCATTCTTGGGCCGCATCGGGATGATCTTGTTTTTTTGCTGAATGACAAGGAGATTAAAAAATATGCTTCCCAGGGTCAAATGAGAACATTTCTCATCTGCCTCAAGCTCTCCCAACACCGCTTTTTTTCTGAAATCCTTGGAGAAAAACCTCTCTGTCTTCTTGATGATGTTTTCAGCGAGCTTGATTCCCGCAGGACAGCTGATATTTTAAGCATTCTTGAAACCTGCGGACAGACAATCATTACCTCTACTGAAATAAAGGAACAGTCAAACATCCATGCTCTCTCAATAGAGACTCTGAAAACAAACAGTCCGAAATAATTGTGGCAAGAACCCGCGATCCTAAAAAAATATCTTCACTTCTGGGCGATATGTGCCACACGCTGGGGTTTGAAGAGGCTTACCAGCAGTATAAGACGCTGCAGATATGGGGTAGTGTGGTAGGAGAGTCTATTGCGGATGCAACTGTTATTGAGCGATTTACCAATGGTCAGTTGTTCATCAAGGTCAAAAATCCCTCATGGAGAATGGAGCTCAATTACCGTAAAAAAGATATCATCGCCAGACTTAATGAGGCTCTGAAGAGTGCTATGGTGAATGAAATAATCTTCAAATAAAAAAAGCCGTGATAGCTTACCATCACGGCTTTCAAGAATTTATTTCCGTTGTTCAGAGATCACAGCTGAGCTGATACCTTTCAATCATTTTGTCAGCAAAGGCCTTTCCGAACGCGTTGCACTCGGCAAACTCCTCTTCATGAGGTTTGAACTTTATTCTGACGCTCTGATCAAAAACCTTCAGCTTCAGCATTGTAAAATTAGTCTCTATCATCTTTACAGCCTCACCGCTCCATCCGTAGGAGCCGAATGCCGCACCAAGCTTTCCCTTGTCGCGAATAGGATTGATAGCTGCAAAAAGCTGGTAGATCTGAGGCAGAATATTCTGGTTTATTGTAGGTGAGCCGACAATAATGCCTGAACAGTGTGCAAGTTTATCCTCCAGCGTCAGAAAGGGAACAGTTTCAATATCGCAGATATCAATATTGAAGTCACACGACTGCCGCAGTCCGTCAGCTATCTTTTCAGCGAGCAATGCTGTGTTTTCATATGCCGAAACGTAAGCTATCAGGATATTTTTATCCTGAGGAAGGGCAATGGCTGTTGTGGCAAGGGTAAAGGAAAGATCAACATATTTTTTCCACTGAGTTCTCAGAATCGGACCATGGCCAGGGCAGATAATCTTGATGTCAAGATCTTTTATTTTTTCAATTGCCTGCAGCATATACTTGCTGAACGGCCTCAGAATGGAATCAAAGTAGTAGGTGAAAGCATCGTCAAAATTGCCGACAGTATCGTCAAACATCTCTTCCTGACAGAAATGTGATCCAAACGAGTCGCAAGTAAAGAGAATGCGGTCTTCCTCAAGCCAGGTATAGATAGTGTCAGGCCAGTGTAGGTTCGGTGCAAGAATAAAATGAAGGGTTTTATTGCCGAGGCTGAGCGTATCGCCTGTTTTGACGACCAGTGACTTGAAGTCGTGTCCCGTCTGATCCCGAAGAAATTTTATGGCGTTCCCACTGCCGACCACAGTGGCGTTTGGCGCTATGGCAAGCAGATTCTTCATATTCCCTGAATGATCGGGCTCCGTATGGTCGACAATGATGTACTCCAGGTCGGCAGGATTGACAACCTGTCTGATTTTAGCAAGGTAGGAAGGCCAGAACTTCTCTTTTGTTGTCTCTATAATGGCCTTTTTTTCGGCATTGATGAAATAGGAGTTGTAGGTGGTGCCATATTTGGTTTCCATCACTATATCAAAGGTGATGAGGCCAGGATCCAGAACACCTATCCAGCTGACATCGCTCGTAATGGGAAGTACTTTATTATCTGACATATTTATTTATTGTGCTTGATGTTATAAGAATAGTACCGAAATATCTTTCACAGGTTCCTTGCAGCAGGCGCAAGATATAAACATAACAATCATGTTAAAAAGGAAGTTCACCGCCAAGATCATTTGTTTCGGTGTGCCGGATCTCTCTCAGCAGTTCTATGCCTTCAGGAGAAAATGAAAAGAGTGTATCGTCCGAAAAAATTGTACTGTAATCCTGTGGTTTGAAAAACGGAAGAAACTTCTGGCAGTGCTCATCGAGGCGCTTAAGATAGAAGTGTGTATTTTCATCAGGCTTCTCCCTGTTCCATTCAGCGGCAAGCTTCCCTTTTTCATACGAAGAGCTTCCGGTTCCGCTCCCTGATACGTAATAGGTTATTCTGTCGCCTTTTGTAACGCCAAGTCCTGCTTTTATGGCAGTCTCATAGGTGATGGATTTCGATCGTTTTCCGATTTTAACATCATTCTGATATTGTTCTATCGAGTTTTTCAGACTCTCTGTTCTTGAAAACTCAGAAACATCAAGTTCATGGTTCAGTATCTTGTTTCTGTATTCCGTGAACAGATCATGCAGCCCGCTGATATCCTCTGTTAAAAGCGTTTCAAATCCCCTGCGGACAAAATCCCTTCCGAATTTCTCTCCGCTTCTGCTCGTCAGTGACGATCCTTTAAGCAGCATGACGTTATCATAGCCAAGAAGCGCGTAGTTTTTCTTCATGTAGGAGATCATTTTTCTGTATCTCCCGTCAAAACCGATGTTGATGCCTTGCGGCATGAGCATCGAGACCTCCTGAACCAGCTCTTTTTCTTCTGTTTCTGTGGTTACTGAAGCAGGGGGGACAAACAGAATGCCATCGGTGTCAACTTCTATAACTTTGCATCCTCTCGATTCAAACTCAAAAATCATCTTTTTTGCAAGGTTTTGACCTGTCGAAGTAACCTTGTCGGCTTCATCAAAATCATTGAAAATGCCGCCAACATACCCCAGATAGCCGTACATGGCATTTATGAGAATTTTGAATGAACTCTGCATTGCATCGAAATTATTGGCAAGAGAGGCGTTTCCAAGAGCTTTTTCTTTGCGGGCTTTGTCTTTTGCCTTGAATCGAAGATCTTTCAAGTCATTAAGGATCCCTGGAAATACTCTTAAATCATCACTCTTAGGACAGATATTGTATGAAAGCATAATCGACGGATAGAGCGACTCCACATCGGCGTAGACAATCGGACCGAGAATTCCTTTAAGAAACACTTCGGTATATCCGCCTGAATGCTGCTGCCCTGAGGTCGGTTTTGGAATTGACTGCTTTCGTCGAAGATATTCGCGTACCAGAAGAACCTCAATTTTAGCAGCCTGTCCTATCCTTGACGTCATTGCATAGGTATAAGGAAGCATCTGCGCAAGGAAAAAATTGCTTCCCGAGAGAAGCGACGAAAGCGCACGTGTTTCCCTAACATCATCAAGGGCGTAGGCCAGAAGCTTTTCATGATTGTTCTGCCAGAGTGCGGCTATATCTTTGTAATCAACGTAGGTTCGGTCCGGAGAGGCAAAGCCGAAATGCTTTGCGACAGCTTTTAAGCCGTAACTCTGCATCGAACGTTTTGAAATATCGTAGCTCTGGACAAGAAAAAGTGTATCAATAACATGCCTTCCCGGAATATCAAAAAATGGATAATCAATGCTTCGTTCAGCAAAACGGATGCTTGCCGGGTATGTTTTTGGAATAAGTCCGTTGCGCCCTATTGCAAATGGGATGCCATGGCGCTCGCATCTTCTTTGCAGATAAGAGAGGTCAAAACTGAAAATATTGTGGCCTTCGATAACGTCCGGATCCATTTTTACTATCAAGGCCACAAGCTCCTCCAGAAGAGCTTTTTCATCCCTGCCCTTTGAATGCAGAGCCGTTTCCCATCCTTTGCTGTCGCTGAGCGAAACAATAATAACTTCATCTTCTCCAAAACCTGAATTCCCTGTTTTCTTTCCGGCCGGATCATAATTTGTCTCTATATCGAGCTGCATTCGATACAGGTCATCAAATATCATTCCCTTGAATAGTGTCTTTCCGCTTTGAAGCAGATACTGCGTGACGGCGTCCCCTTTATTATATATGTGAGAGTTGTTCTCGAACTGCCCGCCTTCATTTGAAGATTCCGAAGCCTCAGTATATTTTTTGCCGTTTATGAAATCAATTGCGCCTCTGTATGTTTTCCAGCTGCGAAAAATTGAGAGGCACTGATAAAAATTGGAGCCTCCAAGTTTTACCAGCCAGAATTTATCCTTGTCTTCTGGAATAAAGCCCTCAAGCAGCGAGGCGTCTGAAACAAATATAAAAGGGAAAAATGGTTCGTCGTGAAAACTCACCGTCCCGTTTATTCGGTTAAATACTCTGATTCGGGTATCTGTTAACTGGTAGGCGCCAACTATGTTCTCCTCTTTATCCTTTCCAAACAGGAGGTCGTTGGTTACGATTTCATGTATAATACTCTCCATTCGGGCTCAATAGCTTAATTCGCTGCAGAAAAAGGATGAAAATAGTTTCACGTGAAACATTTGAGTTGTCACCGCCCGAGACGTATCATGAGGACTGAGATATCTGAGGGCGAAACACCAAGTATTCTTGAAGCCTGCCCTATAGTGTCCGGGCGATGTTTCATTAATTTTTCGCGACCTTCATTTGAAAGTCCTGATACACTGTCGTACTTGAAAGACCCTGGAATCTGATGAGAATCCAGCCGGAGAATCTTGTCTGCCATCAGGAGATCCCTTTTAAGATAACCCTGATATTTAAAATCAATATCAACCTGTTCAAAAATAGATGGGTCATCTGTTATGGTGAGGACGGCTTTTTTGAATGACACAGATTGCTCAATGAGTATGTGCAGATAGATCCCTGTTCTTTTCAGAAGAGTCGATGCATTTTGTAACGTAGTGACTTCAGTATAGCCGAGTTGCGTCAGTAAAGGGCTGATTTCTGCTGCCGACAGCCTTGTCTCAAGGCAAAGCTGCTTGAGTGCTTCAATAGCAATGATTTTCTGGCTGCATGAGGCAAATGTCGCTTCATCGAGAAGCCCTGATGCATATCCGAAATCATACAGACGGATATCTGCATTGTCATGACGCAGCAGGAGACGATGTTCAGCCGAGGAGGTGAACATACGATACGGCTCATTAGTCTCTTTGGTGATTAGGTCATCAACTAGAACGCCAATGTAGGCATCAGATCGCTTGAGATGCATCTGAGGTTTCTGGCGAAGCTTGAGGGAGGCGTTTATACCGGCAACCAATCCCTGCGCTGCAGCCTCTTCATACCCTGATGTGCCATTGATCTGTCCTGCAAAGTAGAGGTTTGCCACCAGTTTCGTCTCAAGACTTCTGTTTATCTGATAAGGAAAAAAGTAGTCATACTCAATTGCATACCCCGGACGTATCATTTTGACCTTCTCGAGTCCGCGAATAGAGCGCAGTCCCTCTATCTGTATATCTTCAGGCAGAGAGGTCGAAAAGCCGTTGACATACATTTCATTAGTGTCGATTCCTTCGGGTTCAAGAAATATATGATGGCTCTCCTTGTCTGGGAATCGGCAGATTTTGTCTTCAATTGATGGACAGTATCGCGGTCCTATTCCCTGCACTTTCCCTGTAAACAGAGGGGATCTGTCGAAGCCTTTCTTTAAGATTTCATGAGTCTCGAGTGAGGTCTTTGTGACAAAACAGCTGATCTCTTTCCTTTTAAGGGTGGGTTCCGTTTTGAACGAGAATACTACAGGCTCCTCGTCTCCTCTCTGTTCGTCAACAAGAGAGTAGTCGACACTGCGTGCGTCAATTCTCGGCGGAGTACCTGTTTTAAGGCGACCCGCTGAAAAGCCCATCGAAATAAGGTTTTCCGTCAACCCGTACACCGGAGGCTCCGCTATTGTACGGCCCCCATGGTAATGGTTCATGCCGATATGAATCAGTCCGTTCAAAAATGTTCCACAGGTAAGGATCACCGCTGAAGCGTTAATGGTTCTTCCTGAAGTCAGCCTTACCCCCTTGCAAACTCCCGAAGAACACTCAATCCCTGTAACCGTATCCTGAAGAAGGTCTATATTCTTTTCTTCTTCAATTACCCGCCTCATGTAATGAGAGTACATGGCTTTGTCGGCCTGCGCTCTCGGTGAGTGCATCGCAGGGCCTTTGCTTCTGTTGAGCATCCTGAACTGTATCCCGGTGGCATCTATTGCTTTCGCCATCTCTCCGCCGAGCGCATCAATCTCTCTCGTTATCTGCCCTTTTGCTACGCCGCCTATCGCGGGGTTGCATGACATTCTGGCAATTGCTGTAAGATCGGAAGAAATAAGCAGGCAGGAGCACCCTGTTCTTGCTGCAGCCAGTGCCGCTTCGCACCCTGCATGACCTGCCCCTGCAACTAAAATATCATACATGATGAGCTGATTGTTTCACGTGAAACATTTGTCAATTGCTTAAGATTTAAGGACCGAAGATACAAATAATAGCGCTTTATCTCTTTCAAGTATCAATATCAATGAAAATGGCCGAATACTGTATTATATAAGTATAATATATTGACTTTTGTTGCCTTATGTACACTATATATTAATACAAGTTCTTGTTAAAAGAGATATTCTGCAGATTATCCCCTCTTCCGTGCCGGTTAAAAGGTGAAAACTGAAATCCACATGATGGCGGTTAAGCTACCAGCACTCCCTGTCGGCTGTCGGCCTTGTTTTCTTAAAGTCAGCGTGGATGCCCGGATTTCCCTTGAAAAAGGGCAGTTAGGGGGCTCTTGTGCTTGAAGCCGATTGTTAGATAATCAATACCCCATTTTATATATTGGCTGAATTATTTCTATTCGAGCGAAAAGCGATGCCATCAATGAAAAATAAACGTTTTAATCTTCTTCTTATTGCAGTTGTTACCCTCGTGGCAGCCTGGTCATTATGGCCAACCTGGCGCGACTACTCCCTTTCGAAACAGCTCAGCACCTTTAAGTCAGCACCGGACAGTCTTCGCTACACTCTGAGCAAACGTGATGAGATAGAGACTGCCCGCAAAAAAAGTCTCAAACTCGGCCTTGATTTGAAAGGCGGCATGCATCTGGTTATGGAAGTTGACCAGGTTGATCTGTTTGAACAGAAAGCCTGGAATAAAGATGCAAAGTTTACTTCAATTATGAATACCGTCCGGAGCAAAGCCTCGAAAAGCGATGCTAAGGTTCTTGATATCCTTGCCGGGGAGTTCAAAAATGAAAATATGCGCCTGAGCCGCTATTTTTACGATATCCGCAACTCAGACCAGGAAATTTCTAAAAAACTGGAGAAGGAGTCCGAAGACGCTCTTAACCGCGCAAAGGAGATCATTCGCAACCGTATCGATCAGTACGGCGTAGCTGAGCCGGTCATCACAACGCAGGGCAGCAGAAAACTTATCATAGAGCTTCCCGGTGTTTCAGATGAAAACAGGGTGAGAAACCTTCTGAAAGGAACAGCTAAGCTTGAGTTCCGGCTTCTTCGTGATCCTGAAATACTCGTCAGGACTCTTGACAGGCTCAACACCTATATGGTTCAGAATATAGCCGCTCCGCCAGTCGCTCCTGCGGCTGACGCTTCACAATCTTCATCAGTTTCATCGCAGCTTAAGTTGCCCGTACCGGCACCGGCAGCAGCCAGGCCCGCCTCTCTCAAACCGATATACGATGTTATCGGTGTATTCCAGAACGGAACGGCCTATACCACAGAGCGCTCCAAGGATTATGTGGCCTCCCTGCTTCATCGCAGCGACATTCAGGCTCTCTTGCCACAGGATACCGAGCTGCTGCTCGCCGCCAAGCCTGAAATCGGCAAGAATGGCGAAAAACTTTTCCCTGTCTATCTTGTAAAAAAGACTCCTGAGTTGACGGGCGGTGTTATTACAGAAGCTAAGGCGACTTTCGGTTCGCAGGGTGTGCAGCCTGAAGTGCTTATGGCAATGAACTCCGAGGGAACCTCCAAATGGGCCCGTATTACCGGAGCAAATATCGGCAAGCGTATTGCCATCGTGCTTGACGGTGCGGTCTACAGTGCTCCTGTAGTGCAATCGAAAATCCCCAGTGGCAACTCTGTCATTAATGGAATTGAGAGCCTTGAAGAGGCAAAAGATCTCGAAATTGTCCTCAAGGCGGGAGCTCTTCCTGCTCCGGTCAGGATCATTGAAGAGCGTTCCGTGGGACCTTCACTCGGAGCCGATTATATCCGCGCTGGAATCCTCTCGCTCGGCTGGGCATTTCTGGCGGTTTCTGTCTTTATGCTCCTCTACTATAAAAAGGCAGGTATTGCTGCCGATATAGCTCTTGTGCTTAACATTGTCATTGTCCTTTCAGTACTTGCAGGGTTCAGTGCATCCCTTTCATTGCCGGGTATTGCAGGTATTGTTCTGACTATTGGAATGGCAGTCGATGCCAACGTTCTGATCTATGAGCGCATACGCGAAGAGCTTGACGGAGGAAAGGTGCTGAAATCCGCGATTGAAGTCGGGTACGACAGGGCTTTTTCATCGATTCTGGATTCGCATGTAACAACGC
This sequence comes from uncultured Chlorobiaceae bacterium, assembly GCA_903895195.1. Lineage (GTDB taxonomy): Bacteria > Bacteroidota > Chlorobiia > Chlorobiales > Chlorobiaceae > Chlorobium. The sequence continues at coordinate 23,628 of CAITSZ010000042.1, forward strand.
TTTGTGCAGCATTTCTTCTCTTTACCTATGGAATCGGGCCGATTCAGGGATTTGCCCTTACCCTTATGATCGGTACTGCAGCAAGCCTCTTTACCTCGATTGTCGTGACCAAAGAGATATTCTCGTTCCTGCTCGACAGGAACCTTATGACGAAAAAAAGTTTCGGTTAATTTTTCAATACGTAACAACCCATGAGGATTTTTCATAAAGCCAGCTTTGATTTTATACGGTTTCGTAAAATTGCCTATATCTTTTCGCTTGTTATTCTTGCATCAGGGATGATATCTCTGGCTGTTAAAGGTTTGAATTACGGGATCGACTTCAGGGGCGGATCTGAAGTGCTTATACGGTTTGAAAAAAATATAGATGTCAGTACCGTTCGTTCCGTTCTGGATGTGGCAGGAGTTTCAGGATCGCTGAAGCAGTACGGCATGGACCGTTCGTTTCTCTTCAGTACCGTGTTCAATGGTGAAACAAACGATTTGAAATCACTTGTTTCACATGCTTTAAACGACAGGCTCAAAAACAATCATCACGAAATTGTCCGCGTTGAAGCTGTCGGCCCGAGCATTGCATCTGATTTGAAATGGTCTGCTGTAAAAGCTCTGCTGGCATCGCTGCTGGCAATTCTGCTCTATGTAGGATTCCGCTTTGAGCTCAAATTTGCCACTGCAGGAGTGGTTGCTATTTTTCATGATATTCTTACTGTGCTTGGTCTCTTCAGTCTGCTTGGAGGAGTGTTTGAGTTTATGCCCCTTGAGATGGATCAAAGCATCATAGCGGCATTTCTTACCATCGCGGGGTACTCCATTACCGATACCGTTGTTGTCTACGACCGTATAAGAGAGCGCATCCGAGGACAGAAGCCCTCTGAATATGAGCGAATCTTTAATGAAAGCATGAACCAGACGCTTGGCCGGACCATTATAACCTCCAGCACAGTGCTTCTCTCTGTTCTGGTTCTCTTTATTTTTGCAGGCCCGGCTATAAGAGGGTTTGCTTTTGCCGTGTTCATCGGTATTCTTATTGGAACCTATTCATCCATCTTTGTTGCAGCGCCTCTTGTCTATGACTGGCTGAGGCTGTCAAAAAGCCCTGTTCATCTTAGAGGAAGCAAGGTATCCTGAGACGCATATCCCCTTTTTGGGGGCCCGGATTAAACAATACTATATATACCTGAGGAGTTAAGGGATGAATAAAGGATTTATAAAAGCGGTTCTACTCTCGTTTGCCGGCACGCTCTCTCTGCAGTCCACGGCTTTTGCTGTCGTTGCTGATCGTGTTGTGGCTGTTGTCGGTAAAGAGGCTATCCTGAAGTCGGATATTGATGGTCGTGAGCTTATGGCCCGTATGCAGACTCCGGAGCTGGCGGAGGTAAAAAATCTGTCACGCACCATCCTTGATGGACTGATTGATCAGAAAATCATCCTTGCAAAAGCTAAAATCGACAGTGTTAAAATTGACAACAATGCTGTTGAGGCCGCTGCCAATGATCGGTTTAAGCAGTTGAACTTACGGTTTGCTTCACGAAAAGAGATGGAGCTGCGTTTCGGCAAATCCTCGGCAAGTATTCGTGAAGAGATTCATCAGGAGCTGCTCAATCAGGAGCTGATCGATACCCTTCGGAGGAAAAAATCGGCAGGGGTAACTGTTTCCTACGCCGAAACAATGGCTTATTATAATGCAAACAAGGATCGGCTCTCCAATATTCCTGATGCTGTGGCTGTCGCGCAGATCATCAAATACCCGTCCGTTACGCCTGAAAGCAGAGCTCAGTCGCTTACCATTATTGAGCAGATCAAAAGTCAGCTTAAGAGTGGCGCCGATTTTGCCGAGACGGCTCGCAAGTACTCTCAGGATCCTGGCTCTGCAAGAGTGGGCGGTGATCTTGGATATGTTCAGAAAGGCGAGCTGATAAAGAGTTTTGAAGATGCTGCAAATCAGCTCAAAGATGGTCAGGTGTCAGACGTCGTTGAAACCCGTTATGGCTTCCATCTTATCCAGATGCTCAACAAGGATGTGAATTCAATCCACGTTCGTCATATTCTTATCGGCTTCGATCGCTCGAAAGTGGATGTCCCGGGTGTCATTCAGCAGCTCAATGCCATTCGTGCGGATATTATCAGCGGGAAGACGACATTTGCAGCAATGGCCGAAAAGTACTCCGATGATCAGATGACGGCAAAGCTTGGAGGAGCGATTACTACCTCCGGTTCCAGCAATCTGCTCTTTTCGCCGTTGACCCTGCGTCCTCAGCTGCAGACAATTATCAGCTCCCTGAAGAAAATCGGCGACATCTCCGCTCCGCAAAAAATAGAGCCACCGCAGGGTGATTCATTCTATGGGATATTCATACTGAATAACAAGGAGGCTGCGCACAGACTGGATGCCGAAAAAGACTATGCACAGCTTGCCGATATGGCTCTTGAGGATAAAAGCCGCAGTATGTTCGCCGAGTGGGTTAAGAACCTCCGCAAAGAGGTCTATGTCCGCCTCTCAGACATCTAAACGGCGGACGTAGCGCGCATTCTTTTCAATAAAGTCTCTTCTTGGCTCTACCTTGTCTCCCATAAGCGTAGAAAAGACGTGGTCGGCTTCCATTGCATTCTCTATATTTACCAGCAGCAGTGAGCGGTGGGCAGGATCCATTGTGGTGCTCCAGAGCTGTTCAGGGTTCATCTCTCCAAGACCCTTGTAACGCTGGATATGGATATTGGCTTTCCCTTTCTGCATCTTTCTCATTGAGTCGGAAATACTGTTGCGCTCTTCGTCATCCCATGCATACTGCTGTTCCTTTCCTGATTTTACAAGGTAAAGCGGAGGTTGAGCTATATAGACCCTTCCTGCGTCGATCAGAGGGCGCATGTGGCGGAAGAAAAATGTCAGAAGCAGTGTCCTGATGTGAGCACCGTCAACGTCAGCATCGGTCATGATGATGATTTTGCCGTACCGCAGTTTTTCTGTCGAAAACTCCTCTTCCCCGAAGCTTGTGCCGAGGGCAAGAATAATGGTTTTGATTTCCTCGTTTTCCAGCATTTTATGCAGGCGGGCTTTCTCAACGTTCAGGATTTTTCCCTTCAGTGGCAGAATGGCCTGGAAGCTTCTGTCTCTTCCCTGCTTGGCACTGCCGCCTGCCGAATCACCCTCAACGATATAGAGCTCACAGTGCTCCGGGTCATTGATCGAACAGTCAGCAAGCTTTCCCGGAAGACCGGAACTTTCAAGCACCGATTTTCTGCGAGTAAGCTCCTTGGCTTTACGCGCAGCTTCCCTTGACATTGCAGCGCCCTTAACCTTCTCAATGATTACTTTGAGTACATTAGGGTTGCTTTCGGCATACTCGGAGAGCTGCTCATTGAGAATGGTTTCAACAATGCTCTGGGTTTCGCTGTTGCCAAGCTTTGTCTTGGTCTGGCCTTCAAACTGAGGCTCTGCAACCTTTACAGAGATGACAGCAGTCAAGCCCTCTTTAAAATCATCACCGGTCAGTGCCAGTTTCAGATTTTTCAGAAGATCGTTTTTCTGTGCATATGCATTGAGTGTTCTTGTCAGCGCCTTTCGGAACCCGGTGACGTGCGTTCCGCCTTCCTGGGTATTGATGTTGTTGACATAGCTGAACACATTTTCCTGATAGGTGTCGTTGTACTGGAGTGCTATTTCAACAATAGTGGAGTCTCTTTCACCGTAAATGTAGATCGGCTCCTTGAGCAGGCCCATGCGGTTCTCATCAATAAAGAGGACAAACTCCTTCAGGCCGCCCTCAAAATGAAAAATTTCCTGCTCACCCTGCGGATCCTGAACCGTTATACTGAGATTTCTGTTGAGAAACGCAAGCTCCCGCATCCGGTCGACGATGATATCCTTCCGGAACTCGGTTATCTTGAAAATAAGATGGTCTGGCATAAAGGTGGTTTTTGTACCACGCTGGTCTGAAGGTCCTATAGCCTTCACATCGCCCTGCGGAACACCACGTTCAAAGCGCTGGAAATAGACTTTGCTGTCGCGGTATACCTCAACTTCGCACCATTCCGACAACGCATTGACCACCGATGCGCCGACACCGTGAAGACCGCCGGAAACCTTATAGGCGCCCTTGTCGAATTTACCGCCTGCACCGATAACGGTCATAACCAGCTCAAGAGCCGATTTTCCCTTTTCAGGGTGAATATCTACAGGAATACCTCTTCCATGGTCAATAACGGTAACTGATCCATCAGGATTCAGTGAAACAAAGATATAGTCGTTAAAGCCGCCAAGGGTTTCATCGATTGAGTTATCGACAATTTCGTAGACCAGATGGTGCAATCCTCTGCTGTGAATGTCGCCGATATACATGGCCGGACGCATCCGCACATGCTCGATGCCGTCAAGAACCTGTATGTTGTTTGCTCCGTATGTCGAAGGGACTGGAATTTCTGGTTGAATGGCTGGTATTGGGGTATTGATATCGGTTTCCGGCATAAGTATCAGCTTGTAACTGGTGAGATTAAATTTGACAAAACCTGGTGTGTCAAGATAAGAAAAAATGCCATCATTATTTGCGCCTTTGTACTCAGTAATCAGCCCAAAATGCGTCAATATAATGCTCTATAACAAAAGAGGTTATAGGGTTCTCTCCTGTACTTTCACCCAGGACCGTAATAACGTCAAACCGGCACCCTGTTTCGGGTTCGCCTGAAAAAGCGAGAAATGCTTTTGCCGCCTTTATGATCTCCCTCTGCTTCGCAACGGTCACGGCTTCAGCCGGATGACCTTTTTCCCGGGAGGAGCGGGTTTTCACCTCGATAAAGCAGAGCGTATTCTTGTGCCGGGCAATAATATCGATCTCATTGCGATGGTACCGGTAATTGCGCTGCAGGATACGGTATCCTTTTTCTATAAGGTAGTCAGCTGCAAATCGTTCACCCTCTTTTCCGAGCAGATGGGGATCAAACATGGTGTGCGTTATTTTTCACCAAGTTGTCTGAGCTTGAAGCTTTTGCGGTGAATCGGGCACCGTCCGTACTGCATAATCGCCCGGACGTGTTCCCCTGTGCCATAGCCGACATGCCGCTCAAAGCCATACTCCGGCCACTTGGCGCCGTATGCCGCCATAATTGCGTCCCGATGGGTTTTTGCCAGCACAGAAGCTGCGGCAATCGAGAACACCAGGGCATCTCCCTTCACAATGGTCGTATAGGGAATCCCGAGGCTTGTCTTGAACCTGTTGCCGTCAACAAGCAGCAGATCCGGCGTCACCGGAAGCGACTCAACAGCACTGTTCATGGCAAGCATGGTTGCCTGAAGAATGTTTATTAGATCGATCGTCTCAGGCTCAACAGCTGCGACTGCCCACCCCAGAGCATGTTCCTTTATTTCAAGGGTAAGCTCCTCCCTGAGTCTTGGCGAAAGCTTTTTGGAGTCATTCAGCTGTTCCAGCACACTGCCATCCGGCCTGAACCAGCGGGGGAACACAACCGCTCCGGCGACTACCGGCCCGGCCAGAGGCCCCCGGCCAACCTCATCAATACCGCATATCATCCCGGTCGTTTCCCAAAGGGGGAACTCATAGTCCGTATTCATGGAAACAAAATTGTTTTATGCATCAATCTGATAAGCTTGGCGTGGTCATTTTCCGTCCCTTCAGCACACCAAGAATCGCTTGAAAATTGTCCAGTCCCGCTTCAAGGTTTTCGATGATCTCAACTCTCTTTTCCAATGAGATCTATATTTGATTGTTTTCTATTACGAATTACCTTTTCATTGCCATACTGTTCCGGCATTACCGGTGTTTGATCCCATACGCGACCGTCAAGCATACGGCCTGCTTTCTTTTTGTTGAATCCTCCCCATTGTTTGAAGAAGAAGGGAACATTAGCTTGTCACATCCAGTGACAGGGTTCCAGGTCATCTCTGTCCACTCTATGTGCGATTGCGCCATGGTTAACTCTTTATTATAATAGCGCTTGCAATATTTTTTGCAGCAGCATTGTTGGATGCGAACACAAAATGATAAATCGGAACGTTACGACTGTTACTTAGCATGAGCGGAGTTTCAGTAACATATCGCCATATCGTATGCAACTGACGAATATACAGATTTGCAATATGCTGAATAGGATTCCTGATTTTTCTTGTAATCTCGTCATCACCAAACAGGGTTGTCTGTTTTTCTTTTTTGAAAAACTCCGCCCTGATTTCCTCTTCTGAAAGCTTTTTACTGTCGCGCATGAAGAAGAATGCATTCGAGAGGCTTGAGGTCGGTGCTGGTTGCAGTCATATCCACAGTGACGGCTATTCTCGGATTGTATTCGTTAATCTCATCGCGAGCGCGTTGCTCCGGTGTCTGGTTCAAAGAGGAACTATCCTCCATTTGAAAAAGCGCTTAAACTGTTACGTCTATGAACGCAGGAAAGGAGTATTCGAATACATGAAAAATACTTTAAGTAATGTACATATTTCCATAATAAATACTGCAGGCAAAACCCGCGAAAGGACTCTTTTGGTACTTGACTGCACTATCATGATGTGTATCTTGCAATCAGCATTATCAATGCGGTAGCGATCCTCTATTTCCATTTCACCTTCAGTGAGGGCGTTGCTGATTCCTTGTATAATTTCTTATCTTGATCGTTGGTTTGCAGGTCTGTTTTCCTGCCTGCCATCGGTTTTTCCTGTCTAAATGTATTGATTGGTATTGGACGCTTGACTCTTGACCTGTTTAAGAGCAGCGTTGCATAGTTCTGCGACAGGTTGATTTCAGCTGTATGTGCGGCTTAAAGAGTGACAAAAGGGGCTTGCCCCCTGGTTCTTACCATTATAAATGAGTGAACGAATGAAGAAGAGTTCGAATAAGCAGTTGTTGATGAACAAGACTGGCGACGAGATACAGGTTGCGCTTGTTGACGAAGGTCGTCTGGTCGAGTTGATTATTGAGCGCCCTGAAAGCAAAAGAAGTATCGGTGATATTTATCTTGGCCGGGTGCATAAGGTTATCGAAGGGTTGAAGGCGGCATTTGTCGATATCGGGCAGAAGTCCGACGGCTTTCTTCACTTTTCAGATGTAGGCACTACCAGTGAGGACTACCGAGCACTGATCGAGGATGATGATGATGATGAAACTGTCGTCGGAACTGAAGAAGAAGGTGAGGAAGGTCTCCTTTCTGTTGAAGCGCCCGCTGCTGAGCAGAATGTGAAAGCGTCGGCACGAAGCGGCAACAAGCGCATGTCAGCCGATACCGAGGACAAGGGTGAAAAACGTCAGTCCTATACGCAGATTATTGCCGGCAAGCTGAAGCCTAACGACTCCATTCTTGTCCAGGTCATCAAGGAGCCTATAAGCAGCAAGGGTTCACGCCTTACTTCCGATATTACCATTGCGGGTCGATTTATGGTGCTGCTGCCTTTTGGGGGTGGTCAGGTAGCTGTTTCCCGCAGGGTGGTTGTTCGTAAAGAGAGGGCAAGATTGAAAAAACTTGTGCGCTCCATGCTTCCGGAAGGTTTCGGTGCAATCATCCGTACGGTTGCCGAAGATCAGGAGGAGGCCCTGTTGAAGCAGGATCTCGAAAAACTTCTGGCCAAGTGGACGCAGATTGAGGAAAAGCTTCAGGATGCCGCTCCTCCTCAGCTGATTTTCAAGGAGGATACCATCATATCAAGTGTTCTTCGCGACTCTCTGACCTCCGACGTCACTGAAATTGTTGCCAATTCGCCCGTCATCTACAAAGAGACGCTGAATTATATCCAGTGGGCGGCGCCTGAAATGGTTAAAAATGTCAGCCTCTACCAGGGAAAGCTTCCTCTGTTTGAAGGCTATGGTATCGCAAAAGATGTCGAGTCGATCTTTTCCCGCAAAGTCTGGCTGAAGTCAGGCGGGTATATCATCATCGAGCATACCGAAGCCATGGTGGTTGTTGACGTCAACAGCGGACGCTATGCCGCCAAGCGTGAGCAGGAGGAGAACTCTCTCAAGACCAACCTCGAGGCGGCCCGTGAGGTAGTCCGTCAGCTTAGGCTTCGCGATATCGGCGGTATTATCGTCGTTGATTTCATCGATATGCTTGATCAGAAAAATGCCAAGAAGGTCTATGACTCCATGAAGACCGAACTGCGCAACGACAGGGCAAAATCAAACATCCTGCCCATGTCCGATTTCGGAATCATGCAGATTACCCGCGAAAGGATACGTCCGAGTCTGATGCAGCGTATGGGCGATCAGTGCCCGGCCTGCGGCGGAAGCGGAGTCGTACAGGCAAGGTTTACGACCATCAACCAGATTGAGCGCTGGCTAAGAAAGTATGCGCTTCAGCACGCCATGCGCTTTCAGCAGCTTGATCTCTACGTGAGCCCGACGGTTGTCGAACCGCTGCGGAACAGCGATATGAAAACAGAGCTGAAATGGTTTCTCCAGCACATGCTCTTTGTTCAGGTGAAGGCGGACGAAAGCCTGAGAAGCGACGATTTCCGATTCTACAGTAGAAAAAACAACAAGGACATTACCGCTGAATACGGCGATATCTAATAATAAGAAAGTGTTTTATGGGACAGTATGATAAGTTGAAACAGGATATTCTCGGCTTTTCTTCGTTAGGCGCGGCTGCGCTCTGGGAAATTCCGGAAGCACGCAACGTGTTTGATCAGTTCAAGCAGCTGCTCAATGCCGGTCTGGTGAGGGCTGCTGAAAAATCCGGTGAGGATTGGGTGGTCAACGCCTGGGTCAAAGAGGGCATTTTACTCGGCATGCGACTTGGTCGGCTGCAGGAAAGTCATGTCTCGCATGACGGACAGGGCGCCGGGCTCACCTTTATCGACAAGGACACCTATCCGCTTAAAACGATAACGCTTGAAAATAATGTGCGCATTGTCCCAGGAGGATCGGCCGTCCGCGACGGCTCCTATCTTGCGCCTACAGTTGTCATGATGCCTCCTGCTTATGTGAATGTCGGGGCTTATGTTGATGAGGGAACCATGATTGACTCCCACGCTCTTGTCGGCAGCTGTGCGCAGGTTGGTAAAAAGGTGCACCTTTCGGCAGGCGTTCAGGTTGGCGGTGTGCTTGAGCCGGTAGGGGCCATACCCGTTGTTATCGAAGATGAGGTGATGGTCGGCGGCAACTGCGGTATTTATGAAGGCACCATTGTCAGGGAGCGAGCGGTGATAGGTACCGGGGTTATTCTCAATGGTTCAACGCCGGTCTATGATCTGGCGCGCAATGCGATCTACAGAAAAACAGCCGAGGCTCCACTGATTATTCCTGCCGGAGCTGTCGTTGTTGCCGGATCACGCAAGATCAAGGGTGATTTTGCTGCTGAACACGGACTTTCAATCTATACACCGGTTATTATCAAATACCGTGATGGTCGGACAGACAGCGCAACGGCTCTTGAAGAGGCTCTCAGGTAGGTGCCCGTGAATCGCTCCCGGAAGAGTCAGGATGGCCGCAAGAGGGGTAATGCTCCCGACCGCAGGATGCGGGGATTCCTTGTGTTTCTTGTTTTGTTCTGCTCTGTGCCATCCACTTCGCTTTACTGCGCAACAGCTCCCTCTGACAGAGGGTATTTTGATATCGTTAAAAGTATCGACCTGTTTGGCGAGGTGTATCGCGAAGTTTCAAAAAGTTATGTTGATACCGTCAATGTCAGCAAGATGATATATGCCGGTATCGATGGTATGCTCCACACCCTTGATCCCTATACGGTATTTCTTAATGAAGAGGATTCGGGCGATCTTGATGATATGACCAACGGACAGTATGCCGGTATCGGCGTCATCATTTCGCCCGTTGACGGAGTGCTTTATGTAACATCGGTTGTTGAGGGCAGTGCAGCAGCAAAGGCCGGGATCAGGGCGGGTGATGCTATTGTTTCGATCGACAGCAAAGATGTTAAGAAGTCGCCATTTGCAGAGGTGAAGTCACTGATGAAAGGAGTCTCAGGTACTCCGCTTTCTCTCAAGCTGGAGCGTGAAGGTTCCCAGCCTTTTTCTGTCAGGGTTATCCGTGAAGAGGTTCGGGTCAGTCCGGTCAGTTATTCCGCTATTATTGATGGTATCGGCTATGTCGAGATGAAAACCTTCAGTTCTCACTCAGCGGAAAATTTACGTGAGGCCATACTTTCTCTTCAGCGTCAGGCTGCAGAGAATCACGTGCCGATGAAAGGGATTATTCTCGATCTGCGCAACAATCCAGGCGGGCTCCTGACGGTTGCCGTTGATGTAACCTCGCTTTTTGTTAACAGGGGCAGTTTAGTTGTTTCAATTCGAGGGCGGGGACCGGAAACCTCAAAAACCTATGTAACATCTGTTCCTCCACTCAATGCCTCCCTTCCGCTTGCGGTGCTTATCAATTCCGAGAGTGCATCCGCGTCTGAAATTGTAGCCGGCGCAATCCAGGATCTTGACCGCGGGGTAGTTATCGGTGAGCGCTCCTTCGGTAAAGGACTGGTGCAGTCCATTATCAGGATATCCTACAATAATACCCTCAAGCTGACGACAGCCAAGTACTATACCCCCTCCGGCCGTCTGATCCAGAAAGAAAAAGATGGAGTCAACGATGTGCATCAACTGCTCCGCAAGGTAAAAGGGGATGCTGCAGAAAAGACATTCTATACCAGAGGCAAAAGAAAAGTGTACGGCGGCGGCGGAATTACCCCTGATATCCAGCTTCCTGATCCGGCGCGTTCATCCTATATAGCTGCGCTTCGCAAGAAAGGGCTGCTTTTTCTCTTCCCGGCATTCTATTGTTCTTCTCACCCGGTTATGCCTTCGCTGCCGTTGGATCGCAAAGCGCTGATGGCCTCCTTCAGTGACTTTTTGCAAAGAAAAAACTTTACCTATCTCTCTGAGGCTGAACGACGTTTCAATGAACTGAAGGAGAGCATCAAAAAAACGTCAGGCGCTAAAGATGTCGAATGGGAGAAAACGCATGAAGGACTCCGCCAGGAAGTCAAAAGGCTCAAGGTGCTGGAGATAGCCAAAGAGTCTGAAAGAGTCTCGCTATTGCTGGAGCAGGAGGTTATCCGTACTTATAATGAGCGCCTGGCCCGTAAGACTGAACTCGATCACGATCCTGCTGTGAAAAAAGCGCTTGAAGTGCTCTCCGATTCCCGGAAATATTCAGGAATTCTTCATCCCTGACCGTTCTGAAGCTGCCCTTTCTCGAACTCACGTATTTGACGATGCGCACCGAATGCGATCATAAGATTGCTCATAGTGAGCAGGCTTTCAGCCAGTCCGTGCAGCAGATCATCGTGTGAAAGGGTCGGAAAACCTCGCACTACAGTTGCGAGGTAGATACAGAAGACGGTTACGGAGATAAAGACAAGGACAAACCAGAAGCCAGCCACTGTCAGTGCCGAAAAAACAGTCCGGTCGCGCCTGTAAAGAACAATAAGCAGCACCAGAAACGTAAGATAAACAATGCTTGAAAGCTGCAGGATAGTGTCAAAAATATCCGCACCCATATAGGATTGCGGTTTTCCTGCAAACACAATAGCGGCAACAGCAGCACTATACCCTGCCGCCTGCTCTCTTTTAGTTGCTTTCAGGAGATTCAGTGTGGCCCATAACAGTGAAATGCTTCCGAAAAAATTGATCACCTCCGACATATCCAGAAGCAGCGGAATGGAGTCTGTGGATATGTGATACCCAAGAACAAAAAAACTGCCGAACCAGTGAGGAAGCATGGCTATGCCGAAGAGCCTGATGTTGCGCTTCCCGGTCAGTGTGCCGTATCGAAAAATCAGAAAGGCTCCGATTCCCCACTCAAGGGCCGACGAGATATGGATGATCCAGTTCGGAAAAGAGAGGAGCATTTAAGAGCCTTTGATCAAGTGGTAGATGTTTTTAGAAAAAATTTTCATCTGGGTTGACCAGGGGGCCGGTATCATCTTTTTATAGAGATAGGAGTCAAAGGTGATCCTTTGCACATCATCATCAGCGCAAATGGCCACAAAGCTCTCCCTCAGGCGGTCAGAGCGGTAGTAGACTGCCTGCAGCACTTCAAGGCCGAAAAAGATAGGTGCATAGAGCTTTCGAAACTCATCTTCATAGTTCTTCAGCGGGGTATTTCTTTTCAGGTGCTCAATCATTGCTTGCGCTCCCAGCTTACCGGATCGCATGGCAAAAAATATACCCTCTCCGTTAGCCGGAGTTACCAGGCCTGCTGCATCCCCTACAAGAATTGATTTCTCGGCAGTAAAAGATTTACGAGGCTTCATCGGAATTTTAGCGGCCTCGTCCAGGTAGGGAGTATCGGTAATCCCTATTTTCTGAATAAAGCGCTTCTGGAGCGCCTTGATATTATACTTGTTGTCCTCTGTTCCTGTTCCGATGGCAAGGTGATCCGCTTTGGGAAAAATCCAGCCATAAAAATCGGGAGAGACTTCACCGTCAAACCAGATTTCCACTATATCGCTGAATTTCTGGATGGATGGCGTGTAGTGGAATCGCTGCTGCATGGCGATAACTTTCAGCTCATTCGGCGGAAAGTGCAGTTCATCGGCGGTTTTAGAGTTTGCCCCGTCAGCACCGATAATCCTCAGCACTTCAACCGGCGGCACCTTGTTGTTTAGAGTACTGATTACAAAGCCGTTGCCGGAAGGCTTGATGGAATTAACCAGACCTTCAACGACAACCGCACCCGCTTTTTCAGCTTCTGAACGGAGCCAGCTGTCAAATTTTTCACGCCTTACCATGCCGACATAGCCGTTCGGCATTCGCATCTCAATAACTCTGCCTTTGGGAGAGCGGGCCCTCATGCGGGAGAGTTTCTTTTCCACCAGATCCAGAGGAATATTGAACTCTTCGATAAGGCCAAGAGGAATGGCTCCTCCGCATGGCTTGACATTGTCAAGGTTTCTCTCAAACAGAACAGTAGAAACTCCTGCCCGTGCAAGTTCTGCGGCAGCAACAGCTCCCGAAGGTCCTCCTCCAATGACGGCGACATCGTAACGCATTGTTATAAAAAGAAATTAACCGGCATTAATGCGACTTAGACAAGCTTTGCCGCCAGAAACGATCTGACTTGTGAAATATCAATTCTTTCCTGCAGTGCGGAGTCCCGATAGCGTACCGTTACAGTGTTTGCTTCCAGCGACTCATGGTCAACCGTAATACAGAACGGTGTGCCGATTTCATCCTGTCTCCGGTAGCGCTTGCCGATAGAGCCGGCATCATCATACTGGACAAGGAACTCTTCAGAAAGCTCATCACGCAGCTTCAGTGCAGCTTCACCCATTCCGCCCTTCTTCATGAGCGGCAGTACCGCAGCCTTTACCGGAGCCACTTTAGGCGACAGTCTCAGCACTACGCGCTCTTCGCCGTCAACGGTGTCCTCCGTATAGGCATCTGCGAGCAGCGCAAGGAAAAGCCGATCGCATCCGGCTGAGGTTTCAACAACATAGGGGATGTAACGCTCGTTAGTCAGCTGGTCGATATACTCCATGTTCTTGCCTGAAAACTCCTGATGCTGTTTCAGGTCAAAATCTGTTCTCGAGTGTATTCCTTCAATCTCTTCTATTCCGAACGGAAACTCAAACTTTATGTCGTAGGCAAGGTCGGCATAGTGGGCAAGCTTGTCATGCTTGTACCAGTGCAGTTTCTCCCTGCTGATGCCAAGCGAGTCAGTGTACCAGTTAAAGCGCTCCTCTCTCCATGCTTCAAACGCCTCAACCTGGCTGCCTGGTTTTACAAAGTACTGCATCTCCATCTGTTCAAACTCAACCATACGGAAGATGAAGTTGCCTTTGACGATCTCGTTACGGAAAGCCTTGCCGATCTGTGCAATTCCAAAGGGAACTCTCATGCGCGACGATTCCCGCACGTTGTGGAAGTTCACAAAAATGCCCTGTGCTGTTTCAGGACGCAGATAGACAATACTTGACGTATCAGCAACCGCTCCCATATTGCACTGGAACATCAGGTTGAACTGACGCACTTCTGTCCAGTCTCCCGATCCTGTATCCTGAGCTTTCATCCCCTCGGCAATGATCAGCTCATAGAGTGCGCGGTTCGAATCCTTCGCTCCTCCGGCTGCTTCGTAGGTCGCCTTAACTCTCAGTGCGTCCTCTTCCTTGCCTTCGCGGCGGAGTTTTTCAATATGATTTTCAATCAGGTGGTCAGCACGGTAACGTCTTTTGGTAGTCTTGTCATCAATCATCGGGTCATTAAAGCTCGACACATGTCCCGAAGCCTCCCAGACCCTGGGATTCATCATAATCGAAGCATCAAGCCCTACAATATTCTGATGGCGGCGCGTCATCGATTTCCACCATAGATCCTTGATATTCTTTTTCAGTTCACTGCCGAGCGGACCATAGTCAAAGCACGAAGAGAGCCCTTCATAGATCTCCGACGACTGAAAAATAAACCCTCGGCGCTTAGCCAGTGAAACCAGTTTATGCATGACTTTATCAGGCGGCAGATTGACGCTCTGCACCCGTTTCTGCTCAGAATTACTCATCATTCAATCAAAATGTTATAAAAAAATCCCTTAGGGATTCCCATTCAATGGAAAACATTGAATATAAGAAACAAAGGAACATAACCAGCCACCCCCTCCTTGTCATCCCGATCTCTCATTCGTGACATCTCATCTTTCTCCGCGAAGCCCCCCGCTCACCCCGTCTGTATCTCGGTTTTAAGGGCAATCTCTTCGAGAATCCCGCTAACTTTAAGGCAGGAACTCATCTGACCGAAATAGACGATACTCCTTCCCCGGGTATGAACTTCCCATGTACACTGCTCAGCTTTCTGACGGCTGCATTGCGTAGCCTTGATGATCTGCATGATGACCTCATCGAAGGAGTGCTCTTCATCATTGAACAACACGACGCGATATGCGTCAAGCGTATCAGTCCCGGAGCTTTGTTCACTCTCTTTTGTTGCCTGCCCGGGAAAAGATGCGTTCCAGCTGATCAGCAGGGAGGAGTTCATGGTTGTTCCGTTCTATCGGTTTAAAACTGTAAAATAGGAAATGCGTCCCTACAGATGCAAGAGTAACAGATGCCCTGGACTCTTATCGTATAACAGGCTCGAGAGCACCGAGCGAAAAAGTGCCGGTTGGCGATACCGTGAGTTTAAAACGGGCACCTACCGGTATGGTCATCAGATCCTGTATATGGCCGTAGGAGAGCCCTGAAAGGGTCGCGGCGTGATTGTTGAGCATACTGTAATATTCGAATACCCGTTTCATTCGTTCATCATCACCTGTTTTTTCCTGTTCGCCTGAGAATTGGCCAAACAGAATGGCACTGCATCGTGAAAGAAGGCTTGCATTGGAGAGATGCGACAGCATCCGGTCAACGCGGTATGCAGGCTCGTTGACGTCTTCGAGAAAAAGAAGAGTGTTATTGAAGGACGGAAGAAAGGGTGTCCCGATCATGGAGGAGAGAACAGAAAGGTTGCCTCCGATGAGCTGCCCTTCTGCCGAGCCCTCTCTAATACAGGTAACGGGATGACTCTTATGGTTCTGAAGCGACAGGGCATAGCCCGGAGAGGTTAGCATACCCCAGAAATGCTCTTCGGTATAAGGCGAGGGAGAATGGAGCTCCGTGGCGAGCATGGGGCCGGAAAAACTTATCAGACCGGTTTTGGAATAGAGAGCAAGAGAGAGAGCTGTAATATCTGAATAGCCCGCAAGAATCTTCGGGTTGGACGCTATCAGGCTGTAATCGATGTTGTTCAAGAGTCGCGCAGCCCCGGCTCCACCTCTCAGGCAGAATATTGCCTGCACTGAAGGGTCGATGAACATGTCGTGAATATCGTGCAGCTTTTCTTTATCTGCAATTGCAGGGTCAGGATCGATTCTGTTCAGGTGGAGAGATGGCTTGACGTTGTAGCCGTTTTTTTCAAGATAGCGTATCGCCTGCCCGATTTTTTCAGGATAAGCGCAATGTGAAGATGGGGAGATCAGCCCGATGGTATCTCCCTTGCGCAGGGCTTTTGGTGTGAGGATTTTCATAAAACCAAAAAAACATCAGCACCCGTTAGGATGCTGATGTTTTTTATTCATTTGCATGAAATCAGGAAATAGTTTCAGTCAGCAGAATGGCCTTGTTGCCGCTGACCTCTAAAAATCCGTCCGAGATTGAAAATGACTGTTCGGTTCGATCTGCCAGAGCAAGTTTAACCTTGCCTGTTTTCAGTGACGAGAGCAGGGGTGCATGGTTTTTCAGTATCTGAAACTGACCCTCTTCTCCTGGTGCCGTTACACTGACAACCTCCCCGGAAAAATAAAGCTTCTGGGGTGTGACGATCTCTATATTGAACCCTTTATCGGAATTCGCCATGATTTTTGCCTGGTTTAGATCGTTTTAGCTTTCTCAACGGCTTCCTCAATGGTTCCGACAAGGTAGAATGCGCTTTCCGGCAAACTGTCATGACGGCCTGCAATAATCTCCTTGAATCCTTTGATGGTCTCCTCAAGCTTGACATACTTTCCTGCAAGACCGGTAAAGGCCTCGGCAACAAAAAATGGCTGGGAGAGGAAACGCTGCACTTTTCTTGCTCTGGAAACAACAAGCTTATCCTCATCGCTTAGTTCATCCATACCGAGAATGGCGATAATATCCTGAAGATCCTTATAACGCTGAAGAAGCTGCTTGACTGCCTGAGCGGTATCATAATGATCATCGCCGACAATATTCGGGTCAAGGATGCGCGATGTAGAATCAAGAGGGTCAACCGCAGGGTAGATTCCGAGCTCTGCAATAGAACGGGAAAGCACTGTTGTTGCATCAAGGTGAGCAAAAGCAGTTGCAGGAGCAGGATCGGTAAGGTCATCTGCAGGCACATAAATGGCTTGTACCGAGGTGACCGAACCTTTCTTGGTAGAAACGATTCTGTCCTGAAGTTCACCCATTTCTGTGGCAAGGGTAGGCTGGTAGCCTACAGCACTCGGCATACGTCCGAGAAGTGCGGACACTTCTGAACCAGCCTGGGTAAACCGGAAAATATTATCGATAAAGAGCAGTACGTCGCGCCCTTCTTCATCACGGAAATATTCAGCAATACTAAGGCCGGTCAAAGCAACCCTCTGACGGGCACCTGGAGGCTCGTTCATCTGGCCGAACACAAGCGCGGTTTTGTCGATAACGCCTGATTCCATCATTTCGTGCCAGAGGTCATTTCCTTCACGGGTACGTTCGCCGACTCCGGCGAAAACGCTGAAGCCCGACTGCTGTTTGGCGATATTGTTAATAAGCTCCATGATCAACACGGTCTTGCCAACACCTGCGCCACCGAAAAGACCGGTTTTACCGCCGCGAGAGTAAGGCTCAAGAAGATCAATAACCTTGATGCCTGTTTCGAACATCTCTGCTTTCGTGGAAATGTCTTCAAATTTGGGTGCGTGACGATGAATGGAGTAGGTTTTTGCAGTATGAACTGGACCTCTTCCGTCAATCGGTTCCCCGACAACGTTCAGCATTCGGCCTAACACTTCAAGACCGACAGGAACCTGTATAGGCCGGCCAGTATTTGCGACGCTGAGTCCTCTTACAAGGCCGTCAGTGCTTTCCATGGAAACTGTGCGAACGCGCTCTTCGCCGAGATGCTGCTGTGTTTCAAGTACAAGCTTTGTGCCGTCAGCTCTTGTAATAGTTAATGCATCCAGAATTGATGGCAGTTGTCCTTCAGGAAAATCTACATCAACAACCGGGCCGATGATCTGGGAAATCTTACCTTCTTGCATAGTGACAGTGTGGATAGGATTTTATAGAGTAATCAAACGTTCAGGCATCCATTCATTGTCTGGGGGCCCTTTTTTTAATCGGGAATTATGGCTCTGATCATCCCGTTGTAATGGTAGTTCATGAAACGAGCCACCTGAGGGAGTTGAACCCACGACCTACTATTTACGAAACAGTTGCTCTACCAACTGAGCTAAGGTGGCTTAAGCATATAAAACAAATCAAGCCGAAATATAATTTTTTTGATAAAGAAACACAAAGATAAATACATCCCATTTATAGACGTCAAAAAAATAGAAGAATTGTATATTAGATGGTGAAGGCATTTTGTGATGATGCTTTTTTATTAAACATGAACCGACTTATTACAATGATGAAGATGGCAAGGTGTTCTGTACGTGTGGTTTTACTTGGATGTTTTTTTTGGGCTGCAATGACAGGTCCTCTGTCTGCCGCACCTGCCTCTGATGCGTCACAGCCCGCTCCTGCGTTTACTGTGGTCACAATCGACGGAAAAACAGTAAGTTCGGCCAACCTCACAGGTACATCCTATATTATCAATTTCTTTGCCTCCTGGTGCCCTCCCTGCCGTTCAGAGATTCCGGATATGGTTGCCCTTCAGAATCAATACGGCCGTAAAGGATTCACCTTTATCGGAGTGGCGGTTAATGAAACCGAGCCGACGATAAAGGCTTTCATCAATAAAAATCAGATCACCTATCCTGTCGTTATGGCTAACGAGCAGATAGTCAATGCCTTCGGCCGATATGTTAATGGAGGCATACGTGCAATTCCGACCTCTTTTGTCGTCAATTCTTCAGGCCGCGTCACCCAGGTTGTTACCGGCGCGCGAAATAAAGAGGTGTTTGAAAAAATTATTCTTGATAATGTCAGGAAGCATAAGGCATCTAAATAAAGCTCTCATCAGATGATTGGTGTTTGTAAAGTCCCGGATGAATGTTACAATCCGGAAATATATTCTCTCTTATACGTCCGTGGCCCAGGTGTGGTTGCGGACGTTTTTTTTGTATAACCTATAGACAATGAAAGAAAGACCATGAGTTTACTTCAAATTAATCCTCCGGATTATGTGAAAAACAAAAAGCTGATTCAGTGGGTGAAGGAAACCGCTGAACTCTGCCGCCCAAGCTCCATCCACTGGTGCGATGGTTCTCAGGAAGAGTATGATGCCCTCTGTCAGCAGATGGTGAAGAGCGGCACATTCATCAGACTTAATGAAGAAAAACGTCCGAACAGCTATCTCTGCCGTTCAGATCCGAGTGACGTTGCAAGGGTCGAGGACAGAACCTACATATGCAGTCTCCGCCGTCAGGATGCAGGACCGACCAATAACTGGGTAGCTCCGAAAGAGATGAAAGAGACTCTCAATGAGCTCTTCACCGGGTGTATGGAAGGCAGAACCATGTATGTCATCCCTTTCAGCATGGGACCTCTTGGATCGCATATTGCGCATATTGGCGTTGAAATTTCCGATTCTCCCTATGTTGTGACCAACATGCGCATCATGACGAGAATGGGTCGCAAGGTCATGGAGCTGCTTGGCGAAACAAGTGAGTTTGTTCCTTGTCTGCACTCAGTAGGTGCACCGCTTGAGCCAGGCGCAATAGACGTCGCATGGCCATGCAACGGCAAGAAATATATTGTCCACTTTCCTGAAGAGCGCCTGATTGTTTCCTATGGAAGCGGTTATGGCGGTAATGCACTTCTTGGCAAAAAATGTTTTGCCTTGCGTATTGCATCGTCAATGGCTCGTGATGAAGGCTGGCTTGCCGAGCACATGCTGATTCTCGGTCTTGAATCACCTGACGGCGAAAAAACCTATGTCGGAGCAGCATTTCCAAGTGCCTGTGGTAAAACAAACTTTGCCATGCTTATCCCTCCTCAGGCTTTTGATGGCTGGAAGGTTACAACTATCGGTGACGATATTGCCTGGATTAAACCCGGTGAAGATGGTCGTCTGTATGCTATCAACCCTGAATATGGCTTTTTCGGCGTTGCTCCAGGTACATCGGATAAATCAAATCCGAATGCTATGGCGACTCTCGCGAAGAACTGTATTTTCACCAATGTAGCCATGACTCCGGACGGAGATGTCTGGTGGGAAGGAATGACTGATGTGGCTCCTGACGAGCTGATTGATTGGCAGGGAAATCGCTGGACTCCTGATTGCGGAAGGGTTTCTTCGCATCCTAATGCCCGGTTTACCTCACCGGCAAATCAGTGTCCATCGCTGGATCCTGACTGGGAAAATCCTAAAGGAGTTCCGATCAGTGCCTTTATTTTCGGTGGTCGTCGTGGTGATACTGTTCCACTTGTGTATCAGTCTGCAAACTGGAATTTCGGAGTATATCTTGCAGCTACAATGGGCTCAGAAAAAACCGCTGCAGCTGCCGGTACGATTGGCGATGTTCGTCGCGATCCTTTTGCCATGATTCCTTTCTGCGGTTACCACATGGGCGACTACTTCAATCATTGGCTCCATGTTGGCCGGACTCTTCAGGAGCCGCCAAGAATTTTCGGCGTCAACTGGTTCCGCAAAGATGAGAACGGCAAGTTCCTCTGGCCTGGATTTGGCGAGAATATGCGCGTACTGCAATGGATTGTCGGTCGTGTTCGTGGACAGGCTGCCGCTGTCGAAAGTCCGCTGGGCTGGATGCCGAAGTATGAGTCGATCGATTGGACAGGTCTTGAAGAAATGACTTCAGAGAAGTTTTCAAAACTGATGTCGGTTGACCGTGAAGCATGGAAGACGGAGCTTCTGTCACATGAGGAGCTTTTCGCATTGATTTACGACAGGCTTCCCAAAGAGTTTAATCACATCCGCGAACTGATGCTCTCAACGCTTTGGATGTCTCCAAGGCACTGGTCGCTCGCTCCTGAAGATTACTCTCTCGACCATTGATTCGGTCTGGGGTTAAAGTAAAAACAGAGAAGGCGCCCTGGAGGGCGCCTTCTCTGTTTTATCATAAAAATCTTGTTATCAATCCTCGTCAAGGGTGAAGCCGATTTTTATAGTTACCTGCCAGTAGGCGATTTTCTGGTTTTCCACATGACCCCGGGTTTCTACGATTTCAATCCACTTGATATTTCTGATTGATTCAGAAGCTTTTGCAACAGCATTATTGACTGCTTCTTCAATGCTTGTAGGCGAAGAGCCTACAATTTCGATTTTCTTATAAATGTGAGCGCTCATGGCGTATCATGGTTTAAGTGCTTAAAAAAAAGGTACACGTAAGGTGACGCGTGCGTCAGTTCAGCACTCATATTAGCAATTCAGGCGAAATCTTCAAAAAACCTTTCTATGCCTGAGCATTGTTGTAATAATGATAATCGAGGGAAGAGAGTGGGGTTGTTCATGTGTGGGCGCCGCCCGGAACAATCATCAACTTAAAGGTTGTTCCGGGCACAGGGGGCAGGTTGTTACATTCCTAGGGAGCGAAACAGAAGCGGCAACGCGCACAGTGCGATGGCAACATTAGTTGCTCCGCAGATTTTGGTGATAGTTGCATTCTGCTTGTACCAGGCAAACGGAAGCAGGATGGTAAGCACGTTGATAAGAAGAAGAACCGTGCCTAACGGCCATATTTTTCCCATCAGGATAGCCTTGTAGCTGAACACCGCCGTGATGAAAAAGATAGCGAGAAAAAGGTGAGCGTAAATTTTTTTGTCACCGGGATTGTAGAAATGCATGGCCACAACAACCCAGAACAGGCCGTAAGTGGCAAAGATTGTCCCGATGTAAATTCTTGCTTCAGGCGGCATACCGACATCGAACAGATAGAGACAGGCGGCAGTGAAAAGCTGAGCGAATCCGCCGAAATAGAGTGCAATATGGGCAAGATTTCTTCCCAGTTTTGCGTGATCAGTCTCCTTGTCAAGTCCAAATCCCAACTGTTCCAGGCCAAAAACCCATACAGTGACGATAAGTCCAAATAATCCGATAGCTTCCGGATTAACCACATTCATCATCAGAGCTCCTTTTTATTTTAGTTTATAACTGTTACTGCCGTTCAACGGATGCAACGGCTGCGTCAATGTACTGCAATTATTTTTAAAGAATAACAGAATTGTTTTGTTCCGATTGTAACACGTTTTCCGCATTCTTTTAATACCTTGCAACTTTGATGAAGACAATAAATGAACATGTTTTTACCCGATGACCTTATCTGCTGAAGAATCCACGATTAACAATTCTGATACGGCCGGGCCTCAAACAAAAAAAGGCATTTCGAGGCCGTTGCTTTCAGCTTTTCCAGCATTCCAGAGCAGGAATTTCCGGCTTTATTTTCCGGGGCAGGTTATTTCCATGATAGGAACATGGATACAGATGGTCGCGCAGGGCTGGCTGGTGCTTGAAATTACCGGTTCGGCTTTTGACGTTGGAGTAGTTGCTGCGGCCTCGACCCTCCCGACTCTTTTTCTCTCACTCTTTGGAGGGGTGATTGTTGACCGCTACCCGAAGCGAGCCATTCTGCTCTGGACCCAGTCATCCGCAATGATCCTTGCCTTTATTCTTGGCATTTTTGCGGTGACAGGTACCGTTACGATCTGGATTATTATTGTGCTTTCGTTTCTTCTCGGCTGTGTCAATGCTCTCAATGTCCCGGCTCTGCAGGCGTTTCTCAGTGAAATTGTTGAGCGGGAGGATCTTGCATCTGCCATTGCGATGAATTCAGCTATCTATAACGGCTCCAGAATCATCGGGCCGGCTATTGCAGGATTTCTGATTTCAGCAACAGGGACGGGCGTTGCCTTCCTTGTCAACGGAGTCAGTTTTTTTGCGGTTATCCTCTCTCTCCTCTCCATGAAAAATCTCCCAAAACAGGTTGTTGCTAAACTTCCCATACATCCACTGCTGTCGATCAAAGAAGGGTTGAAATATTCCTGGAATCATCCGTTGATAAGAACCATTGTCCTCTTTATTGCCGTGATTTCAATTTTTGCATGGTCTTATGTCACCATGCTTCCAGTTATAGCAAAACGGACGTTCGGTATGGATGCTTCAGGACTGGGGTATCTTTACGGAATCTCAGGCCTTGGCTCTGTTGTTGGTACTGTGGTTGTCTCCATATACTCCAAAAAAATCGACCGGCTCTTTTTTATTGCCGGAGGAAATATCCTTTTCGCTCTTGCTCTTATAGGATTTACGGAAACAACGGTTCTCCCTGAGGCTCTCGCCTTTCTTTTTATCGCAGGCTTCGGGCTTGTTGCTGCCGTGTCGACCATGAGCGCAACCATTCAGAGTACTGTTGACGATCGTTTCCGGGGACGTGTGATGAGTCTTTATATGATGGTTTTCATGGGATTCATGCCGATCGGCAACCTCGAGATCGGCTATCTTTCGGAACACTTCGGCACAGGGCTTGCAATCCGCATAGGCTGTGTTGTAACAATCCTCGCCTCATTATTTCTAATCTACTCAAGTAGAAGTGTCCGCACAGCCTACCAACGTTATAAAGCAATGTAAAGATTAGAGGGCATTGAGAGCAAAGCCGTATTTGAGGTAGCTGATCCTATGGTTATCACTATTAATGTTTTCAATCCATGCTTTTTCCTCATGACTGATCTTGACAATTTCTTGAGTACTGCTACCGGAGAAAGTGGCAGCTACAGTTTGTAACGTACTCACTCTGAGTACCCTTGAAGGGGTAACGTTACAGCTGCGCTGACGAGCTGGTTTGCTGCTGCGTGGATACTTGAGCGGAAGTGGCCGGAGCGGTGGGGCCGGCGTGAGGTGCCGCCTGGGGATGAGACGGGGTTGGATCCGCTGGTGGTGATGGGGTAATTATTTCAAAACCTGAATCGTGCAGGGCTTTTGAATATTGTCGCTAACGTGCCAACGCCCTGCTGACTGCTTCAGGTTCATGGGCAATGACGGTTAAAAGTACCCGTGCTGCACGATCAGGTTGACGGCGCTTTTGTTCCCAATCTTGTAGTGCCCGAACATCAAAGCCAAACCGCGAAGAAAATTCGGGTTGCGTCAACCCTAAACTGGTTCGGATAGACTTAACGTCAATCTCTTCTGGAACATGAACAGTAAAACCGTCACTCGTTTCGCCGCGTGCATAGGCTAACGCCTGGTTGGCGGACTTGATAAGTTTAGTTCCTGCGTTGGACATAGTTTTTAACTCCTTTCTTGTAAACTTCAGCAATCGATCCTAAAATCAGCTTCAGTTCATTTCTTTCGGATTGCGATAAATTGGCTCTTTCACCTTTTGAAAATATAGATAACAGGAATACAGGAATATCTTCTCCGGCATAGAAGGTAACAACCCTGTACCCTCCGCTTTTTCCCTTTCCTCGCCCAGCAAATCGAATTTTTCGCGCCCCGCCTGTACCTTTCATTTCCACTCCGGCATCAGGGGTTTGCGCTATATAATCGACGATTGATCGACGCTCATCAGCAGTTAAACCGAGCGCTTTGGCATCGACGAGATAATCCGGCGTTTCTATAACAACATGCATCGTTTAATGTACGGCAATGCCGTAGATAATGCAAGGGGTAGTTCGAGGGAACCACGCCTGCAGGCAAAAAGTACAAGCCGATGCGCACAGGGTACCCTTATTTTAAATCGCTCGAGCGAGTGACTGTATAATCTGTATTATGGTGCAGGAAACGCTTGTCGTTGCCTTGTGTCCAGACGCCATATGCAAGGGTCGTATGCCGCAAACGCATGTGCGCAGAAAGATAAATGCACCGCAGTGCCATGATTCATGCTGCTGAACGGAAGGGTAAAGACAAGCACTGGGCAACTCACCCATTCATGGCTCTCGCGGTCAAAATATTGGAGCGGTTTTCCGGCAAAAACAATCTCAAGGCGTTCACCTGGCACATGCGACTGCGCCATCGTTGCCTGTGGCTGTGCCGCCAGATAATGCTTGAGATGAAAACTGAATTGCGCATAACGGTACCCGTCCGGTTGTTCCTTCAGGTACTCTTCCCACAAGAGTTGTTTGGTGACCCCGAGCAATTTGAGTTGCTGGCCATAATACTGAAACCTTGGCTCTAACTGCTGAAAACGTTTATCAGTCGTTTGGCTGGATCGTGGAGAATAAACCACTGCGCTGAGATCAGCGTCAGGTAGGGCGGAGTGCAGCGCTGTGTGATGAGCGGGTGCAGTTTGGTGCGGTTAGAGGCAACTGGGCTGAGTCTGCTGAACAGTATAGCACAGAGGCATGGAGCGTAGCGGACGAGCTGAGTTTGGAATGTTAGTTTTTATGGTTTTATCGCCATGCAAACTGAATCGATTTAAATAGTTAGGATAACAGGTGCAATGGGGAAGTAGTCAAAAGAATCAAGCGAATTAACATAAATAAAAGGAATTTGAAGAGCTTCTGACTGAGCTGAGAAGTGATTAGACTTTGCTGGCGAATTCAGGTGAAGGGGAAATGCTAACGGATTGATTAAGTGTATGGTTTAAAAAATACGCAATGTTCAAGGGTCGCAGGTCTATGTATGTAATTGCTTGGCCGAACATATGACTTAAGAAATCGGGAAACATCGGATTGCGCGGTTGTTGATTCTTGAGGTTGACTAGTAGCGTGACAGGCAGTCGTAAAGAAGTTATTGGTGATTATAAGATGTGGATTTTGATGATATTTTGCCAGACTCGGAATATGTCAACAAAGATGTCGCCGGTTTATAAAAAAAATCATTCAATTGTATCCGGGTTTAAGACTACTTCCCGGGTCACACTCCATTGCTTAACAGGTCGAGATCCCCATCGTTCTGGATATGCCATGTGAGCCTCTCGCATCGTTGCATTTCTCCTCCTGAAAATTGCTTCTGCCTGCCCTGTTCGCATCTGTTCCGGAGTCACATAACCGATTGATGAATGGAGATGCTCTTGATTATACCAATGCACGAAAGATGCCATCCATTGCCGTGTATGATCCAGACTTTCAAACCGCTCGGGATAGTTAACCCGGTACTTCATTGTCTTAAAGAGAGACTCGCTAAACGGGTTGTCGTTGCTGACTCTCGGTCGACTATGTGAGACTTCTACCTTGAGCTCCTGAAGCAAAGCCATAAGGGTAATGCCTTTCATAGGGCCACCATTATCGGCGTGTAGGGCTCTGATCTTTATCTTTCTGCCCTTCAGGGTTCTCTC
>CAITSZ010000043.1 GCA_903895195.1 uncultured Chlorobiaceae bacterium
AAGGAGAAAGTTGTTCTCGTTATGCTCTCTCTGTGGGAGAATGAGATAAAATCTTTACCTTTTCAAAAAGATATACGTATCAATTTCACAGCGGCTGAGACATTGAAGAAAATTATTATCATTGCCGGACCTAACGGAGCAGGCAAGACTACATTTGCAAGGGACTTTCTTCCGCAGGAAGCGCATATGCTTCGTTTTGTGAATGCTGATCTTATTGCAGCCGGGCTATCACCGTTTAATCCTGAAGTTGCAGCCTTTAAGGCGGCGAGACTGATGCTGAAGGAGATTGATGAGTGCGCACAAAAGGGTGAGAGCTTTTCTTTTGAAACAACACTATCCGGTCTTACCTATCTGCAAAGGATTAAAGATTGGAGAACTGAAGGTTATATTGTTAAAATATGGTTTCTCTCGTTGGACTCAGCTGATTATGCAGTTTCGCGAGTGGCGGAACGTGTAGAGCAGGGTGGCCATAATATCCCAGAAGAGATTATTCGCCGCCGGTTTGCAGCTGGTCTTAACAATTTTCAAAATAAATATAAGGCTGTAGCGGACTCCTGGGCACTGTACGATGGAACACTCACTCCGCCAAAAATGATTGGATGGAGCTAAGATTATGAATACAACAGACATTCGATTATCCCCTGACCCTGATATGGCAGGCTCGTATGCTGCGATGCAGCGTGCAGGGAGGTCTGCCGAGGACCTGGCTATCCGAACCAATACAGCGATCATCACCAAGATTGATGGTAAGATGGTCCGTCTTACGGCTGAAGAAATCATCAAGCGCCGTGAAGCTGCGAGTAACACAAGCGAAGCCTCAGAAGAGTGATAGAGATACCATCATCAGCGCTATTCCGCAGGATAACTTCCTTGTTGAAATTATAACGAGCGGTGGTGTTTCGGGGACTTTTGATGTTAAACCCTATTTCGGTGGGAGTGCATTTAAAGAACTTCAGGACGAATGGTATTTTCGCCTCGTTCGTCCCGCTCTCTATGATCTGGTATAACGGGTTATTTGTCGTTATAATGGCCTTTGGCGGAAAGGACATACACTGTTACAGTTTCATCGATAATCTCATAGATCATGCGATGCTACTGGTTAATTCTTCTTGACCAGAGCCCCCTCAAATTCCCCTTTCAATGCTTCAGGTTTACCTATACCTGTGGAGGAATGCTCTTCCAGTTCAGGTAAAATTTTTTCAATTTTTCGAAGGATTGCCTTGTTCCCGACTTTCATCCAGTGATTCAGGTGGATATCGAATTCCTCAGTGAGTTCTACTGTATACCGTCCCATAAATTCTTGACCGTGGTAAATTTGCGAACTCTGCCGGCTTTTACATCTGCACGTGCGCGAAGAATGGATTCCTGAACCTCAGGCTGGTCAAGATATGCTTCCAGTTCGGTTTTTTTCGCAATTCCCTTACCGCTCTTGGGTTCTATGGCAGGAGTAAAAATGCCTGTTATCTTATGCAATCATTCAGAAGTAACAATAATAAATATGATTTATTATCAATATAATACATCTCTCTGACCCTATTTGCATTTTACTACCGAACACAGCTTCATTTGCGAGCAGGCTGAGTGAATGAGGTTGTGGTGATTTGGTGAGGGTTGAACTTGCTCTCTGACCTCAACGATTTATCAGAGCATCGAAAGATCATTGAAAGGAGAAAGTTGTTCTCGTTATGCTCTCTCTGTGGGAGAATGAGATAAAATCTTTACCTTTTCAAAAAGATATACGTATCAATTTCACAGCGGCTGAGACATTGAAGAAAATTATTATCATTGCCGGACCTA
>CAITSZ010000044.1 GCA_903895195.1 uncultured Chlorobiaceae bacterium
AGAGCCGATGGTACTGCTTTATTGCGGGAGAGTAGGTCGTCGCCGAGTTTTTATAAAAGCCCATCCCTCAAAACGATGGGCTTTTTTGTTTTACATCCCTTTCTTTACTATCTCTACAATAGCTGCCTTAAGTCCTATAGGGCCTATACGTCCTATACTCTCTTTAAACCCAACTCAGCACTTTCTTTATCTTACTAAAACGCTATGCTCTCAGACTCTTACTCCTTTACCTACGAAATGAGCGTGCGCGACTACGAGTGCGATATGCAGGGTATTGTTAATAACAGTGTCTACCAGAACTACATCGAGCATGTCCGGCATGAATATTTAAAACAGGTAGGTCTTGATTTCAGCGAATACACCCGGCAGGGCATTAATCTGGTGGTTGTGCGTGCGGAGCTTGATTATAAATATCCACTGACGTCGGGGGATATTTTTGTGGTAGGTATCAATATGCATAGGCAGTCAGCTCTCAAATTTGCAGTTTATCAGGATATATTCCGTCTTCCCGATCATAAAGCTGTTCTGAAGGCAAAAATAATTGTAACAGCCCTTAACAAGCGTGGACGTCCCGAAATTCCAGAAGCATTTGCAGCACTATTCAGTACAACAACAACTGATACTCCATGAAACCACTGGTACAGGTAGGACAGGCATATATGGCCCTCAGCGAAGGCGAAGAAAATCTTCGTAACGGCCGTTTTGAAGAGGCGGCAGCCAGCTACAATCGCGCAATGACCGTTTCCCGCACTATACCCGAGGATGAAGCGTATGATCACCAAGGATTTGATGCGCTTTGCCATACCGGACTTTCCGGAGCCATGGTGAGCCTCGGGCATTTTAAAGAGGCGCTCGCTTCAGCTGACATTGCCATGCACTACTTTAATCGCAGGGGCGAACTCAATCAGGATGAGGGGAAGCACTGGATAAACGCCGTTCATTACCGTGCTGCTGCCCTTGACGGTACCGGCCGGCCTGAAGAGGCTCTGAAAGCATACAGGATGGTCAGCGAAATGATAGCTGAACGGAAAGCTGAAATGCCTGATAAAGAGGAGCTGCTTCGTATTGTAGAACAGCATATTTCCAGCCTTTCAGGCTCAGTGTCCGATAAAAAACCGGCAGGCTACAAGGCCTGGTGGGAGTTCTGGTCGTAATCGGTATGCCGGCCATCCAAAAAATACTGGTAATAAGGCTCAGCTCCATTGGGGACATCATTCTTACCACACCCGTTCTCAGGCGTCTCCATGCAGCCTATCCTGATGCACGTATCGACTTTTGCACCAAACCCCCGTTTGTCACTCTCCTTTCTTCCAATCCACGACTCTCAGCCATCTATACAACCGAACAGCTTCCCGGAGAGGCTTACGATCTTGTGGTTGACCTGCAGAACAATCACCGCTCACGAACGATAGTCCGCTCGCTCAATGCAAAGGAAAAGGTAAAGTATCAGAAAGAGAACTGGAAAAAATGGCTGATGGTACAGTGGAAACTCGATCTGTACTCAGCCTCGCAAAGCGTTGTTGACCGCTATCAGGCGGCACTTAACAAGTTTGAAGTTCCTGATGATCTTCAGGGTTGCGAGCTCTACCCCTCCCCTTCAGACCAGGCCTTTGCCGAACCATACGCTGAAGGCGGCACGAAAACTCTCGCCCTTTGTTTCGGGGCTAAGCACTTTACCAAGCGCTTCCCTCCTCAGCGTTTTGCTGCCCTATTATCCTTGTTGCTTAAAGGTGGCTCTATTAGGGTATTGCTTCTTGGAGGAAGAGAGGACGCTTCTAAGGCAACAGAAATACTGAATGCATTACCGCCGCCATACCGGTCAAAGGTTATCAATCTTTCTGGCAGCTGTTCGCTTATGCAGACAGCCGCTATCCTTCAGCTAAGTGATGCAGTGCTCACTAACGATACCGGGCTTATGCATATGGCGTCGGCATTTGGTAAAAAGCTCTTTGTGCTCTTCGGTTCATCATCATCACTCTTTGGTTTTCTTCCCTACCATACACCATACGACCTTTTCCAGGTCGATGGACTCCCTTGCCGTCCATGCTCTCATATCGGTAGAAATAGGTGTCCGAAAGGGCATTTCAGATGTATGAACGATCTCTCAGAAGAGCGTATAGCCGGGCATATAGTTAAACACTTCCTGCGAAGCTGATGAATGCCGATTTTGTTTATGCTAACACATTATAAAATAGTTACATAGATCGAATTCTAAAGACGTAAAAAACAGGCTTCAAGGTTTTTTTCCTCAGGTTGGAAAAATGGTTCAAATAGTTTACCTTTAATGTTCAAATTTGCAGATGGTGTTCACTGGGAAACCTCTGAAGCCGTGGGGCTGGTCTGCGCAATACCAGACCCTCGCCGTTTTGCAAGCAACTGAGGAGTAATAATGATTATCAGCTATTTGC
>CAITSZ010000045.1 GCA_903895195.1 uncultured Chlorobiaceae bacterium
CGGCGACAAACGAGGCAACACCGAAAAGCATGCCTTCACCAACTTTTTTGGCGACAGTCTGTACTCTGCGTTTGCGGGCGCTTATAACAAATGCATTGGTCCGGTGCGTTCCCCCAAGACTCTCGTCAGCCATACAATCCACTGTTTAGGTTACAAAATCCCTTTTTTTTTGATGAACCAATCTACCGGCTTTCACCTTAGCATACAATGATCGTTTTGTTACAAGTTTGAAACTTTTATTACAGGAAAAGCAAGTAATCCTGCCGGGAGATTTTATGAACCATAGAAAAGTTTGATCGAGGCAAGTGAGAATTCACGGGAAGTTTACAATAGGAAGAGGAGTATGCTGCCCATAATCAGCTACTTTATAAAACGAATTTGAAAGATGAGTAAAAGCCTCTAAACATTTTAATGGAACCCGAATGGAATGGTTGTACTGCGATTTTCATATCCATACGACTTGGAGTGATGGAAATTGTGATCTACAAGAGGTTGTAAAGATGTATGGCGAAACAGGATTTGATGTGATTGCCATTACCGACCACGTGCTGGATAGTGCAAGTTTGGCACGGACAAAAACTGAGTGCGGAATGAACTGCAGTATTGAAAAAGACCAGTTTGCCCGTTACCAGAGGGAGCTCTGGAGTGCGACTCGATATGCCTGGGAAACCTATCGCATGCTCTTGATTCCGGGAATTGAACTTACTAATGACACTTCCAAATACCATATTCTTGCGCTGGATAGTAAAGAATTCATCAGCCCTGATCTGGATGTTGAAGATATTCTGACTGAAATTAATGCCCAAGGCGGACTATCAGTCGCTTGCCATCCGTATATACGTAATCATTCCGGCGAAACCCCATCTGAATATCTCTGGAATAACCAGGACCGGTTTGCTTCAATGTTTGACGCCTGGGAAGTTGCAAACAGGGACGATCTTTTCAACGTTGTAGGGTTAAAAAAATTCAACTACATCGCAAATTCAGACTTTCATGAAGAAAAACACCTGAGATCATGGAAGACGCTACTACGGTGTTCGAGAAATGTTGAGGCGGTTAAGCAGGCCATAAGAACCAATGAAGCAGTTGCGTTATTTCTGTACCGTGGGGGTAAACTAAAATGACCGGTTAATGTTTGGACTAAACACCCTGAGTAATTGCTTCAGTAAAAGCGCAATGTGTTTTCTTAAAAAAAAACATGCCCACCTCGAGAGCCTGCTTAAAAAAGCAAAGCCGGTTCAACTGGATCATTCATCCCGGATTCTTATTCTCAGTGACCTTCACATGGGCAATGGCGGAAGACTGGATGAGTTTCGGCAAAATGCTGAATTGCTCAAAACCATACTGGAAAGCTATTACCTGGAGCAGAAATACAGTCTTGTCCTTAATGGGGATATTGAAGAACTGTTCAAGTTTCCACTGAAAAGCATTGCATCGAAATGGAGTGATTTTTATGAACTTTTTTTAAAGTTTAAGGCAAACGGGTTCTTCTGGAAAACTTACGGGAATCATGATTCGGCATTGCTTGATGAGAAGGAGTACCAGCTTCGGTCATCTCTTGTTGACTCGATTACCTTTCATTACGGGAAGGAAACCTTGCTGCTTTTTCATGGGCATCAGGCATCGTTACTCTTGTGGGAAACCTATTCAATGCTCAGCCGGGGGGTCATTTTGTTTCTCCGCTATATTGCAAAACCTTTAGGTTTAAAGAACTTTTCGGTTGCGTACAACAGCCGTAAAAGGTTTTCTATCGAGAAATCAATTTACGAGTTTTCAAACCAGGCAAAAATTGTTTCCATTATAGGCCATACCCATCGTCCGTTGTTTGAATCGCTGTCAAAAGTGGATTATCTGAATTATCGGATTGAGGATCTTTGCAGAACGTATTCATCTACAGAGAGTGAGCACCGCCAGGAAATAGGAAAGAAAATAACCGTGTTGAAAAAAGAACTTGACACCTGTTACAAAAAAGGAAAAATAATCGGTCTCCGCAGTGGCCTTTACAATCATCTTCCTATCCCGAGTGTGTTCAAT
Source organism: uncultured Chlorobiaceae bacterium (assembly GCA_903895195.1). Taxonomy (GTDB): domain Bacteria; phylum Bacteroidota; class Chlorobiia; order Chlorobiales; family Chlorobiaceae; genus Chlorobium. Next base: position 2,035 of record CAITSZ010000045.1, read on the forward strand.
TCCGGATGCACTATTGGAAAACGTGCCATAACAGCCCTCGAAATAGAAGGCGGCACCATCAGGCTTGTCTGCTGGTATAATGGCAAACGGAGGCCTACGTTTATTGATGACAGGGATCATCTGCCGATGGAGCTTGGTGATACGGGGTATTCAAGGATTGTTCTGAACGAAGATTCCCTTGATTATGTCTTTACCCGCCTTCACCTTCTGACGTAATCGGCCTCAGCATATCAGATTTTACAGACTTGTAGCGCGACCTTAACCATTCCCCAACACTATTTCACTTTCTTACGATTGTGATGTTCGGGTTCTCGTCGGGATGCTACAGGGTAACTGAAGGAATCGTATGACAAAGTATGCGGACAGGATATTCAAGCCACTTCCCTTTTTACCTTTCGGCAGAGCTTTTTTGCTCAGGTTACTTATGCTCCCCAATTTTTTTTTGACCAGAGCCTACGGTCTTGAAAATCTTGATGATGAAGGGAGTACTTGCATCTATGCTTTCAACCACAACAATTCGATTGAAGTTCTGATGGTGCCCGTGCTGATCATCTACCATCTCGGCGGCCGAATGATCAGCTTTGTCATCGACTGGATGTATGGCAAGGTTCCGATTCTCGGTTTTTTGATGGACATGACAAATCCCGTGTATGTCTATAATAAACGTTCTCCACTGCGCTGGTTAGAGGCACAACGGAAGAATCGCCATGCAGGCAGTACGGTGGAAAGGTGCGCAGAAAAACTTCGTTCTGGTCAGAGTATCGGAATTTTTCCAGAGGGAACACGTAACAGGAGTGCTGAGTACCTGCTTCAGGGAAAGCCCGGAATAGGTCATATAGCACTGAAAACCGGAAGTTCGGTTGTGCCTGTGGGCATTGACTTTGAGTGCAGGAGAAGGAAGGGACGCATACCTGTGCTTGGGCGAACCATAGTAAGAATCGGCAAACCGCTTAATTTCCGGGATCAGTCCGAAAAATATCTTGCACTCCTCGCCGATAGCTCGTGCAAAAGCGATTACTCCTCAGAGCTTAATCGAATGGCTGCTGATGTAACAGCTGAAATTATGCTGTCGCTTGCTGAACTTTCCGGCAAGAGAGAGAGTGGCACTTGTGCTGAGAAAATAACATTTTCTTCAACAACCATTAAGCCAAAGGAGCATCTATGTCAAGTGTAAGGGTAAGCAGGGTTGAGAGTGCCGGCGATCGTGCAGCTGCTCTGGAGGTGATCAAGAGGGTGTTTTGTGTTGAAAAAAACTGGATCAGCAGCGTGCAGAACCAGATTCCTGATGAGCTTTCAAATAATGGGGTTTCGTGGTTTCTGGCAACAATCAACGGCAAGGCGGCAGGGGTGATGCGCCTTCTTTATGATCCATCTTTTGATATTCCTGAAGAGTATGATGTAAAGTTTATGCCGGGCATCGATGTTGAAGAGCTGAAAAGCGCAGGGAAATACGTTGAAATCGGCAGGTTCATGATTCTTGAAGAGTACCGTAAAAACCCAAGAGTGGCTCTTCGTTTAATGCGAGCAGCTACGGCTGAGGTTATAGAACGTGATTACACTCACTTTATTACTGATGTCTTTGAAGGGGAGAAACATTCACCGCTCAACTTTCATACCCGGGTACTCGGATTTGAAGTGATCGGAAAGCATTTGTTTGGCGAACTGAACTGCAGTTCTACAAGAATTATTTTGACCCTTGATATTTTGAAGCTTTACAGCAGAATCAAGGACAGCCGGAGCAGAATGTATAGTGAATTGACTGAGGGGTTCAGGGGAATTATAGAACGCAAGGCCGGTATGGCACAGAGCAGAATTTCAAGAAGATTACGGGAGCTTAGTGTGTTGCAACCAAAAGTGTAAGCGATTTTATAATAATAGCTAAAGGAGATTGTTATGCTTCGACTGGATGAATTAAAAGCTGAAATTAAGGGCGAGTTTTTTGTGCAGGAGGAGCTTAAAGACCATGATGTGAAAAAAGTTGATGCACAGGCTGATATCATCATAAAGCCTGCTGGAAAAAAAGATCTGGTAAAAGTGCTTCGAATGCTTGAGAAATCCTCTTTTCCCCATCTGGTTATCAATTCCAAAGGGAGAGTGGTTTTTCCTGACAGGCGGTTTCACGGTGCCGTTATTGTGACAGACCTGAAACTATAGAGAGGGGTGTGACTGTTCACCGACATGTAACAATTAGCAGTCAATGCAAGCAGTACATTAAATCGTGGTCTTATGTTCTATTGTAGTATCGATATGCAAGCTTACCCTTACAGTTAAGTTGAATCTTTAAATCAGATTGATATGGCTACAGGTAAAGTGAAGTGGTTTAACAAGAAAAAAGGGTATGGCTTTATTATCAACCCTAATGGTGGGGCGGATATTTTTGTTCATTATTCACATATCTGCTCGGAACATCGTTTCAAGTTTATTCATGAAAATGTTGAAGTCGATTTTGAGATTGAAAACACGCAGAATGGTTTGCAGGCAAAAAATGTCTGTGAAAATTTTCTTTATGACAAGAAAAAACATTTTGTACTGAAAGAGAGCTGCTAAATGCTGATGGGGAGACAGAGGCGGGAAAATACAATCGTTTAGTGGCTGATTATGAGGAGTACCGGATTTGCAAAATTGATTGGGGGGTACTACCCGTCCAAGATCACTTATAAAAATAATGAAAGCTTATACATTTTGTCCGTTATGTGGTGCGGGTCTCGACCGCTCCATGATAGGGGGGCGTGAACGTAATTTCTGCCCGACATGCTCATGGATACATTATATTAATCCTCTTCCCGTAGCAATAGCCTATACCGTTAACAGAAAGGATGAGCTCCTTGTGGTTCGCAGAGCCCATGAACCTGCATTTAATGAATGGTCTCTTCCCGGGGGATTTATTGAAGCTGGCGAAAAGCCTGAAGAGGGATGTCTGAGGGAGCTGATGGAGGAGACCTCGCTCGAAGGAGAAATTGATTCTCTTATCGGCATCTATCAAAGGGAAGTCGAACCCTATGGCTCGATCCTTGTACTTGCATACAGGGTGCTGGTTGACAATGATGCCATAGCTATCAATCATGAATTGTTTGATGCCGGTTTTTATCCTGAGCATCTCATGCCTGAAGTCCGGATTCCTTTGCACCAGACCATTATCATGGATGCCGGCTTGTGTGAATTAGTTCAGTGAAAGCATGACTTCAGGCGCTTTTAAGGTTTTGTTCGTCTGTAGAAACAGGGAAAATCACACTGAATACAGAGCCCTGGTTTACTCTCGAACGAACCTCCACATTGCCTTTGTGGGCAAGAACAATATGCTTGACTATTGAGAGCCCCAGACCTGTTCCCCCAAGTTGGCGCGACCGGGCCTTGTCAACACGGTAAAATCTTTCAAATATTCTGCTGAGATCCTCTTTTGCTATACCCACCCCATTATCCTCAACCTCCACATAAACATTATTGTCTCTGCGGAATGCTGAAATCAGGATTACTCCATTCTCATTAACATATTTAATAGCGTTGTCAAGGAGATTACGAATAACAATTTCAAGATATACTGCATCGCCATGAACGGCAGGAAGGTCTTGTGGAATATGGAGGTCCAGCTTGATATGCTTTTTTTCAAGCGCCAGTTTTAACAAGGCAATGGATTTGTTAATAACACTGTTTATATCCACAGGCGTGAACTGATAGACAATCTGACCAGACTCTATCCTTGACAGGTCAAGCACATCGTTTACCAGGGCCGTAAGCTGTACTGTTGCATCCAGAATAATCTTAAGAAATTCAGCGGCATGTTCGGAGTCATGCATTGCTCCGTCAAGCAGCGTTTCAGTATAGCCACTGATGATTGAGAGCGGAGTGCGGAGTTCGTGTGAGACGCTGGAGACAAAATCTCTTCGTACTCTTTCAAGATTACGGAGTTTGGTAATGTCGTTCAGGAGAAAAACTGTGCCATCGAATCGACCTTCTTTCATCACTGGCATCGAACTGATTTCCATGGTACGCAGTCCTTTTGAGCTTGTCAGTGACCTCTCTTCTTTGAGGAGTGTTATATGGCTGCTGTGAACTCTGGCAAAAAGCTCCTGCAGCTTGTTGTCAGACAGGTGCCTGACAGGCCGGACCTTGAACATGTCACCATCGATGCGGAACATTCTCGATGCAGCCGGATTGACCATGATGATATCACCGGCAGCATTGGTAACGATTATAGCCTCGCGAATACCAGAAAAAACAGCCTGATACCACTCCTCGAGACGCTTCAAATTGCTGATTTCATCCATCATTCCCTTGAATGCATGAGCAATTGAACCAATTTCATCATTGCGATAAAGAGTAGTGTTGTCCGGAAAGTAACCGGACCTGCTTTGCCGACTGATTTCAGCAAGCGTTATGAGTGGCCGGGTAAGAAATAAAGAGGCTACAACACCAGCAATTAGGGAGAATAGAAATGTGAGAAAGAAGTCCTGGCCGATGTTTTTGTTTATTCCGATATTGAAGAGACCTAAATCGTAGAGAGGCTTGGAAAACCGGAGAGCGGCGTAGGATTTTGGGAAACCCACAGGAACTGCCATATAGAGCATCTGCTCTTTTACTGTTTGACTCAGGCGGGTGTCTTCACCATACCCTGTTGAAAAAGCTGACATAACTTCCGGCCGGTCACGATGGTTTTCAACTGCAGAAAGTTTGTTTTGCGGAATAAAGGAGTCACAAATGACTCGACCATCAAGACCAATGAGCGTGACCCTGATATCAAGAGTGCCCCCAAGACGATTTGCCCATGCATCTGAAGTGCCTGATGACATCATCTCAAGGGGATTGCGGTCAAGAAGCTGCTTGTTGTAAAGAAGATCCTTACGCAGCTCTTTTTTTATTTCGGAGGTCAGAATACAGGTCAACTGACGACTATGGAAGAGATAGCTGATCGCAGAGGCTGAAAAAACAAGTATGCTGATAACAACGGCCAGTTTTATAAAAACCTTACTCCGCATTGGTGGTTCCCTCTTTTTCCTCAAGTTTATAGCCAAGTCCACGTACTGTTTTAATCATACGACCTGTATCGCCGAGTTTTTCACGGATTCTGGTAATGTGGGTATCGATAGTTCTCGTATTGAGTGTTTTATCAACGTTCCATACATCGCTGAGAAGCATTTCCCTGGATTGGGCCTCTCCCTTCCTTTTAATCAATGCAACAAGTAGTTTGAACTCCATAAGGGTCAGTACAAGCTCACGACCTTCGAGCGTAACAATGTGACGAGTTAAATCGATTTCCAGACCGGCAACCTTGAGCACCTCCTGAACTTTTCCGGCTTTTCGACGCTCTCTATTGAGAATAGCGCGTATTCTGAGGGTGAGCTCACGAGGGCTGAATGGCTTGACAACATAGTCGTCGACTCCGAGTTCAAATCCGAGAATCCTGTCTATTTCCTCTCCCTTTGCGGTGAGCATGATGATCGGCAGATCTTTGTAGAGTTGATTTTGTCTTATACTCCGGCATACGTCAAAGCCGTTTATTCCTGGCAGCATAATATCGAGCAGGACCAAATCAATATTTTTCGCTGCAAGTTGTTCAAGTCCATCTTCACCGGAACCTGATAGATGACATGTAAAGCCGGCACGGACGAGATTGTATTCAAGGAGTTTCGAGAGGTTCTGGTCGTCCTCGATAACAAGTAGCATTGGATTTGACATAATATGTTGTTGTTACAATTATAGTCAGAATACCTTGACTTTTTTGGTGATTTTTATTCTTAACCGTTACTGCGGAACCGGCAACTGTGTAACACCTATGTTGAACAGGTAACCTTAGATTATAACTCATTATCAGGAAAGAGGTCCACGCGAGTCCAGACGTGATGGAATTTGTTCAACAATTATAGATGTTCGAAACCATCCCGTCCATCAACTTTTTTTCATGTAACTATTTATAGTTAAAACCAAACAGCCACCTTATAGAGAGGTGGCTGTTTGTACTCTAATGTACCTTTGCAGTGCAACGAGTCTTTATTGTCAAAAATTAATGATAATTGACAAATCCGGTTTCACTGATGATGCGTTTGCCTGCTTCGGTTTTTGTCAGGTCAATGAACTGCTTTACAACACCGGTTGGCTGACCGTTGGTGTACATGAAGAGCGGACGGTGAATTGGGTAGGTGCCATTTTTGACTGTTTTAACGTCAGACTCTACACCGTCAACCAGAATTGCTTTTACAGAGTTATCAACAAAACCGAGGCCGATATATCCGATAGCTCCGGGAGTAGTTGAAACGCGGCTCTTGATTGCGCCATTGCTTGCCTGGGTTTCTGCTTTCTTGGAAATTGGATTATCCTTGCCCATAACCAGTTCTTTAAACGAGTCAGCTGTTCCACTGTTTGATTCGCGCTGGATGACAACTATACCGGCATTTGGTCCGCCAATCTGGCTCCAGTTGGTATATTTACCCATGTAAATTCCGCGGATCTGAGCTTTTGAAAGCGCATTGACGCGGTTGCTTGGATGCAGAACAATAGAAAGACCGTCAAGGGCCACAACGTGCTCTACAGGGTTGACGCCTTTGCCTTTTGCTGCAGCAAGTTCATTGTCTTTCATTGGACGCGACATGGTTGCGATGTCACAGGTTTTGTTGATAAGGCTTTTTGCGCCGTTACCTGAACCGGACTCACTTACCGTTACCTGAACGCCTGTTGTTTTAGTAAAATGATCGGCAAACGCTTTTGCGATAGGACCAACTGTGGTCGAACCGTCAATAACAATTTTACCTGCTGCATGGGCTGTGCCAGAGGCCATAACGCCAAAGACTGTCGCACTTAAAAGTATTTTTTTGAAAAGTTTCATAGTGATTGTCAAGATTGAGTTAATAAAATGTAAAGTGAAAAAGATTGTTGTTCATAAACCGGATATACAAGGCTGCCCATCAGCATTAGAAACAGCCTTGCAAACCAGACCCGAAACTATACAACAACGAAAGAACAACACACAAAGTTTAGAACTTTACAGAAGCATCTACCCAGAAGAGGTTAGTGGTAGGAACAGTATTGCCGATGATATTATTGAACCTGAAATAATTCACGCCAAGAGTCATGTTCTGCACAAGATGATAAGCTGCGCCTATCTTGATACCTTTAAGATTTACCTGTGTACCACGGTTACGGTCTGAATCCGTGAAGCCGGTAACTGCATCTTGCTCGATATAGGCGTATTCAGCGGAAGTGAACCACTGTCCAACCTGCTTGGCATCACCGATTTTTGCCTCAACAAGGTAGCTCTTTCTGTTATTTTCGTCGATAGCGGTATAGCGAGCACCATTATTCGTCGCAGTGTTGAAGGCATACTGCCCAGTGATCTGCCATGGAAGCGTGTCAGTAATCTGGCCGCCGACTTTTCCAAACAGTTCAACAATATTGAAGTCTTTTCCGCTATAGTTGTTTGTTCCTTTTATGATCATGCCGTTATAATCGAAATTCACATAGTCATAATAGGCGGCACCTACCTGATAGTTGAGATCACTGAATTCACCTTTATAGCTTGCCTGTGCAGCAAAAAGGTATGCATCATCAACTCGGGTTGGTGTACCTGTTGCGCTAGGAACTGGTGCTGTACCGTTAACTTCGTTAAGCGGGTAGTATCCTATAACTGCACATAGACCGTCTTTTTCTTTGCCTGCGGCATCCTTTCCGTACTGAAGGGTTGCTCCCTCAAAGGTAAGATCGCTGTCCCATACGAGATCGTTGACAACAGTAAGAGTGCTTGCAACGGCTCTCTTTCCAAGGATTACGTTGACGTCGCCACCGAGCATGGCTGGATGGTAGTCGATAAAGTATTCATTCAAAAAGACGGGACTGGCATGAAACGTATTGCCAAAGGTCTGGTTGCGTGAGGTTGTTTCATTAGCATACCATAAACCGTTACCAGTTCCAGTTGATGTGGTCTGTGTTATATCATCTGTTGCGAGCTGGACACCGGCTGACAACTCTTCGTTGACCCAGGCGTTTGCGCCCAAACGAAGACGGCCACGGTGACGGTTACGGGTGATATCTGTAGTCGCAGCATTGCCAGTATCAGTTTTTTCAGTCTGGTAGCGGTAGCGAACATCGCCTGCCCAGTTCAGGTCAACAGCCTGCGCATTGTTGTACCCGAGGGAGGCTGCCAGACCGACCAATAATGCTAATTTCTTCATAATGATTATGTGATTTGGTTGTGTGTGATCTTAACATGAAAAATTCCGAACTTGCAATCGCATATCTTCATGCGCCACATAATGTAACCATCGTTTTGTTAAGGGATTGTTACGAGAGTGTCACATGATTGTGAACAATAATTGGATCCCAAATTCCCTTTGTATTGCTTTAGTTTAAAAGGTTAAGACGATGAGAAATGAAGAAGCATTTGACTGTTGTGAGCACCAATGGCCTGCTAAACGCTGCTGACCAAAAGTTTATCGACTTGGTAAATTCCGAAGTTGGTAAAGACATTATCAGCGAAACAGGGTTTGGCAGCTATCATTAAAAGTCTTTTCAGACTGCTCTGTTTTCTCTAAAAATAGTTCCAGTCAAAAAAAAGCCTTCTTCCCATGGAACGTTTTTTTTGTTTCTGGTTATTTTCTTCACTTTGGGAGATTGAACTTCAATCGAATTATTCGGTACCAACACATAAGCTTTATTTATGAACTATATAACAGTGCGTTTTTTCCTGATTGTTCTCCTCTATACTACTCTTGCGAGCACTCTGTCATTAAAGGCAACTGCTTTTAATAAAGCTCATCTCGAGTCTCTTAATTCAGGAGTGGCATCATGGAACAAGATGAGAGATGATCACAAAGAGTTTATCCCCGACCTGTCAGGAGCTAACCTTAAGGGGAAAAATCTAAGAAGAGTTGATTTACACAATGCAAACTTATCCAGAGCAATTCTCAGCCAATCTGATCTCAGCAATGCCAATCTGCAGAACGCTCTCCTTGAAAATGCTCTTTTCAAAAGCACTATGCTGATCAAAGCTAATCTGGCGAACGCCGTGTTAAGTGGTGCTGATTTTGAAAACGCATTGATGGATGGTGCGGATTTTCATAATGCAGTTCTCGAAAAAGCCGTGTTTAAAAAAGCAGATTGCTCGAATGTCAATATGAAGGATTCGGATCTTCAGGGATGCAATTTCCGAGAGGCTACTCTTGTGCATGCAAATCTCAACGGATCGGATTTAAGAGGCAGCTACCTTTGGAGAGCAAATCTCAGCCGTGCAACGCTAACTGGTGCGAAGGTATCAGAAACAACGATTCTCGATACAGGCAGTTTTGCTTCCAAAGCATGGGCAGAAGAACATTCTGCTGTTATGGTTGTCGAGCATCCTGTATCATCTTCTGTCAAAACTGTTTCAGCAGATGAAAAAAGGTCGGGAATCGTTCTTCCCCCTGGGCATGCTGATCAACGGGTGATAGAACGCCCTATTGAGGAAAGCAATATTTCCAGCTCAAAAAAGGATATTGTTGCACAAAATATATGGAGTAATGCAGATGCATCTGTTCATGTGGCTTATGACAGAACGCTGTTCGATAAACTGAAAAGGAATGTGTTCGACTGGAATAAAATGCGAAAACAGGAAAAAAGTATGAGCATTCAACTCAAGGAAGCGCCACTGGATCACAAAAATCTCAGTTATGCCGATTTAAACCATGCGATACTCTCAGCTTCGAGTTTTCGGGCATCGGACATGAGTAAGTGCGATCTGCGATTTGCCGACTTAAGGAGATGCGACCTTCAGGAAGCTAACTTAGAGCGTGCAGATCTTGGTGGTGCGGACCTTCGGGGTGCAAATCTCTGGCGCGCAAACATTGATCGTGCACACTTCACAGGTGCAACTGTATCTAACCAGACAAAACTTAATTCCGGAAAAAAAGCTACTCAGGAATCAGCAACTCGTTGGGGAATGATTTTTATTGCTGAATAATTTTACTGGGGTGGCAGTTGTCAGGAGGCCCAATGTTTATGAGCATATCATTTCCAAACCCTTAGAATGGCTGGGGATATTATGTTTTCAACAATTCATCTGCTATCTTTTGAAATACATTAAAATATACCTAAAACAACTTATGTAATTTATGAGTGCAGCAACCCGATCCATTGCAGTTCTGATGCTTGTCGGGATGCTTATCCAGATTAACAGTGTTTTCGTCTGTTACGCGCTCTTCTTTTTAAATCAAAAGGCAATAGCTGAAACTGCCTGCGAAAAGAAGACCATGGAATGCGACGGGCACTGTTTCCTCCAGAAAAAAATCGCTGCTACCAGTGAGACCGAGTCAGTACCAACTGAGAAGCAGATACCAACCAAAACCCAGCAAGAATTGCTCAACGCAATGCCTGGCATTCTCGCTGACCTGCAACACGCTCCGCTGACCACAAGCAATAGTCATATATTTACCTTCGCTCCCTCTTCTTTTTTACTCGATGGCGTCTTTCGCCAAATCGACCATCCGCCGAACGCTTAGCTTCACTTTTCATATTTGAACGCACATACCAAACTTAGAGTTATTGAGAGCGTTCTGACTTGCCATGCTTTGCATTCGGTTGAATGCATGAGTTGTCTATTAATTTTATACTGATTGGAAACAATCCCGGGCAACCTCTCTCTGTAGTACAGGGTTGACTTTTATTGTCTCCATTTATTTAAACCATTTGTTTACTAATCGATATGAGAAAATCACAATCTATATTTATAAGACCGCTCGTCTTTCTACTGACCGCTTCGGCAGTGCCCTTACCGGCATTGTGTATAGAGGCAATTGGCCCGGAAACGGTTATTACGGGGAACTCAGAAAAAACAGAGGCACCACTGGCATCCAGGCGCCTGAAAACCAGTGATACGGCATCGTTACTTAAGAACGAACCTGGAGTCGCACTTGCCACAGGGGGTGGTGTTTCGAGCCTGCCGATTGTTCACGGACTGGGGGATGATCGTTTAATCATATACGTTGACGGTATGTGCCTGACATCGGCCTGTGCAAACCACATGAATCCACCGTTGTCGTACATTGCTCCTTCAAATGTGAGCAGCATCGGAGTTAAGGCCGGTGTTGCGCCGGTCAGTTTCGGTGGAGACAACATAGGGGGAACCATCCACGTTGAATCGGATCAACCGGTTTTTGCCAAGCTGGGAGAGGACGTAAAAACGTCGGGCAGTGCTTCGACCTATTACCGAAGCATCAACCAGAGCACAGGGGCTGCATTTTCGGGCGCAGTCGCAAACAGCAACCTTAGCTTTGGAGTTACTGGCTCCATTGATCACGCCAAGAACTACAAGGATGGTCATGGTAATACTGTAACCTCAACCTATTACGAATCGCGGAATATTGGTGCAACCTTGGCTCTAAAAGGGGACAGCAGCCTTTTAACCCTCAAGGCAGGCCATCAATCGATCCCCGGACAGGGATTTGTCAACCAGTGGATGGACATGATAGACAACAATGCCTCATTCATCAACCTCGGCTATAAGAACAGCTTTGGCTGGGGAAAACTTGATGCTACAGCATTCTGGCAGAACACATACCACAGGATGGATTCAGGCGACGATAAGCTGCCCATCAATCTGACTCCACCGGTAATGATGCCCTACATGCCGATGGAAACCAGAGGTATTGACCTTGGCTACTCCTTAAAAACGGAGATCCCGTTTGCAGAGAAGAACATTCTGCGCCTCGGACATGAATTCCATCGTTTTACCCTTAACGACTCATGGCCGCCGATTTCCGCGACACTAGGCTCTATGGGGCCTAACACCTTCGTTAATATCAATGATGGGCGTCGTGATCGCTACAGTCTTTTTGCTGAATGGGAATCAAAAGTAACCAAAGAGGTGACAACAATTCTGGGTTTACGCGGTGAACTGGTGCGGATGAATACCGGTAATGTACAAGGCTATAATAATTCGAACATGGCAGGTATGATGATTACAAATTATCTGCGCGATTCAAATGCCTTTAATGCACAGGATCATGCCCGCAACGACAACAACCTCGACATAACCGCCCAGGCCAGATTCGAACCCACATCAAATGCAACCTATGAGGTCGGCTACGGCCGCAAAACCCGCTCTCCAAACCTCTACGAGCGCTATGCATGGTCAACCAGCTGGATGTGCAGCGGAATGATCAACTGGGCCGGTGACGGCAATGGGTATGTAGGCAATCTTAACCTTAGACCGGAAGTTGCTAATACCGTGAGCCTCTCGGCAGAATGGCACGACAGTTCACGCAAAAGCTGGGAGTTAAAGATAACTCCTTATTACAGCTATGTCTCAGATTACATAGACGTCAACTATTACGGCAGCAAAACATGGACAGGAGGAAGTGAAGTTCGCAATATCCTTCAGTTTGCCAACCACGATGCCAGGATTTATGGACTGGATGTGTCGGGAAAAGTTGGCGTATGGGATAACGGCAGTTTTGGACACGGCCAACTTAATGGCGCTCTTGGCTATGTACATGGCAGTAACTCTGACACAGGTAACTCTCTCTACCACATGATGCCACTGAATGGTTCGCTTACGCTGGAACAGAAAATTTCCGGGTGGACTAATGGGGTTGAGATGCAGCTAGTCAGCGGAAAAACAGAGGCCGATGCTCTCCGCAAAGAGCCAACGACTCCCGGCTTTATGCTGCTCAATCTAAGAACTGCATACCAATGGAAAAACCTCCGTCTGGACTTTGGTATTACGAACGTGTTTGACAGGTTCTATTATCTCCCACTCGGAGGCATCAACTACGATCAAAGTCTGGCAGGTAAAAGACTCAACTTAATTGAGTCACTTGCAGGACAGGGTCGTTCGTTTAATGTGGGTTTAACACAGACTTTCTAACCCGGAAAAAATCATGCTCGCTGACGAGGCAGTCATCAATCCTGCCCCGTCAGAAAGGTGATGTTTTAGCTCAAAACGGCTGAAAAATTATGGGATTTCTTTATGGGAACTCAATGTCTACAGCTAGTCATGCGGCTCCAGCGGAAGATGCTGATGGACATGCTCCCTGCCATCATGGTGGTGTCGATGAATATGAATAAGGTTATTCGACTCAAGGAGTGAACGGTCATTCAAAATAGATTCTGCAGAGCCTCCACTGACAATACTTTTGTTCCGCCCGAACACATAGACCGTATCGGCTATTTCCCCGATAATGTGCAGGTCATGCGTAGCGGTGATAATGGTCTTGCCTCGCTGATTGGCACTGACAATAAAATCAATAATGTGCCGGACAGTTAAAGGATCGAGCCCTGCTGTGGGTTCATCAAATAGATAGACATCTGGATCAATTGCAAGAACTGAGGCGATTGCAACCCGCCGTTTCTCTCCGATGCTTAATTGATGGGGAACCCTGTCCAACAGATGCTGGATATCCAACACTTCGGCGACTTCAAGGATTCGCCGGTTAACTTCTCCCTCAGCCACGCCGAACTGCAATGGACCAAAGGCAATGTCCTCTCTAACCGACGGGCAGAACAACTGGATATCTGCATTCTGGAAAACAAGGCCAACCCTTTGCCGAAAGCGGTGTGCTGCTTTTTCATACACCTCCGAATGTTCAAGCAGCCTTTCACCGAAGGCAGTCACAGTACCACGATCAGGGAAAATCAGTCCGTCCAGGAGCTGCAGCAAGGTTGACTTCCCTGTTCCGTTAGCACCAATAACAGCAATCTTCTCTCCTGACCGGATGGTCATATTCACACCGCTCAGTGCCGGGAATTTTCCCAGATAGGAGTAATGCACATCCTGCACTTCAAAAACAGTGTCGCTCATAGGGTATATCCTTTATAAAACAGGAATGCACAGATGACCACTGCGCACAACAGCCAGAGCCAATCCTGAGGTTTCGCGTGAAATGCAGAGAGGAGCCGGGGCTCGCCGGTGTAGCCCCTTGATAGCATTGCCATATAGACATCTTCACTCATTTGCGTGGTTCTGTTCCATGTGTTGGCAATATTCCAGGCTACAATATTCTGTCCATGCCGGTGATGCGAGACTACCCCGACACGGCTTTTAACAGCGGTAAAAATATTTTCGATCATGGTCGCAAAGAGATAGAGATAGCGGTAAGACATCGATACCGTCAATACAAAAACCTGTGGAATACCGAATACCCTTAACACTTTTAATAATTCCGAGTGCCGGGTCGTCATCGACAATAAAACGACCAGCGAGACTGAGGCAGCTACCCTGACCACAAACAAAACAGCTCCATCCAGACCGGGACGGGTAATGATGCCAGTGATCCCGACAACATGGAACGACCACACTGGCTCACCTGGCGTCACGAAACTGAACAGGGTTGGAAGCACAATAAAAAGAGAAAACAAGGGAATGAAAATGAGAGTCCTTAAAAGGAATTTCCTGATAGGAATTCCGGACAACGTGGCAAGTATCAGGCACAAAAGATAGAGAGAGGAAATCAAGAGTGCACTTTTTAAAGAGACTGCGGTAACAAGAAACGCTAAAAAAGAGATGGTATTGAACCTGGGGTCCAGCGACTGCAAGAAACCTTTGCGATTTGCGTACTCTTCCGACAGTGTGGCATCTTTTAAAAACGCAAGAGCGCTCAAGATTGAACGCTCAATAAAATCATGCTTCTTGTGTAAAGGGTTACTCATGCTCTTTTGCCAATACCCTGCCTATTAAAAACGCCACTACGGCTATGATTGCGATGCCGGCAATCGCTGAGATGATATATGCAAAACTCGTAGAAAAGGGATCTTTTCCTTCCCATCCCTGAAAAGCATAACCCTCCAAAGGGGCTTTCCATAGTGCGGAGAGTCTCTGAAAACCCTTTGGAACATATCCGGTCATTTTCTGCACTTCATCCATACCCCACTCCCCCCAGGCCGGACCCGCCTTAAAATAATCGGGCACAATAAGCCCAAGCGGTGAAAGTACAATTAACACACCAATGCCTATCCATAATTTTCGGGTAAGCGTCATGATATGCCTCCATCAAAAAAAACAGCATCCTGCTTCTGTAAATATTTTACAGCCAATGCGGTCACAATCACTTCCACCCATCCGATGAAAAGAAGATGACCAAAAAGCATTGCGGGCACGGCAACATTGAGACCATAAGGGCAGTACAACGCCTGACCATTTGCCGTATGATAGAGCAGAGGTTGGAGCCCGAATTCGATACCGGCAAAGAGAGCTGCCGCACAAATGCCCGCGTAGGCCCCTGCGCCGGCTCCAATTATACGCCGGGTTGAGCCTGCCGGGCTTCCGGAGCTGATGATTTTATAAACATAATAGCCGATAAAAGGAAGCACAAAGGCCATGTTGAAACTGTTGGCCCCGATGGCTGTAATACCTCCATCGCCAAACAAGAGCGCCTGAATCACCAGGGCAACGGTAACGGCAATGCAGGCTGCCCATGGCCCTATAAGAATGGCGACAAGGACTCCACCGACTGCATGACCGCTCGAACCACCGGGGATGGGCACATTGAACATCATGATCACAAAACTGAAGGCTGCGCCAATCGCCAGATAGGGAACCTGGCGGACACTCAATGTTGTCTTTACCGCTTTGGAAGCTGCCGACCATATCGGGATCATAACGGCACCGAATACCATGCAGGTCGCGGGGCTTAAATATCCATCAGGTATATGCATGTACCTCCTCCCTGTTACCCTGCAGATTATTCTGAAACCCTTTTATAACAACACATTGTAATGGCACAAATTTAATATTTGTGCTACGTTATTTCAAAAAAAATTACAGGCGCGATGAGAAATTCAGTCACGATTGGTTATTCGTTTCAGTAACGCGGGACAAGTACCGATTTTTTGTTCTCCATTGGTAAAGACCATATATTCACCTTTGAGCTGCGTCACAGGAGATAGCCGGCTAACGTATTGAATTACTACAATCCCATCAACTTCAGTTACGAGTATCCAATGAACAATTCTGTACGGATTCTTTTTGCAGCGATAATCGCCATAATGCTTACAGGTAATACAGCAAGCGCTAATGCCGCAGATGATGCCAAAAGCTTTTTTTCAAGTGCTGAAGTGAAATTCGGGACTAATGATTTTAAGGGTGCGATTGCCGACTACACAAAAGCCATTGAGCTTGACCCGAAATTTGCCGATGCATACAACAGCAGGGCAGCTGCAAAATACAGCTCCGGAGAGAAACAGGGCGCTCTGGCTGACTTTACAAAGTCTATTGAAATCAACCCGAAATCTGCTGATACGTTCACCAACCGGGGCAGCGTAAAAACTGATTTAGGGGATGCTCAAGGGGCCGCAAGTGACTTTACCAAGGCTCTTGAGATTAACCCGTCATTTGTTCCGGCTTACATCAATCGAGCCGCGTTAAGACTTGACAGTGGAGATAAACAAGGAGCCACGGCAGACTTGATTCAGGCTGCCAGGCTTGGGAATACGGATGCTCAAGAGTGGCTGAAGAGTAATGGAGTTTCGAAGTAGTGAGTGAGAGAATTGGGGTTAATTGAACATATCCTTGCATCAATTTATCTGCTGAAAAATGAGATAAAATCTTTACCTTTTCAGATGGGATGTAGTTATAAGTACTGTTAACGATTAAATCTTAAACATTCTATAACCTCATCATGACAGTTGCACTGGTTACAGGAGCATCGGGGTTCATCGGATCGCATCTGGTGAAGCGCTGCATGCAGCAAGGATACAGAGTGAAGGCTCTTGTCAGGAAAGGAAATGCCTCAATTGCCGGGCTTAAACTGGAGGGCGTGGAGGTAGTTGAAGGCGACATTCGTCAGGCCGAAGCAGTTAACAGGGCGGTAAATGGAGCTGATCTGGTGTTTCATTCAGCGGCCCTAACGTCGGATTGGGGATCTCTCAAGGATTTCAGGGATATCAATATCGGCGGCACAAGGAACATCTGCGAAGCAGTACTCCAGTATAAGGTTAAGCGCTTGGTTCACATAAGTACCTATGAATCATTCGATCATTCCAGGCTTGAGCTGGTCAATGAAAAAACTCCCTATTCCAGCCGAAACCAGTCATATCCCGATACCAAAATCAAGGGGAATGAGGTAGTCTGGGAGCATATAGCACAGGGAATGCCTGCATCCATTGTTTACCCTGTCTGGGTCTATGGTACTGGGGATCGCACGCTATTTCCCCTGCTTGCCGATGGTATCCGACGCCGCCAGTTCTTTTACTGGTCACATCATGCCCCTATAAGCCTGGTCTATATTGATAACCTTATTGATCTCCTGATGCTTGCGGCAGAGCACCCCTGTGCTGAGGGAGAAGATTTCCTTGCCTATGATGGTGAACCAATAACATTTGAAGCAGTGTGCGAACGGATAGCATCAGCGATTCATTCGCCGCCACCCTCATTGTACCTGCCTTATAACCTCGTCTATTTCCTCTCCGGAATGTTGGAAGTGCTCTACCGGATAATCAGGAGTTCGAAGCGCCCTCTACTCACCCCTCAGGCAGTGACTCTGCTTGCCTCACATGCAGCACCGGATGCATCAAAAGCCCGAAGGGTTCTTGGCTGGTCGCCTGGAGTAACTCAGGATGATGGTATCAATCGGACGCTGAAATGGCTGTTAAGTGTTGACCCTTTGCAGTGGAAGGTGAAGTAGGGTTCGCTTTTTTCAAAAATCGACTCTGGCCCCGAAGAAACTTCCGCTGGCTCACGTCCGAGAGTGTTTGAAGGATTTTCTCCAAATTGCGGCACGCTGATGATCATGCGAAATATATCACCTTCAATAAGCTGAGGATTCTATCCCCCTCAAGCTTACTCTTCCATATTTTTATTTCATTACATTTGAAAGAGAGTGCACTTAAATGCAAACCTATGACTGACTGGCGAATAAGAATCACGTTCAATCCAGAACAATGTGTTGGTAGACCATGTGTTAGAGGGTTACGCATAAGAGTAGTCGATGTTCTGGATTTACTGGCTGCAGGTCTTTCTTATGATGAGATTATCGAAGAACTTCCTGACCTTGAAAAAGAAGACATTGTGGCTGTACTCCAATATGCAAGTCGGAAACTGGATCATCCGGTTATTGCTGCATGTTAGGCGAAATAACCTGATGAATATATAGAGCTTACAATGAGAAATTACACGACAATTGTTGAACGCTGTACAGAGAGTGGTCTTTTTGTTGGGGTTATCCCCGGATTCCAGGGAGCACACACACAAGGGGAAACCATGGATGAACTCCATCAAAACCTTCAGGAAGTAGTCGAAATGTTGCTTGAGGATGGAGAGCCAGTGCTGGAAACAGAATTTATTGGCACTCAAATTATTGTTGTTGCCTAAACATGGGACATTTTCCCACGTTGCGCCTCATCCCTTGCCGCACGAAAAAGAATCAGTAATGGCGTTTTTTCATGATGCTTTTGTTTCCCACTGCGATTTGCCTGTTGCCCTGAAATAAAGTGCTTCAGGATCAACATCGAAACCACAATCCCACGCAAGAGTTGGCCAGGAATCAAGATAAAAATGTGAAAACGCCTCAGGGGTCCGCAATGGCTCCGCTATTGGATATTTATAGACAAGATCACGGAGATCAACCTCTCCGGTTTCACCGGTATTGAATTTCAGAACGATCTGATAATCCTTAACATACCTTGCATCTACAATAGAAATACATTTCATAAGCTTTTATATCAAGGAGATAAAAAGAAAAAAAGGGGTTAAACAATCCCTCAGGGGCGCAGGGCTATGCATTTGCACGTACCAACCTCTCAACTTCTGCCTCAAGTCCCAGTATTTCTTTAGAATTAATCGCTACTCCAATATTATTTGGTATCTGCGTTATGGGAATAGGCATATTAGAAGTTGGTGCTGTTACTATTATTATTTCACCTGAAGCCGTATGCATTGCGCCAGCATAATGAACACCAAGAAGGCGAATTCGATGTGTACCTAGGTAAGTATTCCCTTTGTTATCCATGTAGCCACCAATATTAGCGAGGAATACAGGAGAGCCACTTGAACCTGGAAAACTGGCTATATCTGTGAGAAACTCAGATTTTCCATTCCACGAAATATTAGCGTGTGTGGCTGTTATGCCTTTACGGATAACAGGGAGATTATTCTTTGCATCCCAAATTCCGTCTGGGTATCCGATCATAACAATATCTTCCATAGACGAATAGCTCTCGCGTTCTGCATCTATTGGAATTAAATCGGTAAGTAATGGTATATAAAAAAGTTTGGCACCAGATTCTTGTACTTGGTTTACAAGTGGCCCGATCAGAAAAGCTACCAAGTCAACGCTCGGATTTGGGTGTTTGACACACTGATTTTCAAAATTGGCAAACCGAAATAACTGATGGTTGCCAATATCTGGAAGCCCCTCTTTATTAGCCAACGTAACATGAAATGAGCCAATGTTTGCATTTGCAACGACATGCTTATTCGTTACAATAACGGGAATACATGTGTCTTCTTTTTGGAGAAAATTCATATAAAAGCCAGTTCCCGTTGAAATACTTCCATCATGCAGAGTCGTTTCAATCCTAACTGTACTGTGTGTGAGTTGCTCCATTAAACCGATGACCATTATTTTTCCTTATGCATAACATTGATTAGACTAATCTACCTCATACAGGAGGGGCTACTGTTTCTTTCTGAAACAAACTTTCGGAATTACACAAAGCTGAAACCATGCTAATTGGTTCACCCTCTTGGACAAGTCGCACCCGTGATAAATCCAGTTTACCGCTGAACCCCTGTTGGCTGAGTACGCCATAGAGGTTTTCAAGTTCGGTGAGGCTTTGGATATAGTGGAATTTGATGCCTTCAACCTTTTCAACGATATTGGCGAATTGGCTCTGAATTGATATTGCTGGACAGATTAACTGGTATGTTTGAATATCTTTAATGCTTATATGCGGCACTGTTGTTTCTGTTGGTTTGCAATGCTGAGCAAACGAGTGGTCCCTAAAGTGTTGATACAAAAAAAACTGATTCAGTCCCTTCCCTCGAAGCCTCGCTGTACGCTGTACAAGTAGTGACCCCGCCCCATATTCATTAATTATTCCAACCTTTAGGCCACTGGAAATCCACGGACGATCCATGGCAAGTACAATGTCACCAGATTCGAGTATGTACCTGTCAAGCCCTTCTTCAATTTCATTGGGCCAATAGTTACACTTGCCCCATTCAATTCGAGATGGGTCTATTATCAGTCCACCACATAGTCTCATCTGTGTCGGATCATCGACATAGCTGTCACTTTTAAATGGATACCCGGTCAGAATGTCAACTACATCTTTACAAGCCACTTTCTCCCACCCCTTCTCATTCCTGACCGGATCGCCAAACATCTCCAGAAAAACACTTTTGAGCAGTTCGTCAAGCTGTTTGAGTTGCTCGCGTCGGCGGGAAATAAGGTTTTCAACTTTGGAAAGAAGGGTTGCAATGCGGATTTGGTCGCCATACTCAAAAACAGGTATCAGAATACTTTCTAATGCATTTCGACTTATATGCGGAATCGTTGCGCCGGTAGAGGTTTTCCTCAAATAGTTAAAATTTGACTGTAAAAAAATCCCGATGAATGGGGTGTAAAATTTTGATTTATCATGTAAACGAAGACGAGAAATTGTGCTACCAATATATCCCTGCTTTCCATACCCTATAGTGCCGGCATTAGCGCCATCCCATGCGATCAGAACATCATTTTCACAAGCAAGCACACCGCCTTGATCATCTGTCATTCTGATTAAGGTGTCGTTTCGTAAATCATCAATACCAAGCACTCTTTTTGATTGAGAAGATGGCATATCAGTAATAGTATGCTTCTTCCCTTTTGATATCGTGATGAGAGAACCGAGTTTAATCGTTTTCATATCCCCTCCCCTCAATCGCCTTCATCTCCCTGACCAAGTGCTCCCTGAGCACCTCTTCACTTGGCAAATAGAGCTTGTACTGACTCGCCAGTATGGTCTGGTTATCCTCCGGCAGGGAAATTTTTACGACCGCATCATTTTTGTCGGCAGCAAGCAGAATACCTATCGTCGGATTCTCTTCGGGCAGTTTTTCGTATCGGTCATAATAGTTGACATACATCTGTAACTGTCCCAAATCCTGGTGGGTCAGCTTATGCGTCTTGAGTTCGATAATGACAAAACAACGTAAGAGGCGATTGTAAAAAACAAGATCAATAAAGAAGTCGTCGCCTTTAAGGTGGATTCTCTGTTGGCGGGCCACAAAAGTGAACCCGTTGCCCAACTCCAGCAAAAACTCCTGCAACTGGGTGATGATTGCCTGTTCCAGATCTTTTTCGTAGTAGGCGCTCTCACGTTTCAAGCCTAAAAACTCCAGAAACATGGGGTCTTTAATGATGTCGGTCGCTTTTTCGGGTTGCTGCTCGCCACGGGCAACCGAGAGCACCCGTTCTTTGTCGCTGCTTAACAAAAGTCGCTCGTAAAGCTGGCTGTTTATCTGCCGTTCAAGTTGCCGGGCAGTCCAGTTGTTTTTGGTGGCTTCAGCGATATAATATTCTCTTTTACTTTCATCATCAATACGAATGAGATAGCGGTATTGCGTCCAATTCAATTGCGAACGCAGTGCGTTCGCAATTGGAAAGACACGATAAAATTGGCGACTAAGCTCTAATTGGCGAACAGAAAAATTTGTGCCATAATCAGGTTCCAATACCTGAGAAAGTGTTTTGATCAGATAAGCTCCGTACTCCGCCCGCTCTTTTCCCTGTTGCTCCTCTTCGAGAATGCTCTTGCCAATATTCCAGTACATGAGAACCCTGTGATGATCAACTGCACGAACAGCATTTTCCCGAGCCAGTGTAATGATCTCTTTGATCTGCCCGATAAACTGAGGGCGAAGAGTAATTTCATTTTCTTTCATCCGATCATCCCCTTGAGCTCAAGCAGCTCCCTTACAATACCACTCTGAATATTTGCAAGTTCAGCATCATCAATCTCCCCCACCTCTGCTGCAATGAGTTTATCCAGAATAACCGAAGGACTTTCGTAGACAACCTCTTCAAAAACATCCGTTTTATAACGGGAAATCGAAAGATCATACCCACCCTCTCCTTCAATTTCTGAACGGGAAACCATAAAACACTTTTCAGTTCTATCGTAGTCGTGCTGTGCGTTTCGCTTTTTAAATTTTTCGACAATATCAAGCAGATCGCCAAACCCATCCTGCTTGCTTCGTTTATCATCCAGCGAATAGCCGTCAGACTTCATGTCGTAGAACCAGACAAACTCTGTCGCTGGTTTGCTAACCTTGTCCAGCGGGCCCCAAACTTTGGTAAAGAGCAGAATTGAGGTTGAAACCCCAGCATAGGGTTTGAATACGCCACTCGGCATGGTGATTACCGCTTTCAGGTCGCACCGCTCCACAAGCAGTTTGCGTAAATCCTTGAATGCACCGCCGGAGCCAAAGAGCACGCCTTGCGGTACAATAACGCAGGCTGTTCCACCTTTTTTCAGCAGCCGATAGATGTTTTCGACAAACAACAGCTCAGTCTTGGTGGTGGAGAGGGTAAAGCTTTCGTTGATGTCGCCTTTGTCAATGCTGCCGGTGAAGGGAGGATTGGCCATGACTATGTCGTAGCAGGACTCTTCAGTAAAGCTCTTGCTCAGGGTGTCTTTATAGTCAATTTCAGGCTCGTCAATCCCGTGCATCATGAGGTTCATCAGACCAAGACGAACCATGGTGCTGTCGATATCGTAACCGAAAAGAGTTTTGCTCAGAATGCTTCTTGCGTGTTCAGTAAGACCCGCAGAAACGGAGGTGCGAAGAAATCCGTCTTCGTCGGGGAGAAGACTCTTGTTGCCGGCACGAATTGCCAACTGCGTAACGATATATTGATAGGCCCCAAGCAGGAATCCCCCTGATCCACATGCGGGATCGGCAATAGTGTGCCCAAGCTGAGGCTCTACAAGATCAGCCATCATTTTGATAATGTGGCGCGGTGTACGGAACTGGCCGTTTTTACCTGCTGAAGCAATTTCGGAGAGAAGAAATTCATAGACATCACCCTGAATATCCTGAAATGCCTGCCCTTTTTCATTCGAATCCGTTTCCATCACTTCAAAGATCTCATCAACCGTCTTAACGGCTTCAACCAGAAGCGAAGGCTTGGGAATGATGAAGACCGCATTTTTCATGTGGTGGGAAAATTTCGACTCAGCACCGTTCAGGTCTTTGAGGTAGGGAAAAACTCTGGATTGGACATGGGTGAGCATAACATCCGCCTGCATGTGTTTGAATTCACTCCAGCGAAGTGTGCTTTTGTCGATCGCATAACTCTCGGGATTTTCTTTGTCACGGTATTCGGGTGGTATCCACATCCCCTTGAATTTGGAGCTGTAGGTGTCGCCCGCCCACTCGGCACTTGCCTGCTTCTCTTTATCCTGATCGTCCATCCGCTTCATGAAAAGCAGATAGGTGATCTGTTCAATGGCGGTAAGGGGATTGGAAATGCCACCGCTCCAGAACTTGTTCCAGAGTTGGTCTATTTTTGATTTCAGTTCCGGATTGTTTTGAAGCATCGGCTATTGACCTTTATTTAAATTCTTCACAGTGACCGACCCTTTTGCAAGTACGCCGGTACACCATTGCTGACTCTACCCCTCACTCTACCCCCGACTGGGCCCCTGAGTGGGCCCCTGAAATTTTTTCGTCAACGTTCAGCAGCTCTTTTTCAAGGCCGTCAGTCAGCTCACGCTTGTATTCAATTCGGTTATTTTCCGTCATGTTATGCTGCAAGTTGTTCGGCCAGGGCCAGGATTTCTTTAATTTCAGCCGGACTGAACACTCCGCGAATGCCTTGCGGGTGTATTACCGTAAACGGGGCGGTTATGAGGTCTCTCTTTTCTACCTTTTCGCGCTCTATAATGAAGTTTTTCAGGAGATTTAAAAAGTCCAATTGGCGACTTGAAAGGTTGGAGTGCTGCTGGATAAACTGATCGAACGCTTCGGCAACCGTTTCAGGGAAACTTTTGAGAATTTCCAGGCCCAAAATATGGCGGATAAACTGGATGAAATGTGCCTTGCGGTTTTTGTAGACGGAACGCAAAAGATCCTCGGTAATGTTCGGATGCTCATCGTGCAGTAACTCCGCAAGCTCAGCAGCCTCTTCTGGCGTAATCTCTTTGCCATCCTTGATTTTGGAAAGAATTGGGTTCTGTTGCGTCAATTCGGTAATGAGCGTTTCGACCATTTCGCGGTAGCGAGAAATACTTACGGCCTCATGCTGGGGGCCGAATTCCACCATCTCTTTGTGCTGAAGAAGATCAACAAGATTCAGGTGAACTTGAGCGTTACCGGCGCTCTCCTGCTCACGAAACTTCATAAGCGGTGAGAGTTTTGCAATAAGCTGGTCGAAGCTCTCTTCAGTTGCATGGTTCCAAAAGTGCCTGGTTTGAGCAGCCCTGACGAGAGACTCTTCGTGTTTTACAAAGCTGATACTCAAAGGAAGCTCGGTGATCTGCTCGATAATGGCATCGTTGAGTGTGTCGTACCTCTCTTGTTGGTCGCGCAGTTTTGCCAGGGAAGTCTCCAGAATGTCGCGTTCAAAACGCATGGCTTTAAAATCAGCGTCTGAGACTGTTCTGAAAAGTGGCTTAACCTGGTTTCTCAGATATTCAATCTTTTGCGAGGAAAGTGAGAGCCAGAAATTTTCCTCTTCCAGACGATGAAGCACTGATGCAGCCTCTATGATAACCACAGAGGTGTGAGGAAGCTCTGCTATCTGCTTGCGGAGTTTTACAATTTCCCGCTCTGCAATGGGCGAGTTGCCGATGGAGAGAGCACTCTCAATTTTGTCGAGCCGCAGGCCAAACAGTTTCACCGGGAGCGGCAGTTGCTGTGTCACCTCTTTTCCTTTGGGCTGAAGCTTGAAGTATTCGAAGTTGTCCCAGCAGTCAAGAATCAGGAACAGATCTTTTGCGGTGCACCATGGTTTGATTTTAGCCAGCTCAAGAAGGCGTGTGCCGCGGCCAATCATCTGCCAGAATTTGGTATAGGAGTAGACCGGTTTAACGAAGACGAGATTAACAAGTTCTTGAATGTCAATACCGGTATCAAGCATGTCGACACTGATGGCAATACGAGGCATATCGCTGTTCTTGAACTGATCGAGCAAGCCGCCTTTGCCGTAGACGCGCGGGTCGTCGGATACAAGAACCTTTGCAAGTTCACCCTTGTATTGCGGATAGAGCTTGTCGAATATCTCTTCAATTCTGCGGGCATGGGCTATGGTGGCGCAGAAGAATATTGTTTTTCCGGGAAGAACGCCATTCTGGTCTTTTATGCACTCTTCCATGAACTCTTTTACAATAAGGGTATTGGTCCCTCGATTGATGACCTGCTTTTCAAGCTGCGTTCCTTCAAAATTAATCTCTTCGATGTCTTTGCCTTCAAGAATCAGTTTTTTCTGATCGTCAAGGGATATCGTCCGTTTACTGATTCCTTCCTTCTGGAATTTTGTCTGGATTTTCATGACCTGAAAATTGCACAGCCATGGCGGAATATTATTCACCGCCTCTTCATAGGTATAGGCAAAGGTTGGAAGGCCATCTTCGCAATGAAAAAGGCTGAAGGTGTTGTGGTCAAGAATATCGGTGGGGGTTGCTGTAAGCCCCAGGGTGATTGTTTTGAAGTAATCGAGGATTTCACCGTATGTATTATAGATAGAGCGATGGCTCTCATCAATGACAATAAAGTCAAAGAAATAGGGTGAAATGTACTCCGATTCATCCCGGATGAGATTGAGCATCGTGGGGTAGGTCGCGATGTAGATGCGACGATCTTTTGCAAAAACCTTTTCGCCGGTGTTGGGCCAGCGAGGTTCGTGTGGCAAATGCTCCTTAAAGGCAGACAGTGCCTGTTCGCGCAAAGGAATACGATCTACCAGAAAAAGAATTTTTTCGGCATGTCCGCCACGCATCAAGGCATCGACAAGAGCTATACAGGTGCGGGTTTTTCCGGTGCCGGTAGCCATAACCAGAAGGAAGTCCCGCTTTTTCTGCTCAATTGCTTCAAGGACTGATCGAATGGCACGAATCTGATAATCGCGTCCGGCGATTGCTGTGTTGATGAGTTCGCCGGTGAGAGGCTTGCGGCTCCTGCGGATATATTGGAAACGCTCAAGGTCGTCACGGGTTGGAAAACCGATAACCTTTCGTGGTGGGTAGTTGTCGATATCCCAGAAAAATATCTCGAGACCATTGGTATAGAAACAGAACGGAGGATCGACGCCTAACTGTTTTTGGATATTGCAGCAATACTGCTTTGCCTGCTCACGGCCAATGGCAGCATCACGACTGGTTTTTTTGGCTTCTACTACGGCAAGAGGCTTGCCATCTTTACCAAGCAGAACATAGTCGCTGAACTGATGGCCCTCGTAAGGGGTGCGGGCTTCCTGCACTCCTTCAGGCAAATCGACAAGAATATCAAACTCTTCGACAACCTGAGTTGGATCTTTCACGTTCCAACTCGCTTGCAGTAACAGCTTGTCAATCAGTTCGATACGAGTTTGCTGCTCGTTTTTCATGGCAGGTTGATGATTGCATCACATTAACGATCCGGCAGTTTTGCAATATACACCATGATTACGGAAGAACACAGGGAGAGGAATTTGGTAATCGAAAATCTAAATTCGTAACCGGTTCTGTTTAGATGCATATATTCTTCCAATTCTAGTCTTATTGGAAGTTTTCAGTACTTTACTGCTTATGTTTTTGAAGATTGATACTTCGCTTCGCTCAGTATGACAAGCTTTAATTCTTTTGTTTATGATGAGAATATTCGGCCCTCGAAAAAAGCTTTTTACTGCTGCGTTATTGCTTCTGCTTGCTGTTATGACAGCGTGCAGGAATAACTCTGCTGAACTTCGAAGCACGCGGATTATTGCTGGAATCTCGGCTGATTTTGATTATCTCAATCCTTTGCTTATACAGCTTTCCATGTCGAGGGAGGTTTGCTCGCTTCTCTATCCTGCGCTGGTCAAAGCATCGTATGACGAAACAAAGGGGCGTATCACATTTCTCCCAAACGCTGCAAAAAGCTGGGATTTCTCATCGGATGGAAAAACAGTCACCTTCCACCTTCGGAGCGGGGCTGTATGGGAAGATGGGGTAAAAGTCACATCGCACGACTTCAAGTACTCCTATACATTATACAAGCACCCCAAAATTGCGAGTTCAAGGCAGCACTATCTCAATGATCTGCTGCTGCTTCCGGATGGAACGGCTGATATTGAGCGTGCGGTGGAGACTCCTGACGACTCGACGCTGGTGCTGCATTTTAACAAGCCGATGGATAGCGAGATTGTGCTTGATCATTTCAATGATCTGATGCCTGTAGCTGAGCATATCTTCAAGTCAATTAAACCCGATGAAATCCGCATCAAGGCATCAGAAATACCTATAGTTGGAGCAGGACCGTTCAGAGTGAAAAAATGGACACGGCAGACTAAACTTGAGCTTGTCACTAACCCCTTATCACAGCTTCCAAGACCTGCGGCGATAAACACGATGATTTTTCTTGTGGTTCCGGAATACACCACAAGGCTGTCCATGCTGAAATCGGGCCAGATAGATGCCATGATTTCGGCGGGTGGAATCAATCCAAAGGATATTAAAGAACTGACGAGAACCTCACCCTCCATTGTGATCAAGCCGGTCAAGAACAGATACTTCGACAGCATTGTGTGGCTGAATATTGACGGGGAGAGCTATCGTAAAAATGGCCAAATCATACCAAACCCTTTGTTTGGAAGCAAATTGGTGCGTCAGGCGCTTACGCTGGCAATTGACCGGCAGTCGATTATTGACGGGTTTATGGGACCGGAGCACGCCACAATCATTAACACCTCTCTTTCACCAGCCTATAAAGCGATTGCCAACACGTCGCTTGAGCCCTACAACTATAACCCGAAAAAAGCATTGGCTTTGCTGCATGAGGCTGGATGGAAACTCGGACAGGATGGCATTCTGCACAAAGATGGGAAGAAATTCTCTTTTGAGCTTGCAGCCCCGGTGGGCAATCCGCGACGCAATTATGCGGCTACAATTGTACAGCAGAACCTCAGGGAAATTGGAATCGATTGCCATCTGAAGTTTGATGAGAGCCTTATTTTTTTAAAGAACCAGAACGAGTTCCGCTATGATGCCGCGCTTTCGGGAATGGCGGCTGAAACGTTACCGTTCCAGCTTATTATATGGGGATCGGATTTTGCAAAACACCAGTTCAATTCTTCAGCTTTTCAACATCAGGAGCTTGACACCGTTATTGCAGAGCTCAACCGTCCACTTCCTGAAAATCGCAAAGTTGCTCTTTGGAAGAGCTACCAGAAAATTCTGAACGATGAGCAGCCGAGAACATTTCTCTATTACTACGATGAAGTTGAGGGATTCAACCGCCGTGTCAAAAACTCTGACGTGAACCTGATATCGACACTCTACAACGCTTTTGAATGGAGCATTAAGTAACCGGAGAGCACGATAGGCTTTGCTTGTCGCCACTACCGATTTTTACTATATTCAACTACTTTTCTGTAAAGTAGTTAATGAATTTCTGCCCTTCACCAGTGAACTCATAGTTTTATGCCTCGTTATACACCTGAACAGCTTGAAAGAAGAAATGCATCGGTCTGGACAAAAGTTCAGGGAATCCTGGCACCCATACAGTTTCTGATGTTTATTGTCGGTGTCACCGTCACCTACCTTTACCAGGCTCACATCTGGATTGACAATTTTTACTGGATCACTTTTTTCGTGATTCTGAAAACCCTGATGCTGGTGTTGATTTTTGTAACCGGGGGATTTTTTGAACAAGAGGTGTTCGGTGCTTTTGCTTTTGCTCCGGAATTTTTCTGGGAGGATTTCGGCAGTGCCATAGCCATGGTTGTGCATATATCGTACTTTGTCCTGTTTTTCATGGGTCTTGATGAAACCATTCTTATCAGGACTGCCCTGCTTGCCTATCTCAGTTATCTTGTTAATGCCGCGCAATTTGTTATTCGATTGCTTCTTGAAAAGCACAATGAAAAAAAGCTGAAGAGAGAGTCAGGCGAGCTGACATAACCCCTATAAATAATTGTTATGAAAGCAAAAGCTATTGTCTTCAGAGGCGTAAAGCAGATAGAGCTTAGTGAAGTTTCTCTGAAAGCCCTTTCTTCGCCTGACGTGCTGGTTGAAACCTACTGGTCGTCGATCAGTACGGGGACTGAAAAAATGGCTTATAACGGCTTGATCCCTTCATGGCCGTTTATTTTTCCCTTTATTCCCGGCTATGAAAGCGTAGGAAAGATCATTGAGGTTGGCGATCATGTGAACCAGAACCTGATCGGAAAGTTTGCCTATGTTGCCGGCTCTTTCGGGTATGAGGGTGTTAATGCCGCTTTCGGCGGAGCTTCGGAATATATTGCCTGTCCGGTGGAGAGCATTACCGTTCTTGATAATCTCGAGAATCCTGAGTTAGGCATTGCCCTGCCTCTGGGAGCGACCGCTCTGCATATTGTGGATCTTGCGCAGGTAAAAAACAAGAAGGTTCTTGTGCTGGGTCAGGGTGCGGTCGGGATTCTGGCCGTCGAACTGGCAAAGCTTATGGGAGCAAAACTTGTAGCCGCGACTGATACACAGAAAAACAGACTTAACTATTCCACGGCCGATCTGAAGGTAAACGCTGAAACGGATGATGTCTCTGCTGCGCTTGCCGGTCATGAGTTTGACGTTTTGATAGACAGTACGGGAATCATGAGTGCCATTGATACCGGGCTCAGGTATTTGAAGTTTCACGGGGTAGTTCTTTTGGGGGGCTATTACCAGAGAATAAACATCGATTACTCTCAGGCGTTTCAGAAAGAACTTTCGTTCATTGCGGCAAAACAGTGGGCAAAAGGTGATCTTGAGCGCGTTAGAGAACTTATCGCACAACATAAACTCAAGGCTGAACGGATTTTTACCCATCGGCATACTATTGAGGATGATATATCTTCGACCTACCTGCAGGCATTCAACGATCCTGAGTGTCTGAAAATGATTCTGGTATGGAAAACTCTGGTGTAAAGCAGAATGAGACAGTAAGGCTAATGGCCGGATAATTATAAGCAGTGACTGCATGCCAGCAAGAACAATAGCTATTTATGGCAAGGGTGGAATAGGCAAGAGCTTTACGACAACCAACCTCAGCGCCACCTTCGCCTTGATGAACAAACGGGTGCTGCAACTTGGCTGCGACCCTAAGCACGACTCGACTACCTCCCTCTTCGGCGGTATCTCTCTTCCGACTGTAACTGACCTCTTTGCAGAAAAGAATGCCTTGAACGAGCAGGTTTCGGTGAGTGACATTGTTTTCAGAAGAGATATCGCGGATTTCCCTCAGCCGATTTACGGGGTTGAGCTTGGCGGACCTCAGGTTGGACGTGGATGCGGCGGCAGAGGAATCATATCGGGATTTGAGATTCTGGAAAAACTGGGGATCTTCAAATGGGATATTGATATCATTTTAATGGATTTTCTCGGGGATGTTGTCTGTGGAGGATTTGCAACCCCGCTGGCCCGATCACTTTCGGAAGAGGTCATTCTTGTTACCAACAATGACAGGCAGTCAATCTTTACGGCTAACAATATCTGCCAGGCAAACAACTATTTCAGAACTATCGGAGGGCAGTCGCGCCTTCTCGGACTGATCATCAATCGAGATGACGGGAGCGGTGTTGCGGAAAAATATGCAGAAGCGGCAGGCATAACAGTGCTGATGAAAGTACCCTATAACGCTGAAGCCCGGGATAAGGATGACAGTTTCGATTTTGCTGTACGTCTGCCTGAAATACGGGATAAATTTCAGAAGCTTGCCGGTGATATTCTGGAGAACAAAATCACCCCTTGTGAAGCTGTTGGTCTTGATTTTTCAGGTTTTGTCCGGCTTTTCGGTGAAGTCAGTGATGATGCCCCGTTAGCGGCAAGTGCTGAAGAGCTTTTCGGGAAAAAAGGGAGTTCGTCTGGGTCAGGGGAGAAGACTGAAAAAACTGCAATAGAGAGTGACTCTCTAAAAATGGCCAGATGCATTGAAAAGCTTAAGACGGAAGAAAAAGAGGTATACCGAATGGTAGAGCAGGAAAAAAAGAGCTTCAGCGAGGTTGCTGAGCTGACACACCGTGAGGAATCAGATGTCCGGGAACTGTTTTCCAGTGCCCGGAGTCAACTGACAAGACTTTTCTTCGAGAATTAAGCGTTCGCCTTTTTAGTGGCCTTCTGACGGAGGTTCACGTCAAGTATCTTCTTTCTGAGCCTGATGCTCTGCGGTGTTACCTCAAGAAGCTCATCATCATTGATAAACTCAAGCGCCTGCTCCAGAGAGAGAATTTTCGGAGGGGTCAGGCGAAGCGACTCATCGGTTCCTGAAGAGCGCATGTTAGAGAGCTTTTTGGTTTTGCAGATATTGATGGTAATGTCGAGTCCTCTTGTCGACTCACCGACAATCATACCAGCATAGACCTTGGTGTTTGGTGAAACAAAGAATGTTCCGCGATCTTCAAGGGCGCTCAGTGAGTATGCAACACAGACGCCTGTTTCAGCAACAACAAGTGCACCGCTCTCTCTCGAAGGGAGTTTACCCTTGAACGGCTGGTATTCAAAGAATACATGCGACATCATTCCTTCGCCTTTGGTATCGGTGGTAAACTCCAGGTTGTAACCGATCAGACCTCTTGTCGGAATTTCAAATTCAACTCTGACCATGCCGCCGCGAAGGGTACCCATGTGCGTCATTTCGGCCTTTCTGCGACCCATTTTTTCGATAATGACACCGGTATACTCTTCAGGAATATCAATGGTGACGTGTTCAATCGGCTCAAGAAGGTTGCCATCCTCATCATTGTGCATGATAACCTCAGGTCTGGCAATGGCAACTTCAAAGCCTTCGCGCCTCATGGTTTCAATCAGCACTGAAAGGTGAAGTTCTCCACGTCCTGAAACTCGGAAGGTATCGGCACTATCAGTTTCCTCAACGTTGAGGGCGACATTGGTCATTTTCTCTTTCATCAGCCTTTCGCGAATCTTGCGGCTGGTGACTTCCTTGCCCTCAAGTCCGGCAAAGGGAGAGTCGTTGACGGAAAAGAGCATGGAGAGTGTCGGCTTGCTGATATCAAAAGAAGCCAGCGAAACCGGATCGTCAACCGAAGCAAGCGTCATACCGACGGTTGCGTCAGGGATACCTGCAATGGCAATAATGTCGCCTGAGGTTGCCTCTTTGGACTCGATTTTCTGAAGCTTGTCGAAGAGAAATACTTTTGTTACGGATCCCTTGCCGATGACACCGTCAGGGCCTACTACCGCAAGCTGACTGCCTGGGCTGACCTTGCCGCGCTGGATACGGCCGATGGCTATTTTACCGATGTAGTCGCTATAGTCAAGCGTTGTTACCAGCATCTGGAAGCCACCTTCGTCGTGGGCAACCGGTGGGGGTATCTCCTTGACAATCATGTCGAGCAGAAGGTTCATATCGCCATCTTCATCGTCCATGCTGTATTTGGCAATACCATGTTTGGCTGATGTAAAGATATAAGGGAAATCAAGCTGATGCTCTTCGGCTCCAAGCGCAATGAAGAGATCAAGAACCTGATCGTGCACCTTGACCGGATCAGACTGAGGACGATCTATCTTGTTAATGACCACAATAGGCTTCAAGTGGAGTTCAAGGGCTTTGCGCAGCACAAACTTGGTCTGCGGCATAGGGCCTTCAAAGGCGTCAACAAGAAGCAGCACACCATCAACCATCTGCAGGATACGCTCTACCTCACCGCCAAAGTCGGCATGGCCGGGTGTATCGACAATGTTGATTTTATGGTCTTTATAGACGACCGCTGCGTTCTTTGAGAATATGGTTATGCCCCTCTCTCGTTCCTGAGGGTTTGAATCAAGTACCCTGACACTTACCTGCTGATTATCCCTGAAAGCACCTGTCATCTGAAAAATAGAATCCACAAGTGTCGTTTTTCCATGATCAACGTGCGCGATAATGGCTATATTTCTAATATTCTTGGTCGATCTCATCTTTTTTCCTTGTAAATAAAGTATATTTGCATCCTGTACGGCCCGAATATACATCTTTTTTTTGTAATTACGGCACAATCTTTGCTACAGACTAAACCTGTTAAATATCGACATTTTTGGAGATCAAAAAATTCATTTTGATGCCATTCACCCTACCTATAAGCTCCTTTGACAATGAACAATATATTATTCAACAATCTGCCTTTACTTGTCCTTAACCAAATTGTTTCATTGCTCTATCTGTCGACGACGTTTCTGTATGGAGCCCATTTTTTTAAGGATACCCAGTATGCAAAAACATATAAACAACCGCTTCTTGCGCTGACAGTTCTGTCACACGTGGTTTACCTTGGACTTCTGACCTCTCTGGAAGGGTACAAGATCAGCTATTCGACGGTCAATCTTATGACAATGGTAGCGCTGACGTTGACCATTACCTATCTTTTCATTGAGTTTACAACCAAAAGCGACAAAACCGGGTTTTTTGTTATCGCCTTTGCATCAGGAGCGCAGCTTATCTCCTCCATTCTTACCGCTCAACTGCCGAATACGGGAGTTGGAACGTTCAACGGCATCGGCATGGGGGTGCACATTATTGCCTCTATTTTCGGGTTCAGCGCTATAGCAATTGCAGGACTTTACAGCATTCTCTACCTGCTGCTCTTCCGTCAGATAGAACAAAACCGCTTCGAGTTGCTGTTTCAGCGCCTTCCGAACCTTGAAATGCTTGAAAAGCTCACGATGCATGCCGTCTCTTTCGGGTTTCTTTTTCTCTCTATTACTCTTTTTGCCGGTGTTGTTGAGCAGCAGGCTTCAGGCCAGACAATAAGCCTGCTTGAGCCAAAGCTGTTTACGCTGATTATTATATGGCTGCTTTACGGGACAAGTATTTTTATCAAACCGATTATCGGCTGGGACATAAAGCATATGGCCTATTTATTTATAGTCCTGTTTGTTTTTATCACCTTGTTGATCGTTCTCATGACGTTTTTATCGCCAACGTTCCATAAGCTCAGCTTATAAATTAGTTGTATTTGAATATTATAGGCATTTAGGATATATTTAAAGTTCAGTGCTATTGTTCTGGATACTTTATCCGTAACCGGCTCACTTAAAAAAACTCTGCTATGAATATCATTTCAGTTGGTGTCAACCACAAGACAGCACCTATTGAAATCCGCGAAAGAATCTCCCTCACTGAGGATCAAAACAAGGAGTTCATTACCGGCCTTATTTCAAGCGGATTGGCTCATGAAGCGATGGTGATTTCAACCTGTAACCGCACAGAGCTTTATGTAGTACCGGCAATGCACGAAGTAACGGGTGAGTTCCTCAAGGAGTATCTGATCTCTTTCAAAGATGCCCGCAAGGAGGTTAGACCGGAACATTTCTTCAACCGCTTTTACTGCGGCACTGCCCGGCATATATTTGAAGTTGCAAGCGCTATTGACTCCCTCGTGCTTGGTGAAGGCCAGATTCTCGGCCAGGTTAAAAACGCCTATCGAATAGCAGCCGAAACACAATCTGCAGGTATTCTTCTTACGCGCCTCTGCCATACAGCGTTCAGTGTGGCCAAGAAGGTGAAGACAAAAACTAAAATCATGGAGGGGGCTGTATCGGTTAGCTATGCTGCCGTTGAACTGGCCCAGAAGATATTTTCGAACCTCTCTCTGAAGAGGGTGCTGCTTATCGGAGCCGGTGAAACCGGTGAACTTGCGGCGAAACACATGTTTCAGAAAAACGCCCGCAATATTGTAATTACCAACAGAACACTTTCGAAAGCTGAAACTCTTGCCGAAGAACTCAATACCAACCAGGTTCTGCCCTTTGAATCGTTCAAGGATCATCTTCACGAATTTGATATCATCATCACGGCTGTCAGCACCAAGGAGTACATCCTTACAGAGGCTGAAATGCACCAGTCGATGCTTAAACGCAAGCTGAAACCGGTCATTATTCTTGATCTCGGTTTACCGAGAAACGTTGATCCCGGTATTGCCAAGCTGCAGAACATGTTCCTTAAAGACATTGATGCTCTCAAACATATCATTGATAAAAACCTTGAAAAGCGCAGTCTTGAACTGCCTAAGGTCAATGCCATAATCGAAGAGGAACTTATCGCTTTCGGTCAATGGATCAACACGTTGAAAGTGCGTCCGACGATTGTTGATCTCCAGTCGAAGTTTATTGAAATCAAGGAAAAAGAGATAGAGAGATACCGCTACAAGGTAAGCGAAGAGGAGCTGGCGAGAATGGAACACCTTACTGACAGGATTCTGAAAAAAATCCTGCATCATCCTATCAAAATGCTCAAAGCCCCTATTGATACAGTGGACTCTATACCGAGCAGAGTCAATCTTGTCCGCAACGTATTCGATCTTGAAGAACCAAATCAGTCACACTAAATAAAAATCTGTAATTGCATTGAAAAAACAGCTCATCATCGGCACAAGATCCAGCCCGCTCGCTTTGTGGCAGGCTGAATTTATCAAATCGGAACTTTCCAGACACTATCCTGAGCATGAAATCACACTGAAACTGGTTAAAACAACCGGTGATGTACTTCTTGACTCTCCCCTTTCAAAAATCGGGGACATGGGGCTGTTTACCAAAGACATCGAAAAACATCTGATCACCAAAGAGATCGACTTGGCGGTTCACAGTCTGAAGGATGTTCCTACAAGCACACCCGAAGGGCTTCTTATTACCTCTTTTACGGAACGAGAAGACACAAGGGATGTCATCATTTCAAAGAACGGTGTAAAACTGAAGGACCTGCCACAAGGTGCAAAAGTAGCGACAAGCAGCCTTCGCCGTATGTCTCAGTTACTGAGCCTGCGTCCTGATTTGGATATATGTGATATCAGAGGCAATCTCAACACCCGTTTCCAGAAATTTGATGACGGGATATTTGACGCAATGATGCTTGCTTATGCCGGCGTATTCCGTCTGAACTTCAGCGATCGCATCTCTGAAATCCTTCCGCACGAAGTGATGCTTCCTGCAGTTGGTCAAGGTGCTCTCGGTATTGAGACCCGTGTCGATGATGAGCAGACAAGAGAGATTGTAAGAATTCTCAATCATTCCACTACAGAATACTGTTGCAGGGCTGAACGTGCATTGCTGCGTCATCTGCAGGGTGGTTGCCAGATTCCTATCGGTGCTTATGCCTCATTTAAAAACGGCACACTGAAACTTCTTGCCTATGTCGGTTCTGTTGACGGCAAAACAGGATTGCACAATGAAATCACTAAAACCGGTCTTACTTCGCCCGAGCAGGCTGAAGAAGTCGGTATTGCTCTTGCAAACGAGTTGCTGAAACAGGGTGCAGAAAAAATTCTGTCGGAAATCCGCAAAACCCGCTGATGAAAACTGTCCTTGTCACTCGACCGAAAGATCAGGCAGCTTCATTTGTTAAAGAACTGGAACAGTATGGTCTGAGCTCTTTTGTCTTCCCGACAATTGAGATCAGGCCGGTTTCGGGTTGGAAAGTTCCTGAGCTGAGCGATTTTGACGGGGTCTTTTTTACAAGTCCAAACAGTGTCAGCTTTTTTATGGAGCGCTTGCTCCTTGAGAGTCCTGAAGAGCTGAAAAGCCTTCAAAAACTCAAGGTTTGGGCTGTAGGTAAAACAACAGCTCAGGACTTGGCGGTTCACGGCGTCACTACTGAACCGATACCTAAGATTGCCGATGCCGTTACCCTGATGGAAGAGATCGGTGATGATGCAATCAGGGGGAACACTTTTCTTTTTCTCAGAGGGAGTCTTTCACTGGGAACCATTCCTCGAGTGATCGAAAAACGGGGAGGAGCCTGTGTCGAACTGACTGTTTATGAAAACCTTCCTCCTTCTCTTGAAGATAGCGCGAAGGTAAAAAAACTGCTTGAACAGGGCGAGCTTTCCTGCCTTTCTTTTACCAGCCCATCTACGGCGGTTAATTTTTTTGAAGCACTGGGATCCACGACCCTGCCTCTTGGAGTGCAGATAGCAGCCATAGGCACTACAACAGCTAATGCGCTAGAAAAACTGGGGATCCAGGTTGATGTTATCCCTGAAGATTTCAATGCGACCAGCTTTGCGAAAGCTATCGCTGAAGCTCTGCAGTAACCTTCAGTAACGTTATTGCCTAAACATCATCATCGGGCAAGTCATGCTCTATGTCGGGTATATCATCGTCCAGAAACACCGCACTTGCAATGAATTCAGTCTCTTCGACTTTTTTCTTTTCCGGTTCTTTTCTTTCATGAAAAAGCGGGAACTGCCTCTCACTCTCCGATTGATGAAAGCGTGAGCCTTTGCTCCGTTTCATTGTAATCTCTTCATCGCCCTCTCCACTTCCGTTATCCTCTTCTTCCTGCTTTGAAGATTTACCTTGTTGAGAAGCAGGGGATTTTTTCTGACGGGATGAGGCCCGCTGATTCATTTTTTCAAATGATGCAAATTCCTGTTCGAGCGTTTCCCTGACAGATTCTTCAAGTTCCATGCGCATGGCATGCAGCAACTGTATGGAATCGGATCTATGCTGAGCAAGTTCGCGACGAAGTTCACGTCCGGTTTTTTCAATCTCCTTCCGTTCTCTTCCCGGCCAGCCAGTCAGCATAAGTGCAAGTACACCGATAAGCAGGACAACAATAACGATAAGCAGGGTAATTATCATTATGAATGGTTAAAGATGTTTTTCTATTGAATCCAGCAGAGTTGTGCCGATTTCCTTATTGGCACTGACAAGACCTTCACCGAATGCGGTTGTCACTCCCGCATAATCGAAACAGCATCCACCCGCTTCAAGCACTACAGGAATCAGTGCGGCACAATCCCATGGGCACATGATCTTGTCTACAGACACTTCCGCCCGGCCTGAGGCAACAAGCATATGTCCGTAGCAGTCACCCCAGCCCCTGACAAGACCGGCATCAAGTCGAAGCATATCGACAGGATGAAGGGTGGGAGGATCGAGGAGATACTCTCTTTCAGTATAGAGAACTGTTGATTTTCTGACTTCGGCAATAGAGGAAACCGTTATCGGTGATCCATTGAGAAAAGCTCCACTTCCCCGTTCGGCATAGTAGAGTTCACCAAGCGCCGGGAAATGAACAACCCCGAGCTTCAGAAATCCCTCAACTTCAAGAGCTATCAAAACACCGTAAAGCGGCACTCCATGAATAAACGCCTTGGTGCCGTCTATAGGATCAATAATCCATCGACGACTGTTCCTGGATGGCCGCTCATCAAATTCCTCTCCAAGAAGTCCGTCGTCAGGAAAGCGTGAGGTAATGGCTGCTCGAATAAGCTCTTCGGCTTTACGGTCAGCTTCTGTAACCGGTGTTGCGTCCCTTTTTGTAAAGACCTGAAGCGATTTACGGGAAAAATAGTCAAGGGTTAACCGGCCGGCCTGTTCGGCCAATTCTACGGCAAGCTGAAGATCGGAAGTCATAGTTTTGTGGTGGGTTTTGACTGTGTGAACAAAATAAAAGTTAACATTATTCACTTCTGCAAAGAGGATGAGCAGATTATTCCCTTTTTTTTTCAATATTCAAGGGAGAAATTATAGAAGTGGAAAAAACTGCCGACAGTTAAGTTAGTTAATCAATATCGTAAAACACAATGAAACGCTTAATTGCGGAACGCGAAAAAGCTCGCCTTGGAGGCGGAGAAAAGCGGATAGAGGCACAGCATAAAAAAGGAAAATTCACAGCGCGTGAACGAGTTGATATGCTGCTTGACGAAGGCAGTTTTGAAGAGTACGACATGTTCGTCACTCACAGGACGACTGATTTCAGCCTGGACAAGGAACAATATCTCTCTGATGGGGTTATAACCGGGCATGGAACTATAGATGGGCGCACCGTTTTTATCTTTTCTCAGGACTTTACTGTGCTGGGCGGCTCCCTGTCTGAAACCAATGCCCTTAAAATCTGCAAGGTGATGGATCAGGCGATGAAGGTTGGAGCGCCCCTGATCGGCATTAATGACAGCGGAGGAGCAAGAATTCAGGAAGGTGTAAGAAGCCTTTCAGGATATGCAAGTATTTTTCAGCGAAACATTATGGCTTCGGGGGTCATTCCTCAGATATCAGCTATTTTCGGGCCGTGCGCCGGCGGTGCAGTCTATTCTCCTGCACTTACTGACTTTGTCGTGATGGCTGATAAAACCAGTTACATGTTTGTAACCGGACCGAAAGTTGTTAAAACTGTTACCGGTGAGTCTATCACTGATGAAGATCTTGGCGGAGCAACAGTTCATGCAACCAAATCCGGAGTCACCCATTTTGTAGGAGCTAATGAGACGGAAGGGATACTTCTGATTAAAAAACTGCTCAGTTACCTGCCGCAGAACAACCTTGAAGAACCGCCACTTGCAGTTTGCAGCGACCCTGCTGACCGGCTGGATGAGAAGCTGAATACTATCATACCTGAAAAACCATCAATTCCTTACGATGTCAAGGATATTATTCATTCGATTGCTGATAATGGGGAGTTTCTTGAAGTTCAGCGGCAATATGCCCGAAACATCGTTGTCGGATTTGTCACGTTTAATGGGATATCAACCGGTATTGTTGCCAATCAGCCGAACTTCCTTGCTGGATGCCTTGATATTAACGCTTCACGCAAAGCTGCCCGCTTTGTAAGATTCTGCGATGCTTTCAATATCCCGATAGTTACTCTTGTCGATGTTCCGGGATTTCTTCCTGGAAGCGCTCAGGAGTTTGAAGGTATTATCAGTAATGGTGCGAAACTGATATTTGCTTACGGAGAGGCCACCGTTCCGAAAATCACTATTATTCTGCGAAAGGCTTATGGCGGAGCTTACATTGTCATGAGTTCCAAGCAGTTGCGCGGGGATGTCAATTATGCGTGGCCAACGGCAGAGATTGCGGTCATGGGACCAATCGGTGCTATTGAGGTGCTCTATAACAGGGATCTTCAGGCAATGGAAAACCCTGAAGAACGGGCCAAGTTTGTGGCAGATAATGCCGCGGAGTATCGTGAGAAATTTTCAAATCCATATGAAGCAGCAAAATACGGCTATATTGACGATGTCATTGAGCCACGCAATACCCGGTTCAGAATAATCCGTGCTTTACAGATGCTCTCAACAAAGAAAGATGCCAACCCTCCGAAAAAGCACTCTACTCTGCCACTTTAACAGTAAAAGATAGCAATGACTACAATCGTTCACCTGTTGCCGATAGATCTTTCAGCTATCGGGCTTGAACATCTGACGCTTGCCGTCATTGGCTATAGCGTTGTGTTTCTTTCGCTTTTTCTGCTGTTTCTGGTGTTCAGTGTGCTTCCGAATTTTCTGGCCCGAAACCTGAGAAAGAAATTTCAAAAAGAGAGTGGTGAAGAAAAAACAGCTCTTCCTGTTACTACGATTCCTGGAGAGGTGGGTGCCGCGATCGCTACGGCTATAGCACTCTACCTTGAAGAGCTGCATGATGAGGAATCGGCGATTCTGACCATTAAGAAAGTAGGGAAATCCTATTCGCCCTGGAATTCAAAAATCTATAATGTTATTAACTTTAACCGCTTTCAACGATGAGACGATATAAATTCACGATAAGTGGAAACAAGTATAACGTTGAAATAAAATCCCTGGAAGAGAATAATGCAGAGGTCGAGGTAAACGGCACTTCTTATCAGGTTGGACTTGGAAAGGAGATAAAAACGCCTCAAACACCGAAACTTGTCCGTTACAATCCTCCTGCACCGCCGAAAACGCCGGTACTCAGCTCTACCGGAATGAGTTCGATCAGAGCTCCCCTTCCCGGAACGATTATTGCAATTTCGGTACTGCCTGGCATGCAGATTAAACTTGATCAGCCCGTAATTATTCTTGAAGCCATGAAAATGGAAAACAATGTTTTTGCTGAAAAGTCAGGTACTGTTAAAACAGTTAAAGTTGCCGTAGGCGATACCGTGATGCAGGGCGATATTCTGATCGAAATTGAATAAACATCACTATGGAAGGGTTTGTACGTTTTTTTGAGAATACCGGCTTTGCCAATGTAACACCAGGACACCTGTTGATGATTCTGGTGGGACTGCTATTCATTTTTCTTGCTATCCGATATGAATATAAACCGCTTCTCCTTGTCCCGATTGGATTTGGAATACTGATCGGCAACACGCCATTTGTTGAACATGCTGGACTCCACCTGGGGATATATGAGGACGGGAGTGTGATGAATTATCTTTACATGGGTGTCCTGAAAGGGATTTTTCCTCCGCTGATTTTTCTCGGAATCGGTGCGCTGACAGATTTTTCACCGCTGATATCAAACCCAAAACTCATGCTGCTTGGCGGCGCTGCACAGCTTGGCATTTTTTTAACCTATATCGGCGCTATTTCTCTGGGATTTACCAATCCGGAGGCTGCATCAATCGGAATAATCGGCGGTGCTGACGGCCCAACGGCAATCTTCCTCTCTTCAAAGCTTGCTCCGCATCTCATCGGCCCTATCGCCATTGCCGCCTATTCATACATGGCTCTTCTTCCAGTCATTCAGACACCGATCATGCGCCTTTTGACCACTAAAAAAGAACGCAGAATAAAAATGAAGCCGCCGCGGTCTGTAAGCAAAATGGAAAAAATACTCTTTCCGGTTGTGGCTCTTCTTCTTACAGGGTTTATCGCTCCGGGCTCACTGCCGCTTCTCGGCATGCTCTTTTTTGGCAATCTCCTCAAAGAATCCATGGTAACTCAACGTCTTGCAGATACGGCAAGAAATACCATGATCGATATAGTCACCATTATTCTTGGCCTTACCATCGGAGCGTCTACCCAGGCTACAACCTTTCTTACACAACAATCATTGCACATTTTTGTTCTCGGCGCAACGGCTTTTATGTTTTCAACTGCCGGAGGAGTGCTTTTTGCCAAAATCATGAACCTTTTTCTTTCAGCGGAAAACAAGATCAATCCTCTGATTGGTGCGGCAGGAGTCTCGGCAGTGCCTGACAGTGCGCTTGTGGTGCAGATGGAAGGACTTAAAGCTGACCCCGACAATCACCTGATCATGCATGCCATGGCTCCGAATGTTGCCGGCGTAATCGGTTCGGCGGTCGCAGCCGGCATTATGATGAGTTTTTTACTGTAACATGCTGTCCTGATAAAATATACTTGGCCCTTTTGTGATTGGTTCATCAATGGCATTTTTTCACTTCGGGTGCTTCGCTATGTTCATGGATTTTCGTATTTTTGGCTTTTAAAACCTTAATTTGTC
This sequence comes from uncultured Chlorobiaceae bacterium, assembly GCA_903895195.1. Lineage (GTDB taxonomy): Bacteria > Bacteroidota > Chlorobiia > Chlorobiales > Chlorobiaceae > Chlorobium. The sequence continues at coordinate 44,248 of CAITSZ010000045.1, forward strand.
TTCCGCTATGAGCCAGCTCGATCTACTTAATATTGTCCAGCGTCCCAGAAGACTTCGTAAATCTGCAGCAATCAGAAACCTTGTGCAGGAGAACATCCTGACGGTTAATGATCTTGTCTATCCACTTTTTATCTGCCCTGGAACCAGCGTCGTTGAAGAGGTTTCTTCAATGCCGGGCAGCTTCCGCTACTCTATCGACAATGCAGTAAAAGAGTGCAAAGAGCTTTGGGATCTTGGAATTCAGTCTATCGACCTGTTCGGCATTCCGGAGAAGAAAACTGAAGATGGTAGTGAAGCTTACAACGACAACGGTATTATTCAGGAAGCCATCCGTGCTATCAAGGCCAAGGTGCCTGACCTGTGCATCATGACCGACGTAGCACTTGACCCTTTTACACCGTTCGGCCATGACGGCCTGGTTAAAGACGGCATTATCCTTAATGATGAAACTGTGGAAGTGCTCTGTAAAATGGCTATTTCCCATGCAAACGCCGGAGCTGATTTCGTCTCTCCGAGTGACATGATGGACGGCCGTATCGGAGCTATACGCGAATCTCTTGACGATGCAGGCTTTTCCGATGTCGGCATTCTCTCATACGCTGCCAAATATGCCTCAAGCTTTTACGGACCGTTCCGCGATGCACTGCACTCAGCACCGCAGTTCGGTGATAAAAAAACCTATCAGATGGATCCCGGCAATACCGACGAGGCCATGAAAGAGATCGAACTTGATATCATGGAAGGCGCCGATATAGTGATGGTAAAACCGGGTCTTGCCTATCTTGACATCGTCTATCGCACTAAAGAGCGCTTTGATGTTCCTGTGGCGATCTACCACGTCTCCGGTGAATATTCAATGGTCAAGGCAGCCGCCCAGCGCGGATGGATTGATGAAGAACGAGTCATGATGGAATCACTGCTTTGCATGAAACGTGCGGGTGGGGACCTTATTTTTACCTACTACGCAAAAGAAGCTGCGAAAATACTTCGCTGACCCTCTTTTTTAAGAATTTTCTTTTTACAAGCCCGGCTGTACTTTCAGGATACAGCCGGGCATTTTACTGTTTACAACCATGATACGATACTTTACCGCAGGCGAGTCACATGGTCCGGCACTTTCGGCAATCGTTGAAGGGATGCCGGCTGGAGTTCCCATAAACTCCGAGGATATCAATGCACAGTTAGCCCGACGCCAGCAGGGACATGGCCGGGGAGGTCGCATGAAAATAGAGACCGACCAGGCTGAAGTTCTCTCCGGCATCCGTTTTGGAAAAACAATCGGCTCGCCAATCGGACTGGTCATTAGAAACCGCGATTGGGAAAACTGGACAACCACCATGGCCCAGTTTGAGAAACCTGATGAGGAAATTACAAAAATCAACATTCCAAGACCTGGCCATGCGGATCTGGCAGGACGTATAAAGTACGGCTTTGATGATATTCGTCCAGTTATCGAGCGCTCTTCTGCTCGAGAAACTGCCGCACGGGTGGCCGCAGGAACCCTCTCTAAAATGTTTCTCAAGGCTCTCGGTATCGAAATCGGCAGCTACATATCGGCTATCGGACCGGCAGCGGAAAACCATCCCGATTTTCAACTTGCTGAACTCCTCTCCGAAGGAGCTGACGCTGTTTCAAAACAAGCCGATCTTTCACCGGTCCGCATGCTTGATAAAACCAACGAAACAGCTGCTCTTGCAGCTATTGATGCAGCAAAAGAAAATGGAGACACTCTTGGCGGTATCATTGAAATTTTTATCACGGGAGTGCCGCCCGGCTTTGGCAGCTATGTGCAGCACGACCGGCGCCTGGATGCCGCTCTTGCAGCCGCAATCATTTCCATTCAGGCTATCAAGGGAGTTGAAATAGGAAGCGCCTTTGAGAATGCAGGGAAACCGGGCTCACAGGTTCACGATGAGTTTCACCTTGACAAGGAAACTGGTGTTACAAGAAAAACCAACAGGGCTGGAGGACTCGAAGGAAGCATGTCGAGCGGACAGATTATTCATCTTCGGGCAGCTATGAAACCGATTTCATCGCTGGTCTCTCCCCTGCAGTCGTTTGATGTTGAAACTCTGCAGCCGACTCTTTCACGTTTCGAAAGGAGCGACACCTGTGCAGTTCCGGCAGCCGGTGTGGTAGCTGAAGCGGCAGTTGCACCTGTCATCGCAAATGCACTGCTCGAAAAGCTCGGTGGCGATCATCTGGATGAAATTCTGCATAGACTGAACCTTTATCGGGAAAACATCCGCAATACCTTTCGAGCCTAACCCTTCGTCTGGCCTTCTTTTGCAGTAGTGACCACTTGCTGGTTCATTTCAAGAGAAGGCTCCTGCACCTCGGTTTTACCAACAATCTGGGCTGGAACTCCGACAACCGTGTAATGAGGAGGAACATCATCGAGTACCACACTTCCTGCCCCGACCTTCGCACCTTCACCTATGATAACATTACCTAAGATTTTTGCACCGGCACCAATCATCACCGACTTTTTCACTTTCGGATGACGATCACCGGTTTCCTTACCTGTACCTCCAAGCGTCACCTCATGCAGGATCGATACATTATCTTCAACCACCGCCGTTTCACCGATCACAAGACTGGTTGCGTGATCGAGCAGAATACCCTTGCCAATAACCGCTGCGGGATGAATATCTACAGCAAAGACCTCCGACATACGGTTCTGGATAAAATAGGCCATTGTTTTGCGCCCGTGCTGCCAGAGCCAGTGTGATAGCCTGTATGCCTGCAATGCGTGGTAGCCTTTCATGAAAAGCATTATCTCGAAATAATGCACTGCGGCAGGATCACGCTCTTTCGTTGCAACGAGATCAAAAACGGCATACTCAACAGCCGCAGGAAACTCCCGGTAAAAATCTACAAATAATCCCTGCAGCACGAGCGGTGGAAAATGCTTTGAACCAAGCTTAACCGAGAGAAGCATCGCAAGCGATGAACTGAAATCATCATGGTTTATAATATGCTGCTCCAGAAAAATCCTTAGATCAGGATCGCGGACACATTCATTGGCTGCCTCGCTCGTCATCATTGACCAGATATTCTTGATATCTATCCCCATAGGTAAAAAAACGGCTCCGAACCGCACTGATAAAATTCCGGAAACAATAACACCCTTCCTGAAACGCAATAAAAATAAAGCCTCATTATCAGGTCATCTGCGAAGCTAACGAATTTTTAAAAAACGCCATCATGCGATACTCAAACCCTGTATATGGATGCCGTCAGCCAGACCGTCATCCTAAACCGCCATTTTAAATAACTCTTATCATAAATCTCAATAATTTTACACCATTAACTTTGTGGTTATGCAGATAATGCGTATTTATAATGTAATAAGTGATGCATAAAAGAAGTATACCATTATTAGGATGTCGAAATCATGTAGACCATTACGCAGTAAAGTCTGAGCTGAATCAACACTGTTATTGCAATGAACATGGCAAGGAACAACTGGCTTATCACAACCGTCGTGACGCTGACTCTCTTTATGGCGGGTAAAACTCTTGCATTACCCATCAATGGTAAGACAGCAGCTGGAAAAGCCACCATCAGCACACCGTCCGCTACCGAAATGCATATCGTTCAGGGAAGCAACCGGGCCATCATCAACTGGGACTCTTTCAGTATCGACAAAGGCCAGTCAGTCAACATTACTCAACCAACAAGTCAATCAACGCTGCTCAACCGAGTAGTTGGCAATAATCCTTCAGAAATCTTTGGGTCACTCACGGCGAACGGGCAACTATTTCTGATCAATCCTGGAGGTGTGCTTTTTGCTCCGGGATCATCCATAAACGCTGGTGGGCTGGTTGCATCTACTCTCGGAATAAAGGACAGCGATTTTCTCTCTGAAAAATACTCGTTTTTTCAAACCGGCACTTCCAGCTCAGTAATCAATCAGGGCATCATCAATGCCGGCTTCGCTGCACTTCTCGGCAGTTCTGTCGAGAATTCAGGTGCTATGATAACGTCGAAAGGTTTGGCCGGGATTGGTGTCGGGGAAGGAATCACGCTCAACATGGATCCTAATGGACTTGTAGCAATAAAGGTCGACGAGGCAGCCTATAACGCCCTGATAAAAAACAACGGTGTCATAGAGGCCAGGGACGGCACAGTAGTGATGACTGCAACCGCAGCCGATGCACTGCTTTCTTCAGTTGTCAACAACAGTGGAAGAGTCCGGGCTGGCTCTATCACCGAAAACAACGGCAACGTCGTAATCCATTCCGCCTCCATCATCAACAGCGGAATTATCGAAGCAGGAAACAAGATTGATGCAAGCGCCGAAGGGGCAATGATAAACACCGGCAAACTCAGCGCAGACGACATCAAGGTAAGCGCTAATAACCTTATCGATGCTGGCTTCTGGAAAAGCGGCAATATTCTCATTCATGCGAAGGGCAGCATTGAACAGACTGCTTCCAGCACTATTACTGCTGATGGTGACAATGGCGGATATATCTCCATCAGCGCTGGAAAAAGCCTCTATCTCTCCGGAGCATTGAGCGCATGTGGAAGGGAATTCCAAGGCGGTGAAATACGAATCACTGCACCGGAAACAATCCTTGCCGGAACAAAAGTCATGACAGATGGAGTCAACGGGGGCGGTAAAATCTTCACCGGCGGTGGATGGCAGGGCAATGATGTTACTCTTGCTAACTCAGAACGCACTCTCATAACATCAGGCAGCAAACTGACCGCCAACGGACTTGTGAGAGGCAACGGGGGAACGGTTGTGCTCTGGTCGAACCAATCAACCTCATTTTCAGGCACTATCGAGGCTAAAGGTGGAATAAACGACGGAAACGGCGGGAATGTAGAGGTATCCAGCCATGACAAACTTTCTTTTGACGGTAATGTCGTCACAGCCTCTCCCAAAGGTGAAAACGGTCTCTTGCTGCTTGACCCGCGAAACATAACAATTGACTCTAATCCAACTGTTCAAACCTTCTCACTCATTCCATTGCCCGATGCCAATCCCAATAGCGTCAACCAGCATGGCTCCGGTAAAATAATTGAACTGGCAAACGGAAATATACTTGTTTCCAGTCCTTCAGATGATTTTACAGCCACTGATGCCGGGGCTGTCCGCCTCTACAGGCCGGACGGGACACTGCTCTCCATGCTGACAGGTTCAACGGCTAATGATATGGTAGGATATACGGTGAAGGCCCTTGCAGGCAATAACAATGCTGTCGTCTCAACAGCTAACTGGACCAACGCTGGGCAGGCAAATGCAGGATCAGTCACGTGGATTGACGGCACAACAGGCATCAGCGGAAACGTGTCGGCAATAAACAGTCTGGTAGGCTCATCTGCTAATGATTGCGTAGGAAGCGCCATAACAGTGTTAACGAACGGGAACTTCGTTGTAAGCTCACCTCACTGGAACAGCAACACCGGTGCTGCTTCATGGGGAAATGGCGCAACACTCGGCAGTCGATTAACGGGCACAATATCGGATATCAACAGTCTGGTCGGCTCCTCCCCGAATGATGGCATAGGAACGAATGTGACAGTTTTGACGAATGGAAACTATGTGGTGAGCTCGGGATTCTGGGATAAAGTCAATGCAGACAATACCGTTGTTATGAATGTCGGGGCAGTAACGTGGTGCGATGGGCTTGGAGGCACAACAGGAGCGGTCTCCACCTCCAATAGTTTGTTTGGTCAAAATAAAAATGATTTCACAGGTTCTAATGACGCTAACTCAAATAATGTTACAGCCCTCTTAAATGGAAACTATGTGGTTTGCTCAGGATATTGGGATAATGGTATAGCTCTCAATGCGGGCGCAATTACGTGGGGCAATGGCAGTGGAGGCACTATTGGTGCGGTCGGTGCTGATAACAGTCTTGTTGGCTCTAAATCAGGTAATCAGGTGGGATATGGCAATGGTGCTGTTACTGTGCTGAACAATGGGAATTATGTCGTGACCTCCGCGCTATGGGATAACGGGACGGCCACCAATGCGGGTGCGGTTAGCTGGGGGAACGGGAATGGAGGGACTGTTGGCGTAGTCAGTGCCCTCAACAGTCTGGTGGGCACTACAAAAAATGATTACATAGGATCCGACGATGCAACGTCAAATAACGTTGTCGCACTGACAAACGGCAATTACGTAGTCAGCTCCAAATATTGGGATAACGGAACAGTTGTCGATGCAGGCGCCGTTTGCTGGGGGAATGGACTTGGTGGCACCATCGGGACTATAAATGCATCCAACAGTCTCGTGGGATCGAGTCCCAATGATAGAACAGGCTCTGTGGTAACGGCTCTATCCAATGGTCACTATGTGGTTGGCTCACCGAATTGGAACAACGGTGCAGGTGCAGCTATTTGGGGCAACGGCGAATCAGGTGGCTCAAGGTTGACGGGAGAAATATCGGTTGATAACAGCCTGGTCGGTTCTTCGACAAATGACGGTATCGGCTCTTCGATTATAGCTCTTACCAACGGTCATTATGTCGTTGCTTCGCCAAACTGGAATAATGGGGCAGGTGCGGTGACCTGGGGCGACGGCGAAGCAAGAGGCACGCGATTGACAAGAACAATATCTGTTGATAACAGCCTGATTGGATCGAGCGCCAATGATGGTATCGGTCATAGTGTAACAGTCCTGACAAAAGGGAATTTCGTTGTCTCTTCCGGATATTGGGACAAGATCAATGCAGACAATAGTGTCGTTAGCGATGCAGGAGCAGTCAGCTGGTGTAGCGGGCTTGGGGGCACAAATGGAATAGTTAGTGGATCCAACAGCCTGATTGGATCCACTAAGAATGACTATGCAGGATCAGATGATTTGAGATCAAATAACGTGATTGCTCTTCCGAACGGGAATTATGTAGTCAGTTCAAAATACTGGGATAATAACAGCGCTGTCAATGCTGGAGGTGTAACCTGGGGAAGTGGAATCGGGGGTACTGTCGGGGCAATCAGTGCGGCAAACAGTCTGGTTGGATCGAGAACAGGCAATCAGGTTGGCGGCATAACGGTGCTGCCAAACAGCAATTACGTTGTTACGTCACTGCTATGGGATAATGGTTCCGCCACCAATGCAGGGGCAGTCACATTTGGAAATGGAGTTAAAGGCAGTGTCGGAGTGGTGACCTCCTTCAACAGTATGACAGGTTCAGCAAAAGAGGACCAAGTTGGCTCTGGAGGCATTACGCCCCTCACTGTCGGGTATATGAAGGGTTGTTTTGTTGTGAGCTCTCCGGCATGGTTGAACAGCGCCGGCCGGGTTGATATTTTTTCTCCTGTCCCGGTAACACAGAAATACACATCCAATCCCGGGACCGATAACACTTTAACTCCAGAGGAAATCACCACTCTGCTTAATGCCGGTGAAAATATAATACTGAAAGCCAACAACGATATCACTGTCAATTCGGACATTTTCAGCAGCAGCCCGGGGTCAAACAGCGGTAATTTTGCCTTGAATGCCGGGCGAAGCATTCTCATGAATGCCAGCATCTCGACAAAAAACGCCAACCTGACGCTCATAGCCAATGACTATAAAGATAATGGAGTTGTGGATGCCTTCCGCGCTGATGGCAGTGCGGAGATCACTATGGGAGCCGGCTCGAGTATCAATACCGGCAGCGGGAGCGTAACCATTGAACTGCGTGATGGAGCTGGCAATACAAACAGGGAGAGCGGCAATATCACACTGCGGGATATCGCTGCAGGCACAATCAGCGCCGTGAACAACGGGATCACAACAGGCTCTGGTATTTCTCTCGCTTCGGGAACTCTTGCAACCAATGCAAGCAGCGGCAGCAGCATTGTGCTTGCGGGCAGGAATTTCGACAACAGCGAAGGAGGAACACTCTCCACTTCCGGCACAGCTCGATGGTTAGTCTATTCAGACAACCCCGGCGCTACCATCAAGGGTGGATTGAGGTCTGATTTCCGTCACTACAACACCAGCTACAGCAACTATGCAGCAAACGATGTGAGTGAATCGGGAAACGGCTTTATCTACACTTCTGCAGCAGGAGCTGTATCCGTTTCCCCGACTCTTCTCAGCGGAAGTGCCAGCAGCATCTACGGAACTACGCCAACAGCTGCGTTTGGTTATACTTTGAGCAGCTCCGATAATGAAGATACTACCGGAAATATTGGCTTGACCGGCACCATGATACTGAGCGGGGTCCCAACGGCTGCCTCAAGCGCAGGCGGTTACACCATAAGTTACGGAGGCGGTTTGTCAAGCAGCATGGGACTGACCTTTACTGCCGGTAACGGGCTTAGATACACTGTTGATAAAAGAGCAATCAACATTTCAGCCATTGCCGCAAGTAAAACCTACGGTGATGCCGACAAGACACTGAACTGGCTGGCAGAAACCCAGACTGGGAATCGAGGGCTTATACCCGGCGACGGTTTCAGCGGTGTACTCGGACGAACTGCCGGTGAAAATGTTGGCACCTTCGCTATCAATCGCGGCTCTCTTGCCAACAGCAATTATACTATCAACTATAACGGCAGCAACCTGACTATCAACCCGCGTCCGATTACGTTACAAGCTATGGGAGCAAGCAGGGTCTATGGCGAAACTGACCCTAAGCTGGCTGTAGATATAACCACCGGCTCCTTGGGCAGCGTAACGGTAAATGACACATTGAGCGACGTTACCGGCACCCTGACCCGGCAAACCGGCAGCGGTGTCGGCAGTTACGATATTGTGCTCGGTGCCGGCACAAAGGCAGCTAATTATGCAATCACGTTTGCCACCGACAACAATGCTTTTTCAATCTCTCAGCGACCTGTCATCATTTCGGTTGATGATAAAAGCAAAACCTACAGCATCACCGATCCAAAACTGACCTGGGTTGCGGAAAGCAGAAGCAGCGGCCGTGGACTCCTGTCGGGCGACAGTTTCAGCGGCTCGCTCGGGCGAACTGCGGGTGAGAGTGTAGGCCGCTATGAGATTAGCCAGGGCTCACTGAAGAACAATAACTACCTCATTTCCCTGACTGCAGCTGACCTTACCATCACTGCGCGCCCTATTACCCTGCATGCAACATTAAAAAGCAAGATCTACGGTGAGCCTGATCCAAATCTGGCAGTAAGCATAACCAGCGGAACTTTGGGCAGCGTAACAGTGAGTGACGAGTTAAGCGATATTACGGGCACGTTAACGAGGCAGGCAGGCAACGGTGTAGGCAGTTATGATATAAGCCTCGGCTCCGGAACAAAAGCCGGTAACTATAGCATCACGTTTGCCGCAGATAACAATGCGTTTTCAATCAACCAGAGGCCGGTTATCATTTCTGCAGATGCAAAAAACAAGAGCTATGGAGAGAGTGATCCGACTCTCACCTGGCAATCCAACTCCTTCGGTACCGGACGCGGGCTCATTGCCGGTGACAGTTTCAGTGGTTCACTTGAGCGGACACCCGGTGAAAATGCGGGCGCCTACGCAATTAATCAGGGGACGCTCGGAAACAGCAATTACAAGATAAGTTTCAATGATGCAAACCTGACCATTGACAAGACAACACTCACGCTTTCAAGCACTGTAACTGCGACAAACAACGACGCCAGCAAAGTCAAGTCGATACAACTGCAGGCAAGTCATGATGCAACCAATACAGTTAGCGGCAAAGAGTTTTTCAGAACATCAATGAGCATAGACAATGCACCAGCTATTACTACCCGCGACTTGCCGATAGTCGGCAACAGCAAATCGTCACCCGGAGAATTTTCTCAGCCTCAAAAGTCTAACCAGACATCGGCTGATCATGATTTATTTGCCGTTTCAACCATAGAGGCACATGAGCCCGCAATGGCATTTTTCATCCTGCCTATTCCAGAAGGCACTTTCAAACACAACAATCCACAGGCTGTAATCTCTATTGAGGTGCGCCTGCTCAACGGCTCTTCAATTCCGTCATGGATGTCATTCGACCCGAAACAAAAAGTCTTAAGCGGTACCCCTCCTCAAGATGCAAAAGGAGACTATCAGGTGGAACTGATCGCCAAAGACCAGTTTGGCGGTGAAGCACGGACAGTCGTGTTTGTGAATGTTGGATAAAAGCCTGAATAACTTGATTCAAGGGAGTCTTCCATGTCGGCATTATTGAAAAAGCTTGTATTCATTTCACTCTTTCTCGGAAGTGCCGCTCTTGCCGCTGACCTTCCTGATGCCGGACGACTCCTCAAAGAGAATACTCCACCGGCCGCTATTAACCCACGGGAGACTTTACCGCCACTGGAAAAAAAAGTTACGTCGGAAGAGCAGGTACGGGATGGAAGCAGGGTAATGGTGTCAGGTTTTATTTTTACCGGTAACACCCTGTTTTCCGGCAGTGAGCTTGCATCGCTTATGTCAAGTTCAATCGGAAAAGAGATGACACTTGCAGAACTGAATTCAGCAGCTGCCGCAATCACAAACAAATACCGCAACAAAGGATGTTTTCTTGCGTCTGTATTTTTTCCTCCTCAATCGATACAACCAGGAATGCCCTTGGTTATTGAAGTTGTTGAAGGCATACTTGACAAGATAGAGATTGAAACTGTACCAGAGAAAACAAGAACACCTACAGGCCTCCTGAAAAGCTATGCCAGTCATCTACCTACGGGAAAACCGGTTGAAGATGGAGCTTTGACCTCAATGGTCATGAAAACCAACGAACTGCCAAATATCTCTTCGCGAATCACGCTGGAACCGGGCTCAAGACCCGGCACGACAAAAGCAACTCTTGAAGTCACCGAAGGCAAGCCATACAGCTTTGCTCTCGACATGGACAACTACGGAAACGATGCGACCGGAAACAATCGGGCAGGCGGCACCCTTGATCTTTACTCTCCTCTTCACCTCGGAGATCAGTTGGCACTGCATCTGCAGAGTTCTACAACCGGAGAGTTGCAGAATGCCCGGGCAAACTACACCATACCGGTGATGTCTTACGGCACAAAAATCGGAGTGGACTACAATTTTGTCACCTATAAGCTTGGTGGACCATTTAAAACATTGAACGCTGAGGGCAATGCCCATAATCTAACTCTTTCGATTACACATCCGCTCGTACGCCGGAGAAACCTGATCCTGAATGCGAAAGCTGCCGGGGAAGGAAAGTTACTGGACGATAAAATTCAGAACCCGCAATCCAGAAATCAACGGCATACAGCGGCATTGCAACTTGGCCTTGCCGGTGTTCAAATGGATAGATTTTCGGGCGGCGGTTCAACCTCATTCTCCTTTGGGGTTGCAGCGGGAAACTTGGATATCAATGATACAGAAACACTCCTTACTGACCTGTCATCAAGCGGATTGCATACTAACGGCAGTTATTCAAAGCTCAACCTGAGTATGGCCAGAACCCAGACAATACATAATGCTTTGTCACTATATATGGGTTGTTATGGACAATGGAGCAGTAAAAACCTGAACAGTTCAGAACAGCTCTCCCTTGGTGGACCAGGCGCAATACGGGCATGGCAGATCGGTGAATCATACGCCGATAATGGTGTTATCGCAACTGCAGAATTTCGCTACCAGTTTGAAGGCATCGGAGAACTTCCCGGGAAAGTGCAGGCAATAGCTTTTGCTGACCATGGGTATGCCGAGCTTCATGCAAAGCCCCGCAACAATGCAGGTACAAACACCCGCAACCTGACAGGAGCAGGAATAGGAGTTACATGGCTGTATGCAAACAACTACAGCCTACAGGCAACATGTGCATGGAAAGTGCAGGGAGAAACCACTCCTGAAAACAGCCCTATGATTTTTGTGCAGGCTGCAAAACGATTTTAATGGAAAGAGAAAACCACCTTGCTCCAGATGGGGCAAGGTGGTTTTGAAGATGAAGGAATTCTTACTTTTTCGGGGTGATGGTTGATGAGATGCCGGTTGCAACGCTCTGAATAACCTGACTGGTAGTGTTTACCGCGCTGGTTACGATCGTACCACAGAGATCGACGCCACTCTGGGCGATTGAAACGGCTGCATTGACACCGTCACCAACAAGGTCGGCTACATTCTGGATTGGAGCCCCGATCGCGCTGAAAAGATCGGAAAAAATGCCGTTGTTTTCGTTTGCCATAACTGTATGTGTTTAATGAATTATAGGAAATATGAACCACTCAATTTCGAAGGAGTTTTATACAATAAACATACAGAAATAATTCTTTAGTCCCCACAGACTTTGCTGTTATCTATACACACTCAGTTCATTGTCAATATCCTTGATCAGATCATTTTGATCTGGAGAAAGTCAAAACGGTTTCAAGCCGGGTGAACAGTTTTCAATGTTTTTGTCCCTATAGTTTTCAATGCACATTTTTTGAACACCGGTTTTTTACGTGACACTGCATTGGTATCGGGAGCTCTCTCTGGAATTAAGAGCAGCACATTCCCAAGTGCAGCCTCCAGCTTTGCTATGGTTTCAAGTGTCAGATTTTCGTTTCCCTTGAGAATTTTGTTTACCTGCTGAGGACTAACCCCTATTTTTTCAGCTAACTCTCTCTGCGATATGCAATTTGCCTCTAATATGCCAAGAATTCTCAATGCGATATCTGCAGATCGGTCAAGCCAAGCTTCATTGGCCTCATCCCATAACGCTTTATCCATCCACCGTGAAGGCTGCTGTGAAACAACCTTGTCAATTTTTTGTTTCAGATCTTTAAGTACCATCGTTTAGATCTCCAAATATTCAAAATCAGTTTTTTCTCTCAAACCATGACGAATACGGAATCGCCTTGTTCTTTCAAGCTTCTGAATTTCCTCATGCAAATGAGGACGATCCATGCTCAATGTCAATTTTATTGGGCCTCCAGTAATAACAAAACAGTTTGCATCAAGCCGTATTGCGTAAATTCTCAACCACCTTTTTTCCCTCTTGCATCTTGCCTTACTTTTCTGGAGCGGAAACAAATGGTATTCATTATTGCTCAACGGTTGGGAAATGGTTTGTAAAGCAATATTCTGGTCACTGAACCCCTCCAAAGCAAGAGCAAGCAATGTTTTTCGAAGACTTTTCGCTTCATTTCGTGTAGCTCTGACAGCTTGTTCAATTGAAATACCCCTATAGTACCCTGATTTTAGATCCTGAAAAAAATGATAGCGATAACTGCTATCATGAATCCATAAATCAAAAAGCCGTTCAAACTCGTCAACAGTTTCTTCAAGAAAACGAACAGCATATAAACCTTCGCCTGTCACTTCGTCAGTTATTATACGAATCAGCTTCATCAGAATCAACCTATAAGTTTATTATCTGGATTTTACAGAACAATTGAGTTCTCATGTCGAGGAAATCAGAAGCAATATAGCTTATACGCTGATATTACACACATAAGAGGCTAACAAATTTCTTGCAGACTGACATCTTCCCCTTATCCGACACACCGTAAATCACATATTCGCGAAAAAGTAATTTTTTGTGTACACTTTGCAATCTATAGAGAACCCGATAACGACGATTCGATTGTAAGTCATGCGCATTTCACGAAAAATTGAGATTGATTACGGCCATACACTGCCCAACAGCTTTTCGTTTTGTAATCAGCTGCACGGTCACCGTGGCGTTATTGTTGCGACAGTAGAGGGCAATACGATAACCCGTACGGGGGATGGCGAGGAAGGGATGGTGATGGATTTCAAGTTTCTGAAAGAGATCATGCTTGAGCATATCCACGATAAGCTTGACCACGGCTTTGCAGTATGGAAAAATGACTTTGAGGATCTTGACTTTATTACAAAGCGCAACTCACGAGTGCTTATTACCGATGAACCGCCCACAGCAGAGTGCCTTGCCAAATGGGCTTTCAATCAGATTCAGCATCGTCTGCCTGAAGGAGTAACCCTCAAACAGCTCCGCTGGTATGAGACTCCGAACAACTGGGCAGACTACGAGGGTGAGTGAGGTAAGTGGTTACTCCTTGATTACCCAGTAAGGCTCGCCTTCGTGTTCGACCAGCTTGAACCTCCCTGTGGCGAGCATATCCTGCATGACTTGGCATACTTTATCGTTCTCTCCGGGAAAACAATCTGCAATGGCTTTTTGCAGTTCACGCTGCTGTACAGGATGCCGAGAAATAATGGCTGTTATCGCATGAAGCAAATCAGGTGCGCTCCGAAGATCCATAGTGCCTTTGACTGGATGAACAACTGTTGCGACAGTTGAAAGGATCGCAATAGCCTGCTCAATCGGTTCTTCAGAGGGGATGTGAACTTTTTGTTCGGGTGCCGGACGGGTGGGAAGCACAAGATGCACCATGTCAGGATTGATCTCTTTCAGGACTGCAGCAAGATCATGAAGCGCTTCATCCGAGTCGTTTATACCGCCAAGCAGCATCACCTCAATCCAGAGCCGCCCTTTATATTCTTTTCGAAAAGCAACCAGACCATCAACATGCTGCCGAAAGGTCAAGCCTGCTGCAGGCCGGTCTATTTGAAGATGCAGGGTTTCCGATCCTGCATTAAGCGATGGCAACACTGCGTCAGCCTGAAGCAACTCCTCGCGGACTTCCGGCAGATATAAAAGAGAGCCATTGGTTATCACTGCAACAGGCGTGGTGGTCAGCTTTTTAACTTCCCCTATAAGCCATCCGATCCCCTTGTACAGCATGGTCTCTCCTGAACCGACAAAGGTTATCCAGTCAAGAGAGGTGTTTGCAGCAAGAGCCTCTTTAATCTCCTCAAGAATTTCTTCACGGGGAAAAAACTCCTCCCGTTTAGTGACAAATGTTTTTGTGTTTCCCAACTGGCAGTAAACACAGTTCCATGAGCAGCTTTTTGGGGGTAGCAGGTCAACACCGAGTGACTGGCCAAGTCGTTTAGACGATACGGGGCCGAAAATGTATTTCATAACTTAATATGCGTTTTCCCCTGTCAATCAGCTTTTTTGGGCCAGGGCAAGTTCCGCCATTTTTGCTTCGCTTTCAGCCTCAAACGCCTCTTTTGAAATATGTGGCAGTACAAGACTTGCGATGGTAAAGGCAACAATTTCGATAGCAAAAATAGAGACATAGGCCCAGACATACTGGCCGGAAAGATGGTAGACCGTATCAATAATAATCCCTGCCCCAAGATGACCTATAAAAATTGCGAGGCTTTGCGCTGTACCCCAGAGCCCGATGTAGACACCGCTGCGGCCAGCTGTCATGGACATCATCATGGATATATTGGAAACGCTTGAGGCTCCAAGGCCGATTCCTGTAACGACAAGCGCGATACGGAGAAACTGGACATCACGGATAAAGGCTGCTGCAATCAGCAGGCTAAATCCGGCGATACAGAACATATTACCGATTAATGCGCCGCGTTTCTGCCCTATGCGGTTAAGCAGAAAGCCGGTGATGAGCATAAAAATCAACTGGGTACCACCCATGGTGGGGCGGAAAAGTTTGGTGGTGGTACCTACCGGCATACCAAAAACGTGAGCACCGAAAGGATCCATTACGATTTCATTTGCAAAAAGCGCAAAAATCGAAATAAAGATATAAGAGGCAAAAAGCAGGGTCTTGGGTGATGAAGAGAGCAGCTTGATTGACTGGGAAAAAGAGATAGCGTGCTTGCTCTTGCCCTCTTTTACTTCCGCATTGCGCTTCTCAATACCAAGCACGGCAAACAGGCCGATACCAAGAGCAATAAAGCCACCAAATTCCGCCACTGTTATAAGGCGCTCAGGGGTATAAACATCAAGATAAGATCCGACAATACGGGTGGAAATAATGGTTGTGAGCACCATCAGAGTCCAGCTCGCTCCTGTAACCTTTCCGATATTTTCCTCACCTACCGTATCGGCAAGCAACGCGTAGTAGGCTGTTGTCGCAACCTGCAGGCCAAAACCGAATACAAGAAATATAACTGCCAGCTTTAAAAGACCGATATCCTTCATCATGGCAGGAAGCATTTCAGACAGTGCCACTCCAGCTATTTTAACTTCGTAGGCCGCAGCCGGTGCAAGCATAAATGAAAAAACACAGCAGAAAAGCCCAAGCAGAACGTAGGGGGTACGTTTGAGTCCGAATATCTGGGAACGATCAGAGAGGTTACCCGCCCAGACCTTGACACCGAAAATAGCCAGCAGCTCCTTGAGACTTATCAGGCCAAAAACGATGGTCGCGGAAATACGAAGCTCGGTGGTCATTACCCTGTTGAGGGTATCGAGCAGAAAGCCGAGCATGATACCGAAGCCCATCTGGAACAGGGAGAGGCGGACAAGATTGATTTTCTTCATAAAACAGCACTCATGTTTACGGGAATATCGGGTATACTCAACACATGGTTACATGCTTTCTGAAATACCTTTAAAGCATGGCACGAAATATAACAAAAAAGCGGGATGATCATTAGTGGAGCTTATCCTCTGTTTCACCTGAAATCCTGGCGGCGAGGCCTGTGAGTCTTTGGGATGAACGTCTGTTGCCAATAGCCATGGCAAGAGCTTTTGGATCGCCAATGATCATCACCAGCTTTTTGGCCCTTGTCACTGCGGTATAGATAAGGTTTCTTTCAAGAAGCGAATAGTGCTGCATGGAGAGCGGGATAACCACAGCGGGATATTCTGACCCCTGACTTTTATGAATAGTGATAGCATACGCCAGAGCAATTTCATCAAGCTCACCGAACTCATAAATGACCTCTCTGTCGTCATACAGAACACTGAGTGCGCTCTCTTCCTCGTTGACTGCAACAATGCTCCCTATATCGCCGTTGAAGACCTCCTTATCGTAGTTATTGACCATCTGAATCACCTTGTCCCCCTCGGCATAGATTGTCCCGAAACGTTCAAGTTTTCGGTTGGGGTGAGGGTTGAGCTTGGCCTGTAGCAGAGCATTCAGGGCTTTGGTGCCAAGCGGCCCTTTATTCATAGGGGTCAGCACCTGAATATCCCGGAGTGGATCGAGTCCAAAGCGCTTGGGAATCCGGTCAGCGACCACCTGAAGAAGCCTTCGCTGGATATCTTCAGTAGTCGCTGACGGTACAACATAAAAATCTGAAAGTTCTTTTCCTGCAGTCTGGACGGGCTGCTCTCCACGATTGATGCGGTGAGCATTGACAATAATACTTGAGGTTTGAGCCTGACGGAATATCTCTGTCAGACGTACCACAGGCAGAGCCCCGGATTGAATCATATCGGCAAGGACAAATCCAGGACCAACGGGTGGAAGCTGATCAACATCACCGGCAAACATCAGGGCCGAACGATCGGAAATAGCTGCCAGCAGGCGGTTCATCAACACAACATCAATCATGGAGGCTTCGTCGACAATAACAACATCTGCCTCAAGGGGATAGGATGAGCCCCTTTTAAAGTCACGCGCAAAAGGGTCAAACTCGAGCAGGCGGTGAATGGTTTTAGCTTCCCTGCCGGTGGCTTCCGACAGTCTTTTCGCTGCCCTGCCCGTAGGAGCACAGAGAACAAATTTCAACATCCCTGTTCCAAGGATTTTAAGGATGGTATTGATGATTGTGGTTTTACCGACCCCCGGACCACCGGTTATGATCATCAGTTTGCTGGAGAGCGCAAGAGAAACGGCACTCTGCTGTGACTGCGAAAGTTCAATTTTTGATTGTTTTTCCGCCTTTGCAATAGCTGCGCCCGCTTCAACAGTTCCCCAGGGAAGCTTGCCTTGCTGTATTCGACCGATACTGCACGCCACGCCAGTCTCGGCGTTGAAAAGATGCCGGAGATAAAAACTCCGGTCCTCCTGATCTGAAACAGCAACAAGGGTACCGATGGAAAGCTCTGCCTTGATAGCATCTTCAAGCACTGTTGCCGGTATATTCAAAAGCCTCAAAAAGGCTTCAACAAGCTTCTTTTCAGGAACCCGGCAGTGTCCTTCCGATGAAAGTTCCTGAAGAACATGAGCGATACCTGCCCTTGCCCTCATTGGTGAATCAGAGGGTATACCGATATTGAGTGCAATCTGATCGGCTGTTTTGAAACCGATCCCCGGTATGTCAAGCGTCAGGCGATATGGGTTGTTACTCACTATAGCGACTGCGTCTGCGCCATAAGCCCGGTAAATCCTCACAGCACGTGCAGTCCCGACCCCATGGGAGTGCAGAAAGACAATAATCTCCTTAACGGCCTTCTGCTCGGCCCATGCAGCGACAACCTGCTTCATACGCTTTGTGCCGATACCGGGAAGCTCAAGAAGTCTTTCGGGGTGATCCTCAATAACGTTGAAAACCTCCAATCCAAAGGCGCTGATGAGCACATGCGCCAGATGGGGGCCAATGCCTTTGACCATGCCAGAAGAGAGATATTTGCTTATCCCTTCAAGAGTATCAGGTGATATAACAGACAGAAGGCGCGCCTTGAACTGCAAGCCCCATGTTTTATCGTTTTGCCAGCTGCCGACAGCCTCGACATGCTGACCTGTTGTAACAGCTGCAACACACCCCACAACTGTCACTGGATCGCGATCCCCTTTTACGACAAGACGCAAGACACTGAAGCCGGACGTTTCACTGAAAAAAGTCACCCTGTCAACCACACCGGTCACTCGTTCCTCTCCGGCATTGCTTGTCACACTATCATTCATGAATATCTTCGTTTCACTGAAATACCTGCATAATGGCAGGAACCATGCGTCATCCCTTATTTGTAAAATATGGTGAATTTAAGTATTGTGCCGGTAGATTCTCATCTTGGGGGTGCTTAATCTTTTTGGAGCTACGGAAGCCGAAAAAGGAGATAGCTGAGAATAAACCCTTGTAACTTGATGCAGGTAATGCTGACGCAAGAAAAGATGAACCCGGCTGTTGTAACGTCTCTCTCTATTCTCCCAGGTTCTCCCGCACTGCCTGCTTGTTTAAACATCTTCTATGACCCACGCTACTGACACCAAGTCATGCCCGGAACAACGCATTTA
Source organism: uncultured Chlorobiaceae bacterium (assembly GCA_903895195.1). Lineage (GTDB taxonomy): Bacteria > Bacteroidota > Chlorobiia > Chlorobiales > Chlorobiaceae > Chlorobium. The sequence continues at coordinate 63,103 of CAITSZ010000045.1, forward strand.
CGGGATTTCATCTGAAAAAACCTTTATCAAAGGCACCCTGTATCCAATAGAAGTCGGCATGAGAACGCTGAAACTCAGCAGGACCTACATCTGCCGGGGACAGGAGTTCTCATCGTTTCCTCTCTATGATACCAGCGGGCCGTATTCCGATCCGTCAATTATCATTGACCCTGAAAAAGGGCTTCCACCTATTCGTGACAGCTGGAATTTTACTGAGAGAGAAACTGTGCCTTCGGCATTTTCATCTGTTTCGGGAGCAAGAACAGCGCGTAAAGCAAAAGAGGGCTCCGGGATAACCCAGATGTACTTTGCCCGAAAAGGTATTGTAACCCCTGAAATGGAATATGTTGCCATACGGGAAAACCAGCAGCTGGATGGATGGATAACATCATTTTCAAAAGCAGGCAGCAAGAGTGTGCCGATAACGCCAGAATTTATCAGAGAAGAAATTGCCAGAGGCAGGGCTATTATTCCGGCAAACATCAATCATCCCGAACTTGAGCCGATGATTATCGGCCGGAATTTCCGCGTCAAGATCAATGCAAACATAGGCAACTCCGCGCTTGGCTCATCAATAGAGGAAGAGGTTGAAAAGGCGGTATGGTCGTGCCATTGGGGAGCCGATACCGTTATGGATCTCAGTACGGGAAAGAACATCCATAAAACACGCGAATGGATACTTCGAAACTCACCGGTACCTATAGGAACAGTGCCCATTTATCAGGCACTTGAAAAAGCTGGAGGACAGGCTGAAGACCTGACATGGGAGCTCTACCGCGATACCCTTCTTGAACAGGCGGAACAGGGCGTCGATTACTTCACCATTCATTCAGGCATCCTGCGTGAACACCTCCCCTTTGCGGAACAGCGCCTGACCGGAATTGTATCTCGAGGCGGTTCGATAATGGCAAAATGGTGCAAGGCGCACAAGCAGGAGAACTTTCTCTATACTCATTTTGAAGATATCTGCAGGATACTGCAGGCGTACGATATTGGCGTTTCTCTCGGTGATGCCCTGCGACCAGGCTCAATAGTCGATGCTAATGACGAGGCTCAATTCGGCGAACTCAAAGTGCTCGGCGAGCTGACCACAGTTGCATGGAAATACGATGTACAGGTGATGATTGAGGGTCCCGGCCATGTTCCTCTCAATCTTGTTGAAGAAAACATGGTGAAGCAGCTGGAATACTGCCATGAAGCCCCGTTTTACACGCTTGGACCTCTGATTACTGACATTGCCGCAGGATATGACCATATCAATTCAGCTATTGGAGGCGCTTTGATAGCAAGCAAAGGGTGTTCGATGCTCTGCTATGTGACCCCGAAAGAACATCTCGGACTGCCTGACCGGAACGATGTCCGTGAAGGAGTTATTGCCCATAAAGTTGCCGCTCATGGCGCCGACCTTGCCAAAGGAAATGCTGTCGCATGGCTGCGTGACGAACTTATGAGCCGGGCAAGATATGCGTTTGCGTGGGAAGACCAGTTCAATCTTTCGCTTGATCCGGTTAAAACCCGTGAAGTGCATTCACAGAGCATGGCTCAGAGCGGGCATACTGAGAAGAATCCTGATTTCTGCACCATGTGCGGGCCGGATTTCTGTTCAATGAAAAAGTCGAAAGAAAGTATGAACAAGTGCTGAGAAGGAAGAAAGGGATAGTTGGCAGTTGGCAGTCAGCAAAAAAAAGAGGGTAGGTTGGCGGTGGACAGTGAGCTGGATCACTGTCCTTTACCAAAGCAAGAAAGATTAGACTGAGGCGGCCTGGATGATTGCGGCGAAATCTTCGGCGTTGAGGCTTGCTCCTCCGATAAGACCACCGTCAATATTCGGCATTGCAAAGAGTTCAACTGCATTGGATGGTTTGACGCTTCCTCCGTACTGAATACGAACAAGGCGGAAGGCTGGCTCACCATAGAGCTCACCAATAAGTGTACGGATCTGGAGATGCACCTCATCTGCCTGAGCTGAAGATGCTGTTTTTCCAGTACCGATAGCCCATACAGGCTCATAGGCAATGACAATAGCTCCAATATGGCTGATACCGGCTAAACCTTCGCGGATCTGAGTGGAAATAACTGTTTCAGTCACTCCTGATTCGCGCTCTGCAAGAGTTTCGCCAACACAAAGGATAACCTTCAAGCCTTCACTCAACGCTTTTTTAATCCTGAGGTTTACCGTTGCATTGGTTTCGCCAAAGAACTGCCGACGCTCAGAGTGACCGATAATCACATAAGAACAGCCGATAGCATTAATCATTCGGGCAGATACCTCTCCGGTAAAAGCTCCGTCATTTTCATAATGGCAGTTCTGTGCAACAAGCTGAAGCTCACTTCCTTCAAGCAGTTGACCTACAGCATCAAGAGCCAGATATGTCGGTGCAAGACCAACGTCGCATCCTGAAAATCCTTCGCCAAGCGCTTCGAGAACATCCGTAGCAAGCGTTACCGATTCAGCTACGGTATTATTCATTTTCCAGTTACCTACAACAATTTTTTTACGCATTTCAATAGTCCGTTATTACATCACAATATATCCGGTCAATCTGATCCAGACTGAACCGGTGTTTTCCTGAACGAGCATCCTTAAGCTCAACATCGTTACTGCCAACAGCAATAATGGTTCCATGCCACACTCTTGCCTCGTTGGTTACCAAGTTGATTTCACGATTCAACAGGCCCTGATTACCCCCGATCCTATCCCTACGATAAATAATTTGACGTTTTCCCATAGCCGAGCCGGTTAGAATTACCATTATTAACAAAATCAAAGCGCACAATAACCTGTTGCACAATAACGAGATACAAAATCATCTTACCCCTATGTATTCATACGTGAAACAAATCCCGCTTTTTTGCTGTCGGAAATATACGAATCACAGGGTAAATACAAGGCTGAAATATTTATAGAGGGAAGACGGACTCACGGCACAGTCAGTCATATCATCAAATACCTAAGCGATACACAGTCTGTCACTAATTCAGCGAATAACGGACAAGCCAATGCAAGCAGCGCATTGCATGGATTCGCATTCCAGCCCTTCAATCCTCTGCTGGCTCACTTAAGCCGTCATGATTTTTCAGGGACTTCTTTTCCTCCGAGGAGAGACGGCGTTCGACCTTCTTTACATCCTCAGTGGGTGGCAACGATTCCGGGCGAATGCCTCTTTCGAGCAAGGTTTTCCTTACAGCATGATTGTTTGTGATATGTTCGCTGGAAATACTCCCTTCACTTTTCATCCCATGTTCGCGTGCATTAAAAATTGTAATTTCAGCAGCGAAATCTTTTGCTTTGAGAATTCCATTAACGTTACCAGCAATAGTTGCCGCAAGTTCTTCGTTCAGCGTTTCAAGTTGTTCCTTAAAGTCTTCGTCGCTCATAACTTCTCGCAGGAAAACACCTTACTATTAACCATGATGAGTTCCAAAGCGCCAAGACGTATATTAATAGTGTTTATAATTTATTAATAAGGTATAATGAACTTTTTCATAATCTCAAATAATGCGGAGTGGGTTGTGAAGGAAGGAGAGCAAAGGTGAAATGAAAATGCCCCAGACTCCGAACAGGGAGTGAGGGGCGAAGCCAAGCTTTTGAAGATTCAGAAGAAACCGGAAAATACTATTTGACGAAAATCTCAAGGATCTCAAAATGCAGTTCACCTTTAGGGACAACGATCGTAACTTTCTCGCCGACACCTTTTCCTATCAATGCCCTGCCGACTGGAGAACGGACTGATATTTTGCCTAATTCGGTATCTGCCTCTTCGGAAGAGACAAGGGTATATTCAATGATCTCATTGGGATCGTCAAGATTGCGCAACTTTACAGAGGTAAGGATATAGACCTTATCAGTCTTGATGTGCTTGGGATCAAGAATCGTTGCGGCTGCAAGCTTGTTTTCAAGATCGGCGATGCGAGCTTCAGTGTGTGACTGTTCTTCGCGTGCCGCGTCATATTCAGCATTTTCACTTAGATCACCATGGGCCCTTGCTTCTGCAATTTTTTCCAGAACTTCCCTTCTGGTTTCATGAACCAGCACATACAATTCCTCTTTAAGCCGGTTATAGCCATCGTTGGTCAGGTAAATTCTGTCAGTCATCTCTTGTACTTTATGTGTTGAAAAATAAGAACATAACTACCATTAACGTGTCTTTTCCATCAAGCGGAGAGGATAGCATACAAAAAAAAGTAAAGTCAGCTGGGCGCTGCTGACTTTACTTCAAAGTAATGTACAACTCTTAAACCATCAGGCAAAAAAAACTTTACACATTAAACGCTAAATAGATTTTGCTCCCTTCCCTGTCTATAAGCAGGAACAAAAGATCGCCACTTTTGACAGCGCTTACAAGGGTGCTGTACTGCGCAAACGAGGTGACGCTCTGCCTGTTCACAGAAAGAATGATATCGCCACGCCTTACGCCAGCCTGGTATGCATTTGAAGATTGTGAAATAGAGGTAATAATCACTTTACCGACACCTGGCTTCCGGTTCAGCTTCTGAGCTATTTCGCCAGTAAGCTCTTCAGCCTTGAAACCAAGAGCGGAAGTTACTTTTTCCTCTCCCTTTGAGCGAGTCGCGACCTCCTTGCCTGTCTGTTCTTCAAGACGAACGCTGAAAAGTCTGATAGCACCATCGCTCTGCACCCGGAACTTCACCGTTGCTCCTGGCGACTGGCTGGCAATGGCATTGCGAAGCGCAACGCTGCTTGTAACTTTTGCCCCATTAAAATCGAGAATGATGTCACCGGTTTTCACCCCCGCTTTAGCGGCAGGACTGCCGTCAACAACCGTTCCGACCAACACACCTTCAACCACCTTGAGATGCATGGCTTTAGCCAGATTTTCATCAATATCCTGGATACTCACACCGAGATAACCACGGGAAACCTTGCCGGTAGTAATGAGTGAAGTGAGGACTTTTTTTGCCATATTTGAAGGAACTGCAAAACCGATGCCCTCAAATCCGCCGGTGCGGCTTGCTATAGCGGTATTGATGCCGACCAGCTCACCATTTATATTGACGAGAGCACCTCCGGAATTACCGGGATTAATAGCGGCATCGGTCTGTATGAAATCCTCATAATCGGCAAGTCCGACATTTGCACGACCTTTAGCACTGACAATACCCTGCGTGACGGTTCTGGCAAAATTTTCACCAAGGGGGCTTCCGATAGCGATAACCCATTCAGCAACCCTGAGCTTGTCGCTATCGCCGATGAGGATAGGTTTAAGACCTTTGGCGTTCACCTTTATAACCGCAAGATCAGTTTTCGGATCCTTGCCGATAACCTTTGCATCAATTTTGCGGTTGTCAAAGGTGCGGATATAGACCACATCAGCATCATCAACAACGTGATTATTGGTGAGAATATAACCGTCATCAGTGACGATAACCCCTGACCCGAGGCCACGCTGAACCTGGGATCGACCATTGCGGGAGCCTCGGTCCGGTTTGTCGAAAAAGCCGTCAAAGCCATGTCCGAAAAAACCGTCGAAAGAGTGTCCAAAAAAGTCCATCGGATTAATCCCTCTCTCGGCCACTTTCTTTTCAGTAAAAATCGTCACCACTGAAGGGGTGGCCGATTCAGCGATCTGCACAAAAGCGTCGTTAAAGCTTTTGAGAGACTGTATGGGATAATTTTCAAACGTGTTTTTTGCCGTTGCAAAATTCGGCCGGCCGGAGATAGTCGGACCATTGACAGAAAGGTTGAACTCAACGTTGGAGAATACTATGGCTCCAACGGCTATGCCTGCAAAAACAAGAAGCAGGTACTTCCATAACTTGTTATTCTTGTTCATCGGATATGTAAGGTTTTATTAATGTTACGATAAAGCCTCAATATTTTCAACGGCGGTTAACCCTGCCTTCATTTTATTCATGGTTTCCTGATACTCCGCCTCTGGTGTTGAGTCAGCGACAATACCTCCAGCAGCCTGGAAGTAAATAGTAGCATCCTCAATAACCATAGTACGGATGGCAATAGCGGTCTTAAGATTTCCTTTGAAATCAAGAAACCCTACAGCTCCGCCATACAATCCCCGTTTCTCCTTTTCAAGCTCATAGATGATCTCCATGGCTCGAACCTTTGGAGCTCCGGTAAGTGTGCCGGCAGGGAAACATGACCAGAAGGCATCCATAGTGCCAAGATCATCACGAAGCTCGCCGCGCACATTACTGACAATATGCATGACGTGCGAATATTTTTCAACAATCATCATCTCATTGGTTTCGACTGTGCCGATTTTGGCAATTCTGCCAATATCGTTTCGGCTCAGATCAATAAGCATGAGGTGCTCAGCAAGCTCTTTTTCATCGGAAAGAAGCTCTTGAGCGATGCGTTCATCCTCTTCAAAACTGCTGCCGCGATGGCGGGTACCGGCAATGGGGCGGGTATCTACAATTCGCCGTCCTTGATAGTCGCGTTCAACTTTTACAAGAAGTTCAGGAGATGAACCTACAATCTCAAACTCCTTTAAATCAAAGTAGTAGAGATAGGGAGAGGGGTTAATGGTCCGCAGCATCCGATAGACATCAAACGCACGGGTATTCAAGGGGCGTCGGAGGCGCTGTGAAACCTGTACCTGAAAAATATCTCCAGCGAGAATATGCTCTTTGGCCTTTCTGACTTTCTGAAGGTACTCCTCTTTCGGAGTATTGGAAACCACCTCTTCAGGACGTTCAGGCTGGAACACTATTTCTGCACGATCGAGAGGCCTGAACATCTGTTCGGCTATGAGATCTATTTTCTTTAAGGCGCCTGGCTTATCGACATCGTCAAGGTAATTGGTGACAATAAAGACTTTGCGGAGAATATTATCAAAGATGACCAGGGTATCGCAAAAGAGAAGAAAAATGTCGGGCATCCCTGCCGGATCAGGAAGTGCCGGTTTTGGAATCCTTTCGACGAGGTGCATGGAATCGTAACCGAAATAGCCAAAAACACCCGATGTTATCATCTGGGGCGCACCGTTCTTTTTTCTGGGTATCTCTTCTGTATCAAATGCGGCAAGGCAGAGGTCAATCTTTAAACGGAGATTTTTTTCCTCTCCTGCAATTTTTCCAAGATCATTGAATTTTTCATCCAGAATTTCGATATCTGCCGCTCCGTCAACTGTACCTCTGAGGATGGCAACCGGGTCGATAGCTATATAGGAAAACCGGGCAAGAAGCTCCTCTCCCTCAACTGATTCGAGCAGGCATGAAAAAGGGCGCTTCAGTTTGAGATATACTGAAACCGGCGTCTCCGTATCAGCATGTACCTCTTTGAAAAGAGGCTTTAGAGTATAGGGCGCATGCCGTTGTTGTACTGGCATAAAAAGTGGAAACTGAATTGGTTATTGTTACAGCGTAATAAAAAAATATTTTGTATAGTAAAAAAGAGAACCGCTATCTCTCTCCCGGAAACAGCCCGAAAGTAATCAGTAAGAATGCCCCTTTTAAAATTCAGAAAAAAATTTTTCCGACACTGGCTTATAGCCTTTATGCTTTCCCCCGGTGTACTGTTTCCTTCCGGATATCTGTTTCTTTATCTCTCTACCAATATCTATCTGAATGCTGATTTCAAAACAAACCTTTCCAAATCGGTCGCACGAGCAACCGGCAACACCTGGCATACAAACATCACCTCAATCAAGTCGGGCTGGGGTTTTGACTCCATGACCCTCAATCATGTCGAACTCACAAAAGCTGCGAACCGAGGAATCAAAGCAGACGTCGAGAACCGGACAATTACTATCAACACCATCGAAATTCCATTTCCCGATCTTCAAAATGTTCTTTTCAGCAGCGCCGAGCGTCAACGATCAACAAATGCCCTTTGCGATATAATTCTCGCAGAGAAAGGGCTCGCTCAATGAACTATCAACCCTGTGCGCTGCAACCGGATTGAACCGAGTTTACTGACGAGATCGGTGAAAAGCGACAAATCAGGATTCCATGACCAGTAGACCATGAGTGCCTGACCAACAATATCTTTTTCCGGCAAAAAGCCCCAGAACCGGCTGTCAAGACTGTTATCGCGATTATCACCCATTGCAAAAAAGTAGTTTGACCTAACAGTATAGTTCTGAGCGGGAGAGCCATCTATAAAAACCGTTCTTCCCTGCAGGCTCACTTCATGCCCTTCATCGGCAATGAGCGAACTGTAAAGGGGGTAGGTCGCGGGGGTCAAACGCAGGACATCTCCTTTACGGGGAATACGTATAGGGCCATAGTTATCCTTGTTGTAATCTGAAAACTGGGGGAAAATCATATAATCCCCTTCGCCTGCAGCCATACGGCTTCCTATAAACTGGGCATGCGGCGGCAGAGGTGAGGGTTTTTTATTGACAGAGAGCTGCTGGCCATGAATTTCAAGAGTATCTCCAGCAACAGCAACACAGCGCTTGATATAGTTCAGGGAGCGATCTTTAGGGAACTTGAACACAATAATATCGCCACGATCAACCGTTTTAACGCCTGGCAGGCGAACATCGGTAAAGGGTATTTTCGGGCCATAGACATACTTATTGACAAAAAGGAAATCGCCTGCAAGCAGAGTGCTCTCCATCGAGCCGGTTGGAATACGGTACGATTCAACGACAAAAACACGAAGAAGGGTTGCAAAGATTGCTGCTATAACAAGAGCATCAAACCACTCCCTCGAATGTTTTTTTTCCGGTTTCCCTTGCTGAGTATTCAATGGTGTATACTTTTGATTCGTTTAATAAAAATTAATACCCGTATGGAATCATAAAGGGTTTGACGTTTTTTTTGCCTATTCCTGCGGCTATTCGTCAATATTCAGCAGGGCAAGGAAGGCTTCCTGCGGAACCTCTACCCTGCCGACCTGTTTCATCCGTTTTTTACCCTCTTTCTGTTTTTCAAGCAGCTTGCGCTTTCTGGAGATATCGCCACCATAGCATTTAGCAAGAACGTTTTTTCTCATTGCCGATATGGTTTCGCGCGAAATCACCTTACTGCCGATAGCTGCCTGGATAGCAACTTCATACATCTGCTTTGGAATAATTCCCTTTAACTTCAGGCAAAGCTTCTTGCCCCAGTCATAAGCTTTCGAGTGGTGAACAACTATGGAGAGAGCATCGACAGCCTCGCCATTCAGCAGTACATCAAGTTTCACCAGATCAGATTCACGGTAGCCGATGTACTCGTAATCCATCGAGGCATAACCTTTCGAAATGGATTTGAGCCTGTCGTGAAAATCAAACACGATCTCGGCCAGAGGAAATTCAAAATGCATGATTACCCTTGTGGTATCGAGATAATCAGTAGTTTTGTATTCGCCGCGCCGCTCAATGCCAAGCTTCATGATATTACCGATATAGTCAGCCAGGGTAATAATCTGCATGCTGACATAGGGCTCTTCAACAAGATTTATCCTTGTCGTATTGGGCATTTTGGAAGGGTTGTCGACAATAACCACTTCAGAGTTGGTCATGACAACACGATACTCCACGTTTGGCACCGTGGTAATGATATTAACCCCATATTCACGCTCCAGTCGTTCCTGAACAATTTCCATGTGGAGAAGTCCGAGAAATCCGCATCTGAATCCGAAACCGAGAGCGACTGATGTTTCAGGGGTATAGACAAGGGAGGCATCGTTCAGGGTAAGTTTTTCAAGCGATTCGCGAAGATCCTCAAATTCATTTGAATTAATCGGATAGAGTCCACTGAAGACCATTGGCTTGACCTCCTTGTAACCCATGAGTCGCTCTTTGGCCGGTGCATCGGCAAGCGTAACCGTGTCTCCAACCTTGGCATCTTTGACATCCTTGATGGAACAGATCAGGTAGCCTACATCGCCTGATTCCAGAAGATTTTTTGGCTGACGCTTCATTCCCATGACCCCTATTTCGTCAGCAAGAAAAACCTTGTCACTGGCAAAAAAGCGGACCTTGTCGCCTTTTTTGAGCGATCCCTCAACAATACGAAGGTAGACTACAACACCACGATAGGCATCAAAGACCGAATCAAAAATCAGTGCCCTTAAAGGAAGATGATTGTTGTCGGCAGGTGCAGGAACCCTGGCAATGATGGCTTCCATCAGTTCAGTAATCCCAAGGCCGGCTTTAGCCGATACCTGAAGGATATCCTCGCGTTTATTGCCAACAAGATCTATGATCTGGCGGGCAACGCCTTCAACATCCGATGAAGGAAGGTCAATTTTATTGATAACCGGGATAATTTCAAGACCGGCATCGAGAGCAAGGTAGAGATTGGCAATTGTCTGCGCTTCAACGCCCTGGGTAGCATCGACGATTAGAAGAGCCCCTTCGCACGCTGCAAGTGAGCGTGAAACTTCGTAGCTGAAGTCGACGTGACCGGGAGTATCGATGAGGTTTAACGTATAATCTATACCATCAGCTGCTTTGTACTTCATCTGGATTGCATGGCTCTTGATGGTAATACCACGCTCACGCTCGAGATCCATGTCATCAAGGACCTGTGCGGAAGCCATCTGAGTGCGGTCAAGGGTATGCGTTACTTCCAGCAGGCGGTCGGCCAGAGTGGATTTTCCATGATCAATATGTGCGATAATGCAGAAGTTCCTCAGTCGGTTAACTTCTGTACTGGACAATGCCATAAAATAAGCGTTAGATTCTGTTAAAAATTCAAGGTGAGGAATATAATCAATTAATACGATTGTGGCATGGCCGAGTCGCTATACAAAGAGCTGATGCTGGCTATCTTGACGAAAGCCCCTGAGAAATTCAGCAGCCTCCATTGGTTTGCGACCTTCGAGCTGAATCGACCGCAGTTCAAGCCAGCCGTCGGAACATGATGCGTAGAGTTTACCGCTATCGACAAAAACCGTTCCCGGAGAGTCTGGAGCTTTGTCAAGAGAGGGAGCGCCGTGCGAAGCTTTGAATATCTTCATGGTTTTACCGTTGAAGGTTGTCCATGCCGTTGGCTTCATGGCCAGACCCCTGATAAAATTATTGACGCTATTGACGGGCAGCGACCACGAAATACGAGTATTGTCGCGGGTAAGCTTGGGAGCTTTTGAAACGAGCGATTCATCCTGAACCGATACAACTGCCTTGCGGGAAGCAATCAGGTGAAGCGTTTTTACAACAACACCAGCACCGAGATTTGAAAGACGGAGAGCAAGATCAGTGGCATTTTCAGCAGGCTCAATGAGCATTTTTTCCTGACTAATGATATTGCCGGTGTCGACACGCTGCTGGAGAAAGAAAGTTGTGACACCGGTTTCATTGTCACCATTGATAATCGCCCAATTAATAGGGGCTGCACCGCGGTATGCAGGAAGAAGTGATGCATGAAGGTTAAAGGTGCCGAGGGCTGCCTGCTCGAACACTGCAGGGGGCAGAATACGGAAAGCAGCCACAACAATGACATCTGCTCTGTGGGCCGTGACAATGTCAAAAAACTCTGGGCTTTTGACATCATCAGTTTCATAGACAGGAAGACCAAGAGCAATTGCGGCCTGTTTTACGGGAGAGGGTTCAGCCTCGGAATGTTTACTTCTGCGGGGTTTATCGGACCCGGTAACAACAAGTACCAGCTCAAAATCATTATCTGCAGCAATGGCATTCAACGAAGGAACGGCGAACTCCGGCGTTCCCATAAAAATAACCCGCATGGCACTCAAGAATATTAAGCTGTAAGAGGTTCACGCGCAATAGGATACGCAGCAGTCACATTGCCTGAAGCAAACGCATCAAGCTCTTTCTGGATTTTTCTACGGTCGCGCTTCTCCATCCGGTCAACAAAGAGAGTGCCGTCGAGATGATCTATTTCATGCTGGAGCACCCGGGCATACATACCGGAAAACTCTCCGGTGATCTCTTCAAAATGCTCATTGCGGAATTTTAAGGTAATCGCTGAGGGGCGTTCCACGTCGCCATGAACACCTGGAAGACTTAAACAGCCCTCTTCCATGTCGTTGTAGCCTCTTACGGAAATAATATGGGGATTGATGACCACCATCGGCGCTGAATCCTCATAACTCTTCAGAGCGGAAATATCCATCACAAGGAGCCTGACCGAATGGCCGACCTGAGGAGCGGCAAGACCGATACCCGAAGCATTGCGCATGGTCTCAAACATAAAGGCTATAAGCTCTTCAACTCCCCTGTCTAGGCCTTTCAGGGGCTTGGCTTTCTTTCGAAGTATATCGTCGCTATAGATATTGATCGGTAATATCATAAATCATACTACGTTTATTTATTGTGTCTGAACCTTCCTGACAGGCTAAAAGTTGCCCAGCCAATGGCCAAGGTTTTTTCACTTGATGAGCAAATAATATGAAGCGCCGCGAAATTTCCAAAGCCTAAAGAGAAAAAGCAGGTTTGTTATTGCTCACCTGAAGAGTCCGGCTTCGTTTTTTTGTAGATCTTTTCAAGAAGCTTTCCAATACCATCAAAGCGTAACAACGTTTTTTTAACCGTTGAATTTTCAATACCGTCATCCACTATTCCTATTTGAACCGGATAGACAAGAATAAAACTGTTTTTCTGGAAATACCTGTTCAGGTAGGTTGGCATTTTTGCCATTTTGCTATGATAGGAGAGGTGATTTTTCCGGCTCATTACAACAATGAGGTTATCGTCATTTTTCAGCTCCCTCGACAGAACAAGAAAATCATCCCAGTCCTTGAAAACCTTATACTCTGCATTGACAATGCTGCTGGAATAGACATCCTTCAGGTAAGCAAGAGTTTGCTTTGTTGCATAAAAGAGCAGTTTTGAACCTGTATTTTTTATGACATTGATAATCTTCTGCATCCAGAGGACAAACCCTATTTCATTTTCAGCTCCGGCAGGAATAACTACTATCGTTCGTTTGATGGTTGCAAGGGGCTGAACCGGCCTATAAATAAAGGTAGTAATGTTGCACCGGCCAAGAATGTTCTCGGATGCACTGCCGAGTAACGTGTCGTTAAGGATGCTTTTCTGATGCAATCCAAAAATGAGGTCCGTGATTTTCTGCTCTCTGATGACACCGGTAATACCGTTAACCACATCGCTGTCATAACGAATCAAGCGGGTCAAGTCGAAATCGATTGACGATGCCGCAACAGCTGCTTTTTCAAGAAGTTTGCCAGCATGCTTTTCTGCAGCATCGTCACTCGTGGTGTTGTCTGCAACATGAAGGGCATAAATCCCTCTCTTGTCTTTGTTCGACTTTACAGTTGCGCTGAGATTGACAAGCTCGTCTACCGTGCCGAGGTCATTCATGGGAATCAGTATCCGTTCTTCGGTGCCTTGGACACCTGATTCAGCTATTTCATCAACGGTATCAGCAAGAGCAATATTATGCGCACCTTTTTCTCCGATGATTGTTGCAAGTGTGCAGGTGATCAGAATAAAGAGAATCGTACCGTTCAACACACTCTCATCAAGCAGCCTGACGGGATCTCCTTTAAGAGTATAACCGGTAATAATGTTATAACCGATCAACACCGTTGCAAGCGCGAGTGCCGCATGTGCGCTGATAAGACCAAAGATCAGCCGGCGCTGATCAAGAGAAAATCCGAATACTCTCTGGGTAATCCAGGCTGAAAGATATTTAGCAGCCGTAGCGGCAATCGTTATAACTGCCGCAACCTTCAGTGTGTTATAATCTTTGAACAATGCACGGATATCGATAAGCATCCCGACACCGATCAGAAAAAACGGAATAAACAGGGCATTGCCGACAAACTTGACTCTGTTCATGAGCGGTGATGTCCGGGGAATCAGGCGGTTGAGGGCGAGACCACTGAAAAATGCCCCGATAATAGCCTCAACACCTGCAGCTTCAGCAAGAAAACCACCAAAAAAGACCATAGCCAGAACAAAGAGGTACTGGAGCACACTGTCGTCGAAGCGCTTGAAAAACCATCGGGCTATTACAGGAAAAATCAGCAGAACAATAAGGCTGAAAAACGTCATCCCGATCACAAGCCTTATCCAGAATCCTGTCATCAACTCCCCTGACGAGATTCCGGCAATAACAGCAAGCACCAGCAAGGCAAGGGTATCGGTGATAATGGTGCCGCCAACAGCGATAGTGACCGCCTTGTTTGTGGAAACACCAAGCTTGCTGACTACGGGGTAGACTATAAGCGTATGAGAAGCAAAAATACTGCCGATGAGAATGGATGAAAATAGCGAAAAGTCAAGGATATAGAGGCCGACAATAATACCGAGAATGATAGAGATGAAAAAGGTATAGAGACCGAAGAGGAGACTCTTTCTGCTGTTTTTGCGAAAATCCTCAACATCGATTTCCAATCCGGCAAGAAACATGATATAGAGCAGGCCAACCGTTCCAAAAAGGATGATACTGCTGTCGCGAAGCATCAAATTAAACCCATGGGGTCCTATCACCGCGCCGGCAATAATAAGACTGATAAGACTCGGAATTTTCAGCCGGTTAAGGAGCAGGGGCGCAAAAAGAATGATGAAGAGTATCAGCGAAAACTGTAACACCGGATTCTTCAGCGGCAATGAAATATCAATCAGACTCATCAAGACCATCGCTATACAATCCAGTAGTTAATCTCTGCACCTGCAGCAATGAAAGAATATGCCGTTAGAATACCTTCGGTTACCTCAGGCAATACTGTAAAAAAGGGCTGAAAAACCTGTCCGGCGCCAGAAAAAGACACATACAAATGACGCTCATATGTTCAGCGGGAAAAATAACTTATCCGGCAATAAATATGCATATCTTTTCAGTTGAACACAAACTGCGGAGCGGGTATCAATCATGAGGGAAAGATTCTTTGGTCAAGCGGCATGAAATTTTTTCAATGTGTTCCGTAAACTTGCGCCAACAGTTTTTATTTTCTTTTTTTACGGGCTGAGATTTACCTTTCTTTCGTTGACGATCAGGGAGAGGCCTGCCGGGGTGGCGGGGTTGCATTTCAGTCAGGAACAGGTTCACTAAAGCATGAAAAATCTACAACCTATTTATAGAAAAATAGTCGTAAAAGTCGGCTCGAATGTCATTACCGGTAAAGACGGAGAGCTTGACCTTGAGATTCTCCAGAGCCTTACCGCCCAGATTGCTCAACTGCAGAAAAAAGGCATTCAGATCATTCTCGTTTCTTCGGGCGCCGTCAGTGCCGGCCGATCAGTAATAAAACCCTGCGGGACCCTGACGCCTGTTGCCGCACGCCAGATCCTGGCTTCTACGGGACAGATAAAGCTTATCAGCACCTATAACGAACTGTTTCTCAAGCACCATCTGATAACCGCTCAGATTCTGGTCACAAAAGGCGATTTTCGGGACAGGCAGCACTATCTCAATATGCAGACATGCTTTACAGCCCTTCTGCAGCAGAGCATAATCCCCGTCGTTAATGAAAACGATGCGGTTTCTGTTACTGAGCTGATGTTTACCGATAATGATGAACTTTCAGGCCTTATTGCTTCAATGATGGATGTGGAGGGCTATATCATTCTATCGCATGTTGACGGTTTGTTTGACCTTAAAACAGGTGATGGATCCATCATCCCGGTAATTGATCCTTCAACAAAACATTTCCACCAGTATATCCATCCTGGAAAATCAGAATTCGGAAGAGGGGGCATGCTGACCAAATGTCATATTGCCCAGAAACTCTCAAGGCTTGGAATAACAGTGCATATCGCCAACGGAAGAACACCTGATATTCTGCTCTCGATTCTCGGCGGGAAACAAAACGGCACAAAATTTCTGCCGCAAAAGCCAACCCATGGACCAAAACGCTGGATTGCCAACAGCGAAGGTCTGGAAAAGGGAGCTGTCACCATCAACAAGGGGGCTGAAACTGCACTTGTCAGCGATGAACAGGCCAACAGTCTTCTCCCGATCGGGATTGAATCGGTAGAAGGAATATTCTTCAAGGGGGATATTATCAAAATCCGATCAACCGAGGGAGAGGCGATCGGTTACGGGATGGCACAATACAGTTCGGATAAAACACTCTCGATCATTGGACAAAAGGGACATAAACCTTTAATCCACTACGATTATCTTTATATAACACCCTGAAACTGCCGAAAGCACTATAGGAATAACCATGCAGGAAACCATCACCGAACAACTCAAAGCTGTCCAGCAGGCAAGCCGGGAGATTGTGACGCTCAGCGATGCTGCCATAAACACTTTGCTGCTTGATCTTGCCGACAGCATACCCGCACATCAGGAGCTCATACTCAATGCAAACCGGCAAGATCTGGATCGAATGGATCAGGCTGATCCGATGTACGACAGACTGCTCCTGAACGCTTCGCGTCTTGAAGCCATTGCCGGGGACATCCGCAATGTCGCAACGCTTCCATCCCCTCTTGATATTGTGCTGGAAGAGCGGACTCTGCCAAATGGACTTGGCCTGAAAAAAGTCACCGTGCCGATAGGAGTAATCGGTATTATCTATGAAGCACGCCCCAACGTGACCTTCGATGTCTTCGCGCTCTGCCTGAAATCAGGCAATGCCACCGTACTGAAAGGCGGAAGTGATGCCATGTATTCGAATATTGCCATTGTCGATCTTATCCATTCGGTGCTGAAGAAGCATGCCATAAATCCTGACACACTCTACCTGCTGCCTTCTGAACGTGAGGCTGCGGCTGTAATGCTCAATGCTGTCGGGTTCATCGACATGATCATTCCGCGGGGCAGTCAGAAACTGATCGACTTTGTCCGGAATAATGCAAAGGTTCCGGTCATCGAAACCGGTGCGGGTATTGTGCACACCTATTTTGATAAAAGCGGTAATCTCGAGCTTGGTCAACATATTGTCTTCAATGCAAAAACCCGACGTCCGAGTGTCTGCAATGCACTCGATACACTGGTGATTCACCGTGAGCGGCTTGATGATCTTGCCCGGCTTGTCAATCCACTGGCAGAAAAACAGGTTGTGCTTTATGCTGATGAGGCCGCTTATCTGAAACTGCAGAATTCATACCCGGAGAACCTGTTGCACCGTGCTGAACCTGAACATTTCGGTACTGAGTTCCTCTCTCTGAAAATGTCGGTTAAAACCGTTTCATCACTTGAAGAGGCGCTTCAGCATATTGCTCACTTCAGCTCTCGCCACAGTGAGGCAATTATAGCGGATGACTCTGAAGCTAAAGAGCTGTTTTTAAAACGAGTCGATGCCGCCGTTGTCTATGCAAACACCTCAACGGCATTCACCGATGGCGCTCAGTTCGGACTTGGAGCGGAAATTGGCATCAGCACACAGAAACTCCATGCAAGAGGTCCAATGGCACTGAAAGAGCTAACAACCTACAAATGGATTATAGAGGGTAACGGCCAGACAAGACCATAGAAAACAATATGCTCGAAGCAAAAAACATCAGTAAATCCTATACACTGCCAGGCCAGCGAAGCATAGAAATTCTCCGCGGACTGAATCTTTCGCTTGCAGAAGGCGAAATGGTTTCGGTGATAGGAGCTTCGGGCAGCGGAAAAACGACACTGCTGAACATGCTCGGTACCCTTGATACCCCGGACGGAGGCGACATTCTGTTTGACGGTGAGCTCCTGTTTACAAATAAAAAATACACGCTCTCTCAAAAAACACTGGCAAAATTCAGGAACCGCAAAATAGGTTTTGTCTTTCAGTTCCATCATCTGCTTTCGGACTTTACCGCCATTGAAAATGTAGCCATGCCGGAGTTCATCGCCACAGGAAAGCTTGAACCGGCAAAAAAACATGCCGGGGAACTGCTTGCAGAACTCGGACTCCAAGAGCGGTTTGAGCACCTTCCCTCGGAGCTCTCAGGCGGTGAACAGCAGCGAGTTGCCATTGCACGCGCCCTCATGAATAACCCGAAACTTGTTCTGGCGGATGAACCAAGCGGCAACCTTGACAGCAAGAACAGTCATATGCTTTATGAGCTTATGGCCAAACTGAGCAAGGAGCGCCGAACCTCTTTTATCATCGTCACCCACAACGAAGAGTATGCCTCCATGTCCGACAGGTGCCTTCGTATGCAGGATGGAGTGCTGCACAGTTGCGAGGAGTGAAACTTGATAGAAAAAAACGCAATTATGGCAGGAGAAACAGAGAGCCACTTTATTGAGGTTAACGGGTTCAATGTTCATTACCGCATGGCCGGCAATGGAAAGCCGCTTGTTGTTCTTCTGCATGGCAGTTTTTTGAGTCTAAGATCGTGGCGTCTTGTTTTTGAGAAATTGGCTGAAACTGCAACCGTCATTGCATTCGACCGCCCTGCTTTTGGCTTGACATCACGCCCTCTCCCGTCAAAATCTACGAGCGTGAGTTACACTCCTGAAGCTCAGAGTGATCTGGTTATAGCACTTATCAATAAGCTCGGGTTCAGCAAAGCTGTGCTTGTTGGCAATTCAACGGGCGGCACCATAGCACTGCTGACTGCGTTGCGGCACCCCGAATGTGTTGAAGGGCTGGTGCTTGCCGACGCCATGATTTACAGCGGCTATGCGACCAGTGAGGTACCGCGGTTCATCAAACCCGCCTTGAAAGCAATGAGTCCGATTTTTGCCCGTGTGATGAAGTTCATGATCAGCAGGCTGTACAACCGTCTCATTCGTGCCATGTGGTTCAATAAGGAAAGGCTTGGGAGTGATGTGATGATTGCGTTTCGAAGTGACCTGATGGTTGGGGAGTGGTCAAGAGCTTTCTGGGAGCTGTTCAGCGAGACGCACCATCTCAGACTGGATGAACGGCTGAAAACCATGTCGCTCCCAGCTCTCGTTATTACCGGTGAACACGATTCAATGGTGAAAAAAGAGGAGAGTATCCGGCTTGCCGGGGAGCTTCCATGCGCTGAACTGCTGGTTGTGCCCGATTGCGGACATCTTCCTCAGGAAGAACAGCCGGAGGCTTTTGTGTTTGCAGTAAGGAAGTTTCTTAAAAGAATTGAGGAACGGATAGAAAACAGATGAAGCGGACTGCTGAGTACCACACTTAGGAAAATATCTAAACACAATTGATTATATTCAAGGAAAGTAAATTAGTGCTAATATTTACACTAAAAGATGCTGGATAAGGAAACCATTGTCAAGTGCAATCAGGAGTGAGCGGTTCAGAATTACTGATCACGCATATGAAGAAACGCTTTCAGATAGTTTGACATTTGAAGAAGTAATAACCAGTGTTATCCATGGAGAAATAATTGAGCATTACCCAACAGACAAGCCTTATCCAAGCTGTTTGATTTTTGGAGAAAACTATAGAAGAGAGCCGGTTCACAGTGTTTGGGCTTATAACAAAGAAAACTTATGGGCCGTATTGATAACTGTTTATCGTCCAGATCCTAAAAGATGGATTGAATGGAAAACCAAGAGAAAAAGAAATGATCCCATTTGAACTATGTCCAGTATGCGGTGGAGAGGTAATTGAAAAAGAGGTGGAAAAATTGATTCTCGGAGGCAACAACACCGCTGTTGTAAAAGCAAAAGCTGAGATCTGCACCCATTGTGGTGAAAGATTATACTCGAAAGAAACTATCACGTGGTTCGAACAAATCCGATCACGTCTGGCGCGGGGTGATGTTGCCGGCTTTCATCCCATGGGTCAAGCCTATAAAGTTGCCGGATAACTCTCTTTTTCCACTTCTACAAAATTTAGTAATGGCGCTGGAATAGATTCCTCACGGGAGTTCGGAATGACAAAAAACGGTTATGCGAGCAGGACTGCGCAAATTCGTTCGAGCTCCTCTTCTTTTAAGTATGGGTGCATCGGGAGAGCAAATATACGGCTGCTGAGATCTTCGGAAACCGGGAAGTCGCCTAGCTTATAGCCTAAAGATGCGTAGGCTTTCTGGAGATGGAGAGGGATTTTGTAATAGATCATTGATGGGATACCCTCTTTTTGCAATGCCTGCATAAGCTGCTCACGCTCTTCAAACGATGATGCAAGTACAGAGTATTGCGCCCAGGCCGAGGTATAGTGTTCCTGAATGAGGGGAACTGCAACTTTATGCTGCAACCTGCTGCTGTAGAAATCGGCAATACGCTGACGAACCTCGAGCTCTTCGTCAAAGATGGTGAGCTTTTCAAGGAGTACAGCTGCCTGGATTGAATCGAGGCGGCCGTTTATCCCGATACGGTCGTTACTGTACTTGTCGACACCGCTGCCATGAACCCGGATGGACCGCAATATCGAGTCAAGCTCTTCATCGTCGGTAAATATTGCACCGCCATCGCCATAACAGCCAAGCGGTTTTGCGGGAAAAAATGAGGTTGCTCCCACAAGACCGAAACTGCCTGCTTTGCGGCCATTGAAACTGCCGCCGAAACTCTGGGCTGCATCCTCAAGAATCCATAATTTATAGGCATCGGCTACCGCTTCAATACGAGTGTAATCAGCCGGCTGGCCGAAGAGATCGACTGGAATAATCGCTTTTGGCTTCAATCCCCGGGAGACGGCCTCTTCAATAGCTCGCCCTATTAGTTCCGGATTGATATTGAATGTCTCTGGGGAAACATCAACGAACACTGGAGTTGCTCCGGCAAGATTTATAACTTCAGCTGTTGCAACAAAGGTAAATGGCGTAGTAATCACAGCATCCCCCGGACCGATGCCTTTGGCCATAAGGGGCATAAGCAGAGCGTCTGTTCCTGATGAGCAGGATACACAGTAGCGAGAGCCGACATAAGAGGCAAGACGGGACTCCAGTTCAGTTACTTCCGGGCCCATAATAAAATGACCACTGTCCAGAATGCTTTCGATACGATGAAGAAGTGCCGTGCGAATCCGGTCTTTCTGCGAAAGGAGATCTATAAATTGCATAACTGTATGGTTTGAAATCTATTAAAACTGTTTCGGCTAAAATACAGATTCATTTTATTTCTTTTGCTGTATGGCTCAATTCTTTAGAGAAAAGAGAGATTATCCTGACTCTTTTTCCGGAGCCAGCAAAGGAGAGGCAAGCCCTGTTGCAGTTGCGCTCCTCCCAATTTTTATGTATATAAAGCCAGTACGCAACGTCCGTGCGATCCCTTCAATCTGAAGACAATCTTTTTTTCAAGATGAGCTCCATCTACTTTATCGGTATAGGCGGTACAGCAATGGCTGCGGTAGCCGTAGCCCTTTCACATGCGGGGCATGCCATCACCGGCTCCGACACCCAGCTCTACCCTCCGATGAGCACCTATCTCGAAGAGCATAATATCCGCTATTTCAACGGTTTTTCAGCTGAAAACCTTAAGCATGCGTCACCCGATGTGGTTGTTGTCGGCAATGCTATAAGCCGCGGGAATCCGGAACTTGAATATTCCCTCAATCACCATGTTGCGCTGGCTTCCATGCCGGACCTGGTCAGAGAACATCTGATCGGCAACAATACATCGTTAGTGGTAACCGGCACTCATGGCAAAACAACAACGACTTCGCTCATTGCATGGTTGCTCGAACATGGCGGACTCAAACCGGGATTCCTGGTAGGTGGTATTCCTGAAAATTTCTCTATAGGGTGCAGGGCATCAGGACGCAGCGAAGAGGGGTTTTTTGTTTCAGAAGGTGATGAATACGATACTTCATTTTTTGACAAGCGGAGCAAGTTTCTTCTCTATCGCCCGGACATAGCCATCATCAATAATATTGAATTTGACCACGCCGACATTTTCAACTCTCTTGAGGATATCAAGCGCAGTTTCAGGCTGTTTGTCAATCTTATTCCAGAAAACGGAACACTTTTTATCAATGGGGATGATCCTGTCGCCGTTGAAATTGCCGCGCGTGCTTTCTGCAAGGTTGAACGGTTCGGTCTGAAAACAGATTCGGAATGGAGCGCCCGCAACATATCACTGGATGGGGATGCATCGTCCTTTGAGGTTTTTTATAAAAACGCACTTCTCGGCTCTATTTCGGTTCCGCTTTTTGGTAATCATAATATCATGAATGCCCTTGCCGCTGTTGCTGCAGCGACCAGTACCGGGCTCCCTTTCGAGGCTATAAGGCATGGGATGGCGCTCTTCAAACGGCCGAAACGCAGGATGGAAATCATCGGAACCTTCCCCGGAAACATAACACTTATTGAAGATTTTGCCCACCACCCCACTGCAGTCAGGGTCACACTGGAGGCGATTGAACAGCTCTATTCCGGACGACGAATTGTAACATGCTTTGAACCGCGGTCAAACACTACCACCCGGAACATCTTTCAGCAGGAACTTTCTGAATGTTTCGGACCGGCAGCCATTGTTGTCATAGGCAAGGTTAACCGTCCAGACCGCTATCCTCCTGATCAGTCTCTCAATATATCGTTATTAAAGGAGTTAATGGAAAAACAGGGGAAAAAGGTTTTTCTTGCCGGTCAGGATTCTGCCGATTACCCGGATGATATCGTTGCATTTCTTCAAACAGAGCTCCTTGATGATGATGTTGTTATTCTTTTGAGCAATGGCAGCTTCAGCAACCTGAAAAATCTATTATCAGAAAGTTTTCAAAAAAATTGCTGAATATTTCACGTTTGATATTATATCTTGTTAAACGTTTTTTTCTTTGAAAAAAGATTTTTTTTGACACAATCAACACGAACACTAACTTAAATACTACATCAGGACGACATTATGGCAAAAGTTAAAGTCGGCATTAATGGATTTGGCCGCATCGGGCGTCTGGTTTTTCGCCAGGCATTGAACAACCCGAATTATGAAATTGTTGCAATCAACGATCTATGCGATCCCAAAACCCTCGCACACCTTCTCAAGTACGATTCAACCCACAAAAAGTTCAACGGCACAGTGAGTGTTGATGGCAGTAATCTCGTCGTTAACGGCAAGGTTATCACCATTTTAGCACAACGTGATCCAGCAGCGCTTCCATGGAAAGAACTTGGATGTGATCTGGTTGTTGAGTCAACAGGATTGTTCACTTCAAGAGAAGCCGCATCCAAGCATCTTACTGCCGGTGCAAAAAAAGTTATCATTTCAGCCCCTGCAAAAGACAAAATTGACGCCACTATTGTTCTCGGTGTCAATGGCAACTCTATCAC
The DNA here is from genome assembly GCA_903895195.1 of uncultured Chlorobiaceae bacterium. Lineage (GTDB taxonomy): Bacteria > Bacteroidota > Chlorobiia > Chlorobiales > Chlorobiaceae > Chlorobium. Next base: position 86,025 of record CAITSZ010000045.1, read on the forward strand.
CGGCAAGGAAGAGATTATTTCGAATGCAAGCTGCACCACAAACTGCCTTGCCCCTATGGTAAAGGTTCTTCAGGACAGCTTCGGTATCGAAAAGGGATTCATGACAACCGTTCATGCATACACGAACGACCAGAACATCCTCGATCTTCCTCACTCTGATCTCCGTCGTGCCCGTTCAGCTGCGTTATCAATCATCCCGACCAGCACCGGTGCTGCAAAGGCGATTGGCGAGGTTATTCCTGAGCTGATTGGCCGTCTTGACGGTTTCGCCATGAGAGTACCTGTACCAGACGGCTCCGTTACAGACGTTACGGCTATTCTTAACCGCCCTGCAACAAAGGCTGAAATCAATGCAGCAATTAAAACTGCAGCAGAAGGACCAATGAAGGGATTCCTCGAATATTGTGAAGATCCTATTGTTTCACAGGACATCGTCGGCAACCCGCATTCCTGTATATTTGACTCACTGCTGACAATGAGCTCAGGCAACATGGTCAAAGTAGTTGGCTGGTATGACAACGAGCTTGGATACTCTACCAGAGTTACCGACCTTCTTGACATTTACTCGAAGTTTGTATAATAAGCTCTGAGAAAAAAGAGGATTATCAGAAAAAGGGCGCCCCAACAGGGCGCCTTTTTTTTTGTTTTTCCATTCATACGGAAAATTCTTTTTTCATTTATTTACCGTACTTTAAACTATGCAATCCTATAATCTCAGCTTGTTGTTTCACAGCAACCATTTTTTCTTATGACACATACCTCAGCAAATCCCATGAGAGCAATTATCCTGTTCGACAGTAAGACTGCAGGAGGATCAACAGACAAACTCATTGATTCGATTGGTCTGGAGCTCGCCAGAACCGGAGCTTATGTCGAAAAAGCAAAATGTAAATCAACTGGAGATTACAGCTTCGTCAAGGATTTTGATGTTGTGATCATGGGGGCCCCTATTTACTATCTGATTGTATCGTCACAACTGCTGGGAGCTTTGATGCAAAGCAATCTTAAAGAGTATCTGGCTGGAAAAAAAGTTGCACTCTTTCTCACCTGCGGCAGTCCTGAACTGATGGCAAACCTGCTCTACCTGCCACAGCTGAAAATGAACCTTGTCGACAATACAATTCTTGCTGAAAGAATTTTTGCGCCCGACCAGATTTCAGACCCGACGGTAATAGCGAAATATGTCCTTGAACTGAGTGATGCCTACCAAAAAGAAAGCCACTAATACCATACCCTGTTGTAATACAGCTCGCATAAATTATCAGCCGGACCATATAAAAAGTCCGGCATGAGCCACTTATACCTTAAAAATGGTATAAAAATATCGATTTAGATTTATAAAACTCATCTCGCCGAATTCTCTGCTTTATTTTTTTTCGATTAATGCCGATCCCATCTAAAAAGCATTATATTGCACAGCATTATAGCGAACTTGTCAAGGCTGCACACGTTTCATAGGAATGAATGCATTACGTTAAGCGACATTTTCAGTACGACAAGCTAATTTTACTCATATAACAAGCAGTTCACTACAAAGGAGCTAGTTTAATTTCATGGGATATTCACAAAAGTCAATAGAATTACATCTCAAAACGCGCGGCAAGATTGAAATCAGGTCTAAGGTCAGCGTAAAAACAAAAGAGGACTTATCTTTAGCTTATACCCCTGGTGTTGCGGCAGTCTGCACAGCAATCGGCCTGGATAAAGAAAAGTCATATACATTAACTAATAGAGCCAATCAGGTTGCTGTTGTTTCTGACGGCACTGCCATTCTCGGACTTGGTGACCTCGGTCCTGAAGCCGCAATGCCTGTAATGGAGGGTAAGGCAATAATTTTTAAGGAATTTGCTGATATTGACGCAATTCCCCTCTGTATCAACTCAACAGATGTTGAGGATATCATTAAATTCTGTAAGCTGATCGAGCCAAGTTTCGCAGGCATTAACCTCGAAGATATTTCGGCTCCGAGATGTTTCGAAATTTTTGAGCGCCTCGAAAACGAGCTGTCAATTCCGGTTTTTCATGATGATCAGGACGGAACTGCTATTGTAACTCTTTCAGCCATCATCAATGCCTGCCGTGTAACCGGACGTGATATCACGGACTTGCATATCGTCATTAATGGCGCCGGTGCAGCAGGAATTGCCATTGCCAGGCTTTTACTTAATGCCAAGGCGAAAGAGGTTGTTCTCGTCGATACCCAGGGAGCAATTTATGAAGGACGCCCCGGTATGAATTCAACGAAACAACATATTGCTGAAATTACCAACAAAGCGAAGCACTCTGGTGATTTAGCAAGTACAATGATCGGTGCTGATGTCTTTGTCGGTGTCTCTATCGGCAACATTGTTACTCAGGAAATGGTTAAAGGAATGAATAAAGCACCATTCATTTTTGCCATGGCCAACCCTACACCGGAAATAATGCCTGATCTTGCGTATGAAGCAGGCGCCAGCATTGTCGGCACAGGACGTTCAGATCTGCTGAATCAGGTTAATAATGCCTTGGTATTTCCAGGCCTCTTCAAGGGTTTGTTTACCTCCGGAATCAGGAAGGTTACTTCAGAGATCAAGATGGCCGTTGCGTTTGCCATTGCCCAATCTATCGAACCTACACATGACATCTTAATGCCATCAGTTTTCAATACGGATGTGGTACCAAATATCATCGCCAGTATAGCAAAGCTGCATGAGGCATCAGTTGCATTTGAAGCGGAAACGTTGGTTGGCGTTGAAGACTAACCAGTCAAAAGCAGTTGTCACACATACACGCAGGAAAGGCCGGTATCAAACCCGGCCTTTTCTTGTTTATAGATGTTTCAGGATTTTGCTTATGAGAAAATATCCCGTGCTTTTTCAAAAAAGCCCTTGGAATCTTTATCATTATGCGCCATCGGGGAAATTCCGGAAGATTTTTTCATCTCCTTGAGAAGTTCCTTGTCCTGATGCGAAAGATCTTTGGGGACATACACATTGACTTTCACATACTGGTCGCCTCTGGACGATCCTCGCAGATGACCGATTCCGTGACCCGCGATACGGAGCATTGTTTCAGGCTGCGTTGATGGCGGTATAGTCAACTTGACGGCACCGTCAAGGGTAGGCACTTCGACTTTAGTTCCAAGCACAAGGTCAGGGAAACTTACAGCAAGGGAATAAACCACATCGTCTCCATGACGTGAAAAGAGTTCATGAGGCACTTCCTCAATCACGACAAGAAGATCTCCTGCAGCTCCACCTCTCGGGCCCGCATTGCCCTGTCCACGCAAGGTCAGGTAATTACCATCCTCAACGCCTGAAGGAACGGTAACCTTAACGGTCACCTCGCCGAGTTTGATGCCTTCACCATAGCATGAGGTGCAACGATCCTTGATTATTCTGCCATCTCCACCGCAAGTCGGACATGCGGCTATATTGACAAACTGGCCGAACATGGTTTTAGAGGCCTGACGTACCTCTCCGGTTCCGTGGCAGGTCTGACAGTTTTCTGTCGCTCCTGATTTGGAGCCACTGCCGTTGCACTCAAGGCAGGAAATCTGCTTTTTGATCTTCAATGTTTTTTCAACCCCTTTGGCAATCTCTTCGAGGGTCAACTTGAGACGGATTTTCAGATCTGTTCCGGGAATGCCACTTGACGGGCGCCCTCTTCTTGATCCGCCACCGCCAAAAACCTCTTCGAAACCAAAAGGAGAACCACCACCGCGTGATTTACCGCCGGTAAACATATCGTTGAATGCACTGAAAATATCGTTTAAATCACTGGCGCCACCGCCATACTGCCCCCCACCGGATGCAGCTGAAGATCCAACACCAGCATGTCCGAACTGATCATAGCGACGACGTTTGTCATCATTACTGAGCACTTCGTAAGCTTCATTCACCTCTTTAAAATGCTCCTCAGCAGCCTTGTTATCAGGATTTTTATCAGGATGAAACTGCAGTGCCAGCTTCCTGTAGGCCTTTTTTATTTCGTCCTTTGTGGCCGTACGGCTGACACCAAGGACCTCGTAATATTCTTTCTTCATAATACCACCAGCAAATTTGCTTATCTATTGTTCACTATTAAAAAACGTATCACACTATCGAGCCACGATAACCTTGGCATGCCGGATAACCTTATCTCCGAGCAGGTAGCCGGTCTGGTACTCATCAATGATAGTATCAGGTTCGGCATCTGGCTGATCGACCTGGGAGATGGCTTCATGGAAATTCACATCAAGCTTCATTCCTTTTGAATCTATAGCTTTCACCCCTTTATGGTCAAGCCACTTCTCAAGACTTTTTTTCACAAGTTCGACTCCCTCGATATAGGGTCGGGCTTCTGCCGAGGTTTCAGCATTAAGAGGAGCGTGCTGCAGTACCCGTTTGACATCATCAACAACAGGGAGCAGCTCCCTGATAATATTTTCAAGGGCCCTGGAAGAGGCCATCATTGACTCGCGTTCCTTTACCTTCCTGAAATTCTCAAAATCCGCAGCTTTTCGAAGCAACTCATCACGATACCTGTCGCTCTGCTCTTTATGCTTCAGTAGTTCAGTTTCAAGCTCAGCTATTTTCGAAAGAGAAGAGTCCTGCTCCGGCAATGACTCTTGCTGCTCTGCTGAGGTTACCGGAACATCCTTTTTCTCTTTATCCTCAAAATGCTCTGCCCAACTCTCCTTGCCATCCAATACTTTCTTTGTCATAAATTACATTATCTGTTTAGTTAACATCCGACAGCGTTGCTGAAAGGCTGTCGGCCATATAGTTGAGAACGCGAACAGCGTACTCGTAGTCCATTCTTTTCGGTCCAAAGATTCCTATTTTTCCAACCATGTTCCCGACATAATAGGGAGTGGAAACAATGGTCAAGTCTTCAGCCTGGCGCTCGCTGTTCTCCTTGCCGATATTGATGGTAATATCGCGGCCAGCCGAGCGAACAGTTTCAATAGAAGTAGGGCTATGCCCGACAAGCTTTGCCATGCTGAGCTTGTCCTCAATCATGGTGATAAGATCACGAACCCTTTCAGGCTGCTTGAACTCAGGCTGATCTACAATATACTCGGTACCGGAAATATAGAGGCGTTCAAAAATAGGAGACTCATCAAAGAGATCTCCGGCAGAACGCACAATTAGATTTTTTAGCGCATTATCACACATACTGTCAGAAAGACGCCGGCTTATCGTGCGGCGAATTTCGGACAGTGTCAATCCTGAGAGTCGCTGATTAAGAACATCAACTACCTCATCAACGGTCTGACGGGAAACCTCCATATCAAGCTCCATAACAATGGTCTTGACAAACAAGGACTGAATGGAGAGAATAACCATCATCCGTGTTGAGCTCAGCAGAACCATGTCGAGCTTTTCAAAAATTGCATTCGACAGTGTCGGCGACAACACAACACTCAACTGCCGTGAAATAGTACCGAGAACTTTTGCTGCTGAAAGCAGAACGTCAGATGAGGTCCCTTTACGATCTATACTGATTTGACCAATGTTCTCCTCAATCCTTTTTTTCTCTTTATCATCGAGAGACTGGAAAGTCATGATAAGATCGACATAATAACGATAACCCTTATCTGTAGGAGTTCTTCCTGCTGAAGTGTGTGGCTGACTGATATACCCTTCCTCTTCGAGAATGGCCATGACATTGCGGATCGTGGCGTCCGAAAGGCCAAGATTATAATGTTGTGTTATATACCTTGAGCCGACCGGAGCAGCAGTAACAACATATGACTGGATGATAATACTCAGCACATGCCGTTCTCTCAAGGAAAGATCACGAGCATCCATCAACGAACTCCTTAGCGATTACAAAAAAATAACTCAAGGATTAAAACAGGTGAATTTAAAAAAACTTCACCACATCCCTTATATAAACAAAATGGAAAGCAAGTTAATTTCCAATCTGAATAACTCCTGAAATAACCCGGTCAAGACCGGAATAATCCTTATAGACGGTTATCTCGGAAAACCCCTGAGAGGTCATAAGTTCCGAGACTGAAGCGCCGGCATCCGCATGCAGTTCAAAAGAGAGCTTTCCGCCAGGAACAAGAAGCTGTTTCGCTTTTGTGACAATTGCAATGTAACACTCACTCCCTTGAGGCGTCGTCAGCGCAAGCCTTGGCTCAAAGTGCTTAATCTCCCGCTGAAGGCTCTCCCACTCCGCATCCGGGATATAGGGTGGATTTGAGACAATCAGATCATAGGCACTCTCCGGCAGTAACGATGCAAAGGAGTCATCAAACATATCGGCCTGAAGAAATTCTATCCGGGATTCAACATCATTTTTTTCGGCATTCATGCGTGCGACATCAAGTGCATCAGGAGAGCAATCAACAGCGGTAACCCTCAGAGACGGACAAAGCTTTGCCATGGTAACGGCTATGCAACCGCTTCCGGTACCAATATCAAGAATCTTTGCATCACTGGATCCGCCACGGCCAGTCATACCCAGTGATTCAAGAGCATGCTCGACAAGAAGTTCGGTTTCGGGGCGGGGAATAAGAACCCGTTCGTCAACCGTGAACTGCAAGCCGTAAAAGAACTGATCACCAATAATGTACTGCACAGGGCGGCCGTCAAGCCTCTGGCGGCAAAGGCTTCTGAAACGATCAAGCTCATCCTGATAAACCGGCCTGTTGTGATGCAGATAGAGCTCCAGCCTGCTCTTTCCAATAACATGGCCAAGAAGAAGTTCTGAACTTATTCGAGCCTCATCAACAGCTTTTTCTTCGAAATAAGCGGTAGTAGTCTTGAGCAGTTCAACGACCTGCCACTGTTTCAATTCTTGCATGTATCTCTTTTAAACAAACGTTCACTTTGCCCGCCATTGCCGTGGATAAGGGTTTTTAAAAAAATTTCTCCACGCAACTTTACAAATAGTACATTAAAATTCTTTGAGTATAACCGATTTGAGCCAAACCGACCAGATTACCAGATACCATGAGTAATGCCCAGATGAAACGAGTTCTCCTATCACTCTGCATGCTTCTTCTTTCAGTCAGCGTAAACACTGCAACAGCCGCTTCGAAATTTACCGGCATTATGGCGATGGGAATGAAAATGCCGAACGGTTCTGCTGAAATTACCTACTACTTTGGAAACGATGTACAACGCATGGATATGGCCATGCAGATGGATAAAATACCGGAGCCTTTAAAAACATCAGTCATCACAAAAGCTTCCCAGCCCGACCAGGCCTATGTCATCAACCACCAGGCTAAAAGCTACACCATTCTCAATCTTACAACTGCGGCTGAACAGGCGATGCTGCTCAATTTCGACAGCAACTACAAACTTTCAAAAATCGGTAAACAAACTATTAAAGGTTACAACTGTGAACACATCACTCTGACCAGCAGCACCGAAAAACTTGAGCTCTGGGTCACTCGCGATCTTGGCAATTTTTCAACATTCAGGATACTTCAGACGCAAAACCCCCGACTCTCGAACACTTCACTTTCAAAAACTCTCAGCAATGCCGGTATTGAAGGATTTCCTGTAAAAATTGTTCAATATAACGATAACGGCAAGTACGACATGGAGATCATGCAAATCTCTTCAAAAGCACTTTCTCCAACAGTTTTCAATATTCCGGATGGCTATCAGAAAGTGACCAACAATCAGAAACCACTCGGAAATAAAGAGAAAGAACACCTGAAAACCTTAATGGAAAAAATGAAAAAGTTCGAAAAGTAGGTTGTATATTTTGCCTACCTAATCTTAATTAATAACAGTTATTTACACCAGAATCGTGGCAGATAAAATCACATCAAGAAAAGAGGACTATTCCCAGTGGTATATTGACCTTGTACGTTCCGCAAAACTTGCAGATTATGCCGATGTTCGCGGCTGCATGGTTATACGCCCCAACGGTTATGCGATATGGGAAAAAATGCAGACTGCCCTTGACCGGATGTTCAAGGAGACCGGGCATGTCAATGCATACTTCCCCCTCTTTATCCCCGAAAGCTTTATAGCTAAGGAAGCCGAACACATTGAAGGATTTGCCCCTGAGTGTGCTGTTGTCACACACGGAGGAGGAGAGGAACTTGCTGAAAAACTCTATGTCCGTCCTACCTCTGAAACCATTATCTGGTCTTCCTATAAAAAGTGGATCCAGTCCTACCGGGACCTGCCGATTCTGATCAATCAGTGGGCAAATGTGGTTCGCTGGGAGATGCGCACCCGGCTCTTTTTAAGAACCACAGAGTTTTTATGGCAGGAAGGTCATACCGCCCATGAAACGCCTGAAGAGTCTCAGGAAGAGGTGCTTCGCATGATCAACGTCTATAAGACATTTGCTGAAGAGTATATGGCTATGCCGGTGATTATGGGTAGAAAAACCGACAGTGAAAAATTTGCAGGTGCAGTGGAAACCTATTGCATTGAAGCGATGATGCAGGATACCAAAGCCCTCCAGTCAGGCACATCCCATAATCTCGGGCAGAACTTCGCCAAGGCATTTGACTGTCAATTTCAGACCAAAGAGGGAAAACTCGACTATGTCTGGGCGACAAGCTGGGGTGTTTCGACTCGATTGATTGGAGCCTTAATCATGGCACATTCGGACGATCGAGGTCTGGTTCTCCCACCAAAACTTGCATCACGTCAGGTAGTCATTATCCCGATTCTCAGGGGCGATAAAGCTGCAGTCATTGCCAGGGCAGAAGGAATTGCCGATTCTCTGAAGCAAAGCGGAATACCTGCTTTTGTTGACAGCAGCGAACAGAACTCACCCGGATGGAAATTTGCAGAGTATGAGCTGCAGGGCATCCCGATCCGCATTGAACTTGGACCAAGAGATATCGAGAACAACATCTGTATCGCAGCAAGAAGAGATACACTCGAAAAGACCGAACTGACGCTCGATGAGACTCTACCTGTCAATGTCCAGGAAATCCTGAACGCCATTCAGCAGAGCATGTTCGACAAGGCACTGCAGTTCCGCAATGAGAACACTTTCGAAGTCCAGAGCTATGAGGAGTTCAAGAGCGCGGTTGAAAAAGGATTTGTTATCGCCCACTGGGACGGCACAGCAGAAACAGAGGCGAAAATCAAGGAAGAGACAAAAGCAACTATCAGGGTACTGCCTGAAGAGGCTGACTATATTGCCCGATACGGAATCGATAAACCCGGCACCTGTATCTATTCAGGAAAACCAGCCGCGAGAAAAGCTGTTTTTGCGAAAGCCTACTGACCCCCCCCTAATAAAAAAGCCCCCGTTCTTCATAAAAAAACGGGGGCTTTGTCACAAAAAAAGAAATCGAGCTTAATTTTCCTTGAAAAATTCTTTCAAGCCAGCATCAGTAGGCTTCATGGTCTTATCGCCCTTGTTCCAGTTTGCAGGGCAAACTTCACCGTACTGCTCGGTAAACTGAAGAGCATCAACAAGGCGGAGCACTTCATCAACATTGCGACCAAGTGGAAGATCATTGACCACCTGATGGCGGACAACTCCCTCTTTATCTATAAGAAACAAACCCCTCAACGCAATTCCTGCACCCTCAAGAAGCACATCATAATCAGCTGAAACGGTCTTGTTGATATCAGAAAGAAGCGTGTAGGTAACGCCCTCAATGCCACCGCGATTTCTCGGAGTGGTGAGCCATGCAAAGTGCGAAAATTTGGAATCGACCGAACACCCAAGCAACTCGACATTCCTTTTACTGAACTCGGCAAGCTTCTCCTGAAATGCATGCAGTTCTGTAGGGCAGACAAAAGTAAAATCAAGAGGATAAAAAAACAATACAACATACTTGCCCTTAAAATCAGAGAGCTTTACTGAATCAACAAACTGCGATCCCTTAACGACTGCTGCCACATCAAAATCCGGTGCCTTCCGGCCAACTAGAACACTCATTGTACTGTCTCCCTTATAATTATTGTTAAAAAAAGATCGATATAGGATTAATTTTATCCAATATAAACGAATGGAAGGACTATCACAATAATAAAATCATGAAGGCTCCAAAAGCCTTATGTCAAAACTTTCTTCGCTATCGCGTAGAACTTCTTGCGTTCATCCATGCCATTATAGCCGCCATTGATGGTGATGCTGATAAACTGGACTGGCGAGACATTGATAATGCTGCCTTTGTATTTTTTCTTCAGGATATCGCCGTCGGCATGGTTTGCAGCATCGTTGAGACCGCGTGTTTTCCAATACTCGCAAGCGCTCCAGACGGCATATTCTGGCCGCTCAAGAAGGGATGGCGTATTGATAAAAAGGTCCCTGCTCCCTTTTTTTATACCAAGCTGCAGGTAATTACTTCGGCCTGTGGTCTGAAAAATACCCCGTCCTTTGAACTTCACTCCGTCACCAGGCTTAGTGTTTCCTAAATCAGCTCTGCCCTCGTATGCTTTACCTGAGGCGTACTCACACAAGGTCTTGAAATGATCGGTTTCATGGCAGGCCTGTGCAAGAAAATGAGCGTACTCAGACGCTGTATCGATATCGTAGAGCGGGCAGGTTTTGTTAATCCACTCAACAAGACCCGGCAATAACGGGGTTGATTTGCCTGCAATAGCTGTGAGGTGTTCGACAGAAATGATATAGGCCATATTTTGCTCCCTGGAAAAAGATAGATTTTCGTTATACCTATAAAAGTCAAGGCAAAATAACAAATAACTTACTTCAAATAAAGCTCACCACACTGTTTTTGATACCTGAACTTTTTGGTATTTACGCCTCACCGAATTCACTCTTTATGATTATCTTGTTTCAGAGGAGCCTGTTACCACAAGATGTGAACTGTATGCAATCATACTTTGACTTTGAAAAGCATGGCACCAGTTATCGGCAGGAAACACTGGCCGGCATAACTACTTTTTTTACCCTTTCATACATCATCATAGTCAATCCGGCCATTCTGGCGGCGGCAGGCATTCCTAAAGATGCCTCCATGACGGCGACCATTCTCACGTCGATTTTCGGCACCCTCTTGATGGGAGTGTATGCCAAACGCCCTTTCGCCGTTGCGCCCTATATGGGCGAAAATGCCTTTATTGCCTATACGGTTGTGAACACGCTCGGCTATTCATGGCAGACGGCCATGGCGGCGATATTTATCAGCGGCGTTCTTTTCACCTTCATTACGCTTGGTGGGCTTCGTCAATGGCTGGCCAAAGCAATTCCCGGAACGCTCAAGCATAGTTTTTCGGTAGGAATCGGGCTTTTTCTCGCTTTTTTAGGCCTCAATGACATGGGACTTATCTCTTTAGGAGTTCCAGGGGCACCCGTCCAACTTGCCAATATTGCAAAACTCCCGGTTCTCCTTAGCCTTGGCGGACTGCTCATAACCGCAGTACTTCTCATCCAGAGGGTTACAGGCGCTATTCTGGCTGGTATGGCCGTAACCACAGCAGCCTTTCTTATGACCGGCCTTGTTCCGCTTCCTGCAACTGCGTTCAGCATGCCACCGTCTATCGAGCCGATTTTTATGAAAATCAATGTTCAGGGAGCATTGACATGGGGATTTGCCGGTGTCATAACCAGTGTGCTGGTGATGGATTTTGTTGATACCATGGGAACTCTTTTTGGTTTGTCATCACGGGCCAATCTGCTCGACGATGAGGATAACCTGCCGGAAATAGAAAAACCGATGCTGGTCGATGCGCTTTCAACCATTGCCGCGTCAATCTTCGGAACCACAACAGCAGGCGTCTATATTGAGTCGGCAGCCGGAATTGAGCAAGGCGGAAAAACAGGATTCACTGCGCTTGTTGTTGCTGCTCTTTTTACTCTCGCCCTGTTTTTTGCTCCGATTCTTACCATTGTTCCACCCTATGCATACGGCCCGGCACTGGTTGTTGTGGGCATGTTCATGATGCAGTCGGTAACAAAATTCAATTTCGAGGACTACAGCGAGCTTCTGCCTGCGTTTCTTACTATTGCTCTTATGATATTCACTTTTAATATCGGGGTAGGTATCACCGCGGGTTTTATTGCCTATGTTGTTCTGAAACTTTTTACCGGAAGAGTCAGGGAGGTTCGCTCCGGGATGTGGATACTTGCCGTTCTTTCATGTACCTTCTATCTTTTCTATCCCTATCATTAAAACGAAAAAAGGATGCTGACCTCGAAACTGCGTATAGCACAGATCGATTGCACACTTGCCAATTTCGATGAGAATCTGGCACAGCACTGCGCCCTTATTGAAAAAGCTATCAAGGAGGGCGCTGATGCCATCGCTTTCCCCGAACTCTCCCTGACAGGATACAATGTTCAGGATGCCGCACAGGATATTGCCATGCATATTGAAGATGCCCGGCTTGACCCACTCCGGGAGCTCAGCCGGAAAATCTGCATTATCTGCGGGGGCATTGAATTGAGCGACGATTACGGGGTCTATAACGCTGCATTCATGTTTGAAGAGGGAATCGGGCGCAGCATCCACCGTAAAATCTACCTGCCGACCTACGGTATGTTCGAAGAGCTGCGGTATTTTTCAGCAGGCCAGCAGATCAAGGCGGTGAATTCAAAAAAGCTTGGTCGTATCGGGGTGGCAATCTGTGAGGATTTCTGGCATGTATCAGTACCCTACCTGCTGGCGCATCAGGGAGCGAAACTGCTTTTTGTGCTTATGTCGAGCCCTCTGCGCATGTCGCCCGGAGAGGGAAATCCGGCAATTGTAACACAGTGGCAGACTATTGCCACCACCTATGCTTTTTTGTTCAGCAGTTATGTCGCCTGTGTAAACCGTGTGGGCAATGAAGACAGTTTCACCTACTGGGGCAACTCATCACTTACCGGGCCTGATGGCACTCTTATCTCTGCTGCCCCCCTGTTCAAGCCGCACACCATGGATGCTGTCCTGAATTTTGGCGACATCAAACGTGCCCGCCTGCACTCTTCCCATTTTCTTGATGAAGATCTACGCCTTATAGGGGCAGAACTGAACGACATCATCAAACAGCCTGTTAACCGACAATAAATAAATCAGATGCCGACTCGAAGCCCCAATAGAAGTGAGCTGCTGGCTGGTGTATAGGTAATTGCGTTTCCTTCAGTAATTGACGGCATTGCAAAATAACGGTATCGGACATCAATAAGGAGAGTTTTAGTGATTGGTACTGCAACACCGGCACCTAACTGAAAGGCTAATTTTTTGACATCTTCTCTAAACCATCTCCCTAAGACATATATATCATTGGTCTGCCAGCCAAGACCAATTCCTGCTGAAAGATATGGCTGAATGCCTTCCGTAGCGAAATCATAATAGCCGTTGGCAAGAAAAGAGGCTATATGAACATTGCTGTTAGTCACACCTTTAACGTCTATATCTCTCGGGTGATAAGCAACTTCTCCTTCAAGTCTGAAATTATCAAACCTGGAGCCAAGTGCTCCCTGAATATTAGTACCTGTTTTGAAGGGTTGTTTTGCTATTGTGTTACCATTGGAATCCTTGATGTTTAGATCACTTGACAGTGTCCATCCAACATCGCCGCTTATATAAACAGGATCTGCATGAGCGGGAGCTTGCAACATGACCAACGTCAGAACAACGGCCGTAAGAATTGAAAGATGTTTTTTCATTTTTCAATTTGTTTACTGGTGGCTGAGAACAATTATACTGGTATAACACTCGTAATCAATATACACTTTAAGTATAAATAAAAATTACCTCACATATAATATGAGGCAATAACAGATATATATGCAGTACTTTGCTGTGCAGGTGCTAATCCATGGCCGGTTCTTGCTCCATCGAAAAGCCAGGAGGAGTAAGGCTCGTTCTGTATGCTTCGGGCAGAAGCTTCATTGCAGCTAACGCCTGATCCTCACGCTCAAACAGCCCGAAAACAGCAGACCCGCTGCCGGACAGAGAGGCAAAAATTGACCCGGCTTCAAGGAGTGTTGACTTGACACGCCGCACTGCAGGAAAGTGATCGAAAACAGCCGGCTCAAAGTCATTTTCAAAAACAGGTAATAGTTCTTTTTGTCCGGAAAGACAAAGCGCTGAGACGCTTGCTTTCAGATCAGGAAGCTGACGGTCAAAATGGGGGTAAAAATTCTTGTACGCCCACACTGTTGAGATGTGTTCTTCAGGAAAAACTGTGACTACATGATATGGGAGGGTAATACCAAGATCGTCAAGATCATCGCCTATACCTCTGGCATAAGCGAGCCCCTTGATTTCAAGAAAATAGGGAACATCTGCACCAAGAGTCACCGCAATGGCATGCAGATCGGATGAAGATGCATGGATCTGCCAGAGATCGTTGAGTACCCTGAGCACCGTGGCCGCATCACTGCTTCCGCCGCCAAGTCCTGCACCAAATGGAACCTGTTTATGGAGCTTCATAGTCACCCCCCGACTGGTTCCGGCAAACTGCTGCAGAGCTTTAGCAGCTCTGATACAGAGATTGTTGTCGTCAACTGGAAGGGTTACATTGGAACAGCTCATCGAAATAACTTCGGATTCAGAAAATTCGATAGCATCATACCAGTTGATTGGAGCAAAAATTGTCTCAAGAGTATGGTACCCATCGTCCCGCTTGCCGGTGATAAGCAGTCCGAGATTGATCTTTGCAAAGGATTTAACGGTCAAAGAAGGCATAGAATGCATTAAATTTTATGAAGAAAATTCAGCTTGTTCGTAAATGAAACAGTAACCAAATGCGTAAACCCCTACCGCCGGCATAGGTCATAACCGATAAAACAAAAACTTGAAATCAAGAGTGGAAGATACGACTTTACGTCTGATTTTCAGGGAGGGACTCTCTAAGACTTATTCAAGCATATTTGCTCTAAAAAAAAAGAGGCATCTCTTCTCACCGGGGAAAAAATTTCCATGGATTGAAAACATGCCTCTTCCACACAACACACACACACACAAAAAAACCTGAAGAAAACCCAGTTAGAATGTTTCCTGAACAAACCAAAATAAACAGCTTTTGGGCAGTACGATGTTCGATTATTATTTTAACACTTCAAAGCTTAAGTGAGAATTAATTAAAACTTAAAAAATGATTAAAAATACTCATTAGCACCGCGATACAACAATCACCTCCGACAAAGTGTTTAGCTCTCAATCAGCAAGCAACTCATTATTATGAAAAACTCAACGGACAATAGTGACGGAAGTCTTAAAAGCATATCTTACTTTGAGATTGGCTTCTTTTATTAGAGCAGTTTGGCTCAACTTGAGCGTAAACTGAGAAAATTAACTTGCACCGCAATCCTATGTTTTCTGACAGAACGATCTACCTTATACGCATAAAAAGCGCACTGCTCTGCACTGTGCTTTTTATCGGCCTATCGGGCCATATAGAACTGCATGCGGCCGAAGAACACTCCTATGCTCAGAAGATACAACAGGCTGTCGCTGACGATAAGGTATATCTGCTGGAAAGTTTCCGGCAAAAAGTGACCATTCCTTCTGAAAAAACATTTCTGGAAGCTCTGTTTTGTGAAGACGGCCCACAGGCAGTTATGCTTTTCCAGAAACAGTTGAGGGAATATCCTGATCCGGCGCTCGATAAGCTCAGCACGTCAAGAATAGCGGCCTACAACCTTGCTCTTAAGGGTACGTCCCCCATAGAGAAGAGTTCCATTCCGTTATCTTCAACGAAAACTCAACCGATTGCTATCAAGGCGGACACATCACAACAGGCCATCAAACCTCAATTGAATGCCGCTTTGCCGTCAGTTCAACTGCGAACACCTGTTGCAACTGATGATTCGACGAAACTTCCGGCCAAACCGCGCCAGAATTCAGCGCTTCCTTCCGCGTTGAAAGATGACTCAACAAAGCATTCCACAAAACCGCAAACGACTGCTCCTGTTGCTCTAAAGGCAGCAGCGAAAGAGAAGAACGTTATTGCCGGACCAAACACATCAACGCTGCAGTTTGGAAGTTTTGAAAGCCACCAGAATGCGGAAGCTCTTGCTGGAAAAATTTCTCAATATGCCTCTGTAGAGATTGTCCAAAAAGGCCAGATGTATAAAGTGCTGCTTAAAACACACTATACGTCAAAAGAAGAGGCTGCAGCTGCAGCAAAAAAACTGCCGGTCAAGGCAATTGTAGTTCCATCCATATAACTGCTGCCATCTTTGAAATGTAAGGCAGAAAAAGACGATGAAACGAGAGACTAAAATTATTGGACAATCGGTCCTTATATCCCAGCTCAAACAACTGGCTCTCCAGGTTGCGGAAACCGATATTACCGTTCTGATCATTGGAGAAACGGGCTCCGGCAAGGAAGTGCTGGCTCGCTACATCCATGCAAAGAGCCTTCGGGCTGATAAAAGCTTTATTCCGGTCAATTGCGGGGCTATTCCTGCCGGCATTCTGGAATCAGAACTTTTCGGCCATGAGAAAGGAGCCTTTACCGGAGCTGTCCAAAGCAGAAAAGGATACTTTGAATCAGCCGACAGAGGTACGATTTTTCTTGATGAGATCGGAGAAATGCCTCTTGAAACCCAGGTAAAATTTCTCAGGGTTATCGAAACAGGAGAGTTCCAACGGGTTGGCTCATCGGAAACGATATACTCCGACGCCCGCATTATTGCCGCTACGAACAAAAACATGTATCAGGCCGTCGCTGAAAAAAACTTCAGGGAAGACCTTTTTTACCGCCTTCGGAGTGTTGAGCTGCAGATTCCCCCGCTCAGGGAAAGGGGCAAAGACATTCTGCTGCTTGCCGAAAATTTTGTTCACGAGTTTGAGCGTAAGCATAAAATCGTCTTTGAAGGGTTCAGCCCCGAAGCTGGCGAAATGCTGATGCGCTACCCCTGGCCGGGAAATGTCAGAGAGTTGAGAAATCTGATTGAATCGCTGCTGGTGCTTGAAAAAGGAACATTCATCACTCCGGAAATTCTTGAAAAACATCTGGTACAGCGAAACCGCTATAAAAGCCTGGTCCATGATCCTTCAAAATCAGAAAAAAACGAACTCCAGATCATCTATAGCAGTATCATTCAGCTTCGTCAGGAAATAAGCGATGTCCGCCAGCTTCTGCAACATATAATTCAAACAAGGCCTCACGTCCCGCTTCTTCTCCCTGATACTTCAGCAATCTCCGGGCCGGTCAGTACAAGCATGAGCAGGGTGGCGGAAGAAAACAATGTTTCACATGAGGCTGAGGTTTTACACTCCCTTGATGATATAGAGAAAAAATCCATTGCAGATGCACTTGAAATATGTGATGGCAACAAACGGAAAACCGCCAAGGCGCTGGGCATTACTGAACGAACCCTTTACAGGAAGATTAAGAGTTACGGACTATAGAAAGATAGTGCTGAGGAACGAGTGCTGAGTGCTGAGTAGAAAAGGGATAAGTGGGCAGTTGAAAGCAAGATAGTGGGCAGTTGGCAGTTGGCAGTGGGCAGTTGGCAGGGCTAAAAAAAAGAAGATGAGACGGTTCCCTTATTGCATTCGGGATGACGAAAGAAAGATGGGTCCTTCTCGGGAGATCAGGTTGACAATGTTTTCCTGGATTTCTTTAGAAATGCAATGAGAAACAGCACGCCGGTGATTGCTGCTGCTGCTTTTGGCAGAAGATCGGGATTGCTTGTATAAAAGGTCAGGCGGCTCTCGAGGGGCACTTCGGCGGTCAATGTTTGCTCCTGCCACCATGGAATTTCAGCGATTATCCGGCCATATTTATTGATGACGACCGTGAGACCTGTATTGGCGCACCTAGCCATTGCCCTTCGGTTTTCAATACAGCGCAAGGTGCCGATAGCCAAATGCTGGTATGGGCCGTAGGAGGTTGCATACCAGCCATCGTTTGTGACGAGCGTGAGAACCTCCGCTCCTTTTCGGACAAACTCAGTTACAAGACCTGGAAAAATGGATTCATAACAGATGATGTTAGCGATCTTAACTTTCCCGTTCCCTGTAGAGTTAAGCTGCATGATGGTTGTGTCACTACCTTTCCCCCACCCGTTAAGCCCGACAAGGGAAAACGTTAAATGACCGAGCCAGGGAAAATAATCAACATAGGGAACCCGCTCAGCAAATGGAACCAGGCGCATTTTTCGATAGATCTGAGGAGTGCCATTGCCGGGTTCCAGCAGCATCGAGGCATTGAAAGTGTCGAAATAACGCTTCATCGACTGATCGGTATTCTCAGGATCAGGATGAGCGGCAGCGGAATAGTAGACAATATCTGAAAAACCGGTCAAGAGAGAGGCATTCCAACCCCGGAGCGACGAGCGAAGGGTTTGAAGATCATCGGCATAGGCATGATCGAGAATATAAAATGGAATAGCTGTTTCAGGCCACATTACAAGATCTGGCCGATTTTCACGAACTGCCCTGTTGGTCATAGTGTAATAGCGATCCATTATATCCACACTGTTATTGTGCAGCCATTTTTCATGAGGATCGATATCCGGCTGAACAAGAGTCACCCGAAGCTTTCGACTCCCTGCAGCCGGCAAGCCATCCTGAGGCATTACAGATGAAGCATAAAGCAACGGAGCGAGGATCATAAGCGCCATGACGGCAACAGAACGAAAAGCATCTTTTCGACTGCCTGTCACGGCGAGAACAATCAACACGTTAAACCATACCAGCCAGAAACTTATACCCCATACGCCGGTAAGGTCGGCATACTGAATCATGAGGTTCAAATTAGCCTGGGAATTCCCGAAAGTAAGCCAACCGAGCGAAAGGTCCTGCTGCATGTAAGCCCATTCCCAGGCAACCCACAAAAAAGGAAGAGAAAAAAGTGCAAAATGGAAGCCCGCCATTTTTTTTATCGCATAAAAGCCAAAGAGGGGGATGGTCAGAAAAAATGCCTGAGCAAGAATTGTGAGAGCCCCGCCCGGAAATGTAGCAAGAGTGACCCACCAGAGGCTTATCAGGCAAAACAACAGCATGGCTATATAGACCCGGCGAAACAGCTCCCCCGCTCTCTCCACGTTACGAAGGGAAACAAGCAGCGGGACAAGGGCAAACCAGGCGAGCAGTTCAAGACGGATAAAGGGATAGGAGGGAAACGATACTCCAAGAAGAACTCCAGTCAAAACGGACGAAGCATAGCGGGAATGATCAAGCTGGTTTATTATCCGTGATAAAGAGGTCATCTGAAAAGAAAAAAAGTTAACAACCGGGGAAAAAGAAATAAATTAAACCAATCAAGAAACCGCAAAGTGCCGAAAGTATAAGATTTTTCAAGGAAACAGATAATCGTATTCAAACATATTTTACTTTAATTATTGATTTTTATTCTTTAAATTTATTCTAATCTGTTATTTAACAGGAATAAGCTCCAAGTACTTTCCTGACAAATTTCCAATTTCAACGCCATCAGAAAAAGGAGAACTCACTATGGCTCTTTTCGGCACTAAAGACGCAACCACTGCGCACTCGGATTATGAAATCATTCTCGAGGGTGGTTCCAGCTCGTGGGGCAAAGTAAAATGCCGGGCGAAGGTTAATGTACCGCCGGCCCTACCATTGCTTCCAGCTGACTGTAACATCAAAATCAATGTGAAGCCGCTCGATCCGGCAAAAGGCTTCGTAAGGTTTTCAGCTGTAATTGAGTCAATTGTTGACAGCACCAAAAACAAGCTTGTTATTGAAGCTGACATTGCCAATGAAACAAAAGAGAGAAGAATTGCTGTCGGTGAAGGCACTGTTACCGTAGGCGATTTCTCCCACAGTTTCTCCTTTGAAGGCTCCGTTGTAAACCTCTTCTACTTCCGCTCAGATGCAGTCCGCAGAAATGTCCCGAATCCGATCTACATGCAGGGACGTCAGTTCCATGATATCATCATGAAAGTGCCTCTTGACAACAATGATGTTATCGACACATGGGAAGGCACAATGAGATCTCTCCAGACAACCGGAGCATTCAACGACTGGATTCGCGAGTTCTGGTTTATCGGACCAGCCTTTACCGCACTGAACGAAGGCGGCCAGAGAATTTCTAAAATTGAAGTGAACAGCATCGGCACCGAAAGCGGCGAAAAAGGCCCTCTTGGTGTAACAAGATGGCGTTTCTCACATGGTGGATCAGGTATTGTTGATTCCATCGCACGCTGGGCAGAACTCTTCCCTGCAGACAAACTCACCAGACCTGCTTCAGTAGAAGCCGGCTTCCGTTCAGACTCACAGGGTATTGAAGTGAAGGTTGACGGCGATTTCCCTGGCGTTTCAGTTGATGCAGGCGGCGGATTGCGCAGAATCCTGAACCATCCTCTTATTCCTCTGGTTCACCACGGAATGGTAGGCAAGTTCAACGACTTTACAGTTGATACCCAGCTCAAGATTGTTCTTCCAAAAGGATACAAAGTCCGTTATGCAGCACCTCAGTACCGTTCACAGAACCTTGAGGAATATCGCTGGAGCGGCGGAGCATATGCCCGTTGGGTTGAGCATGTATGCAAAGGCGGTACAGGACAGTTTGAAGTACTGTACGCTCAGTAAGACCTTTCTCTCTCTTTATACAGAAAAACCGGCTTTCCGCCGGTTTTTCTGTTTCTGTTCTCTACCCAAGCAGGTGAAGAATATCTTCAATCTCCTCTTTTATCTCCTGCAACAGTATAACCCGGCGTTCATCGACTACAGTATGCCGATTCTTTTCCTTCCCTATCTCTTTCTGGAGTTTTAATATTTCAGTGGTTTTATGATCACCTTCGGTGTCTTTCAGTACCCCTTTGACAATTTCACTGGCCTTTCCAAGCTTGTAGCCTTTTTCATGCACAAGCTCCTTGATATTGAGAACCATGGCAATATCGCGATTGGTATACCGTCTGTTCCCTTTTGTATCGCGGGCTGGAGCTAGTTCATTAAAAAATGTTTCCCAGTACCTCAGGAGGTATGCGGGAATACCGGCAATTTTACTGACCTCGCCGATGGAGTAGTAGTTTTTTATTGAATCAAATGCCATAAAAGAGATATAAGGGTGAGATTTTGTTTTCCCTATTTCTATTATACATTATAGCGGCACTTGAAAAAAATATGACGGATGAAAAATTTACTAAGCCTGAAACCCTACCTGCTCAGGTATAAAAAAAATCTCATTGCAGGTTTTATTTACATTATCCTGACAAATCTTTTCGCTGTCATCGGTCCGACATACATTGGACGGGCGATTGATACGATGAACAAACATTTTGAACTCAGGGATGTCCTTCTGGATGCAGGCCTCTATTTTCTTTATGCGCTGCTGAGCGGGTTTTTTCTCTTTCTTGTACGCCAGAACATTATTGTCGCTTCTCGCCATATTGAGTTTGACCTGAAAAACGACTATTACACCCATCTTCAAAAACTGCCTCGCAAGTTTTACAATACCACAAGTACCGGTGAACTCATCTCAAGAGGCACCAATGACCTTAACGCCATCAGAGAGTTTCTCGGACCCGGCATCATGTACTCGCTCAACACCTTTTTCAGGCTTTTTTTTGCACTGATAGCGATGCTTGCCCTTTCACCCAAGCTGACATTTTTTGCACTGCTGCCTGCCCCGCTCTTAAGCTATTCTGTCTATAAAATCGGCAGCTCCATGCAAAAGCGCTCAAAGAGCATTCAGGAGAGCTATGCCGCCATTACCAATCTGGTACAGGAGAACCTTTCGGGAATCAGGGTCGTCAAAAGCTTTACCCGTGAGCCTTTTGAAATCAAACGATTTGAAGCGCTCAACAAAGAGTACTTCCGTAAAAACCTTTCGCTCGGAAAACTTCAGGCACTGTTTTTTGCATTTCTTACCTCGCTTACGGCCATATCGCTGCTTCCAGTAGTGTGGGTCGGCGGAGTGAGCGTCATAGAGGGAAAAATGAGTGTCGGAGGTATTGCTCAGTTTATCGTCTATGTGTCCATGCTGAGCTGGCCGATTATATCTATAGGATGGGTCACCAGTATTATACAGAGAGCAGCTTCGGCCCAGATCAGACTGAATGAGATTTTCAATATGAAACCGGAGAGCACTGTGCCGGACGAGGGCAGTGCCGCTGTGGAAAACTTTCATGGAGCAGTGTCATTTCGCAATGTGCACTTTCACTACCCCGGCCATGAGAGTAATCCGATACTCAACAACATAACGCTTGACATTGCCGCCGGGTCAAAAGTTGCAATAGTGGGAGCCACAGGTTCGGGAAAGACAACCCTTGTCAATCTGATTCCACGACTCTACGACCCGCTGGAAGGCTCTGTACATATTGATAACAGAAACATTACAAGCCTGTCGCTGAAAACGCTGAGAGAACTTATCGGGTTTGTGCCTCAGGTTAACTTTCTCTTCTCCGACACCATTGAAAACAACATCAACTGGGGCAGTCGGGACAATGATGCTGACGAGGTAATTGAGGCAAGCAGAATAGCGATGCTCTACGATGATGTTGAGGAGTTCCCCGATGGATTCCAGACAATGCTCGGAGAAAAGGGCATCAACCTTTCTGGCGGGCAGAAACAGAGGGCGTGCATAGCGAGAGCAATTGCCTGGAAACCCCGGCTCCTTGTGCTCGACGATGCGCTTTCAGCAGTTGATACTGATACAGAGGCACGTCTCTTTGACGCTCTTCTGCAAAAACTGCCCGATACGACCATAATCCTGATCAGCCACAGGATTTCAACAGTTAAAAACTGTGACCGCATCATTGTTCTCAAGGATGGGACAATTGCTGAAAGCGGCACGCACGAAGAGCTGTTGCGGCAAGAGCATATTTATGCAGAACTCTATAATCAGCAGTTACTCGAAGAGGAAATACTTTCCATTTCCTGAACACCCGGCATCACTCACTGATAACCTTAACCTTTGCGGCATTGCCAATCGCCTTTTCTTTGAGTGCCTCTATATCGCAGCCCAACTGATCGGAAGCGAGCGTCACTGCCATTCTTCTATATGGACGGGTCGTTGGTTTTCCAAAAATCCGAATGTCGGTACGCGGTTCTTTGACGGCCTCGTCTACACCGATGTATTGAGGATTCGTCCCTACACTTTGGGCAAGGACTACCGCACTTGCTCCGGCCTGCAATAAGGTGATTTCCGGAATCGGCAAGCCTAACACGGCCCGCGCATGCAGCTCGAACTCTGAGAGGTTCTGCGTGCCTGCAAGCGTCACCATGCCGGTATCGTGCGGACGAGGTGAGAGTTCAGAAAAATAGAGGCCATCGTCAGCAAGAAAAAACTCAACACCCCATATCCCTGCTCCGGTGAGGGAACGGGTAACTTTGTCAGCAATCTCCTGAGCTTCTTTTAGATGAGCTTCGCTGATACGACAAGGTTGCCAGCTCTCCTGATAATCGCCACGCTCCTGACGATGGCCGATTGGAAGGCAGAACAGTGTAGTGCCGTTTTTTTGAGTAACAGTCAGCAGAGTGATTTCCGTATGAAATTTCACAAAGGATTCAACAATCACTTCAGCGATATCACCTCGCTTGCCGCTTTGTGAATAGTTCCAGGCTTTTTCAATGTCCTCTTCGGATTTTACAGTTGACTGCCCCTTGCCCGATGAACTCATCAGCGGTTTTACTACACAGGGAAACCCAACCTCCCTGACAGCGGCCTGCAACTCTTGATGTGTCGATGCGTAACGATACTGGGCGGTGCGAAGGCCAAGCTCCATTGAAGCCAGATCTCGTATGGCTTTGCGGTTCATGGTGAAGTTGGCTGCCCGAGCAGAAGGAACTACCTGTATTCCCTCTTTTTCATAGTCATAAAATCTCTCGGTGCGAATGGCTTCGATTTCGGGGACAATTATATCGGGCTTGTGCCGGGCTACAATTGTATCAAGAGCAGTACCATCAAGCATATCAATCACTTCACGCTCATCGGCCACCTGCTGGGCCGGCGCATTATTGTAGCTGTCGACAGCTATCACATAGTGCCCGAGACGTTTTACAGCAATAACAAATTCCTTGCCCAGTTCGCCGCTGCCCAGAAGCATGATTTTTTTTGACATTCTTTTGTGTTGTTAATCGTGTTAAAACTTTACCATGAAATTACCACTACAGCAGAAATTGGTGAAGTAAGGTGGATAAAAACATTCCAAGCTGCTGCTCTATAACCCCAATAAAGTATTCAGCTTATGCAACACATCATCAACTATTGCTTTCGGTAAAGTGCAAATCAACTCCGCTTGCCTGATCTTCCAGTCAAGACTTTTAACCTGATCAGATAACACCGCTCCTTTGATCTTCAAGCCTTCAGGGAGTAACACTTCAAACGGATACCCTTTAATGCGCGTGGTAACGGGGCAAAGAAGCGCCAAACCAACTCTTGAGTTATACGCAGCAGGAGAGAGTACCAAGGCAGGGCGACCTCCCGCCTGTTCATGCCCTGCTTGAGGATTAAAGGCAAGCCATACCATATCACCACGATTTGGAATATAAGCCATAAGATCACCAGGTTTCCTTTGCAACAGCTTCACCTGTATCGAATTCATCATGGAGATTATCTTCAGTGATGCCATTAAGCAGGTGAGCAAGATCCGGTTTGATAGTGACCATTGGTCGGATAACGAGTTGTCCCTCAACCAAAGAGATATCCACATCAGAATCTTTTTCCAGTTTAGCCTCAAGAGCATAGCTCATCGGTATTCTCAACGCAAGACTATTGCCCCATTTCTGAACCTTTGTAAGCATACATATCTCCATTTTTTGTTTATACAATGTAGATACTTTTTTCTGCCGGATTAAGCAAGCAAATTGTTGGTTATACTGCGAAAGAGTATCGTGAGGGAGTAAAGCCTAATGTTGAAAAGCTCTCGGCTCACCGTTCCGAGTAATGATAACCGGACGAAAAACAGACTACCTCAGGGAAGCAAGGCAAATTAATAATTGCATTTGCATATGCAAACTGATATACATATTTTGCAAAGAACAGATGAAATTTGATGGATTTGACTGGGACAGCGGTAACCGCGCGAAATGTCAAAAGCATGGAGTCTCGATTGCTGAAATCGAAAGCTTGTTTTTAGGAACGCAGTTAGTGGCACCGGATACTCTTCATTCCAGCAAAGAACAAAGATTCCGCGCTGTAGGACGGACAATTAATCAGCGTCATTTGTTTATCGTTTTCACGTTGAGAAAAAATGCTGGCACGCTCCTAATCAGGCCGATTAGTGCGCGATATATGCACACAAAAGAGATACAAGCCCATGAAAAAGAAATTCCCTGATTTCAAGACTGACAACGAAGCTGAAGACTTCGTTGAGACTGCAGACCTGAGTGAATATGATTTTTCAGGTATGGTTCCAATGCGCTTTGAGTTGAAACGCAAAGATACGTCAATTAGTCTGCGTCTGCCTGAAGAGTTGTTAGAGGCAGTGCGCATAAATGCAAAGCGCGTAGGCATTCCCTATCAACGCTTCATGCGATTGGCAATTGAACGAGCAATTGAAACCAAGTAAACGCTTGCCTGATTGCTTATTACAGTCAAGAAACATATCCCCGGTTTGGTTGAAGCAATTCTGTTGAGACGCTAAAGTTCCCGCAGCTGGCGATGGAGGTCTTTGCGAGAAAGGCTGTACATGTGGACGTAGAGGAGATTGAACATGAGAACGGCTGAACGCAGGCGGGGCGCGCGCATTGCCCGTTTCAGGGCATTCTGAACGGTGAAGACTCGCTTTGTAAGGCCGGTGTAGCTGGGAATAAACTCTTCGAGCGTGATGCGTTGGGGCTTGTAGAGCATCTCCTGACCCCATGAAAAACGGAAGGCATCATGATCGTCCCTTGAGTGAAGGAGACGACCTTCGTTAGCGAGACGGTCAAAGACTCCGGTACCGGGAATAGGGCGGAGCAGGTTGATACCGGGCACATCGATACCGGTCTCCTCGATAAACGCCTCAATCCTGCCGGGCAGCTCAAGGGTATCCTCATCGAGGCCGTAGATAAAACTGCCGTAGACGCAAATGCCGGCTTTACGAATATTTTGTATGCACTCCACCTGACGGTTTGAGGGGTTATGAAACTTCTGATGGGCATGGTTGCTGCCATCATCGAGGCTTTCAATCCCGACAAGGAGCGCTCCGCACCCTGAACGGGAAAATGCATCGAGCAATTTCGGTTTTTCGCCCAGTGCAGTGGTGGCCTGACCGACCCATTTGATTCCAAACGGGACAAGCTCAGTGAAGAGTTTTTCGGCATAGGCGTCGTCGGCATTGATAGTATCGTCCAGAAAGAAAAATATTCTTTTGTCCTCTTTCAGAAATGCTTCAACCTCCCTGAGAACTGACGGAATAGTCCTGTGACGAAGCTTGTGGCCGTTCATGACATGCACATTGCAAAAATCGCAGCTGTAGGGACAGCCTCGGGTGGTCTGTACCACGTTGGTGGTAAAATAGCTCTGGATATCAAGCGCGTGTTTGTCAACAGAACGGTCAATTGAAAGATCGGGAAAGGAAGAGACCCTGTACTCTTTTTTCAAGGTGCCGGCACGGAGGTCTTCCTGCACTTCCGTCCAGATATCGTCAGCCTCACCGATGACCAGCACATCAGCATGGTCGCGGCACTGCTCTGGAAAGATGGTGACATAGGGGCCGCCAAGCACTACTTTAATCCCTTTGGAACGAAGCGCACGGGCAAGCTCAAACGCAGGCTTCACCGCCCCGGTCTGGACGCTGATACCGACAAGATCCCAGTGGCGATCAAGGGGAACTTTTTCGAAACGAAGATCGCAAATGGTCTGAGTAACGCCCGCCACTTTCCGGGAACTGAGAATCATCAGCGCAAGAGGAGGAATGGCAAATTGCGCACGCCGGATAACATTGCTCAAAAGGGTGTCTTTCAGAGAACTGAACAAACTGTGCTGAGAAGAGGCACTGTCTAAAAGAGATGTTCCGTCAACACCACTGTCCGCCTGTATAAAAACCAGCAATACCTGCTTGTCATGCCCCATATCATTCTTCATCAGTTAATTTTTGCCTGTCCGGGCAAGTTCCTGCAGTTTGTTAAGTTCAAGCAGTGCTTCGATAGGAGTCAGCCTATCAAGATCTATAGACTCAAGAGCGGTGCGAAGAAGGGCATCAGACTCTTCAAAGAGACTTATCTGCAGGCTTTGGAGTTTAGAGGGGCGGTCAACAGGAATTTCAATATCACGCTTTTCCATTCCTGCCAGTATTTCCCTGGCTCGGGTTATAACCTCAACAGGCATTCCGGCCATTTTAGCTACCTCGATACCGTAACTGTTGTCGGTAGAACCCCTGACGATTTTTCGTAAAAAAATAACAGTGTCAGCGGTCTCCACAACAGTTGCATTGTAGTTCACAACTCCCGGGAGACGGGTTTCAAGCTCTGCAAGCTCATGATAATGCGTTGCAAAGAGAGTCCTTGCCTGAATGGAGTGCGATATATATTCGCTCATCGACCATGCAATCGAGAGGCCGTCAAACGTACTTGTTCCCCTTCCGATTTCATCAAGCAGCAGAAGACTGGCGGTCGTTGCGTTGTTGAGAATGCTGGCGGCTTCATTCATTTCAACAAGAAAGGTGCTTTCACCGGAGGTAATGTTGTCCGAAGCTCCAACCCGTGTAAAAATCCGGTCCACAAGCCCGATTTCTGCCCGCTCAGCAGGAACAAAACTACCAGCCTGGGCAAGCAGCACAATAAGGCCTGTCTGGCGCAGGAATGAGCTTTTTCCCGCCATATTGGGGCCTGTTATGATCAGCATTTTCTGCTTTTCATCCATCAGACAGTCATTCGGCACATAGGGCTCATCGGCGCTCATCATTCTTTCAAGTACCGGATGACGTCCATTGATGATAACAAGCTTTTCATCTGCCTTGATCTCCGGCTTGCAATAGCCGTATTCGGCAGCAGAGAGTGCAAACGAACAGAGAGAGTCTATTTCGGCGATAATAACCGCATTTTCCTGTATGGCAGAAGCGTGCCCGGCGATATCGGCACAAAGATCCTGGAAAAGCTGTGCTTCCAGAATCAGGCTTTTCTCTTCGGAATTGAGAATCTTTGCCTCATACTCTTTCAGGGCGGGAATGGTATAGCGCTCGGCATTGACAAGTGTCTGCTTTTTTTCATAATAAGCGGGAACCTTGTCACGATTGGCATGGCTTATTTCGATGTAGTAGCCGAACACCTTGTTGAAACTGACCTTAAGGGAGGAAATCGAGGTGCTCGCCCGCTCCTGCTGCTGAATCTCCATAAGACGATCCTTGGCAGTGGAGGCTATAGAGCGAAGCTCATCAAGATCAGCGTGATAGCCCATGCGTATATAACCGCCGTCACGCATCGAGGCACCTGACTCAGGATCGATCGCCTCCTCTATGCGCCCTGCAAGTTCCTGGAGAGGAGATAATGAGGCTGCCAGCATACGGAGCCTTGGCGATCCTGCATCCTGAAGCAGTTCTTTAAGGAGAGGAATTATTGAAAGTGAGATGCCCAGCTGACGAACCTCCCTTGGAATGGTGCGAAAGGTTGCAATACGGGCAAGAGAGCGCTCAAGATCATTGATGGCGGATAATTGTTCAGAGAGGTCCTCGCGCAATGCACTCAACTCGACCAGTTCCTCAACGGCATCAAGGCGCAGCTGGATATCCTCAATTCTTTTCAGAGGCCTCTGCAGCCATCGCCGGATAAGGCGCGCTCCCATAGGATTTCGAGTACGGTCCATCACCTGGAGAAGGCTGCCGCTGAGCGTACCATCCTGCATGGAAGAGATAATTTCAAGATTTCTCTTCGTCTGCAGATCGAGCGTCATATACTCACTGCTGTGCAACTCCCCTATCCGCGTAATGTAGGCAAGACTGCTCTGCCGGGTTTCCTCCAGATACTGAAGAATAACACCCGCAGCGACTTTGCCTGCACGGTTGCCGTCAATGCCAAAGCCTTTCAGGGAGTGGGTCTTGAATTGGCGGGAAAGCACCTCCCCGGTCTGATCTTCACTGAACATCCATGCGTCCAGTTCAGAAACAAGAGTCTCTCGGGAGAGGCCCTTTTTCAGAAGTTCCACCCGCTCTTTATCAGCAGAAGAGACAAGGATTTCCGAAGGGTGAAGAGAAAGGATAAACTGGGCAAGCTCTTCCGGCTGGAACGAGGCAATCCGGAATTCAGCTGTAGTAACATCTATAAAAGCCAAACCAGCCAAAAGCGTCCTGCCCTCTTTCAGAAAAGCAACAGCACAAAGATAGTTGTTGTGGCGGTCGTCAAGAATCTTGTCGCTGTAGGTAATGCCGGGAGTAACAATATCAGTAATTTCACGACGGACAATCCCTTTTGCCGAGGCTGGATCTTCAACCTGATCACAGACAGCTACCTTATATCCTTTTTTTACCAGTTTAGCAATGTACCCTTCACTTGCATGATGAGGGAAGCCGGCCATCGGTATTCCAGCAGAACGTTTTGTGAGAACGATATTCAGAGCAGCGGAAACGAGCTCGGCATCTTCAAAAAAGGTTTCATAAAAATCGCCGACACGGAAGAGCAGCAAAAAATCGGGGTACCGTTCCTTTACCTCCAGATACTGGCGCATCATGGGAGAGTGCTCTTTGGTGGCAATACCCTTTTCTTTGCTCATTATATAATAATCAGTTATTTAACGTCTTAAGGAGGTGCAACCCCGGTCCGAATAGAAAAAAGAAGCTACTTCAGCGAAACTTAATAAACAATAGCCTGAATTGCGCGTTATCGGGCTTGACGTGAGGTTTATAAAAAAGTATGTTCTGAAAAAAATTTCAATTTTTGTCTTATGGTTTTTCATACAATAGTGCGGTTTCTGCACATCATATTTTTTGCATCCTGGTTTGGCACTATTCTGGCTTCGCTCTTTTTTCTGAAAGCCATAGAGAGCAAACTTACAGGCTGTGATGGCAATACTGCGGAGTTTGCCGCGTTGCTGCAGCGGTTTGTCAAGCTGGAAACAAAGGTTGCTGATGTTGCCGTCATAGGAGTGATCCTTTCAGGCATCTTGCTCGCCGTTTTTTACCATGGATGGACGCTCTGGGTTGGTGCAAAAATAGTTCTGATGGTTCTGCAGATTGGCCTGACCATCGGGTATATCTTACGGTCAGTCCGCTCACTCACCTATCCGTGCTCGAAGCTTGAGTATAACAGCTGGTACCGTCTCTTTGGAATTTCACTCACCATGTTTGCAGTTGTACTTTTTGTCACCTTTTTTCTTCTCTGAAACCATTACAGGTATATGCGTTGAGTAATTTGATTTTCAACGAATTAATAGTATATTTCAGTCCTTTATCACTAAAATATTTGTATACGATGCAGGCGTTGATCAAGATTTCCGATAAACAATTTCTGGTAAAAAAAGGGGATACGCTTTTCGTCCCTAAACAAAAAGCTTCAATTGGCGATACCCTGGAGATCAAAACCATGGCTGCCATTGACGGTGCAAATACTGACCTTAACCCAGCCGGCAGCATTCAGGCAAAAGTTCTTGGTCATGTCAAGGATGACAAGGTGATCGTTTTCAAGAAAAAACGCAGAAAACGTTACCAGTCCAGAAACGGACACCGTCAGCAGATGACACAGATCGAAATTATTTCGCTTTAATTACAAGTTCAGGATCTTTAACGTTAATTTTTTCTCATGGCTCATAAAAAGGGTGGCGGGTCGACTAAAAACGGTCGCGACAGTAATCCGAAATATCTCGGAGTTAAAGCAGCAGGAGGTTCCACTGTGGCTGCAGGTACAATCATCGTTCGTCAGAGAGGCACCGTTATCAAGCCGGGCGACAATGCAGGATTAGGACGTGATCATACGATATTCGCTCTCGCTGATGGCGTTGTTACATTTCGCAACGGCCGCAATAACAAGAAAAAGGTCAGCATCCTTCCTTGTTAATAAAAATCCCTATGAAATAAGTTTCTACAAAAAAAAGCTGCCTCTTTTGAGGCGGCTTTTTTTATTATATGCTCGTTACGGTCGTAATAACTTCTGAACACTACAAAAAAAACATTTATCTCTTATGAAAATCACCGTTATCGGAGCCGGAAATGTGGGTGCTACCGCAGCTCTCCGGATTGCTGAAAAACAGCTTGCAAAAGAAGTTGTTTTGATCGACATCGTCGAAGGCGTTCCGCAAGGCAAGGCTCTTGACATGTATGAGTCAGGTCCTGTGGGTCTATTCGATACCCATATTACAGGGTCCAACGACTATAAAGACTCCGCCGATTCTGATATTGTCCTTATTACCGCAGGACTTGCAAGAAAGCCTGGAATGACAAGAGAGGATCTCCTGAATAAAAATGCCTCAATTATCAAAGAGGTCACAACCCAGGTAATGAAGTACTCTTCTAATCCGATCATCGTGATGGTTTCGAACCCTCTTGATGTGATGACCTTTGTTGCCCAGAAAACCAGCGGACTTCCGAAAGAGCGGGTTATCGGCATGGCTGGCGTTCTTGATACTGCGCGCTTCAAAAGCTTTATTGCTGAGGCATTGGATGTCTCCATGCAGGATATCAGCGCTTTGGTACTCGGTGGACACGGCGACTCAATGGTACCGGTCGTAAACTATACCAATGTTGCAGGTATACCGTTAACCGAACTGTTGCCGCAGGATAAAATCGATGCTCTTGTTGAGCGGACAAGAAACGGAGGAATTGAAATTGTCAACCATCTGAAAACCGGCTCAGCTTTCTATGCTCCGGCAGCTTCAGCTGTTGAAATGATTGAGGCAATCGTCAAAGATCGCAAGCGCATCATCCCCTGCACAACCCTTCTTGAGGGTCAGTACGGCATCGATAATGTGTTCTGTGGTGTTCCTGTCAAACTCGGAAAGAACGGTGTCGAACAGATTCTTGAAATCAACCTCTCTTCGAGCGAACTTGAGGCACTCCAGCAATCTGCAGCTATCGTTGAAGAAAACTGCAAAAGCCTTGCCTCTATTTTAGCCTGAAGTCTGAACCGTGGTTGAAATATTGCTATAAATGATAAAGCGGCTGTTAAGCCGCTTTAATCACAGTCAGGTGTCCCCCATTACACCTGACCAATCTCACTGGCGTGAGAGGTTTCAAAGATAAAGAAACAACTCCCGTGCCAAAAAAAATTACCTTCCCTCTTAAGCCAATCTATCTTGTTTTAAAATATTATCTTATAAATATTTTAAAGCAAAAAAGCAGCAAAACAGCCTCAGAAAAACATTGTCTCATTTTATTATTAAACGATAAATTTGAAACAGTGTCTCGTCACTGAGACAAGAGTGCTTCAGCGCTGAATCAGCTCCGGCTCTTCATGGGTGAGGCAGTGAATAGCGCCAAGTCCCCAGACAAGATCAGTACAATCAATGCCTACGACGTTTCTGCCGGGAAAACATTCCTGAAGTATTGCTATGGCTGCCTGGTCCTGAGAGCAGCGGTAGGTCGGTACAAGCACAACGGTATTGGCGATATAGAAATTTGCATAACTGGCGGGCAGGCGTTCACCGCTGAAAGAGACCGGAGAGGGCATGGGCAGTTTCAACACCGTCAACGGATTTCCACTGAGATCAGTATAGCTCAGAAGCCTTTTGTAATTCTCCTGCAGTGCGTCATAGTTCACGTCAGAGTGATTTTCCTCGACAGCGATAACAATGGTCGTTTCATTGACAAATCGAGCCATATCGTCCACGTGACCGTCAGTATCGTCGCCGGCAATACCGTCGCCAAGCCAGAGAACTTTTTCGATACCAAGATAACGCCCGAGTCGACGCTCGATATCCTCCCTTTTCAGAGAAGGATTGCGGTTAGGATTGAGAAGACATGCCTCGCTCGTCAGGAGAAGCCCTTTGCCATTCACATCAATAGAGCCGCCTTCAAGAACCATACCGGGAAAAACAATATCCAGCTGCTGCAGCGCAGCAATTCGCTCAGGGACAGCCTGATCTGCATCGAAAGGGCTATACTTTTCACCCCATGCATTGTAATCCCAATTGACTATAACTTTTTCAACATGCCCCGCTGTGCTTCGGAAGACAAAATTCGGACCATGATCGCGGCACCATGCATCATTGGCAGGAATGCGGTGAAGATAAATACGTTCCAGCTGAATCTGCTGATGCAGGGAACTGTGAAGCAGTGCCAATACCTCACGCTCCATCGCCTCATCAAGAACATTGATATGCACCTCTTCGGATGAACTCAGCCAGGATATAATTTCAACAAACAGTGCAGGAATCGGTTCAAACTTCCCCGGCCAGGTTTCAAGCCTGTGAGGCCAGGAAAGCCAGGTTGCCTTATGCAAAGCCCACTCCGGGGGCATGAAATAACTACACTCTGTCATAAAAATTCATTCAGTTCAGGGGTTTAGCATTGTCAGCGGCTGAAACTTCTCTTATGCGCGTAATTCGCTGGATCACCGGCGGATGAGAATAATTGAGAAAAACATAGAGAGGGTGAGGTGTCAAGTTGGAGAGGTTATTGCGTGACAGCTTTTTCAGAGCATCTGCAAGTGCGCCTCCCTTTTCAAACGTTGTTACGGCAAAGTGATCAGCCTCATACTCATGCTTTCGTGAAAGAGACTGAATAAAAACAGAAAGGATCCACTCCACAGGGCTGTAGAGCAGCGAAAAAAAGATCAGGCTCCCATAGACTGAGATATTCTGCATGAAAAACGCATCAAACAACGCCCGGTTATTCATGAACACAGAGAGCAGGAAAAAAAGCACACCAAGATTTCCAAGACTGAGAATCATGTTGACGATAATGTGTTTTTTTTTGAAATGGCCTATTTCATGGGCAAGTACGGCAACAAGTTCATGGACGGGATGAGCTGCAATAAGCGTATCGAAAAGGGCAATCCTCTTGCGTTTTCCAAACCCTGTAAAAAAAGCGTTGGCTCTGGCTGAACGTCTGGAGCCATCAAGAACATAAATTCCCGTAAGAGGAAAGCGCACTGTAGCGGCATAGTCCATAATGGCGCTTTTGAGTTCGCCCTCGTCGAGCGGAACAAACTTATTGAAGAGGGGCATAATCCAGGTTGGTGCAACATACTGAAGCAGGAGAGAAACGGCAGTGATGCCACCCCATGCCCAAAGCCAGGCCATCGGCCCGGTCTCTTCAAAAAACCAGAGCACACCTCCAAGGAGAGGCGTCCCGATAAGAAGAGAAAGCAATAACGTTTTCAGGATATCAGCAGCAAAAACTTTTGGCGTGGTTTTATTAAACCCGAATTTCTCTTCGATGACAAAGGTTTTATAGATACTGAATGGAAGATCGATCAAGGATTGCATCAGCATCAAAACTCCGATATAGAGCACTCCGGTTGCAATCGGATGAAATCCGTACCCCCTTAATAATTGGTCAAGCAGATTAAATCCGCCCAGAAACCAGAAAAGAAGAAGCACTGCAAGATCTACAGAGGCACCAAACAATGAAAAAGAGGTTGAAACGCGCAGATAGTCCCTTGATTTACTGTAGGCATCTTCATCATACACCCCTATGAACTCACCAGGAAGCGGGGCTTCAGCCGCCTTGAGATTAAGCAGTTCCGAAACCAGTTTAACAAGAAAGGTAATGAGCAGGGTAAAAAAGACAACAGCTCCAAAAATATTCATAACAACAAGGGATAATTTATATAACGAGAACGGCCAACAATTTCAGGGCCGTTCATAACTCTTTATTCGTCAAGAAACCGCTTCTCGAGATCGCCATAGGTCTCAATGCGCCGATCACGCAAAAATGGCCAGTGCGACCTGTAATATTCTATGCGACTTCGGTCACACTCGGCAAGCAGAACAGTTTCATCGTGAACGGAGGCTTCGGTCATGATTTGACCAAAAGGATCACAGACAAAACTGCCGCCCCAGAATTCCAGTTCGTCTTCTTTTCCTACCCTGTTCGCTGCAGCGACAAAGACTCCATTAGCTACAGCATGGCTCATTTGAATGGTTTTCCATGCCTCCTGCTGGGTTCGGCGCACTTCCGGGGAGAGCTCTGAGGGTGCCCAGCCGATTGCCGTCGGATAAAAGAGAATTTCCGCCCCTTTCAGCGCAGTCAACCTTGCTGCTTCAGGGTACCACTGATCCCAGCAGATAAGAACACCAATCGTGGCATAGCGAGTTTTAAAAACCTTATAGCCAAGGTCTCCCGGTGTAAAATAAAATTTTTCGTAAAATCCGGGATCATCGGGAATGTGCATTTTACGATACTTGCCGAGATAGGAACCATCCGCGTCAATGACAGCGGCAGTATTGTGATATAGGCCCCTTGCCCTTGCTTCAAAAACCGAGGCAACAATCACCACTTCGAGCTCACGGGCAAGCTGCTGCATCACTTGAATTGACGGGCCGGGAACCGTTTCAGCATATTCAAACGCCTTATAATCCTCTGTCTGACAAAAATAGAGCGTTGTAAAGAGCTCCTGCAGAC
This sequence comes from uncultured Chlorobiaceae bacterium, assembly GCA_903895195.1. Lineage (GTDB taxonomy): Bacteria > Bacteroidota > Chlorobiia > Chlorobiales > Chlorobiaceae > Chlorobium. Next base: position 121,218 of record CAITSZ010000045.1, read on the forward strand.
AGATAATTCTTGCACCCCGGGAAGCAGCCTCCCTTATTTTTTCGCAGGCTTTACGAAGATTTTCTGCCGGATCGCGCAGGGCGGAGGTTTGAACGAGCGCAATAGTAACCGTGTCGGAATGCATATAACAGAGCAATTATGTAATCAGAAGGCCGGCAGAGAGGAGAATTCCGTGAAGCGTCATCAGCTGTCCCGTACCGGCAAGAACATTGTTCAGTTCCTTGCCTTCGCTTGCATAGAGCACCTTGATCATCCTGATGGCAAGCGGCAAGGAGAGAAAAGAGAGCATACACCACGGCGAATAACCGTTGAGTAAAAGAAAAGCTGGAACAAGATAGGCGATAACCGTCAACGCGATATAGAGTCTCCGCGCCCACGCAGCTCCAATTCGGGCCGGCAGGGTCATTTTTCCAACCTTACGGTCAGTGGCAATGTCGCGAATATTGTTGACAAGGAGAATATTGACAGAAAAAGAGCCCGGAGCCACGGCAGCAATCAGGACTGGAAGTGAAAGGCTGAGTGCCTGCACATAGTAGGTGCCGGAAACGGCAACAAGCCCGAAAAAAATAAAGACAAAAACATCTCCAAGGCCGGAATAGGCTATCGGATAAGGGCCCCCGGTATAGCCCCAGGCAAAAAGGAGAGAGAGCATACCTATAAGGAGAATCGGCCACCCGGCGGTATATACAAGATACATCCCGAGAAGAAAAACAGTGCCAAGCAGGAGAACCGATACCTGTATCATCAGCTTTTCACTGATAATGCCTGCAGCTACAGTTCTTGTAGGGCCAAGCCTTTCGGCCGTATCAGCTCCCTTGCGAAAGTCATAAATCTCGTTAATAAAATTGGTCGCCACCTGAATGCCAAGAGCGCAAACAAGGGCTACAAGAGCCGGAAGCAGGCGAAATTGTCCGGCGGAAGCAGCGAGGGCAGAGCCGAGAAGAACAGGAACGGCTCCGGCAGGAAGTGTTTTCGGCCGGATTGCAAGCATCCATGCCTGCAGTGATGATGGCAATGGCAAGGTTGTTTCAGCTGTTTTCAGGTGCATTCTTTTTTTCCTTTGCCTTTTTGAGGCTGCTGAACGTATGCCTGATCTTTTCGCCAGGTTTGATATAGGTTAAACTGTTGCGCACAGCCATTGCCGCATCACTCAACCCCGTCTGGATAATTTTAAGTTTCCCCGGATAAAAAGCTATATCACCGGCAGCATAGAGCCCGTCGACTGATGTTTTCATGTGACTGTCGACAACAAGCGCATTATCGGTCAGTTCAAGATCCCACTCTGCAAGAGGGCCGATGTTGGACTTGAAGCCGATCAAAAGAAGCAGGCGATCAGCTTCTACTCGCTGTATTTTGCCACCCTTCGTACGAAGGTGAACCGCCGTAAGCGCTCCATCTTCGGTATCAACTGCGGTCACTTCGGTATGTAGAAACACATCGATACTCCCCTCTTCCTGAGCCTCAAGCACCTCTCGTGCAGTTTTGCCGTGACCCTGAAAATCATGCATGCGATGAACAAGAGTCACTTTGGAGGCAGTGTTCAAGAGGCCGATAGTCCAGTCGAGAGCGGAATCACCCCCACCAACAATGACAACTTTTTTGGCGGCAAAATCAACGACATTTTTGACCGCATAAAAGACCGATGTACCCTCAAGATGGTCAATATCACTGAGCTGAGGCAACTTGCGAGGAGAAAAAGCCCCAAGGCCTGCCGCTATAAGCAGAGCCCTCGACAGAAATACCCTGCCGGAAGAGACGGTAACCTCAAAAGTTCCGTCAGCAAGTTTACGGTAAAGGGTAACGGTTTCACCAAGAATAACTTCAGGATTATACCTTTCAGTCTGCTTCCATAAGCTCTCAACCAGACCGGCAGCAGGAACTTCCTGAAACCCGGCAACATCATAAATATGTTTTTCAGGATAGAGAGCTGCAAGCTGCCCTCCAAGTTGAGGCATACTTTCAATAATCCGACAGCTGATATTGTTCATTCCACACTGGAATGCAGCAAAAATTCCGGTAGGACCGCCACCAACGATGGTGAGATCACGGATCTCTTCACCGCCATCAAAGTATAGTTTATTTATGGTCATTGGGTTCGAGAATACCGGATTACTGTATATTTTCCTGTCCCGGATCTTTATCAGACCCCGATTTTTTCAGATATATCATTCCCTCTGGATCAACCATACCATAAAGAATGGTCATCAGATGCCCCGCAGCATCAAGCTCATGAATCTCTACATGTATTGCATCCCGTTTGCGGACCTGATTCCCTTCATTATCCTTGAAATAAAAGAGCGCGCTGACTCCTCCGTGGGGAGTGGGACCCTCAAAAAGGTAGTTACCGTCCTCAAGTTCATCAAGAGCACAGCCTGCAGAGGAGGAATCTATAGGACAGGAGGCACACTGAGAATAAAAGCCTTCTGCTGATTCAGCGAATTCACAAATGGGAAATTTCATAATCTCTCTTTTTTTTTCGTCAGGATTGTGGAGCCTGCAAATATATACATTTAAAAAATATTGTTGTAGAGTTGGAAGTTTATTGATTTCTTATGTCTCGGATTTCAACAACAGAATTAAGATTTATACGTAATGTTAGCCAAGCGGATCATACCATGTCTTGATGTTCGTGACGGACGGGTAGTAAAAGGAATAAATTTTGAAGGACTGCGAGATGCAGGTTCGATCCTCGAACAGGCACGTTTTTATAATAATGAACTGGCTGACGAACTGGTTTTTCTTGATATTTCAGCATCACTTGAATCCAGAAAAACAACACTGGAAGAGGTGTTGAAAGTTTCCGGAGAAATATTTATTCCTCTCACAGTCGGCGGCGGAATAAACTCAGTTGAACGCGCCAAAGAGGTTTTTCTGCATGGTGCCGACAAGGTTTCTGTCAACACTGCTGCAGTCAACGACCCGGCACTCATCACCCGTATTGCAGAAAAATACGGTTCGCAAGCCGTTGTGGTTGCCATAGACATCAAAAAAATAGGAACCGATTACCTTGTTCATACCCACTCAGGGAAAACACCTACCCGCTATGAAGCTCTTGAATGGGCGCATATGGTTCAGGAACTCGGTGCAGGGGAAATTCTGCTGACCAGCATGGACAGGGATGGCACCAAAGAGGGCTATGACAATGAGATTCTCAGCAGGGTATCCAGCTCAGTGCATATTCCAGTGATCGCATCCGGAGGCGCCGGCAATCTGGAGCACCTCTATGATGGCTTTACCAAAGGCCATGCCGACGCAGCTCTTGCAGCATCCATATTCCACTTCAGGCAACACTCCATCCGTGAAGCAAAAGAATATTTACGGGAACGGGGTATTCCTGTCCGGCTTTAAACTACTCACCATACCTCAGTTTGCAGACTCATCCTCAAGCCGCTTGCGGATAGAGTGCAACTCCCTCTGACGTTCCGGAGTAGTTTCAGGGTACGACAGCTTCAGATCCGTCAAGGTCTTAACAATAAGACGGGAAACAATAAGACGGGCATTTTGCTTGTCGTCAGCCGGCACAACGTACCAGGGCGCATGAGAGGTACTTGTTGCACCAAGACATTCCTCATAGGCGAGCATATACTGCTTCCAGTATTTCCTCTCTTCAATATCAGCGGTACTGAATTTCCAGTTCTTTGCCGGGGCATCTATTCTGTCCAGAAACCGTTTTCGCTGCTCCTCTTTTGAGAGGTGAAGAAAAAATTTCAAAATCCTTGTTCCGTTGCGATAGAGATGCTTTTCCATATCGACAATTGAATCAAAACGGTGCTGCCAAACTTTTTCTCCATTAATCAGCTCATCGGGAATACCCTGCACTGAGAGTATTTCCGGATGCACACGAACAATAAGCACCTCCTCATAATAGGAGCGATTAAATATCACGATGTGGCCCCGCTGGGGAAGAGAGCGGTTGCTTCTCCAAAGAAAATCGTGATCAAGTTCGTGAGCCGATGGATGCTTGAAACTGAAGACCTGGCAACCTTGGGGATTAACCCCTGACATCACATGCCTGATAATGCCGTCTTTTCCTGCAGCATCCATAGCCTGAAAAATCAGCAGTAAGGCATACCGGTTATCTGCATAATGAACCTGCTGAAGCTTGCTCAACTCGTCGACATGACTGGCAAGCATCTCTTTATACTCTTTTTTTGAGCTGTAGACCGGATCGACAAGCGCAGGACGTTTGCCAAGATTGACATGTTCTCCTTCACGAATCCGCAGAGCATCAAGGTCTAACTTCATAGCAATGAGATTAAAAAATTTTACACTGAAATCCTCTTTATAAATATGCAGAAAGTATCAGTACAAGTTGAGCTCTTTTAAGCCAATTTTAAGTCTCGGCTTACTCTTCTTTAAGAATCACGATGCTACTTTATAATACAAAGGAACCATCCTTTCTATCAACGGTAAATATTACTTAAATTTGCTGATACTATGAAGATGACACAATTGAAGCCCTGGGCCACCCCTTTGGCAACAGGAGCATTTACTATTTCAGCAGTCACAGGGCTTCTGATGTTTTTTCACATTGAAATCGGCAGTGTTGAACCCGTGCACAAATGGTTAAGCTGGCTGCTGGTTGCGAGCATTATGGCCCATGTAGTCTCAAACTGGAAACACTTCACAGGATACTTTTCACAACATGCCGGCAGAGGGGTTATCGGGGTTGCAGCATTCGTTACAGTTCTTTCATTGCTGCCTCTCTTCGCAGAGAACAAAAAAGAGCATGGAAAAGAACATCAGGGAAAAATTGCCTTGCAGGCACTTGAATCATCTTCACTGGAAACGATTGCTCTCGTTGTAAAAACGACACCCCAGAACCTTGCCGAGCAACTTGGAAAAAGCGGTATCATTGTTAAAGACAACTCATTAACTGTTAAGGAAATTGCAAAAATCAATGGTAAACTTGACAAAGCAGTTCTTGCTGCTCTCTTAGAGCAGGCCAAAGGTTCCGCAGCCAAAGAGATCGATAATGATTAATCATGAAAAACAGAGAACATGAGACTCCTTATTATTGAAGATGAACCTGGAATAGCCGGCTTTCTCAAAGATGGACTTGAGGAAGAGTACTTTGCTGTGGATGTTGCTTACGACGGGAAAAGCGGACTTGATCATGCCATGACCAACGAGTATGACCTGATCATCATTGACTGGATGATTCCAGTTCTCAGCGGTATTGAAGTATGCCGGCAGATCCGCAAATCAGGAAGTGTGGTTCCGATCATGTTTCTGACCGCAAAAGACACTCTGGAAGACGTAGTGTTCGGTCTTGAAGCCGGGGCGAATGATTACATAAAAAAACCATTTGCTTTCGAAGAGCTGCTTGCTCGAATAAGGGTACAACTCAGAAGTAAAAACCAGGGCGACGACTCTTTACGTGCAGGCAACCTGAACATCAATCCGGGAACTCATCAGGTGTTCTATGATTCCCTTGAAATCACTCTCACGCCCAAGGAATTTGCACTGCTTGAGTACCTTGTCCGCAATAAAGACAAGGTGTGTACCAGAAGCCGGATCATCGAACACGTCTGGGACATCCATTTTGATTCTGATACCTCCGTGATTGATGTTTATATCACGTTTTTGCGCAGAAAACTTGAACATGCAGGATGCGGCAACCTGATTCAAACCATTCGAGGGGTAGGCTATATCATTCGTGAATCCTGAAGCAAAACGCATGAAAACAGAGGTAAAGCATGCATTCAGGAATACTTCCGCTCTTTTAAAGAGATGGATGGTCATGAGTTTGCGCAACCGTATAGCTTTTTACTATACCATTACGACCGCCTTTCTCATTGCCCTTGTCTTTGCGATACTTTATTTCATGGTTGAAAGCATTGTTTATAAGCAATTCGATGAAGAAATCAACAATGAGGTTACTGAACTTTTTACAGATGCACACGCAACAAGTCACGATTTCACAAGTTTCTCGCGATTTAAAACTTTTATTGACGATAACATTGAGGTAAAAATTGATCCGAAAGAAGCCGTAAAAGTTGATACTGAATTTATTCAACTGGTCAACATCGAGGGAGAGGTCATCAATAAATCAATCAATCTTGCCCGCAACGTCCTGATATTCAAGCCCGGCGAGACAACAATGATCTACTTCAACAGCACTATTAACAATTCAGCGATTCGTCAGGGACAGCTTCCTCTTTTCAATCGTGATGGTATCATTAAAGGGTATCTGATTATAGCTGTCCCAATGAAAAAAGCAATTATTGTCCTTAACGATCTGGAGAACGTTTTTCGGTTTTCATTTCCCGCCATTATTCTTACGCTTTTTGTTCTTACACGATTGATCGCCGGAAAAAGCATCCGCCCTATTGAAAAGGTAATTGCAACTGCGGAAAAAATGACGCAACCGAACATCCATCAGCGTATTGGACTGCCCTTTCACCATGACGAATTGTATCGCCTTTCGGCAACCATCAATGCGCTGCTTGACCGGATGGAAGATGCTTTTCAGCGGGAAAAACAATTTACTGCCGATGCTTCACACGAGCTGAAAACGCCGCTTTCGGTTGTGAAAGGAACTCTGGAAGTCCTGGTTCGCAAGCCGAGAGAGAGAGAACAGTACGAAAACAAGATTCAGTTCTGCCTTATGGAATTAAACCGTATGGCTCAACTGATCGATCAGCTTCTCATGCTTGCCCGATACGAAAGCAACAAAATGAATCCACATATTCAGGAGGTCTCGCTCCCCATTGCTCTTGAGGCTGCTACGGCACGATTGCACCCTATTGCATTTGAAAAAAAGATCGAATTCAAAATTACGGGTACAGAAAAAGCGTCTGTTACGGCAGATCTTGCAATGCTTGACATAATTCTTGAAAATATTCTTTCAAATGCGATCAAATATTCTCATGAGGCTTCTGTTGTAACAATAACGATTGAGCGGCAAGAAAGAAACATACTATGCAGTATTGCAGATCAGGGAATCGGAATTCCTGAAGAAAAACTGCATGCTGTTTTTGAGCGTTTCTACCGGGTTGACGAGTCAAGAAGCTCAGGCACAGGGGGGTTCGGGCTGGGATTGTCTATTGTAAAAAGACTGGCGGATATCCAACAGATCAAGGTAGGGGTGAAAAGCAACAAAACCATCGGCACGACCTTTACACTGACATTTCCCTCTACGGCATCATAACGCTCACACCGCAGAAATCCGGTATACGACAGCGCGCGTTCATTACCGGCTAATGCCGAAGAAACTTGCTGTCTGCATGGTTTCGGGAAGGATATAGATGTAGCCGTTGGCGTTGTCAAATAATGGACTGAGGATGGTGCGGTAAAATTCCCTTGTCACATTAACACACCCAAGGGTTACTCTGCGATCTTTTAGATTATTTGACTGAAGCCGCTTTAACCGTGATGCTTCAGATTTTCCTGCAGGAATAGTATGAATAGCAAGCCCTGACTCAAAATCAATCCATAGCACCTTTCCACCATCTAAATTAAGCCCGTGTCGCAACAAAAACCTGCCGGCAGCGGTCGTACGATCCTTTGGCAGTATCTCGGAGAGCTTCAGGTTGCCGATACCAGGTGTTGTCATGTCGCCAATTGCCAAGCCGAGCAGTACTGAAGTAACCGCAAGGATTCGACCTTCGATGTCAAAAACAAACAGTTTAGCACTCTTTTTATCAACGATTACAAACGGCATTCCATGATTGTCCATGCTCCTGACCACCCAGTCTGCAACAAGGAGCACATCATCCGATTTTTTTTCGGATGCAAAAAAAGCATTTTTTCCTCTCTCTTCCTTTTCAACAGAGGGTGAAAATATGGTCAGACTCAGAAGAATGAGGAGAAGGGAAAGTGGTGTATGGCGGAAAAACCTCGTACGACTTTTTTTTGGGCCGAGGGAAATCAGTTGGCAACTGGCAGTGGGCAGTGGGCAATTTGCTTTGAATGCTTTCTTGACGACTGAGGAGTGCTGAGTGCTGAGTACTGAGTGAGAAGTGAGGAGTGAGAAGTATAAAGATAGATCCCTTACTGGAGTTCGGGATGACAGAAGCGGAGCTCGGGATGATGTAGCGCTGTATTTCATTATCTCAGGCGCTTAAGTGCTTCTATGGCCTGGGGAAGGCCCTGCCCGGCTGAGGAGTGATACCATTGCTTCGCTGCTGATTTGTCGGGCATGACTCCCTCTCCCTTTTCGGTCATCACGGCCAGATAATACTGAGCATTCGGGTTGCCTTGCAGTGCTGCAAAGCGATACCATTTAAGGGCTTGGGTGATGTTTTTTGCGGTACCCAGACCGTTATAGTACATCCAGGCGAGATGGCACTGGGCATGCGCATTACCCTGATCAGCTGCAAGGCGGTACCATTTCAGGGCTTCTGTATTGTTCTTCTGCACTCCTTCTGCGTTATAGTACATCCATCCAAGGTTGTACTCTGCGACAGCAAGTTTCAGCAAGGCTGCAAACCGGTACCATTTCGCCGCTTCAGCGCTGTTTTTACTGACTCCCTGACCCCGGTAGAGCATAGCCCCATAGTTGAACTGACTGATTGCAAGACCACTTTGACCCGCAAGTCGGTACCACCTGGCGGCTTCTGTATAGTTTTTCGGAACGCCCTCTCCTTTATAACAGGCGTTGGCAAGGTTAAGCTGAGCCTGTGAAAGACCCTTTTCGGCAGCTATCCGATAGTGCTTCTGTGCTTCTGTATAGCTTTGAGCAATTCCCTGCCCCTGATAGTACATCCAGCCGAGATTGTAATGACCAACCGCCAATCCTTGAGCAGCGGCCAGACGAAACAATTTTAGTGCTTCAGAATAGTTTTGTTTAACTCCTTCGCCTTTGTAATACATCAGTCCAAGATTGGTCTGGGCGAGAGAAAATCCACTGTCAGCTGCCTTACGATAGTACTTTGCCGCCATGACATAGTCCTTTTTAACGTTAAGGCCCTGATATAACAGTTCAGCGATGCTGAATTGAGCTTGCGGAAGACCCTTTACTGTTGCGTCATAATACCACTTCAATACCTCTTTATCGTTTTGATCGAATGCCTGTGTGGATGTGTTGTAATATCCGACATTGAAATCATAGAACGGCTTCATACGACCCTGTTCAGCGGCCAGACGATACCATTTGGCTGCTGTGACAACGTTACGCTGAACCCCCCGGCCATCCTGATACAACACGCCCAAATTGAACTGGGCTCTTCCGAAACCCTGCTGAGCAGAGAAAGTGTACCATTTCAGAGCTTGCACATCGCTTTGCGGGACGCCCTGACCCATTGAGTACATCCATCCGAGGCTGTACTGGGCAATAGCAAGATTTCGTGCCGCAGCAAGAGTATACCAGTGAAGTGCTACAGTATCATTCTGGGGAACACCAAGACCGCGCTCGTACATCGAACCGAGGTTATACTGAGCCATCGGCATTTGCTGTGCGGCAGCAAGACGATACCAGCGAACAGCCTCAGAATAGTTTTTAGGAACTCCCTCCCCCATTTCATAGAGAGCTCCGAGATTGTTCTGAGCAACTGCAAAACCCTTTGCCGCGGCCCTTTGATACTCCTTTAAGATATCAACAGCACTCAAGGTGATGCCATCGCCAGCAGAAGAAATGATCGCATAATTCGGACGAATTGCAATATCGGTCTGCGCCGCCGCAAGGCGGTACCATTGCACCGCCACATCAACGTTACGGGGGAGTCCAAGACCAAGCTCGTACATTTTCCCCAGATTGTATTGAGCCTTTGCAAATCCATGCTGAGCGGCCAGACGGTACCATTTAACTGCCTCCTGATAGTTTTGGGGAACTCCCCTGCCATTGGCATAGGCTTCACCAAGATTGTTCTGACCCAGGGCAATTCCAGCGGCGGCCATAAGCCGAAAACTTTTTATGGATTCGATATCATTATTTCTTTCTCTCAGATTGTCGGTCTTGATGACCCCGCTATTGTATTGAGCCTGAACAATGCCCTGTTCAGCAGTCAGATGAAGGTTTTCTACGGGAACGGGTGAAATCTCAGCCCTTAGTGACGGCAAGAAAAGGAGGAGTGAAATAACGGAAAAGAGGAGCTTTTTCATGAATAACAGGCATTTTCAAATCGACTACATGCAAAAAAAGCTGTAACCTATTTTATAGCTTCTCATTACAAGGGAATTACCGGTCAAGAGCCTGGAGCTGTGTAGACCGTAATGAAATTCTCCCCTTGACTCTTTGATACATTCAAGGCTTCATCAGCATTTTTCATCAACGTCAATTCATTTTCACCATGATCAGGAAAAACAGCGATACCGATATTGCATGAAATATTGATCGCAAGGCCCTCAATCTCGAAAGGCTCCTGCAGGGCTTTCAGGATTTTCTCTGCAACTTTGACAGCATTTGCTGTTTCACCAATCTGCGATACCAGCACAACAAACTGATCACCACCAAGACGCGCAAGAGTATCGCTGCTTCTCTGCAGAACTGCGAGAGTACGAACGGCTACCTGCTGGAGCAGCAGATCACCAATTCCATGGCCCTCTGGCTTGTTTACCGCTCCGGTTTTATCAAGATCAAATATCATCAATGCCGCTATCGTTTTGCTTCGGCGGCAGAGGCCTATGATCATGTTTATCCGCTCTGAAAGAAGACGGCGATTTGCAAGGCCTTTCAACTGTTCCTCACCTTTATTCCAGGTGAGCACCTCTCCCTGCGGGTCGAGCATGAACATGGCATATTCTTTGGTAGCATCCACCAGCAGACGGAAATGCTCCTCACTCAATCGCAGTTTTTCGGTGTAATCGCGCAACGCTGAAGTACGCTCTTCTACGCGCTGATCGAGTTCGCTGTTGAGTTGCTGCAGCGCCTCTGCAGCCCTTATCCTTGCCGAGGATTCACGATTGAGCAGGATTAATGAGAGCAAGAGAAGAAGACTGCCCGTTACTCCGCCTGCCGCTATTGAAAATATCGAGTATTGGAGACTTGCAGCAGCATCGGTGGAGGCTTGCTGCAGAATCCTTGTCTCCCGCTGTTTGATAGTTTCAATCAGAATAAGGCTCGCTTTGGTCATTTCATTACCGATATTGCTCGTAATTGATGCCTTTGCGGCTTCAAACCCTCTGGCTACTCGCAAATTAATAACCTGCTGCATAAAGAGGATTTTTTTAGAAACAAGAGGGGCAAGCGATGCCAGAGAGCTCTGCAGTACAGGATCGTCTGCGCTCAATTGACGAAGATCAAAGAGCTGCTGCTGAATTCCGTCAGGTGAAAGCTCTGAAAAATAGGGCTCAAGATAGTGTTCATCGCCTGTAATGACATACCCGCGCTCGCTTATTTCAAACTCTGTAAGGTGGACAAGGAGATGCTCAAGGCTGTTGATGGTTTTGAGAGTATGGCTGACTGTCCGGTTACTCTCGATGAGGGTGCGTAAACTGAAGAAAATAAAGGTACCAGTCCCCAGAATGATGAAGAGGGCCAATGCGAACGCTACTATGGAAAGATGGCGATTCTCATGGCTTTTTTTCAGACTTTTATCCGTTTGCATGTAGAATCCGTTTTTTTAGAAAGGCGTATAGCAAATTTAACTATTATCAGGGATATAAACCGATATTGGGATCAAGATTTGTGTTTTTTACGTCATTTTCAGAAGTACCATGAAACACTATAACGGGTAACTGCTCCCTGTTATTGGACCAGCACCCTTAACTCGCAGGATCTTATCGGGAGATTCTATTACTGCTTTTATAAACTTTTTTCACTCTCTCCCCAGGGTGACAAGCCGCTCAAAAGCGGGACTTGTAAAGGCCGCTGAACTTCTTTTCATGAAAGAGCCTCAGGCAAGATGGAGTCCGGAACAGTTACGCGCAGATCGACCGAAAGTGCAATAGTCGTATTTGGCTGCATGACAAAAAAGAGGCGAAGAATAACCACATCTTTTATGGAGCAATATTGTTTTTTTTCAGGAATTTCGTGCATGAAATAACTCAACAGCTCTGAGATCTGCAGCGCTTCAATTCATCTGGATTGCCTTTGAACGAATTACAGTGATTTATAAACTTGAGCCGGACCTGTCATCTCCTTTGGAACAGGTGAGTCCACGACTGGCCTGGCTGAAAAGCTGAACTTCTTTTCACGAAAGAGCCTGACGCAGACATCAACAACGGCGGGGTCAAACAATCTGCCGCGCTCAAGCTGGATATGGCGGAGTGCCTTATCGATACCAACCGCGGGTCTATAGGAGCGTGCTCCGGTCATCGCTTCAACCGTATCGGCCACCGCAATGATTCTTGCCTCTTCACTGATGCTGTCGCCTTTGAGGCGGTTTGGATAACCGCTTCCATCAAGGCGCTCGTGGTGCTGCAGCACATTGAGAGCTATAGGCCAGGGAAAGTGAACATTTTTTAAAACATTATATCCCGCCTGGGAATGAGTGCGTAACATATCTTTTTCAGGCTCGCTCAATGGAGTTGCCTTTACCAGTATCTCAGTAGGTATAGTAACCTTTCCAATGTCGTGGAGAATCGAGCTCATGTGCAACCCCTCCAAGGCGTTTGGCGAGAGGTGCAGCTCTTTGCCGATAGCCACGGCGATTTCAGCCACACGCTCCTGATGGCCTGCTGTATAGTGGTCGCGAATCTCGACCATGCCCGCCAGAGCATCAATCGTTTCCTTGCTGCTGATTAAAAATGTCTTTTCATACTCCCTCACTTTTTTCTCGATAGTGATATCGCGAATGAAGCACTGTATTGCTTTTTCATCACCAACGTTATAGACATAGCCTTTAAAATCAACGTCAATGATTCCGCCTGATTTAGGGTGCAGAGAGATGTCGCGGTAGTGGAGGTAATTTTTTGACTGGAGTTCCAGATAGGTCTTTTGAGCATGCTCCTTATCGACGAAAACCCCTATTTCCCACATCTCTTTTCCTATGATTTCATCACAGCCCAGGCCAAGAAGATCGGCTATGAAAGGGTTTGCTTCGATGACTCTGGCTGTTTGGTAGTCGAGTATCAAAATCCCTTCCTGTGCAGCTTCAAACAGGCGTCTGTACTGAGCTTCTTTATTTTTCAGCGCTTCTACCGCCCTTCTGGTATCGCTTATATCAGTAAGCGTGAGGCGGCACTCAGGCATTGTTTCGCTGATAATTGCATCAAGACGAAAGGTTCGCTGGAGTGAAGTTGCCTCTTCCGGGGCCAAAAAGCGTTTAAGCATGACCTCACAGTACTCAAATTCTCCGCTCTTGAAGGCCCTCTGCATCATGCTGTTAAATGCGGAAAGATCAGCCTTGGCAATCAAGCTGCGAAAGCGGACTCCCTTCAACTCATTGCGCCCTAAAGAGAACATGCTGGCTGCAGTAAGATTTGCCTCACGTATCGTGCTGTCGGCTGAAAGCGTCAAATAGCCGACAGGCGCAAAATCGTAGAGATCGTTGAAGCGCTTATGCTCCTTCTGGATTTCATCCATCGAATACTGCAACTGTTCTTTCTGCATCTCAAGCTCAACCTGATGAGCAGAGAGATCAGCCAGTATGTGCTGCCACTCAGCTTTGGTGGCGGGAAAACCTGAAGCTGAGCCAGTTGGTTTGACGGGTTCTTCACCACTTGCCCCTGAAAGGGAGCTGTCAGAGAGTCTGGATTTATCTTTTTTCATGATACCCGGAGAGGAAAAGCCATAGTGGTTAACAGGTAACATACCAACCACAATATATATATATATATACTATATATAACTATTTTATTTTCCCCGGCACTCGCCTCTCAAACTGGCCGTTCCATGCAGCACATAAAACAATCGGGGCATAATATAAACGTATTTCTCATTGAGTTATCTGCTATTTAAGGAGCTGACGAACTTCGACTGACTGGCAACCTGCTCTAAACACAGAGGTAACTGTGGCAGATAAAGCACTCTTTTATTCAAAAAAAACTCTTTAACGTGTATTTTTATATATATATTTTACAGTAGGAAATAGATGACCGAATTGTTTGATTTGCTTTGATATACTACGGCCAGCATACCACAACCCATGAAAAAACTTACGAAGCCAGGGGAAAAAACTTCTACGCCGAAAAAAGCTCGTCCTTTGAGGGCGAATGTGATCAAAAAAAAGGAAAGTGACCTGTTTCCTATTGTCGGTATAGGTGCGTCGGCTGGTGGCCTTGAAGCACTGGAACTGTTTTTTCAGAATGTTCCTGAGGCGTCAGGAATGGCGTATATCATTGTTCAGCATCTTGACCCGACGCATAAGGGCATCATGGCCGAACTGCTCCAACGATCGACCAAAATGCCTGTTTTGCAAATAACGGATGATCTGGTTGTTCAAAAAAACCATGTCTATGTCATACCGCCCAACAAAGACCTGACTCTCTTTCACGGTACATTACATCTGCTTGACCCTGTAAAACCAAGGGGACTGCGCCTGCCGATTGATTATTTTTTCCGTTCTCTGGCTGATGACCTCTTGGAATTCAGTATCGGCGTCATCCTTTCGGGGATGGGTTCAGACGGCATGCTCGGATTGAGAGCCATTAAGGAGATTGGAGGAGCCTCTTTTGTACAGGATCCCGGAACGAGCAAGTTTGACAGCATGCCTCGCAGCTCCATTAATGCCGGCCTGGCTGATGTGATTGCCACTGCAGAAGAACTCCCTGAAAAAATTATTGACTTTTTTCAGCATCGTCCTCATCTGAGCACCCCTTCCGAGACAATGATACAGGACAAAACGCAGAGCTCGTTTGAAAAGATCATGCTGATTTTGCGACAGCAGACGGGTCATGACTTCTCTCTCTACAAGAAAAACACCATGTATCGCCGGATTGAAAGACGCATGGGCATTCACAAGATTGAGAAAATCCAAAACTATGTCCGGTTTCTGCAGGATAACACTGTAGAATCGGTGATGCTGTTTAACGAAATGCTCATTGGTGTGACAAGTTTTTTCCGCGATCCATCAGCATGGGATACGTTGAAAAAAGAGGTGATACACCCATTGCTTGCGTCTTATCCCAAGGGAGCCGAGTTGCGGGCATGGTCAGCCGGATGCTCAACAGGTGAGGAGGCCTACTCTCTTGCAATACTTTTTAAGGAGTGCATTGAGGAGATACAGTCGCCCCAGATGTTTTCATTCCATATCTTTGCAACAGACCTCGATAAACATGCAATTGATATCGCTCGTGAAGGGTTATACCCCCCTAACATTGCAGCAGATGTTTCAGAAGAGAGGCTTAATCGTTTTTTTTCAAAGGATCCGACCGGAGGATATCGCGTCAATAAAATCATACGGGAGCAGATAGTATTTGCGCCTCAAAACCTTATCAAAGACCCCCCTTTTACCAAAATAGATATCCTGATTTGCCGCAATCTTCTCATTTACCTCGAAACTGAACTTCAAAAACGGCTTGTTCCATTATTTCATTACTGCTTGACCCCAGGAGGAGTCCTCTTTCTTGGCAGTGCTGAAAACATGTATGGTGACACTGATTTTTTTACCCAGATTTCAGGCCCATCACATATTTTTCGACGCGTGACCAATGTTTCCACAAACAGATTTGTTGATTTTTCAACTACTTTTACGGGTATGCTTCACGGAGTCTATCCCCAAAAAGAGAGTACATCACCAAAAGAGTCTGCGGGGAATATATCGATATTTGCTGATCGGATGATTTTGAAGGAGTATGCTCCGGTATCTGTAATCACAAACCGCCAGGGTGATATTATTTATATCAACGGCCGTACGGGAAAGTATCTTGAACCGACTTCAGGCAAGGCTAACTGGAATATTTTTGTGATGCTTCGTGAAGGGCTCAAGTATTCATTGAGCAACTCCTTTGAAAAGGCAGTCCGAACAAATAAAAAAACCGCTATTCATGATGTTCTTGTCAGTACCAATACCGAGTCAGTATTGGTGGACATAACAGTGGAGCCTATCGTAAAACCTGATCAGCTTTCAGGCATGTTCATTTTTGTGTTTACTGAAAAAAATGCTGTTCATGAGAGTGCGGTTACTCCAACTATGGATGAGGGTAAACCGATAGCCTCGGACAAGCTTCTGCTTATGGAAGAGCTCAAGTCAGTCCGTTCAGAGCTGCTTTCCACTCATGAAGACATGCAGAGCTCTCAGGAGGAGCTGAAAAGCATGAATGAGGAGCTTCTCAGCGCAAATGAAGAGCTGCAAAGCACCAATGAAGAGCTTTCAACAGCAAAGGAGGAGATGCAGTCGCTCAATGAGGAGCTGCAAACCGTTAATCAGGAGCTTCAAGGGAAGGTTGATGAGCTTGGCCGGACAAGTGATGATATGAAAAACCTTTTGAACTGTACGGAAATAGCAACACTCTTTCTTGATGAAAAGCTTAACATCCGGAGCTTTACAAAGGCGATGTCGACCATCAGCAGGCTGATTCCTCTCGATAAAGGCCGCTCATTTACAGATATTGCATCAACACTGAACTATCCCGACCTTAAAAACGATGCGCTTGAGGTATTGGAAACGCTTATTTTTAAGGAAACGCAGATCAGCACCACTGATGGCCGATGGTTTCTGGTGCGCATCATGCCTTATTGCACGCAGGACAACCACATCATTGGCCTTGTGATCACGTTTATTGATATCACCCAGAGCAAACGGCTTGAAATTAAACTCGTTGATATTGAAAAACAATTTTTTGCTGTTTTTCAAACAATGAGCAAAGGGTGTTTTTTTATTAAAAAAGAGGGAACAATCGGCATGATAAATCCTGTTGCTGATCGTTTTTTCAAGTTGAACCGTCTTGATATGGGGGGTAAAAGCCTTGATGCAATGAGGTTGATGATGGCAGGAGAAGATGGCAGGGCATTTACAGCGGACACTGACCCGTTTATTTCAGCTTTCAAGAGCGGAAAGGAGGTTAAGGGAGTCATGATTGGTTTAGCCTTTTCTCAGGATCAACAATATCATTGGATATTGGCTGATGCCATTCCGCTTTTTATTGAAAACGATATGAATCCATACTTGCTCTATGTCGTATTTGAAGAGATATCCGGCCCGAAATAAAGGGGAACAGTCGGGCAGACAATTTCCCACAGATACGCATTGAGATGAAGAGGCAACAGTTGAAAAAGGAGTATCTGTCTTGAGATTGTAAACAACAATTTTTATGACCACAGTCAATAAAAGCCACATTCCAAGGATTGCATTTATTCTGGCTTTTGTAATGATTCTCGGCTCCGGCATCTATTTGGCCATGCATCTGCAGGCCTTGGGAGTCAGCACACGTCAGGGTGAGCGATCGCTTCAGATTGAACATAAACTTGATGAAACGCTTTCGCTGGCGACTGACGCCGAAACAGGCCCTCGCGGTTATGTCATTATGGGCAAAGAGGTCTTCCTTGAGCCTTATTACGCCGCCATAGCATCAACAGACGGCATTATTCCGCATATACAGCAGCTGCGTCGATTGACGTTTGACAATATTAGTCAACAACGACGACTTGACAAGCTTGAGCCTCTTGTCAGGGAGAAACTTGACTTTATGAAAAAAGTCGTTGCGTTGAGAAGAAATGCAGGGTTTGAAGCTGCGAAGGAGTTGATAGCAACCGATATGGGCAGACAGATGATGGTTCAAGTCCGTCATGAACTGCTGGAGATGCACGACCACGAGAGTATGATACGCCTGCAGCACTCCAATGATGCAGCTGAAAACATGCGGAATACGATTATTGCCATGGTGGCAGGGCTGGGTTCGGCTATTTCATTGCTGGTGTTATCTACCGTTGTGGTCAACCGGGAAACGGGCATACGGAAGCTGGCTGAGGAAGCATTGCAGCAACTCAATAACGAGCTGAATGTGCGTATTGAAGAGCGTGTTGAAGCGTTACGAAAGAGCGAAGAGAGTTATAAGCTGATGGTGGGAAGCGTTAAGGACTATGCCATTTTTATGCTCGATCTGAATGGGAATGTAATAAGCTGGAATACAGGTGCTGAACTTTTGAAGGGCTACAAGGCTGAAGAGATTATTGGGCAAAACTTTTCACTGTTCTTTACCAAGGAAGATCTTGCTACAGGCAAGCCATATCTTTTACTGAAAACTGTGATTGAAAATGGAAGAGTGGAGGATGAGGGCTTGCGGGTGCGCAAGGATGGCTCGCTATTCTTTGCCGATGTTGTTATAACCTCCATTTTTGATAAAACCAACAAATTGACGGGTTTTGCCAAGGTCGCACGCAATATCAGCGTCCGGAGACAAAACGAGTTGAGAATTGAGCACCTCAAGCGATTGTATGCAACACTTTCGCAGATAAATGAAACTCTTGTGCGGGTTAAAGATAAGGAGCAATTGTTTCCGAGCATCTGCCGGGTTGCAGTGGAGTCCGGCAAATTCGGGCTGGCCTGGATCGGAGTGATTGATGCTGTAAGCGGTGTTGTTACACCGGCAGTTGAGTATGGCAATGTAGAGGTATCTATTCCCTATAGATCGATCGATATAAAAGAAGCTCCTTTTACCGGTGATATTATCGGTTCGGCTGTGGCAACAGGAAAAGTTGTTGCCTGCAAAAATATTCAGACCGACCCTTCTATGCAGCATTGGCGCGATATGGCAGTTGCCAATGGTTTTTATTCAGCGGCTTCGGTGCCTATTCGACAAGATGGAGTGATTGTAGCAGTGCTCAATCTCTATTCTGACCATATGGATATGGTTACCGATGAAGAGGAGATAAGGCTACTTCAAGAAATCGGTGCTGATGTGTCGTTTGCCTTGGATACCCTATACATGGCAGAGCTGCAAAAGCAAACAGAAGCGTTGCTCTTAGAGAGCGAAAAGCACTTCAAGGATATGTTTGAAGGGCATTCGGCCATTATGCTCATTATCAATACTGATACCGGCTTTATTATGGAGGCCAATAAGGCTGCAATTGAGTTTTACGGCTGGACGATCGATGAAATCCGCAAGAAGCGTATTCAGGATATCAATACCTTGTCTGCTGAAGAGGTTGAGCGAGCTATTGAGCAAACCAAAACAGGAGAAAATACACACTTTCTGTTCTGCCATCGCAGGGCGGACGAAAGCATCCGTGATGTAGAGGTCTATAGCCGGACGATTGTAACCGATGGCAAATCTTTTCTTTATACAATTGTTCATGATGTCACTGAACGAAAGCACTACGAAATTACCACTGAACTGCACATCGATCTTCTTGAGATGTCGGAAAGTCATTCGATAGAGGAGATGCTGCAATTGACTCTCGATAAAGCCGAACTGTTGACGGAAAGTTCGATCGGCTTTTTTCACTTCGTAGCTGAAGATGAGATGACACTATCGCTTCAGGCGTGGTCAACCAATACTAAAAAGAACATGTGCCAAGCGGTGGGGGAGGAAAGGCACTATGCGATGGACAGTGCTGGTGTATGGGCTGATGCTGCGCGGGAACACAGAGCGGTGATCCATAACGATTATGCAGCCATCAAGGATCGCAAAGGGTTGCCGGAGGGACACGCTGAAGTAAAGCGTGAAGTGGTTGTTCCGGTTGTGCGGGGCAATAAGGTTGTTGCTATTCTCGGTGTGGGAAACAAAGGGACTCTGTATGATGAGCATGATATAAAATGGGTGGGCATCGTGGCGGATATTGCCTGGGATATTGTTGCTAAAAAAATGGTTGAGAATGAACGTAAAATACTGCAAGCTCAGAAATATGCCATTGAGAATCTGGCAATGCATGACTACCTGACGGGTCTTCCAAATCGCAGGCTTCTGTCGGAGCAGATAAAATTAACCATTGCCCTTTGTCAACGGAGCAAAACAATGGCCGCGCTGATGATATTTGATCTGGATAAATTCAAGCCGGTTAACGACACGCTCGGCCATGGAATTGGTGATGTTCTGCTCCAGCAGGTAGCAAGCCGTACTCTCCGAATCATGCAGAGGAGCAGCGATACTCTGGCTCGTCTTGGTGGAGATGAGTTTGTAGTGCTGCTGCCTCAGATTGCTGCAATTGAAAATGCGGTTACTATTGCAGACAAAATCCTGAAAACCCTTCAAGAACCTTTTGAGATTGAGGGTCATGCGATCAATATTTCATGCAGTATCGGTATCGCTATTTTTCCGGATCATGGGGAGGATGAACTGACATTGATCAAAAATGCCGATGATGCCATGTACTTTTCGAAAAGTAATGGAAAAAATTGCGTTACGGTATTTAGGAATGGTGCTAGGTAGAGAAGGTTGGTTTTGGGTTGTTATTTGAAAGTTGTGGTGCTATAGGCGTTGAGCCAGCGCCGACAATCAGGGCTCTAACTATAAATGCCTGATATAACTATAGAGTGCTCATAGAAAGAATACCATTCAGCGGATATATTCATTTTGAATCGCAAAAAAAACATTACCAACAATTACCATACCTCCATTTCAATTGAGTTGCCACTTGCCTTTTTGAAAATAAATACAGATTCAGTATATAGGAATAAATGCACCTGTAATATATAAAGAAGTATTACGGGCTGATTTACTCCCAATCCCTATTGCAGTCTGAGGAGTTGTACATGTGTCAGGAACTTGCAATTGCTTTCCTTGAAAAAATGAAGCGTGATGAGACGTTTAGAGAGACGGTGATCATGATTGAAGATGTTGAGGCAAAGCTGGAGTATATCAATCAGGAGGGTTTTGTCTTTACATCGGATGAACTTGATACTGCTGTATCCTCAATTCTTGATTAGAAAGGAAGTTTTCATTTTTGCTGATTTTTCTTATTGCTCCCCTTATTCACTCTTTTTTCTATACCCCAAACCTGAGAACGACGCGATCAAGGTTCCGTCTTCATCTTTTATTTCGACTTTATAGCCGCATATCTTTTTATTTTTACTCTCCTCTCTTGCTTCAGCCCTGATAAATGTCCCTTGGGGGGCTTTGAAATAAGAAATCGAAGCATTTATTCCGACGGTGGTACTTCCATCAGCATTAGAGGCTATTGCAAACGCATAATCGGCGAGCGTAAATATTGCACCGCCCTGAACAATATTGATGCCGTTTTTGTGCTTGTCTTCTATTTTCATTTCAACCAATGCATATCCGGGAGATGCTTCAAGTATCTCAATACCTAACAGCTGTGCGAATTTGTCGTTTTTCACATTTTTCAGAATGTCTTTATCCATCTGTGTTCCTGATAAAAGTTAGGGGCTGCGCCAGCTTACTCACCAATATATAATAAAATAAGGCCTTCACGAGGGCTGTATAAAGGTATCCCCTTTTGCAAATAACTGAATGAGTTCGTTTTGTAAATTTTATGATAATACATCAGATCGTCAAGCCATACAAAAAAAGTGCTGAGTGACGAGTGCTGGGTACTGAGTAAAACAGTCGGCGCTTGCCTTTTCATCCTTCCCTCAGCACGGAGCAGATAACACGTTTTTTATTTGCTAACATCAAGTATTTCGAGAAGTTTTGGCTTGCTGCCTACTGCAAACTACCCACTGCAAACTCATCCCTTTCCTTCAGTAACTGTAAGATAAAAACACCGTCTCTAAGTTCTTGCACTGCAAAGAGAAGTTAACTCGCAGTTCAATAGAGGCCGACATCGATAGGCTCTTCAGAGGGTATCGATAACAGGCGCGTGGCGTAGAGTTCCTGGGCATTTTGCCTCTGTTCTTGTGTTAGATGCGCGGGGCCGTAGACAACATGCGGTGCCAATACGTCGAAGCCAACGAACTGCAATATACCTCGATGAATAGGGCGCAAAACGCCAAGAATATCTCCATTGAAGCCGTCCTTGCGATAAGACTCCTCGGGACCTCCGGTGGTGAGGGAAAGAAAAGCTCGTCTGCCGGTGAAGACTCCCGTCTTGTAGATGTGACCGCCGCCGTAGGTGCGCTGCATGGCGAAGACACGGTCCACCCAGCCTTTGAGCGAGCCAGGAAGGCCAAACCACCACAGAGGAAATTGCCACACCATGAGGTCACACCACTCAAGCTTCTGGATTTCAGCTTCAATCTCCTCTGAGAAGCCATGCATTTCAGTGGCATAAGCTTCCTCGGCCTGCTGCTTGAGGAAAGATGGATCCTTGATGGTGCTAAAGTTCTTTCGGCTCGAGACAGGGTCGAACCCCATCGCATGAAGGTCGGAGGTGCGAACTTCATGTCCTGCCTGCAAAAAAGTGTCACGCGCTGCCCGGAACATTGCAGCGTTGAAGCTGAGAGGCTCCGGGTGCCAATATACGATGAGTACTTTCATGAGTCCTTTCTGGTGGTTTAAGGGTGGAAGATGTGTCTGGAAAGATTATCTGAAGAGTGAATAAGGCTTTGAAGTTATCGGAAAATATACGTCATATTCAGTAAAATTACATCCTAAGCATCAATCTGCATTGTTGCTTAGGATTTAGGTCATCTTCATCAGCTATGGTGTCCCTCCACCAGATCATCAATAAACCTATGAGCACCAGGGATATGGATTACCACAAACTCACCAAATTTCTGATACTGATTACTTCTGGAATTTCAGTGAGGTTTTTCCAAGCAGAAGAAGTCCGCCTGTGCAATGCTTCATTGGAAGGATAGCGATTGGCATGAGCAGAAGCCACGCTTTACCAATCAAACAAAAAATTTTATCGTTTGGAGATCAGAGCTCATTGAGCATGGAGACAAGTGCTCCATGCATCAAAGGCACACCACCCAGTGAGCTAAGCTTCTTTTCGAGTTGCATGAGGTCATTATTTTGCATAGATAATCGAATATTAGTCGATTATCTATGCAAAATCTGGTTTTCCTGGTACAATAAAAAACAAGCCCCCCTAAATTTATCAGTTCTGAAAGCAGAAAAGAAAGGGACTAAGGGAGGCTTACGCTCATGACTATCCATACTTCAACCCAAAGAATTTCGGCGAAAAATTTGATTCACAGCGGAAGCTGATATACCAAGCATTCGAGCAGTATCAGCATAGGATAACCCTAATTCAAGCACAAAATGACGAGAAAGTTCTTTACGCACCTCGGTGCACTCACGGCGCTTACTCCCTGATTGCAATGCCTGCGATGTAATACCTGCCACTTCACACCTCTCTGCCAAAGCTTCCATGGCATTTACTTTGCTCGAAGTATCTGGGACAAGGGTTTTCACCGTTTCGTCAACTTCATCGAGTATGTCCTTTACAAACTCCCCGCTACCGAGTATCCGCTCATCGCTAAATTGCTTCTGACCTCGCTGACGCAACGACAAAACTTCCGACCATCCGCCTGCGGAGCGCACCAATCCGCCACCGGTCAGCTCGGACTGCTTTCCCAGACTGCTCTGCTCTAACAAAAATTGAAGATATGCACTTCGCGCCGCTCTCTCTCTTTTGCCAAAATAATGGAGTACATATTCCCGATCCTGCCAATCACGCTTGATCCTGTTTATCACAGTGGCATGACCGCTCCAAGGGTAGTTGGCCAGTTCATCCAATGAGCCGACAAGTCCGGCCCTTAGTGGATTGAGATGGATATAACTGACAAGTTTCAGAAAATACGGTTCCTCTTCGCAGATAATTGACTTATATCGATTTTGAAACAAATGCCCGTGCCGATGGTGTCGGGAATTATACAAGATGGCATAGCTGGTCAAAAACTTTCGCATAAATATGGAGAGACCGGCCTCTCCGCTTTTCAACAACAGATGAGCATGATTAGTCATCAGCGCCCATGCGTAGATTCTTGTCCCTGTCGCTGTGGCAGCAATACCCAAACGGGACACAAACAGATGACGATCATCATCATCCGCCACAATCTGCTTTCCTTCGATTCCCCTAACCATCACATGATGCAGGGTTCCCGGTGTATCCAATCTTGCTCCTCTCGGCATTGAAATCGTTTGTTGTTTTTCTTGAGCTTATAGCAACAATGCACCCTGTAATGTAATGTTTTCAGAGATTAAATACACTTAGTCATGAACGTCCCCTAAGTTCAGGAGAAGTAAAAAAACTCGTATAACAATGGCGTAACAAAACCATGGCTAAACGGCGTTAAATCAGATAAAATCGGAGTATTTCAGTGGCGTAAGAGCGGGAAACAAAAATCCTGCAAGTTGTTTATTTGCAGGATTTTATGGTTGTGGACGATAGTGGATTCGAACCACTGACCTCTACAGTGTCAATGTAGCGCTCTAACCAACTGAGCTAATCGTCCCTTTCGAATGGGTCGAAATATAGAATATCATTTATAAAATGCAAAGGACGGCGAGGCCTGTTTTGCAGTTTATGCGGTTTTTTTCTGTTTGCGGGTGCCTGAGATGTAGTCTGGGGCTGCTTTGTTTTCGATTGTTTCGGCGGTAATGATGCATTTATGGATGCCTTTCATGGATGGAAGATCAAACATGATGTCGATCATTACATTTTCGAGTACTGAACGCAGTGCCCTGGCGCCTGTGCCGCGTTCAATGGCAATGGCGACTACTTTGTCCAGTGCCTCGTCGGTAAATTCAAGTTCTACACCGTCCATTTCGAACAGTTTTTTGTACTGCTTGGTAATGGCGTTTTTTGGTTCGACAAGGATGTTGCGCAATGCTTTTGCATCAAGCATATCGAGGGTGGAGATGACAGGAAGACGTCCTATGAATTCGGGTATAAGTCCATATTCGTGCAGGTCGTCCTGCATGACAAGCTTGAGGATTTCGGGATCGTAGCCTGTTTGGCCATGCTTGACCTTTGCACCAAAGCCCATTGAGGATTTTGAAACTCTTTTTGCAATCAGGCGGTCAAGACCTTCAAAGGCTCCGCCGCAGATAAAGAGAATGTTCTTCGTATTGATGTTGATCAGCTGCTGCTCAGGGTGCTTACGGCCACCTTTAGGGGGAACACCGACGACGGCACCTTCAAGTATTTTCAGAAGGGCCTGCTGGACTCCTTCGCCGGAAACATCGCGGGTAATGGAAACGTTGGCGGATTTACGGGCAATTTTATCGATCTCATCAACGTAGATGATGCCGCGCTCGGCTCGCTCAAGATTAAAGTCAGAGGCGTGAAGCAGCCTTGCAAGAATGGTTTCGACATCGTCGCCGACGTATCCGGCTTCTGTCAAGGATGTGGCGTCAACTATGGAGAAAGGAACTTCGAGCAGATTGGCAAGGGTCTGGGCCAGAAGCGTTTTACCGGTTCCGGTAGGTCCAATAAGAAGAATATTGCTCTTTTCAATCACTACGCCGTCGTCATCGCGCGTCCATTCCTGTGATTCTATCCTTTTGTAATGGTTGTAGACTGCTACTGAGAGGGACTTTTTGGCAATCTCCTGACCGACAACATACTGGTCGAGGGAGTCCATGATGGCTTTCGGACTTACCAGACGTGGCTGAAACGGTTTATCGAGAGGTCGCTCAGGCTGCTGTATGGCGCTGAGCTCCTTGCGGAGGATCTCATATGATGTTTTTATGCAGCGGTCGCAGATGAATGCTCTCGGACCGGCAACCATACTGGCTGACTCCTGAGCACTTCTTCCGCAAAATGAACAGAAAACCTGATCGCTGCCGTTACCGTTACCACCCCTTGTTTTACCTTTTCCCGTTTCTCTTGTCATGAAACACTCGAGCCTTCAAAATGTTAATAATGCAGTTCTTTAAAATCCCATATTGGCCAGACTGTCCAGGACATGCTGGATGGTCATGCTTAATTTGGGATGGCCGGCCTCAAAATGATCAACAGCCTCGCTCATGCGCTGCATAAGAGATTCGTTTTCATGCATGGCTCCAACATCGTCAGAAACAAGTTTGCTTATATCCTCGCGGAGGTTTGTTAAAACCGCTACTGTGTTTTTATCAACAGAATCTACCTGTTCCAGCTCCTTGTGAAGCGTTTCGAGGAGTTCCCTGAGTTTTTGCTGTTCCATAAGCCGACTTGATTAAGAATAAATTCATTGATGTACTGGATATAACATACAAATACCCTCAATCGTTTAGGGGAGACTTGTTTCACCCATCAAAAAGCGGTCACACTCGCGGGCGGCAGAGCGGCCTTCCTGAATGGCCCAGACTACAAGACTTTGTCCACGGCGGGCATCGCCGGCAGCAAAGATGCGTTCGCGGTTTGTAAGATATTTTTTGTCTGTAGCCTTTATGTTTGATCGTTCATCCTGAGTAACCTGAAGCTGCTGAAGAAGATGCTCATCAGGGCCGATAAAGCCCATGGCAAGCAGAACAAGCTCGGCCGGGATGATCTGTTCAGTGCCGGCAACCGGGAGAGGAGAGTATCGTCCGTCAGTTTTAACCCACTCCACTTGGGAGACCTCAACTGCCTTGAGAGCTCCTTTTTCGTCAGAAAGAAACTTTTTGGTCATCATGGAGTACTTTCTCGGATCGTCACCCTGCACCTTGGCGGCTTCCTCCTGTCCGTAATCGACCTTAAAGGTTTTGGGCCATTCAGGCCATGGATTGTCGAGCTGGCGCTCAAGTGGTGGCTGTGGCATAATTTCGAGCTGTATGACGCTTGTGCAGCCCTGGCGCAAGGAAGTAGCTACACAGTCCGTGCCGGTATCTCCTCCTCCGATGACAACAACATTTTTTCCGGCCGCAGAAAGAACCGGAGCACTCTCGTCGAGCAGGGCTTTGGTACTTGAGCGTAGAAAATCCATTGCAAAATGAATGCCTGAAAAGTCACGTCCTTCGGCAGAAAGGTCACGAGGCCTGGTTGCACCTGTACAGAGCACCACTGCATCAAACTCTTCGAGGAGCTTGTCGGCAGGATAATCGACACCAACCTCCGTGCTCTCCATGAAAATGACACCTTCGGCTCTCATGAGATCAATACGGCGCTCAACAACAAGCTTCTTATCAAGCTTCATGTTCGGAATGCCGTACATCATAAGACCGCCGATACGGTTATCGCGCTCGAACACGGTTACACTGTGACCGGCCTTGTTAAGCTGGTCAGCACAGGCAAGTCCTGAAGGACCAGATCCAACCACTGCTATCCTTTTGCCTGTTCTGTAGGCAATTTTTTTCGGCTCTACCCACCCTTCGGTAAACGCATGCTCGATAATCGAGTACTCTATGTTCTTGATGGTCACGGGAGGGTCAACAATCCCAAGCACACAGGAGCCCTCGCATGGGGCAGGACAGACCCTTCCGGTGAACTCCGGGAAGTTGTTGGTTTTCATCAACCGGTCATACGCCTCATGCCAGAAGCCTTTATAGACGTAGTCATTCCATTCTGGAATAAGATTGTGGATCGGGCATCCGCTTGTCATGCCGCTGAGCATAAACCCTGTATGGCAGTATGGCGTACCGCAATCCATACAGCGGGCACCCTGGCTCTGCAACTCACATGCAGGCATTTCCTTATGGAACTCCTGCCAATCTTTTAATCTTTCGAGAGGCTCCCTGTCTGCAGGCAATGCTCTCTGGTACTCCATAAAACCCTTAACTTTGCCCATATCAATAGTTTAATCTTTTCAAAACAGTGCTGTACAGCTCTTTTTCGATATCAATTTCCTGACACACGTGCCGGATCATGAACATTTCTTTCGAATGAAGCCATAACTGCTTCATCGCCGGTGATTCCTGCCGCCTTAATTTCGGCCATTGCATCAAGAGCTCTCTGGTAATCGTGCGAAATGATTTTGACAAAACGCTGGCGGAGGGTATCGCTGTCATCAAGAATTGCACGGCCAAGTTCGCTGCCTGTATAGGCGACATGCCTTTGAATCATAGACTGGAGTTCTGCAAACTCAAGCGGGTCATCGACAGAATAGAGACCGACCATTTCATGGTTGCAGTTTTCGGCAAACGTACCGTCTGCATCGTAGACATAGGCTATGCCGCCCGACATGCCGGCTGCAAAGTTCCGTCCTGTTTTTCCAAGAATAATAACGGTTCCGCCTGTCATATATTCGCAGCCGTGATCACCGATAGCTTCTACAACTGCGTTCAAGCCGCTGTTACGCACACAAAAACGCTCTCCGGCCATTCCTCTGATAAAGGCTTCTCCGGAAGTTGCACCGTAAAAACCGACATTGCCGATAATGATATTCTCTTCCGGAACAAAAGAAGAGGCTTTTGAAGGATAGACCACTATGCGACCACCGGAAAGGCCCTTGCCGACATAGTCGTTGGCGTCTCCTTCAAGTTCAAGGGTCATGCCTTTTGGAATAAATGCACCGAAACTCTGACCGGCAGAACCGGTGAATTTCAAATGAATCGTGTCATCCGGCAGTCCGGCAGATCCATAGGCTTTTGTAACTTCATAGCCGACAAGAGTACCGACCACCCTGTTGGTGTTTCTGATGGTGAGTATAGTGGAAACTTTCTCTTTGCGTTTGATAGCTGGTTCGCAGATGGAAAGCAGCATGGTACGGTCAAGACTTTCGTCAAGACCATGCTCCTGATCAATGGTGCAGTAACTGGTTTCCAGTTCGTCAGACTCTGCTTTGTAGAGAATCTTCGACAAATCAATTCCTTGAGCTTTCCAGTGATTGATCGATTTTTTCATGGAAAGAACTTCGGTATGACCGACAAGTTCATTAATTGTCCGGACTCCGAGACGCGACATGTACTCTCGAACACCCTCGGCAAGAAAGCGCATGAAGTTTTCAACATGCTCCGGTTTGCCTTTGAAATTTTTGCGAAGTTCGGGATTCTGGGTAGCGACTCCAACGGCACAGGAGTCGTCCTGACAGCAGCGCATCATGACGCAACCCATCACGACAAGGGTCGTTGTCGCAAAACCAAACTCCTCAGCACCAAGTATGGCTGCTATAATAATATCCCTGGCAGTTTTAAGCTGACCGTCAGCCTCCACAACTATGCGGCTGCGCAGATTGTTGAGAACGAGGGTCTGGTGCGCTTCGGCAAGACCGAGTTCCCACGGCATACCTGCATGCATGATGCTCGAAACCGGTGAAGCACCGGTACCGCCGTCGTGACCGCTGATAAGCACAACATCAGCATGAGCCTTGGCAACACCGGCCGCAATAGTTCCGACACCAACGGTAGAGACAAGCTTTACGTTGATGCGGGCCGTATGGTTGGCATTTTTGAGGTCGTGAATAAGCTGTGCAAGATCTTCGATTGAATAGATATCGTGATGAGGCGGAGGCGAAATCAAACCGACACCTGGTGTTGAGTGACGCACCTTGGCCACCCAAGGGTATACCTTGGAGCCTGGAAGCTGTCCGCCTTCACCGGGTTTAGCACCCTGTGCCATCTTGATCTGAATCTCGTTGGCACTGGCAAGATATTCACTGGTAACGCCGAACCTGCCGGAGGCAACCTGCTTGATGGCCGACATTTTTGAGTCGCCGTTGGGTTCTTTGTGGAAGCGCGCAGGATCTTCGCCGCCTTCACCGGTATTGCTCCTGCCTCCAAGCCTGTTCATGGCAATGGCAAGAGTTTCATGAGCCTCCTGACTGATGGAGCCATAGGACATGGCACCGGTTTTGAACCTTTTCAGAATAGTTTCAACCGGCTCAACCTCTTCAAGCGGTACAGGATGCTCACTGAAATTGATATCCATAAGACCCCGGATCGTACAAAGATGTTCGCTCTGGTCGTCTATAAGGTTCTCATATTTTTTAAACATCTCATAGCTGCCGGTTCTGCATGAGTGCTGCAGAACATGGATTGCTTCGGGGCTGAAGAGATGATGTTCACCGTCGTAGCGCCATTTTCTTTCGCCTCCGGCTTCAAGACCGCGATTAACCTTGTTGCCTGTAGGAGGAAAAACCGATTCGTGGCGTTTGCGTACCTCTTCGGCCACTATATCGATGCCAATGCCCTCAATACGGGTTGGCGTACGGGTGAAATAGGCGTCAACAAGCTGGGTATTGAGACCGACGGCCTCAAATATCTGTGCGCCGCGGTAGCTCTGGATTGTGGAAATGCCCATTTTCGCCATGGTTTTCACAACACCCTTGACCGCTGCCTTTATATAATTTTTAACGGCACCCTTTTCATCCAGTTTCACCTGGCCTGAAGCGACAAGCGAATGAATTGTTTCAAACGCCATATAGGGATTGACAGCGCCTGCTCCATAGCTGATGAGCATGGCGAAGTGATGCACGGCCCTTGGCTCTGCAGATTCAAGCACGAGGCCGATCTTTGTCCTTATGCCGGCGTTGATGAGGAAGTTGTGCAGGCCTGAAACAGCAAGCAATGCAGGAATAGGCGCACGGTCTTTTTCAATCTCTCCCTTGTCGGAAAGAATAATAATGTTGACGCCCTTGCTTGCAACCTGTTCAGCCTGACGGTAGAGGTCCTGCATGGCAGCCTCGATCCCTTTGCCGCCTTTTGATACATTGTAGAATATCGGAAGTGTAACGGCCCTGAAACCAGGCTTGTCGATGCCTCGAATTTTTTCGAGTGACTGATTGGTTAAAATCGGATGAGGCAACCTGATCCGGCGACAATTAACCTCGGATGAGTCGAGCAGCTGCCCTTCGGTGCCCAGCATGACCATGGTGGAGGTTATAAGCTCTTCGCGGAGGGAATCAATCGGAGGATTGGTCACCTGGGCAAAAAGCTGCTTGAAATAATCGTATAAGAGCTTGGATTTATTTGACAGAACCGCCAGAGGGGTATCGTTACCCATGGATCCTACAAGTTCCACCCCTTTTTCGCTCATCGTCTTAATCTGCAGGTAGATATCTTCCTGAGTGTAGCCGAAGACTTTCTGGCGCGCAGTCAGGCTGTATTTGTCCTCATCAGGGTTTTTAAGCTGAGGGTGATCTTCGAGAGCTTCCAGATCAATCATGTTACGTTCGATCCACTCTCCGTAAGGGTTCTCACTTGCAATGCTCTGCTTGATCTCTTCATCGGAGATAATTCGACCTTCAAGGGTATCAACGAGGAACATCCTGCCCGGCTGCAGACGGTCCTTCTTGAGGATCCGTTCGGGTGCAATGTCAAGCACTCCGACCTCTGAAGCCATAATAACGAGGTCGTCTTTTGTGATATAGTAGCGTGAAGGACGAAGGCCATTGCGGTCGAGGACTGCACCAATCTGCACACCATCGGTAAATGTTACCGATGCTGGCCCGTCCCATGGCTCCATAAGACAGCTGTGGTATTCGTAAAATGCTTTTTTCGTCGGGGACATTCCATTGTTGCCTGACCATGGTTCAGGAATAATCATCATGGCTGCATGTGCCATGGAACGGCCGGAAAGAACGAGAAATTCGAATGCATTATCAAGAATCGCAGAATCGCTACCATCCTCAAGGATGACCGGCTTGATATCTTCAAGAGCGTCACCAAAGACTTTTGAACGGATGTTTTTCTCTCTTGCATTCATCCAGTTGACGTTACCCCTGAGCGTATTGATTTCACCGTTATGGCTCAAATAACGGTAAGGATGCGCCCTGTACCAGCTTGGGAAGGTATTGGTGCTGAAACGGGAGTGCACCATGGCAATGGCGCTTTCCATATCGGCATCATGCAGTTCAGGGTAAAACTCTCCAACCTGCTCTGGAAGGAGCATGCCCTTATAGACAATAGTTCTGCCTGACAGACTTGATATATAGAAATAGCTGCTTCCAAGAAGACCCGCTGTATATTTCACCCGTTTTGTGATGCGGCGACGAATGATGTAGAGCTTTCTTTCAAATTCAAGTTCAGAAACAATATCCTTTCCCCAGCCTACAAATAGCTGCTTGACAACCGGTTCTTCAGATCGGGCTGTAGCACCAAGGGTGTCATTGCAGGTCGGCACTTTTCTGAAACCGAGAAATTTCTGACCTTCAGCCTGTATCATCTGGCGGCAGATATCTTCTATAGCACGTCTCTGTGATATATCGGGCGGCAGAAAAAGCATGCCTACGCCATACTGTTTTTCCTCGGGGAGCTCAATATTTCTTTCAGCACATGCCTTGCGGAGGAACTTGTCTGGAATCTGAAGAAGAATTCCTGCACCATCGCCTGTATTCTTTTCACATCCAGAAGCTCCGCGATGTTTGAGGTTTTCATTTATTTTTAAGCCCTGCTCTACAATTTCATGGGACTTGACACCTTTGATATGGGCAATAAACCCGACACCGCATGCATCATGCTCAAACTGAGGATCATAGAGCCCCGTTTTTGACGTAACGTTCATATTTTCAGGCACAACTTTTCAAACAGTTTCAAAAAAAAGGCAAACGAAAGAATAAAGTGCAGAATATAAAAGTTTTTTAACAAAACAACCTAAAGCCGCACTCCTCCGGCAAAACTACGCTTTTCCCTGACTGGCAACAGCATTAACAGCTTTCTGCAAGGCTTCCTGATCGCCGAGGTAGTAACTTTTTATCGCTTTGAGATTATCATCAAGTTCATAGACCAAAGGAATGCCTGTCGGTATGTTTACGCCGACAATATCGTCCTCGGAAATATTATCAAGGTATTTGACCAGTGCTCGCAGAGAGTTTCCATGTGCTGCAATAATGACTTTTTTCCCTTTACGGATTTCCGGCGCTATTGTGTCGTGCCATAGAGGAAGAAAGCGATCAACGGTATCTTTTAAACATTCACTTAGAGGAATCTCCGATTCAGCAAGGCCGGCATAGCGTGGATCTTCACCGGGATAGCGCGGATCTGTTTTTTCGAGGGCAGGGGGCGGGGTGTCGTAGCTTCTCCGCCATACAAGTACCTGCTCTTCTCCATACTTCTGGGAGGTCTCCGATTTGTTGAGTCCCTGAAGGGCTCCATAATGGCGCTCATTAAGACGCCAGCTCTTAAAAACAGGAATCCACATCAAATCCATGGTATCAAGAGTACTCCATAATGTCCTGATGGCTCGTTTCAATACCGACGTGTAGGCAATGTCGAAAACAAACCCTTCGTCCTTAAGAAGTTTACCGGCAGTTGCCGCTTCTTTCCTGCCCTGCTCACTCAGGTCAACATCATACCATCCAGTAAAGCGGTTTTCACGATTCCATTGACTTTCTCCATGCCGCAACAAAACCAGTTTAATCATAATACGATCCCCCTTTTCTGGATATTTTTCTGTTCAAAAACAATTTTCCATCGCTAATTGGCCTGCAATTTAATATTCTCCACATCTTTTCTCAAACTTCATCATCACCATTGCATTAAAGTTCAGGAAAGAAGGCGTCAGATAGTTTTAACGCAGTGGTTTTTGTAAGAAATGGCTATAGATTTATAAATTGAAATATGATATCTTAAGTAATTTTTGGCGTGGATACCGGTTGCTATCTTACCGGGCTCCCCTGTCACTCAGTGGTATGAATGATCTGTAAATGCTCTTATACTGATAAAAAGACAATGAACGTAGACAATTTCAGGTTACAAATAGGCGGCAAAGAATATGTGCCCATCATTATCGGGGGTATGGGAGTCAATATCTCAACAACCGAGCTTGCTCTCGCGGCTGAAAGACTCGGCGGGATCGGCCATATTTCCGACGCATTGATCGGTTATGTCTGCGACAGAATATTGAAAACTTCGTATGTAAGCAGGAAAAGGAAAAAGTATGCTGCTTACAGCACCAACCCTGACAAATCCGCAGTCCTGTTTGACCTGGAAGAGTTGGCGGAAGCGCAAAAGAAGTATATCGAATATACGGTATCCCAAAAAACCGGTAAAGGCGCAATTTTTTTGAACTGCATGGAGAAGCTGACCATGAACAGCTCAGTCGAAACACTGAAAGTCAGACTGTGTGCTGCCATGGACGGGGGTATTGACGGCCTTACCCTTGCCGCTGGCCTCAACCTCCGCACTCTTGATCTCATACAGGATCACAAGCGGTTTCGCGATGTTAAAATCGGCATAATCATCTCTTCAGTCAGGGCGCTTTCCATCTTTTTGAAACGGGCAGTTCGTCTTGATCGTCTGCCTGACTACATTGTAGTTGAAGGGCCACTGGCCGGAGGTCACCTCGGCTTTGGAGCTGATGACTGGCAGAAGGTTGATCTACAGACCATTTTCGCTGACGTTCTTGCTTTTTTGAAAAAAGAGGAGCTGAATATTCCGGTAATCCCGGCAGGAGGAATTTTTACCGGTACCGATGCTGTTGATTATCTCAAAATGGGAGCTGCGGGTGTACAGGTGGCAACCCGATTTACGATCAGCAAAGAAGCTGGACTGCCGGCAGAGGTGAAGCAGCACTATATCAATGCGCGTGAAGAGGATATAGTGGTCAATATGGCTTCAACCACTGGGTATCCAATGCGGATGCTTACTTCATCGCCAACATTGCGCTATGCGATAAAACCAAACTGCGAAGGACTCGGCTATTTGCTGGAAAATGGCGGAACATGCACCTATATAGACGAGTATTACCAGGCGCTTGCTGCAAGGAAACCCGGAGAACCGCTTGTTATCAAAGAGAAAACCTGCCTCTGTACAGGCATGGCTAATTATGATTGCTGGACATGCGGCCAATTGACGTACCGCCTCAAGGAGACAACAAACCTACTTCCGAACGGGAAATGGCAACTTCCATCAGCCGAGGATATTTTTCTTGACTATCAGTTCAGCCGTGACCACTCTATAAAACTCCCGAAACCGGAAACCATTTCGTAGAGGATTATACGGCAGGAAAGGAGTATCTTAAAGCAATAGGGAACTTCTTTTCTGATGGCTGAAACCCGTCAATAAACTGCCGATATGAAACGAAAAGCAAGCTCATTTTTGTATACCGCACTTCTGGTGGTCATACTCGTGACGATTGTTTTCGTCGTCAATCAGTTGCATGCGGCAGCAGAGCTTCTCGATTCACTACTCCCTTATGCAGGAGTTGTTTTCCTTCTTTTAAGCACAGCGCTGCTGCTTGCTCTTCTTTACAAAGCAATCCGTTTTTTTTCAGTTCCGAAAGCGCCAGAGATGCCGGAACAGGAAAGCTCCAAAGGAATGGAGAGTTATTGCAGCTATCTGGCCGGCAGATTACCGACTCACTCCATGCATCCGGACGGGGCAAAACAGCAACGGGATCTGCGCTGGGTTCGAACAAACCTCAAGTTTCTGGAGGTTGACTCGCTTAACATCACCAAGCAGATCGCCACAAGAAACTTTTTTGTAGGGGCTTTTGCCCAGAACACCTCCTACGGAACAACCACGTCCCTCTGGAACAACATCAAGGTGATATGGGGAATCTACACCATCCACAACCGGGAGCAACACCTCGGAGAGTTCATCAACCTTGTCCGATCCGTCTATGATTGCCTTCCTCTTTCTGATTTCAGAAAGGAGGAATTACCTGCCCATATCAAACCGATTATACAGTCTTCGTTCAGCAACACACTCTCTTCACTGTTGCCCGGGGGCAACCTGCTGACTCCGTTTTTTCTCAATCTTTTTCTTGCGGGCTCGACCAACACCTATATCACCTGCCTGGCCGGTATTATCGCAACACACCATTGCCAGGCTATGACGGAAAAAGAAAAAAAGGAAATTGTTCAACAAAGCATGTTTGAGGCGTCATTCATGCTGAAAGAGATTATCAAAGAGTGCAACCCGATTCTCTCAGTAACCATCAGCAAGGCAGTCAAAAACGCCGGTATGGACAGCCTCGACACCATCCCGCAACCATCCGCCGGGAGCGGCATAACACAGGATATCGTTTCACACCTTGCCAGCTCGCTGAAACAAATTATCAGGGAGAACATAGTTACTAAAGAATAGGTCCTATGGGACGTATAAGACCTATAGTACCTATACTTATAATCAGTCAGGGTTTTTGGCGCAACTCGCGGAAGAAATCCTGGAGCAGATTGCGGCATTTATTCTCCATAATACCACCAAATACTTCCGGCTGATGGTTGAGTTGCGCGCATCCGGTCACATTCATAACAGTCCCGCATGCTCCCATTTTTGGATCGTACGCTCCGAAAAGAAGGCGTCCAACCTTCGCATTTACAATAGCTCCGGCACACATCGGGCAAGGCTCGAGAGTAACTGCAAGGGTGCAATCATTGAGGTACTTGCTTCCAATCGTTGCCATGGCTGAAGTCAACGCAATCATTTCGGCATGGGCTGTAGCATCGCATAAAGCTTCAACCTGGTTATACCCTTTCCCAATAACATGACCGTTACTGTCAAGCACAACCGCACCGACTGGGACCTCTTTTCGTTCAAACGCTTTTATTGCCTCACGGAAAGCGAGCTCCATGCAATACGTAAATTCCATCATAATTAAATAAATATTGTTTTTGTTGGTGCCCTAGGACTTTACCGTAATCGTAATTTTCATTATACTGTGCTCTTTGCGCAATTTCCGGGTTCCCCGGCATTATGATTGCAAACTGTCGTCAGTAACCCAAGACCCAACAATATGAACATTCATGAATATCAAGGCAAGGATATCCTGAGAAAATTCGGGGTTGCCGTACCAAATGGAATTGTAGCATATTCGCCTGAAGAAGCAAAACAGGCTGCTGAACAGCTTTTTGCTCAGCAAACCAGCCCAGTAGTGGTTGTCAAGGCACAGATTCATGCAGGAGGCCGTGGAAAGGCCGGCGGAGTAAAGCTTGCCAAGTCACCTGAGGAGGCTTTTGATATCGCCCAGGAATTGATTGGCAAGACTCTTGTTACTCATCAGACAGGACCTGAAGGCAAAGAGGTCAGACGCCTGCTTGTTGAAGAGGGTATGAATATTGAAAAAGAGTTTTATGTCGGCATCACACTTGACCGCTCAACGTCAAGAAATGTTCTGATGGTTTCGACTGAAGGCGGCATGGAAATTGAAACAGTAGCCGAAGAGAGCCCTGAAAAAATCTTGAAAATCCAGATTGATCCATTGTACGGGATACAGGATTTTCAGGCACGGGAAGCCGCATTTTTCCTTGGACT
Source organism: uncultured Chlorobiaceae bacterium (assembly GCA_903895195.1). Classification (GTDB taxonomy): domain Bacteria; phylum Bacteroidota; class Chlorobiia; order Chlorobiales; family Chlorobiaceae; genus Chlorobium. The sequence goes on from CAITSZ010000045.1 coordinate 157,860, forward strand.
TAAGGATGATCAATTCAGAAATGCTGTGCGCTTTATATCAGCGCTTTACACCGCATATATTTCGATTGACGCAGCAATTGCCGAAATCAATCCGCTGGTGGTCACCAAAGAAGGAAAGGTACTTGCACTTGACGCCAAAATCAATTTTGACGACAACGCACTTTTCCGCCATAAAGATTTTCTTGAACTGAGGGACATCAGCGAAGAAGATCCTTTTGAAGTGGAAGCTTCAAAATCAAATCTCAACTATGTCCGCCTTGATGGCAATGTGGGCTGTATGGTTAACGGTGCAGGACTTGCCATGGCCACAATGGACATGATCCAGCTCGCTGGCGGGAAACCTGCCAATTTCCTTGACGTGGGTGGTTCAGCAAGCCCTCAGACTGTTGAAGAGGGATTCAAGATTATTCTGAGCGACAAAAACGTCAAAGCAATTCTTGTCAACATTTTCGGTGGCATTGTTCGTTGTGACCGCGTTGCCGGCGGCATTATCGAAGCTGCAAGAAAGATAGGCCTTCACCTGCCGGTTATTGTAAGGCTCGAAGGCACAAACGCTCCGATTGCACAAAAAATGCTTGATGATTCAGGACTGAACCTTATTTCAGCCAATGGTCTGCGTGATGCAGCGAACAAAGTGCATGAAGCGCTGGCATCGTGACCTGAAACAACCAGTACATAGTTAAAAAAACCCGCTCGTACCAGGCGGGTTTTTTTACGCCCATAAGCAACAGAAAGAAACGCCATCATTTACGAATGCATCCCTGAAAGACTTTAATATTCTTTTTTGTATGGTCTGGTAACAAAATCATTTCGGGCAAGTCAAGTATGGAAGATGATATTTGTTGTTTTTCAATCGAATAATTTTTAAGATGCATATAGTGTAATGTGTTTTATAATAAGGAGTTATTATATATAAACGGCATATATAATAAAGTTGAGATTTGGTTGTATTCTCTCATCATCACCCCCTAATTGTAAGTTTTTTTGTGCTGCATGAGCAGTGGCCGAATTAAACTCCACGAAACTAACGCGTTATTATTTAAGAGTTTAGAGAGGGCCGTTCGCTTCATATGTATCGGTTTTTTTGAAATCTATTTTCTAAAAGAAGCTATCCCTTTGACTTGGTCGATATAGGTTTAGCTATAGTATCTATTCGTGAATAGCGTAATGAAATCATATCCTTGCAGAATCGTACAGGGGAAAGTTATTTATTATGCCCTATAATAATCACATGTGATCGGAAAACAAGAATAAGCCAAAAACGGAAAATAAGAATCACCCAGGGTTAGCGTAAAAAACACCCATAGCTCGTAGTTTGAAGGTGCAAACCAAATCAAACCCAGGAGCTATGAGGACACAGTTAAAAAAGCTA
>CAITSZ010000046.1 GCA_903895195.1 uncultured Chlorobiaceae bacterium
CTGCCACAAAGAGAGTGCTTGCCGAAAAGCATGCGGCTCTTTGCGGCAAGAAGCAGCAGGCTTATGAGTACAACACCAGCTGCAGCGAACCGGCAGTGCATGGCGGTGCCCGGCGGCAAGAGCATTGGCAGAGGAGCTTTGCATTGGCAGTTGGCCGCGCAGCAACAGGGCGCGGGTTATTATTGCGAATCTGAAAACAATCAATGCCAGGCAGCCCGTAATGGCGTTGAGATAAGTGTATTATTTGTAGATACCTGATAAAAATAATATACTTCATGTATATATGAGTCGCACCTCGCGACATATCACACAGTTCAACTAAGGCGAACATGCTGTCGCTATCGTTCCCTCTTCAACAGGCAAGGAAAAACCGTACAACAAACCGTTCCCCTCGACCGGCACTATGAGAAAAAATAAAGAGTCTGCGGGCGATCGGCCTGCATTACGTAAGCAGGCTGAGGAGCGGCTAAAAAAAAACGGCCTCAATCTTGATATGCTCGACTCGAAAGAAGAGTTGCAGCGTATTGTGCATGAGCTCTCGGTTCACCAGATTGAGCTTGAGGTACAGTCAGAAGAGCTCCAGTATTCAAGAGATCAGTTCGAAGAGGCTCTGGCCCAATACACCGATCTTTACGAATTTGCCCCTCTTGGCTACCTGACTCTCGAGCCTGACAGCACCATACGCAAGGCAAATCTGACTGCTGAAAAACTCCTTGGCATAGACCGCGCTCTTTTGATTGGCGTCAGATTTATCTGTTTTGTTGATCATAACGATCGCACTTCTTTCAACGAGTTTATGGAGATGGTGTTCAGCAAAAAGGAGCACCTCACTATTGAGTTGAAGCTGCAAAATGAGGAATATGGTGATGCTTCGGCACTATCGTTGTCGGGCAAGATCATGCGCCTTGATGCGATTGCTTCGGAGAATGGTCACGAGTGCCGGTTGACCCTTTCCGACATCACCCGCGAGCGGCATTTCGAAAAGGAGAGCGCCTCTCTACAACAATCAAAGAAACTTTGGGAACAATCGATTCACTACCTTTTCAATAATTTTCAAGATCCCGTCTTTCTACTTGACCGTGACTGCACCATCCTTGCAGCCAATCCTGCATTTTGCGACTTGATAAGCAAACCTCTGGATGAGTTTCTCAACACAAACGGACTTGATCTGCTTCCGCCAGAGCTGGTAAAAACAAGAAAACAGAAGGTGGATAAGGTTATTGAGTCAGGAAAAGCGCTCTTCTTTGAAGATGAACAGTATGGTGAGATTCTAAGAAGTTCACTCTACCCAATAAATGAAGGTGGAGGTCGAATCCTTGTTATAGTCCAGAATGTCACCAAAACCAGAGTGATAGAGCAGAAACTCAAAAGCCAGGAAGCCTTCAACCAGGCAATCATCAACAGTATTCCCGGTGTTTTTTATATCGTCGATCATAACGGGCAGTTTGTTGGCGGTAACGATTATCTGCGTGAAACGGTCATCGGAGATTTGGGGTCTGATCTCAATAGTATCCAGGGGCTTGAACTCATTCACCCCGATGACAGGGAAAAGGGGAGAGTAGTACTGGAGCGCCTCATTGAGAAAAACATTCCACCCGAACCCTTTGAAGAAAGAGTGCTTTACCATGGGGGCCCCGAGTACCACTGGTATTTAACTACAGCGGGCAAAGCCCTTATAGACGGTGTGGATTATGTCATCGGTATGGGCATAGATATTAACCATCATAAGGCGGCTGAGCTGGCTCTCATCGAGAGTGAAGAACGGTTCAGAAAACTATTTGAAAGTCATGCCGCCGTAAAAATGGTTATCGACTCCGCCACTGGCTCGATCATCGACGCCAATCAGGCGGCAGCAACCTTCTATGGCTGGAGGGTCGAAGAGCTCAAAAAGATGAAAATTGACGAAATCATCGTCGCCTCATATGAAGAAATAAAGGAGAGCTTGGAAAACGCCATTAACGAACAAAAACAAGAGAGTTCAGTCCGTCACCGCACTTCCGACGGTTCCATTCGCGATGTAGAGGTCTACAGCAACAAAATCGAGAGCAAGGGTAAACTCCTCATTTACTCCATCATCATCGATGTCACAGAACGAAAACGCCTCGAAGCCCTTGCCGACGGCATCATCACAACCGACCAAAAAGGCACAATCACCAGTATTACACCCATGGCGGCCCTGATTTTTGGAGTGAAGGACAAGTCCAAACTTCTCGGTAAACCCTTTGCTACCCTTATTCATACCAGAGATACCAGCGATTGGCAAAATATCTTACAGCTGGCGCCCGAAAATTCGGCAACAATTAATTTGGAGCTGTTATGCAAAAAAGGCAGAGAGGCCACCTTTCTGGCTGAAATCACCGCGCTGGCCATTCTTGATGTAGCAGGTGCACTTCAGTCATATCAGCTCATCATCCGCGACATCACCCAAAAAAAACTCATCGAGCAAAAGCATCAGCAGACCATAAGCCTTATTGAACTTGGAGTGATGGCCTCAGGTGTTGCCCACGAAATCACGCAACCCATCAACACCATAAGCCTGCTCGCCGATAAAATGCTTGAAAAAGCTAAAACAGAAAGCCTTGATTTTAAAGAGACGGTATCAAAACAAGCACAAAAAATAGTAAAGAACATCGCAAGGATGCAAACCATCGTCGATAACATCCGGAACTTTGCAAGCAAAGACCAAAAAGCCATAACAACCCTGTTCGACTGCAAAGAACCTATACACTCAGCCATCACACTCACCAAGAGAGAGTGCACCGAAAAATCAATAGACCTCGCCTTCCATTGCGGTGCTCATGAACTTCCCATCAAAGGTAACCTCTATAAAATGGAACAGGTAATCCTCAACCTCATCCGCAACTCAATAGACGCCCTTGAGGAAAAAAGGCAACAGTTGGCAGTGGGCAGTCGGCAGTCGGCACTTTCTTCCCTAAGCACTCAGAACTCAGCACTCAGTACTTCCCCCTTCATCTGCATTTCTGCAAAGCGCCAGAAAGAGAGAGTCATTATCAGCGTAGAAGATAACGGTATCGGCATCAGCCAAAAAAACATCGACTACATCCTGCAGCCTTTTTTTACAACCAAAGAATCAGGGAAAGGTACCGGACTTGGCCTCTCAATATCATCCCGCATCATCAAAGAGATGCACGGCCAGTTAAGTATTACAAGCACCCCGATGGAAGGTGCCACCGTTGAGCTGAGTCTTCCCCTCGTGAAGAGCCTTAAAGAGGGCTCGCCTATGCCATGACATGCGCCTTACGCTTTACCCGACATCAGTTTCATGGGCATGATCATCATTACGCAAAGGGCGATTTTCACGCATATCCTGCCGAACCTTAATGAGTTCAAGACCGGTAAAGGTAAATCCCTCACGGCCGATATATGCCATCTTGGATTCCATATCCTCTATCCTTATGACTGCTTCCCTGAACGCTTCATCTCGCCTCATTCTTGCAATGAAGGCTCTGAAGAGATATAGAGAGCTTGTGGTAAAAGCGTGGCTGAAAGCCCTGAGACGCCGGAGTCAGAAAGGTCGCACTCTGAATTGGGAGCGCTTCACGTCCATAGTAGATGCTTATATTCCGCGCCTCCGAATATGCCATGAATTTCCGGAGGTACGATTCGCCACAACGGATCTATGCGGGGGGTGCTGGGTAACTGGCATCGCTACCGCGACTCTTATCGTGTTGTTCTCCCCGTTTTCTGTATAGGGCGCGGTCGATTTTTTGTGATCCGGGCAACGTTGACCACTCACTTACGCGATAATAACGAACCGGCGACTTAAGCTTTCCTATAGTTGCATTCATTGCCTGAGTAATAGCCTCGTCATCCGGAACACTCTCTTTTCCGGTCTGGATAAATGCGGCTGGACGCTCGCCATATTCCTGATCGGGAACCGGCACAACAACTGCCGAGTGGATTCCTTCAACCATCATCAGGGCTTTTTCTATCTCTTCAGGATGGATGTTTTCGCCTCCTGAAATAAACATGTTATCCTTTCGGCCAAGTACTGTAACTGAGCCATCATCATCAATATGCCCGATATCGGAGGTATGGAACCATCCGTCACTGTCAGTTTGCGGCTGAATGATTCCCTCGAAGAGGTAACCTTGAAAAAGGCATGGACCTTTAACAAGCAGTTCGCCATTTTCTGCAGCCATGATCTCTCTGTAGGGGAGGAGAGTGCCACTGTTTTGGGTAAGGCGGCTTATCGGGGCTGGAGAGGTGCTGATCTGGGTAGTCATTTCTGTTGAGCCGTAGCTCAGGTAGAGAGGAATATTGTGCCGAATAGCCCGGTCAATCAGTGATTTAGGGGCGGGACTGCCTCCAAGGAGAACAGCTTTAAGACGGCGCAGCTTTTCGGTGCTTCCGGTGTCGTTAAGAAGCCTGTGGAGCTGGGTGGGCACCAGGGAAAGATGGGTAACAGGAAATCTCTGCATGGAGAGCTCAATAGTGTCATCGGGGGGGGAGACAGCAACGGAGCCGCCTGAGATGAGCGACCTGATGAGTATGGCATAGCCTCCGATATGGTAGAGGGGGAGCGAAAGCAGCCAGCAGTCACCGGAGCCGAAAGGGATGTTCTCATTGGAACCAAGGGCGCTGTACCAGTGATTTGCCACAGTGTGAACCGCAGCTTTAGCTTCTCCGGTGCTTGCGGATGTGTGGATAATGCTTGCCGGGCGATCCATTGTGTCAGGGAGCTCAAACTCCGGCTCGAGAGGGCAGCCCTCGGCATCATCAATAACAGAATGAATCGTTCCTGTGTTGATGCCAGGGAGTGAAAAGGGCTGGAGGGCATCAGTCAGCAAGAGTTGTGGCCGGAGTTTGTCAAGCGTGACTTTCAGAATGGTTTCAGGAAAGCGGTTGTTGAGCGGTGCGGCAATCATTCCCGCTTTGAGTATTCCCGCCAGAAGAGTGACCATCGCGGGGCTGTTTGGCGACACAAGGGCAACAATATCGCCGGCACGAACTCCTTTGCGGTAGAGGAGGTTTGCAATCTTTGCGGAGTGATTATTGTACTCTTCGAAGGAGAGGGTGTTCTCTCTTGTTCTCAGGGCTGGAGAGTGGCCAAAATGCCTTGCAGCTCTTTCTGGAAGGTCCATAGTGGAGTGCTATAAGTTTTCAGAAGCCGCGCAGGCCCCTGTGAGCGGGGAACCTGCGCAATGCTACGGAATGATTCTCTTTATTTGCCTTGATTGACTTCGCTGAAGGTTTTAAGACCGAGGCCATACAGATGAATAAAGCCGGCAGCCGCCTTATGGTTAAAGGTATCAGCTTCTGTGTAGGTAGCAAGCTCTTCGTTATAGAGCGAGTAGGGAGAATTTCTTCCAAGAAGCGATACGCCACCTTTATAAAGCTTCAGGCGTACAAGACCGGTTACAGGGTTCTGTGTTTCATTCACAAACGCGTCCAAAGACTTTCTCATTGGAGAGAACCAGGTGCCGTTGTATATAAGGTTGGCATAATCCTGGCTGATATTCTTTTTGTACTGGAATACCGATTTTTCAAGGGTAAGGCGTTCGAGTTCGCGGTGAGCGAAATGAAGGATCGTTGCTGCCGGTGCTTCATAAATTTCACGTGATTTGATGCCGACAACACGGTTTTCGATCATGTCAAGCCGGCCGACGCCATTAGCGGCACCGATCTCGTTAAGACGGATGATAAGGTCGAGGCCGCTCAGCTTTTTGCCGTCGAGCGAAACAGGAATACCTTTTTCAAACTCGATATCGACAACCGCAGGAGTGTCGGGAGCATTCTCGGGGGAGGTGGTTATCTGATAGGCATCTTCAGGTGGCGCAACCATTGGATCTTCAAGCACGCCGCACTCGATACTGATTCCCCAGATATTTTCGTCGATGGAGTAAGGGCTCTTTTTGGTGGCGGAAACCGCAATGTTGTGTTCGTTAGCATAGGCAATTTCAGCTTCTCTTGAGGTGAACTCCCATTCGCGCAGGGGAGCCAGCACCTTGAGATGCGGGGCAAGAGAGGCGAAGGTGACTTCAAAGCGAACCTGGTCATTTCCCTTTCCGGTGCAGCCGTGGGCAAGCATGGTGCAATCTTCAGCGAGAGCTGCATCGACAATAGCTTTGGCAAGCAGGGGACGACCAAGCGCTGTTGCAAGGGGGTAAACATCTTCGTAAAGAGCTCCTGCTTTGAGTGCACGCCAGATATACTCTTCAACAAACTCCTTGCGCAGGTCGACAAACTGGAATTTTGAAGCACCTGTCGACAGAGCCTTTGACTCAAGGTTTTCAATCTCTTTCTGCTGACCGAGATTGCCGGTAACAGCAACAATTTCGGCATCATACTTGTCTTTCAGCCATTTGATCATAATGGATGTGTCAAGTCCACCGGAATAGGCTATTGCAATTTTTTCCTTGCTCATTGTTTTTCTTTGAATTATCAGTTTTTGGAAAGATTTTTATGAATATATGATATCAAAGCCGGAATATTCGCTACAGATGCTGGAATTAGCAGCACTGTATCATCTCCGGCAATAGTGCCGAGAATAAGGGGACTTCTCAGCTGATCAAGATAGGAGCCGACTCCGTGAGCCCTGCCGGGGAGTGTTTTTATAATCACTGTGGTTTCATTGGAATGAACAGCCAGCACCTCAATCCCTACAAGGCCCTTTATAATCCTGTCGGCGTTATCATCAGGAAACCGCAGCCTGTAGTTTCCGTCCGTTTTTGAACGGATCAGTCCAAGCTCGGCACAGTCTCGCGAAAGAGTGGCCTGGGCAACTTTCATTCCTGAATCGCAGAGAAACTGCAGAAGGTCATGCTGATTTCCAACACTGTACTGCTGCAATATCTCCCTGATCTTTAACTGCCTTGCATGCTTGTTCATTCTTACTCCTTAGTTCATGACCTGATTTTTTTGGAAGCATTCAGCAGTCTATGGGTAAGATGAAATTTTTTGTACTCATCATGGTTTAACAGCTTTACCAGCAGTGCTTTTTGAACATGAAGCCGGTTTTCCGCCTGATCGAGAATAATGGATTGCGGTCCATCCATGACCTCTCCGCTTATCTCCTCGCCACGATGAGCCGGCATGCAGTGCATGACGACGGCTTCAGGCTTAGCCTTGGAGAGTAGGGCGCTGTTGATCTGAAAAGGTGCGAAGATTCTGAGGCGCGCCTGTTTTTCTTCCTCCTGGCCCATGCTTGTCCAGACGTCGGTATAGAGTACATCGGCATCGGTGGCGGCAGCTGCAGGATCGTGCAGAATCTCGATCCGGCTGACTCCTTTTGCTCTGGCAGCAGCAAGCAGTCCCTGATCAGGCATGTATCCTTCAGGACAGGCAAGCACAAAATGAAAGGGGAGCACTCCTGCCAGCTCAATCCAAGAATTGGCAACATTATTGCCATCGCCTACAAAGACAACCTTGATATTTTCATGCCATAACCCCCTTTCGTAAAGGCTAAAGGCGTCGGCAAGCACCTGACATGGATGCGACAGATTGGTAAGAGCATTGACAACAGGAATTGAGGCGTGCTTTGCGATTCCCTCAATAATTGCATGTTCATGCAGTCGGGCGACAATGGCACTGTTATAGCGCGAAAGGAGCCGGGCGACATCTTCAACAGATTCACGCGAGCCCAGACCGATTGATTGACCATCGAGGTTTATAGCATATCCACCCAGCTCATGAATGCCCAGTTCAAATGAAACCCTTGTTCTCAAGGACGGCTTGCTGAAAATCATGGCTACCGTTTTATCGCGAAGGGGTAGAAAGCCTGAAGAGCCCTCTTTTCTCTTTTTCTTGATAAACAGGGAATAATCGAACAACTCAATAATTTTAGAGCCGTCCAGATGGGAAAACCCTATAAAATCACGTTTTCCGAACTCTTGTTTTTGAACCTCTTGCATTCCAATAGCTGTTAAAGGATTGATTACTTAGTCCTGTTCTGCTATAAACTGTGTACCTACCCCTTCGTGAGTGAATACTTCAAGCAGAAGCGAATGTGTTGATTTTCCGTCGATCAGATGGATTTTTCCGACTCCGCCATCAAGCGTGTTGAATGCAGAGACCACTTTTGGAATCATTCCGCCCGAAATAATGCCCTGTTCGATAAAGTCAGCAGCTTCAGCCTTGCAGATGGTTTTCAGAATTCTATCGCCTACATGAATGCCCTCCACATCGCTGACGTAAATAAGCTTTTCAGCTTTCAACGCAATGGCAATGGCGCTGGCGGCATCATCGGCATTGATATTGTAGATATTGCCCTTTTCATCAAACCCGATGGGAGCGATTACAGGAATCAGTCCTGCGTGGCACAGCAGATCGATATAGCCTGTATTGATCTGTTCCACATCACCGACCATGCCGAGGGTTTCAGCATTCTGATGCGGAACAGCCCTTATGGTATCGGCATCCAGGCCGGTAACGCCTACAGCTTTGCCGCCGTGCTGGCTGATAAGCTGCACAATATCCTGATTAACCTTGCCGGCAAGGGTCATCTGGATAACGGAAATCATCTCCTTGTCAGTGACACGCCTGCCCTGAACAAAGCGGGAGTTGATGCCAAGCTTTTCAGCAGTCCTCGTTATGGCGTCGCCGCCGCCGTGCACCAGAACAACGTTGATGCCGACCTTGCGCAACAGCGTCACATTCTGGGCAAAGGTGTTTTTGAGGCTGGCCTCCTTCATTGCCGAGCCGCCATATTTGATGACAAAGGTTGTTCCTTCAAACTTGCGTATGTAGGGCAGCGCCTCAATGAGTACCTGTCCGATAGCTGCTTGAGGAGCCTTTCTTACCGATTTCAGTTCACCACACTCTAAATGTTCCATTCCAGGAAATCTTCTCTTATTGATTAAAGAAAGTTTCAGCTTCTGTAGCTTCCGTTGATATCGACATATTCCTTGCTCAAATCGCAGGTCCATATTCTTGCACGTCCCGGTCCGCTGCCAAGGCGAAGGGTGATTGAATAAGAACTTTTGGCCATGATTTCGGCCGCGGCCTCTTCGGAGAAGTCGGCTATAAAGCAGGGCTTAAGAACAATAAGGTCATTGAACGAGAGCTCAAGTTCATCCTGATTGAAAACAGCCCCTGAACGGCCCGCTGCGGCAACAACTCTTCCCCAGTTGGCATCTTCGCCGTGAATGGCGGTTTTAACCAGACTCGACTGGGCAATAGTTCTGGCAGCAAGCTCTGCGTCACGATCGTCCGCAGCTCCGACAACAGTGACCTCGACCAGTTTTGTTGCACCCTCTCCGTCAATGACAATCAGCTTTGCAAGAAAGGTCATCAAGGATTCCAGGGCTTCTGCAAACACCCTGTAGTCGTCGCTTCCGGCCTCAATTGAGGCTCCTGTGCCACTTGCAAGGATAGCGACCATATCGTTTGTGCTTGTATCGCCATCGACCGTAATGGCATTAAAGCTGCTGCTGTTTGCATGGCGAAGCGCTTCCTGAAGGAGGGCGGGAGCGATGGTCGCATCAGTGGCAATAAAAGCAAGCATGGTTGCCATGTTCGGGCAAATCATCCCGGAGCCCTTGGCAATGCCGCTCAGACGGACAGTTCCTTTTGAAAGCCTGACGTCAAGGGTGAAAAACTTCGGAAACGTATCCGTCGTCATAATGGCACGTGCAGTCTCAATAACAGAGTTCTGCTGCAGGCTTGAGGGCAGCTCGGCAATTCCAGCCAGAACGTTATCCATTGGCAGAAGCTGGCCGATAACCCCGGTTGAAGCAACCAGAACCTCTTCGGGCTTGATGGAGAGCTCTCTGGCTACCGCTTGAGCCATTGCCCTGGCATCATCCATTCCCTGAACGCCGGTAGCCGCATTGGCATTGCCGCTGTTGCAGACAATAGCGCGCATGGACGAAGAGGAGCCCAGAAGATGCTGGCGTGAGAGCAGTACAGGGGCTGCGCAGCAGAGGTTTGTGGTAAAAAGTGCAGCAGCACTGCCGGCCGCATCGGTAGTGAGCAGCATCAGGTCTTTGCGGCCTGTGTATTTAATTGCGGCTCCGACGGCGCCCGACGAAAAACCTTTTGGCCAGAATCCGTCTGTTCCGTCAGATTGAGTCGCCATAGGGATGACTGGTGTCGGCCAGGATGTTGAGGCTGCAAGGTCACGGATGACTTTAAGCCCTTTGTTGAGTTTCTCCAATGCAGTAAAAAGCTTTACGTTATTATAAAATTGATCATCCGAGTCCGGTTGTTTCATCAATGCCGAGCATGATGTTCATGTTCTGCACCGCCTGACCTGCAGCACCCTTCATCAGGTTATCGATTGCCGTTACAATGACGAGTGATCCGCTTCGGGTGGCGTGTGCAATATGGATATCACACAGATTTGTCCGGGTTACATGCCTGACTTCGGTCATGCTTTCGCGAACCCTCACAAATGGAGCGTCTCTGTAAAACTCTTTGTAGAGCGCCATGATACCCGCTGTTTCAGCAGGACTCTGGAGCTGAACATTAAGAACGCTGTATATGCCTCTCACCAGAGCCCCGATCATGGGCGTAAAGGTAAATTCAAAGGATGGGCTTGTGGCGGACGAGCCTAAAGCCTGCATGATTTCCGGGGTGTGCTGATGGACGCCTACCTTGTATGCCCTTACGTTTTCACTCATTTCGGAAAACGAGAGTTCTGTTTTGCTGCTGCGGCCGGCTCCGGAAATACCGGAAGTGGACGTGCAGTTTATTGCCTTGACCTTTAGAGCAGGGTCAGGGCCGAGAAAGAGGGGAGCGACACCGAGAATAATGCTGGTGGCAAAACAACCGGGGTTGCTGATTGCTTTCGAATTTTTAATCTTGTCACCGAAGAGCTCGGGCATTCCGTAGGTCAACACAGCCTCAGGCGATTTAACCTGGTTATAGAACTGCTCATGTTCAAGGACGCTTTTGAGCCTGAAGTCACCTGAAAGGTCAATGACGGTTTTGCCTGCTTTCAAAAGAGCGGGAACAAGCTGCAGGGCCTCGCCATGGGGGAGCGCAAGGAAATAAATATCGCTATGGGTTTCTCCGCTGTACTTTTTGTAAATTTTATTGCACGAAAGAGCAGGGTAGAGCTCTCCAGCAGATGCCCCTGCCTGCGAAAAAGCATAGAGCTCCTGAAGCTCAACATGAGGATGATGAAGCAGCAGCCTTGTCAGTTCAGCACCGGAATAGCCTGAAGCTCCGATGATTGATACTGAATATTTTTTGGAACTCGCCACAATAGAATCGGTCATCTTAAGGGTATGCAATTAAAAAAATCATTGAAAACGGAAAAAACCCGAATCATGTTACAGTGATTCGAGCCGGTCAACCCAAAAAAGAAGGATGATCTTATTCTTTTCTTTGCCAAATGAATAAATATTCAGTTACATGAAAATAATAAGCTTTTTTGACGGATTTTCAAGCAGAGAAATAATTTTTTTCACGATAGACACAATGGCGTTGATTGGTATTGCAACATCTTTTTTCTGGCTATCTTAGCCGGCAGGCCATTCCAGAACAAGCCGGCCGAATTTTTGACTATGAATTGCAATGAATATTAAAGCATATTGGAAAGCTCAGTTCAAGGTCACCAATGCTCTCTTTCTTCTGTTTTCCCTCTTTTTGTTAACGGATTGTTCGCAAGAGAAAGCAGGTGAAACCGCCCGAAGCGGCAAGATGACCATGGCTGTGGATCGTCAACTTGGCGATGCTGCCGGGAATCAGATCAAAATGTTTACCGCTTATTATCCGGATACAAAAATTACACTTCTGGGTTCCGGTTCCGGAAAGACAGTCAAACATCTGCTTGATCGCAGTGCCCGTGCCGCATTGATCAGCGGGGACCCTGATGCGGTTGAGGACTCTTTGTTCGCAACCATGCCGCAAAGGCTTCGACGCGAACCGGTTGCCCGCGATGCTATTGTCTGTATTGTCAATCGCACGAGTCCGATCAGCAAGCTCTCGCTGAAAGAGCTCGGAGCACTTTTTGCAGGCAAAGAGAGCAGTGGCGTAACTGCTCTTGTAACAGCTGATGATTATCGTCTCCTCTCAATGTTTGCAGCCGCCACAGGCATCGGTAAAAAAGAGATTACGGCCCGAGGCTGCATCAGTGAAGGGGAGCTGATAAAGAGGGTCTCCAGCGACCGCAATGCGATCGGGCTGCTTTTTCGCTCCTCTCTTGATGGAGTGCTTAACGATCGGGTAGGGGAAAATGAGATTAGAATCATTCATATAGCAAAAGAGGAGGGCTCAACGCCTTATCCGCCGACTCAGCAAAATATATTTGAAGGGCTCTATCCGCTTGTAACGACTGTTTACTATGTGTATTATGCCGGGGATGCTCTTGCTGCCGGGTTTGGCTCCTGGCTCAGCACATCAGGGCAAAAAACATTTGAAAAAAGCTCTCTCGCCCCTTACAGGGCGTTTCAAAGGACGATTATTTTGAAATAATTCTATGGATGTTCTGCGTTCTATAAAAAAAATATCCGCCTTGCAGTCTATTGTTTTTACCGGGACAATCAGCATTCTGATTGTTATAGCCGGTACGGTGGGCTTTCTTGTGATGCAGAAGAACCTGCTTCTAAAGGTTGAAAAAAAACAGACATGCTATCTTGAGCTCGTTGATTTCAGAGGCAGACTGATAGAGTACGATCTTTCCCGAAACATGGAACATACCATGACGGTTGGCGTAGAAGAACGAAAAATAAGCGTCAAACAGTATGCGGGAATACTCCGGTTCATTTACGAAAAACTTCTTGTTCAGATGCAGGATGCCGGATTGCGCCCTGTTGCTCCGATGCAGGCCGACAGACAGAATTGGGCGGGGGTTCTTGCCGGAGAAAATCTGGATCTGTTCAAGTTGGGATTGGAAAATACCATAGAGCAGGCAAAGAGAGAGACAAAAGCCGCTGCGGATGATCTGGTTGTTATCAATCAGTATTTTCTTTTTTTCATTCTCACCGTGCTTCTCACCTTAAGCATTACAGCGGGATGGCTGCTGCACAACAATTACCGGAAAACGCTTTTGCCTCTTGCCCAGATTTCCGGTCAGCTGAAACTGCTTAACCGCGACATACCGGAGAGTATCCACGATACGGCCAAGGAGATCAAAAAGGAGTTGACTGAAACAGAGGCATACTCCAGCGAAATTGCCCAGATTACTGAGTCGATCATGGGCTTTTGTGATGACATTGAGGAAAAAAATAAAAAGCTTGATGAACTTCATATCCGCGACGAAAAGACAAACCTCTACAACTACCGGCACTTTAAGGAACATCTTATTATTGATGTTGAGCGGGCAAGGCGGCATGGAGACAAAGTATCCCTTGCGATGATCGATATCGATCATTTCAAGGAGTATAATGATACCAATGGCCATATTGCCGGTGATCATGCCCTTAAGCGCATTGCTGATCTCATTATCAGTCAGAGCAGGGTATCGGATGTGCCTGCACGCTTTGGCGGTGACGAATTCGCAGTTTTATTGCCTGACACCGATTTCGTGAAGGCAATGGATGTGGCTGAACGTCTCCGGAAGATTGTCAGTGATGCAAAATTCCCTCATAAAGAGGAAAACCTTGCAGGCCATCTTACGGTGAGCATCGGCGTCGCAACATTTCCCATTGATGCAGCAGACAGGGAAACACTGATCGACAATGCAGACAGGGCGCTCTATATGGCCAAGGCCACAGGAAGAAATACCGTTGTCACTTTTGCCTCCATGAGCATTCCAGTGAGCAACGCAGGATGAAACCTGAGTTTTATATTGCAAGGCGCTTTGCTTTCAAACAGCGTTCAGCATCAAAGCCTACCTTTATCGTTATGGTTGCCGTTATCGGTATTGCCGTAGGAACCGCAGCTCTTATACTCACTCTTTCCATCGTTCAGGGCTTTGCTGTCAGTGTCGAAAATAAACTGATCAGCTTCAGCTCTCACCTGCAGGTTCGTCATCCCGAGGAACAGCTCTTTCTGGAGCGACGATCGGACCTTTCGAAGCTTAAGGATCACGCAAACGTAGCGGGCGCAAGCCCGTTTCTTGAAAAAAGTTTTGTTCTGCGCTGCCGCTCAAATGCTGACGGCGATGAGTACCGCAGCAAACCGGTTGTCGTTAAGGGAATCAGCGAAGAGCAGCAGCAGAGCTTCCTGACAAAATTTCTCAAGGCTGGCACTATTGCCCCGTTTGATGAGAAAACAAAAAGTGAAGGAATTGCACTTTATGCAGGAGAGACACTTGCCGAAAACCTTGGTCTCAGAGTAGGGTCGAAGGTGATGCTTGTCGGTCTTGGAGCCCAGTCATCAAGCTCAAAGCTTATTGCAGGGAATAAAAGCATTGTTGATCTGCTCTCATCCCTTGACCTTGAAGTCGGAGTCATTCGGGGAATTTATGATACCGGTCTCCAGGAGGGGTTTGATGATTTTGTCGTGATCTCTGATATCAAACAGCTTCAGCAGCGCTTTAACCCGATGATGATCAGCGGTTATGATGCAAACGTCCTCAAGCTCTCTAAACTCTCAACAACTGTTAAAGAGGTGACAGCTTCTCTTGGAGCTCCTTTTTACGGGTTTACGGTTTTTGAGCGCTATGCAAACCTATTTGAGTGGCTGAAACTTCAAAAAAACATAACGCCGCTGCTGATAGTAACCATTACCATCGTAGCCGTTTTTAACATCATCTCGACGCTTCTGGTGCTGATTATTGAAAAAACACGTGAAATAGGTATGCTGAGTGCTTTAGGGCTCGAACCAGGTAAAATAAGCAGGGTGTTTATGGCTCAAGCATTTCTGATATCACTCTCAGGGGTTGCTGCCGGCAATATTCTTGCTCTCTCTCTCTCTCTGTTCGAATTGAGGTTTCACCTCATCACCCTGCCTGAAAAAAGCTACTTTATCAAATATGTGCCCCTACTGGTTGACCCGCTCGATTATGCCCTGGTTTCCCTTGCAGTAATAGCGCTGACTCTTCTTTTCGCCTTCATTCCTGCCCGAATAGCCGCATCCCTGAAGCCCGGAACTGCCCTCAGTACCTGATCAGAGTCTGCTATAGATATTCTCTACGGGATATAAATTCCCCTTTTCAAGCCCGAAATCTTCAGGTTAACAGAAGGGGAATGGTCTGTTGAAAAGGGGTTCATGAATTCCGGCAGACCGAGAAGAGCTATTTTCTGCTGATGTTGTTATCTCTCTCAAAAGTATCAAGTTGCTCACGAATGTTAGTCCTGAAAGCAAGGCTTGTGACAAGGTTAAGCAGTTTATAGGGGTTGCGCCGTACCCTGTTGGCAATTTTTTTCCATGAATAGACCTTGTAATAGCTTTTTATGAATTTGTGCTGAAATTCAACAGGGTCGTATTTCTCGGAACGGATCACAAGATTCATGGCATTATACTTTTCCCAGTCCTCGCTGGTAATCCAGCCGTTTTTCTTGTATTCCCAGTACATTGATGTCCCCGGATAGGGGGTGATAATCTGAAAAATCGGCATGAATACACTGTTCTTGCCGACGAACTTGACCAGATTATCCATGTCTTCGAAACTGTCGAGCTCAGGGTTTATTAAAAAATTACCCTGAACGTTGAGTCCGGCCTGCCGACACTCCTCAATAAGCCGTGAAAATTTGTCAGCAGAGTTGACATGCCCTTTATTGTAGGCTTCAAGAGTGCTTTGGTTTATGGATTCAAAACCGACAAGCACCATGATGCATCCGGCATCAACCAGCCTTTTGACGGTCTCCTTGTCTTCCAGAAAATTGATGCTGAAAAAGACGCTGAAGTTGATATTGCACTCTTTGATGAGGTCAAGCGCTTCCCATAACTTCTTTTTGCTGACCCCGATATTCTCATCAGTCAGCATGAACCATGGTTTCGACGACTTTCTATTCGGCTTGAAAAATACCTTTTTAGCAATTTCAATCTGCTTTTTAAGCTCTTCGGGTTTCTGCGTTCTGTAAAGCTTTCCGGTAAAATTCGGGGTCACGCAAAATGAACATTCAAAAGGACAGCCGCGGGTTATATAGATAGGAATGGATTTGGTTCCATCTACTTTTCCGCGTTTGGACGCTTTTGCTATCCGTTCATAATCAATGGGAATGATGTCATGAACAGGCGGAAAGTCAGTGGAGTTGTAGAGTGGTTGCAAGCGGTTAAGGGCAACATCTTCAAGAATGGTCAGCCAGAGATTTTCGGCTTCGCCGCAGACGATGCAGTCGGCATGGGGGCGGGCTTCTTCGGTATTAAACGATACATGCAACCCTCCAAGCATGACTTTTTTCCCTTTTTTCCTGAAGCTGTCCGCAATTTCATACCCTCTTGATGCATCGATAGTTCGCGACGTTATGCCGACAATGTCGTAATCTCCGTCGTAATTGATGGTGTCACCAAAATGTTCATCGACGATCTCAATGTGATGTTGGGCGGGGGTCAGGCTCACCAGAACGCCTATGGCCATATTGAACAAGGGCTTCTGGTTTGTTTTAGAGTCTTTTTTGCCTTTAGGAGCTATGAGGAGGATTTTGAGGGGGTTAATACGAGGAAGTTCATGGTTGCTCATGCTTGAGTTATATATTTAAATCGTTTTGTGATTAATTAATAAAAGTAGCATCACGGTTAACTCTTGCGTTCCTTAGTATGTAACCCCCGAGCACCTTGTCACAATAGCTTATTTCAGCGCCTTGTCATAATCCTTTTGTTTGTGGTTCTCATCATGCTGGTTAAGATCAAAAGGAATGTGAAGCCATTTATCCTTGAAAAAGGCGTCGCCGGGTTCAAGGCCGGTAAGGCTGATCGGAAGGGTAATGATTTTTCGCTGGTTGCCGATATGAATGTAAAGCTCCTCTCCGGTAACCCAGACATCCAGGTCGACAGGATTGGCAAACATCAGCTTCAACTGTACTTCGTAGACATTGCCTTTGCGGATAAACTTGATCGGTGGTTCATCATACATCATCTCAGACGGATCGGTATCGCCATACATATCTTTTGCAAACTGCTCCAGTGACTTGAGGCCTACAATTTCCTGCTCATACATTCTGAGCTTTTTAACAGGAAGGGGAGAGAAGCCCTCCTCTATCTCTCCAAGGTAGGTCTGCTGAATAGACTTCCATTTCTCAAGATATCCGCTGTTCTCGTTGGTATCCAGCAGCCTGTTGACAAGCACCATATCCACCTTGAATCCATAGAGGTTCAGATAGGTCAGTGCCCGCATAGTCTCCTTGATCGACATTTTCTCCGCATTCATGACAAGGCGCACCGTTGATGTAGCATTATCCGTAAGGATTTCACGGATATCGACAAGCTCATCAAAAACCTGATCCACTGAATCCACAGCATCTGCGGGGGGAATATAGAACGCAATTTTATCGCCCATCTTTGAAAGGGGCTTCCTCAGCGGCTTGATAAGATATTTATTGATATTCTTCACTGCTTTCATGCCCCATGCGAGAGTATCGGGAAGGGAGAGAAGTCGCAAGGTTTCGCCGGTTGGTGCGGTATCGAGCACAAGGACATCATATTGACCGGATGCTTTATAACGTTTGATTCTCAAGAGAGAAAAAAGCTCTTCCATGCCAGGCAGGATAGTCATTTCATCGACCATTACTCCCGAAACTCCCTGACCTACAAAAATCTTTGAATAGAATTTCTGTACCGACTGCCAATTTTGCTTAAGGTCGACATATGGGTTAACCTCAATGGCATGGAGATTTTCCTTGATTTTTACAGGCTCTGAGCCGAGGGGGAGATTAAACGAATCAGAGAGACTGTGAGCCGGGTCGGTTGAAAGAATAAGAGTGCGGTAGCCGAGCTGAGACAAGCGGACAGCCGTAGCCGCAGAGACACTTGTTTTGCCTACTCCACCTTTACCTGTGAATGTTAAAATACGCATGACTATTGCATTCGGTGAGTTAGGAATAGAGAGATCAATTCGAATAAAAGTAACCGACAGATTGAGCCAGCTCCATAGCTATCAGGTGCTTTATATATGATTGGTTTACTTCAGGAAATAAAAACAGAAAGAGTAGATGAAGTTTTTAACAAAATCGACTTCATAATAGTTTTAAATATCTTTTAAGCTAATATCTGCATGTTTAAAAAGCAACTCTATCTCCTTCAATGAGCATGCTATTGAAATATTGACCGGCCTTTAAAAATGGCGCAATAGCAAGCAGAAATTCTGAAAAAAATTCTTAGCTTCATTGCAGTTCTTGTATTGAAAAAACAGAGCACGACATCCAATACGCTCTATTACAACATCAGGAAATCACAATAATCCTGAAGCAACGGTTCCATAAACTCCAGATATGCCCGAAATAATCAAATACACGACAGTGTTTGCTCCTGTGGTTTTTTTTATGGGAGGTATTTTTATTGTCATCCTTCTCAACAAGTTTATCGGAAAGCAATCATCCAATAAAAAATCGGGATGATATAAGCTGGGGCATCAGTGTCAGGTTGCCCATTCCGCCCATTCTGCCGAAAAAACCACTCCATAATATCTGCTAAAGCGCTTCGGCTTGCCTCAAAAACAGAGCCACCTTGCAATAGAGCATAAGCCAGGGCGGCATGTGGAATTAATTTTTAAAGTAATTGTTTGAAATATTTTAACTTGCATGTAAACGATAGGGGATATCGAAATAATTTTTAACCGTCACTCTTCCTTAATCATAACAATCAAAAACAGTTACCATCATGGCAGACTTTACAAACAATGAGTTCACCGTAGCTCTCAACAATTATTTTAAGACACTTGGAACACTTGCTCAGCAGCTTGTTGACCTTGCAAGTGCTGTAATTAATACAGCGGGATCACTTCTTGCGCCTATCACCAAGTCAGCGACAGGTCTCGTAGGTAGTGCTTCAAACACAGTTACCCAGGTTTACCAGGGTGCAGCTGCAGCTATTGCTCCTAAAAAGTAATATCCAGTTGTAGTATTTATTCTGCCTGTTTACCAAAAAAAGCACTTTATGCAAACACATGAAGTGCTTTTTTTATTTCTTTGAAGTAAAGGAGTCCTTTCACTCAACAGTAGCTTAGTGCCGCTCTCCTGCTCTCTTTATTGCAGGTTAAAATCAAGCCCTGATGCATAAAAAAAAGCACCCTGAGCGGTTAACTCAGGGTGCTTTTTTTCACGCAGATGCGCTTACTTTTTTGGTGAAATAGCAGATGTGACGTTCTGGACTACAGAACCAATCGTGTTGATTCCACTTCCAATAAGGTCAATAGCTGTTTTGCCAAGGGGTTCAATAACCTGTACAGCTCCTTTGACGGTGTCGCTGACGAGTCCCAGAGATTGCTGAACAAGTGTGCTGCCGGCGTGTAAAAAATTCGATAGTGCAGCTGAAAGATCGTTGTTAGTTTCGTTTGCCATTATTGTAATTATTTAGAGTTTTGGAAAAAAGCTTGAATACTTCTGGATTTCTACTACCTCTTTACAATAATTTATCAATTTACATTTGAATTCACTAACCATCAAGCACGAATGGTTTTCTATTCTATCGATGAAATTTGTATCGGTAGCCTGAAGCGGACATCTTAAGATGTCGTTTTTTTTGAAGGTATTGAAAGGGAAGTGAATGAGGTGAGTAAGGGAGAGGAACGTCTATTGAAAGCGCTTTTCAATTGCCTTGGATGGATGGGCATAACCGCTTGATTGAGGCGAAGAACCTTTGGCTCCCAATGAGGCGCTGAAGAACGAAGGGCTACCCTCAAAACTCATATCCATCTCGTTTTCAACTATATCACATGAGGGTTGTTGCATCTCTTCGAGTGCACAGCACAACAGCTCAGAAAAAAGGAACTCCATGCGTTCAGCACCATCCTCTTTCGCCATCAACTCAGTGCGAAACAGGGAATCACCTTTCATCCTTTCAAGGATTGCTTCCAGGGGTTCATAAGGCATAACCTGAGCGATTGCTATTAATCCTTGAATCGAGATTCAACTTCCTTGGTAGGCTTGGCGAAGCCTGACGCTTCAGGAGAAGATCCTCTGAAGGGAGATGAACTGCTGCCGCCGTAAATAAAAGGATAGGCATTAACCAGAAGGCGCTTGGTGCCTTTACCTACATTTTCCAGATAATCGCCTACTGTCCACCATGTGCCATCAATGTAGGTTTCGACTAATCTTCCGTATGCTTCTCCCCAGTTGGTAAAAACGCCTGATATTTTACTCATGGCCAGTGGTTTTGTTGTTTACTTACAAGTCTTTAACTAATTTACCAGAAATAACGAGATACAAAAAATTATTTATTGAATAAACGGCCTGTGATTACTCTTTTTTTTGCTATAAAAGGCCGAAAACATGGTTCTGAAAGTTTGCCTTGACACCAGATTCGCTTTTAACCCTATTCAAAGAGCAGTAATCGACCGCTGCAATCAATAGGAATAGTTATAAATTTTCTGCATTTCCATTACATAGTTCCATTAACCAAACAATCAAACCAATTACCATTATGGCAGACCTGACAAACAACGAGTTCACCGTAGCTCTCAACAACGTATTTCAGAGTGTTGGAACACTTGCACAGCAGTTGCTTGACCTGGCTGGTGCACTCATCAATACAGCTGGATCAATTGTTGAGCCGATCACCAAAGCCGCATGCGGTCTATTTTGTAATTGTACCAGCTCAGCCCCTGCAGCATCAGCTCCGGTTGAAAAGGTATACCTCGGTTCAGCTGCAGCAGCTGCTCAAAAAAAGTAAGCTCCTGAAGCATTCAAAAAAAAAGCACCTTATACTTTTCATGGTATAAGGTGCTTTTTTCATTTTCACCAGTCAACATTCTTGTCGCACCTTCATTTGTCATCCTGAACCGAAGGTGAAGGATCTCAAAATATTCAGAATATTTTAACAGTTTCGTATGCCCTTAATCAAAGCTAAACGTCAAATTGATAACGCTTAAAGAGCCAAAGTGCTCTTAGCTCGGCCAGATTAAACAAGCGCAGTAAAGTCCATATCTCGGGTAAAAAATATTTTTGTACATCTTTTGTTTTATGCAACAATTAAGGTACAACTATAAAATTGCATAAAATGATTGCGCGTCATCTCATGTCTACTCTGCGGCTTAGGGCTGCACAATATCCTGTTATAACTCTTACCGGTCCAAGGCAATCAGGTAAAACTACTCTCTGCAGAACAGCGTTTCCTGAAAAACCATACAGCAATTTGGAGCGGATGGTGGTCATGAACAACAAAAACGGAGCAACGCCGAGGTTGTGAGTTATCTCCACGCCGGTAGAACACGAGTCAGCGACGATATAATCGACAGTGTTGCATAAATCTATCGTTCGTCAGCGGTCAAAACCGCGCTGATGGTTTTTTTTACAAAGATAGAGCAATATAGGGAGCGTTCATACTCACGGCTTTATGTCCGAAGCGAGCTTCATTCGTACTATTCTGGTGGGATTGGACACAGCGCCGTTGTTGTATTGCGAGCCGGCCTTGATCTTGTCCACAAATTCCATTCCGGAGACAACACGTCCCCATACGGTGTACTGCCCGTCGAGAAATGGCGATGGGGCGAAGCAGATGAAAAACTGGCTGTCGGCACTGTTGGGATCAGAGGCTCGAGCCATTGAGACGGTGCCGCGGAGATGCTGCTCGCGTGAAAATTCAGCTTTAAGCTGTTGGCCGGAACCGCCGGAGCCGTTGCCTTGCGGATCGCCGGTCTGGGCCATAAATCCAGGGATAACGCGGTGGAAGGGGAGTCCGTCATAAAAACCCTTGCGGGTCAACTCTTTGATGCGTAAGACGTGCCGAGGGGCTGTTTTTGGAAGCATCTGTATGACGACCCGCCCTGATGGGAGATCGAGATAGAGAGTGTTTTCGGGATCGGGTGCCGGTGCGGCAGAAAGGGACAAGGGCAGTGAAGCGGCCAAAAGCCCCAAAAAGATGGCAAGAATTCGAAATGGTTTGATCAACATTGGTTGCCGGTTACGTTTTTGATGAAAACTGTTTTCGAATAATAGCAAGAATGAAGTAAGATAGCAATTGTAAACAGACTTTTTTCCTCCAGACTTAATGCGTATGAGCTTTCACCGGCAGCATAGCCTTCACTACCAGCACCACCAAAACAATTGCCGAAGCGATGGATAACGGACCGCCTTCCTCGTGTGCGGATGCAGATAGCCAGCTGGTGATGCCGATACCAAGAGAGGCATAAAGCGCATTTACCCCGATGCCGGCAAGAAACGACATTACAACGATTACCGCAACATAGACGACGGTGGCGCGTCTGCCGATCAATTTGGCAATAACGGTTATAGCCGCAGCATTGGTTGCCGGCCCGGCAAGCAGGAACACCAGGGCTGCACCCGGCGAAATGCCTTTCAAGGCAAGCGCGGCCGCAATTGGAGTCGATGCAGTAGCACACACATAGAGCGGCACTGAAATGGCCAGCATGAGCAGCATGGCAAGATATTCGTTCGATAGATATCGGCTCACAATTTCAGGAGAGAGAAAGACGGAAATCAAGCCTGAAAGCACTATTCCAAAAAAAAGCCATCCGCCGATATCCTTCAGCAGATCTCCAAAAGCGAAGCGCATCCCGTTTTTAAATTTATTGCTGAGTCCAACAGGCTCAAGCTCCTTATGGCTGCAGCAGCAGCTGGACGAGCATGTATCCGCATTTTCATTCGCTGAATTTTGTACGGCATCAGGGATTTCTGTTCCTGAATATTTTTCAGTAAAAGCCACAGCAATGCCTGCAGCCACAGCAGTAAAAAACGCGACAACCGGCCGTATGACGGTCATAAGAGGATCAAGCAGGGCATAGGATACTGCAATGGAATCTACACCGGTTTCGGGTGTCGATATGAGAAACGAAGTGACGGCGCCTTTTCCCGCACCTTGCTTCTTCAGCCCTGCAGCCGCTGGCAGAACCCCGCAACTGCAGAGGGGAATGGGTATGCCCATTGCCGCCGCCTTGAATATGGATGCCGTGCTGCCTCCACCGAGATGGCGGGCAACAAAATCGTCCGGAAGAAAAGCCTTAAGAAGACCGGCAACAAAAAAGCCGAGCAGCACAAAAGGGGCTGATTCCAGAAGCACATTCCACGAAGCCAGAAGTACAGAAATAAATGAATCGATAATGGTATTCATAAAAGAGGCTTTACCTTATTACGCATTTTCATATGATAATATGTTCATATATAAAACAAAAAAAAGAGAGCTATCTTTTCAGTTCACTGACATGCTCTGAACCCATGCGTACAAGGCCTGATATATGCTCATCGTCCAGACTGTACAGCACATTTTTCCCCTGCTTTCTTGATTTTACGATCCTTGCGTCACGCAGCACCCTGAGCTGATGTGACACAGCTGACTGGTTCATGCCAAGCAGGGCAGTCAGGTCGCACACGCAGAGTTCAGAGCGGTAGAGCGCATCGAGTATCCTTATTCTCGTATTGTCGCCCAGCACCTTGAAAAGTTGCGCAAGCTCATCAGCCGGAACACTGCCAAGCATATCACGCCGAACCGATTCTACCACCTCAGGATGAAAACACTGCTCCTGACAACTCTCCTCAATATGTTCCTGCATGTTTTCTCTGCTTATATGAACTGTTGGTCATATGATACTGAATTACAAATAGATCTCAAATTATTTCCTTCCCCTTCCCCTTCCCATTCAAGGAGGGTGTGTTCGGGTGTTTCGCTCCCTGAATTTTAAGGCAATTATAGGCTTAATTAATGAATTCCTTAAGAATTCATAAAGTAAATTTACACTCATTAAATGTAGATATCTCTACCTGATATCTTACAGTGTATCATTCAGGAAGCACAATGTTGCCTAACAAAAACAGAACGAGTTCATCTATGCTGAAAACTAAATCCCCATGGAAAAGATTTCTGGTGATGAATTTACGGAACCGAATTGCCTTTAATTACACCTTTGCAACAGCATTATTAATCGCATTGGTCTTTACTGTAACCTACCTTATTGTTGAAAACGTTGTCTATAGGCAGTTTGATGAAACAATTAAGAATGAAGTTTCAGAAGTGCTTTCGAAAGCCCATATCAATACCAATGATTTCCAGGGGTTTGAAAGCTTTCACGATCTTGACAACAAGGAAAGCATAGATACGGAATTTATTCAGTTGGTAAGCCGTACCGGGGAAGTGGTAAAAAAATCATCGACACTATCCTGGTGTGCACTGGCTTTTGATCCCAGCCATTCGGGTAAAGATTACTTCAATAACAGTTTTTCAGAGTCAATAGTGCGTCAGGCACAAATTCCTCTGCTCAATAAGAGTGGTGTTATCGAAGGTTACCTGATTGTAGCTGTTCCCCTCAAAAACGCAATTATTGTTTTGCAGGATCTGCGGAACGTTTTTCTTTTTTCTTTCCCCTGTATTATTGTTACGCTTTTTGTTTTAACCATCATGATTGCTGGTAAAAGCATAAGTCCTATTAAAGAGGTTATTGCTACTGCTGAAAGAATCACACAGCAAAATCTCCATCAAAGGATAGGTCTGCCATATCACCGAGATGAATTATACCGTCTCTCTGCAACCATCAATGACCTGCTGGACAGACTTCAGGAAGCTTTTCACCGTGAAAAACAGTTTACTTCCGATGCTTCTCATGAACTTAAAACACCCCTTGCCACAGTAAAGGGCACTCTTGAGGTATTGATTCGTAAACCAAGGGAGAAAGAGCACTACGAAACAAAAATTCAGTTCTGCCTTATGGAATTGAACCGCATGGCCAAACTGATTGATCAGCTCCTGATGCTTGCCAGATATGAAAGCAGCAGGATCAAGCCTAATATTGAATCCGTGGCGCTTGTGCCTCATCTTGAAGAAGTCATTCTGAAAATGATGCCCTTTGCAATTGAAAAAGAGATTTCAATCAAAATGGATCATAATGATCCTGTATCTGTTCCAGCAGATACAGCCTTTCTTGAACTGATTTTGGTCAACATTCTCTCTAATGCAATCAAGTACTCCCGGAACGCTTCTACTATTACTATTGCTGTAGAACGTAAAGCCAAGACTATAGTCTGTAGTATTGCCGATCAAGGGATAGGTATCCCTGAAGAAAATATTACTACGGTTTTTGAAAGGTTTTATCGGGTTGATACCTCAAGAAATTCGAGTACCGGTGGTTTTGGATTGGGTTTGTCTATTGTCAAAAAACTGGCAGATCTTCAGAATATCAAAGTATCTCTGAAAAGCGAACCCAACATTGGTACAACATTTTTCCTGATTTTCCCTTCAACATGATCTACTCCCCCTTTCATCGACTCCAAAAAAATAATAGTTCGTGTGACGGTAATGCACATTGTTGCGTTGGCTATTCTTCAATTTATCGCTAAATATCAATAGAGCTTTTGAACACTTCCAGTCAATAAATAAAGGGAGAAAGGTTCATTGGAAAGCGCACGTTAAGAGTGCCTTGGCTATGCAACCGATGCCGACCTGCTCGAACGAAACAAACCTGATCCTGAGTTTGAATCAGCAATAAAACAGCACAAACAATACCATGATTGAACTCTTACGCAAACGCCGCAGTATAAGGAAATTCACCGACGAAAAAATATCCCCTGAAACAATTGCCTTACTATCAGAAGCAGCTCTCAGGTCACCCTCTTCAAAAGGGAGTAATCCTTGGGTTTTCATTCTGGTGGATGACCCGCTACTGCTTGAGAAGCTTTCAGCAGTTAAACAGTCTGGATCGGGATTTCTGAAAAACGCTCCATTGGCCGTAGTTGTTTGTGCCGACAGCAGCTCTTCAGATGTATGGATTGAGGATTCTTCAATTGCGGCGATCATTATCCAGCTTGAAGCGGAATCATTGGGACTGGGCAGTTGCTGGATTCAAATCCGGAACCGCTCACACGATGACGGAAAAACTGCTGAGGCCCATATTCAGGAACTGCTTGGTATGCCTGAACATTTGAAAATTACCTCAATAGTAGCCATCGGACATCCGGTTGAATTGAAACCACCTGTCCCGGCTGAAAAGCTGTTGCATGAGAGAATAAAATATAACCGATGGGATTGAAGGCAGTGGGCAGTTGGCAGTGGGCAATTGGCAGTTGGCAGGAAGACGGATATCTCATTGCATATCGGGATGACAGTGTTCGGTAGTGGGTTGGGAGGAATTTTACTTTTAACATGATGAAGCAGATAGAAAAAGGGCTTTGCAGTTCATGCGGGCTTTGTTCAGTTAAGAGTTGGCCAGTTGAAGAAAGTCTGCAGAGCTGTGTGTTTGCAAACGGCTGGCTCGGTGAACGGGAGAAAAAGCTTTTTGGTCGCCAGAGAAGCCTTGAAGACCCGGTGGAGATGCGATTCGGTATTGTTGCTGAGCGCTTTACAGCCCAGCTGAAACATCAGGTTTCGGGGGCGCAGTGGAGTGGCATTATTACCCGCATGGCCATGAGGGCTCTGGAAGAGAAGCTGGTTGAAGGAGTCGTTTCGCTGCATCGCTCCTCTGATCATCATTTTTTCTCTGTTCCCGTATTTGCTGAAACCATTGAAGAAGTCTATGCTGCCAGAGGCAATAAGCCGGTTCTCTCGCCGGTTCTGCAGTCACTCGAGAATGCTTATAAGCTCGGGAAGAAAAAAATTCTTGTTATCGGAGCTGCATGCCACCTGCATACACTGAGGGATTTTCAGGAGCGCTTTGCTCACCTCAGGGATATGGAGATCCTTACCATCGGCATCCCTTGCGTGGACAATGTTGCGCGTTCAAAATGGCCGTGGATCCTTGAGCGAATGAGCGGGTCGCCAGGTAGTGCCCGACATATGGAGTTTATGCAGGATTTCAGGATACACATCCGCCACGATAATGGCAGAGTGGAAAAAATTCCTTTTTTCAGTCTTCCTGAAGAGCTTTCCGACCCGGGTATTTTTCCCCCTGCATGCATGAGCTGCTTTGACTATCTCAACAGCCTTGCGGACATCACCGTTGGCTATATCGGTGCTGAACTGCTACCTGGAGAGAACAGGCAATGGGTATTGGTGAGAACTGAAACAGGTAAAAAACTGCTGAAATTGATTGAACATGAGCTGGATCGTTTTCCTGAAACGGGCAGATGGGAGTGCCATTCATTTGTCAAGAGCACTTCGCAACGCATCATCGAGAGCATGAGGGATGTGAACAAGCAGTTTTCGGCAAAAAGAAAAATACCCTTTCTGATAGGCCACATGCTTGCCGGAGTGCTTGGCATGATTGGCCCGAAAGGAATAGGGTTTGCTCATTATTCAGTTGATTTTCATCTTATCCGGCACTACTATTTTGTAAAATACCGCTATCCCGACCAGCTCGAAAAACTCGTCCCCCGTCATGTTCCTGTTATTCTTGCAGAGTACGGCCTCCCGCTTTGAAAAGTTGGCAGTGGGCAGTTGGCAGTCAACTCCCTGTTTCCTCAAGTCATCCCGAATGCAATAAGCGATCTATCTTCTCCCAACACTCACCACTGCCAACTGCCAACTTCTTTCTTAACTCAGCACTCAGCACTCGCAACTCAGCACTCTCTTCCTCCCTGCCCACTCTTATGAAAAGAGGTCCCTCTTGCGGAACGGGGCGATCAGCATCTTTCCAATCATTCCCGGTTTGGTCAGCCATTTGATTCTCGGCGATTGAGCGGTGGATGAAAGTATTCTGCTGCACAGAAATTCTGAAACGGTATCCACATCGTCAGCCATCATATTGAAGAATTTCTTTTTTTTCATGTTCTCCACTGAGCCTTCAATGATGGTGCTCCGAAGCATGTCGGTCACAACCATGCCGGGGCTGAGCGTACCAACAGCGACCGAACTCCCGATTGCTTCGTGGGCGAAAGAACGGGTGAAATAGGTTATGGCGCTTTTGGTCGTGCCGTATATTGTCATGCCGTCCTGCATATACCCGTCGCTGCCAAGCCCTTCCATGTTGAATATCTTTCCTCCACCTTGTTGAACCATGCGCTGGTAGGGAATAATTGTACCATTGACAATACCTTGTATGTTAACGGCTAAAATCCGGCTTATTGAGCGAAGGTCGACCTCCCATGCATTGCGCATTTCATTGACTATACCGGCATTGTTGATCCATATGTCTACACGCCCGAAATAGCGGAGAGCCTCTTCATAAAGATGTGTAATGCCCTCAGGGGTACTTATATCGGCTGGAACACCGGCAGCATTCTTGCTGTAGCGCTGAAGTTTGGCCATAGCCGTGGTGGTGCTTTCTGGAGTCGTTCCGTTAAGGACGACATTGCAGTCGCGCTCAAGAAAACGGAGTGCAAGACCAAATCCGATACCCCTGGTACTGCCTGTAATAACAACTGTTTTTCGCATTGTTCAGCGGTAAATGGTGTGTTGTGTTAATTAAAAGTCTATAATTAAATAGAATAATAAAAGTGCTGAACATCAGCAGCTTTGCTGCGAGCATTTGAGGTCAAGCAATATCAAGAGACAAATAATAACTATTTTAACGCATCTGTCTTTTAGTTTTTTCACTAATCAGGGAGTGATATGCACAGAAAGTTTGGCAAATCCGACATTGTCAGAATTGCTGACCATGCGATGCAGATCAATGGGTTGGAGCCTGGTTTTTCACTTCAGATAGAGAAGCAGATTGCCTCCATTACCGGGCCTGCTCGAGAAAACAGTTCCGATATTCTCGATCTTACGTCGTTGCTCTGGTGCTCCATCGACAATGATGACTCTCTTGATCTTGATCAGTTAACTGCATGTGAGCAGCAGAGCGACTCGTCGGTTATTATCTATGTAGCTGTAGCCGATGTGGATGCGTTGGTAAAAAAAGGCTCGGCAGTTGATAGCCATGCCCTTAACAATACAACGTCAGTCTATACGTCTGCTGCGGTCTTTCCAATGCTGCCACTGCGTCTTTCGACCGATCTGACCTCTCTCAACCCCGATCAAAACCGCCTTGCACTGGTTACCATTATGAAGGTGGATCTGCATGGTACGGTTATCAGCTCTACGGTTGAACGTGCACTGGTGAGGAATAAGGCGAAGCTTGCTTACGATGCCGTTGCTGCATGGATTGAGGGTGAGGGTGATCTGCCGATGGAGGCCTCGGTTGTGTCTGGTATGGACAAACAGTTGCGCTGTCAGGATAGGGTGGCTCAGCAATTACGTCTGCACCGGCACAATAAAGGGTCTCTTGAATTTCAGACATTTCAGCCTCAAGCGGTTTTTGAAGGTGACCGGGTTGTTGCCATCAAGCAACAGGAGCAGAATAGAGCACGGCAGTTGATCGAAGAGTTCATGATAGCGACCAACGCCTGTACTGCGCATTTTTTGGCAGACAGAGGCGGTGCATCGCTCCGCAGGGTGGTCAGGTCACCTGAACGATGGATGCGGATTGTGGCCGTGGCTGAAGAATATGGTTATTCATTGCCCTTTGAACCGAGCGCTCAGGCTCTTGAAGGTTTTCTGGCTGAACGGCATAAGGCGGATCCTTTGCGTTTTCCTGACCTCTCTCTGGTGATTATCAAGCTTATGGGGTCAGGGGAGTATGTTGTAGAAGTTCCCGGCCAGGAGTCGTTTGGACATTTCGGTCTTGCTGAGCGCGACTATACTCATTCGACCGCACCTAACAGAAGGTATCCTGATTTGATAACCTTGAGAATGATGAAGGCAATTCTCTCCAATAGTTCCTCCCCGTATACCGTCGATGAGCTTGAATATCTTGCTGCGCATTGTACACGTCAGGAGGATGCTGCACGTAAAGTTGAGCGCCGTGTTCGAAAGTCTGAAGCGGCTTTATTACTTCAGTCAATGCTTGGTCATCATTTTGATGCCATTGTTACAGGCCACTCAGAGAAGGGGACATGGGTGAGAATAGTCACGCCTCCGGCAGAGGGCCGGCTGATGAGGAAGGCTGGAAAAATCAAAGTCGGCCAGGAGATTAAGGTTAAACTTGTTCTGGCGGATGTTGAACGCGGGTTTATAGATTTTGAGAGAATGTAAATATCCTCTCAAAAATTTGATAGCAGCTTCGGGATCCATTACTTACTCTTCTCTCTTATTGATCCGCCCTTCGTTCCAATAAGACACAGATGTCAGCTCCCGGCTTTCAGGCTTTCGCTTACTGCCAGCTTGAACTCTTTAGAGATTTTAAATACCGGAACATCTTTAGCTGCAACGGTTACCTTCTCTCCTGATCTCGGGTTTCGTGCATCGCGAACATTTTTGTGCCGGATATTGAACGATCCGAAGCCTCTGATTTCAATACGTTTTCCGGATTTCAGCGAATCGATGACGCTTTCAAAAAAAGCATCAACCACTGATTCTGTTTCATATTTCGTGAGACCGGTTTTGTGTGCAATGGCATTAACCAAGTCAGCTTTTGTTGTTGTCGTTCCCATGGTCGTGGAGAGTTATATTGTTGTGTGTGACTCCTTAGGGGTGATGTCCAATACAATTTTCCTGCGTTTCATTCACAATTTACGCTTCTTTTTTTTAATCCAAATATTTTTGGGAGCCTATAGTTAAATATTTCTGTGACTTATAGCATATTTGAACATTTTTTTACCTTAAAATGGTATGATTGTCCAGTGCAGTGATGTAATCCATGAATATCCATTGCGAGCTGTTTGTACAGAAAATTGCACTCCCCATTCGTTTTGGCGTGTATGGCGTGTATATTATGTATTATATGCCGAGATACTCAGGTAACTTATTATAAGTCAAGAAAGATAGCTTCGTGTTAAAACTTTGATGAGAAAACTATGTTTCGCTTTCTGCATGCTGCAGATATACATCTCGACAGTCCGCTAAAAGGACTGGAAGAGTATCAGGATGCTCCGCTTGAACAGATCCGTCAGGCGGCCCGTCGGGCTTTTGATAATCTTGTGCAGTTGGCTGTCGATGAGAAGGTGGCTTTTGTCCTGCTTGCCGGAGATCTCTATGACGGGGATTGGAAGGACTATAATACAGGGATTTATTTTATAGCTAAAATGGGGAAATTGCGTGATGCAGGTATTCCGGTATTTATGGTATCTGGAAATCATGATGCTGCCGCGCAGATAACCCGATCGCTGAAGCTGCCGGAAAACGTCACCCTTTTCCCCCACGCGCATGTGGGAAGCCACATTATAGATCGCTTCGGGGTTGCTCTGTACGGGCAGAGTTTTTCAGCTCGATCGGTGACGGATGATCTGGTCCGGAACTATCCCCAGGGCGATCCATCGCTCTTTAACATCGGACTGCTTCATACCGGTCTTAACGGACGTCCCGGTCATGAACCCTATGCTCCTTGCACACTGGACGCGTTGCGCTCAAAAGGCTATCAATACTGGGCGTTAGGACATGTTCATCAACGCGAAGAGGTCTGCCGCGATCCCTGGGTTGTGTTTCCGGGCAATATTCAGGGACGTCATAGCCGCGAAACAGGCCCCAAAGGATGTACGCTGGTGTCGGTTGAGGATGGACGGGTACTCTCTGTAGAGCCCAGAGAACTTGATGTTCTTCGATGGGTAGTCTGCCATGTTAATGCTGCAGGCATCAATAGTATGGAGCAGTTGATCGAGCTTGTCAGGGAAAACCTTGAGGGTGAAAGAGTTCGAGCTGATGGCCGTCCGTTGGCAGCAAGAGTGGTTATAGAGGGAGTTACAACACTGCATGGCCGGCTTTATGAAAATGCCCTTCAGTTGCATGAAGAGTTTCGGGCTATAGCGGCAGGGCTTGGTGATGTTTGGATTGAAAAAGCTCTCTTCAAAACCCAAAAACCTCAGAATGCCGCTGCACTTATTTCAGGTGATTCGCCTGTCGAATTACTGATGAAGTCAATTGAAGCGATTCAGTTTGAAACCGCCAGCCTTATTGAAATTATTCCTGAGTTCGAGAAATTGCGCTGCAAACTTCCTGTTGAACTGCTGAACGATGGCGATCCATTCCTGCCCCGGGAGGAAGAGCTTTCGGCCATGCGCGAAGAGGTGCAGGAGCTTCTGATGGGCAAAATACAGCAGCGGGGCCACCATGAAAATTAAAAGCCTTGCACTGAAAGCCTTTGGCCCTTTTTCGGGTACTGTTCTTGATTTCTCTTCATCCTTGCCGGGTCTGCATATAGTATATGGGCCGAATGAAGCCGGCAAAAGCACAACCATGAGAGCACTTCATGCGCTCTTATTCGGCTTTCCCCAACGTACCAATGATAATTTTATTCACCATAACGCTCAGCTTCTGGTCGGAGGATGCCTTGAGGGCGGTGACGGAAAGGAGCTGACTTTTTTTCGTCGGAAAAGAAACAAGAACGATCTGTTTGACCTGCACGACAACACAATCGATCCATTGGCGCTGACCCCTTATCTCGGTGGACTTGACAAAAACATTTTTGAAGACCTTTACGGGATTGATCATGAAAAGCTCGTTTCAGGAGGACAAGGCATTCTTGATCAGCAGGGAGAGGTTGGAAAAGCCCTTTTTGCCGCTGGTGCCGGTCTGGCTTCGTTGAAACCTGTTATGGATGAGCTTGACTCTGAAGCTGACAGCCTGTTCAGACCTCAAGGATCGAGCAAATCCATCAATGAAGCGTTGGCTTTTCATAAGGTGTTGCAGCTTCAATTAAAGCAGGCAACGCTTCCGAGCAGGGAGTGGGATGACCACCAACGTGCCCTCGATGAGGCGTTAAGAAAAAAATTTGAACTCCAGACTACCCGTCAAAATCTGGAAACTGAAAAACTGCGGCTCGAGCGATTACTGCATGCTATGCCTGATCTGTGGGAGCGCAAGAGTATCCTCAAACAGTTTGCTGAGCTGGGAGCGGTGCGGACCCTGCCGGCTGACTTCAGCGAGCGCCGCACTACTTTAGAGCAAAAAGAGCGGGAAGTGCGCATGCTGAATGAAGAGCAGCAGGCAATGCGCCATTTTCGTCTTGAAAAAATCAAGGCGCTTGCTTTTAACTCCGGTGTTCTCGATGAGGCGGTCACAATCGAACAGCTGCATCAGCGACTTGGTGAGTACCTGAAAGCGCAAAGTGACCGGCCGCTGCGAGACGGGCAGCGAATGGCATCCCGTTCTGAGGCTGCGAATCTGCTTCGACAGATTAAGCCGGAATTATCTCTTGTTGAGGTCGAAAGCTTGCGTCCCGGCCTGGCAAAAAGAAGGAGTGTTCATGAGCTTGATACCAGCTATGCAGCTCTCAGGCAGGTAATCCGGGGAGCCAGGGTTCAGGAAGAGGATGCTCAGAAGGCATTGGATGAGGCCTGGAGTGAACTGCAGAGGCTTTTGCCGGTAACTGAAACTGCAGGGCTTTCTGTTGCGGTTTCGGCCGCAGAGAGAGCTGGTGATCTTGACAGGGAGATAATGATTCTCCGCCTTGAAGGTGAAAATGCTGAAAGAGAGTGCCGTGCTGCACTCAACCGTCTGGGACTCTGGAATGGAACGCTCGAACTTGCCGGGCATCTCTCTATTCCTTTGCCTGAAACTGTAAATCTGTTTGATGATGAGCTTCGCTTACTCGGTGATAAAGTGCGGCAGCTGGACATTGAAAAAGAGGCTCTTGCAAAGGAGAGGAGTGCAGTAAAGGAGCAGTTGCTTAATCTTGAGGTTGCTTCTGATGTGCCTGATGAAGAAGAGTTACGAAGAAACAGGAATCGGCGTGACCATGGCTGGATGCTTTTGCGTCGTCAATGGATTCAGCGGGAGGATGTTGCTGAAGAGAGCCGTGCCTATGACCCCGGACTTTCGCTTCCGGAGTCGTATGAACGGATGGTCTCTGTTTCCGATCATATTGCAGACAGGCTTTACCATGAAGCCGATCGAGTTCAGCAGCATGCAGCATTGAAAGCCAGGGTTGAAACTATAGAAAAAAGGCTGACTGAAATTGGTGAGTCTGAGGCAGCAGCGCAACGTGCAGTTGCTGAGGTGAGCCGCCGCTGGCTTGAGGTTTGGGTTCCTTTTGCCTTTACCCCGTTATCGCCCGGAGAAATGCGGGCTTGGATCGGTGCTTTTGAAAGTCTGCGTTTGCAGGTCGCTGCCTTTGACAGGAGAGCAAAGGAGCTGTTGATAAAGGTTTCTCGACGCAGGGAGTTGAGAAAAGAGCTGATAAAAGAAATTGACGGAACAGCGACAGAAAAAGAGTTTCCGGGAGAGGAGCTGAACGATATTCTTGCATACTGTCGTACTCTTCTTGATCTGCATGAAACAGCTAATAACCGCCGCGAATCTTTAGAGGTAAAAATCCACGGTCTGAAGAGAGCTTTAGAACAGGCAAAGGTAAGCGTTACAAGGGCTGAACGAGAAATAGCAGGGTGGCGCTCCGATTGGGAGGAGGCCGTTACTCCTCTCGGGCTCAGCATCAAGATGCGTCCTGTAGAGGTGCTTGATTTTATTGATACTCTTCAGCGCTGTTTTGACAAATTGAAGGAAGCTGATGAGTTCAGAAAAAGGATAGAGGGAATTGATAGGGATATATTGTGTTTTGAAGCTGATGTTGCTGTTCTGGCCAACAAAATTGCTTCTGATCTTGCACTCTTCGATGCACGCTCAGCGGTCAACGAACTTAAAAGCCGGCTTGCCACTGCCAGAGAGGAAAAAGCAGTTTTACAGCAGGATAGTGAAGAACTCAACACTCTGGATAATTCCATACTGAAAAGTCAGTCGGAGCTGAAGAGCTATAAGGAGGAGATGACGGTAATGTTGCAACAGGCTGGTTGTGATAGCCGAGAAGGGTTGATTGAGGCTGAGCAGCGGGCCGTTCACTTTGCCCTTCTTACCAGTAGCCTCATTGAGGTGGAACGCCGTCTGAGCAGGATTGCTGAAGGTCTTCCGCTTGGCGATCTGGAAGTGCAGGCTGAAACTGTGAACTCTCTCGAACTTCCCGGTCTGATTGAGCAAATGAACAACGAGATTAAAAATATACTCGACCCTGCAATACAGGAGTGTTCAGAGAGTATTGGAAGAAAGCGGAATGAACTTGACCGGATGGACGGGAGTTCGAAGGCTGCTGATCTTGCAGAAGCTTTACAGTGCTCAATAACAAAAATACGACGATTGACTGAGCGCTATATCCGTATTAAACTTGCCTCTAAAATTCTTCGTGAAGAGACAGAACGATACAGGGCTGAAAATCAGGATCCTGTGCTGAAAATTGCAGGCCGGTACTTTATGGAACTGACTATGGGCTCATTTACCGCATTGCGCACTGATATTGATGACCATGGCGGGTTGGTATTGGAAGCGATTCGTTCGAACAGCAACAGCCTGCATGTTGAAGCTATGAGTTCGGGAACTCGAGACCAGCTCTATCTTGCCCTGCGTCTTGCGACTCTTGAATGGAGGATAGCGTCAAGTGAGCCGATGCCCTTTATTGTGGACGACATCCTTATCAATTTTGACGACTGGCGTTCTGCTGCTACTATAAAAGCATTGAGCAGCCTTGGGGAAAAAACGCAGGTCATTCTTTTTACTCATCATAAGCAGATTGTTGAAACTGCCAGAGAGTTGCAATCTTCAGGAAAAGTCTTTATTCATCAACTTCAAGCTGAAACGGAAAACTTGAGCTAAACAAGGAGGAACAACTTTGGGATATGTTGAAAAAAACCTGATGCAGGGAGAAAAGGTCTTTGTGGTAGGACGACTCCACTGGACTATTTTTTTGAAGGCGATATTTTTCAGCAGTGCCGCTGTCGCACTGTTTATCTATGCGCTGAAAACATCGATGGCAGGGGAGACTCAGGTCTCTCTGCTGGTAAGGAACGCAGGCTTTCTGGCTTTGATTCCAGCCTTGTGGTATCTTGCTGATGCGGCGATCAAACATCACTCAACTGAGCTTGCGGTGACCTCCAAAAGAGTGATAGCTAAATTCGGATTTATCAAACGGAGCACCATCGAGCTGAATCACAGCAAGGTTGAGAGCTTCCATGTGGAACAGAGTGTCCTTGGCCGAATTCTGGGGTTCGGTACCCTGCACATCAACGGTACCGGGGGGGGAATAACGCCGATCCCGCAGATTTCCGATCCGCTTGGATTCCGCAGGAAGGCTATGGAGGCGATTGATGCTTCGCAGAATTAACTAAGAATAGGTCCTATAAGTCCCATAAGTCCTATAGTACCTATTCTTTGAACTTGACTAAGATCATGGATGGCGCTTAATCTCTTTACAAGCAACCGGATGGAAGTTCTGGTTGATGCTCTGGCTTCAACGCTGCGGGAGCCCCCGGAATCCCCTTTTACAAAGGAGGTGATTGTTGTTCAGAGCAAGGGAATGCAGCGGTGGCTCTCGATGCAGCTTGCCTCCCGGTATGGCGTTTGGGCCAACGGTCATTATCCGTTTCCGAACGCCATGGTTCAGGAGCTGTTTGAGAAGTTTTTTTCTCCCTCTCCCGACTCATCCTCCTTTGCCCCGGAGGTTATGACCTGGAGGATATTGCGGCTTCTCGATGATCTTCTTGATTCAGCACCTTTCGCATCTCTCAATCAATACCTTGCCGATGACCATAACGGACTGAAGAGGTTTCAGCTTTCAGAAAAAATAGCAGATACCTTTGACCAGTATACGCTCTATCGTTCAGAAATGCTTGGCCGCTGGGAAAAGGCACTTCCTGAGCCTGCCGAAGAGGCCTGGCAGGCAATACTCTGGCGGCAACTGGCCTTGGGAAATGATGGTCAGCATCGGGGAAAACTGAAGGAGATATTCTGCTCCGAAAGGGGCTTCAGGGCAGTGGAAATGCATGATGTCCCTGAAAGGATTGCACTTTTCGGCATTTCATATCTCCCGAAATTCCATCTTGATATTCTTTCTGCTGTCTCAACCGCGACGGAGGTGAACCTCTTTCTGTTGAGTCCGACACGTGAGTACTGGGGCGACATTATGTCAAAAAAGGCAAGTGCAAGGCTTTCAGCTTCAGAGCGTCCATTACGGAGTGAAGGAAACCCTCTGCTCGCTTCTCTTGGGACGATTGGTCGTGACTTTTCCGAGATGATAATCGACCTTAGTGACGAGGCGTTTATCAATGAGGAGAGCTATGTGGATCCCGGGGAATCAACATTGCTGCATGCCCTGCAGTCAGATATTCTGAAGCTGTCCGGAACCGGTGAGGATGGCGATAAAAGAGTGCTTGACAGCCTGGACCGCTCTCTCTGGATACACTCCTGCCACAGTCCGCTTCGTGAAATTGAGATTCTGCATGACAACATTCTCTTTCTGCTCGAACAGCACGGGGAGTTGAGTCCGAGAGATATTGTGGTGATGACGCCTGATATCGAGACCTACTCGCCCTACATTTCAAGCGTTTTTGGTGGAGGAAGTGACGGTGCTGCCGGACTTGCTTATTCGATTGCCGATCGGCGAATGATGAACGAGGGTGAAATTGCCGGTGCAGTACTCAAAGTGATCGCTCTTTACGGAAGCCGCTTTCGGGCATCTGAACTCTTTGATCTGCTCGCTTCGCCACCGGTCAGCCGGCGTTTTTCGATGGATGATGATGAACTTCAGCGTATACGAGGCTGGATTGAAAAGAGCGGAATCCGCTGGGGAATGGATGAGGGAGATCGCAGTGGCATTGCAATACCAGCTTATCGTGAAAACTCCTGGATGGCTGGGCTGGACAGACTGCTGCTTGGATATGCTATGCCTGATGAAAGTCTGCTTTTTAACGGCATTCTCCCCTATGATGACAGTACAGGTTCTCATGCTGAGACGCTCGGTAAATTTGCAGAGTTCGTGCATACGGTTGATCGTTTTGTTAAACAAATGGCACCCTCACGGTCACTGCATCAGTGGAGCGCTCAGTTCAACCGGTTGCTGAGTGATTTTATTGCTCCTGATGAGAGTTCTGAACGGGAATATACCGCTATTGCCATGCTTGCGGAGCAGATCACAGCGACAGCCTGTTCAGCCGCTTTTACCGGGGATGTGGAGCCTGCCGTTATGATCGCCTTTCTCAGATCACGTCTTGAACTGCAGGAGCAGGGTGTGGGGTTCATGACCGGAGGAATTACCTTTTGCGCCATGCTTCCGATGCGGAGCATCCCTTTCAGGGTTGTTGCTCTTATCGGTATGAATGATAGTGCATTCCCCCGACAGAGTCGACCTCCGGGGTTTGACCTCATTGCAAAAAGCCCTTCCAGGGGAGATAGATCGCTGCGCAATGAGGATCGTTATCTTTTTCTTGAATCCATCCTTTCTGCTCGTGACTCTCTGTATATCAGCTATGTCGGTCAAAGTATCAGGGATAACAGCGATTTGCCTCCATCGGTGCTTGTCAGTGAGCTGCTTGATGCGGTTCGAAGGGGATTTTCTCTGCCGGATGTACAACATTCAGTGGAAAAGCATCTGGTGATTCGTCATCGTCTGCAAGCCTTCAATCCCGAATACTTTACTGCAGACTCTCCGCTTTTCAGCTATTCGGCTGAAAATTACCGGGCACTTGTTGAAAAGGTAAGCAGCACACAAACAATTCGTCCATTTATAGGTGAGTCGTTAAAGGAGATTCCGGATATGCGTCAAGAGGGATTGACAGAACTATCTCTTGAGCAGCTGATGCGGTTTTACGATAATCCTTCGGCATTCTTTCTTGTGAACAGGCTTGGCATCAGGATTGAGTCAATGGCACTGCCGCTTGAAGATCGGGAGCATTTTGATCTTGAGGGACTGGAGCTTTACCAGATGAAGCAGGAGATGCTTGAGTTTGAACTTGAAGGCGGCAATGCAGGGGAGATGCTGCCGTTGTTCAGAAGCCGGGGGATGCTTCCTCCTGCCCGGCATGGAGAGCTGCTTTTCCGGAAAATTGCTGATGATGTGCAGGCATTTGCGGGCGTTGTTCGACATAATACAGGAATTGAGATACCGCTTCCCCCGCTTGAGATTGACGTTGAAGTCGGCGAATTCCGTCTGACCGGTAAGCTTGATAGGCTGTGGCCTCGGCACTTGCTGCACTATCGGTGTGCAAGATTGAAAATGAAGGATCAGATGAGGAGCTGGATTGAACATCTGGTACTTAATACAGTGACTCATCCGGGGTACCCGCTCGAAACAACTCTGGTTATGGCCGATGAAGTCAGAAGCTTTACAAAATTGCCCGATGCCCGCGGCCATCTTGAGAACCTGATGAAACGTTACCGGGAGGGAATGCAGAGGCCTCTGCATTTCTTTCCCCGTTCATCGATGGCTTATGCGGCGAAGGACTCTCTTGATGAGGCCCGGAAGATATGGAGGGATTCACCCTTCAATCCGAATCCTGGCGAGGGTTCTGACCCTGCAATCCGTCGCTGTTTCGGTTCAGGGGAGCCTTTTGATGATGAGTTCTGCCGCCTCTCGGTTGAGCTGCTCAGGCCGATGATAGATAACAGTGCGGAGTGATGAGTTCTGAGTGGGATAGATATTTCCCTTGCGCTCATTATCATATTTTTAGAAGTATAAAGAGATGAGGTGACAGTGCCTGGAAATTTAAACCTATATGAGGAAGCTGATCATGAGTGAAGAAGAATCGCTGATTGCTTTTGAAAATATACCCATCCGCCGCCACTTTGATGATGCTACTGAAACCTGGTACTTTTCAATTATTGATGTTGTTGCAGTTCTGACAGAGAGCTCTAATCCACGAGATTATTGGTTTAAAATGAAGGTCAGGGTAAAAAGTGAAGATGGGTTTCAGTTGTCGACAAATTGTCGACAACTGAAACTGAAATCTTCAGATGGTAAAAAATATGCTACAGATTGTGCAAATGTTCAGGGGCTTTTACGGATTATCCAATCAATCCCGTCTCCCAAAGCAGAGCCATTTAAACAATGGTTGGCCAAAGTGGGCTATGAACGCATTCAAGATATGACGGATCCAGTTCGATCCCTCGATCGGGCCCGTGATTACTGGCAACAACATGGCAGAAGCGAAAAATGGATACAGCAGCGGATGATGGGTCAGGAAACCCGCAATAATAAAGGGAGCTGTTCTGGTTCAGAAGATTGTGGAGTTGATCGTGCTTAGGGCTGAGGGGGGTGGATGGAACGACTGAACCATGCCTCTGTTGAGCTGGCGGGGATGAATTTGATTGAGGCCAGTGCAGGAACAGGCAAAACTTATGCTATTGCCTCTCTTTATCTTCGCCTGCTTGTGGAGAAGGGGCTTCGGCCTGAAGAGATTCTTGTTGTAACCTATACCGAGGCAGCGACCAAAGAGCTGCGTGCAAAAATCCGCAGCCGGATAAGGGAAGCGCTCGATGTTATAGAGGGCTCGATAACGGAAGATGCTTTTCTTCTTTCTTTCTCAGAGAAAGCTCGGCTCTCTGGCATTGCGGGCGTTAAGGATATTCTTGAGCGGGCACTCGGAGATTTTGATACAGCTTCGATTTATACCATTCACGGCTTTTGTCTGAGAGCACTGCAGGATAATGTTTTTGAAACCGGATCGCTCTACGACACGGAGTTGATTAAAGATCAGAGGGCACTGCTTCAGGAGCTTCTTGATGATTTCTGGAGGATTCACTTTTTTACTGATTCTGCGCCTCTGCTCACTTATGCTCTTCAGAATAAAGCGCCAGAATTGTTCGCCTCTCTCCTTAAGGAGCTTCAGGCCGGTTCAGCTGTCAAGGTCATTCCTGAATTCAGTGCCGATGCTGTTGCTGTGCTTGAAGCTCTATGCCTCAATGCTGGGAAAGAGATAGCGGAGATGTGGCAAAATTCGAAGGAGTCCGTACAGGAGGTTATGAGGAGTGACAAAGGACTGGGGAGAGCTGCAGAGTCATATCGGCTTGACCTTATTGAGCCGCTTTTTCTGCTGATGGATGCTTTTGTTGCAGAAGGCAATCCTTTCGATCTTTTCAAGGGCTTTGCAAAGTTCACCCGTTCCTCTATTGCAAAAGGAACTAAACCAAAAAGCTCCCCGCCCGTTCACCCCTTTTTCGGACTCTGTGAAACACTTTATGCCGGTATGGAGCAGCGGTTTCTCGCTTTGCAGGCCGAACTTGTAAGCTTTTACCGCAACAATCTTCCGATTCTCAAACAGGCTGGAAACGTACGGTTTTTCAATGATCTTCTTGACGATCTCCTTCATGCGCTTGTGTCGAAAAGCGGGGGAGAGGCGCTCGCCCTTCTGCTCCGGAAAAAATATGGCGCAGCTTTGATTGATGAGTTCCAGGATACTGATCCGGTACAGTATGAAATTTTCCGAACGATATATTCCGGATCTGATGCACCCCTTTTTCTGATAGGTGATCCAAAACAGGCTATCTACAGCTTCCGTGGGGCCGATATTTTTGCCTATATGAGCGCTGCACGCGAAACAGGAAAAGAGAAGCGCTTTACCTTAGCCGAAAACTGGCGCTCCACACCCCGGCTGCTTAAAGCTTTTAACATCCTGTTTGATCAAAAGAAAAATCCTTTTCTCTTTGAAGGTATCGCCTATCATGCGCTGAATGCCGGAAGCACTAAAGTGGGTGAACTTCTGGAAGATAGAGTGTTGGCGCCCCTTCAGCTCTGGTTCATGGATGCTTGTGACGGCAAGAGTGGTGCAATGACGGTAGATGATGCCGGCACGTTTGCTTCTCGAGCTGTAGCCAATGAAATATGCCGGCTTTTGCAGGATGTCCGGATAGCTGAGGAGTCTGGCCAACGGAATGTTAAGGCGGGAGATATTGCCGTTATTGTGCGGACACATCGACAGGCTGGAATTGTGTCGAATGCTCTCAAGGCAAGGGGCATTGCCGGGGTGATGCAGAGCGATATGAGCATATTTGCCTCAGCGGAGGCCATGGAGGTTAGTATCCTTCTTTCGGCCCTGTGTGATCCTGGAAACGAGACGAAGGTGCGCTCAGCACTGGTGACCGATATTCTTGGCCGATCGGGCAACGATATTGCGGATTTGATTGATGATGAAGAGAGGTGGATAGAGTGCCTGAAGAATTTCCGGCACTATCATCATTGTTGGGTTGAACGGGGATTTATGGTGATGATTCGGGAGCTGATGGCTGCGGAAGGGGTTCGGGGGCGCATGTTGAGCTTGCCGGATCGCTCAGGTGAACGCAGGTTGACGAATCTCCTGCACTGTTTTGAACTGCTGCACAATGAGGATCATGAGCAGAGGCTAGGGATGGAAGGGCTTGCCGCATGGTTTGGCGAAAGAATTGGCGCCGCCGATGTTGCCGATGAGTACCAGATACGTCTTGAAACAGATGAAGCTGCGGTAAAAATTGTTACAGTCCATGTCAGTAAAGGACTGCAGTACCCGATAGTCTTTGCTCCTTTTCTGTGGGGAAAAGTAAGCAACAGAGGAAATGTGGTGATGTTTCATGATGAGGAGTGGCAGCTCGTCAAGGATTTCGGGTCAGGCGAGTTTGCCCCTCACCAGTTGGCTTCGCTAAAAGAGACGCTTGCTGAAAGCCTCAGACTGCTTTACGTCGCTTTGACCAGAGCAAGGAATAGATGTTATCTGTTAACCACTAAAACAGGTGCGGATATATCGCCGATCAACTATCTTTTTCATGCCTCTCCTGAAGTAAGGGCGGCAGAAAATCAGGCATCTCTTCTTGCCGGAGTGGCGAAGAGCATAACGGCAGAGACCATGACGCGCCATCTGCAGGAACTGGCAGACAGCTCTGATGGGTCAATCTCATTTGAGCGGTTGAACAGTGAAAGTATTGCGGCTGCCCAGGCTCGTTTTGATCTTCCGTCAACGCCGAAGGTTTTTTTGCCCCGGTTGCGAACATTCACCGGGACTATCGACACCAGCTGGAGGGTATCAAGCTTCACTTCGTTCAGCCGGAATGAACAGAAACATGCTTCAAAACATGCTGAACTGCCCGACAGAGATGAGGCAAGGGGTGAAAATATCACACCGCGGGCAGTTGATGAAGGGAACACTATTTTCAGCTTTCCGCGAGGTGCGCAGGCGGGAATATTCATGCACTGGATTTTTGAAAAACTTGATTTTGCCTCTCCTTCGCAGGACAGCGTGCTTGATCTTGCTGAAAAAGGGCTTGAGCGCTTCAGTTACCCGAAGGAGTGGCTGCCCTCCATTACAACTATGGTTCATAACGTTCTCTCGACAACACTCGCATCAGCGGAAAAAACCTTTACCCTCGGCAGCTTACGTCCTGAAAGCTGGATAACGGAATTGGAGTTTTTCTTTCCGCTCCGGCTTGTCTCGTCGCCTCGGCTCGGTGAGGCACTTGCGCGTCATGGCGTTTTTTCGGGAGGTGTTGATACTATTGCCGCACATGCCGGAAAATTGCAGTTCAAAGCGGTGAAGGGTATGCTGATGGGATTTATCGATATGGTGTTCGAGCGAGAAGGCAAATACTACCTTGTTGACTGGAAATCAAACCACCTTGGCAATACGATAGAGAATTACG
Organism: uncultured Chlorobiaceae bacterium; assembly: GCA_903895195.1. Classification (GTDB taxonomy): domain Bacteria; phylum Bacteroidota; class Chlorobiia; order Chlorobiales; family Chlorobiaceae; genus Chlorobium. Next base: position 43,162 of record CAITSZ010000046.1, read on the forward strand.
GACAGGAGGCCATGAAAGATGCAATGGGAAATAATCTTTATGCTCTTCAGTACCTTCTCTATACTGTGGCGCTTAACCGTTACCTCTCCCTGAGGGTGAAAAACTATCGCTACGCCACCCATTTCGGAGGGGTAATCTATGTTTTTCTGCGTGGGGCAAGCATGGAGATGGGCGAAACAACAGGCTTTTGCCGTGATCGTCCTTCAGAAGAGCTTATTTTGGAGTTGACGCAACTGCTTATAGATGAGGAAGGATAACATGGCCATACTGATTCAGGAGCGTGCCATTGACCGGCAGTTCGCAGCATTTATTTGCAGAGAGAGCGGCGGCACCTCCAATGATCTGTTCCGTCTGCTTGTCTCTCTGGCGAGCAGAGCCGTTGGAGAGGGGAATAGCTGTCTTGCTCTGGCCGAATGCGCAGGGCAGACGCTGTCACTGGATGGAAAAGAGATTGCTGTGCCGGTGGTTGATGCTCTTGAGGCATTACTCAGAACTATGCCTACAGTTGGATGGCCGGGTCAGCAGCGGCCTCTTGTGCTGGATGTGTGCAATCGATTGTATCTTTATCGATACTGGCGTTATGAACAGGAGCTTGCCCGAAACATTCTTCACAAAGCCTCATCGCTCAATGAGGGCATTGATGAGGCAATCCTGCAGGAGGGTCTTGAGCGACTTTTCCCGGGTTGTGAGGGTGAAAAGAGTGATCGCCAGAAGGAGGCTGCTTCAATGGCGCTGCATAAGCAGTTTTCGGTTATTTCAGGAGGGCCCGGCACAGGAAAAACATCGACGGTTGTCAGGATTCTTGCGCTGCTGCTTGAGCAGAATGATGGCCGTAGGCAAAAGATTGCCATGACCACCCCGACAGGCAAGGCCGCTGCACGCCTGAAAGCATCTGTTAATGATATGAGGCCGACTCTTGCGTGTTCAGAAGAGATAAAGGCCGCAATACCTGACAGTGTCGTGACGATTCAGCGTCTGCTTGGCGCTCTTTCAGGATCATCCCGTTTTCGTCATTCATCAAAAAATCCGCTGCCGTTTGATACTGTTATTGTTGATGAGGCATCTATGATTGCGTTGCCTCTCATGACCGCTCTCGTTGGAGCTCTCAAGCCTTCTGCCCGGCTAATTCTTTTGGGCGACAAGGATCAGCTTGCTTCCGTGGAAGCGGGCGCAGTCCTTGGTGATATCTGCAGCGCAGGTGAGGAGGGGAGCGAGGCTTCGCTACTGAGTGGTTCACTGATAAAACTTGAAAAAAACTACAGGTTTCAGGGTGAAAGCGGTATTGGCGAAATAAGCAGGGCGGTTAATGCCGGATTTGACCGGGATGCATTGGCGTTGCTGAAAGGTGAAAGACTGAATGGTATTGCCTGGCAGGATCTTCCGTCACGGGAGGAGCTGAGAGGGTTACTGAAGGAGAAAGTGCTTGAAGGATATCAAAGATATCTTGCTGCTGAATCAGCTTCGGTGGCCCTGGAGCGTTTCGGAGGGTTCCGTGTTCTCTGTGCCTTGCGGGATGGACCTTACGGAGTATCAGGTCTTAACAGCACGGTTGAAACTATTCTTGCAAGAGGATGTTTGATTGATCCCCAGAGCAGTGTGTACCGGGGGCGTCCAATACTTGTAACCGTCAATGACTATGCAATGCGGCTTTTCAATGGCGATACAGGTCTGCTTTTTCCTGATCCTGATCGCGGGGGAGCACTCATGGCTTTTTTCCCTGCTCCCGATGGCGGAATGCGCAGCATCATGCCCGAGCGGCTTCCCCAGCATGAAACTGCATTTGCCATGACTATCCATAAAAGCCAGGGCTCGGAATTTAAGCGTGTAGTGATGGTTCTGCCTCCGGCGGACAGTGATGTTCTCACAAGGGAGCTGATCTATACCGGTATAACGAGAGCTAAAGAGAGTGTTGAAATCTGGGCCGGTGAAGATGTGTTTTGCCGTGCTGTCAGGAAAAAGACAGCACGGCATTCTGGTCTCAGGGATGCGTTGTTTATTTCAAATTCACGGTCATAAAGTCAACGGCATTGGCTACCTCTTCATTGGTCAGGGTATCGTTGCCGCCTTTTGGAGGCATGACTCCGGTTTTCCCTTCATACCCTTCAATTGATTTCTTTACCATAGCGGCGATGCCTGGTGTAATCCGCTCACGCCACGCGTCCTTGTCTCCAGGTTTTGGAGCTCCTGATACACCGCTGTCATGGCAGCCGGCACAATTTGATTCGTAGATTTTTTTGCCTGTTTCTATTTTCTGTTCAGCTAAAGCCTCGGCCTTGGATTCCAGAGCCTCATCAGAAGGCGGAAGTTTTTCAGGGCTGCAGGCACCGAGGGAAATAAGTCCGACGATAAAAAAAGCAGGTACAAATAATTTCATTGTCATCGTCGTGATGCAGTATGGTTATTGGGGTTGGCAATAATCTTTCTGTGACTTACAGTTGCAAATTATTTCTTTGGCTCCCAGAAACAACGCTTAGGGGAGACAATTAGCTCCTCATCTTTCAGCGCTTTCAAAGCCTTGTCCACCTCTTTGCGATCCAGTCCGCTAATTTCGGTAATCCGGCCTGCATTGAGAGGGGTTCCTTCTTTTTTCATTACATCAAGAATGGTGTTTTTTACGCTCATTTTCCCTCCAGATTTAAGATGTCATTTTTTTATAATTCGGTTAATGTACATAATTTTCAGTTATAACGAGAGCATCACCGATAATATCAAAAGGGTATCTTCGTCTTTTCTGTAAAATATTTGAAAACTCTGATTACGTTGATTGCGGATTATTTTGTTGTAAATTAAATCTCGTGACAGTTTTTTTATATCTCATGGAATAGGCCGTTTTTAAGTAGAACTCAGCAGTGTCAATAACTCAAACATCAGGAGTAACAGCATATGAAGAAAAACTTTCTTTCAATTGTCGCCGCAGCCATGTTGGCTTTACCCATACTTGCTCAGGCTGCTCCGGTGAAAATCGGCTTTATCAACTCCATTACCGGCAAAGAGGCTCAGATTGGAGAAAACCTCACTAATGGCGCGGCAATGGCCATTGAAGACTTGAAAGCAAAAGGCATTCAGGTCGAACTGATCAAGGAGGATGACGGCGGTGATCCGAAAAATGCCCTCGCTGCCTATGAAAAGCTTGTAACACGTGATGCCGTTATTGGTGTTGTCGGGCCTTATACCTCCGGCGCTGCAAATGTGGTTGCTTCAAGGGCCGACCAGTATCAGGTGCCTATCCTTGTGCCTGCGGCAGCAAAAGAAGAAATTACAATGAAAGGGTACAAAAACGTTTTCAGGCTGAATGCTCCTGCCAATGTTTATTCAAGCGTACTGATGTCGGCAGTGGCAGCATATAAGCCGAAAACAATTGCATATGTCTATGCGGCTACGGATTTTGGCGTTTCGACGGTGAAAACCGCTCAGGATAACGCATTGAAAATGGGCTTAAAGGAAGTTGCCAATGAAAAGTACCAGCAGGGACAGCCTGACTACCGCCCTTCACTCGCTAAAGTAAAAGCAGCAAATCCGGATCTTATTTTTCTTGTCTCCTATGATGCTGACGCCATTCTGCTGATGCGTCAGGCCAAGGAAATCGGACTTACTCCAAAAGCCTTTCTTGGTGCAGGAGCCGGCTATACAACAGCCCAGTTTGCCCAGCAGTCTGAAATATCCAATCTGGTGGTTTCCGCTACACAGTGGACTGATGATGTCAACTGGCCGGGAGCAGCAGACTTTGCTGTGCGTTACAAGGCAAAATTTGCCAAAGAGCCATCCTATCACGCAGCCTGCGCCTATGAGGCAATGAGGATTATGGTTGAAACCGCTAACAAAAACAATACTTCAGCCAAACTTCGTGCAGGCCTTAAAGCCGGAAGCTGGAATGGTATTTTAGGTCCTGTAAAATTTGCAGACTACAGCGGCTTTACAAACCAGAACAATCACCCAATGCTGGTTCAGCAGATTATAAACGGCAAGTATGAAACAGTTTTTCCTGCTAAATTCAGCAAGAAGAAACTGGTTTATCCTTTCACCCGGTAAGTTCAAGACGAATACGTGTACCAGAAAATCCAGTACCAAAGCGCCTTCATCATTTATGAGGGCGCTTTTTTAATTCCAGCAATAAATAGAGAGTTGCCCCTGGCTGAATGCAGTGGAATTATAAAGGGTGGTTGGGGTGATTTTCTAACTGTCTCATTAAACGGAAATTTATTGTGACGCTGCTTCTGTCACGCATCCACTGCCCCGTACATCTCCGTCAACCAACCTCTTTTGCCCATAAATGTTGCTGGTTTTGTAGGTGATCATAGTCTGATTTGTTCAAATGTTGACGCAGACCAGTGGAAGCAGCTGGGAGAAAGCCTGATTATTTGCCGTTATAATGGTTCGAGACGCTCCGATCAAGCCTCGAAAACCTCTGGGGAAAATATCATCAGCCATTGCACAGCATTCTGAAAGAACGGGATGCGGCGAGTGTTGAGCTGGCAGGGTATTTGAAGGAGTTGTGGGGTATGAGTGAACAATTCGAAGTGACCGAATTTCCGGAAATGAAGGAGCCTTCCTTAAGCCATATAAATATATTGCTGAATAAGCCATATAGTGGTAAATTAATCTTATGAAAAGTGCGCGTTTTGAGTGGGATGCAGAAAAGGACAGGGAAAATCAAGAGAAACACAATGTCCCTTTTTCATTAGCACAATACGCCTTTCTCGATCCAAAGCGTATAATTGTCGAAGATATTAATCACAGCACTGAAGAAAGTCGATTTTTTTGTATCGGGCGCGTTGATGAAGGAATAATGACGGTAAGGTTCACCTATAGATATGATATTATCAGAATATTCGGAGCCGGATACTGGAGAAAAGGGAGAAAAATATATGAAGACCAAAATTAAATATACTGATGAACCACTTGGTGAATTAAAAGTAATTAAAGACTTTCTGCCTTCACCTGCTCAATTAATCCTGAAGGAAGAAAACGTCAAGATTACGATAGCTTTAAAAAAATCAAGTGTCGAATTTTTCAAGAATGAGGCAAAGAAAAATCATACCTCTTATCAAAAGATGATAAGACACCTCATAGACTGGTACGCATTACATAACGAAAAAAGCGCTTAACACCGATGCAGATTGCTGCAACACGGGCAGCCCGAACGGATTGTAACACGAATACCAACGGATGAAAAAAAAGCGCATGCGGCGAGATATGGCAACGATCTTGATAGTATTTTTGCGGCCATCAAAGAGTCTGAAAAGAAGTCTACCGCCAAGTTGGTTATTCGCGAGCCAATACTTCAACCATTATCTGTCCCAACCATTAAAGCTCAAATTTCGACAAATGAGATCGTAGATTGTGTCCGTGAAGGGAGGGATAGGTAGAGCCCTCAAAAAGATATAATAAGCCAACAGCTTGTTGGACAATTACCCTGGGGTCATAACATTGCAATTATTGCCAAATGCAAGGATTGCAATGAAGCGCTTGTAGGCGGAAATTTGATTTCCGCATATTTCGGCAATTAACGACCAGCAGTTTGACGTAGTTTAATCTACAAGCTTTCGTTCATAAATTGAAGCCATTTACTTCATAAAACGACCTCTTTTTTTAGGACGGTTTCTCCTTTAACCAGATTTTGTTGTTTAAAGATAGTTTTTCGGTGCTCAAGCCGGTAGCTGTTATCAGCATTGAGTTTGATAACCTCGCATCGGTATAGCAGCCGATCAAGCAAAGCACTTGCCAACACCTCATCACCGAGCATCTCAGCCCACTCCTTTGGATTTTTATTGGTAGTAATAATAAAGGACGTTTGTTCATGTATCTGGTTGATAAGCTGGAACAGACCGACAGCAACCTCCTTTTCGAGCGGGAACATCATGATATCGTCGATAACCAGCAAGTGAGCCGTTTGCAATCGCTTATACTCCTGAGCAGCAGCACTGGTGATCTCCTTGAGTTTAATAGTCTGGATAATCTGATCCATAGTTCTGAACAGTGCCCGGTAGCCAAGCTGGAGCGCGTCATAACAAAGCCCGCCAGCAAGAAAGGACTTGCTTGTACCACTGGGGCCTATGAGCATCATGTTGAAGTGCTGGTCAAGCCAGAGCAGTTGACGCAGTTGCTTGAGCTGAGCCGGGATGATACCATTGACAAATGAATGGTCGTATTTGTCCAGGTCATGGAGTAGAGGAAGTCTGGCAGTTTTCGTGCTCCGTTCAAGCTTGGCCTTGCGCCGGCACAGGATTTCCGTATGCAGGAGACTGTGTGCAAAATCGCTGTAAGCCGGCAACTGTCTGCGAGCATCTTCGAGTAATGGTTCCAACTCTAGAGCCAGCGCACTCAATCGAAGTTCCCGAGCGTAATCCTTTATGTTTTTGATCGTAGTATCCATGGGGTTCAATTCATAAGTTTTTCATAGGCCGTTATTTTGCTGCTTGCAGGTGTCAGTGCAAAGATGAGGTCCAGATCTCCCAGCGGGGTTATAGGCCGGAACTCTTTGAGGACAACATCCCTCTTTTTCTCTTGAGTCTTACCAAACCGCTGCAGGACATCATGGTATTCACCTGAGGAAAACAGATGGTGTTCCATACAATATTCCAGCACGTTGTCGATGAGTTCTATTGGTCTACCACTGATCGATTTATGGATATGCTGAAACTGATCGCGTGGATACCGGGGGAATCGATGATGAATCATTTCAAGAAACAGCCCTGCCTTTTGCTGATCGCTGAATTGCCGGCAGAGTTCTTCTTGAAGTGCTTTGATTTTGCTGGAGGTATCTCGGCGATGATGGTTATTCATGACAATCTTGCCTTTCGAATGCTCCATCATATGCTGTGCTAACAGCCTCGTATCTTCGTGAGTAAGAAGAAGTTGGTCGTCTTTAATACTGAGCAGTACCTTTGTACCAGGACCTTCGTATGAGCCCAGTGGTAGAGAATAAAAATTGCCTCGATAGGAGACCGTATTGTCTTTTCGGACGTTATAAAATTTACCGGCAACTCCCCCGAGGGGGATCGGGGTATACTGGCGCAAATAGCCGACTTCAGTCTTCCATTCATCGTCAGGAATCAGACGGGTTGAGGCATGAACCTTGGTGTTGGCGGTACGATGAAGCCAGTCAACGGCTTGCTGGTTTAAGAGTTCCAGATTTACAAATGTCCGTCCTTCCAGAAAGTTTCTTTTGACATATTTGACGCCGGCCTCAATTTTTCCCTTGCTTTGCGGGTCTGATTTTCGGCATAAATGAACCGTAAATTTCCGTAACAGCACATATCGTTCGAACTCTGCCGTATGGATAACCGCACCTCTGTTTTCATCAACAACAAGGGTACAGTCCTGATCATAAACAAGAGTTTTTGGCATCCCTTCAAAGAAGGCAAATGCCAGTTCGTGAGCCTCGAGCACAAACCGAGTTGTTACCGGCTGATTGGTAAAACGGACATATTTTCTTCGACTGCGTGAGAGCACCATGATCATGAAGTGCACTTTGATCCGATGTTTGTCTTGATCAATGAGCCATAACTCTCCAAAATCAACTTGACCCTGCTGACCATAGGGCAACTCCTCAACAGGATGACATTGCCGATTCCGCCCTTTGGGTTTCGGGTGATTATGGGTTTGGCGAACCCACTGCACAAAAGCATAAATGGTACGGGTGGTAACTTTCGGAAAGTCCAGGTAATGCTCTTTCAGCCAGTCTTCAATCTGCGCAGAACTACAGGCGGGATAATTCTTGATCCGATCTGCTACAAACGACTCATAGGGCATCAGCTTGCGGTTACGCAGCTTCTGTTGCTGAAGAAATATCAAAAAATCATCATCGCTCATCAGCCGATATTTGCAGACTGTCTCCCGGTGAATGCCGGCTATACATGCGATCTGACTGTCGTTGAATCCTTTTCGGAAAAGTTCCTTAACTTGATTGTGCATTGTTAAGCGTTTTAACGGTGTCCTCATAGTCCCTTCGTTTAGTTTTGGTTCGCACCGTTAAACTACGAAGGACTATGGGTGTTATTTTACGCCAAACTGCCGGTTCTTATTTTCCGAAATGTGCTGGTTCTTAATTTCCGTTTACAGCGCTCTATTATGCACAGCAAACCGTGCTAAAAAACTGGATCAGGGCGGTTATGGCGTATCAAATCAGTAAATTGACTAATGAGTGAACTGACATTTTACAAGACGCTGCTGATCGACATCAAGCAGCGAATACGGCAAGCGCAAACAAAAGCGATCCTCTCCGCCAATTCGGAACTGATTTCCATGTATTGGGATATCGGAAAGATGCTTGCGGAAAAACAAAAGGTGGCCGGTTGGGGCGCTGCGGTTATTCCCAGGCTTTCAAAGGATATCCGAAACGAACTGCCTGAGATCAAGGGCTTTTCGCAACGGAACATCGGGTATATGATCCGTTTTGCCAGAGAATACGGGACCTCAATTTTGCAACAGGCTGTTGCAAAATTACCGGAGCAGGCCTTGCTTGCAGGTATTCCCTGGGGTCATCACTGCTTGTTGATTGAAAAAATCAAGGATGTGCCGGTTCGATTCTGGTACATGGAGCAGACTGCAGCAAACGGCTGGAACCGCGATACCCTTGCCGCAATGATTAAAAGCGACCAGTATAGCCGTCAGGGTTCACTGGCCAACAACTTCAAACAAACGCTGGCCATGCCACAATCCGACATGGTACGGCAGGCTTTAAAAGATCCCTATATTTTTGATTTTCTTACACTGACAGAACCTTATGCCGAGCGTGAACTCGAAACGGAACTGATCAAACACCTCGAAAAATTTCTGGTTGAACTGGGTGCCGGTTTTGCCTTTGTCGGCAGGCAGTACCATCTTGAAATCAGCGATAAAGACTTTTACATCGATCTCCTTTTTTATCATTTGCGGTTACGCTGTTTCATTGTCATCGAGCTCAAAAAAGGTGAGTTCAAACCGGAATATGCCGGAAAGATGAACTTTTACTGCTCCGCTGTGGATGATCTGCTGAAACATACAACCGATGAAAAAACCATTGGCTTGATACTTTGCGAAAGTAAAGACAAGGTATTTGCCGAATACGCTCTCAGGGATATCCATAAACCCATTGGCGTTTCAGAATACGAACTGACACGCTCACTGCCGGAAAACTTGAAAGGCAGCCTGCCGAGTATTGAAGAAATAGAAAAGGAGTTGAGTCGGAATCAGGGGGCGGGAAATGAGTGAGTGGAAAGAATATGAATTTAGCGAACTAATTGAATCGATGCAATTAGGTACGAGTGCTATCGGTAATGAAGAAAATAGTGGCGTTCCTTTACTAAAAATGGGCAATCTACGAATTGGAGCGTTTAATTTTTGGCAAATGATTTAACAGTTTCCAATATAGACCACCGGCAGAACATCCTCAACAACCCCTATGCTGTTGCTGAAATACAGAGAAAAGGAAGAGCTGAAGCTAAAACTGTTGAATGCGATTCAGCGAGGCACTGACGATGGACGATAAATTGTAACTTGTTGTGTTGTTCATTTTTTCTGATTCTGAAACGTAAAATGTATTATTATAGGTAATCAGCTGCCCCCATCACTTTAGCAGTTCATTTCACAGGGAGATTATCATGTTTTTTATTCAATCCTTGCTTTCCGGAATTTTGACCGGTGGAGTCTATGCCTTAGCCGGTATAGGTATGTCGCTTGTTTTTGGTGTCATGAATATCAGCAACTTTGCTCATGGCGATTTAATGATGCTGGGGATGTATTTGGCCTATTTTGCCTTTACCCTCCTTCATATTGACCCTTATCTGTCGCTTCTGCTGATTATTCCAACAGCTTTTCTGTTCGGCTTTATTATTGAAAAAGTATTTATCCACAGGATTATTCATCATCCTCATCAGAATCAGATTCTCCTGACCATTGGTCTTGGTCTTATTATGAGTAATACCGCACTTCTGGCTTTTACCAGTGACCCGAAAATTCTGACAACATCGTATTCAAGCAGTGCAGTCAATATTGGCGGTATATCTTTATCAGTACCTTTGTTATTATCCTTTGCCATTACCGCCGGTATCACCGGAATCCTTTTCCTCTTTCTTTCGAAAACCACTACCGGTCTTGCATTGTGGGCAACAAGCCAAAACAGGGAGGCTGCTCAATTGATGGGCATTAACGTCGCAAAGATGAGTGCAATAGCATTCGGTCTTGGGACTGCTCTGGCCGCAACCGCAGGAGCCCTGATAGCTCCAGTCTATTACATTCATCCACTGGCAGGTCATACCTTTCTTCTGAAAGCCTTTACAATCTGTGTTCTTGGCGGTCTCGGTTCGGTTGTTGGAGCTGGAGTCGGAGGTATTATTATCGGGATTGTTGAATCAATGTCATCAACCTACCTCTCAAGCGACTGGAAAGATGTTGTGGTTTTCATCATTTTTCTGATGGTTCTGCTGCTTCGTCCTCAAGGACTGTTAGGTAAAAAAGGGGAGCAGTAAATGAAACAGATCATAATTATTGCTGTTATCGCAGGGTTTGCTGCACTGTTGCCACTTGCGATAGGGGATAGTCCATATTTTATTGGCGTATTGATTTCGGTGCTTATGATGGCTGCGCTCTCTTCTGCCTGGAATATTCTGGGTGGATATGCCGGCCAGTACAGCTTTGGTCACGCAGCCTACTTTGGTGCCGGGGCATATACCACCATGATCCTTATTTCAAAATTCAATTTCAATCCGCTAGTCGGCATGGTAGCCGGCATCATTGTGGCCTGCATTATTGCCCTGATTACCGGAAGCATTGTGTTCAGGCTTCGTGGTCATTACTTTGGTCTCGCATCAATTGCTGTTGCCGAAATTGTCCGTCTTTCAGCGTTAAATTTTGATTTTACCGGGGGAGCACAGGGAATTCTGCTTTCTGACGTATCTCTGTGGGGCATGGATCTGAACAGTAAAATTCCGTTTTACTATGGAATGCTGCTGGTGCTTGTTTTTACCTTGGGCATAGCTCTTAATCTCCGAAAATCGAAAACCGGTTATTATCTGCAGGCTATCCGTGAGGATCAGGATGCAGCTGCCTCTTTGGGAATTAATCTTTCATTCTATAAAAACAAGGCCCTACTGATCTCTGCCGGGTTGACCTCCGTTCTTGGAAGCCTTTATGCGGTCTATATCCGTTTTATCGATACGTCTGCTGTCCTTGATCTTCGGCTCTCAATTGAAATTATTCTAACGGCAATTATTGGCGGGGTTGGTACGGTATGGGGACCGGTTCTTGGAGCTGTACTGCTGGTGCCGCTTGCCGAAATGCTTCGTTCAAACGTCATTGGTGATGTGCTGGTAACACAAGGTATTGTTTCCGAAAACTCCGGTCTCGGAGTTTTTCTCAAAGGAAACCTGGCTCATGCCCACGTCCTTGTATACGGAATTATAACAGTACTTTGCATTCTTTATATGCCTAAAGGGATTCTTGGGCTTTTCCGGAGGAAAAAATGATTCAGCACCTTCTTCACATCAATCATGTTTCCAAGCACTTTGGCGGCAACGTTGCTGTTTCAGACATCAGTTTTTCGGTAGATGAAAAGCAGATATTCGGGCTTATCGGTCCTAACGGTGCAGGTAAAACAACCCTCTTTAACTGCATTTCCGGTTTTTATCCTGTAACCTCCGGAGATATCATTTTCGATAACAGGGCAATCAACAACCTGCGGCCTGATGAGATTTGCCATATGGGAATGGCTCGCACCTGGCAGAGGGTAAAGCCTCTGGGCAGCCTTACGGTTCTTGAAAATGTGATTATCGGAGCCTTTTCTATTACGAATTCGACCAAAGAGGCTGAAGAGATAGCAATTGAGCAGTTACTGGCAGTAGGGTTGAGTGATTATGCTCAAAAAACCGCGGGTTCACTCCCTATCGGACTCAAAAAGAAGCTTGAACTCGCAAGGGTGCTGGCAACTCACCCTAAAATGCTGCTGCTTGATGAAATATGCGGAGGCTTGAACCATACGGAAACGGAAACCATTCTCGGCATTATCCGCGAGGTTCGAAATAAAGGCGCAACCATTGTTTTTATCGAACATGACATGAAAGCGGTGACAGCTGTCTGTGACTGGATTGTTGTTCTGAATTCCGGCGAAAAGCTTGCGGAAGGAACCCCGCAAGAGATTACAGGAAATCCTGAAGTCATAGCAGCATACCTTGGAGGTGGACATAATGCTTAACATAAAAAATCTTAATGCCGGATACGGCGAAATGCCTGTACTGAAGGATATCAACATCACTATTGCCCAAGGTGAGATAGTTTCAGTTGTAGGCAGTAACGGCGCAGGAAAGTCGACGCTGCTCAAGGCAATTTCAGGTCTGATAAAGTCAAAAGGTACAATCACGTACAACAACGAATCACTTCATACTCTTGCTGCGCATACGATAGTGCATCGTGGAATTATACATGTCCCTGAAGGCCGGAAAATTTTTCCTGAAATGAGTGTTACTGAAAACCTCATTATGGGAGGTTATCTCCATCCAAAAGATCGGAAAAAGAACATGGAGCATGTTTTTGCCTTGTTTCCAAAACTTGCTGATCGCCGCAGTCAGCTTGGAGGGACAATGTCTGGCGGAGAACAGCAGATGCTTGCCATCGGGAGAGGATTGATGGGCAATCCGAAACTGCTTCTTCTTGATGAACCAAGTCTTGGCTTGTCGCCTTTGTTCACCGAAGTGGTGTTCGGCGCAATTCAAAGCATAAACAAAAGCGGCGTTACCGTGCTTCTTGTAGAACAGAACGTCTATCAGTCACTGAGTATCAGCAACAAAGGATACGTTATCGAAATCGGCTCTATTGTGCTCACAGGAACAGGGGAAGATCTTCTGAATAACCAGGATGTCAAGAAAGCGTTTCTGGGGATGTAAGTTGCGATGAAATGAAATCAATACGAATTAATCATCATTTGTATGAGCAAGCCAAACTAAAAGCTGTGGCTGAGCATCGCATAGATGCCAAATAGATAGAGTTTTGGGCTCAGGTGGGTCGTGCCGTTTTTCCCTAGAGTGGTCGGAGATGATATGGTCAGTCGGTTGGTATGACTGAAGGGAACTCTGCTCGTACGAGAAATTATATCTGGACATTAATACTGCAACTAAATTCTTTTCAATAAGTTACAGTGCGACAAGTAAAAAATCCAATCTTTCCTATTTTTATTTAGAATCTTTTTTATATATTCAGTAAGTATATAAATAATACACCAACCTACATCCTATCTGTACATAGTAGTTCCGTAGTAACTGTTGTGACCTTATACATCGTATTGTTCTTAGAGATTTTTTTGTTTGACTTGACTAAAACTACAGAATCGTTTTTTAGGATAGGTTATCTCTCATTTATTAGTTGCTGTTGCTTGTAGTTGCATTATTATTTCTTACCCACAAGAAGAAAGCAATGACTGAGGAACTCTTAAGCGCTACGTTTCAACTCAATCATTCTTAAAAGGATATCGTTCTTCTTAAGAGATTAGTAAGTGATATTACCGAATTGCCAGAACTCTACGAAATGGATGCTATGCATGGCGTTACGTCAATGCTTTGCTATGCTCTTAATCAAAAAGCGCTAACCTCAATTCTCCCGCAGGATGGTTACAAAAGATTCTACCTCATATGCCTAAAAATATATCTCATAGTTCAAGACCTACTTGCGTTCCATGATACGAAGTGTCTTTAAGCAAAGTCTGCGCATTAACGGTTAAATTTGGCTAAAGGGCTGAATTAATAGATTTCCAATAAATCTGAAGTCCTGTAAAATAGTGGAAGTTAACGGCAGAACTCAAAACATCATACACTCATGAATAAATTAGTTGAAACAATTAATCAATTAAAAAAAAACAATGAGTACGACTGTATATTAATGTTTAGCGGAGGAAAAGACAGTTCTTATTTATTATATCATCTTGCAGTTGAATTGAAATTAAGAGTAATGACAGTAACATTGACTCATAATTTTATGCCGAAAGAAACACTTGAAAATATAGAGTCATTTGCTGGCAGGTTTGCAAAGAAACACGTTACAATAGAGAATTTATGGTTAAATAAATCAGGTAAACATTTTCTTGAAACATGGATAAATAAACCCGATGAAGGAAGTTTAATTACGTTATGTACAGGTTGTAGATTAGGTCTTATTAAGCCAATTATAGAGACAGCTAAAAAAGAAAAGATCAATGTAGTTGTTTCTGGTGAAACCCCTTTTGAAGCAACTGATGCCCGAACAAGCCTTGTTAACTACCCAAAAGGGAAAAAAGGTCAAATATATTTTATAATAGGGTATTTTAGGCTTATCATAAGAAACCCAAGTCTACTTAAAAATCTAAATGCATTTATGAATCAATTAGTGGAGTTTTATTATTACAAAAATAAAAAGACTATCTATAATAAAAATAAAATCAATCGAGTTTATCCGTTTTATGATGATTGTATTTATGACGAAACAAAAATTATTGAAAAACTTTTAGAGCTTGGTTGGAAAAAGCCAACATCTACAACCAATAATTCCTATTGGCGTTCAGATTGTGATATGTACGCAATAAGACATTATTTTTATAACCAAGTTGCTGGGTATAATGAAATGAAAGACTATTACGGCAAACTATATGAAAGTAAAATGATTAGTGAAGAATATTTGCTAATGAATATCCATAGACATTATGAAAAAGAAGAGATAATTAATTTACTAAGGAAATTAGGTATACCGATAAAAGCACTGAATAAATACGAAGAATTTGTTAAAAACTTTGGTAATTCCGACATACCATATCCAGCATGCGGTAGTTGCAAAGGGTTGGTTTCATAGTATATAATTTCTTTTCAGTTTATACAATTGAAAAACTAAAATGAGTATACAAGCAAAGCAGGATGAAATAATAGCAGAGTTTTCCTCCTTCAACTCACCAGTCGACAGATATGATCATATCATTAAAATTGCAAAGGAGCTGCCAATTATTGAGAAACAATATAAAAACGAAGATTGTCTTATTAAGGGATGCCAATCAAAAGTTTGGTTGCACTCAGAATTCAATAATAACATAGTTGCTTTTACCGCTGATAGTGATACTGTTATAACAAAAGGGATTATTGCCTTGTTAATTCGTGTTTTATCTGGCCATACACCAAAAGAAATATTTGAATCAGATTTATATTTTATAGATAAGATTGGTATGAATAAGCTTTTTTCACCAATAAGAAACAACGGTTTATTGGAAATGGTTAAGCAAATTAAATTATATTCTAAACAATATATGGGCTAATAATTATATTTTTTAAAAAAAGGCAGCATTCTGATAGATGTTAAACATTAAAAAAATCAGACGCGATTTCCCCATTCTCAAAAGAAAAATCTACGGCCACCCTCTAGTTTATTTTGATAATGCTGCTACAACTCAAAAACCTCAGAAAGTAATCGATACCATTAATAAATTTTATATATATTCAAATAGCAATATTCACAGAGGCGCTCATTATATGTCTGATGAGGCTACAATCTCTTACGAAAAAGTAAGGGCAAGTGTTAAATCTTTTATTAATTCAAAACATTTAGAGGAAATAATATTTACAAAAGGAACAACTGATAGTATAAATCTCGTTGCCTCATCATTCGGGAGGCTTATTATTAGTGAAGGTGATGAAATAATAATTACAATTATGGAGCACCATTCAAATATTGTTCCATGGCAGATGATTTGTGAAGAAAAAAAGGCAAAACTATTAACTATTCCTATAAATGATAAAGGAGGTATGTTATTTGATGAATTCGAGAAACTACTATCCATTAAAACAAAATTTATAGCAATTACTCACGTTTCAAATACATTAGGAACAATAAATCCCATAAAAAAAATAATTAATAAGGCCCACTTATTTAATGTTCCTGTTTTAATAGATGGAGCACAAGCCGTTGCTCATACTAAAATTGATGTACAAGATTTAGATTGCGACTTTTATGTATTTTCTGCGCATAAAATGTATGCCTCGACTGGTGTAGGAATTCTTTATGGTAAAGAAAAATGGCTAAATGAAATGCCTCCTTATCAAGGAGGCGGTAGCATGATAAAGTCTGTTAATATAAATAAATCCATTTACTCTGAATTACCTCATAAATTTGAAGCTGGCACACCAAATATAGCAGGTATTATGAGTATAGATCCAGCTATATTATATATGGAAGATGTTGGCTTACATGAAATTGAAGATTATGAGCATCAGTTATTGGAATATGCTACTCAGGAAATTATGAAAATTAAAGGCGTTAGCATTATAGGTATAATGGATGATAAAACTAGTATTCTGTCATTTATTGTAGATGGTAAACATCCTTCAGATATTGGTATTATATTAGATAAATTAGGAGTTGCGGTCAGAACAGGGCATCATTGTACAGAACCACTAATGCGCTGTTTAAATATTTCTGGTACAGTGAGAGCATCATTCGCTTTTTATAACACCTTTCAAGAAGTGGATATATTTATAAATGCGGTTAAGTTAGCTATAAAGATGTTAAATTAGAGCATTTGCTTTGAATTCAATTGGTCATCGACATATTCGTCAGGTTTTAAATGGGGTTTGTTTATATTTGCTTTACATAATATATATTATACAACAAATGATGTACAAAAGAAAGGAGAAGGTTTAATGGATCCTTCTCCTGAAATTCTTGATGCTATTGGTACGATTGTGCTTCTACCAATCGTCTGAAGAACCGCCACCGCCGAAGCTTCCGCCGCCTCCACTGAAACTGTCGTCGTTGCCGCCTCCGCCTCCGCCAAAACCAGTGCCTCCGCCGAAGTACCCTCCACCAATACCACCGCCGAAAAATCTTCGGAAAATCTGAAAAATAAAAAAGATCACCAGGAAAATGATTCCAAGCAAAGGCATTGAAGGAGAATCCCCCTTACGTCCTGCCTTTGGCGTTCCCTTGTATTCCCCATGAACGGCTGCAATAATTGCCGTAACGCCTTTAGTGAACCCTGCATCAAACTGACCGGCTTTAAAAGCAGGAACAATCTCATTCCTTGTGATATGTCCTGAAACAAGATCTGTCAGTTTGCCTTCGAGGCCAAAGCCTACCTCAATGCGCACCTTATGGTCATCTTTCGAGACAATGAGCAGAACTCCGTTATCTTTGCCTTTCTGACCTATTTTCCATGCCTCGACTACGCGAATAGAGAAATCTTCTATTACGTCGCCCTTAAGCGATGGAACGGTAAGAATAACAATCTGCGTGGACTCAGCTGTTTCAAACTGCTTGATCTTTGCTTCAAGCTCAGCCTTGACAGGCGCAGAAATCATTCCGGCATAATCATTTACCCGTCCAGAAAGGGCGGGCACAGGAAGTGCTGCAAAGAGATTGCTTAACGTCATGAATTGCAGTACGGCGACAAGGAGGATCGTGGAAACTGCCCACGACCCTCTACCCGCTACTCGTGTTATGATACTTTTCCTGATCAGAATTTTACCCCCGGTACAACTTTAGCCGCTGCATCAGCCTTATAATACTCTTTTGGTTTCAACTTAAGAATCAGTGAGTTTGTAAGAGAGTTAGGAAACTGTCTGATTGAAAAATTAAAAGTTTCTGCAGTTCCATTATATCTCTGGCGTGCCACGCTGATACGGTTCTCTGTTCCCTCAAGCTGATTCTGCAGGTCCCTGAAGTTCTGGGTTGCCTTGAGTTCAGGATAGCGTTCGACCGTTACCATAAGGCGTGAAAGCGTTGATGATAGATTACCCTGTGCTTCACGGAATTTTGTCATTGCTGCAGGGTCACTGAGCATTGCCGGAGTAAGCTGAATGCCTGTAGCTTTTGATCTTGCATCAATAACTGCGGTCAAGGTCTCTTTTTCAAAATTTGCTGCACCTTTGACTGTAGCTACCAGGTTAGGTACGAGATCAGCCCTGCGCTGCAACTGAGACTCAAGATCACCCCAGGAGCGGTTAACCGCCTCTTCATTCTGCTGAATGCTATTGTAGCCGCATCCCGACAGGGTGCTGAAAAAAAGAAAAAACGCAATTAGTTTAGCCAGTGTAGTTTTCATAAATATCTTGCCTCATTTTTATTAATGCTGTTTATTTACATGCGAATCACTTGTTAGATACTGTATCTTTTTCTTCACTCTTTTCTGCGGTTGTCTCTAAAGGTTTTTTAGGGGGCTCAGGCGCCTCCACAGCTTTATGGAATTCATCTTCAAGGTCAGCTTGCGCCTTTTTAAACTCCTTCATGCCTTTGCCGAGGCCTCGCATGAGTTCGGGCAATTTCTGAGGGCCGAAAAACAGCAGCACAACAAAGAGAATAAGCAGTAATTCCTGTCCTCCCAATCCAAACATATATCAATCCCCTCTCGTTAATTAATCAAGAACTCTTTTCAGTACTTCCAAAATATACAATTGAAACAAACTCTAAAACAAAACATATTTTACTGCAGTACTCCTTTATCCATAAAGTCGGCAACCACACTCCCCTGCTTTACAATGTTGTGAGATCGGCAACTACTCCTGCAGCTTCATTGAGCAGAACATCCCTGGTTAGACCCTTTGCCGCATTCTGATCGGGAACCCATTGCTTTTCAATCTTTTTAATGGTTTCTATTTCAGATTTAAACGCTGTGTCCTGAAGTGATACTGCCTTTTTATTGCGGATATGGTCAAGTGTTTTCAAATCCTGCAGATAGGTCTGATAGAGAGTGTTTTTAGATGCCCGTTCTGCTTCTTTTTCACGGAGCTTGTTTATTTTTTCAAGAGTGACCTCCGCAGTTGGATGATAGAGAGTCGAGGTTATCGTACTCCAGGGCAGACTGCTGGTATAGGTATCCTCTCCAATAGTTGCAGTATCGATCATGGAAGGCATGGTAATGTCGGGCACAACGCCCTTGTGCTGTGTGCTGCCTCCCGATATCCGGTAAAACTTTGCAATGGTGAGTTTTATCTCCCCAAGCTCAGGGGACTTTTCAAAGAAGGTTATCGGACGTACTATTTTTATGATGCTTTGAACTGTCCCCTTTCCAAACGTTCTCTCTCCTATGATAACACCACGACCGTAATCCTGGATTGCAGCAGCAAATATTTCAGAAGCTGACGCACTGTATCGGTTGACAAGGATGGCAAGGGTGCCGCTATATTGCTGTCGGGTGTCCTGATCATTAAGTACTGAATTGGCTCCAGCTGAGTTACTTATCTGTACCACAGGTCCGCTTGGTATGAAGAGTCCGGTGACCTTGACGGCCTCTTCGAGTGATCCTCCGCCGTTATTTCTAACATCGATAACTATACCGTCAACATGCTCGGCCTTCAATTCATTAAGAATGCGGCTTACATCACGGCTGGTGCTTGCGTAATTACTACTCTTTTTTTGCTGACCATCGAAGTCGAGGTAAAATGATGGTATGGTAATAATACCGATTTTCCTCCCACCCTCTTGAATGATTGCTTTCTTTGCCGCCTGTTCCTGCAGATCAACCTTGTCGCGCAGGAGTTGAATGATTTTTACCGGACCAAGGCCAGCCTGACTTGATGGAATAATTTTCAGTCTGACTATAGTGCCTTTTTTCCCACGGATACGTTTGACAACATCATTGATTCTCCATCCTATGACATCAACAATCTCTGCTGTTTTACCCTGTCCGACGCCAACAATTTTATCACCTTTTCTTAAAAGATTGCTTTTGAATGCAGGGCCACCGGGAATGACCTCATTAACTACGGTATATTCAGCCTCAGTCTGCAGTTTAGCTCCTATTCCTTCAAGAGAACGACTCATGTCAATCTGGAAGTTTTCATACTCCTCGGGTGAGAAATAGCTTGTATGAGGATCAAATGATGTTGTCAACGCATTGATATAGGCCTGAAAAGCATCATCAGGCTTCTGATGGTTCAGAACGTTAAGGCGGCTCTTAAAGCTTTTGACAAGGGCACTGCGAATGGCTTTTTTACTTTCTCCGGAGTATTTCAGGTTAAGCCATTGATATTTCAGCTCTTTTTTCCAGCGATCCGTCAGTTGGGTTTGGGTTGAAAGCCATTTCCCCCCCTTAGGTTCCAACGCAAGCGTATCGGGTGCTGCAAAATTAAAATGAACTGTATCAATTGCTGCCCTCATAAAGAGCATTCTTTCTTTTGCCCGAGTGAGAAAGCGGTTATATATGGCGAATCCTGCCTCTGCCTGGCCGGCAAGGAAGTCATCATCTATCTTCTTTCCATATTCTTTTCTCAGACTTTCGATATCGCTTGCCAGAAAATAGCTTCTGCTGGCATCAAGATTATCGATATAACGATTGAATATCTCTGTAGAGAGAGAGTCATTAACCGATACCTTCCTGTAATGGCTGTGCTGTAAATATTGGGAAATATATTTACAGGCCTCATCCTCAACAGCGGTAGGCTTGAGTGTTGCGCTGGCTTTGATTGGTAATGAGGGGGCCGCAGTTCTGGCAACAACCGTAAAAGCACACCCTGCGACAATGGCAAGAAAAAGCAGACTTTTTTTTAACATGTTTTGACTATATGGACTATTGTTATACCGGAACATCAAAACTGTTCTCTCTCTTTAGGCCGACTGCCGCCTGTCAGAAAAGGTGGTGTTTTACTTGCAAAGAGTAAAGAGGTTATAACCCGTAATACTGGTTATGAGTAAACCCAAACATGAGCGGGTGGAATATTCTGCAGAACAAATCGCTTCCGTTTTTTACTTTCAAAATTTACCTCCCCTAAAGGATCAGTCAACCCATAAGTAAATATAACGCACCATTTTAATAATCCCTTGCTGTAGAGATCATTTAACAGAGGAATAAATGATAATTTGAATGGATTGTTAATGAGAGGAATTGATACAACCAGGCCTACCCGCTCATTAATCTTTTTAAGCTGCTCCAATGCGCAGGAATTGACAACATTTAAATGAGGATATTTTTGTTTCAGCAAGGCACAGAATTCCGTGTCAATTTCAACTAATACGGGGTTTAAACTGGCTATATGCTGTGTTAAAGCGCCTGTGCCAGCGCCGATTTCAATGACAGTCGCCACATCTAACTCTTTAACTGATTCGTAAATAGCTTTTCCCAAAAACACTGAAGAGGGTATGACTGACCCGACCGTTTGCGGGTTTTTCAAATATTTTTTCAGAAACAATATCTTTTTACGCATGTATATTTTCAATTTATATTCGTAAGGGGACGAACTCGTAAGCAGCGGCCCTTTTCAGTAAACATCTTCTCACCAACCATTCATCGGGTCTTTAATTACCACGCACAACATACAGCAAATATTTTACGTATCAATATAACAGTTTCAGCTTGCTACAGGGTATGCTGAGAGGGATTTATCATTTACGTGACAGTCTATATAATAAAAAAGCTCTTCTTTAAAGAAGCGACTTTCATTGTCATCATACTGATTACAGTATTACCGCTCTTAAATCAACGGCAATAACGTGAAAAAAACGAAAACTATTACTATGAAACAGCGAATATTAGGCTCTCAAGGATTAACGGTATCTGCCCAGGGATTAGGGTGCATGGGCATGTCTGATTTTTATGGTCAACGAAACGAGGCAGAATCAATTGCTACTATCCATCGTGCTCTTGAGTTGGGGGTAAACTTTCTGGATACCTCCGACATGTATGGACCGTTTACCAATGAAGAGCTGATAAGCAAGGCTATCAAAGGGCGTCGCGACGAGGTTGTTGTCGCCACCAAGTTCGGGATCATGCGAAACTCTCCGTCTGAAAATGGCGGATGGGCACCAATCACAGGGATCAGCGGAAGACCGGAATATGTACGCTCGGCCTGTGACGCTTCGTTGAAGCGGTTGGCAGTCAACCACATTGACCTCTATTACCAACACAGGGTTGATACTGAGGTGGCAATTGAAGAGACTGTTGGAGCTATGGCAGATCTGGTCACGGCTGGAAAAATAAGGTATATAGGGCTCTCAGAGGCATCCGTCACGACAATAAGACGAGCACATGCTGTCCACCCAATAAGCGCTGTGCAGAGCGAATATTCTCTTTGGAGTCGGGAACCGGAAGATGAGGTGCTGCCGGTGCTCCGTGAACTTGGCATCGGCTTTGTATCATACAGTCCACTCGGAAGAGGCTTTCTTACCGGGCAGTTGAAAAGTCCTGATGATTTTGCGATTGATGATTACCGTCGAAACTCTCCCCGCTTTCAGGGCGATAACTTCACTAAAAACCTTGCATTGGTAGCACGCCTCAAAGAAATTGCAAAGAAAAAGGGTGTTACTGCCGGACAGCTTGCACTTGGATGGGTTCTTGCGCAGGGAGATGATATTGTGCCGATTCCCGGCACCAAGCGGCGGCATTACCTTGAAGAGAATATCGCAGCCGGATCTATTGTAATCAGCGACCTGGAAATGCTTGAAATCAGTGACGCTTTACCAAAGGGCGCTGTGGCCGGTGAGCGTTACCCTGAAAGCATGATGAAGCTGATCAATCGATAACCGTCAGGCATAAATAAAAAAAGCCAGACAAAACTTGCATTCTGTCTGGCTTTGAAAAAAAATCGAGAATCTTAGTAACGATCTCTTCTTGGTGCTCTTTCTTCACGTGGCTTAGCTTCATTAACCGTAACAGTACGGCCATTGAGTTCTTTGCCATTCAGTGATTCAATAGCTTCACTTGCTTCGCTGTCCTTAGGCATTTCAACAAATCCAAAGCCCTTTGAACGGCCTGAAAATTTATCGTTGATGATGCTTGCGTTTGCTACCTCTCCAAATTCAGAGAAAGCATCACGAAGATCATCTTCTGTAACGGTGTAAGCCAAATTGCCGATGTAAATATTCATTGTTTAATCTCAGTAAACGTGTGCATTGATAGAAAGAGATTCAGTCAAGTAATCAAAGCACAAATCACTTGAGTAACCATCAGCCAACCATTGGCTGATTTGATTGCCAAGTTTAACGTAATTATCGGTCGTTACAAAATACTAAATACTTAAAAGCCCATTATTTTTTTAAAATAAAAGCACCTTTATCGTATAGATTCTACCTATGTACTTAAAATAAAGGCTATTAAGTAGCTCTCCGCATTTGCATTAATCCTGATTATTATCGCGAGAGTTTTAAAAAAAAAGGCAGGAATTTTGGCTCCTGCCTTTTTTTAGCGTTTTAATCGTGACCGATCCTGTCCCGGACTATCTACTTTTTCTCCGGCACTTCACGTTCTTCTTTAACGGCATAGTTGATCAGGTAATCGTACAGTCTGATCAAACGTGCATTCTGATTGTTCTGATCAATCCAGTGACCAATCATACCAATCGTACGCGCCAGAACGAAGAAGCCGTTTAGTGAGTATTCGGGGAAATCAAGGTCGACAAGGATACAGCCGATCGTTCCATCAACATTAAGGATAAGATTGTCCTTTTTGGAAGTGGTGATCTTTTCAACCTCAAGTGCGTAATCAAGACACGGTGTATGAAGCGTTGTCTGGTTTTTTACATATTCCACCAGATATTTAACCCGCTTGTCAGGGTTTTTCAAACTCTTCACCCTGTGTCCAATACCGGGAACAGGGCCGTGGTTCTGCTTCATCCATGAAAGAAATCCCGGAATGTCGTTAGGATACTCCTTTACGCCATACTTGAAAAATTTACCGGCGTTTGTAACAGCACCGCCAAATCTCGGGCCTATCATGGTCATGCCTGCAGAAACGGCCTGTGGAAGATCGATGCCGGCGCAGGCTGCAATAATGGCGCCGAAAGCACCAGAAACTGCAGGGCCGTGATCGGCTGAAATCATGATAATGCGCTTGATGATTTCAGACTCTTCTCTGGTAGGAAGTTTTTTGTTCCACAACAGAGCGATAACATCCTCGATTCCATAACCTTTCTCACAAAGTTCAGAAGCGGCATAGCCAACATAACGTGGTTCTTCTCCACGATCGTCGGAAATGGTGGTACGAATCAGGGGCTCTACAATGACCTCGCCCTGCTTCATGATTTCCTGAACACTCGGTGGAAGATCCGGGAGCAGCTTCTCGTCAATTTCCGGCTCCGGCTTGATAATGCCTGATGCCTGAAGCTCAAGGTAAACCTGCTTGATTGCCTTGCTCAGCCCACCGAATGTATCAGGCACATATGCGCCGGCTTCACGAAGAGCGTTTATTTTAGAGCGTGCGGAACCAAGGCCTTTTTTGCCTTCCTTTGCACCTGCATGGCCGAATTTCATCCCTTGCGGCAAAACATCCTGGCATGTACCACCAATAGCTGCGATAACCTTGATCCGCCGTTTTTCGGCACTTAACCATTCTGCAGCCTCTTCCTCAAGCGTACCGCCGACTTCACCGACAATAACGACAGCCTTTGTTTCAGGATCGTTTTCGAACATCTGAAGATAGGTGACAAAGTCCGTACCGGGGTAGGAATCTCCTCCGATAGCTACTGCAGAGGTAATGCCATTGCCGTTCTGTGCACAAAGCCACATGGCTTCATTGGATAGACCGCCAGATTTGGTAATAACGCCGAACGAACCTGAGCGATAGAGATTACAAAGTTTCAGGTTTTTATACTCACCGCCAATAACGCCGAGACGACACTCCCCTGCCGACATAATGCCGATTGAGGATGGTCCGTTGAAAATTTTGCCTTTTTCAAGTGCATACTTGCGTAAGCGCTTGGCATCCTTTTCAGGAACACCTTCGGTAATCATCGTTACCAGCTTGATGCCTTTGGAATCAAGCGCTTCTTTGGCGGACTGAAACGCCCTTGATGCGCCTATATAGATAAGCGCAGTATTGATTTGCGGGTTTTCATCGAGCGCCTTCTGGAGCGAGGCATAAACGGTAACATTGTTCAGCTCACCGCCCCGGTAAATCTCTTTCTGCTGACCTTCTTCCGGTGGATAAACAAAAGCCTCTACAGTCAGGGGTCTGTTGATCAGAAAGTCGAACTGAGCCATCCGCTTTGCCGCATTTACGCCGGCAACACCGCCAATGATGACCGCTCGTGTATCCCTATTTGCTAAAATACTCACGATTCTTTCCGGTTTAAGTTAGATAGTTTCTCTTGGGGTTCATGTGTGATACCCAGTCGCCCTTATGAATTCATGGCAAGGTCGACGATATCGGTCATAGGCATGCTGCGATCGTAGACATGAATGTCAAATCCCTCTTCCTGCAGCTTTTTCATAGACGCAAGGCCCTGATTTTCATTTGGCCCGCCACGTCGTACCCAGATTTTCACATTTTCAAGGAACCCTTTAGATTTGCTTTCCCGGAATCCATTGATAATCCCGTTGAATGTCGCTTTAACATCTGTAAAATTGGCAATGGCTCCACCAACAATAATATGCTTGATGTTAGGAAGCCTGCATATGGTTTCCGTCAATGCTTCAACTGCCCAGTCTGGAGGATCACCGGAATATTCAGCATAATTAGCTATTGAGCCACCTCTTGCCACCACAGCATCAGAATAAAATACGGAAGCACCGCCGCCGGCAGTAAGCAGGGCTATGTTGCCGCCCGGAACTTCAACAAGCTTGACCGAACCCTTAATACGGGCATCGATATCCATGATCTGCTGTTCAGCTTCGGTAAAAGGACGCCCGATTTCAGAAACAGGTTTAAAATCCCAGTCGGCATGACGGAACCTGGCATCCCAATCAACGTTCATGACAGCATCAAGAGCTGCAAAGCGCATATCACTCTTGCGAATGACCAACGGATTGATCTCTATCGACTGTGCATCTTCGTTATCAAAACAGAGAATAAGCCTTGATGCGATTTTCGCAACGCGTTCAGCGATTTCCCCTACAAATCCAGCTTCGAGTGCTGCTTCGGTAATGCGTTCAATACTTGGAGTTTCATCAAGCGGAATGAAGAGCCGTTTAACAGTATCCCAGTTATCTTCGATATCCACTCCACCCTTGTTGGAAAAAAGAAGTTCGGCACCGTCGCGACTTCCGGCAATGGAAACATAATATTCCTCGTCATGATCAAGCATTTCAGCAACAATTACCTGACGGACAACGGATGTGCCGATTTCGCGTCCAATCATCTCTTTTGCTGCAGCAAGAGCCTGATCGAGGTTCAGTCCAAGTTTAACCAGTCCCAACTTGAATCGTCCGCCGATAGCTTCATGTGCTTTAACAACGAGTTTTGATTCTCTCAACCATTTATTAGCTTCTCCAAGCTGTTCAAGGCGGTTGGGATCCATGATAACAACATAATTAGGCACGGGAATGCCCCACTTGTTGAATAGCTTCATGGCCGGCCCTTCAAGTATTTTAGCCATACTGTAAGGATGTTTGTATGTTAATGGGTAGAAAAACGTTGCACGGAAATGCGCAAGATTTTAAGTTAACTATTTTTTAATTTGTTCCAAGCCACTATGATTTTTTATACGTTCAAATCATCAAAAAAGCGACCTTTATGAGTGATTTTTTGTCTTCATGGCAGAATTTGCCGTCACAAATGAATCCTGTGATCTTTTCTGCTGGCTCTTTTGCTCTTCGATGGTATGGGATGATGTACATCGTAGCGTTTACCATAGTCTATCTCCTTACCCGTTATAGAGTCCAATCTGAAAAGCTCTCTGTCGAGCGCTCCTTTATCGGCGATGCCCTAACCTGGATTATGGTCGGAGTGGTAGCAGGCGGGCGTCTGGGTTATATCCTTTTTTATGGACTGAGTGATTTTCTGGCTGACCCACTCGGCAGTATCCTTCCCTGGGTTTCCGCTCCCGGAGGGTGTCGTTTCGCCGGAATAACCGGCATGTCCTACCATGGAGCGGTCGTCGGAGTCATCATTGCCGTATTTGCCTTTACACGCTCAAGAAAAGCGGTTTTTTTTGAAACATTTGACCTCTTTATTCCAGCCGTTCCACTTGGCTATACCTTTGGTCGTCTTGGTAACTTCATCAATGGCGAACTTTATGGCCGTGTGACTGATTCAGCGTTCGGCATGTATTTCCCTCTCGCTCCGACTCATCAGCTTCGCCATCCTTCACAGCTCTATGAAGCATTTTTTGAAGGAATCATACTCTTTATTTTCCTCTGGCTTCTTCGCAGGAAATCTCCATTTTCCGGATTTCTTTCAGCCAGTTACCTCTTCGGTTACGGTTTTGTCCGATTTTTTATCGAATACTTCCGCGAACCGGATGCCCAGCTCGGATTTGTCTTCCTGAACTTCTCTATGGGCCAAGTGCTTTGTTTTATTATGATGATTGCCGGAATTGGAGTTTTTATGGCTTCACGGCCATCTGCACAATCATCGGGGGGTAACTAACACCTCTTCGGCGCTGCCGAAACAGCGGCGCCTTACAAAAAGCATGACAACCACGGAACTGACTGCCGTTGAACCAACCAGCATCAGCATAACAACTATCTGATAGCGAATGGCGATAAGCGGATCAGTTCCGGCAAGAATCTGGCCCGACATCATGCCCGGAATAAAAACAAGGCCGACACCCATCATTGCATTGATTGACGGAATCATACCTGCACTAACAGCATTTTTGAATATATCGAGGCTCGCTTCGCGGTAGTTGGCCCCAAGAGAGAGCTTCATTTCAACGAGCTCTTTCTGTTGGCGCATATCCCTGAACAGCCGTTCAAGAGAGATTGCAAGTGCCGACATAGAGTTTCCTATCACCATACCTCCCGCGGGAATGAAGTAGCGGGGTTCCCACCATGGCGTAATGCCGACAACCAGTCCGGAAACAAAAATCGCTGTTGCCAGATAACTGACAAGCATGGTCAGAAATGTCGGGATGATATAGGGAATCTGCTTTTCCTTCACCCTCCCTTTAATAATAAACATGGCAGAGACAACCATCACCATGAAAACACTTATGACCAGAAACGGGTTGGAAGTTTTCAAAATAAAGGTCAGAACATATCCCATCAAAAAAAGCTGGGCAAATGTCCTGATTGTGCCAATAGTGATATCACGGTTAAGACCGAGATGGTAGATAAAGGAACTCGCCTGGGCAATGAGAATGAATACCAGAGCCAGAAGCAGTTGACTCGATGAAATAGTAATGATCTGATTCATCGCAGATGGAGTGATCTATTAGCAAGAGTATAGGTAAGAGGCTTTACAGTTTCCGGGTTGTAATCAATGTGAGTCACCGTTATTAACGTCTTACGCCCTTCAGTGTTCAGCCGCTCCATAATGGAAAAAACCATTTTTGCACTCTCCTGGTCAAGAGCGGATGTAGGTTCATCAAGCAAGAGGACAAGGGGTTCCTGCAAGAGGGCTCTCATAATTGCCAGGCGCTGTTTCTGTCCGATCGAAAGCTTCATGGCGGATTGATCAGGGGTGACATCAGCAAGGTAAAACTTACTCAGCATTGCTCTCAACTCTTCCCTGCCGGGCCGGGGTTTCGCTGAATTGACAGCAAAAGAAAACGGCAGAAGCAGGTTTTCTTCAACCGTAGCATCGATCATCTGAGGTATCTGGGCAACATAGCTGACAGCGCTCCGAAGCTTAGCCGGAGCAATGGAGGTTATGTCATTCCCCTGAAAAAGAATTGACCCTCCCTGAGGCTGGTTCAGCCGGCATATCAAACGCAGCAGTGTGGATTTACCTGATCCTGAAGGACCTTTCACCAGAATAAACTCCCCTTCCTGCACTGCTATATTCAGACGATCAAAAACAAGTGCTGTTGACCCCTCATAGGCAAAGGATAGATTCTTTATTTCAAGGAGTGGAGTCATAAACAATCTTCGTGTGCATCATGGTTTGAAGTGCATATTCACCTTAACCCTACAAAGGGTATACACAAAAGGTAAATATACACCCTATAACCCCACCCCAAATAAAAAGAAGGACAAAATCCTGATAATTAACGCGTCGGGATTAGCATCAGGATACACTTAAGGATACTTGGGATATCCTATCTGGAGGCCGACATGAACACCAGAGCCACTTACCGTTCCCGAGGCTGTGCTGCTGTTAACGTTGCCAGTATTATACCCCACCAGGCCGCCGACAAAATCAAAACCTGTTACATCTCCAGAGGCTGTGCTACTATTTATGTTACCACCATTGTCCCCAACCAAACCGCCGACACGGTTAACAGAGCCAATCACTATTCCCGAGGCTGTGCTGTTGCTAATGGTACCGCCATTCAAACCCACCAGGCCGCCGACTCCAAGAGTGCCAGTTACCGTTCCCGAGGCTGTGATGTATTCAATAGTCCCATTATTATAGCCCACCAGGCCGCCAACATTGCTAGTGCCACTCACTGTTCCAGATGCTGAACTGTTTTGTATGAAACCATCATTATGTCCCGCCAGGCCACCAACTTCGTAATTCCCAGTCACCTGTCCCGAGGCAGTGCTGCTCTGAATGGTACTCACATTGTCCCCAACCAAACCGCCGACATAAAGACCAGAGCCACTCACTGCTCCAAAGCCATTGCTGTTTTCAATGAACCCATTATTATAGCCCACCAGGCCGCCAACATTGTTAGTGCCACTCGCTGTTCCAGATGCTGAGCTGTTACTAATGGCACCATCATTATGCCCCGCCAGCGCACCGACTTCGTAATTCCCAGTCACCTGTCCCGAGGCAGTGCTGCTCTGAATGGTATTCATATTGCCCCCAACCAAACCGCCGACATTAAGACCAGAGCCACTCACTGCTCCAGAGCCAGTGCTGTTTTCAATGAACCCATTATTATACCCCACCAGGCCGCCAACATTGTTAGTACCAGTCACTGTTCCAGATGCTGAGCTGTTACTAATGGCACCATCATTATGCCCCGCCAGGCCACCGACCTCGTAATTGCCAGTCACCGGTCCAGAGGCAGTGCTGTTACTAATGGTACCATCATTATGCCCCGTCAGGCCGCCGACTTCGTAATTGCCAGTCACCGGTCCAGAGGTTTTGCTGTTGCTAATGGTACCACCATTTTTAAGCCCAACTAATCCTCCGACGTATACATTGCCTGCAATAGATTCGTTTGTAAGCGATATGTTTCGAATAGTGCCTCCAATCAGCCCAAATAGACCAACGTAATCCTGAGATGGACGTTTGATTACCAGTCCGTTTACTGTATGACCAAGGCCATCGAACACAGCGTTGAACCCTGCGGAAGGAATCCCAATAGGCGTAAACCCTTGGGAGCCATTCCATCCTGCCGTGGGTGTGGCGTCGATGTTGCTGCCGATGGCATAGTTTTTATTCAGGTTATTATTGATGTTCTGCAAGTCGGCAAGTGAGGTGATGACCTGATAGGAGAAGAGAGAGCCGTCTGAGCCAAGCCTTGTGCCGAAATTTGGCCCTGCAGAGAGATTGATCGATTTACCGGCTGCAAGGCTGTATTGCGAGGTATTGCCGGCAGCAGGAGCTCCCTGGCCATATTCAAGAGTCAGACTCCCGGAAGGTGCCGTGAGATTGGCGTTGACATTGATATTGCCTAAAGAAACCAGGTCAATGTTGTTTAGTGATCCCCAACTGAGATCATTATTGATGGTAATGCCGCCACCATTACTGCTATTTTTGATGATAACGTTATTGTTAACAAGGCCATTTGAGAGCTGCAAGGGCGTCATATCTCCACCTGAAGCAGAGACAGTGAAACTCGCCGGATCAATTACCCATGTGCCGGTCTTTCCTTTTGGGGCAGCCGTCGTGATGGCCGCTGTGTTGCTGATGTTCACCGTTGCTCCAGAGCTCTCTATCAATCCACCGTTTCCGCCATTGGGAGCTGAAGCATTCAGCGTTCCGCCTACGTTGGTCGTACCATACGTCTTGTCGGACAGCAGCAGGATTTTTCCGCTCTTTGCAAGCGAGGGAACCATCGATTGAAGCGTACTTGCCTCGATGATGCCAGTGTTATTGACCACCGCTTTTTGAATCGCATCTACCGCTTCTGCGGTCAAGACCACCGTACCGCCCTTAGCGGTGATCTTGCCGCTATTCTCGGCGAGGGCGTTTGCTATGCCTTGATCAACCGTATAGTTGATCTGGCCGTCACCGTTAAAGGTGAGTGACACCTTGTAGCCGGCTGCCTCCAGAACAGATCCGGAGTTCGCAGTAATCGTGCCCGTATTGGTGACTTTCGGAGCAATGAGGGCGACAATGCCTTTCTGACCAGCTGTAATGCCGCCATCATTCTCAATATTTCCTGCATTCCCAGGATTGCTGAAGTTGTATTTGCCGGCAAGGAAGTCGCTGTCGGCCATGTTGAACGATGAGGCGACAAGGCCGCCGACATTGACCTGTGCTGTTGATCCAAAAATTATCCCCGACTGGTTGAGCAGAAAAACGGTCCCGTTCGAGGAGAGCGAGCCCATAATCCGGCTTGGGTTGAGATCACTGATCCTGTTCAGGGCTGTTGCACTGGCATTCGGCTGCTTGAAGGTGACGCCTGCGCTTGATCCGATGTTGAAGGTGTTCCAGTTGGCGATCATCTGAGGGGATGTCTGGGTGATCGTCATCTTGTTTCCTACAGTTTTAGTACTTCCACCGCCCGATGTCAACTGCCACCCGGTCGGGAGTTCATTGGCAGGATCAATGTACACTCCAACTGAAAAAGCCGTTCCCGTCGTCGCAAGGAATGCCGCAGTAATCAGGACACCCACCCTGAGCACAGGCCACCCTCTTACTCTTCTTTTTTTTGATCCGATAATCCTGAATACCTTGTTC
Organism: uncultured Chlorobiaceae bacterium; assembly: GCA_903895195.1. Classification (GTDB taxonomy): domain Bacteria; phylum Bacteroidota; class Chlorobiia; order Chlorobiales; family Chlorobiaceae; genus Chlorobium. The sequence continues at coordinate 74,747 of CAITSZ010000046.1, forward strand.
ATAGCAGTGCGATTAGATTGTTTGAAACAGTTATTCTTGAACTGCACTTATCCTCTTTTACTACTCAAACCATAGATCTCCCATTTTCAGAAAAACAGTTGAGCCTGCAGCCAGCATCGGCTTTTGTCGTCTTTGCCATCGGCATTATTGCCGGCTATACTGCGACCGGGATTATCGCCGATCACATGTGCCCAGATTGTCCTGATACTTACCTTCCTCCCGAACGCATAGTTGAGTCCCATACCGGCACCCGCAAGCCAGTAAGTATTGAGATCGGTGGACGTGTTTAAACTTGCTGTCTGATGCTTTTGCAGCGTGATCTGACCTGCGTCAATGAGTCCATCGAGCTGGAAGGCTCCCCATGATGCCGGAAGCGGCAGGGTATAGCGCACATCTGCATTGAATATCTGGCCCTGATCTCCGAATGCCTCTCCTGCCGGATAAGCACGAACACCATAAGGGCCGCCTAACGCAAACTTTTCGCTGGTGTCCAGGTTCTGCAACGCCATCTGCCCCGTCCAGGAAAGGTTGAATGTTATCCCGTCAGAAACATGCTGCAGACGGGCCATCCCAGCGTTGAAGTGCGTAAAGCCCCCTTCTGTCTGGTTCAGAGTGGCATCGGCAAGAGAGCCGGGATCGGATTGATGCAATCCGCCCATAACCGCCGCGATATTCCACGAGGTATAACCCCCGCCGAAAAGAGCGTCATACCGGTCGCCTGACATGCCGATGTTGCCACTGTTTGAATGTTTGTCACTATAACCGACATCAGCCAGCCTGTCGACAAGACTCCTGTAGTAGTAGCCGATCGTTGAGGTAACGTTTGCTGTGCGGCTTCGGAGTAAAGGATAGCTAAGGCTCAAGTCGATACCGTCGGTGTAACCGGAAAAATTGCTGGCGGCCATATCGCCTTCAACGATTTTGTAATGAATACCCGTATAAGCGACATTTCCTTTGAGTCCGCTGGACGCAAGAGGAAAGCTGTAACGCACATGGCCCTGGCAGAGCCCTTGAGCGTCGGTAAGTGCCAAAGAGAGCTGGTCTCCGTAATGGAACGGGTCATTGATGAACAGCATAGTGTTGCCCCTCGATGATCCGGTATAGCGGTTGCCATTGTTGTCATACCAAAGGGAGCCTGAAAAGAGAGGGCCTTCTGTAACCTCGATCTCGACATTGCTTGTGCCCGGCAAGGTGCCGGGAGAGAGTGATGCTATCGCATTGACACCGGGCAGTTCATTCATGAGCAGGAGTGCTCGTTTGAGCAACGGCTCGTTCAGCGGTGTATCCGGCTGAACACCATTCTGGCCGATACTGGTCAGGGCGTTCTCATTGATTCTGACCGATTGATCCCTTTTGAACAAAATGGAACCATCACTTCGGCCCTGAACAATCCTTATTTCGATAACGCCGGTGGAAACATCCTGATCGGGTAGATAGGCTCTTGAGAGGAACCATCCCTTCTTCTTGAGATATGCTGTCACTTGTTGGGTCAGCGCCTTGAGTTCCCCGACGGATAGCTCTTTGCCTGTCGCATCAGCAACAAGAGCCTGGAGTTCGGATTCTTTCGAAATGGATTCGTATCCCTTGAATATGAATCCTTTCACTAATACCCTTACACCTCGGGTTTCAGTGAACGGCGTTTCATCTTTGGGTGGCTCAGGCTGCAATTGTTGCGGAGGGAGTTGCCGTTGCGGCTGCAGTTCCCTATAAATAGTGCCGGCATCGGGAATATGATCGGCGCCAAAAAGGGTTGTTCCTGTAAATACAGTGAAAAGAGCAAGACTCGCAAGTTTGATCCCTGTCTTCATTCTATCACCTCGATGGTGGTCAGAAATTATCAGATCACAATAACGCTTATCATGCTGTTGCGTCAGAGACCTGAGAAGTCGCAGTCAATAAACATGTCCGACTTAAAATATGAGAACTGTGGAAACTGCCTACTGAATGAGCATGAAAAGATGTGGCATCGAAATGACAAGCCTGAATGCCTGTAATTCTGATAATGGACTAGAACAGCGCTCTTCGAATAGCGCACCCATAACTGAATTCTACCTCAAAATTTAAAAATCACAATACTTCTTCCAAAGTAAATTGATATACTTTTTATATATATCCTATTTATTATTTATATATTTCCTTATGATCAATGATTGGATAGTGATGGTTGTTGAAGTGACATATGCAATCAGGCTTTTTTTTTGACTCCCCCCCCTTATGATCATACCAAGCAGAGTAATCGAACGTTACAGGTTCTTTACTGTTTGTTAAGCCTTCAGTTGAGATTGTTGTTCGTATGTACCCTTTATAATTTTGGCAAACCCATTATGGAGGATGTATGAAAAAATTTGCAGCTTTTCTGGTGACTGGCTTGTTGGTGCTTTCCACAACCGGGGCGGCGATTGCAGGCGTTACAACATATAGTGACAGATCGCTTTTTGAGGCCCAGGGTGGTATTGCTTTTAATTCAAATTTTCAGGATTACGGCGGTGTAGCCCAAGACCCTGCCGGTTACAGCTTCCCTGGTGACCCGTTTTCCCGTGGTGGCGTAACATACACTTCCGGACAAAACATGATCATTGGACCAGGTACTTTCGGGTATACGACAACTGTCCCTCTCATGGCAAATTAATTATGGACACCGCTGACAGGTGATATTGCAACGGCACCTCATCAGTATACTATGTTTGGTTTCGAAATCGCAGAGTACAATCTCCCAAATTACGGTAGCTCGCCAATCACTATCACGGTGTATACCAACAACGATGATTATACTTATTCAGGGTTAACGGTTCCAAACTCATCAGACGGTACGCTTGCTTTTAAGGGCTATATCGCTTCATCAGGAGAATATTTTACTGCGTTTCAAATCACAGCCGATAAAGGAGATTACGGCTATGCCCCGGGAATTACTAATGTTACCCTTGGGTCTGCCGCCCCCGAACCAGGCACTTACGCCCTAATGGGTATCGGTGGATTGCTTGTAGCGTTCCGGCTCAGGAAGTCTGAAGCAGGATCAACACTCTCTGCTTAACCGCATCCGAAATACCGTTCAGCACATACAACGTCCTTACACAACCCTGTATCTGGTAAGGGCAAAAGAGAAATATACAATGCTGGATAGCATTATGACGTAGGATAAACCATCCGAGCCAAAAGCATCCATAGTGTAACCGATTAATAGAATGCTCAACGTTCCACCTGCAGCTTCCATAAGTGAGTAACCGGCATTTGCTGCAACAAGGTCATCGTCCCTGAATTTTTCTCCAATCAGCGCCAGCGACGTTGAGTATATCGAGCCTATAACCCCACCCCAAATAAAAAGAAGGACAAACGCCTGATAATTCACATAAATCGCAATGGGCAGATAGACGGCACAAAGCATGCTCAGAAACGCAGCGATTACAATGATATAACGACGGTCGATATAATCAGATACCCAGGTCATTGGTGCTTCAAGCAAGAGCGAGCCCATCATAAAGCAAGTCAGTAAAAGTGCGGAATCTTGCAGTGTCAATTGGTTTTTAAGCCCATAAAGGGTGATGAAAGCAGAGACTCCAAAAAAAGATGCTCCGGCCATTGCTATGGCAAACATCGGCCCCTTGGCATGCATGATACTTTTCCAAATACCGCCGCTCCCCTTAAATTTGACAGAAGGGATTAACTTGAAACCTGTCACAATTGGCAGCAAGGCTGAAAGGCTTATAAAGGCTATAAGGATAAAATAAAACCGGGTACTGATTCCGTGTGATATTACCTCATGAGTAAAGGGTTGTTCTATAAGAAGATCCTTTATATAAGCTGTTATCTGGGGTACTAAATTTCCGTAATATTTCAGCAGGAGCGGACCCATGGCAAGGCCAAGAGTGAGAGCTGTGCTGTTAAGAGCAACCATCAAACCCCTGTTACTCTTGAATTTAAGCCCTACAATCCATGTCTGAAGCAAAATCAAAAAAGAAAAGCATCCTACTCCGTTAAGAAAAACAGCGAATGCCCAAATGAAGGGGTTTGAACTATATGCCAGGAGAAGAAGAGATGGTATCCGTAAAATTGTTGAAAGGATAAAACCGGTTTTCATGCTTATGAGATGCAAAAGCATTGGCAGCAAACAGCTTATCAATATTGAAGCAATGGTTTCAAAGGACATGATCAGCCCTATCAGTGTGTTTGATGTTCCATTGTTCTGAAGCGTGGTGGGAATTATGATTGCTGACAGGCCCTTTGCAACAGCAAGAAGAAATGTTGCCGAAGCACTTACTATCAGGGCTATTATAGATGTATTGGACCCTTTGCCCGACCATGAAATCTCATCTGTGCTTAAATTTTTCATAGATGATCATCTTTTTTCAGGCGAATGTAATCCTCGTAAATCTTATGGCGACTGCTGTTCATTATTTTTGAAAAATTCCGCATAAACCAGACAAGAGCCGCAATTAAAAAAGAGACAAAAAAGGCAGTCACCATAGCTCGAATTGTCGCCCGCTTGATTGGCTCAAGCCTTGCAAAATAATTGTCTGCACGTATATCAATACCAAGAATACATACAAAATTGTGGCGGGTGTCATACACAGGGATGTAAGCGCTTAAAAAGGAACCCCACCGGTCTTTATACGGCTCCTGCTCCACAATTCTGATATGCTCTTTCAAGGCCCTGATGAGGAGTTGACTTGCTTCAGGATAGGGTTGCATGATATGCGATTTTGCTTCAATCCCTTTATGGGCTTTAATGCCTGGAGGCGTGGGATCAAGCACAAAAAAAGCCTTGTCATTTTTCATGACCAGGGTATAGACATAAGCTATAGTGGAATCTGCCTGTAACGTTTTTTTCAGGGGTTGCAGCGCATTGAAATAGGCTGCTGAGTTTTCCTGATCTCTGGATATGAACTGGCTATGACTGTCGCCATCGACAAGCGAAGCACACACCGAGGCCGTTCGAAGCAGGCCTTCACGAATTTCTCCCTTCTGGGCATTGAGAGTGTGGACGTAGATAAAGTATGTCGTTAAACTGATGGCACAGAAAGATACCACCCCGACAACAATGGCTTCAGTAAGCGGATAAAAGCGGTATTTCACATCAATCCATTCCGGCTTATTCGCGTTTATGCTCTCCTTTTTTTGATGCATGGAGTAATAGAGCGGTCTGGATGATGTTTTAAAAACCAGCAATCAAATTCACATAATCAACGGTAAACTGTTCCAGAGGCATGTGTGTAGCGACGTGGCAGCAATAACCCTCTTCTATCAATAGTTTTTTGATAAACCAGATTTTATTTTCAAAGAGAGCAGAGTCGTCATTAAGCGCAACTTGTTGCAATGGTGCTAAAAGCCCTTTGCCTCGGGCCTTTAAAACAGCTTCTTTTTTTGTCCAGCAATCAAAAAAAAGTTGATTGGCTCGATCAGTGTCATAGTGCTCATAAAGTGCTGCTGTCTCCGGGAGTTCTTTTGAGAAATCATTCATATCGATAGATCGAATCTTTTCAATATCAATTCCTACTGGTTGATTGCCGGCAAACGCAAGGACAACGATATTTTCTGAATGGGAAATATTAAACTCCGGCCCCCCTTCAATAAATGGCTTGCCATATTGAGATACTTGCAAAGAGTGAAATTTATCAACCCCGTTATCATGGAAATTGTTTTGTAACGCCCTCAACAGCAGCAACTTTCCAAAAAGTGTAGCCTGCCGGTCCTCAAAGCGCCTATATCGGAGTATTGATGAACAAATTCTTGCGGGAATCAGTGCAAGATATTCGCCAAAGAGTCTCTCAGAAAGAAGAGACCCATAACGGGCAAAATATACTTGCACGCTTATTTCGGGCATAAGAATTTCACTGAATTAATCGGTAAGCGTGGTTGAACCGGAAAGTGAATATGAACACTTCGGGCATTTTTTCGGGGGCTTCGGTCGAGGATCAGAAGCCACAAGAACAAGTGCACCTATGCATGGAGTTAAAAACAGGCTGCATAAAAAATATCCCCAAAAACCGAACTTTCTGTTCGAGCCAATAAAAGCTATGAGAAAACAGAACCCGATATATATCAGTTGAAGAATCATGACCTTTCCCCAATGAATGGATTACGCTGTAAATAAATAACTTTTTAGTGCGCCATAAAAACCACCGGTTCTTATGGCGCCATAGGGGTGTATGTAACGCGGCCCCGAATTAATTTGCCGTGCTTACAGGCTCTTCTTTTTTCAAATCAGCAGCCACCTTTTTCCCTTTAGTGAATTGCTCGGCAAAATAACTTTTTACCTTGGCCGGGTCGAGATCAAGGAATGTCCCGCCCGACTCGAAATGCTGTACAAATACTTTGTAGATCGCATAGGTTGCCCCGCCTGAAATTACAGGCATGGTAATGGCCCCTGTTGTCTGACCAATCAAAGGAATACATTTGATCAGGCTGGCCAGGGTTCCGCCCAAAGCGACAGGAACAAAGCCGCCCAGTAATGTTGTAATAACAGATTTCCCGATATCCTTCCGGAATGGAACATCATATTCCTTGGCAATCGTCCTGATCATGTCAAGCTGCACGCCTATCAACGCAACTAAATCAACTAACGGCAATGGAACAAGTCCTATGCCCATTGATGTCAGGATATGATTTTTGGCATGCTTATAGAGGCGCTGGTCACGATCAAGTGTATCGGTTACACTTTCAGAAACCACTTCTGCGGTAGCTTCAACGGCATTGTCTTTCATAAGTAATCCCCTTTCTTAAATGGTTGTGTAAAGTTGATTGCACTTATTACTTCATTAGTAAAGTTATTAAATAAAACAGGACTCAATAAAACTGTTCAGGAGTGCGGTGACCAATGCATCGCCATATCATTGAACCAGCATTGGTATTCCATTATGGAGTCTATACAGAAATATAGGTTTATCCTCAATATTTCCAGAACGGTCAAATTTATAACGCCCATTGGCCCCTTCCCAGGCTTCCGAATACCGAATGGCATAAGAGAGATCAAGAGGGTTTCGTGATCCGGTGAACTTGATTGCCCTGGCAAGGATATGCAGTGCATCGTAAGCTTGTGCTGCCCATGTATCAGGATACTTGCCATATCGGGCAAAATACTTTTTGACGAATGAAATATTTTCCGGAGTCATTGATTTTACATTATAAAAATCGAATAACATCGCCCCCTCATAGGCAGTGCCTGCATGTTCCCTCATTTCGGGAGTATCGCTGAAAGCTCCAATGATGGGGGTATTCACACCGACTTTTCGAACCATTCGTAAAAAATCTCCAGCTTCCGGTTCGAGTCCGCTAAAAAAAATCATATCGGCATCCACCATTTTCAGCTCATTGACAAGTTCTCGAAAGTCCACATGTTTACGGGAATAAGACCATTGATAGACCACCTGGATATCTAATTGATTAATATCCACTTGATACTGATCGCCGAGATCCTCGCCATAAGCATCTTCTTCCCAAAGCACGACAACTTTTTTATAGCCACGTTCTTTAGTGATCCGGGCAAGTCTCATTGCAATCCGGTCACTTGACACAATTGTTCGAGCGATATACTGGAATCCATGAGTAGTCAAATCGGTGTTATTGGCTCCAATGATAAGATGCAGCAAATGAGTTGACTCAAAGATCGTGGAGGCCCTGATAGCCGGATTATCATCATAATATCCTATCACAGCACTCATCTCAGGTGTATCAGCGAATTCCTTTGCTATCCTTGTCTGCTTTCCGGCGTCAAACCCGTCATCCCGTCTAATCAGGCGAATAGTATATGCGCCTGCGAGTTTACCGGAATTGATTTCATCCAAGGCAAGTTGAAGGCCATCAGCCATTCCGTCCTGGTTTACAGCAAACGGCCAGCACACTCCAACGACAACTTCTTTTGATGGATGGCTCAGTACCTTGAACCGGTATAACCCCTTGTCTTCGTAAGAAATAAACTGAGACGAAATGGCTGCAGCAAACAATACAATCGCGACAACAGAGAAGAGCAGCTTCTTCATGGCTCAATCCTTGCCTAAAATAATCGGCAGACCTGATTGGCCCGAACCTATCACCACAACCTTCGCATTTGCTGATTTCGACAATTCCTGAGTTGCACGTATACCTTCCCACTTGAGAATCGAAGGCGTCAATGTCTTGTTTACCGTTTCATTATATATACGGACACCTTCAGATTCGACTTGCAGCCGTTCAGACTCTTTTTTTGCAATAGAAAGGCGATAGGTGTACTCGCCTTCACGTTGCTGTTGAACCATTTTTTCTTCAATAGCGCGTGAAATACTTGCCGGAAGTGTGATTGATTCAATTGGAACATCATCAATCTTGACATAACGCGCAGCAAGTTGAACCTTCGATTGTTCGCTCACCAGCAACTGTATGGCTTTCTGTGAAGTATAGATTTCCTCGGGTTTGTACTGCCCGAACAGGGTCCGGATAACCGATCTGACATCAGGCCGGATTGCGACATTAACATAGTCTGGTCCTACCATCTGATGAAGCAATGGAAGGGTGGAAGGCTCAAGATAATAACGGATGGTATACTTCACCCTGACAGTGAGGCCGTCAAATGTCAGCACATCAATCGAATCACTGAACTGCTGCTTGCGGGTATTATAAATATACATCTTGTTAAACGGGAGAATGACATGCAAGCCCTCAGGATAAACAGTGTCAATAACAGTGCCTGCTCCTAACCATCTCCACAGTACACCTCGCTCGCCAGAGTGTATAGATATAAGGATTCGATCAAAAAAGAAGACCAGTACCAGGCATAACACCAAGCCGGTTGAGACTAGTGACAGGAGATGTTTTCTCAAAAAAGATTTGCAGTAGGAACCCGACTTGGCGAGGCGTTCACGAAATAATTTCATCACAAGCCTTCCTTACATTTCATTATCGCCGGTTGCTGCTTGTAAAGACACATTACAATGTAAACAGCGAATAGACGTGTCTGGTTAGAACTCATTCCATACAAGGGATTACCCTCATTCAACGCATTCTTCCATCCTGTAAATCCATTCAACACCTATATAATAACTATAGTGCTAATTTAAGCAATAATTCCACTAATTATATAGTTTACTACCCTATAAAAAACGAATTAGTCCATTTATATGCTGGTTTTCTTTGATGGGCTACAATGTAATATTATTCTTTTTATAGCTATATTTAATATATGTGCATCACGAAGTCATCTGGTTATACATTAAAATCCGGATAATTCATGTTGACATTTGCTCATAACATTTTTTTTCGCCGCTGTATCAAGTGCGAAAAAAATGTGGTCTGAAGTATTTGGATCGATGCAAACAACTATACATTCACATTCATGCCCTCAAAAAGAACTCTTTTGGCACACGCAGAGATTGATCACTTACAGAGAAAGCCTCTTTTGAGGTTTGAATTTCCGTACATCGCATCAAAACCTGCATGTTATGATCTCAAAGGCTTTTCCCCGTTGAAGATCGACGAGAACATGCAGGCGGAACTTGGGTTAGGCTATCAAATCAGTAGCCATGTTGCTTCAGAGCTTTTGCTTGGGTCAGAGTGGTTTGCCCGACTCTATGAAACCAGAAATCTTACCGCCGGCAACCATTATATAGAAAGTACCACTGACCCTGACGAGGAACTGGAGATTCATAATTATACCGGTCTCTGCCCGACCAATGTTCTTGAGGTATCACCATCGTCCGGATCATGTGCAGTGGGATGTCAGTACTGTCTTGTAACCGACGGGAATCACATTAAGCCGATTACCGTCTTTACAAACTACTCCGAACGACTTGCAAATTCTCTGGAGCTCAATCGTAACAAACCCATATTTTACTATTTTTCACCCAAAACAGAGGCATTCTCTGAACCGCACCTTTACAATGGTATAGCGCACGACATAGTGCGGACCTTTGTACGCCATTTTGACAGTTACCCAGACTCGGCTGTGCGTATTTTTATTGCGACCAAGGCTGGTCCCCGGCACCTTGAGGTCAAGCATAAGGGCGATTCCCTTTTCTCGCTTATGGGTCACATAGCATCAAGAATTCAGCTGAACGGCAGTATCGGAATTATGCCTCAGTATCTTCGTGATGTGCTTGAACCAAATGCCGCTTCGATTGAAGAACGTCTTGATACGCTTGTTCAATGTCGGGAACTCGGATTATATGCCGAGTCAGTCCTCTGCCAGCCATTAATCCTTCCTTATCTTACTGATGAGAATATCAGCAAATACTTTGCGCTTCTTGCTTCCGCCGGTGTCCGGAACATCAAGCCTGAATTCCTGACTACAGAGATAAAAAATCTGGTTATCCTGGCTCAGTATATCAATCATTACGACCCAGACCTTATCGGTGAGTTTTTCCGTCCATATCTGTCGGAAGAAAATCAGAACCATATAAAGCAGCGCTCAAGGCTGGCCCCTCTGCGTGGCGTGTGTGTTGAGTATCTCAAGAAAATTCAGACTGCAGCTGAAAAGCATGGCATCACCATCAGTATCTGCAACTGGGTAAAACATGAATTGGGTGCAAACGCTGATTGGGTACGTTCCATCGATCGGGCATCGGCAACAAACGGTTACCGCTGTCTTGGTTACCAGACCGCTTTATTCCCGGATAACAAAGGCACTGCCTGACGATGCATGCATGATTACCAAAAAATACATGAGTATTTCAAAAAATTAGCGCTTAAGCAACCCGGCTACCCGGCGCTTATTGCTGATGAAGGTTTTGCCACCTATGCCGAACTGGACGCTGCAGCTGAAAGAGTTGCACTGGAGCTTCAGAGCCGCGGCATTGATTTGCAGGAAGCTGTAGGAGTCCTGACTGAGCGATCTCAAGGCTTGCCCGCCGCCTTTCTCGGAATACTCAAGGCTGGCGGTGTCTACGTTCCTATGGTTGCAGACCTGCCTGCTGCCCGCCTCGCAAATATTGCAGAACAAGCCGGTATACGTCGATTAATCGCGCTTGATGGAATAGAGCCTGCCCCACTGCTTATTGAGAAGGTAACAAGCAACGGCTCTTCCTCAGGGCCAGACGCTGTTATCCGACCCGAATTACTGACGAAAGATGGTCAAACATTTGTTCCGCCTGCTGAAGAGAGTTCCGGGTCCGGCAATCTGGCTGCGATTCTTTTTACCTCAGGTTCTACCGGTACCCCAAAGGGGGTCATGATTACGCATGATGCTTGTGTGAATATGGTACTCGGCCATATTGAAGCACAAAACATAAGCAGAAATGATCGCATTTTGCTTTCAGCCTCACCAGGCTTTATACTCGGTTTTCGTGAACTCTGCCTTCCCTTAATGTCCGGCGCAGCCTTTGTGCATGTATCACGTTCAACAATCGACAACCCTGAGCGCCTGCTCAATGTTATGGCGCATCATCATGTTTCGGTTGCTTTGTTCACTCCTTCATATCTCCATCTTCTTAATAGGGCTGTTCCTCCGGGTCTGCGATGCATCATTACAGCAGGTGAACGACCTAATGCTGATGATGCCAGATATTATGCACGTTATCTTGACTACTGGAACTTACACGGAGCGACCGAGGTCTGTGGTACGATTTGCATGCATCATGTCGAGGCGGATGAAGAGGGAGCGATCCCGAGCGGTCGTCCGTTTACTAATACCACTGTCCTTCTGCTTGATGAATTTGGCAATGAGGTCCCAAAAGGAGAGGTTGGTGAACTCCATGTAACAGGCATCGGCATTTCGCCAGGCTATATCAATCAACCTCAACTGACTGACGAATATTTTGTAGAAACACGATATGGACGGGCTTTCCGGTCACACGATCTTGCCCGGTGGAACAAAAACGGAGAGCTGGAAGCACTTGGCCGTGCAGACAATCTCGTTAAAATTTCAGGACAACCGGTTTCCTTAGGTGAAATTGAACTTGCGTTGCGGCAACATCCCTCCGTGAGACAGGCAGCAGCCTTGTTCCTGAAGGGTCGGCTTGTCGCCTGTGTGGAATGCCGGGATCCAGCTAATGCAAAAGAGATAGATTGGCGTGAGTTTCTAAGGAACACGCTGCCATCATATATGGTGCCGGCCATGGTAGCTGTCCTGCCAAAAATACCGATTAACTCAGCGGGAAAGGTAGACCAGAAGACTTTGATTGATATTGCAGATTCCCTTCTGAGCGAAGAGCTTAAACTCGAAAAAGGTACGCCACCTCAAGGTGAAGTCGAAGTGGCAATAACCGGTATCTGGGAAGAACTTCTCAAGGTGCACCCGATAATGCGGGAAAACAATTTTTTCGCACTTGGCGGAACAAGCCTCATGGCTATCGTTGTCAGCCAACGCTTAAGGGTTTTGGGTTATAACATCCCGGTTCAGATGGTGTTGACTTCTCTTAGTGTGGAAGCTCTTGCCGCTCAAATTGTGAGGTTACAGGATCTCTCTTCCAGCATAAGCGATGGAGGGCCATTAGAAAATATTGCCACCTCTGATCAGGAAGATTTCTGGATCGCCTCAGAAATAGGTATCTCGCCGTTGGCTTCTCATATTGTGCGGATTCTAAGAGTCCATGGCAGGGTACCTCAACCTGAGTTATGGCAATCGGCATGGTCAGGCCTGATTGATCGACATGCGGCTCTCAGGACAGGATTTTATGCGGACGAAAACAGTGTGCTTCGCTGGAAAACCCTTGAGTCCAAAGAACTTTCCGATCATCCGTCGTTCATATTAGACCACTGCTCTTCGGTTGAAGATGCAACGGTAATTGTGACCTGTTGGGCAAACAAACCTTTTTTGCTCTCCTCCCCTCCTCTTGCCAAAGCCGGTCTTATCTCCATTGATAATGAGAATGAAACTCTTTTCTGGTTTGTTCTCCATCACAGTGTAGTCGATGGGACATCGGCACGACTGATCCAGGAAGATCTGCTTGACTTGCTTGCCGGCCGCCCATTACCACAAGCATCTGACGGCATCGCACTTGCAAGTCATGCCGAGCAGCACTACTTCGCTTCCGATCGCATTACCCGTGACCGCAATTTCTGGAAAACCCGGCTTGAGCTCCTTCTAAAAAGAGGAAGCAAAGCTTTCGATGAGTATGTTGGCGAACATCATCGCCAAAGGCCATCATTACCGACAGGAAGAGGTTCGAGACCGCTTTCGGAGCACCTTGATGCATTAACTGTTGATGCACTTGCCCGTTTGGCGAAAACTCAGGGGGTAGGTCTTCATGCATTGTTACTGACACTTCTGGCAATCGAGATCAGACGACGAGGCGGACACAGGGACATTATGGTAGGCAGCGGAATTACGATCCGTCCGGCAGGTGGCGAAACGGCTGTAGGTCACTTTGTCAACGTTCTTCCCGTTATCCTCATGCAGGAAGAGGATATACCGCTTACAAGACTCCTTCAAAGTACCCAATCAGCACTTACCGAAACGGTCGAGCATGGCGCATATCCTGCAGGTCTTCTTTATAGAGAGTTCAGGCAGAGCCAGCCCGAACTTCGCCCGCAATCGCGTACTTCGCTCTTTGATATCGCTCTTACCGCTATTCCATCAAGGGTATGCATTGATCATGAGAGTGGTTTAACCCTTGAACCACGCATACTGCCGGGAGAACTCGAAAACCCGGCCGCTGGGCTTGATTTATCGTTCAGCCATGAACCATGCCCTGAAAATGGTGGCGGGCTGAATCTTCTTCTGGCCTGGAACCCTGATGTTTGCAGTGAAGAAAGTGCTCATGCGTGGCTTTCAGCATTTGCGGAGTGGGGACGATGGCTTGCTGAAAAGCCTGAGCGTATCGAACAGCCAATACCTGCATTGCTTCCCCGAGAAACAGCTCTTCTGGAACAATGGGAACGAGGGCCGGAGATAGTTCAGCCGAATAAACGCTGCTTCGAATTTTTTGAAGCATTTGCCGATAAACATCCAGACCGGACAGCCATCGTCAGCCATGGCCGAAATGAGAGTTTTAAAGAGATTGATGACCGTTCGAATGGAATTGCTCATAGTCTGATAAACGCGGGCGTCGTCCGAGGGAGTAGAGTTGCGGTGCTCGCTTCCGGCCCGGTCAACATCATTGAAACTGTGCTGGGAATATGGAAAGCGGGCGCAACCTATCTGCCGCTTCCCAGTGAACATCCTGCAACCCGACTCTCCCTGATGGCAAAAGATGGAGGGGCGGATTTTCTTGCGCTTCTTGACGGGCTTCCCATACCTCACCTTCTGGCCGATTCTGTCAGAACTGTTATCCGGCCAGAGGAATCCAAGCCTTCTGAAAAACGTCCACACATTGGTGGCTCACCGGATGATGTCGCCTACATCATTTATACATCAGGGACAACCGGAGTGCCGAAAGGCGTTCCTGTTACTCATAGGGCGTATGTCAACGCTGTCCTTGGAGTTGCCGAGAGAGTTGGTTTTCAGCCTGAAGACCGGATGTCACTAGTCTCCAGCATAGGGTTCGATGCCTCTCTTTGGGAGCTGGGACACGGTTTGCTGAATGGAATAACTCTTGTTCCTGTGTCACAGTCCATGCGTGAAGACCCATGGTTGCTGAAGCGTTTCTACAGCGAATCCGGTGTCACTATCGCCTTTCATGCCCCTTCATACCTCCGCGTCAGCGAAGAGGTGCCGTTTGAAGGATTGCGCATTCTGCTGACTGGTGGTGAAGCTCCAAATTTCAACGATTTGAAACATCATGCCTGCCGGAGTGAGTTCTGGAACTTTTACGGACCGACAGAAGCCGCCATTGTTGTTTCAGGAGGACGTGTTGAAATCGATCATGATCAGGATGTTCCCATAACGGTAGGACGACCTCTGCCGAATGTGCGTATTTCGATCAGGCGTAGTGATGGTTCTCAGGTGCCTCCGGGTGTCGAAGGAGAACTCTGGCTTGGTGGTGTTGGGATTTCGCAAGGATATGTGAATCGAGCAGATCTTAGTGCAGAGTGCTTTGTATCGACACCAGATGGCAGTTTCTATCGATCTGGTGACTTTGGACGATGGACCGCGGACGGGCAAATAGAAGTTTATGGCCGTATGGATCATCAGATAAAGCTGAATGGTCAACGAGTTGAACTTGGTGAAATTGAGCAGACATTGTGCACTCATCCGGCAATTCTCAATGCGGTCGTCGTTGTTGAGGAACTTGAAAAAGGCGTAAAGGTCCTCAAGGCGTTTATTCAGCCAAAAGCGGAAGAGCTGCCTGGAGAAGCTTCGGTTCTGGCATTTCTTGCTGAACGCCTTTCGGCATACATGATTCCCGCCAGCATTATATCGCTCGCAACAATTCCCCTCACACCCTCAGGAAAAGCAGATCGGGATGCGATTCTCAGAATTGCCGGAAAGCAGGATAACACCGTTGTTCGTGAGATGCCTCAAGGCCCGGTTGAGCAGAACATCGCAGGTATCTGGAGTGATGTGCTCGGTCAACCTGTTGCCCGCCATGACAACTTCTTTGCGCTCGGGGGAAACAGCCTGCTTGCTGTAACACTGGCACACCGTATCACTGAAAGTCTCAATCGAAAAGTTTCAGCTCGCGCTCTTTTTGCTGCTCCGATATTATCTGCTTTTGTCGAACATATAGAGTCCCTCCCTGTTTTTCAGGAGCCAGAGATCACGACTCTAACTGATTTGGCATCTGAAGGAGAAAAAGAGTTCTGGACTGCCGAATCTGCAGGATTGGATACTCGTACGTTCACCATTCCTGTTTGCTTTCTCGTTAACGGGGAGTTCTCGCCAGATCGCTGGCAGAGCGCATGGTCAACCCTTATGGAACGACATGAGGGATTGCGAACATATTTTGAGGATGACGGAAGCGGGGAGTTGAAGCGCCGTGTTGCAAAAGAAATCGACGGCAGAGTTGAATTTGCTGCAGTTGAGACTACGCCCGCTGCACTGGCTCACATCAGGCAACGTCAGCTCACCTCTCTCTCCATGAGTGTGGCTCCGCTCTGGCGCGCGGGTCTCGTTGAGGCTTGTGATGAACATAAGCGATTTTTCTGGCTTGCTCTTCACCACTCTGTTGGAGATGGGCAATCTATCAGTACGCTCTGCGATGAGTTGGCAAACGTGCTGACAGGCAGTGTTCTATCCTCTCCCGGTGGCAGTGGAAAGGTGTTTGCATCCCGTGAACAAACATACTTCGCATCAATAGATGCGAACAACGACCTCTTATATTGGAAAAGCGCTTTACAGGCAATACCTGTTGCTGCGTTTGAGGAGTGGCCTCTTGATATCGGGCGTTCTTCGAAAATTCCTTCAGGGAATCATCGGCTTGAGCTCCTCCTTGACTCCCGGACAAGTGAAGGCTTGAGAGCTATCGCCCGCAGCCATAAAACAACACTTCACGCGTTAATACTTTCCCTTCTTGCGCTGGAAGTGAGACGCCGTACGCGGCGTTCCGATATAGTCATCGGCACAACTGCATCTGTCAGGGAATCGGCATCTGACTCAAAAATAATCGGTTATGGCGTAAACATGCTTCCCCTGCATCTTAGACCGGGCGCAGGGCAATGTTTTGGCGACCTTTTGCGTGAGACACAGCATACGCTCTCTGAAGCATTGCAGCATGTCCGGTTACCGTTTTCCCATATCTACCGGGCATTCTGGAATGATCATCCGGAAATACGGAACCCTCAGCGCTATCCACTGTTTGACATTGCTGTCACTGAAAACCCCGGTTCAACGGAAGATGAGCTGTCGCGTCGTTTCACGAGAGCGATGACGGCAACAGAATCTATCAGCTACGAACGCACTGATGCCTCTCCTGGGCAGGATATGGTGCTGATGCATGAAAATTTGCATGGGGGCGAACTCCTTCTGCAATGGCATGTCAACGCAGCAATTTACACTGAGGAGACCGCTCGAATATGGCTCAATGCTCTGAGGGGATGGGCTCGCTGGTTTGCTGAAGATGCTCTCCGTTCTGCTCAACCCCTGCCTCAGCTCCTGCCGGACGAAGAAAAACTGCTTTTCAATTGGGGGCATGGCAAAACCGTTGAGCGACCGCGATTACGCTTTCACGAACTGTTTGAAATGATAGCTGACAGGTCCGCTCAGGCCGGCTCCCCTGCTGTCATCACGTGTAATGGCACACTCTCTTACCGCGATCTTGACAGGGAAGCAAATATCATCGCTCATGCTCTTTTGCTTAAAGGTGTCAAACGCAGAAGCATAGTTGCTGTCCTTACCGGAAGATCGCCCAATCTTCCGGCCGCCGTCCTCGGTATCTGGAAAACAGGAGGAATCTACTTGCCGCTTTCTTCAGACCTTCCGGCGGAACGCAGTGCCTTTATGGCTCTCGATGCCGGAGCTTCTTTTCTGATAGCTCTTGATGGGGTTCCTCTGCCGGAGCTGCTTGCAGATGGGCTCCCCGAAGCATTGCGTCCAGAAAAGTTAGGCGAGTCGTTCCGAGAGCAGCACGGTAGAAGAGCAATCAGTATTGGGGAACCAGACGATACCGCTTACATCCTTTATACTTCAGGCTCGACAGGGAAACCAAAAGGGACGCTGATCAGTCACAGGAGCTATGTGAACATGGTACTCGGTGCTGCAGGAATATTAGGACTTTCCGCTCAGGACCGCTATCTGATGTTCGCATCTCCGTCGTTTGATGTTTCGCTGTCCGACTTAGGTGTACCACTTTCCTGCGGTGCTGCGATCTGTCAGGCACCTAATGAGATCATTGAGTCACCAAACCGTTTTTATCACTTTCTGAGGGAGGGTTCGGTCACCGTTGCCGATATTACGCCGACCTACCTTGCGCTTTTTGAAGAAATAGAACTTCCCTCGTCCCTGCGAATTCTTGTTACCGGCGGCGAACCGCCAGTGCCGGCTGATGTGAAAAGATATGCCCGAAAGCTTAGCTATTTCAATGCCTACGGCCCAACAGAGAATACCATAACAAGCACTATGGGAGTTCTGGATAGAGAAGAGCGAGGTTTTGTGTCGGCAGGTAAACCGTTACCGAATACCAGTGTTTATATCTGTGACGATCATGGAGATCTTCTTCCGCCAGGTTTAACCGGAGAGCTATGGCTTGGCGGTATGGGTATCAGTCAGGGTTATCTTAACCGGGCGGAATTGACACAGGCCAGTTTTACAGAGAGGCCCTGGGGGCATTGCTACAGGACGGGCGATCTTGGGCGCTGGCACACTGATGGGACAATTGAGATTATAGGTCGTATTGATGATCAGGTGAAAATAAACGGTATCCGGATTGAACTTGGAGAAATCGAGTATGCGGTGGCGAAGCTCCCTGCAGTATCGCAAGCAGTGGCGTTACTTGTTGAGCAGCCGGGAGTACAAAAAAGTTTATGGGCATTTGTGCGTCTGAAAACAGGAGCGCAACTCCCAGATACAGCCGGCTGGCAAGAGCAACTGAGGGAGCATCTGCCTTCCCACATGATTCCATCCGGTGTGATTCCGGTACCATCAATTCCTTTGGCTGTTTCGGGCAAAGTTGACCGTTCAGCACTTCTTGCCTTTCTGGAACATTGTCCCGTACAATCAGGGATGACTCCTCCTCAAAATGAACTTGAGCTTTGCATTGCCGAGGTATGGGCTGCAGTACTCGGGAAAACAACAATTCACAGAGAGGACAATTTTTTTGCTCTTGGAGGCCATAGCCTGCTTGCTATTGCGGTTGCTCATCAGCTCGAAAAAGCCCTTGGCTGCGAGATTCCTGCCCGTGAGCTTTTCGCTGAGCCGACGCTTGCCGGTTTTGCCGAACGAGTTCGGATTGCCCAACTGTCCGAAACAGGCCTTAACCTATCTACAGATCTGGCCACCGAGGGAGAACGAGAGTTCTGGACCGCTGAACAGGCAGGGCTCGATACGATCGGTTTCAATATTCCATTGAAGCTTTATGTGCATGGAAATACGCTCCCTCCAGAACAATGGCAAACGCTGTGGAATGAGCTGATCAATCGACACGAATCCCTTCGGACAAGTTTCACGGAAGACGAACCAGGTGTTCTGAGGCGAGTTGTGAGCAAACAACTCAACAAAACCCTGGAACTGCAGCTTTTCTCATCAAACAGTGAAGCAGACAGGTATATCGGCACGCAAGTGAGTGAACCCTTTTCGATGAGTACTCCGGGCCTCTGGCGTGCAGGACTGGCTGAGGTCGAAGGAGGTCAACCGATCTTCTGGTTTGTGATGCATCATGCTGTGGGTGACGGCCTTTCACTCGGCATTCTTGTCGACGAACTCTCCGCTTTAATCAGAGGAAAAACACTCGCTCCGCCCGCAATCGGATTTGATTATTCTGCAGGTAAAGAAGCTGCATATCTTGAGAGTAAGCGAGCAGAGAGTGACTCGGCATACTGGCAAGGCGTCGTCGCCGACCTTGTAAAGAGAACTCCTGATGCCCTCGATGAATGGCCTCTTGACAAACCCAGAGCAAATGCGCGTTCAGCCACATCCTGCCCTGGCAGCCATTGTTTTCGAACGCATCTCGACCATGCAACAGCACAAGCGCTGCGTGGATTAGCACAGCGAAACAATGCAACGCTCCATGCCCTCATGCTCACCGTGCTCGGTCTTGAAGTTCGGCGCCGAACCGGACGTTCAGGATTTCTGCTTGGCACAGCAGCCTCAACCCGCCAGTCGGCAGCCGAAGCCCAAACCATAGGTTACTTTATCAACATGCTTCCTCTTGCATGCCCAGGTGCCGAATCAGACTTGTTCGAGAAATCGGTTCAAGCCATGCAGCAGAATCTTGCGGAAGCACTTCAACACTCGCTCTACCCTTTTGCCCGCATTTACGGTGATTTCCGACAGCGAGTCACGCATGTGACAACTCCAGGGCGTTATCCGCTTTTTGACATTGCTGCCACCGAAAACCCTGCCATACATACAAGTTCAGAAACAGGGTTTTATTTTTCCAGCACAGCTCTTCCTGAGCCTGGAGAGGTAAGCTATGAACTGCGACGCAATGCACCGGCACAGGATCTTGTACTGGTGCACGAAGGAGTGGATGAGGGTGGCATTGTGCTGACATGGTATGCCAATGCCGCCATTTATACAGAGGATACCGCTCATACCTGGTTTGATTCTCTTGTAGGCTGGATGCGTTTTCTGGGAGGAACCTCTTACCAAAACGAGATGCAGCTCCCTCGTCTTCTGCCTGAAGAAGAAGAAGAGCTCGAACTATGGCAGAAGGGCCCACTTCGCTCCTGTGAAGCAGCATCATTTCCTGAACTGTTTCGACAGATATCCAAATTGCATCCTGATCGTCCGGCAATAGTAACTGATGCAGGAGTTCAAAGCTACGAAACCGTAAACCTTAGAGCCGACGCTTTGGCCAATGCTCTGCTCAATCTGGGTGTAAAGCGAGGAGAAGCGGTAGGAGTATATACGGAGCGCTCCGCTGCCCTGCCTGAAACTGTCCTCGCAATCTGGAAAGCAGGGGCATGCTACCTTCCACTGACGGCAGATCTCCCGGCAGAACGACTTGCCTTTATGGCCAAAGATGCAGATCTGCGCATAATCATTGCGCTCGACAATCTCTCTTTGCCTCCTGAACTCACCGGCGAACGCTTTATAACCTTAAGACCTGAAGATTTTTTTTGTGATGCATCTGATGCGGCGGAAATAAACCTGACAATTACACCTGACGATACGGCCTATATCCTCTATACATCCGGATCAACCGGTCTTCCAAAGGGAGTTCTCCTGCTTCATAAAGGCCTGCTTAATCTCGGCCTTGGAGCATCTGAAATCCTTGGGATTACGAGTGACGACCGTTTTCTGTTGAGCTCTTCACCATCATTCGATCTATGGATAAGTGATCTGGCTGCAGCATGGTCATCCGGTGCTGCATTGGTGCCAATAAGGCGGGAAGAGATGAACGATATTGCCGGCATGCTTTCTTTGCTCAAGAGGTTCGACGTCACGGTGGCCACAATGTCACCATCCTATCTGCGTTTGTTCCAACACTCAGAATTTCCAGGGTTACGCGTTATTATGACGGTCGGCGAGGCTCCTATAGCTGAGGATTCGCGCTTCTACGCATCAAAACTTGAATACTATAACGGATACGGTCCAACAGAAAATACAGCAGCATCTGCAATAGGTCGTATTTTTCCACATGCAAAGCATATCTCAGTTGGAACTCCCGTTTCCAATATGGTAATTCACATCGTCGCAGAATCCGGTAAAATCCTGCCACCCGGTGCAACAGGAGAAGTGTGGGTTGCCGGACCAGGGCTTGCTGCCGGCTATCTCAACAGGCCTGATCTCACTGCGGATGTTTTTGTAGATTTTAATGGCATTCGTTGCTACCGGACTGGCGATCTTGGCCGCTGGCTCCGGTCAGGTGAGTTGGAAATTCTCGGGCGTAGAGATTCCCAGGTCAAATTGCGAGGTCAGCGCGTAGAACTTGGCGAAATAGAATATCGTCTTGCAAGCTATCCGGGTGTCAAACACTCTGTCGTTATCGTTGAAACACGTCCAGACCACACTCAGGCGCTCCGCTCATTTGTAACCATTGATGCTGAGACAGAAACGCCAACCCATACAGAGTGGGTACGCCATCTATCAGAAACACTTCCCTCTTTCATGATCCCGCAGTCCATCAACCGGATATCTTCCATACCCCTCAATGCCGCCGGCAAAGTTGATAGGCAGGAGCTGCTCAACTCCATTGAAACAATTCCGTCTTCCTCCCTTGCAGATGTCATCGATAAAAACAGCTATTCACAGCAAACCGCGCCACAAAGCGCTACAGAAAAGAGAATAGCCGAAATCTGGCAGCAGCAGCTCCATCATGAACTCGTAGCCCGTGAGGATAATTTTTTTGAAATCGGGGGCGACAGTCTCCGCGCAATTGCTGTGATAAGCCGACTCCGTCGTGAATTCCAGTGTCATGTAAACAACCTATACGAGCATCCTGTTCTTTCAGACTTTGCCCTTTGCTGCCGACCTCGTCCTGACCACTTGCGCACGATTATTGGAAATCTCCATACAGAGTACCTTCATGATCTTGAAATTCAGGCGTCAGTGGAGACTGATCGCAAAGAAGCGTTGCGTTCTCAACGCATCATCTATGAAAAGCGCCTTCACACTGATCTTGAGCGTGAACTCATCTCTCGCCACTCCTACCACCATGTCCTGCTGACCGGGGCTGCCGGTTATCTTGGAAGCTACCTTTTGCGTGAACTTCTTGCCGACCAGAGAACCACCGTAACTGCTCTGGTTCGCAGCAGCGACAATCAATCGGCACGCTCAAAGCTCGGCCATGTATTGTCAGGATACTTTGGGGCCGAGGCAGGCACACTCTTACGCGATAACTCACGCCTGAATGTTTTGGCCGGTGACCTCCGAGATCCGGAACTTCTTCTTTCCCACTACGATTATAGCGAGCTCTCTGTTACACTGGATGCCATTTATCACTGTGCTGCCAATGTAAATCATATAGGCCTCTACCGTGATTTCCTTGCTGACAACGTCGATGCTACACGCAACCTTATAACACTGGCAGCACGTCGCAAGCCTGCGCCTTCTGACATTCACTTTGTCTCCACCATGTCGGTATGCGGCACTGCATTGCAAAACGAATTCAGACTCTTTACCGAGTATGACTTTGTTCCAGTATCACAGGACGGCAACTACTACATCCGCACCAAACAGGAGGCCGAACGTCTGGTGATCGCTTCACGCGGGGAGTTGGCAAACGCCAGCATACACCGGGTTGGAAATATTTCTTTTGCCACCGACAGCGCCATATTACAGCACAACATCTCCGATAACGCGTTTTTCCGGCAACTGGTAGCCTTTATGCGTCTTGGAGTTGTCCCTCTCGAGCTTAAAGCATCGCTCAGCCATGTCGATGTTGTTGCCCGTTCAATCATTGCACTTGCTGACAGAAAAAACTTAACAAATGAGATACACCATATAGAGAGTTCACGCCGAGACCGGCTTGCCGACATTATTCTTGCTGTGGAGGGAATGGAAAAGATTGTCCACACCTGCGATTTCGGTGAGTTCCTTCAAAGACTTCAGGATGCGATTGATGAGCCGGAAATGGAATCGGCACTTGCAGAGAGTGTTGAAAATTACAACCTTCAATCTGATTCATCTATCCTGAGTAAAACACATGGAGTGGTCGTGACCTCAGACCGGACACAGCTGCTGCTTGAAAAGCTTGGGATAACCTGGCCTGAAATCCCCTCAGCTGGACAACACGCCCTTTTGAGCGCAGCAATGAAAGCCCAGACAGAAGATGAACATCGCCGATAAGGAGTCAACAACAATTGAGCTTGATGAAAGACAACGTATGAAAACATTGCATGAACAGTACGAATCAGTTGAGGCGGCTGAATATCTTCCAATCCAGCAGTGGTTTATAAGGAAAGAGCTTAAGGATAGAAATCACTTTAACCACTCATTCCTGATTCATGTTGGTGAAACAATAGATAAGAAGAGGCTTCAGAGAGCGCTGGAGAAGCTGAACACTCTGCATGACTCACTGAGGGCGATTTACCATGGAGGAAAGCAATATTTAAGGAAAGAGAGCCGGATAGCTCTAATAAAAGAATTGAATATCAAGGGCAAAAACGAAGAAGAGATATTCAAAGAGCTTACAAGTTGGCAAAACGGATTTGACATTGAGAAAGGGTATGTCTGGCAAAGTGGTATTTTAAGAGGGTATGAAGATGGCAGTGAACGCATATTTCTGGCTTTTCATCATATCATATTCGATGCGGCAAGCTGGTCGATAATACGCGAAGACCTGAAAGCACTCTATGAAGGCAAGGAAGTAGAAAAAAAAGGAAGCAGTTACCGACAATGGGCGGATGCAGTAAGAGAGTACGGCAAAAGTGCTGCCATGGAAGAGAGAGCGTATTGGGGCGCGGTGCAAAAAGAGGATGACAACTATAAAGTGGATTGGAATAATTTCACAGAACAAGATGACAGCGAGTTACGATCTACAAGAGTAGATATTTCATCAGAGGCAGTCAAGAGGTTGAACTTGATAAACAATGATGATAACAAGGTCGATATCAATGATGTACTGCTCGGCGCTCTTGGTTATTCGCTTTATGAAGTAACCGGAAAAAAGAAAAACTGGATAACACTGGAAAAACAGGGACGTGAAGCAATAGATGACCATCTTGACATAAGCCGTACCGTTGGATGGTTCACAACACTCTACCCGGTGTATCTCAGCGTCGGAAAAGATATCGGAGAGACCATAGTCATCAATAAGGAGTCGATAACAAAAGTCCCGCATAATGGAATAGGATACGGAGCTCTATACGGTTACGACAACATGCCGAAGATTCTCTTTAATTATATTGAGAGTATTGCTGGAACAGAAGAGCTTCTTTGGCCGATACGCATGGGAGAGGCAGCCGGCGAAAGCATGTGTCCGGATAACAGGTTCGGGAATATAGTCGATATCAACGGAATGCAGAGAGATGGGAAAATAGGGTTCTGGATTGACAGCTGCCTGAAAGAAGATAACCACGAACTGCTGTGTAAAGCTTTTAAGAGAAATATTGAGGCAATAACCCTGTATCTTCACCCATAATGGAGAAACATAAGGAAATGCAACGGTCAGTTTCTTTTATGACAAGGAGAGTCCAGTGAATCTGCTTCGCCTCCTGCAACTGCTTGAAAAAAAGCCACTTCACCGGCTTTTACTCACTGCTGTTTTCTCTGCATTGAGTACGACAGGCATACTTGCGCTTGTTACCTATGCAGCGCAGAAAATTGACTCCACAAAAGAAAAATTTGTTGATCTCCCCATAGCCGGACTGTTTGTTGTATGCGTCATAATCTACATCATCTCTGACAGTCGGATGATAGCCAGGTTTGCGGCCGATATTGAACAGGCGATTGATTACTTGCGAATGCAGCTTATCAATCGTCTTCGTCATGCCGATCTGTGGAAACTTGAACACTTTGGCCAAAGCAGACTGTTTGGAAGTATAACCCAAAGCTGCAAGGTTATTTCATCGAACTCTCAGTACCTCGCCATGGCATCACGATCAGTTATACTGACAGTGACCATTCTCCTCTATATCGCTACAGTTTCAATGCTCTCATTTTTTCTTCTGACTTCCTTACTGATTGCGGCGGCAGCGGTCTATTACAAATTAGGCTTATCTGTAGAGAGATGTCAGAAGGATCTTGCCTCTGACGAGTCAAAACTTTTTGAATGCGTCTCAGACCTTCTGGACGGATTCAAAGAGCAACGCCTCTCCAGCGCTCATAGCCGGGCCCTTGGCGAGGATTATGGCAAACTGTCGTCACACACCCTTACCACTCGAAGTGAGCTGCACAGGGAAAGCTGGAATCAGTTCGTATTCGGTGAAACAATGGTTCACGTTATGCTGGGGATTGTTGTTTTTATTGTGCCGATTTACTCCCCCGCCGTCAGCAAAGAACTGGTGAAAATATCGGCAGCAATCCTCTTTATGATAGCGCCTATTTTCGGACTGATGCAGTCTCTGACTGTATTAAGGGCTGCGACAGCTGCTGCAGATCGCATGATGGTGCTCGAAGAAGAGCTTAAAGCACTTGAAGAACAAGGCAGTGATTCGGAACCCGAAACAGTCCCCGAAAATTTCTCTGTGATCCGAATGGCTGATATTGAATTTTCATTTCCGTCACAATCCGGAGAGAAGCCCTTTGCTATCGGGCCGCTCAATGTTGAGATCAAAAGAGGTGAAACTGTATTTGTGACCGGTGGCAATGGTTCAGGAAAATCAACATTCATTAAACTCCTTACCGGCCTCTATCATCCTGATCGTGGAATACTGCAAGTTGACAACATGGTGATTTCTTACGATAAGCTGGCAAGTTATAGAGCGTTGATAGCACCCGTCTTTTCAGATTTCCATCTTTTTTCGCACCTCTATGGTATCGAAACAATCGACAAGCTCGCAGCAGAAGACCTTTTGAACTGGATGGAGATGGAGCATATCGCAGGAATCAAGGGAAACAGATTTACACGGACCAATCTTTCAACCGGACAACGCAAGCGCCTCGCTCTTGTTGCGGCGTTGCTTGAAGCAAAACCGATTCTTGTTCTTGACGAATGGGCTGCAGATCAAGATTCACTCTTCCGGAAAAAATTTTACCACGATCTCTTGCCTGAACTGCGACGTCGAGGCCTCACCATCATCGCCGTAACTCACGATGACCGCTATTTTGACGCTGCCGATCGCTTGCTCCACCTTGAGGAAGGCCGGATAACTGAGTTGCCGAAAAACCAGAGGGAGGGTATATGAGAATATTCAAAACCGTACTGCGTGAAATTCCAGAAAATCTTGCATCGGTTCTATTCGTCAACTCATTATCGGCGGTTGCAGCGACGTCAATCGTAGCGCTTGTTTCTGCAGCCACTAAAGAGGCTGCAAGCGGCAGAATCAGCGCTCGCCTCCTCCTGATGTTTGCAATCAGCTCACTGCTGTTTCATGTTACGCAAATCCATACCCTCGTAACCTCATCAATTGATAGTGAACGATTGATTCATAAGCTGCGGGTTCGTCTTTTCAACCTTGTACGCAAAACTGATCTGGTAACAATTGACCGGATTGGTCGGGCTAATCTGCAAGGTGTGCTCACGCAGGATACGCAAATCCTTGCAGAGGTATTGCCGATGCTGGTGATTGGGTTTCAGCATGCTATAATACTGATCTTTCTTGCCATCTATCTTACATGGTTATCTCCTTTTGCCTGTATCCTTGCATTCGGCCTTGCGGGGCTTACTGTTGCAGTGCGCTTCAAGCGTGTCCATTCACTGCGGACATTAATGCAATCAGCGGCATCAGCAGAAGGAGGTGTCTTTGACGGTCTCACGGAACTCCTGAATGGATTTAAGGAGGTCAGGATGAACGGGCCACGAGCTGACGGGGTGATCAATACCCTTCGAGAAGCTTCTCATACGTCAAGGACAACAAACTCACAACTAAAAGCTCAGTGGGGCCGTAATTATGCCATCATTGAAGCAATGCTCTATTCATTGGCCGGATTGATCGTTTTCGTTGTACCCTTGTTTGTTCCCGGCTTTTATGAAGTAGCCCTCCCTGCAACTATTGCCGTTCTTTTTATAGCCGGGCCGGTGAGCACCGTCTCCTTTGTTACCCCGATGTTAACACAAGCAGAGCTGGCACTTGAAAACATTGAGACGATGGAGAACAATCTGAGCGCTGCTGCAGAAGCAGCATCCTGTGAAGAGATAGGTCAGCTTGACCAGGATCCTTTATTGATAGCGCTGCATGATGCAACGCTCTCATACCGTGACACCTCTGGTTCACCGTTATTCTCTGTCGGACCACTCAATGCAGAATTCAACGCAGGTCAGATCACCTTTATAACCGGTGGAAACGGGTCAGGCAAATCAACACTTTTGCGCCTCCTTACCGGTCTTATCCCACTTGATAGCGGCTCTATTGTTGCCAATGGCACACCTGTAACAACTGAGCAGATGCAGGACTACAGGAACAGAATTTCCGCTATTTTCTCAGACTTTCATCTTTCAAGAAGGCTCTACTCTGTAAAAGACCCTGATCGCAAAACGATCAGCACCTTGCTCGAACGCCTGGAAATGCATGACAAGGTTTCGGTTCGTGATGGTTCATTCAGCACCATAGATCTCTCAACAGGACAACGCAAACGCCTTGCGCTTATTGTTGCAGAGCTTGAAGACAAGCAGGTTCTTGTTCTTGACGAATGGGCTGCAGACCAGGACCCTCACTTCCGTCGCATCTTTTACGAAGAGCTTCTCCCTGACCTCAAGGCGCGCGGAAAAATCGTTATCTGCGTAACTCACGACGAACGATGGTTCCACATCGCAGACAGAATTTACAAGATGAATGAAGGTCGTATAGAAGAACAGCAAAAGGGATCAAGTTAACTGCGTCAATATTGACAATCTCCGATTGATCTCTTTCGCGATAAAATTTACGTGCGGGGAGGATAGCATCGAAGAGTGATCGCCTGGTGAAAGCAGAATATCCAGACCTCCGATAGCCAGCTCAGCCCATGCCAGCTCAGGGTTTTGCGCCAGCAGTTCTCTTTGTTCTTCTGCTTTGAAGAAGAGTATTTTGGCGTCATGCGGTTCGGGGTTCCAGTTCTGCATATTGGCAAGGTTCTGACTGAAGACACGAAGCAGGCTTTGTACATCGCTTGCTGTAGCATGCGGCATCATCTTTTTGCGAATCTGATCCATCAGAAGCGCCACACGTTCTTCGTGGTTCAGTTTCTGCATTCGAGCAAGATCAGAGGCATAATCCCTCTCTGGCATGTCAAGCGACAACATCCATGCACATATTTCAGCCTCAGTCTCTATTCGCTCAGGCATGTGTCCGGGTCCTGGAGAATCAAAAAGGGCGACCAGGGGCACCTTGTGACCTGACATCTGATAAAGCCGGTCCAGTTCGTAGCAGACAAGCCCTCCGTAAGAGCTGCCGGCCAGCACGACAGGTTTATCTATCCCGGCTTTCAAAAGGGATGCATAATAGTGTTGAGCCTGACCGGGAATGCCTTCGACAGGAGGAGATTCATCCCACAACCCCGCAGCCTGAAGCGCGTATACGGGGTGTTTGATGGCAAGCGCTTTAACCAGTTCAGAATAGAAGAAAATACCTCCACCTACAGCATGAACAAGCACTATAGGAGGGAGCCGGTCATCGCCTCTGGCAAGAAGTACCAGGCATAAGTCTGTTATACCATTCTCAGGTGTCTGCCCGCCGCCAGCATCCAGAAGTGCAGCTATTTTTGCCGGCGTCCTCTCCTGCATAATCTGTCGTGGAGTCAAAGGAATACCGAAAGCAGCCCTGATGTTTGAGGCAAGTCGTACTGCCATGAGAGAATTTCCACCGCAAAGAAAAAAATCCCGATGACGCCCCAACGCAACCGGACCAAGAAGCTGCTGCATGATGGCGATGACTCGTCCTTCTGCTGGGGTGAGGTTCGAAAGAAGGGGCTCTTGATCATCATCATCATCTTCAATTTCCTCATGGAATGACGACGTCGTTATTGATGGTGCATTCAGCCAGTAACGCCGAGGCTGGAAAGCATAACCAGGCAGAGGAATCCTTTGCCCTTCTGAACCCTGCAAAGCAAAGAGCTTTTCAAGATCGACAGGCAAACCGGCCGACCACAACGTCCCTGCACTTTCAAGTATACGCCTCCATTCAGCATCAGGCTCAGCGTTACCCTCAAAGCTCGACACAATAGCACGGTTATCCGTTCTGCGTGCGTCCCGCAGGGCAATACCACTCAAGGTGTGCGATGGACCGCACTCGAGCAAAGCAAGTCCGGGGCGTTCCCAGAGTCTTGCCAGTCCATCGGCAAATCGCACGCACTGCCGCAGATGCTCAGTCCAATAGTCAGGACTTTGCAACTGATCGGGCTCCAGATAACGACCCGTAATGTTTGAGACAATTGCGATGCCTGGAGTCGGCGGACGACGAGCAACAGAGGCAATCGCCAGGCGAAGGGGCTCAAGAGCCGGCTGCATGAGCGAAGAGTGCGCTGCCAGACTCACATGCAAAAGCTTGCACTGAACCTGTTCCGTTTTCAGCTGCTTCGCATATTTTTCTATCTCTTCGGCCGGGCCGGCAACAACAATCTGGTCAAATGCATTAACCGTGGCAATATCCAGGCATTCCGGCAGACGCAATGCAAGCTCTGCCTCACTCATGCTCACGGCAAGCATAGCCCCTTTTTGTTGAGCCTCCATGAGCCCGCCGCGGAGAGTGACAAGCTGGAGTGCATCCGGCAAGGTGAATACGCCTGCAACGCAGGCTGCTACCCATTCCCCCAGACTGTGACCGATTAGCACTGAAGGCACAAAGCCAAGATCAATCCAGAATTGCGCCAGTGCGTATTCAAATGCAAAAACAGCAGGCTGACCTATGCGGTGATGATCAAGCTGGGCAGCTGCGTTTCTTTCGTCCGGGGAAGCAAGAAGCAGGCTGCGGATATCGAGTCCGAGAATAGGCAGAAGTATATCGGCACAGAGATCAATACAGGCTTTGAACTTTGGCGCACGACTGTAGAGCGCGAGACCCATACCGGGTTTCTGTGCTCCCATGCCGGGAAACATGAATGCGACACTTTCTGCACGATCCACGGTCAGGATCGGCTCGGAAAGCAGCTCTCCGGCTTCTAAGGGCGTTGAGCCGCATAGAGCTCCCCTGCTTTCAAAGTGACGCCGTCCAAAAGCCAGGGTGTGAGCCACGTCCCTCATACTTACTCCGTCATGCAGCTTCAACCACTCTGAAAACACCGATGCATTAGCCTGAAGTGCATGTTCGTTCTTTCCTGAAAACAAGAGCAGCCGAGGGGTGCCGGAGGTAAGGTCAGGGTCACTCATGCGCAGAGGGGCCTCTTCAAGCACAGCGTGTGCGTTCGTACCACCGATACCGAAAGAACTTACGGCCGCACGCAGCGGCGTACCATTCCCTTTCCATGCACAGCTCTCTCGGGAAACCTGAAAACTGTTGTTGGCTGGCCATTGAATCTCTGGATTAGGATTCTTGAAATGGAGCGATGGCACAAGAGTATGCTTAAAAAGACAGAGTGCAGTCTTGATAAATCCGGCAGCTCCGGAAGCAGTATCAAGATGGCCGATATTGGTTTTCACCGACCCAAGGAGCATTGGCAGTATTCGCGTGTCACCAGCAGCATAATTTTCCGCAAGAGCCGCCACCTCGATTGAGTCGCCAAGCTGTGTTGCAGTGCCATGAGCCTCCGTATAGAGGACAGTTTGCGGCTCAACTCCTGCCCGTTGAAGAGCGTCGCGAATCACAAGGGACTGGCCGCTTATGCTTGGCGCTGTATAGCCAATCTTGCTTGAGCCGTCATTATTTACAGCAATCCCCTTGATAACCGCATAGATGTGGTCACAGTCAGCAAATGCTTTTTGCAAGGGCTTCAAGAGAACCAAAGCTACACCGTTGCCACCGACCATACCTGTTGCTTCAGAGTCAAATGTTCGGCATTTACCATCTTTTGAAAGAATACCCTCAATCTCGTATCGATATCCGTCGATCTGTCGTGAACGCACGCATGCACCACCTGCCAGTGCCAGCTCACACTGCCCGTCCCGAATTGCCGTCACTGCCTGATGTATGGCAACCAGAGAGGTGGAACATCCTGTATTGACACTGATACTCGGGCCGCGAAGTCCCAGCTTGTAGGATAGACGAGTGGAAGCAAAATCTTTGTCGTTGGAGATCATGACTGCAAAACCGCCGAGGGCTTCCATGACCTCGCTATGCGGTAAAACGTTCTCAAAAAGGTAAGTATTCATACTGGAACCGACGAAAACGCCAACCCGCGAATCAATACGTTCAGGGTCAAGCCCTGCGTCTTCAAAGGTGTGCCAGGCCTCTTCAAGGAGGATACGCTGCTGAGGGTCCATGACTTCGGCCTCGCGGGCAGACACGCCAAAAAAGTCAGCATCAAAACGGTCAAAATCCTGGAGGATACCGTTTGCAGGGACATAATCAGGGCTTTCAAACAGCTCAGGTGGCACTCCTCCGGCAAGCAGCTCTTCAGGGCTGAACCTGCTTATACAGTCGCGTCCATTGAGCAGGTTTTCCCAGAACATTTCAACGTTTTCAGCCTTCGGGAAACGTCCTGCCATGCCGATAATGGCAATTCCATCAGAAAATTGATGTTGAGAGGGCTTTTTCGGGGCATCCTGAGGCAACGATCCGTGATCAAGAAAAAGAGCCTGCTCTGCAATAGTTGGATAGCGAAGCAGATCCAGAATAGCGATCTCTTTTCCACTCTCCTTCAATATCTGATCTTTGAGGCGTACCAGCAGCATCGAGTGGCCGCCGAGATCGAAAAAGTTCTCTTTCACAGAGGAGACGGGGCGCTCGAGAACAGTTGCCCATGCCCGGGCTACATCGGCTTCAAATGCGCTGCCCTTTTTCGGTAAACTTTCAGCTGTAATGGTAATGGAAGAACCGGGCTTAAAAAACGGTATTGACTTCAAGTCTATTTTGCCACTGCTCTGGCGCGGCAGACTTTCAAGCATGACAACATGAGAAGGGATCATATATGCCGGGAGTAAGGCGGCAACAGCCATTCGAAGCTGTTGTGAACTTAATTCGCTGACGCCCTTTTCAACGTATGCCACAATATGGTCATCCTCAAAACGTACCGCAGACTGAGTGACCCCTTCAACACTCATGAGGGCATGTTCAATCTCGCCAGGCTCAATGCGGTGACCGCGAAGTTTAATCTGCCCATCGATACGCCCGATAAACTCCAATGTTCCTCCATGCAGAAGGCGTACATTGTCGCCCGTTCGATACCATAGAGTTTCGCCCTCACCCGGCAGTGTCACAAAACTGCAAGCCGTCGCTTCAGGGCTCCCGAAATATTCCAAAGCAATTCCCATGCCCGACAAATAAAGCTCACCGGCATTTCCCGGCAATGTTCGCCGGCCGGCGTGGTCAAGAACAGCGATGCGCGTATTATCAATTACAGCACCGATTGGAGGCAGACCGCTCTCCCCCGCCCGCGGTTCGAGCTTACACCATGTTGAAAAAACACTGTACTCAGTAGGACCGTACAGGTTCATCACGCTGAACGGGAGGTTTGGCGGTGGATAAGAGTGAAGTCTCTGCCCTCCCGTACTCATCAGGCGAAGCGTCGTCGTTGCAGGCCACTCCAGAGAGAGAAGCTCTTCAGCCAAAGGTGTCGGGCTGAAGTGAACGGAAATATGGTGCTCTATCAGCCAGTCACCGAGAACCCGGGGATCCAGGCGAACATCATCAGGCACAAACACAATTGCAGCACCGGCAAGCAACGAAGGCCATATTTCGAAAATACTGGCGTCGAAAGCAAGTGATGCAATTTCAGAAATGCGATCATCCGGTGAGAGTGAAAAGTTACGGATAGAAAATTGAACCAGGTTACACAGGCCCCGCCATGGAATATTCACAGCCTTGGGAATCCCTGTGGATCCGGAAGTAAAGATCATGTAGAGCGGATCTTCGTGACACAAATGTATAGCATCAGGCAGTGTCGGACATTCACTCCAGGTAACCGGCCCGATTTGAACTATTGCCGGGGCCAGCACTTCCGCAACTTCATTTCCCGCATAAGAGATTACAGCATCGAGGCCCGCCTGAATCGCCATCGTCTTCAGTCTATCGGCCGGGTGAGAGAGATCAAAAGGAACAAAGACGGCTCCTCGACGTGTCACACCAAGCATAGCTGCCAGATAATCTTCCGTTCGAGGCAGCATCAATCCAACCCGATCACCCTTTTTTATTGAGAGTTCCGCCAGTTTTGCCGAGATGATTTCAGCCCGCCTCGCCAACTCCCTGTAGCTGAAACAAACATCCATATTTTCAACAGCCACCTTATCGGGCCTCTCCAGAGCTACATTTTCGAAACGGGCCCAGGGAGATTCATCCGGAAGAGGAACAACGGTACCTCTGCTCCAAAGATCAACCATCTCCATCTCTTTAGAGGCAATAAGAGGTATGGATTTCAAAGAAGCATCAGGCGTGTCGAGCATTGCAGTCAAAATGGTCTTGTACGCCTCCACCCAGCGCTCTACAGTTTCGGGACGGTAGAGAGTGCTGTTGAACTCAATCTGTCCAGCAAGAGCTCCATTTTTCTCATCGAAATAAAAAGTACAATCATACTTTGAGATCGCATGGTCACCCACAAGGTCAAGCGCTTCCACCTCCATACCCCCGAAAGAGAATCGGCTCTCAAGCGGTGGTAAAAAGTCGTACGCAACCTGAAAAAGAGGCGTAATACTCAGCTCTTTTTCAGTGATCATAGCCTTGACGAGGCGGTCGAAGGGAAGATTGCAATGTGACAGCGCCTCGGAATTAGCTCGTATGACATCCGCAACAAGATCGGAGAGCAGCATATCGGGGGAAACAGTGAATCGAAGCGGCACAACATTGACAAACATACCGACAACAGGCTCCAGATCACGCCGGTTGCGGTTGGCCAGCGGCATACCGATAACCAGGTCACTGCTTCCGGAACAATCAGCAAAAAGAATAACGGTAGCAGCAAGGGTCAGATGGTTCAGAGATGCTCCCCATTGTCGTGCCCGGGCTCGCAAATGGGTGGTCGTTACAAGGTCGATAACCAGAGGGATGGAGGAGCCGGTAAAATTCTGTACTGGC
Source organism: uncultured Chlorobiaceae bacterium (assembly GCA_903895195.1). GTDB lineage: Bacteria > Bacteroidota > Chlorobiia > Chlorobiales > Chlorobiaceae > Chlorobium. Next base: position 108,803 of record CAITSZ010000046.1, read on the forward strand.
GAACGGTTAAAGTCCGCAGGCATGGTGATGCAGGCAGGAACCCCGGCAAGCTTTTGTTGCCAGAAGTCAAGATCCCTGTCCATCGCCCCGGTTTGCGCAAGCTCAGCCTGCCATGCAATGTAGTCCGTGTACTGCCACTTCAGTGGTTTCAACAAGAATGGTCGACCGGCATGATGCGCTTCATAACCGGCAGAAATCTCCTGCACCATGATCCCGATCGACCAGCCGTCAACCACAATATGATGAAAGTTCATGAAGAGGATATGTTCTTCAGGCGCTACTACGAGCAGCGTAGCTGTCATCAAGGGTGCCAGGGAGAGATCGAAACAGTGTCGTGCAATCTCGTTGGCACATTGTTGCACAAGCAGTCGGCGCGACTCTTTGTTTTCTCCGGAAATATCACGCTCAAGCCATGGTAACGCAATGTCACGAGTGATTTTCAGTCGAAGTTTTTCAGTGTCATGCTCAAAGGAGGAGCGCAGAGAGTGGTGACGATGAACCAAATCGCAAACTGATTGACGCAGTGCCGCCTTGTCGAGCTTCCCCCGCATGCGCAGCGAGAGAGGAATATTATAGACAAAGTTCGGCCCCTGCACCTGATTAAAGAACCACAAGCGCTCCTGTGCAGAAGATGGATCAGTCAGCCATATTTCAGGTTCCTGCTGCATCTGCCCTGTTACATGAGCAAGAATTTCATCCTTGTGTGTGCTGATACGCCTCCGCAGTTCAGCCGTAAGGGCGCCTTCGGGGGCCTTATAGTGCAGTTTGCCCTCTTCAACGTGCAGTTCAATGTTGCGTGCTGCAATCTCGCTCAATAAACCAGCAATGCTCATATTTCGCCCTCTTCCCATCGTTCGCTTCCATTCACGCCACCCAACCCTTCGTCCTCTTCCGGCACAACAATCTCCTCTGCCAGATATGCAATCGTCGACTTTTTAAAGAATCTTTCCATTGATATCTGACATCCGGTAAGCTCCTCGATTCTTGCCGAAGCCTGGAGGGCGGAGAGTGAGTCTGCTCCCAGTTCAATAAGGTCGTCATCGATACCGAGACCTTTGTACCCAAGCACTTCACCCCATACTTCTGCCATGAGTATCTCACTTTTTGTGCCTGCCACTCTCAAAGGAGTGTTCATATCCGGTCGAGGCTTTCGTGAGTCCTGATCAACGCCCGATGCAAGGCTCTCTCGTTCAACGGGCAGCACGACAGAGCGCTTGGCGAATTGCCACTCAACGGTGCTGACAGAGAGTACAGGTTCCCGTGAGCCAAGTGAGCGAAGGAATACCTCAATACCTTCAGTCGGAGTCATTGCAAAGGGATTCAGAGGAATCGCACTTTCCTGCCCTGCCTGTTGCAGCTTGTCTCCAGAGCCCAGACGCAGAAGAGTGTACCCTTCAACCTGCACAAGGATTAGGCCTGACTCATCATAAAGGTCAATATCAAGCTTGATCATCCTGTCACTGTTTAGACGCATGCAAGCATGGCTGACAATGCGCGGCACCAGTGGAGAATAAACTTTCAGCTTTTCATATCGCCAGGGCATAAGCTCCAAACCTTCTTCCACAAAAGCGATGTAGTATGAAATGGCTATATCAAAAAGGGCCGGATGCAGAGGGTGATCAATGAAGTCGTTGAGCAATTGAGGCGGCAATTCCAGCCTTGCAAGAGCTTCATCCCGGCCTTTCTTGAAATCACCCTTTATCTTCCATCTGGACTCTCCCTTGATGACGATTTTTGGCGATTTTCCATTTTTCGGCGTCTGTTGTCGTTCTCCTGTTTCAGGACAGCGGGCCTCGATATCCTCGAGAGATGCCCGTGGAGGACGTTCAGTAATCGTTGCAAGTTTTGCTCTGCCATGTTCGTACTGTGCCGATCCATCATTGGATTGAAGAATGATTTCCTGGCCATTGCGGAGCACCTGCACCCTTCTCTTCGCCTCGCCTCCGTAGATCATGGGCTGACTCAGCGTAATGTTATCGAGTTCTATTGCATCCGACGAGCCGAGGGCCTGCATGAAAAGCTCCAGGTAAGCGGTGCCCGGCAGCATGGCGACATCATTGACCATGTGTTCTCCCCATGGCCAGAAAGTCTCTGGAGAGATAACCCATTCGCGTAAAAGGGTAAGTTCCCCTGCACTGCTTATTTTTCTCCGGTTCGACCTCACAGCCATCCCAACGGAGCTCCAACTGTCCCACTGGACGCTTGTCCAGATTCCCGGATGCAAACGTGACTGTGCTCTTGCAAAATCGTCAAGCCAGCTGTTCGCTGCTGTATACGCGGCCTGCCCCAATCCGCCAAGCGATGCAGTGAGAGATGAACAGAGCAGAACAAACCTGGGTTCACGTCCCCGTAAAGCTTCAAAGAGAGCTATTGTTCCGGAGACTTTCGCACGAAGGACATGCTCAATCTCCTCGAGGTTCGTTCTTGCAATGAGGCTGCCGCCGGCAACTCCGGCAGCATGAATAACGCCGTCAATGCCTCCCCATTTCGCAACGATATCGTTTACTAAGGCAGATAACGCCTCAGCGTCGGCGATATCAATAGCCGCTGTCATCACTTCTGCACCCTCAGCCTCCAGGCCACGGATAGAGTCGCTCTCAAATAAATCAGGGTTGTGGCGTGAAACTAAAACAAGACGCGCTTTGACTGCACGGGCAAGATGGCCTGCAAGTGTAAGCGCTATACCGCCAAGTCCTCCCGTGATCAGGTATACCCCGCCCTCCTTAAGGCAAGCACTGCCGATCAGTGGACTTTCAGGAGCCAGCTTCACATGGGTGTGTCGCCAAAGCTGACCATGTGAGAACGAAAATGTCCGATCACTCGGAAAAAGGGAGGGAAGAGCACAAGCCGTATGGAACGATGAAGAATCGGAACTATCCCGTTCGACATAAAGCAGCTGAGTTTTTATAGTGCTGTACTCATGGGGAATAACTGAACAGGCAGCATTCAGATAGGCAAACGAAGAATCATGCACTGCATCCGGGCCGCTCTCATGCTGCGGGGCAAAGAGTATCAGGTTCATATCTTTCCGGCCCTTTGCCATCGCCAGAATACGTATATCACCCAAAAGAAGATCAAGACGACGAGCGAAATCGGCTGGTCCGCCAGAGTCATAATCCAGTGCCGAAAAATGCCAGCATATCAAAGGCAGCTCCTCATTTCGGGCAATGGTGGATATCCTCTTTTCAAGATCCTCTCCAGACCTCATACTGATAAAAGGGATTCCTGCTTTACGCAAAGCACCGAGCCAGCGCATGGCTACCGGGCCACCATGGTGAATAAGCAGGATGGAAGAACCCGTAAAATCAGGTAACCGCACTAAAGGTACGCGCTCACATCCCTGAAAATAAAACCACTCGTCCAGAGGCAGCTTTACAGCCGTATCGTGCTTGCTTGACACATTCCCGGCTTCCTCAGGCTTCGCTTCAACCCAGTAGAGCTTGTGGTCAAAAACGTATGTCGGAAGAGGGATGCGATGAACGGGGCCCCCGGGCAGAAGCGTTGAGGCTTCGTCCGGTTTTCCCGCCAGCCAGGCCCTGGAAAAAGCGTAGGCCTGCTCCAATGCGCTCTTCTCTCCACCAATCAATTGCTGAGGCAAACCTGTTCCGGATACTACCCGTCCATCGCGATCCGTGCGCAATATGTCAACTTCACTGAGCGAGCGGAGTGAAGCTATGGCCTCGTCACGTGAATCGGCTATAAGAACAGTTCGCATTTGAAAACACCGGCGTCCCTCTGCAAGCGTAAACCATATATCTGCAGCATCAATATCCGGATATTTTTCTATGTGCACTGCCAGTGATTCGGCCAGGGCTAAGAGCGATGGTATGCTTCGAGCCGAAAGAGGCAGGCACCACACACTCTGCCGGGGTGATAGAGAGCTCCTCTTCCTTGGTGCTTCCTCAAGGATGGCATGGGCATTTGTCCCTCCCATCCCGAATGAGCTTACACCGGCTCGCCTCAGTCCGTTCACCGGCCAGGGAGTGAGCTTGTTGGCAACACGAAAAGGGGTTTTATCGAAGTCAATTTTTTTGCTCGGATGATCGCAATGCAATGTTGGAGGTATGATACCGTGTTCCACCGCAAGCGATGCCTTAATTAATCCCGCCACCCCGGCGGCAGTGTCGAGGTGGCCGATATTGCTCTTTATCGAACCGATCAGGCACCCGCCCGCCTTGGGTTTGTCAGGCGAATAAGCTTCACTGAGGGCCTCTATCTCAATAGGGTCTCCAATCGGAGTACCCGTGCCGTGTGCTTCAACGTACCGGATATCACGAGAGCTGATTCCAGCCCTTTCCAGAGCTGTCCTTATAACGTCCCGCTGGCGGTTAACTCCGGGAGCTGTAAATCCTACCTTGTCTGCACCATCATTATTTATTGCGCTTCCCTTGATAACTGCATGAATGGTGTCGTTATCAGCAAGGGCATCTTCCAGTCGCTTCAGGACAACTATGCCAGCGCCGCTTCCGCCGACTATTCCCTCCGCATCCTCCGAGAAAGCACGGCAGTGCCCGTCGGGTGAAGAGATGCCTGCTGCCTGATAAACGTAACCATGTATCCCCGGTTGCAGCGTAACACCACCGGCAAGCGCCATTTCACACTCTCCGCTCAAAAGAGAAGCAGAGGCCATGTGTATGGCAACAAGAGATGTCGAGCATGCCGTGTTGATGTTTACGCTCGGACCGCGCAAATTCAGTTTGTAGGAAACCCGGGTAGTAATAAAATCTTTATCGTTGCCCAGACTGACGGCATAGCTGTCGGCGCCGTAGCCATGAGTGAGCCTCGAAGAAAGGTTGTTTATCAGATAGAGGGTCATACCCATACCGCCAAAAACGCCGATTTCGCCATTGAATCGGCCGGGATCGTAACCGGCATTTTCAAGCGCGTGCCACGACTCTTCCAGAAAGACTCGCTGCTGGGGATCAAGGATTTCGGCTTCCTTTGGTGTATAGCCAAAAAACTCAGCATCAAAAAGTTTTGTCCCTTCCATGTAACCGTGAGCGGGAACATAGTCCCGTTTTTCGCGGATATTCATCGGTATACCTTCCGCCGCAAGCTCCTCCTGAGAGAAGAATCGTATGCTCTCCCTCCCGGCGACCAGATTATCCCAGAGCTCTTCGACGTTTGCTGCTCCAGGAAAACGCCCGGCCATACCGATGATTGCGACTTCATTCCCCCGGGGGCGTATAACACGTTTGAAGGTCTCGGGGATTTCGCCTCGCACTCTTTTTGCCATGCGGGCCACAGTCGGGTGTGCAAATAAATCTACAAGCGGCACATTGACACCAAGTTCTATCTGTAATCTGGTGTGCACCTTCAGCAGCAGAATGGAATGCCCACCGATATCAAAAAAGTTTTCATTAAGACCAACATCAGACTTTCCAAGAACCTCTGCCCATATCGCTGCGATATTTTCTTCCAGTGCATCAGCAACTGATGATAAGGCACCCTCGCTCTGACGAATCATTTCAGGTTCAGGCAGCGCGGAAATATCAATCTTGTTATTGCCTTTCCTCGGAAATTCAGGGACAAAAACAATCGAAGCCGGCATCATATACTCAGGCAGCCATTGCGCAAGCCACTCCATTAATGTTCCTTGCGAAGGAGCATCATCGCCCGAAGGTACACAATAGGCTATAATCCGGTTACCCAATCGATGATCATCTATCAACATAACGAGAGCCTCGAGAATGCCTGCATGGCGTACAAGAAGAGCTTCGATTTCTCCGGGTTCAATACGAAAGCCTCGAATTTTTACCTGCCGGTCAAGACGTCCAAGAAACTCTAAGCGGTTATCAGGCCCCACGCGCACCCTGTCACCAGTCCGGTAAAGACGAATGCCTTCCCTGCTTCCATTTTCCAGCCACCGGCCACCTTCCGCTGTCCTGCACCAATTGCGGAACGACAATGCCGTTCGTGCCTCATCAGCCACATAACCCTCTGCCAGACATAACCCGCCGATGCAGAGCTCACCGGAAATACCAAGGCCTGCTTCCCTGCCCTCATCGTCAAGAACACGAAGGATCCGGCCCGGCATAGGCAAACCGATAGGGACAATCCCGGAGGTTGTGTCAAGGCTGGACTCTTCTTTAATAAGATTGAATGTAGAGGTCACAACAGCCTCCGTAGGGCCGTAGGCATTAATCAGGGATACTTCACCCAGCGGGCCTGCAAGCCACTCCTTTGCCAATGAAACCGGCATGGCTTCCCCGCCGCAAATGACCATGCGAAGGCATGAAGGAAGATAATTAGGGCGGTTTTTCCAGAAAAAAAGCAGTTCGCGCAGATATTGGGCAGGGATGTCCACACAGGTTACCCCGAAGGTTGAAATTCGGCTGCACCAGTCATCAAGAGTCCAGAGCTGTGCATCACGGATGAGAGCTCTGCCGCCGGCAAGAAGTATGGCAAAGAGCTGTTCCCACGATGCATCGAAATAGGTTGATGCAAAGACAAGAGAACAATCCTTCGATGTAAGCCCATAGGCGAGAACAGCACTGCGGCAGTGTGTTTCAAATGCCCCATGACTTACAGCTACCCCTTTGGGTACTCCTGTGGTTCCGGAGGTGTAGATTATGTATGCCGTCTCTGCCGGACTGGTTTTTGAGACTCCCGTCACCAATTCGGCTTGAGGTGCTGTATGACTGTTCACTCCCCGGCATGTTGGATGACTCCACCCAAAAGCATGAGAAAAACCATCGTCATGCCAGAGAACGAGAGCTCCGGAATTGTTGATGATATGATACAGCCGCTCTTTAGGGATATCGATATCAAGCGGAGCTACAATAACCCCCTCCAAAAAAGAGGCAAGAGCTGTAACCGTCCATTCCAGTCCGGGCCTGCATGCCAGAGCCAGAACATCTCCCTGTTTCAGCCCGAGAGAGAGAAGCTGGCCACGACGAAGGGCAGTAAGACGCAGCAATTGAGCATAACTGGTTTCAACGCCGCCAGAGATAATTGCCGTGCTTTCCGGAGTTTTTCCGGAGTGTTCAAAGATCCAGTCAGTAATAACATGCCCTGCATTTTCCAGATGTTCTCCCTGAAAAACCTTTTCCAATTGCTCCAGCATCGATGCAGGCATAAGGTTAAGTTCCCCGAGATGCCATTCAGGATTCTCTGCAAGTTTATCCAAAATCATTGTAAAATGATCGTGCATTCTTATGATGCTTTTTCTCTCCCAGGCATCTGATGAGTATTCGATGGTGCTGACACCCCCAGCCGGCTCCATAAGGATGTCCATTGTCAGCTCAAACATTGCTCCGCTGCGTGATAAATAAAGCGGTTCCACGGATAGTCCCTTACTGACCGGCTCAGCAGAATTGTCGCTTGCCATATACGAAAGAGATGCCTGGACAAGGGGCGGCCTTGACGGAGTGCGTTGAAGGCAGAGTGCCTGAACGAGGTGGTCAAATGATACTTCGCGATTCAGAAGCATTTCACGCACAGCACTTCCGGTGCGTTTCATCACCTCCTTCATGGTCGGATTCCCCCTGAAATCAAGCCTGACTATACAGGTATTGACAAAAAAACCAACCGTACCTTCAAAGCGTGAAGATGAACGAAGTGAGGTGGGAATTCCAACCAGAATATCTTCCTGACCGGTATGCAGGTAGAGCATGCTCCCGAAGGCTGCCAAATAGAGCATAAAAGGACTTAACCCTGCAGCTTTGGCAATTTCCGAAACCCGATTGTGCAACTCCAGATTATCATATTTGTTGACAAGAAGGTCCCCCCTGTATGAGAAGGTTGCGGGAAGCGGCTTATCAAACAGGAAGTCAATATGCGTCGGAGCACCCGATAATTCCTTGATACGAGACTCAAGTTTCTGGCGGTATTCACTGCTTTGCAGAAAAGCGGTTTCATGTTTTACATATTCGTCATACGACTCAGTTGGCGGTGGCAGTTGCGGCGTACCTCCTTCCACAAACGCATTGTAGAAATCGAAAAGCTCAGAACGGAGAACATCGAGCGATACACCGTCAGCGATGAGGTGATGCAGGTCAATCAGAAGTGCATGTTCCTTTGGGGAAAGGGTATAGATGCAGACACGAAATAACGGATCTTCATCAATCCGGAATGCAGCGGCATGATTTTCCAGATAATGCTTCTGCCATTCTACACCTGAATTCGCTGCACTGAAGTCATGCTCGTAAATAACCAGTGCATCCAGGGAGAGAAGAGCTCTTTGCGGTTCTCCACCGATAGCTGGAAATATGGTTCGAAGTCCATCGTGACGTATCCAGAGAGCCTCTATAGCCCTCTTTAGCAAGATCACCTCAAGGCTGCCTCGAAGTATCAGATGAAGAGGAACAATGTAAGCTGTGCTTTCAGGCTCCATGTTCCTGACAAGCCACAGACGTTCCTGAAGAGTTGAGAGAGCTTTGGTACGCAAACCCATGGAGGCACCGGGCGTCTTTCTGACGACTTCGTTGACCAGCTCGATGAGGTTTTCCTGCTGAGCTATCAGCCCTTTTTTCTTCTCTCTTTTTCCATGCAGATTACCTTCTGAAGGTTGTGTGTCGGAAGTTGACGATTTTTGCAGGCTGCCACTCTGGCAGATAACAGCTGCCATGCCTGCTACGGTAGGATTCTCGAAAAAATCTGCCATTTCCAGTCGCACACCAAGATCTTCCTGAATACGCGACATCATACGAATGACGTTCAAGCTGTGACCGCCAAGGACAAAAAAATCATCATCCAGACCAATAGCCGTAAGGCCGAGAATTTCTTCCCATATTTTCAGTAAAGACTTTTCCTGCTCAGTATACATTATTGCATCTCCCTGGTCCTGCATGAGATCCTCAGCATCACAAGGATCGGGTAATTCCTCGTACGCAACCTTTCCTGAAATGTTGAGCGGGAGCATGTCAAGCCGGACCCAGCTGTTCGGAATCATGTAGTGCGGAAGCTTTAAGGAGAGAAAACGTCGGAGCTCCCTCGGTTCAAACTCCATGCGCGGAACGATATAGGCCGCAAGCGTATCGTTGCTTGTCCGTTTTTGGACAACGGCGGTCTCAACCGAAGGGTGCATTTTAAGCACTGCTTCAACCTCGCATAGTTCAACACGGTAACCGCGAATCTTCACCTGTGTATCGCTCCTGCCATGAAATTCGATGTTGCCATCCGACAAGAGACGCCCAAGATCACCGGTCCGATAGAGGCGCTCGCCCTCGCTCAACGGGTTCATGACGAAACGTTCAGCAGTCAACTCCGGACGACCCAGATAGCCACGGGCAAGCCCGACACCGGCAATATAGATTTCTCCAATGGCCCCTATCGGCATTGGACGGCGATCTTCATCAAGAATCAGAACGCGCATGTTCCCGATGGCCTTGCCGATTGAGACTCGATCGGCTGAAAACTCCGTTCCGGATTCCAGTCTGAGATAGGTGGAAATTATTGATGTTTCCGTAGGGCCATAGGCATTAACGAAAGTTCGGCTTCGGACGTGGTAAGCCACATCTGCTGGATTGGCTGCATCACCCGAAGTTCCCAGCAACCGTAACGGAGTCATATCCACCTTCCCCAACGTGCTCAGGTAGGTGGGTGGCAATAAGCCAACCGTGACATTCTCAGTGCGGAGAAGATCAAGAAAGCGACCTGAATCCAGAATAGTCTCCTTTTTTGCTATGACTAACGAAGCTCCCGATGCAAAAGCAAGGAAATACTCCTTTATAGAAGCATCGAACATTGGACTTGCAAAGCCAAGGATACGGTCAGTTGCACTCACTTCCCATGCCCTGATGAGTTCAGTGATCGTATTGACAACACCTCCATGTTCAATCAGGACGCCTTTCGGGTTCCCTGTTGTCCCTGAGGTATAAATGATATAAGCCAGTTGACATAATGACAAAGGGTGCAGCTCCGCCGGGGATTCGGGCATGTTTAAGAGATCTGTTATTGGAACAGTTTCGACACACTGAAATATCTCCTCCCTGTACCGCTCGCCAACAAGCATCAGCCGGCATCCGCTATCACGAAGTATAAACTCCAGTCGTTCACGAGGTATATCAGGATCGAGCGGGAGATAAGCACAACCGGCCTTGAAGATGCCCATCATTGCCGTAATTGATAACGGGTCTCTGTCCGAGAGAACAGCAACAGGCTGTTCAGTAACCGTTGAGCAATCAACAGAAAGAAAACGTGCAACACTACCTGAGGCTCTTTCCAGCTCTCCATATGTTACTCGTTCCGTACCGCATAGTATGGCCAACGAACCTGGAGCTTCCTGTGCACGCTCACCGAAAATATCAATAAGGGTTAAGCCCGAAGTGTCTGAAGGCCTGATGATGGCTGGTGCAGAAGCGTGCCGAGTGAGCTGGATGTCACGAACAAGGGGATTGGCATCAAGTGCCACATCATTAAACATCTTGTCAAAAGCCCATGCCATCTGGCCGGCTTCAACTGCTGAAATCAGAAGCGGGTTATAATTAAAGTAAATGTTGACTGCTTCAGCTTCGTTATAGTCATCGACATCGATCGAGAGCGCTTCATCACGCACCCCGAGGTCAAGGCTGATGGTACGCATCGGTGATCCTCCAAAAAGGAGATCAAAGTCAAGTTTTCTGTAAACAAAGGTTACATCGAAAATTCCATGTGAGAACCCATCGACAGAACGGCAGCGACGCAGAATTTCGCCATAAGGAAACCGCTGGTGCCGGTAACAGATTCTGGTTTCAGCCTTGATTTTAGCGGCAAGATCGAAGAGAGTTTCATTTTTGTCAATTCGAATTCTCAGAGGCATCATGCCCATAAAGAGCCCGACAGTTCGACGGAATACATGGTTGCTCCGATTCAGGATGGGAGTGCCGATCACTATGTCTTCGTTACCGGTAAACCGGTGCAGATAGGCAAAAAAACATGCCAGTAAAAACTGAGCAGGAGTAACCCCCATCAGGTTGCAACGGCTTACCAAAGAGTTGTAAACCTCACGCTTGACGCTTAGGGTGCAGCGCTCTGTATGGAGAATATCACCTTTGAGCCCGTTTTTACGCGCTGAAAACGGCAGCGGCTGAGGCAGGGTCTGAAACTTTTCGCTCCAGAAGATATCGTCTTTAGAGAACTGGGAGGAAGCTGCATAGAGAGTGTCTTCTTCAACAAAATCAATATAGGGATGTTGCTCAAACTCGGGCAGGCGGTTGTTTTGATGCAATTCATTATAAGCGGCAACAACGGTTTCATTGAAGATTGTAAGCCCATGGCCGTCATTAGCAATGTGATGGAATTTTTGATACCAGCAATAGAGCTCCACGCCAAGCTGGAACAGGATATCACCGTGCAAAGTGCCCTCTTCGAGAGGGATGGGTCGTGAAAAATCCCCTAAAACCCAGCCTATCGCAGACTGGATTGGATCAGGATGGCTTGAAAAGTCAAACTCTTCGAAGGGATAACGCGAATTCTCGGGTGCCAAAAACTCCTGCCAGGCTCCTTCTCCATCAATATGAACCCGCATCCGTCTGACATCGTGGACTCGATGAGCAAATTCAAGACTTTTTTGGAACAGCAGAGTATCGAACGGGCCACTGACAATACTTATGGCGCCCATATTGAATTTTGCCGTATCGCCATATTTGAGCGCATCGAGAAACATTGCCTGCTGCGGCAGAGAAAGAGGATATAGTTTCATAAAAACCAGCTCTTTTGGACATGGATAGACTTAACACATGGAGTGCCTTTGAGCAAAACCGATGGTGCTTTTGTGGCTATCGCTGTTCGGATGAGCAGACTGTTTAACGCCAAACTTACAACCTTTGGGTCAGCCTGCCATAAAAACATCATACCCGTAACAGGTTGATACTATTCATGATGAAGACCACACAAAACCTCAGACCTCTATATTGTATATAAATAATATATACAATATTCCGCGTTAATTAACCGAGTTAGAGGTGTGACATAAAAATAGTATAGAGTATTCCATGCTTTATGGAGTCGCCGGGAACGCCGGGCCCGAGCTCGGCAAGAAAATCTCTGGGAGCGCTGAGCCCCAGCTCGGCACAATGATTATCCGCTAACCGGAATACGATTGAGTGGGGTAATTATATAGAGGAGCAATGAGGGAGATCTTACCGTGGCTTGGAAATCTTGAATGGTGTTTTTTTATTGTGTAGTTCTATTCTTTGCCGAACTGTGGTTCGGCGCTCCCAGAAAAATGTAGCCTGTGAGGGCAATAATCACTGTAGCAATCCCCCAGATAAAGAGGGCGAATTTTGATCCTCCTTCGTACATACTGAAAATACCGAAGAGAAAAAAGATAGCTGATGCCCCTATTTTAATTGCTTTTTCGGGCAATCTCGCTCCGAGCATTTTCCCTGCTATGATGGCCAGGCCGTCAGAAATCACCATGCCTATAGTTGACCCGATCCATACAGGCAGAAACGGATTAGTTGAAGCAAGGGTAATGGTTGAGAGCATGGTCTTATCGCCAAGTTCCGCCATAAAGAATGTCGAAAATACCAGCCAGAAAGGGTTAATGCCCGTTTTACAGCTCTTTTCATCCTCATCAAGCTGATCTCCTCTCAGTGTCCAGAACCCGAATGCTATAAAGGCAATACCTGCAACAAACTTGATCCATTCAGTAGGAAGCTTGTCGCCGATAAACCAGCCTATCCCGGCCGAAAAAACATGAATGGCAAGGGTTGCCCAGAAAATCCCCCACAAGACCACCCAGGAGTTATAGCAGGTCGCCAGCGTAAGGGCTACAAGTTGTGTTTTATCGCCAAGCTCGGCTATAAAAATCATAACAAGCGAAAGCCAGAAAGCGTCCATGAACGGCAGGATTTTTGTTTTCAGTGCAACGCTTCAAGCGTCCTGTAAAAAAAACTCATTCAAGTATAGGGCAATGCAGGGTGAACTGCAAGCAAATAAAAAGTGCTCTGCCGATACCGAATATTTTTGACTCCATGAATTTATGCTGAAATATTTTGAATTGGTGAGGGATTATCATGAAATTTGCGGTTATATAGTTTTATCTCATACTGATTGAATAAAAATGCGATGCCTCAAGTAAGAGCCGCTGTCAGCAGCGATGTGCCGAGATGTGCCGAGCTTCTTGGAATCCTTTTCGCCCAGGAGCACGAATTTACCGCTAATGCTGAAGCGCAGTCAAGAGCGCTCTCCATGATCATCGGCAATCCGGAACTGGGCAGGATTTTTATTGCTGAAGTTGACGGGGTTATTGAGGGAATGGTAATGCTGCTCTTTACGGTCAGCACCTTTCTCGGTAAAAAAGTTGCTCTCCTCGAGGATATGGTTGTAGCTCCACAATGGCGTCAAAAGGGCCTTGGCTCGCTCCTGCTCAATCATGCCATTGGATTTGCAGAGGAGGAAGGCCTCGGACGAATAACACTCCTCACAGATGGAGATAATAAGGCGGCACAGCAATTCTACCGGTCAAAAGGATTTTCACTTTCTGAGATGGTGGTATTCAGAAAATCGCTTTATTGAATGAACCAGAAAAGCAATTACTAATGAGTGCATGGATGTGCAAAGAGTGCGGCTATCTCTATGACCCTGCCGAAGGAGATCCCGACAGCGATATCAAGGCCGGTACTTCATTTGAAAAAGTGTCCGAAGAGTGGGCATGTCCAGTCTGTTATGCTCAGAAAATAACATTTGAAGCGCTTTTGTGAATGGGCTGCAAAACAGTGCCGACAGCTGCGTCATAGATGCTCAAGCTCTTTGCGAGAGTGAGCCGTATTGATTATACTGGTCAGTACATTACGATGTAAGCCTCTGGTAGTTGAAGAACATCTCGCAGCCACAATCTTATTCAGCTTTTTTTAATTATTCAGTGTCGTAATTCCATAGTGCAATGGTAGCAACCAGAGCGTCACCCGCACACACTCAGCCTGCTATACAAAGTTTACCAGTGAGCTTTTACCGGGTACTGATAGATGTTTTATCCTTAATAATATTGTGTCATCATGGCGGATAATCAGCAAAGCAATACCTCAGAAACTCCTTCAGAGTTAAGGGCTCTTGCCGAAAAGCGCCTCAAGCAGAAACTCCTTGGCAGTGGCGTTTCCTCTCTAAACCTCAACTCTTCGCCTGAAGACCTCTTGAAGCTGATCCATGAGCTCTCCGTTCATCAGATTGAAATTGAAATGCAGCAGGACGAGCTCTTTAGTTCAAGATTGGAGATAGAGGATACTCTTGGCAGATACGCTAAACTCTATGACTTTGCTCCAGCCAGTTATGTAACTCTTGGTCGCAACGGCACTATTCTGCATACAAACCTCACTGCATCTAAACTTCTTGGAGTTGATCGCTCCATATTATATGGCATGCGCATCAAGCAATTCGTTATTCCAGACGACTATCGTAAAATTGATGCACTGCTTGTCGATGTTTTCGCCCAAAAAGAGCCGGCAACCGTTTCTGTCAGGCTTGTAGCCAAGGACGCTCAATCCCCAGCTCCCACTCTCCGCTCCATCCGCATAGATGCTTCAAAACCCGATGCAGATGTTGGATGTCTGGTTATTCTTTCCGATGTGACAGAACAGAAGAATGCCGCAGTTACACTACAGAGGCAGGCAGCTGCGCTCCAGACAATCAACGAATGCAATCAGGCGCTTCTCTACTCTACCCTTGAATTTGAGCTGCTGCAGAAAATATGCGATACCATAGTTACCACCGGAGGCTACCGGAGTGCATGGGTCGGCTACACGAAGCATGACAAGCATAAACCCGTGCGTCCGGTTGCCCAGGCAGGCTATCAAGGAGAGCACATCAAGAGAGCAGGAATATCCTGGAGTGACGTTCAGTTTGCTCAAGGGCCAACAGGAACGGCAATCCAAACTGCCAAAGTCACAACCATCAGTGACATACAAAACAACGAAAGCTACTCGCCATGGCGTACCGAAGCAATGGAGCAGGGCTATGCTTCCGTTCAGGCCCTCCCTCTCAGGCAGGATAATAAAGTGTTTGGTGCCATCACCATCTACTCCGCAACAGAGCAAGCTTTTAATACAGAAGAGACCAGGCTACTCTCGGCACTTGCTGATAATATTGCTTATAGCATCTCAAAAATTCGACTCCAGGAAGAAAAGCGACAAGCAGAGAAAGCGTTGAAGGAAAAACAGGATCTCTTTACCCAGACCCTCGAATCCGCTCATGCCGGCCTGTGGGACCGAGATTTGAAGAGCGGCGAAAATATATGGTCAAACGAACTATGGAACCTCTATGGATTGACCCCGGGAAAGGAAAAGGCATCCGCAAAACTCTGGCAATCCACCATACATCCCGACGACAGACAAGAGATACTCAAAATTGTCAACGATGCAGAAAATCATCACAACCCCATACATATTGAGTACCGGATTCTTCACCCCGACGGCACTGTCCGATGGCTAATGGCAAAAGGGATACCCATATTCGATAGCAAAGGCGAGGCAGTTCGCACCATCGGCACCTGTATAGACATCACCGATCGCAAAGTTATAGAGCATGAGCACCAAAGAGCGCTTGCAAGGCAAACAGGTTTAGAGGCCCTGTTAAAAATAAAGCGCATAGGCTTTTTCGAGCTAGATCTCTCAAACAATACCCTCTATAGTACCGAGCAATTCGCACACATTTTCGGCTATGATGCACCCCAGGAGAGCTGGAACTATGCTGCAATGCTGAATCATATTCTTCCAGAAGAGCGCCTTGAGGTAGACCGGCAGTTCAAAGAAGCATTGCCAGCAAAAAACAATATAACCATAGAGTGCCGCATTCGCCGTCACGACGGACAAACCCGATGGATTTGGGTCGCCGTCGGGTATCAGAGCGGCCATGAAGGCCATGCAGGTTTTATGACCGGCATTACCCGAGACATCACGAACCGAAAGCTATTCATAGAAGAGAACGAGCAGCTGCAGCTCCATCTTCAGCATTCCCAAAAAATGCAGATGGTTGGCCAGCTTGCAGGAGGCATAGCTCATGACTTCAACAATATGCTGACGGTTATACTCGGCCATACCGAACTGGCTCTTGAACGACAAGACAGCTCATTTCGAGACCTTAAGGCTATTGAAAAAGCAGCGAACCACTCAGCAGAACTGACCCGGCAACTCCTCGCTTTTGCACGCCGCCAGAGCGTGACGACGCAGATTCTTGATCTTAACGCCTCAGTCGAAGAGATGCTCTCCATGATAAGACGAATAATAGGCGACCACATCACCCTCACCTGGAATCCCAGGATAAAGTACCCAATGGTAAAAATAGCCCCCTCGCAGGTCGGCCAGATCCTTACCAATCTTTGCGTCAATGCCCGAGATGCTATCGAAAGCACAGGCAATATACTAATCGAAACAGGTGACATTCATGTAGGCAAAACTCAATCCCCGGCAATGCATACCTGCTCAATCCCCGGCGATTATATAACGCTCTCAGTCACCGACAACGGCCACGGCATCGACAAAAAGCTTCTGCCCCATATTCTCGAGCCATTCTTTACAACAAAAGAAGCAGGCAAAGGAACCGGCATGGGTCTAGCCACCGTCTACGGCATCGTCAAACAAAGCAACGGCTTTATCGATGTCGAAAGTCAAAAAGGCAAAGGAACCCGGATAAGCATTTATCTGCCCCTCAAGCCTCAAACAGCCGAGCCAGTCATCAAAGGAAGCACAGAGTCAACCACGCGCCAAGGGCAAGAAACCATACTCCTCGTAGAAGATGAACATGACATTCTGCACCTATGCCGCGAAGAGCTTGAAAATAACGGATACAGAGTACTCGCAGCCTCCACCCCCCTCGAAGCCATAGCGCTAGCCAAGACCAATAAAGAGAGACTTACCCTCCTGGTAACCGACGTCGTTATGCCAGAGATGAACGGAAGCGACCTCTTCAGCGAGCTCGAAAAGATTAGCCAAACCCTTAAAGTTATCTACATGTCAGCCTATACAACAGATTTCATCACCCGGCATCTAGGCACCAGCGAAGGAGTCAGCTTCATCGAAAAGCCATTCACAATGCCCACCTTCATCAAAACAGTCACCAGAATATTAAGAAAATAAGTCAACCACTCAGCACTCAGCACTCAGCACTCAGCACTATCTTCCCCCCCCTGCCTACTTCCCACCACCGCAGGGTAGATGCTTCCGGCAATGCAAAGGACGACACCTGTTACCCCGACAGCAAGAAAATCATCAAAGCGCATACAGACAGGATATGCAGGAATAATAAAGGCACTTTTTGAAGGCAGAGGCACTATGCCGTAAAGATCCTGAAGTTTGCACACACACCAGGCAATAGCCATACCCGCAGAGCTTCCAGCCACTCCCGTCATACCCCCCTGAATAATAAAAATAGACATAAGCTGCGGCTTTTCAAGGCCAAGACAGCGAAGATAAAAAAGCTCCCGCTGTTTGTCAATAGCCGTCATAGCAAGAGCGCCAGTCAGACTAAGCGCAGCAACAAGAACAATAAGCATCAGAACGCAAAAGCTAGCCCATTTTTCCAGCTCCATCACCGAAAAAATATTACTGTATTTCTCCTCAAGAGTACGAACCTTCCATACGCCCCTCATTTCGCTTTTTGCGAGCCACACCCTGAGGTTACTTATAAAAGCATCACGCGAATACCCCTCAAGAGGGCGGATGTCGATACCCGAATAGGCACCCCTCGGCAACAGCAAAATCCGGTGAGCAAACAGGTCCGAAGTAAGTATGTAACGATCATCAAAAACCTTTTGCAGAGAAAACAGAGACGAAACCCTCGTTTCCGGAATACCAAGCAACGGCACCAGGTAAGGTTGCAAAAGAGATTCCAGACCCAAAGCAATCAAATCCGGACTGAAAATCCTGACATCCGAACCCACACCAACATTAGTCCTGTAAGCCAAGAGCCCCCCGGCAGCAACGGTTCCCTCCGTAAAAAACGGATGCGTCGCCTTTGTCATCAGCATCAACCGACGGTGAGCAGAGAGAGAGAGCCCTTTAACCACGACCAGTTCACTTTTATCCCCACTGCCCAAAATCGACTCCCCCTCAGCAAAAGGTTCCGCAGCCCCCACACCCTCGAGAGCCCTTATAGCCCGAAGAAGAGCCTCAGAAACAGCAATTGTCCTGCCCCTCAGAGGCATAATCTGAGCCGGACTGTCAATAGAGACAAAGAGATCCCTGGCAAGCTCCTGAAATCCGTTCAAAACGCTCATGACCACAAGAAGAGTACAGACGCCGACGACGATCCCAGCAAGACTGATAGCCGAAATAACATTAATAACCCTAAAACGCTTGCGGGCAAAGCTGAAACGCCGGGCAATCCAGAAACCAGTTTTCATACAACCAAAAAAAAAAGCATGCAATTCAATAGATCAGCTCTATCAATGAGCAGTTACCCATCGACTCGCGTCAATCTAAAAACCTCTTTATCCTCAATCATCCCCTTAACATTCCGGGCATGTGCCAGGTAATGATCGCTTTGCAGATGATTATCCAGACATGAGAGATTCTCCCAGGTTTCATAAAATACAAAAACAGAAAGGTCATCATTATCCTGATGCAACGCGTAATCAATACACCCGCATTCAAGTCTGGTTGGAGCAACAAGATTCAAAAGCGAGCTTTTAACATCCAGCAAAAACCCCTTTTTAGCAACAACTTTTGCGACAACTACAAGATTTGACATGGTTCAGCCCCTTTATTATTGACAGCAGTAGTAGAAACAGAGCACAAACAGAAACAGAAAAATACCCCCAAACCAAAAAAGAAAAGAGACCCATACCAACCCCAAAAAAAAAACACCACTAGCCAAAAGCGGCCGGCAGCTGATAGCTTTTTTCACGAAACAGGCGGAGCAAGGCATCCACAACATCAGGGTCAAACTGATCCCCCCGATGAGTCTCAATCTCACTGATAGCAGCATCAATGCCCAACGAGGCCCGGTAAGGACGATGTGACGCCATAGCTTCAAGCACATCGGCCACAGCAAGAATGCGAGCTTCAAGGCGTATCCCTTCACCTTTCAGCCCCCGCGGATAGCCGCTCCCATCCATACGCTCATGGTGTTCACGGATGATTTCAGCAATCGGCAGAGGAAACTCAACATCTTTAAGGATTTCATACCCATGTTCAGCATGAGTCTTGACAAGCTGAAACTCGATTGCCGACAATACACCCGGTTTAGAAAGTATCTCCGAAGGAATGCTCATTTTGCCAATGTCATGCACCAAACCGATGAGATTAAGAGTATTGCACTTCTCTTCGCCCCACCCCATTTCCCGAGCAATATCCGCCGCAATCAGGCCAACGCGAAACTCATGACCAGCAGTATAGGGATCGTGCGCTTCCACAACCTTTGCAACCGCATGCAGCGCGCTCTGCATAGCGTTCTCCAACAGCTTTACATAACCCATTATCTTTTTTTCAGCAACCATCTTTGCCGCAATGTCACGCTCTTCACTTCGCCTCAGCTCATCATCAGAGCGCATTTTTGCCTCACGAGTTCGCAACATCATGATCCCATACGCCACCTCATCAGCAAGAGCAGCCAGAAGGCCCGTCTCCTCCGCATTAAAAGCACCAGAATGAGAAGAATAGATCGACAACGCACCAAACACCTCTTTACCCGCTTTCAAAGGCAAGCCGAGAGAAGAAGCAAGCCCGTGCTTAACAGCCTCCTTACGCCAAGGCAGCATCTTCAAGTCATGGGCAATATCCAACGAAGCCGCCGGCTCGCCAGTGCGGATCGCAGTTCCAGTGGGGCCCCGCCCAAAAGGAATATCGTCCCACACTATACGAATGGTTTCAAGGTACCCTTCCTCAAAGCCAGATTGCGCAATCACCCTTACCGATTTAGCCTTGTCATGTTCAGCAAAGCCAATCCACGCCATCCTATAGCCACCAATATCGACAACAATATTGCAAATCTTTTGAACCAGCTCCAGCTCATCAGAAGCCTTAATCAAAGCCCGATTACAGCTGTTCGTTGCCAAAAGCGCTCGCGACACCCGCCGCATTTCATCTTCAGCCATTTTCCGCTCCGTAACGTCCGTGATAATCACCCTGCAAGCACAACCAGTCTCACAAAATCCAGCATCAAGACGAACAATAAGCACGCAGCCAGTCTTCGACCGATTGCCAGCATCAGCCAAAAGCTTTACCTCGCAGATACCAGGAACTCTCTCAATGAAAACTTTATCAAGCAAACCCTCAAGAGCCCTGTAATCCTCAGGAACAACAAATTGTTTAAAAAGCATGCCCAGTAACCGCGAGCGGTCAAAGCCAAGCAGGCAAGAAGCCGTCAGGTTAGCCCGCAGAATGGTGCTGTTCCTGTCCAAAGTCAAATACCCAGCCGGGGCAAAATCATAAAGCTCAGTGTACATACCCAGACTCTCCTCCAGCTCAGCCCTGCCCCGAGTCAGCTCTTCCTGCTGAATTTCAAGTTCAACCTGACGAACCTCAAGCTCATAGACCAGCCTCATCATCTCAGCCTGCCCAGAAGTAACAGAAGGCGCACTTTTCAGTTTATCCCTCAAACGCAGTTCAGCCAGAGATCGTAACTCACTTGCAGTACGAAGATTAGAGCAGTTAGGCATAAAAGTCATTTTACCAAAAAGAGTGCCCGTTAAAAACAAAACACGAACTGCCACCCCACAAAATACAGATGCGACACAAACAGAACAAGCCAGTACCACAGTAATCAACACCAAATGTAACGAATAAAAACAAAGAGCATCACGCCCACACTTAACGCAAAAGAAGCCTATGCATCATTTCAAGCAGCCCGATCTTACTGAAAGGCTTAGAGATAAAGCCGTCACATCCAGCATCATACGCAGTATCATTCACCTCATTAGAGGTAAAAGCAGACTGGGCGATAATGTGGCAAGCAGAGGACGCAGCACCTTAATGAGCCAGGAAGCCTCATAGCCATCCATAACGGGCATTTTAAGGTCCATAAGCACCAGATTAATCTCCGGGTGGTGCAGCACAAGCTCAACAGCCACCCAGCCGTTTTCAGCAGAGAGAAAAGAAATATCTTCACCCTTCAAGCCGAAGCGTCCTGTAACGTTCTTCAAAACTGAGATTGTTTTCGATATTGCTACTACTGCTGTTCTGCATATATATGTCATCAGATAAAACAATATAAGCTATATTCCTGCCCATCATCATCCACACCCCCGATTACATCCAAACTCACTCTTTTGCCATCCGTTTTGACTCGCCTGAAATAATTTTCTCACTTGCATATAGTAATTTTATATATACATTATATATATGGCTCTTCGCGGATTTTAATGGAACGAAAATTTCATTTTACTTCGCCGTTAGATTGTCATATCCAGTTTTCCACAGTAAAAGAGGATCCTTGTTCGATAGCTTTCGAAGCCTCGAAACCCTCGGGCACTCGCCTTTAATAA
>CAITSZ010000047.1 GCA_903895195.1 uncultured Chlorobiaceae bacterium
CGCCTCCCCCAACGGACGATGGCTGATTAATTAACTTGTGCTAATCAGGCAGCCATTGCATACGAATAATCGTCTGCATGTATAGTTGCATAGACTTCTTTAACGAGTCCATCCATGCTGAAACTCGGAGTGCAACTCCATCTCACACCTGCCCTGTCGAAAGCCTGTCATCCCCATATGTATCAAAGAACTGTACTGTCGGAACAGCGTTGTTATATATGCTATTTAAACCTATAGAACAAGAAGAATTGTCTGTGGACAGCTCCAGAGACAATCGGGTCAGTTCAGACCCGGAAGTTCAGGGGCGTTGGCGACAAGCTGGTATTCACCGCCTTTTGAGCGCACCGAACGACTCCACATCCTTTCATAGGCATCACTGAAGATCACGTCTTTAGATGCTTCGGCCGTATACCATGCTCCCTCTTCAAACTCTGCTTCAAGCTGCCCGGCAGTCCACCCAGCATACCCGAGGAAAAAGCGGATTTCACCTGGCATCATGACACCTGTATTCAGTAAAAAACTGAGCTGATTTTTATCACCACCCCAGAAAAGGCCAGGCAGAATTTCAAGTGAGTCTTCTATAAGATCGCCTCTCAGATGGAGAAAATGCACCGTATCCACCTGAACAGGTCCTCCCATGTGAAGAGGTTCTTCGACCTCCTCAAAACCGGCTATGGCTTCACAAACCTTGAATTCCATCGGGCGATTGAGAATAAAACCCAGAGAGCCCTTTTCGTTATGCTCACACATTACCAAGACGGTGCGTTTAAAATTCGATTCCAGCATATTGGCTGAGGCAATCAGGAGTTTGCCAGCTTTAAGCTTGTCAAATTCGTTTACCATGTTCTTTTATGATGTTTTTTGCTGCAGATAGTCGAGCAACTCTTCTGCGTGTCCGACCGGATTAACTTTTGGCCAGACTTTTTCAATTACTCCTTGCTCATTTATCAAATATGTAACCCTGCTGGTTCCCATATACTCACGTCCCATAAACTTTTTCTGACCCCATACTCCGTAAGCTTCAACAATTTTCTTGTCTGGATCGGCAACAAGACGGAAGGGCAGAGTAAACTTTTCGGCAAACTTTTTATGCTTGGTCTCGTTATCGACACTTACGCCAAGAATATCCACCCCAAGTTTACTAAAGTTAGGGAAATTATCCCTAAAAGCACAAGCTTCCTTAGTACATCCCGGAGTATCGTCTTTCGGATAAAAATAGAGGACTACCTTACGGCCACGGTACTCCTGGAGAGAAACCGCTTTTCCATCCTGATCCTGAGCAGCTATCGGGGGGGCTGTGACGCCTTCTTTAAGTATTGCTATTGACATGAATGAAACTTATTCTAATTATATAAACTTACTTCAATTATAAATCAATTGCTTCGGCAAAAAGTTTCGTAAGGATACCATGAAATCTTATTCATTTTGTCCGATTTGCGCTGAAAAACTTGACACGGCTATGATTGATGGACGTGAACGGATGTTTTGCCCTTCATGCCGTTTTGTGCATTACGTCAATCCTCTTCCTGTTGCAGTTGCTTATACAGTCAATCGTAAAGATGAGCTTCTTGTGATCCGGAGGGCTCATGAACCGGCATTCAATGAGTGGGCACTTCCTGGAGGGTTTCTGGAAACAGGAGAAGAGCCTCACGAAGGATGTTTACGGGAGCTGATGGAGGAGACTTCTCTGAGTGGTAAAGTTGAGAGCCTTATAGGCGTTTATCATCGTGATGTTGAGCTCTATGGATCGCTGCTTGTGGTGGCTTATCGGGTTATGGTTGATAATGACGATATAACAATAAACCATGAGTTGTTTGATGCCGGCTTTTATCCCCGACATCTTATCCCGGAGGTACGAATACCGCTGCACCTCCAGATTATACTCGATGCCAACAAAACTCAGAGACCGACTTTCCAGCAGGCGACCTCATGGCCGGCTTCGTAGGAAACCAGGTCGGGCTGAACCTGCCGGCAGTGATCGTCAGCAATCGGGCATCTTCCTGCAAAGCGACACCCTTCGGGCAGGTTAATTGCGCTCGGCACATTGCCTTCGATGACATGGAGCCTCTTTTTTTCGGCTCCTAAATGAGGAATGGATTTTAAGAGCCCCTGGGTATAGGGATGGAGAGGGTTATTGAAAAGCTGCCGTACCAAACCTTTTTCGACCACTCTTGAGGCATACATGACAATGACCTCTTCGCAAAGCTCAGCTACAACGCCAAAATCATGGGTGATAAGCATGACACTCATGCCTGTATCAGACTGAAGCTTGCTGATAAGATCGAGTATCTGTGCCTGAACGGTGACATCGAGGGCTGTCGTTGGTTCGTCGGCAATGAGAAGGGCTGGGTTGCAGGATAGCGCCATGGCAATCATGACACGCTGGCGCATACCTCCTGACAGCTCATGGGGATAAGAGGAGTATCGCTGGACAGGGTTTGGGATTCCAACCAGGTTCAAGAGTTCGATTGAGCGCTCTTTTGCTTCAGCCTGATTTACATCACGATGAATGAGAATCTGTTCCGAGATCTGACTGCCGCAGGTAAATACCGGATTGAGCGAACTCATTGGCTCCTGGAAAATCATAGCAATGTCGTCACCTCGTAAATTGCGCATTTTTTCTTCAGAAATTTTTAAGAGGTCCTCCCCTTTCCACAGTATCTCCCCACCAGCAAAATAACCGGGCGGCATTGGCACCAGACGCATGATAGAGAGCGCTGTCACTGATTTTCCGCACCCGGACTCCCCTACCACTCCCAGCGTACGGTTACGACCGAGAGAAAAACTTACGCCGTCAACTGCTTTTGCAACGCCATTGTCGGTTGAGTAGTAAGTCTTGAGATTTTTCAGTTCAAGAATTTTTTCCATATATAACAGTCTTCCAAAGCCGTGAAGGGTTCAGAGGGTTGAGAGGCATTGAGGAAATCAAGCATGAAAATATAGTTTGTAAGCTTCATATGAAAACGTTATCAGATTCAGATCTGCAAAGCACGACCGTCATTAAAAAAAATTCAAGCTTTCTCATAGAGACCGTAAAGCAATCAACTCCCTACAGTCTGCTTACACAATCGTTAGTTGACAGATCTCAAAAAAATAACAATGCTTTTGTTCCGATTGATATCTCCGGATTGCAGGGCTCTCTGGTTTCCGTTCTTGCTGCTGCACTTTTTGCAGATATGCACTCATCACTGATGGTGGTTTGCGGTCAAAACAGCTTCGAATTGTATGACAATGATCTGGATGCACTGCTTCCCAAAGAGATAATCTGCAATACATCAGATGAACTTTCACTCTCCATCGGGGCTTTCTCGAAAGGGAAGAAATCGCTCATACTCTCTTTTTTTGACGACCTCGACGTTGCCCTCTGCAAACCTGTGGATGCTGAAAGCCGGATTTTCAGACTGAAAACTGACGAGAACGCGGGGTATGAAACCCTGAAAAAATTTCTTGTCGCTAACGGTTTTGAGCAGAGAGAGTTTGTTGAGAACGAGGGCGAGTTCTCTGTCAGAGGCTCTATTATTGATGCCTTCCCCTTTGGAGGAAGGGAGCCGTTTAGAGTGGAATTTTTTGGCGATACCGTTACATCGCTCCGCATTTTTGACATCAACAGTCAGCTTTCAGGAAAAACGGTGACAACGGCCGATATTTCAGCCAGTTTTTTAGATGAAGCAACCAGCAGCAGTGGCACTGAAACAACAATTCTTGACTATTTGGACCAGCGAACAGTTATAGTCATCGATGATACCACTGAATTTGCTTCAAGGGAGAACCATGAGGCCTTAACCGAGGCAATGTCAAGGTTTCGATGTATTAGAATCACGCACGCTTCGCCCTCAGCAATTGACTTCAAGTCCACGGCGCAAAAAAAACTTAACGCAAATTTCCGAATTCTGGCCACCCTGCTCCAAAAGGAAATTGCCTCTGATAAAAAACCTCTCTTTGCAACCAGCTCCCGACGTGAAATAGAGGGGTTGACCGATTTTCTGGCTGAGGAGATGATGAATTCAGGAAGCGAGGCCGCTCTTGATGCGAGCTGGGTTCCGATTAACCTGCATACGGGATTTATTTTCGGCAATCTTGATCTCTATACCGAGTCGGACATATTCGGGAAACTGCACTCACATAAAGCTCACCGTAAGAGAAAAATAAGGGGAATTTCGCTCAAGGATCTCCAGAAGCTTAAAGTGGGTGATTATGTCGTCCATGAGGATTACGGCATCGGCATTTTCAAATCCCTTGAAACCATAACGGTTGGAAATTCAGAGCAGGAGTCTGTCCTTATTGAGTATTCAGGCGGGGATCAGCTGTTTGTTAATGTGCAGAGTATCAACCTGCTGTCGAAATATACCGCTTCGGAAAGCTCCCTTCCAACACTGTCAAGACTTGGCAGCTCGAAATGGGCGGCAAAAAAAGAGAAGGTTCGCTCTAAGCTCCGTGATATTGCCATAAACCTGATAAAGGTTTATGCGCAACGGAAAATGCAACCCGGATTTGCCTTTGAGCCGGATTCTATTTTTATGCGGGAATTTGAGTCCTCTTTTATTTTTGATGAAACTCCTGATCAGCTTAAGGCAATAGAGGCAGTTAAAAAGGATATGCAGGAGCCGCATCCGATGGACCGCTTAATCTGTGGGGATGCAGGTTTTGGAAAAACCGAGATTGCCATGCGATCGGCATTCAAGGCAGTTGAATCCAAAAAGCAGGTTGCGGTACTGACGCCGACAACTATCCTGGCTCATCAGCATGCTGAATCGTTTACCAGAAGGTTTGAGAATTTTCCGATTTCAATTGCTGTACTCAGCCGCTTTGTGCCGCGCAAGGAGCAACTGGTCATACTCAAAAAAATAGAACTGGGACTGGTTGATATTGTTATCGGCACGCATCGGCTGGTGTCGAAGGATGTTCACTTTAAAGATCTTGGTCTGCTTGTTATTGATGAAGAGCAGCACTTCGGGGTTGAGGTGAAAGAGAAACTGCGCGAACAGTTCCCCGGGGTTGATACCTTGACCATGTCTGCAACACCGATCCCGAGAACCTTGCAGTTCTCAATGCTTGGCGCACGGGATCTTTCGATTGTCTCTACTCCGCCTAAAAACCGGCAGCCGGTGGACACTATCATTACCGATTACGACGAGTCGCTTATTCAATCATCGATTGTCAGAGAGATCAAACGGGAGGGGCAGGTTTTTTTTCTGCATAACCGGATTGCGTCCCTGGAGGATGTTCTGAACAAACTCAGGGAACTGGTGCCTTCTGCAAGGATTGTTTACGCTCACGGGCAGCTGCCAGCCAGGGAGCTTGAAAAAATAATGATGGATTTCATGCAGAAAGAGGTTGACGTGCTTATTTCAACCACGATTATCGGTTCAGGCCTTGATATTTCGAATGCGAATACCATTATCATCAACCGCGCTGATATGTTCGGACTTTCTGATCTTTACCAGTTACGCGGAAGAGTTGGGCGAAGCGATCGGAAAGCATACTGCTACCTGGTAACCCCGCCTCTGCATACCCTGAAAAGGGATGCTGTTCAGCGTCTTGCGGTGATTGAAAGCTTTACTGAACTCGGGTCAGGATTTAACATCGCCTTGCGTGATCTGGATATTCGCGGTGCCGGAAATCTGCTTGGCGCTGAGCAATCGGGGTATATCCATGAACTCGGGTTTGATCTCTATCAGAAAATGCTTGCAGAGACTGTGGCTGAACTGAAATCAAATGAATTCAGTCACATGTTTTCAGGTGATGACAGACCGGCAGCCAGACAATCAAAAGCGTGTGATCTTCTTTTTTTCTTTGATGCCCTCATTCCTGATTATTTTGTGAATGCGACTCATGAGCGTTTTGCGTTTTATGACAAAATCTCAAAAGCGCCTTCAGCTGAGAGCCTCGATGCCCTGGCGGTCGAACTCAAGGACCGGTTCGGGTCGCTTCCTGAAGAGGTGTCGAACCTTCTTCTTTTGACAAAATTTAAAATCGTCGGTTCCTCTCTTGGACTTGAAAAAATTGATATTCAAAAGTTCAATTTGACCCTTTATCTCCCTGACCAGCACGATGAGAATCTTGGCAACAGGGATTTTTTCCAGTACCTGTTTGTATCGGTTCAGGAACCATGGATGCAGAAGTACAACCCTGGATTCAAGATGGATAAAAAAATAAAACTGGTGCTGACTCATCCTGCCGGTATGGATACTTCACCGGAGGCCTTGATAGAGGAGTATTCGGAGCTGTTGAAGAAACTGGATAAGATGGCGAAAGAGAGTGCTGAGTGCTAAGGGAAGATAGTTGGCAGTTGGCAGTTGGGAAAGAAAGTGGTGAGGGTCGAGTGCTGGGACGCGAGGGAAGAGGGGGGATTTATTTATTGGGGTTTGAAATATTTTAGGTTGGGATCGCAACTTTTGTAACGGTTCTTTTGTTCGTTATAAGCGGACAAAATTAGTCCTATAAACTAAACTGTTACAATCATGAAAATCTCTATAAATAATCACACATACGAAGTACAGAAGGGTGAGAGGCTACTGGATATTGCTCGCAGTAATCATGAGCATATCGGCTACTTCTGCGGTGGCAACAGCATCTGTCAGACATGCTATGTCAAGGTTCTTGAGGGTAGCGAGTGCCTGTCGGCTCTTAGTGATGAGGAGAAAGCGATCCTTTCAGAGCCATTGATTGATGAAGGCACAAGAATGGCCTGCCTTACCACTGTTGAAAAAGAGGGTGAAATAAGAGTGGTTTCCTTAGTTGAAGAGATAAAAAGGAGCTTTGAAACCAATCCATTGCAATTGACCGAGTATGCAGCAAAAATGGGGTGGGAGTCGCTGGTTAAGCTCCCTGATACAATGCGTCTGCAGGCTGAAAGAGAGTTTGATCTGTGGCTGCTCATTTCAGATGTCATCAGCGGAATCGGAAATGCTTTGCAGTTACTGGCCAATGCTTTTGTTCCGGGATGTACGGTGGATGGAAAAACGATTGCTGGAGTATGCACACCTTTTCAACTTTCAGCATTCTGCAACGGCAATGATGAGAAGAGTACCCATGCAGAGAGTGAAGGTATTGCAGCATAGGTTTAAAAGTAGAGAGGCTGAGCCTTGTTCTTCCGGAAAAGGAAGAACAAGGTTTGACTGAGTGATGGGTGACAAATTTTTCATATCTTGGGGAAAGAGCTTTAGAGCCATGTTTAATTATCTCAGCTAAGAGCATGAACGAATGATAATATCCATTAATGATAAACCTTGCGAAGGGCATGTTGGTGACTTGCTTCTGAAGGTTGCTCAACTCAATAAAAGTCATATCGGCTGTGTCTGTGGCGGAAACGCTATTTGCCAGAGTTGCTTTGTTTATGTTAAAGAAGGGAGTGAGTGTCTGTCACCTCCAGGGTTAGAAGAGAGAGCATTTATTTCTGACAAGCTTTTTGAGGAGGGTGGACGACTTGCCTGCAGGAGTGTTATAGTCAAGGAGGGCACTATAAAGGTGATGTCGAGGGCTGAATACCTGAGACGTCTTGTTTTAGGCTTGAAGCTGCCGGAAGTTATCACCTATGCTCAGACTATAGGGTATAATGTGACCAATAAACTTCCGGATGGAGCAGCCAACCTTTTCACCCGTGTTAAAGAGGGCACTGTAAGCCCCGGGGATTCCTTGAGAAAAATCGGAAGCGGACTGGCTTATGGATCGCTTCTGGCGAGTACTGCTTTTATGGA
Organism: uncultured Chlorobiaceae bacterium; assembly: GCA_903895195.1. GTDB lineage: Bacteria > Bacteroidota > Chlorobiia > Chlorobiales > Chlorobiaceae > Chlorobium. Next base: position 7,698 of record CAITSZ010000047.1, read on the forward strand.
GACATTTCCCTTTATGCAATATCCTGTATCCATCATCACCGGGGGAGTGAATGGACTATTTAAGAACGCAGCAGATGTTGCGAGCAAGTTTACGGGAGGATGCCTGCAATTGCCGGGAACGGATACAACATGCTGCGGTACTAATAAAACTCCGGTTACCCAACCGGTCAAGATATCTATAAAGTAGTTTTTCCCTTTTTTGGTGAATAGGGTAAAAACAGCAACCATGAGCTCCTGATGGGGTATTCTTCGGATAGTGAAAACATCGAGTTTGAGCTTGGCGCAAAAACCCTTGAACGCTGGTTGATCAGGCCTGAGAAAACTATGAACGTTGTTCTCGGGATACCCAGAGAACGTGCTCAGGATGAGAGAAGGGTCGCAATTTCACCTCCAGGAGTTCAAATACTTGTTGAGAATGGAATCAAAGTCAACATTGAGCGGTCTGCAGGGAATTTCTGCAACTTTACAGACAGCGATTATGCGGAAGCAGGGGCTGTAATTGCTGAAACTCCCGAAGAGTTGTTTGAGCAGTCCAACGTCATCGTAAAGGTATCGCCCCCTCAACCTGAAGAAATTCCGCTTTTTATGCCCGGGCAACTGCTCATTTCAGCCCTGCACCTCGGTACCGTTACCCCGCAACTGATACAGGCCCTCTTGGAAAAAAATATCACCGCACTTGGATTTGAGTTTATTGAAACAAGGGATGGTGAACTGCCGATAGTAAGAACACTGAGTGAGATAGCGGGTTCGCTTGCCATTCAGACAGCAGCTAAATACCTCGAGACAGGCTATGGCGGGAGCGGAATACTGCTTGGTGGAATTGCAGGCGTTCCGCCTGCACACGTCACCATTATCGGCGCAGGAACTGTTGGACTGTTTGCTGCACAGGACGCGCTCGGACTTGGCGCTCAGGTCACGGTCATCGATAAGGAGATTAACCGTTTGAGACGATTTGAAGCGTTTTTCAACCGTCACCTTGTCACAGCAATTGCCAACGACCATTACATTGCTGAACTTGCGAAGATGTCGGATGTCATCATCGGCGCCTTAAGCCCGAGACAGAAAATATCGAAGCCGCTGGTGAGTGAGCTGGTTGTTAAATCGATGAAACCGGGTTCGGTTATTATTGACGTCTCTATTGATCAGGGGGCATGCTTTGCCACGAGCAGGCACACATCTCATACCAATCCTATTTATGTAAAGCATGGGGTTACCCATTACTGTGTCCCTAACATTCCGTCCGCAGTAGCTAAGACAGCCTCGTTTGCTCTTACCAATACCCTGCTCCCCTTTTTGCTGAAACTCACCTCACACGAGACCATTTCGGATATACTCTGGAAAAACCACAGTCTGAGAAAAGGAACCTATATTTTCAAGAGTTACGTTACGAAGAAGATTCTGGCTGAGCTGACTGATCTTCCGTTCAGGGAGATCGATATGCTGCTTGCTGCAAGCTGAGGGAAGTGAAAAGTACTGAGTGATGAGTGAAGGAAGAAAGGGAGTTGGCAGTGGGCTTTGGCTGGGGAATAGGGCTTATAGGTCTTATAGGAGTTATAGTACTTATAAGCTTTTATGGGGGGGTTAGATCAGCTCGTCGAGCGGTTTGCCGAATTGCCTTGCGATATAGGAGGCGCATGAGACTCCTGAATAGGTGACTGCGATAACTCCTTGACCAGGGAAGGTACTGTCGCCGGTGGCATAGAGGTTTTTAATACTGGTGCTGTTCTGGGGTTTTTGAAGAATGTTCTGCCCAGGCTTCAAGAGCGGCCCGTAGGAGCCTTTGAAGCGGTTGAGGTAGCGCTGGTGAGTCAATGGCGTTGCAAGCACCTTGAGCTCGATGGCTTTTGACAGTCCCGGAAGAATACGTTCTGTCCGGGATATCACATTTGCGGCCAAAGCATCTTTTGCGTTTTGGTATTCACCATTCTCTCTGTTGTATTGCTGCCACTCATCGGCCTCAGCGGTAACAAAAGCATGGACAATATGTTTGCCGGGAGGAGCAAGAGATGGGTCGAGAATCGTTGGAGCTGAAAAATAAATGGTACCTCCGGGCTGATTGTAGTTCTCCCATGTATCGACAAGAATATGGTGAACATAGAACTCTTTTGGAATGACTGAGGCATCAACTCCGAGATAGAGCTGGAACCAGCTCGGGGCTCTTAAAAATGTGCTTTCGTCAACCTTGTAGCGCGAATCGGTGATCAGGCGATTGAAGGTATCCCATACGGTGGCATTGGTAATGACGGCTTTGGCATAATGCTCGGTGCCATCAGCAAGCCTGACGCCTCGAGCTTCGCCATTTTCAACAATTATAGAGGTTACCTCGGACTGGTAGCGGATTTGACCCCCGGACTTTTCAATACCTTCGCATAATGCTTTGGGAATAGCACCGGAACCTCCGACCGGATAGTTGATGCCACCGGAATGCCGATCAGCAAGACAGATGCCGGCATTGACCAGCGGGGTTGCAACCGCATCCTGCACCGCCCAGGAATAGGCTTCTATATCAATAAATTTCAGAAGTTCCTCATCGCTGATATACCGCCGGGCTGTTTTACCCATTGAACGAAAACTCTTTATGGCAAGAGCAAAGGTTTTGGCGGGAAAATTAACGCCTACGGACGCAAGATGGAAGATATCCTCAAGCGAACCGGCAGGAAGTGAACTGAGAATATCGAGAACGTCCTCGAGTTCGTTATAAAACTTTTCAATTCCATCACGTTCATGTGGAAAACGTGCTCCGAGAGCATCGAGAAATGCTTTGCGGTCATAAAAAGCAGGGATTGAAAAACCCTCAGGCAGATGATAATGAATCTGTACAGGGTCGTGAATCGTCGGCACCTGAATCCCGAGTTTTCTGAATATCCTTGTATGAAGGTTGAGTGTACCGCTTTTGCTGTTTTCACCAAAGCCGTAAAAGACTGATGCTCCAGCATCAAAAGTGTAACCTCCCCGCTGAAAAGAAGAACAGCTGCCTCCCGGATAACGGTTTTTCTCAAAAACGAGCGTTGAAATACCTCGTTCCTGAAGCAACGCTGCGGCAGTCAGGCCACCAATGCCTGAGCCGATTACAATGATGTCGGCCGCTTCATTCATAGAAATTGTACATCCTGATTGTTGAGTAATGTTCTTAACTGCCTTGAAATATATAGTTTTAAGTTAATTAGTAAAATGCGCGAATCAACTGGAAAGTAATCGGCCCCATCATCAGCATTTTTCCGCCAGTTTGCATCCTTTATAAAAAGGACAGCTCAAATATATTATATATATTACAGCGGATGTAATTTTCCTGATCTGATTAACTAAGATTCTTATTCCAACAGACATAAGGAGAGAAAATGTCACTGGAACAGGCATATGCATTCCTCGACAGGATGAAAAATGATGACCTTTTTAATGACGCCGTCATTAGAATGCAGGATGTTGAGACAAAGATGGCTTTTATCAAACGGCAGGGATATACTTTTACCACTGGCGAGCTTGAAGAGGCCTCGAACTCAATGAACGTAGACCATCAAACTACCGACTAACGGACTCCACAACCCGCCTTTTGCTGCATCTTTATTTATTACCGCAAGATTTCTGATACCTTGTCGTCACATGGATGTAATCGACAACTCACATAATATCAAAACATCCACTCGATGAGTATTTCATTGAAATCCTGGGCCACTCCGCTTGCTACTGCAACATTTGTAATTCTTGCCGTCACCGGCACGCTGATGTTTTTCAAGGTTGAGGCGGGTTTTATCAAACCAGTTCATGAATGGCTGAGCTGGGCTATGAGCGCAGGGGTAATCCTGCATATTATTGCAAACTGGAAATCTTTTACCGGCTACTTTGCACGAAAACCTGCGCTGGCCATTATTGGCACAGGCCTTGTTGTTACCCTGTTCGCTATTTTTGCCCCTGCAGGGAAAAATCCAAATCCTCGCAAAAATATGATGAAGGCGCTGGAAACAGCTAAACTTGAAGCGGTTGCTGCCGTTGTTGACCAAAGCACTACAACAATTATTGAGAAACTTGGCAGCAAGGGTATTACGGTCAACAAACCATCGTTGAGTATTCGTGAGATAGCCTCGAGCAACAACAAGGAAGAGATGGAAGTGCTTGCCTTGATCTTTGACCAGCCTTCGAAAGGTCACTGATATAAAACAAGATTCTATCCTGGCTGAAGATGCTTTTTCTTCACTTTTTGCATTTTTGAATGTAAGGGCCAAAAGGGTGAGGTGAGTAAACTATGAGCAACGGTCAGAAGAATAAAGCGAGGGCTTTAAATTTATTAATTACCTATTTTTGATGGGGTAAAGTGTTTTCGTCACATGATAAATCGTTTATAAATAATGAAAAATCAGATCTGGTTGACCGCTGGAATTGCAGGTATGCTTCTCGGTAGTCCTTTTGCAATTGCTCAGGCAAAAACCGATGTGTATTTCAGTACAGAAAGCAGACCATCCTTTGTTATTGATTCTCCTCCGAGATTGATTTACATGAAAACACAAGGGTTTTCAGTATCTGTAGGAAGTCGATATGATATGATATTTTATGGGAACCGCTACTATCTTTTCAATGACGGCCGCTGGTACAGCTCTCTTCGTTACCGTGGACCCTGGACTCTTATGAATAGTAACCACTTACCATTAAAGCTGAGAAGGTATAGCTGGAATGAGATAAGCAGATATCGGGATATTGAGTATCGCCGGTTGGAGAGCTATGATAAGGACTATCAGCGTAACGACGACAACAAGAGCCGATATATGGATGAGAGGAGCGATGAGAGAGGCCGCAGAAGGTATGAGGAGCAGCCAAATACTCATACTGAATTTATACCAAATCATCGGGAGCAGTCAACCCAGAGCTTTGAAATCAGGTCGCACCAGGACCGACAGAATGAAGCGCCGGACAATAAGCCTAATCGTGGTGAGCAAAGCAGAGGTCAGGATAACAAGCCGAGTCATGACCAGCTTAACAACCCTGCTGAAAACAGGCCAAATCAGGGTCAACCAAACAAGCCTTCTGACAGCAGGCCGAACCAGAGTCAGCCAAACAAACCTGCTGACAACAGACCGAGTCAGGGACAACCAAGCAAGCCTTCTGACAGCAGGCCGAACCAGAGTCAGCCAAACAAACCTGCTGACAACAGACCGAGTCAGGGACAACCAAACAAGCCTGCGGACAACAGGCCAGGTCAGGGACAGTTAAACAACCCTGCTGACAGCAGACCGAACCAGGGTCAGCAAAACAAACCTGCGGACAACAGGCCAGGTCAGGGACAACCAAACAAGCCCGCGGACAGCAAACCGGCTCAGGGAATGCAAAGCAAACCAGCCGACAACAAGCCTCAGGGACAAGGAAAGGCTTCTGACAGCAAGAAACAAGATGGGGCTCAAAAAAGGGATGAGAAAAATAAATAAAAGTTCCTATATGAACTGAAAAGCTTTTAAAAAAGCATTGCCAAAGGCCAGGCATCGCCAGACTCCTGGCCTTTTCGGTTTTCTCAGTGCTGAGTGCTGAGGGCCGAGGGAGGATAGTTGGCAGTTCGCGGTTGAGAGTTGAGAAGAGAGATTTCGCCACTGCGTCGAAATGACAGAGAGGTGAGAGAGGATGAAGAGGTGGTGGATCGATTACACTCTATTGATGGAAATACTTATATTTACGAGATGGTGAGTATTTTAGGCTTTACTTATTTTATGATTTCAGACTCCTGCAAGCAAAACAATGTTAGTTGAACCCGGAAGACTTTAGCTCATGGATAATCCTGATCCAACCCGTAAGGTAACACCCAAGACAAAAAAAGAATCTTTGTCCAAGGAGGAGCGTCAAAAGCAACTCGAGTTTCAAAAGGAAGCGGTTGTTCATTTGAATTCGCTTTATAATTACGCGCTTCATTTAACCATGAATCCGAGTGATGCCGAAGATCTGGTACAAGAAACCTATCTCAAGGCGTATAGATTTTTTAATTCTTTTGAGAGGGGAACAAACTGTAAAGCATGGCTGTTTAAAATCCTGAAAAACAATTATATCAACCGGTTTCGAAAAAACTCTAAAGAGCCGGGTAAGGTTGATTATGATCTGATTAAGGATTTTTATCATTCTATAAAAGATGTTCAGAATGATACCAGTGAAGCGGAAAGCGATTATTTCCATTCATTGCTGCATGAAGAGGTGCATCAGGCTCTTCACTCTTTGCCTGAAGAGTTCAGGGAAGTGATACAGCTGTGTGATATTGACGGGTTTACTTATGAAGAAATTGCAAATATGGTTGAAAGCCCCATCGGTACCGTAAGATCAAGGTTATACAGAGGTAGAAAACTGCTTCGGGAACAGCTTGAGGGGTATGCGAAAAAATATGGGTTCAATACCGATAAAGATCAATAAAATCAATACGCTCAAAATTTTTAAACTATGAACTGCCAAAAAGCCCAGGTACTTATGAGTGCGGCTGTGGATTGTGAGCTAACAGTAAAGGAGGAAGAGGGCTTTCTATTGCACCTCTCAGAGTGCAAAGAGTGCAAAGATGAGTTTGAAGATGCAAAAAAAACCAAAATGATCATCAAGGAGAAGATTGTTCAGTTCAAGGCTCCTCAAAGCCTGTTTAACTCTATTATGGAACTGACCAGTGCGAGCAGTGTAGAGCGCTAAGGAACCTCCTTCCTCCAATAGCCAGAGCGTTATTGATATGAGACTCTCATAAAATCCGTTTATGGTTTGATTAGTATAATTTAATGGCTATATAATCACATAGCCATTAAGGATACGTTTTAGCCGTCAAGTGGATATTATAATTATTACCACTTCCCGAAAAAGGTTGTCATGAACAAGACTGTTACCATAACTGAAGAAGAAGTTAAAAAGTGGAATCTCAACATGCCTGACGAAATGCTTGAAGCGGTATCGAGCCGGTTCAAGTTGCTCAGTGAGCCTATGAGACTTAAAATATTGCGGGTTCTGTGTGAACGGGAGCATACTGTTCAGGAGATTGTCATAAAGGTTAATGCCACTCAGGCAAACATTTCAAAACATCTTGCACTGATGCATGAGAACGGGGTTGTCAACCGACGCAAAGAGGGCTTGAAATGCTATTATCGTATCGCTGATGACAGTATTGTCTATTCATGCTATTTGACCTCAAAGAGTGTTGTTGAAAATCTGCAGGACCGACTCAGGTGGGTACAAAAAGTGAACTCCAAGCTGTCTAACTGAACATAGAGCTCGCTGCGATCAGGCATGGAAACCTTCATGAATCGCAATAGCTGAGCATTACTCCTCCCCTCGTATTTCTTCTTGCCCCCATAGTCAGTGTTGTGAATCAGGAAACCATGACAATATTGACACTGTATGACAGAATGTCGTTTTAATAAAATTCAGTGTGACATTTTTACCACTCCACCCCCTCATATCTGGCTAAAAGAGAACAAAAGCCGCTCCCTTTATGCTTTGGCACGCTTGTTGCTATTTATTGGTAGTAAGTCGTTAATCGCTTACAGTCAATCAAATAACACTACAAGATTAAAAAGGAGAAGAACATGCTCGTAAAATTATCCAAAGATCCAATGAGGCTGTTTGATGATATCCGTTCAAGCGCCAAAACATCTTCAATGCCGGCTTTTAATGTTGATATATCGGAAGATGAAACGGGGTTTCATATAGATGCCGAGTTGCCTGGTATAGCTAAAGATGAGATCGCGCTCAATATTGAGGATGATGTGCTGACGATAAAAGCAGAGAGAAAGCAGTCCAGTGAAGAGAACAAAAAAGGGTACCTGCGTATTGAGAGAACCTATGGCTGCCTCTTGAGAAAATTCAATCTTGGCGATACTATTGATCAGGAGAACATTAACGCAGGGCTTGACAATGGAATACTTCATGTAACCTTGCCAAAAGCTCAGATTATAAAAAAAGCAAAGGAAATTTCGATCAATTAACATGATGCAATCCGGACTCCCAGTCATACGATGAGAGTCCGGTTCTTTACATATCACTTTAAAAACAAGGAATTACTCTAATGGGAAAAATTATCGGCATCGATCTGGGCACAACGAACTCCTGTGTTTCAGTCATGCAGGGATCGCAGCCAACGGTTATTGAAAATTCGGAAGGTAACCGTACAACACCATCTATTATAGCTTTAACCAAAACAGGGGATCGTCTGGTAGGACAGGCTGCAAAAAGACAGGCTATTACAAACCCCAAGAACACGATTTTTTCAATCAAACGCTTTATGGGGCGCAAATATGAGGAAGTCCCTAATGAAAAGAAGCTTGCGCCATATGAAATCATCAATGAAAATGGCGAGGCTCGCGTAAAAATAAATGATAAAATATATTCACCTCAGGAAGTTTCAGCAATGATCCTGCAGAAGATGAAGCAGACTGCTGAAGATTTTCTTGGTGAAAAAGTTACCGAAGCGGTTATCACTGTGCCGGCTTATTTTAATGATGCCCAGAGACAGGCTACAAAAGACGCAGGCAGGATTGCCGGTCTTGATGTAAAACGAATCATCAATGAACCTACTGCTGCTGCTTTGGCATACGGACTTGACAGAAAGCAGGAGAGTGAGAAAGTGGCGGTTTTTGACCTTGGCGGCGGAACGTTTGATATCTCAATTCTTGAGCTCGGCGATGGTGTTTTTGAGGTTAAATCCACTGATGGCGACACGCACCTTGGCGGCGATGACTTTGACCAGAAAATTATCGATTATATTGCCGACGAGTTCAAAAAACAGGAAGGCATCGATCTTCGTAAGGACGCAATTACGTTACAGCGCCTGAAAGAGGCAGCTGAAAAAGCAAAGATTGAACTATCGTCAAGGACTGACACGGAAATCAACCTTCCTTTTATTACCGCTACACAGGAAGGGCCGAAGCATCTGGTTATCAATCTGACCCGTGCAAAATTTGAGGCATTGTGTTCAGACCTCTTCGATAAGATTCTTGATCCTTGCCGCCGTGCTGTAAAGAATTCCAAGCTTGAAATGAAGGAGATCGATGAAGTTGTGCTTGTGGGCGGTTCTACCCGCATTCCGAAAGTACAGGCGCTGGTCAAGGATTTCTTTGGCAAGGAACCAAACAAAAGCGTAAATCCGGATGAAGTTGTTGCTATCGGTGCAGCTATACAGGGTGGTGTTTTGAAAGGAGATGTAACCGATGTTCTGCTTCTTGATGTAACTCCCCTTTCACTGGGAATCGAAACACTTGGTGGCGTTATGACGAAGCTTATTGATGCAAACACCACGATTCCGACAAAAAAGCAGGAGATATTTTCAACTGCGGCTGATAACCAGACTTCTGTTGAGGTTCACGTCCTACAGGGAGAACGCCCGATGGCCGCTGACAACAAAACACTTGGACGTTTTCATTTAGGTGATATCCCTCCGTCTCCTAGAGGATTACCACAGATCGAGGTAACCTTTGACATCGATTCAAACGGCATTCTGAATGTTTCGGCCAAGGATAAGGCAATAGGCAAGGAGCAGAGCATAAGAATCGAATCCAGCAGTAAACTGAGCGATGCTGAGATCAATAAAATGAAAGAGGATGCCAAAGCTCATGCGTCGGAAGATCAGAAACGCAAGGAAGAGGTCGATACGAGAAACATTGCGGATGGACTTATTTTCAGTACGGAAAAGCAGCTGAAGGATCTTGGCGACAAAATACCTGCTGACAAGCGCTCCACTCTGGAAGGTACACTTGATAAGCTTAAGGAGGCCTATAAGAACGGCACAATAGAGTCAATCAAGTCTGCCATGGAGGAACTCAATAAGGAGTGGGGAGAAATTGCTTCCAAACTCTATGAGTCGCAGGGCGCTGAATCGGCTCAGCCTGAACCGGAAGCTCACGGTGGCGGTAAGGAGAAGAGCGGAAAAGCCACTGGCAACGGTGAAGTTGAAAATGCCGAGTTTGAAGTAATCGATGACAGCAAGAAGTAGTCTGATAAGGCGGTAATATGCTCGTTAACAAAGGGATTCATTATGAATCCCTTTGTTATTTAACCTTGTTTTGCTAATTTATCATAAAATACAGGTAGAACACCGGAGTGTGTTATTTTTGCAAAATTTAACCGTGCAAACAATGCAACCTCAGCTCAGCCGTCCTAACACCGGCACAAATCAGGTCAGAGTCAGTACATCAGGGCCATGGTCAGGCAATGCGGTTCACAAAGCAGAAAAATACTTTATAACCTCCGCGAAAAGAGATAATAGAGACAACCTTCAAATCGAGATCGGCCCGGCCTCCGGACGTAGAAAGCTATCGCCTACAAAGGAGATCATCAATAAGGTCATAAGCGGTGAGATCGAGCTTTTTGTGTTGACTACTCAGCCGGATATCGGTATTGACCTGCAGAAAAAAGTTATTGACAATGAGAACCGTTATGTCATAGACTTTGACAACCGCGGAGTAAAATGGACCATGAGGGATATTCCTATCTTTTATGATTCTCTGAAGCAGAAACTTTGTGTGGAAATTGATCGCCGTACCTATACCCTTAATGAGTTTTTCAAGTAGGCACGACCTCTTTTTATGAAATAACCCTGTTTCTCACAGAAATGCAAAAAGCCCCGGAGCAATCCAGGGCTTTTTGCATTATACCTTATTTTTTTTCAGCCGGGGGGCAGGGAACTATTGGATTTTCTTGCGCGCCAGAACAGCTTCGGGTGCTTTTGGATACATATTGACAAGCGTCTTGAACCTTGCTTTCGCGTTTGCTGTATCGCTTATCTTTTCAAAAGAAATTGCCTGCTTGAACAGCGCTGCCGGACGCTTGCTGCTTTTGACATATTTAGCTATAACAACCTGATATTCAAGAATAGCTTTTTCATACCATTTTTCGCTAAAATAGCTGTCAGCAAGGTGAAACTGTGCCTGATCGGCAAGAGCAGATGCTGGGTATTTCTTCAACAGCGCAGTAAAACTTTCCCTGGAAGGGGCAAAACTATTTTTAGCAAGCCTTTCCAACCCTTCTTTGAGCAATAGAGCATCTTCAGTAACAACGGCAGGTTTTGCACTCTCAGCGGATTCTTCTGACTTCGGTGCGACTAATGAGGATTGCTCCTTTTTTTCAATGCCGAGATACTGCTCGATTTTCTGCAGTCTGGATTCAAGATCGTCAACCTTGTGGACCAGAAGAGAGTCTTCCATTCCAAGACGTGCAAAAGTCTGACGGTTCTTATGGGCCGCCTCTTCGATACTGCCCTCCAGGCGGGAAATGTCATCATGAACCTTCTGAACATCTGAATAGGAACCCGCAGACTGCGTTTTAATCGTTTCAGATTCTGTTTTAAGTTTTTTCAGATCATCAGCTACGACAACAAGATCCTGTTTTGATGCGCAGGCAGATAGAAAAAGAACCGGCAAGAAAAGAAACGGTGTAATCTTTTTATTCATTGAGCATAATGGAGTATGTATTCTTAAGCCGTTGCTGTCTTTATACCATTTCTTCAATCACCGGGTTCCGCAACATGAAACTGTTATTTGACAACAAAGTGTGCACGACGGTTTTTTGCCCAGGCTTCTTCATTTTTGCCGGTATCAAACGGACGCTCAGAACCAAAACTGACCGATTCGAGGCGGGATGAGGCGACGCCAAGCTTGACTATATATTCTTTTGCACTTGCAGCTCTTCGCTCTCCAAGGGCCAGGTTGTACTCGGATGTTCCTCGTGAGTCACAGTGGCCTTCAATCACTACAGTCTTTGCCGCATTGGATGTCAACCATGCTGAATTCTGCTTCAATTGATCCTGGGCATTCGAGCTGAGAACAGAACTGTCAAACTCAAAAAACAGGTCTCCAAGAGGTCCCGTCTGCCATTTATCGAACCCATATCCGGTACGAGCAGTCGGCAATGATGGGGATGATGGCGATTCGGAAGCAACTGCTGACGGAGAAGATACCTTTTCGGCAACTTCAGTTGATTTTACTGCACTTTTAGATGAGCATCCCGCAGTCAACACCATGGCAATGACAAGCATGCCCTTAATTTCTTTTTTCATCAATTCAGCTCCTTTTATCATTTAATAAAACAGGGAATACGGTATTGCGCTCTACCCATTACGGGGTTTTGAGTTATATCTGCAGTAAATATATTGTTTTCACCTCAATTTTCCCATGTAGAATATGCAAATTAATTGCCTATAGAAGGCTATGATACATGAGGTTACTGCACTCCTGAACGTAAAAAATGGTTACTTTTCAATTCCTTCAGGGGTAAACACAAATCCAATCCAGATATCACCTTTACCTTCCTCTTTTGGAATAAGTGGAAGTGGGGATGATTTTTCAAGGGCTTTTTTTACCGAATTGTTGAGATATTCGCTTGGAGCTTTTTTATCAAAAACGATCTTGTTAATTGTTCCGTTAGCAAGAATATTAATACGGACATAGACCTCCATTCCGTAACTGTTTTTAAGCAGCAACTTTGAAAACTCCCAGTTCTGCATAATAATCGAAGCGATTTCCGCCTGGTATGACGCTGTCGGCCCTCCTCCTCCATACCCTTTTCCAGCACCGCTCCGGCCGCCAGATCCACTGCCTTTTTCACTTCCGGTACCTGTTGATGCAGGGTTGCCTTCGGACTTCACTTTCTGCTGAAGGCGGGAAAGTGCATTGTTCAAACTACCGGCTGAGGGCTGAGGGGGGGAGGCTGCTTTCTTGTCGACATTCTGCTTGAGACGCTCAAGCGCTTTGGCGATATCAGCTGGTTTTTCAACAGCTTTCGGCTTTACTTTTTCAGGCAAAGGTTTGACTGCAACTTTCTTCGGAGGAACCGGAGCCGGTTCAGGAACTTTTTCCTTAACCTTAACGGGTTTTGTTTCTTTCTTTGGAGTTACGGCTGCAACTTCGGGGATGGCGGCCTTTACAGTAACACTGTTTTTGCTTTCGGCAGGATGCGGTGGGGCCTCGGATGAGGGAGCTGGAGCGGCCTCTTTACCACCCTTTTCAGAAACTTCATACGATCCACCTGAACCGGGAAGCGAGACAATACTGACAGTTACAATTTTAGGCTTAACAATCCGGTTAGCATCCAGGATCTGGAGATAGATTGCCAGAAAAATCACAAGGGCATGAGTGAGTGCTGCCGCAACAAGCCAAAGTGAAAAATTCTTTTCAGCATAACCAGGCTTCTGACCTTTTTCCATACTCCCCACTTATTTTTCACCTGCCTTAGCTGCCGGCGCCGGTTCAGTCACCATGCCAATATGCTCAATCCCGGCATCCTTGATCTGGGACATAACATCCATTACCAGCCCGTAAGGAAGAGATTTATCGGCTTTAAGATAGACATCACCGGTACGCTTCACATCCAGTATGGTCGGTAACTTCTGGCGTACCTCAGAGGCATTCAATTGGTATTGATTAATAAACACACGACGAGAAGCGTCTATGCTGATGACAAGGGCTTTTTCATCGATGTCCATCTGCTGATGGGTCGTCTGGGGGGTATCAACTTTCACGCCATTTGTCATCATGGGAGCTGTTACCATAAAAATAATCAGCAACACAAGCATGACATCAACGAAGGGTGTCACATTGATGTCGCTCATCAACCTGCCTTTACCTGAAGTTATCATATTCTGCAGGGCACCTATGGTTCGTTAATGAATGCGGCAACAAATTCCGGAGAGAACTCCTCAAGATCGCGCTCAATAATGCTGATCTGATGGGTAAAATAGTTGTAGGCCATAACTGCGGGAATAGCCGCAGCAAGACCTGCCGCGGTAGCGATCAAAGCCTCTGAGATACCCGGGGCTACGGCGGCAAGGGAGGCTGACTGGGCCTTGCCAATGTTGTGAAATGAGGTCATGATTCCCCATACGGTTCCAAAAAGACCAATGAACGGAGCGGTATTGCCTACTGTTGCAAGAAACGGAACCAGTGAGGACAAGCGCTTGCTTTCGGCATTGGCTTCACGTTTAACTGCACGGGCAATGCGAGCTTTGAGCTGGCGAATATCGACCTTATCGCCAAGAGCATGGTACTCGACATACCCGGAACGGAAAACCCTCGGAAGAGAGCCTTTGCGGTATTTTTCACTTTCGACAAATGCCTTGTCAACATTGTAGATTTCGAAGAAATAGTCCAGGAAAGCTCTGGATTCACTCAAAGATTTCCTGACATAGGTAAATTTGTATGCCATGATAGCCCATGATACAATAGAGAACGAGAGCAGGATAGAAAGCACAAACAGGACAACAGGTCCGGCATCAGAAAGCAAGCCAAAAATTCCGAGTTTAGAATCAACCATATCGATAGAAACAATTAAAGTTCAATGAAACAAATGCACATTCTCAATCACCATATACGCCAAGGCGGAACCGGAAAGTGCACAAAGGGTATTGACGAGGTCGTTGTTAACCAAGGGGGTACCTTTTATAAGCCGGTTTTCAACAAGTGAGCCATCCTCTGCAAGGCTATGGGTCCTTTCGGTTACTTTTTCGCGAATGGGGTCGAAATACTGTGCCTGAACGGTGGCTCCGAAAAAGCTGTCAACCATACTGGCCAGAAGTCCTGAAAAGCCTATGAGAAGAAACGATTGGAGTATTCCAAAATCGGAGAGCCATTTGACATTGACAAGCATGGCGCTTGCACAGATAAATAGCGAACCAAGAAATGCACCTGAAGTACCCGGCACGGAAACACCTCCAGATGTTCCGACTGGCACCTCCTTGAATGTGGTAACCAGCCAGGCTTTTGGATTTGGCCACATGGTACCGATCTCTGTTGCCCAGGTATCAGCCTGCACCGCAGCAAGCGTTCCAAGGTAGGCAAAAAACACAGCCGGGTTATTTGTGAGCGAAAAAATAACCATTAAAACCCATGCTATACCGCCATTGGCATAAACCTGACCGGCATCGCGCTGAGAGCCTTTTTCAAAAACAAGATCAAATTTCGCTTTACGTTTTTTACCAAGCTTTGATAAAACAGATGACAAGAGATAAAAGGTAAGAAGCGGTACCGTCCAGGCCATCCCTCCAATACCAAAAATAGTTGTGCCGAGCAAAAATGTCGCAGTTGCGCCACTGTTATTGAGGAACTTGACTTTAATGGAGAAAACGGCAAGAAGAAAAGCAAAAAGTCCACCGATAAGAAAATTCTCAAGAAGAATGGTGTGGTTCACTTCAAGAACATAGAGGGCGTAGGCGATCGACAGGGGAATGAAAAAATTGTCGAGACCATGCGATAAAAGAGCCTCTACTGCAGTTGAGACAACCGCAAGAAGAAGTGCAAGAGCTAAAAGCATCAATAATGACTTTCCGGCCAATCCTCCTGTAAAATCTTTACTGAATACCATGAGAGTGGCACTAAGCAGAATAAAACTGCTGAAAAACATTGTCAACGACCCCTCAACAGTTTTAGGGTTTTTTGTCAGATGCTCAATATGTTTTTTGCCGACCGAACTCCCCACAAGAGCGGCAAGGGAGTCACTGACGCCCATAACGAGCATGGAGGTCTGCAGTATCCACTTATGGGACTCCCAGAGAAAAAGAATCTGAAGCAGAAAAATAAGAGGAAACAAAAGTGATCCATAACTTTTAACTGCCGGCGACTGAACATTATTGTCTTCGGGAAGAGCAAGCAGAGAGCCAAACCATTTGAATCGGATATTAAGCCCGTTGAAGAGCAAAAAAACAAGTGCTGCAAGCGCCGGGTAAAAGCTGGAGTGGAAATAGGATGGCACAAAGAAAATGACGACACCCATGCAGAAATGAGTAATTTTTCTGACTACAAGACTGCTGATACTGAATTTTCTTGTGAGAAGTTCAGCAAGAAGAACAAACAGCAGAACAAGGCATAATGTCAAAAAAAAGGCTGGTAAATCCTGAGGCAATGGAGCTTGGATGTTCAGCATGGCTGTGATTCTTTTTTGATTGTTTTAGCACTAAAATATAGGCACTTAACTGAGCAATGAATTTCTTTGAAAAATATAACTGTAACTCAACATAATAAACAGTAAAATCCCATGGGATTTTAACTTTTTTAACGTTTGCTTTAATAAAACATTAAATGTAATTTATTAGGAAATTTCAGTTTATTACCGATAGAAACTTGTTCGCTTCAATGTCTGCATTCATTTTATATACCTGCAGTGCAGGCCGTGCTTCTGAAGAACCTGCGCTGACTATGACAGCCGGTTGCGGCAGTAATGATAAGCATTTGCTTGATACCCTCCATTCCATGATCGGGTTTTTTGTCACTGTGGTGATTTCATCACTGAGCATTGCTGTGCTCTGAACCCAAAGCCGATCCCAAGTCCATTTTTTTCTCTTTCAGACTTTTCATCAGTGTGGCTTCGGGAACAACGGTCTCGGAGGTTTCTTATAATTGTCAAAAAAATTAATTGAACTGCAATGCGATCTGATACTATCAAAACCGGCTTCGAGAAAGCGCCTCACCGCAGTCTTCTGAAAGCCACAGGGTCAATTGTCTCAAACGATGACTTCAGAAAACCGTTTATAGGTATATGCAACTCTTATAATGAACTTATTCCAGGTCATGCCCATCTTCAGGAGCTTGGAAAAATTGCAAAAGAGGAGGTTCGCAAAGCCGGGGGTGTACCCTTTGAGTTCAATACGATTGGAGTTTGCGATGGCATTGCCATGGGACATATCGGCATGCGCTACTCTCTTGCAAGCCGTGAACTTATTGCTGACAGTGTTGAAACCGTTGCTGAAGCTCACCAGCTCGATGGACTTGTCTGTATACCTAACTGTGACAAGATCACGCCTGGAATGATGATGGCTGCTCTTCGAATAAACATTCCTGTTATTTTCGTTTCGGGAGGGCCGATGAAGGCCGGGCATACCCCTTCAGGAAAAACCATTGACCTGATTTCGGTATTTGAGGCAGTAGGCCAGTACAGTAAGGGAAAAATCAGCGACAGTGAACTGGAGTCGATAGAAGACAATGCCTGCCCAGGCTGCGGCTCGTGTTCCGGAATGTTTACAGCCAACTCGATGAACTGCCTGAGTGAAGCCCTTGGTTTTGCTCTGCCGGGCAACGGGACAATACTTGCAATTGACCCTCGACGTAATGAACTGGTAGAGGAAGCTTCACGCCGGATCATTGATCTGGTAAAAAAGAATATCAGACCGAGAGATATCTTTACCCGCAAAGCACTGCTGAATGCTTTTGCTCTTGACTTTGCAATGGGAGGAAGCACTAACACCATTTTGCATACACTGGCCCTTGCAAATGAAGCGGAAGTGGATTTTGATTTCTCTGAACTCAATGCCCTTTCTGCCAAAACACCGTATATATGCAAGGTGAGCCCGGCAACAATGGCCGTCCATATAGAGGATGTCGACCGGGCCGGAGGAGTATCGGCGATCCTTCATGAACTCAGCAGGATTGAGGGGCTTCTTGACCTCTCTACCTTGACGGTAACCGGGAAAACACTTGGTGAGAATATTGCAGATGCTGAGGTCATGGACCGATCTGTCATAAGAAGCGTTGAAGACCCCTACTCATTTTCGGGTGGTCTGGCTGTTCTGTACGGGAATATTGCCCCGCTTGGCGCTGTTGTCAAAACCGGAGCGGTCGCTGCTGGAATGATGAAACATACCGGCCCTGCAAAGGTCTATGACTGCCAGGATGATGCCATCAAAGGCATTATGGAGGATGATGTCAAAGCCGGTGATGTGGTGGTCATTCGCTATGAGGGGCCAAAAGGCGGTCCCGGAATGCCTGAAATGCTCTCCCCTACCAGCGCCATTATGGGTCGAGGTCTTGGAGAATCAGTTGCGCTTATTACTGATGGACGGTTTTCGGGAGGCTCGAGAGGTGCCTGCATTGGACATATTTCACCTGAAGCGGCAGAAAATGGTCCGATTGCCGCACTTGAAAATGGCGATATAATAACTGTTGATATTCCAAACAGGAGCATCTCTGTCGATTTGACCGATGAGATTATTGCTGAACGGCTCGGGTTGCTCAAGCCGTTTGTGCCCAAAATAAAAAAAGGCTATCTGGCCAGATATGCGCAACTGGTCACATCAGCCAATACCGGGGCAATACTGAAAAGCACTGTTACCTGTGAACCTAAATAAACACGCTATGCATTCTTCAGGCCAAACTCTCAATGGCTCAGAAATTTTTTTCGAATGTCTACGACGAGAAAACGTTGAATATATTTTCGGGTATCCGGGCGGATCGCTCTTAAAAGTATATGAGACTCTTTACGATATAAAGGATATCAAGCACATTCTTGTCCGTCATGAACAGGGTGCAACTCATATGGCTGAGGGATACGCACGCGCGACAGGAAAACCCGGAGTTGTGCTTGTCACTTCGGGGCCCGGTGCGACAAATACCGTTACCGGCATTGCGAATGCCTATATGGACTCATCACCGATGGTGGTCTTTACCGGACAGGTTCCAAGCTCACTGATCGGCAATGATGCCTTTCAGGAAGCAGATATTGTCGGTATCACCAGACCAATCACAAAACACAATTTTCTTGTCAAGGATGTCAAAGAGCTTGCCTTAACAATCCGCAAGGCATTTTTTCTTGCTTCAAACGGCAGACCAGGACCTGTTCTGATTGATATGCCGAAAGATATTCTGAATGCATCATGCACATTCCATTGGCCTGAAACAGTAGAAATCCGGGGATTCAAACCAACAATCACATGCCACATCAACCAGGTCGAGAAAGCTGCGCATAAAATTGCCAAAGCAAAACGTCCTCTTCTTTACATTGGCGGCGGAGTCATCAGTGCTGAAGCATCAGAAGAGCTTCGGACTTTTGCGATACAACAGAATATACCGGTCACCATGACCCTGCAGGGACTTGGAGCTTTTCCCGGTAACCATCCACTCAGCATGGGCATGCTTGGCATGCATGGCACATACTGGTCCAATCAGGCGGTAAATGCCTGTGATGTGCTTATTGCTGTTGGTGCGCGATTTGATGACAGGGTCACGGGAAAAATTGAGACGTTTGCTCCAAATGCTTTCATAATTCACAATGACATTGATCCTACCAATGTCGATAAAAACATCAAAGTGGACTTGCCGATTGTCGGCGATGCCAAAGACTTTCTGGCCAAGCTCCTTGAAGAGACACCGGAAACGGTCGAAAATCGGGACAGCTGGCTTGCAGATATCCAATCATGGCGTGAACTGTGCCCGTTGACGTACAACAAGGAAGATGGGGCTCTGAGAACCGAATATGTTATTGATGAGGTGTCGAAACAAACGGAGGGAAATGCTGTCGTAGTAACCGATGTCGGCCAGCACCAGATGTGGACATCGCAATATTATACGTTCCGCAATCCACGCTCAATCATCACCAGCGGAGGACTCGGCACCATGGGGTTCGGCCTTCCTGCGGCTATCGGGGCTGCTTTCGGCATCAGCGATCGTCCGGTTATCCTGTTCAGTGGAGATGGAGGGATTATGATGAATATTCAGGAAATTGTCACTGCTGTTCACTATAAAACACCGATAAAAATATTCCTTATCAACAACAGCTTTCTCGGTATGGTCCGGCAATGGCAGGAGCTGTTCCATAAAGAAAAATACTCATTTACTGATCTTGGAGAGAGCAACCCTGACTTTGTCAAGGTTGCAGAAGCGTTCAGATGCAAGGCTATCCTGGCAGACACACCGGAATCTGCAAAAGCTGCTATCAAAGAGGCGCTTGCCTATAATGAAGGGCCGGTCTTTGTTGATTTCAGGGTTATGAAAAAGGATATGGTTTTTCCTATGGTCCCGGCAGGTGGCTCAATAAGTGACATGCTTCTGGCAAGGTTGAACCCTAAAACAATGGTGTGATGCTGACTGTACGACAGATCAACGTTGCATTATGTGTTTTCCGTATTTTACAGGTTCGGTTGAACAAATCGAATCCTCTATAACGGAATATTTTATAGAGGATTTGCCGGACATTGATTATTGCTTTTGTATTACGTACTACAAATGCCAAGTAAATAATTACAGATAGAGATTTGTTATTAAAGCCAGAGAGCTGAAAATAAAATACTACAATGTTTAAATCCGTTTTTTCATTTGAAGGAAGAATTAACAGGCGGGAATACTTATTAAGTTTTCTCATATTTTCGGCAGGGGTCTCAATAATGCATCCTATAGTTATCAGTATTCTTTCTGGTTATATGAATACAGAGACTTATGCTCCGGTTGCACACTTGATATCCTTGATTGCATGTGCTCCATTTGCTTTCTTTTATTTTGCTCAGGGCGCAAAAAGGTGTCATGATATAAGCACAAGTATGTGGTGGCAATTATTGCCCTTTTTTGGCCTTTTATTATTGCTGAAAAAAGGCGATTTGACTCGAAATGAATATGGGTCTAATCCTAACAAATCAGGCAGTAATAGAAATCGTGACACGAGGGATAATGGCGATGATCATTACCTAAGTTCAAAGCAATTAGAAAACCCCTTTATTGAAACAAGGAACTTACTGAGAAAATCTAAACTTGACGGGCTTATAAGCGAAGAGGAGTATAAAGAAAAGAACACCTTATTAGATATAAATGAACGAGAGTATAATGAGAAAAAAGATTTGCTTATCAGAAAAGAAGAGGTTGATAAAATTGCGAAACCAATATTAGATAACCTGGATAGGCTGGTAATAGACGGAATATTCACTCAAGCTGAATATGAGGAAAAGAAACAAGAGCTTTACGATAGACTTTTACATGAATCTCATCATTCCAGGCGCATCAAAATTGCCAACAGTTATACGAAAAGAATTTTTCATCCTTTTAAAAGGTAAAAAATTCTGAAAAAAAGAAGAATAGGAGGGAGGGCGGTCGGCGGTGCTGATTGCTGAGGGAAGATAAGAAGAGAGTTGGCAGTCGGAAAAGAATTAGATTAGACGGACTTATAAGGATATAATTTTCACTATTCCATGAAACACATCATATCAGTACTGGTTGAAAATAAGTTTGGAACCCTCAACAGGGTTGCTACGATGTTCAGCGCACGGGGATTCAATCTGGCAAGCATTTCCATTGGTGAAACAGAGGACCCGGAGATTTCGCGCATGACCATTGTGACGTTTGCTGATGATCAGATCATCAGTCAGGTCATCAAGCAGTTGAACAGGCTTATTGATACCATTAAAGTTACCGATCTGACCAAACAGCCTCATGTTGAGCGGGAACTGCTTTTGATGACTATGAAACTCACCAAAACACAACAGCATGAGATTTTCGAACTTATCAATGTTTTTAAAGGAAAAGTCGTGGATATAAAACAAAAATCCATTACTATTGAGGTCATCGGTTCGCCGGATAAGATCAACACGACTATTGATATCTTCAAGCCCTACGGAATAAAGGAGTTAGCCCGTTCTGGAGCTGTTGCAATACACCGTGGAGAGTGACACTATTTTACTGTATTATCAATCAAAACCATTTTTCTGATGAATGTTTATTACGATAAGGATGCCGATCTTGGATATCTCCAGGGGAAAAATATTGCGGTACTCGGTTACGGCAGCCAGGGCCATGCCCATGCCCTTAACCTGAAGGATAGCGGCCTTAATGTTCGAGTTGGCCTTCGCTCGGACAGTTCATCTTCAGCAAAAGCAAGAGAAGCCGGACTGCAGGTCGATACCGTAGCCGAAGCGGTAAAGTGGGCTGACATCGTTATGGTGCTTCTTCCTGACCAGACTCAGAAGTCAATTTATGATTCTGAAATTGCTCCGAACCTTGTAGCAGGCAATACCCTTGCTTTTGCTCATGGCTTCAATATCCATTACCAGCAAATCATTCCGGCCGAATCGATCAACGTTATCATGATCGCACCTAAAAGCCCGGGTCACCTTGTACGCCGTACCTTTACACAGGGCAATGGTGTCCCCTGCCTTATCGCCGTCCATCAGGATGCAACGGGAGAGGCAAAACATCAGGCTCTTGCATGGGCTAAAGCTCTTGGCGGCACTAAGGCCGGAGTTATTGAGACCTCCATCAAAAATGAAACTGAAACTGATCTGTTCGGCGAACAGGCGGTACTTTGCGGTGGTTCAGCCGAACTTATCAAGGCTGGTTTTGAGACCCTTGTTGAGGCCGGTTACCCTGAAGAGCTTGCCTACTTCGAATGTATGCATGAGTTGAAACTGATTGTCGACCTTTATTATGAAGGAGGCTTGTCGAGAATGAACTATTCAGTGAGCGATACAGCTGAGTACGGTGGCATGACCCGCGGACCGCGCCTTATTACTCCTGCAGTGAAGGCCGAGATGAAAAAGATTCTCGAAGAGGTTCAGGATGGCCGCTTTGCGAAGGAGTTCATTGATGAGTGCAATGGCGGTTACAAACTCCTTAACAAGCTCAGAGAGGAAAACCGTAACCATTCAATTGAAACGGTAGGGGCAAAGCTTCGCAATATGATGAGCTGGCTGATCAAAAAATAACCTACCTGAAAGAGCAATGTATAAGATAGTATCAATACCGGGTGATGGTATCGGCCCGGAAGTAGTTGCAGGAGCTGTTGCAGTACTAAAGCAGCTCTCAAAGAAACATGGCTTTGAAATAGAGATTGAGGAGCATCCTTTCGGGGGTGCTTCTTATGACCTCAGCGGTGAGATGCTCACCGAGGCTACACTTGAGGCCTGCAAAAAGTGTGATGCGGTTCTGCTTGGTGCTGTTGGCGGCCCTAAATGGGAAAAGCTGCCGCATGAACACAAACCGGAAGCTGCACTGCTTAAAATCCGCAAAGAGCTTGGACTGTTTGCGAACCTCAGGCCTGCAAAAGTGTACGATGCGCTGCTTGGAGCATCTTCGTTAAAACCTGACGTTGTTCAGGGTACAGATTTCCTTGTTTTCCGTGAACTGACCGGTGGTATCTATTTTGGCCAGCCACGTGGTTTTGATGAAAACAAGGGATGGAACACCATGGTCTATGAACGCTACGAGGTTGAGCGTATTGCGCGCCTGGCGTTTGAAGCCGCCCGGAAACGGGACAAGAAAGTGATTTCTATCGACAAGGCAAATGTCTTGGAGGTTTCACAGTTCTGGAGAAATGTGGTCCACGAGGTGCACAAGGATTATCAGGATATTGAGCTTAGCGATATGTATGTGGATAATGCCGCAATGCAGATTGTCAGGAATCCGAAGCAGTTTGATGTGATTGTTACCAGCAACCTTTTCGGCGATATTTTAAGCGATATCGCTGGTATGATAACCGGAAGCCTGGGCATGCTGCCATCTGCAAGCATTGGTAATGACCATGCTTTGTATGAGCCTATACACGGCAGTGCTCCTGATATTGCAGGTCAAAATAAGGCAAACCCTATTGCCACAATCGCTTCTGTAGCGATGATGTTTGACTATAGTTTCTCTTTGCCGGAGATTGCCCTGGAGATTTATCAGGCTATCGAGGCTACACTTGCAACAGGCTTGCGTACAGCAGACATTGCGAATCCAGGAGAGAGTAGTGTTTCAACAACAGTTATGACAGAGGCAATTGTCAGGCATCTGGGCGCTTGAATAACATAAAGGCGGGCAGATAATGTGAAAGAAAAAATCCTCGTATTTGATACAACGTTGCGCGACGGGGAGCAATCCCCCGGCGCAGCTCTGAATGTTCAGGAAAAGGTAGAGATCGCCCGGCAGCTTGAAAAGCTGGGGGTTGATGTGATCGAAGCAGGCTTCCCCGCCTCTTCTCCTCTTCAGTTTGAAGCTGTTCAACGGATAGGCTCGGAGTCTTCTTCTATTGTGGCGGCGCTGGCCAGAGCGGTAGAGAACGACATCACTGCAGCATGGAAAGCCCTTCAGCTGGCCCGCAAGCCTCGCATTCACACCTTTATCGGCACTTCCGACATCCATATTGCCGGAAAATTCGGCAGTGACCGTTATGGAGCAAGCCTTAAGGAGAAGCGCCGTACCATTTTGAAGATGGCTGTTGATGCGGTTGCCTTTGCCAAGACATTCACCTCTGATATTGAGTTTTCCGCTGAAGATGCCGGCCGTACCGATCAAGGTTACCTTGCCGAGATTGTGGAAGCTGTTATCGCAGCCGGAGCCACGACAGTCAATATCCCTGATACTACAGGGTATACCTGGCCCTCCGAGTTCGGTAAAAAAATTGCTGATCTTCTCGCTTGCGTCAAAAATATCAAGAGCGCAGTCATCAGTGTGCATTGCCATAACGACCTCGGCCTTGCCGTAGCAAACACGCTCAGCGCCCTTGAGCATGGTGCCCGGCAGGTAGAGTGTTCCATGAACGGCATTGGAGAGCGTGCCGGCAATGCCTCGCTTGAAGAGATTGTCATGGCGCTCAAAGTCCGCAGTGACCTGCATAACTTTTATACCGGCATCGTTACTGAAGAGTTGTTCAATACAAGCCGGATGGTTTCGACGTTTACCGGTATTATCATACAGCCTAACAAGGCAATTGTCGGCGACAACGCTTTTTCACACGAATCAGGGATTCATCAGGACGGAATGCTGAAAAACCGTCAGACCTATGAAGTGATGACACCGGAGTCCGTTGGTGTGCCGCAAACGAACATTGTCCTTGGCCGCCATTCAGGAAAGCACGGTCTGCAATCACGACTTCATGCGTTAGGCTACGACTTGCAGGACCTGGAACTTGAAGCGATCTATAAGCGATTTGTTGATATTGCCGATAAAAAGAAAGAGGTCTACGACGATGACTTGAGGGTACTCATGGGGGATGAACGAAACAAACCCCGGAATGCTTATGAGCTTGACTATCTGCATATCAACAGTGGCACTGCCTCGATTCCAACTGCAACAGTAAGGATACGGCACGAGGCCAATGTCTTTGAAGAGTCAGCGACAGGCGATGGTCCTGTGGATGCTTGTTTCAGGGCTATTGAAAGGGCACTTCGGCTGGAGTCAATGGTCACCTCGTATTCTGTACGTTCAACCACTGCAGGCCGGCAGGCTTTAGGAGAAGCTCTTGTCCGCATCAGAGACCGCAACATCTCTTTTAACGGAAAAGGGGTTTCCACTGATATTATAGAAGCAAGCGCAAAGGCATATCTGCAGGCTTTAGGCCTTCGCCTCCACCATTTTGAAAACAACAACACTGAAACCATAGACAGCGGGGTTTAAAACCAATGGCACAAACAATAACCCAAAAAATCCTTTCAAAGGCAGCTCACAGAAAATTCGTCGACGTGGGAGAAAGCGTCTGGCTGAATGTTGATATTCTGCTTACCCATGATGTATGCGGCCCGCCAACCTTTGATATTTTCAAGGAAGAGTTCGGCTCTAACGCAAAAGTATGGGACCCCAGGAAAATTGTCGTTCTTCCTGACCATTATATTTTTACGGCTAACGAACATGCGCACCGCAACATTGATCTTTTGAGACAGTTTGCAAAAGAGCAGGGCCTCGAGCACTACTATGATGTCGGTGGTGACCGATATAAAGGTGTGTGTCATGTAGCGCTTGCAGAAGAGGGGTTCAACCTGCCGGGAACGGTACTCTTTGGCACTGACTCGCACACCTGTACATCAGGAGCATTCGGTATGTTTGGAACCGGAATAGGCAATACTGATGCCGCATTCATTTTAGGCACAGGGAAACTCTGGGAAAAAGTCCCCGAATCCATGAAGTTCACCTTTGATGGAGTCATGCCCGAGTACCTTACCGCCAAAGACCTTATTCTTCATATTCTCGGAGATATCACTACCGATGGTGCTACTTACCGCGCCATGGAGTTTGACGGTGAAGCAATTTTTTCGCTTCCAATGGAAGAGAGAATGACGCTGACAAACATGGCCATAGAAGCCGGCGGCATGAACGGCATTATTGCAGCTGATGCAGTGACCGAGCAGTACGTAAAAGCAAGAAGCAAGAAGCCATACGAACTGTTCACGAGTGACCCGGATGCAAAATACCACAGCAAATACCGGTATGACGTCACTAAACTTGAACCCGTCGTTGCCCAGCCTCACAGCCCTGATAACCGGGCTACGGTAAGAAGCGTACAGGGAACGAAAATCACCAAGTCCTATATCGGTTCGTGCACCGGTGGCAAGCTGACTGATTTTGTGATGGCAGCAAAGATACTAAAAGGCCAGAAAGTGTCGGTTACCACAAATATTGTACCGGCAACAGTTAAAGTTGCCCTTGACCTCGAGCATGAGCGCTATGATGGTCAGACCCTGAAGCAGATCTTTGAAGATGCAGGATGCAGCATTGCGCTGCCTTCATGTGCAGCATGCCTTGGCGGACCTGCTGATACTGTTGGACGTTCGGTTGATAATGATGTTGTTGTGTCTACAACCAACCGTAACTTCCCCGGCCGGATGGGCAGCAAACACGCAGGGGTTTACCTTGCATCGCCGCTCACAGCTGCTGCATCGGCAATTACTGGAAAACTCACCGATCCGAGAGATTTTCTCTGACCGGGCAAAAACGGACTAACGTAGCGGGCTAATACCAAAAAACATGGAAAAAATCATTCAGGGAAAAGCCTATGTTTTAGGCAAGAATATCGATACCGACCAGATCATTCCGGCCGAGCATCTGGTTTACAGCCTCTCAAATCCTGAAGAGGTAAAATTGTACGGAAAGTATGCCCTTTCGGGCGTGCCTCCAGAACAGGGCGGACTTCCCGAGGGCAATATTGCGTTCATCGACGAGGGTCGTTTTGATTCAGAGTATACCATAATCATTGCGGGCCAAAACTTTGGCTGCGGCTCGTCGAGAGAGCATGCTCCTTTCGCTCTTAAGGTTGCGGGAATTAAAGCCATTATCGCAGAGTCTTATGCAAGAATTTTTTACCGCAACTCTGTTGATGGCGGTTTTGTTATACCCTATGAAACCTCAGAGCACCTCAATCAGATTATAAATACCGGTGATGAGCTGAGAATCGATGTTGCATTGAACACCATTGAAAACCTAACTCGCAAGGTCACCTACACCCTCAATCCCCTTGGTGATGTATTCAGCATCGTAGAGGCTGGCGGTATTTTCGCTTATGCAAGGCAGGAAAATTTAATGGCCCAGAGCTGATTTATGACTGTTACCACAATGCTAATCGAGCTCTACGATACCACTCTTCGTGATGGCACTCAAGGCGAGCATATCAACCTTTCAGTGCAGGACAAACTGCTTATTGCTGAAAAGCTCGATGAGTTCGGCATGGACTATATCGAAGGCGGATGGCCGAGCAGCAACCCAAAGGACGAAGAGTTTTTCCTCAAGGCCCGGCAGCTTAACCTGAAGCATGCCAAACTCTGTTCATTCGGTTCGACAGCCCGCACGGCAACTACGGTAGAGACCGACCCTAACCTGCTCGGCCTGCTTCAGTCTGAAACCCCCGTTATCACCATCTTCGGCAAAACCTGGAAAGCTCATTCAGCAAAAAGTCTCGGCATTTCTGACGATGAAAATGCGGAACTGATTTACCGCTCGGTCGCCTTTCTTAAAGCGCAGGGACGGGAAGTTTTTTTTGATGCTGAACATTTTTTTGACGGATTCAAAGACGACCCTGAGTTTTCACTGAAGATGCTGCTTTCAGCGGTCCAAGGCGGAGCTTCAAGAATTGTGCTCTGCGACACTAATGGAGGATCACTGCCTCATGAAGTTACCGAAGCTGTAACAAAGGTTCTTGCGGTTACAGGAGTACCTGTAGGGGTCCACAGCCACAATGACAGCGATCTCGGTGTCGCCAACTCCATCACAGCCATCCTCGCAGGTGCAACCCACATACAGGGCACTATCAACGGCATAGGTGAACGATGCGGCAATGCCAACCTCATCAGCATTATTCCAAATGTCATGCTGAAACTTGAGCGTTCGTTCTCCAACGTGAAGCATCTCAATCAGCTCACTTCCCTTTCGAAGTTTGTCTATGAGATACTGAATATGCCTTCGAATACCAAAGCTCCTTTTGTCGGAAAATCAGCTTTTGCCCACAAAGGCGGTATTCATGTAAGCGCCGTTATGAAAGAGAGTTCCCTTTACGAGCATATCGATCCGGCACTTGTCGGAAACCGCCAACGTGTTCTCGTTTCTGAGCTTGCTGGGCAAAGCAACATACGCTACAAGGCTCACGAGCTCGGCATCAGCATCCCGGACAAAAGTGAGCTTTTTAAGAATATTGTGCATCATATTAAAGAACTGGAACATGAAGGCTATCAGTTTGACGGCGCAGAAGCATCTTTTGAGCTGATTCTGCACAGGGAGCTTGGTAATTTCAAACCGTTCTTTGAGGTCCTTGAAACGAAGGTTCATATTGAGTCGAGCAAAAATGCCAAGAATGTAGATCAGGCAGTGCTCAAAGTCAAGGTTGGGGACGAGATTGAGCATATTGCCGCCGATGGTGATGGGCCTGTCAATGCGCTTGACAAAGCTCTTCGCAAGGCGCTGATCCATTTTTATCCTGAAATCAAGAGTATCAAGCTGGTTGATTACAAAGTCCGGGTTCTTGAAGAAAAACGGGGTACCAGTGCCAAAGTGCGGGTGTTGATAGAATCAAGTAACGGGCGCTATACCTGGGGGACTGTGGGGGTATCGACCAATATTATCGAAGCAAGCCTGCATGCCTTAGAGGACAGTATGAATTATCACCTGTTCACCATGAAAGCCTCTGTGCCAAGAGTTGAAACCCCCCATTAGAAACAGCTAAGACTTTTGCCGATAGGCGATAAGTGCGATACTGGAATACGGCCCTATAAGAAAAGAGTGTGTTGGTTCCAGTAGCGGACCTTCATCGTCATTATTGATATCTGATGGAGCATCACACCCTGTATTGACAGCAACACGCCAATAAAAGGGCTCCGGAAGAGATGGAAGCTGGAGTATATTTGCTGTGGATGAGCTGTTCCATGCGTAATAAATAACATCTTCACCAGAAGAAGTTGTCGATGCCAAAACGACTGCAACGAGGCGGGATTCCGCCGACCAGTCAGGTGACCATGGCTGGCTTCCATGCCAGGATATTTCAGGGAATCCGAGTGCACCAGCCCTATCACTGCGCGGATGCCTTGATGATCGAAGAGCTGGGTGCCGGAGACGAAGAGAGATGGCTAAGCGCGTAAAACGGAACAGCTCGGACTCACTCTCCAGTAATGACCAGTCCAGCCAGTTTAAATGGTTGTCGTGGCAGTATACATTGTTGTTACCCCATTGTGTGCGACCCATTTCATCCCCCATCAGAAGCATAGGTGTACCTCGGGCGACCATTAACATGAGTAGAGCATTCTTTATCTGGCGCAAACGGAGTGAGCATATTTCCTTGTCAGTTGTTTCGCCTTCGATACCACAATTCCAGCTTCTATTGTCGTCACTTCCGTCACGATTATCCTCACCATTCGTATCGTTGTGCTTGTGGTTGTAGCTGACCAAATCGCGCAGAGTAAATCCGTCATGACAGGTAATAAAATTGATCGATGCAAGTGGGCCACGCCCCCCTGCTTCATAAAGGTCAGGAGAACCAGCAATACGGGTAGCAAGAAGCGAGGCATGATCAGGCATGCCTCGAAGAAAATCGCGGGTGTCGTCACGGAATTTCCCGTTCCATTCGGAAAACCGACCATAGTTAGGAAACTTTCCGAGGAGATAAAGGCCGCCCGCATCCCAAGCCTCAGCAATAAGTTTGCATTTTTTCAGAATAGGATCAAGGGCCACAGATTCGAGCAAAGGGGGATTATTCATGATCATTCCAGATGGATCGCGCCCTAGAATAGCTGCTGCGTCGAACCGGAAACCATCAATATGGTACTCTGATACCCAAAACCGTAAACATTCGAGTACCATGTCGCGCACCACGGGATTGTTACAGTTGAGGGAGTTGCCGCAGCCGCTGAAGTTGTGATAGTATCCTTCCGGGGTAAGGAGGTAATAGATCTGGTTATCGAGCCCCCTGAAAGAGATGGTCGGCCCTCGGTGATCGCCTTCACATGTATGGTTGAAGACTACATCAAGGATGACCTCAATGCCTGCCTGGTGCAGCGCACGAACCATGCTCTTGAATTCATCAGCCTGCATACCCAAACTACCAGTGGCAGCAAACCCGGCCTTCGGTGCGAAAAATCCGACTGTACTGTATCCCCAATAGTTCATGTTTGTCCCACCGGTATATGAGTTTGGGACCGAAAGCTCAAATTCGTCAAATTCAAAAACCGGTAGAAGTTCAACACAGTTGACGCCGAGACCAATCAGATAGGGTATTTTTTCAACGACTCCGGCATAGGTGCCTGGATGAGCTATTGCGGAAGTTTGATGCCGGGTAAATCCTCGTACATGCATCTCATAGACGATTAGATCCTCCGAAGGAATTTCCAGTGAACTATCGCCGCGCCAGTCAAAGTCTTCAGGGATCACAAAACCACGATATGGGAACTCATCATCCCAGTCTGGGGGTATACCCCAAACGTCACGGCCGGAAATCGAACGGACATAGGGATCAAGTAAAACTTTTGACGCATCAAAGCGGTGGCCGATGGCAGGATCCCAAGGGCCATCCATGCGGTATCCGTATTCGAAACTTTCGGGGTCAAGGTCAAAAATGACTACACTCCAGACATCTCCGATACGGAACGAATCGGGAAGCAGAAGTTCAGCTATAATCTTGCGGCTCTGCCTGTCGAAGAGTACCAGAGTGCAGGAGGTGGCTGCACTGGAATAAATTGAAAAGTTTACGCCTCCTGGTACAAGTGATGTTCCATAAGGTCTTACTCGACCGGGGCGAACTTTCCAGCCGGATATTTCAGCGGTTGGATAAAGATCAATACGAGTGCTCATAAGAGTATGGGTTTGGAAACTTGGGCAAGAGCATCATCAACGCTATTGTGTATAGCAAACTGTTCCAAAAAACCAGTGACTGACATGACATCTTTAACTGATTCAGGAATTGCGACAAGAACAATTTTTTTTCCGTTCACTTTTGCTTCGCGGTAGAGTATGAGAAGCATCCTCAGACCGGCACTTGTAAGAATTCCTATGCCGGAGCAATCAAGCACAAGCATATCAGTCGAACATAAAACTGCCATCAGTTTTTCCTGAAGATCTCCTGCTGCAGAATGGGTTATGTCGCCGGTAATGACAGCAATAGCAGCGCTGTGGTGTTGAGAAACGGTAATTTGCATATTAGGACTCCACATTATAGACTGGGGCTGTTTTTTCAAAAGTTTTTACTATTTTTTTGCGAATGAGAATGCGACCATCGGCGGGCATTCTTACAAGTTCCAGATACTGGCGCGAAACGGATGCCTCGTAGTGGCTAGTGGCTTCTCCAGGATTCCACCTGCGCCGTTCCCACCTGACCACCAGTTCAACTATGGCGAGCTGCCCAGAGAGCTTGATATCCCATGACTCAACTTTATGTGTTTCGTCAAAGTATTTGGAAAGGACGTTTGCATACCATTTACTGAATGCTTCTTTGCCTGTGAATGGTTGCGAAGTATCTGGATAGCGCATCTCTACATCGTCGGTGAGAAGTGCCAGCTGATCTGCTAATGGCTTATGGTCATTTGTGCCTTGATACCAGCTGAGAATCACATTTTTAACCATCGCTTCCGTCAGTGAAGGCTGGTTGGCTCCTGAGGATGACGCAGGAAATACGGTGATCAAAAAGATCAATACGAGATAAAAAATGGCTTTTTTGTTCATCATCAGGAATCCCTCATTGAATTATTTTTTTGGCGAAGATTCGTGCTGTTTCTGGAACGGACAAGTGTAAGTATGTTGGTGTCCGATGAACGGAACATGCGGATTTCATCGGTATATTGCCTGATGAGAAACCAGCCCATTCCGCCGATCGGTCGTTCCTCAAGGGGGAGATTGGTATTAACAGGAGCAAGTGCGGCTGGATCAAAAAGTGGTCCGGAATCTTCAATACGGACCACAAAATCATCACCGGACCATGAAGTGAATACCCGGTAGAAAAGCGTAGGGTCCTCATGAAGCGAGTATGAAATAACATTGGTAACAGCTTCACAGACTGCCAGTGAAATTTCACTGACTGCTTTTGACTCCATCCCTCCTTCCAAGGCAGATTGCTCAATCAACTCGACAACATTTTCTATTGTTGAGTATGACGCAGGGAGTCGCAGTTCATGAGCATACTCTCCTGCCCTGATGAGCGTCAGTGTGATATCGTCAAATTGATCTTCCTCGCCCTGCCAGCTCATAACCTGCCTCACGAGTTCCTCTGCCGATTGCTGCAGTGAGCGTTTCTGGCTTTGCTGAAGAAAGGAGGATAGCCGGTCAAGGCCAAACTGTTCGCCCGAAGAGTCCATCGCTTCACTTATTCCATCAGTATAGATCGCCAGCAGATCCCCTTGGCTGAAGGGTACATGCCAGGCTGTAAAATGCTTTCCAGGCAAAACGCCAATTGCAGGTCCGCTCTTCTCTACAAGCCACTCGACTGTTCCATCCGCCCGGACCAATACCGGCGGGTTGTGACCGCCATTAACACAGATAAGTCTTTGGCCCAACGGATCCAACACTGCAAGAAAGAAGGTTACAAACATCATCTGAGGATTCGATTCCGCAAGCAACGAGTTTAGCCGGGTAACCGCCTGGTGCGGCTCCATGACAGCGGCAATACTGCGAAAAAGCAGGCTCACCCGCATCATAAACATCGCCGCCGAAACCCCTTTACCGGAAACATCCCCAATCGTAAATACCGTACAGCCTCCCGGTAGAACGAAGTGGTCGAAAAAATCACCTCCTACTTCCAAGGCAGGAATTGAGAGGCTGAAGTGGCTGCCGCCCATTAGCTTCATGGGCTCTGGAAGAACGGAGTTCTGGATGTTACGGGCAAGTTCCAATTCTGTTTTCAAACGTTGCTGACTGCGAGCCATCTCCTCCTTTCGCAAGAGGGAGAGCTGCAGTTCAGATACCATACCGTTGAAGGCATCAATAACATCAGCAGTTTCATCATGTGTTAATGATGACGTCGATATGGCAGTGAGATTTCCAGACCGCACATTGCCAACCCCTTTACGAAGAACATCAAGATTGCGGGTTGCCAGTCCGGCACTCCATCGAAATAGCAATCCCATTCCTCCTATACAGATAACGCCAAAAAGGAATACTCCCCCGGCAAGCCACCATGCGTCGCTGATGAGATCATGAACAGGGAAGACATAGAGAAAAATCAGGGGAATTCCGGATATCTTTCTTGAAAGGAAAATACTTTCCTCTCCATTATTCGGATTTATTGCAATGAATGACGCGGATGGAACTGATGGATTCCGAAGTTCCAAAAATGAGACCATTGCACGAGGATTCGCATGAATGAATTCCTGTAGACGTCCATCGGACTTCTTATACGCTGAGTTCCCCTGGATTCCTGTCAGAAGGCGGCATTGGGGATCTAGAATGAAGAGCTGAAACTCTGTCTTGATATCGAGCCCTGACATTGTTTTCAGCATAGATTCGAGAGTGATGTCGATAGCCAACACTCCGTCAACAACAAGTGAACCAGACTCTTCTCGGTTGATCGGTACTGAACAGGTGATTTCCGGAACATTTCCTTCATAGGATGAACGATAGGGAAGACTCCAGAACCCGTCGATGAATTCAATGTTTCCCTTGCGAGGGGGAATATACCATTGAGTGCCCAGCGAAGCCGGATCATTAGGGTCATATGAAAGTTGGCCTCTGTTGAAACTGCCCTCTTTAGCCCCCTTCCGATAAAGTAAAAGGGTCCTCACTCCTTTCGGGCCTAAATGGTTGTCGGGTTCGAATGCAACAATTACTGCATGGGCATAAGGAAGGCTATTAAGCGTTTTTTCCATGGCAATATACCATGAATCCATTCCCGAAGGACTCCACTGCTGCAGCAGATCCGTGATAGTGTGTACCTGCTGTTTAATGGAACGCAAGTCCCATTTAAGCTTGTTTACCTGGATATCCAGACGGTTATCAAGATCATCTAAACGACCATGAAGCATAAGCTCACGACCCTGCCAGATTGTCACCGGTGCTGTGAACAAAAAGATAATGCAGGAGCAAAACACCGCGATAATAGTGAAGCGCTCTTTGAGTCGTTTTGGGAGAAGACGATTGAGGTTCATGATCACGCCAGTTTCAGGATTACCATCCGTAGCGTGTCAACCCTTTTTCGAGTACCTCTATGAGTTTCTGTCCGCAAAGTGCCGAATCGCCTGTGGTTCGGGCGGTGATGATCGGATAATCGACAATCACTGAATATTTTTTTCCGACATTTCCTATGAACTGCCCATCAGGTCCAACGGCATCTTTGAGAATAAATTCAAGCTGGTATGGGGCGCCCTGAAAGCCATGATCAATCTTTATATAGCCATGGCCATCGTTATAATCGAAGGCAAGAGGGTGACCGGTAACCCGTTTACCATAAACAATGCTTTTCTCTGTAATCTCGTCACGCGTGAATGCCAACACAGCAACGCCGTAGCACTCGCCCGCTACAGGTTTTCCGGCTTTAATGAATATTTTTACAAGTTCCTGGAGCCGCTTGTTGTTGGCCATATCGAGAATGGGCCCACTGCCACCTACCAATAAAAGGGCATCATATTTCTGTACATCGATGGCCACCTTGTCTAGAGCGTCATTGTAGGCAAAAAGTTCGTTGAGGTATACGGGGGAACTTAGATAGGGCTTTGAGGGAAGCCATTTTGTCAGGTTGACTGGATGGTTCAGCTTGTCAGATGCTTCAATCGCCCTGACTTTTGCAGCCATCACGGGAGTGGTAACCGTGCGGGCAAGAGGAGGATCGATAAAGAGAGGATCCATACTTGGTGGCAGTGCAAGCGGCTTTGTACCCTTGGGTGTTGCAAAATCAACGGTGTAGCCTGCAGCCTCAAGCGATTCGAGCGGGCCGATAAGCTCTTCACCCCAGTAGCCGAATTCTGAAAGCACAAATAGAACACGTTTGTTCAGTTTGGGTTTTTTGGTCTGCACCTCACTTGCCATAGCCATGGCAGGTAGAGTAATGAAGAGCAATAGTAATAACACAGCTCGGTTTGGTATGTTCATTTTCATGGGGGATTCTTCGATTAGTTGTGTTTATGTTATTATTTAAAAGGGGTAATGTTGGTAAAAATCAACGTTTCGTCCGGTGATCTTTAGAGAGAAGCTGGCGTTTTGGGCAATCCTCAATCTAAAGAGAGCTTGAGGGCTTCCTCTGTAGAAGATGCCAGCTTGAAGTATGGGAGAAATCCGGTTACTTCCAGAGTGTCGAGCATCGTCGGGGTAAGAGTGCAGAGCACGAGACTTCCCTCAAGCTTCTGTATTTGCCGGACGACGAGAAGCAACATCCTGAGACCGCTGCTTGCAAGATAGGTAACCTTGCCAAAATCGAGAATCAGGTATTTCTTCCCCTCCTGGATCATCTTGATAATACGGGCTTCAACTACGGGCGTTGTCGAAGCATCAAGCTTGCCTACCAGATCTACGATAGTTGATTCGCCATGATATTTTTCTTGAATTTCCATAAGCTCTGTTTATTGCATGACGCGAGGCCAATCCTGGACGAAGTGACCGGTCTGATTCTGTTAATTATTACCTGTTCTGTAAATTTAACAAAGTTAGTTGTATAACCTATATCCATGATTGCCGATATGACAATGAGTTGCTACCATGAGGAAGAGGCGAGCTCAAGTATATTGCCATAAGGATCGGCACAAAAGGCAATTTGTACACCCCTCTGCATTGAACGATCAAGTATCCGTCCGCCACGCAGGACAATACGACCAGCGAGTGTATCGACATCTCCAACGATGAGACAGGCGTGCAAAAAGCCTGAACGGGGCGATTGTGTCGCTGGAAGAGTTGGAGATACTTCAAAAAGCTCGAGGACCTGCAACATTGGAGCTCCGGAAGCTCGAAGACGAACGATTCGAAGTTTGGTAATACTGCCTCCAAAAAGAGCGGTAGCTCTTTGCCACTTGCCTGCATCATCTGGACCATGAGTCACCGGCTTGCTTAATGGAGCAAAGCCGAAGACATCTCCATACCATTTCATAGCTGCTTCCAGGTCCTTTACACCGATAGCTACATGGTTGAATTGAAGGGGTGTGGCTGCAGAATCAAGCGCATTAAGAATTGCTTTGCGACGGTCAAGGTTTGAAATTTTTTCTCCATACTGGTACTGTGTGAGTCCGGAAAAGTCTTCAATATTTGATTGTGCTCCTGAGGCGACTTCCCAGCGAATCTGTTCGATATATCGATGGAACCGTTCTTCATTGGCAGTGCTGGCACGAAGCACCGCATCGTGGAGAGCGGTGAGGCCGTTCACCACAGGCCGCTGGTTGAGTGCTCCGGCTAATTCGGCGGAGGTGAGCCGAGAGCCCATGCGTTTAAGGATATCAAGATGGCCAAAGACGGACGCACGAATGATGGCATTGGCTCCCATAGGGTGAACCTCGTAGATCAGAGGATTGGCTCCACGATCAAGCAGCAGGCTGGCAATGCGCAGCCTGAGCGAAGCAGCAGCTTCAGGATATGGATTCATATTGTTCCCTGTAACAGTGACGACAAGAGGAGGCTGCCGGAGGAAACCGCCACGACGGTTGACATCAACGCCTTCCATGCTCAGGGCAATAGTAGACGAGAGGGCTTCGATCTTTTTTGGATCACTGGCTACCTGCTTTAGACCTTCTTCGATGAGAGCAACAAGTGTATCGGATTTCTTTTGGGCTTGCTCCTCTTTCGATGGTACGGGTACCCGGATACGCTCGAGCAATGCGGTATAATAGGCATTTTTGGCTGATTCATTAACCTCACCGGGAGATAGAGCTTGAAGGAGAGATTGATTGTCGAACTGCTTTGCAAAATCAGCAGCTGTAATGCCGCGCAGGGTAGTAGCTGCAGGATTAGCACCCTTTGCAATTGCAAATGCAGCAAGATCACTATGCCCGTAAAAGGCTGCCTGAAGAAGAAGGGTATGACCATTGAGCAGCCATACTGCATCAAGATCTTTCGGCCTTGCTGCCAGTATGAGTGATGCGGTTTCGACGCTTCCGGAGTGTCCGGCCATGTGTATCGGCAGGGCGCCTGAAGGCGCAAATGGCACAGAAGGATCCGCTTTGCGAATTGAGTTATTCAACAGCAAATCAACTGTCTTGGCCTGCCCTCGCACAGCAGCCTTGAGCAGCGGTGTCCATCCTTCAGAATCGGCCATATCGGGGTTACCTCCTTTGGCGATCCAATCTCGAAGAAGCTTCAGGTCTCCCCTTCCAGCAGCGTCCACAGCAACGGAAACAGAAGATCCTGCAAAAGCAATGTCAGTTCCAATATCTGGAAGAAGTATAAGGATCAAAATTATCCAGAGCTTTTTCATAAGGAAACCTCGATTAATTGATTTTTGACGCCACTAAAAGCGGGCCGAACGCCATAGGCCATGAGTTCAGTTTTTCTTGATCTGGTAACAACTGTTCTTTGTCACGATTTGGAGGTTAAATGCACCGTTTTGCTTACAACTGGTCGCACTTTTCCCATGATTGCATAGATTTTTTGACACTTCAAGCAAAAAATACTCGTCAAACATGCCTAATAGGTTGATGTTTTTCATGATGAAGAGCTTAATGAGTCTCATTCCATTAAGATACGAATTTTAATTCTTATTTTTATAACGCTAAATCGTTCTATATTATAGACTTATATCGCCTTAGAATAAATAGAGATGCCCTGATATCGCTCTCTTTCTTTTTGGTTTTTGTTGCATCATGATGGCAATTACCCGTTACCCATTATAGCATAAAAATTAACCGACTATTCGAGGGCTTTTTTTATTGCGAATCGCACCACTCAGGCTTGTATCGTTTTAGGCTGATCAGTATAAACCGGGATGATAATAGATATATCTGGTTTATATTATAATAGAATGATATTTTAAGTCGTTTTTTATTGCGATTTTGGAGTCATTTTATACAGAGAGGAACTATCCGCTTTTTCCGAATTAGATGGATCAGTCTAAACAATGTTAGAGCGCCACAACCAAGGAGACAACATGCGTTTAATAAAAGCTATCGGCACAACACTTATTCATCGAATCTTCTGCTTACTTGCATGCGGTGTGTTCCTTCATGCAGGTTTGAATACCGCATCTGCGACCGCTGCTGTAAACCAGGCCACTGACAACTCCATGCAGGCCGGGCACACCAAATTCAACGCCGCAGACCGTTTCGCGATCACGAACGTGATCATGGCTATGACCAATGGGTTGGATGAGAAGAACCTGAAGCAGATGATCTCCAATCTCACTCCGGAATTCTCGGTCGAATACCGCTTGCCGGGGTTGAACCCCGTCAAGATCGAGGGACGCGACAATTTTGGCAAAATGATGGCTAAGCGGTTCGAAAACCTCAACGCCGACGGGATCGAACGCCGACACATCATCTCGCCACTCTACTTCATAGAGCAATCGCCGAACTCCGCCAGAATCCTTATCCAAATCATCACCTGCAGCGCGACCTACCGGGCGAATTGGTTTCCAATGTCTTCGGCGAAGGTCGAATTTCAGCTTGTAAAACACGACGATCTCTGGCTTTGCTCCCGCCAACTGGAAACGTTGGACGGCCCGCTGGACTTGCCGCTCAGCAAAGTCATCCCCCTGCCTGCGGGAATGGTCACAGAACCTGTCGGAGCCAAGCAAAAGTGAACTGGGACGAAAGCGGTGAGCTGGCAGTGTTTTGAACTGTTAAATCGCGGAGATAGCTTTCTTGGTGGATGTCGCGGGGAACCGAACCGGGTGTAGCCATAATTTATTTGTGATGGACGAGAACTACAGAATATTCGCCGGATTGGGTATCTGCCGAGAACCTGTATATGCCGTTCCTTGGGCAGTTAAACGAGAGTGGTGGAGGATTGCCATGCAATGCAAGGCGACGGTATCCGTCATAAGGATAATCTACCAACGACCATGACCATCCTGCGTGATTTGCTGTATATTTGTAGTGATAGACAACCCCTCCGGTCAGCATAATATCTCTGGTGAAAAGATGCCCATTTGAGGTGCCCATGTCATGCATGGGGTCAATCGGGTTCCAGCCTTCTTTTCCATCTTTGGCGAAAGCTTCGAAATTACCTGCAATTTGCAATGACTCAATTCGGGTAATCGGTGTAACCGGGGGATCAATGGCAAAGGATCCTTTGGTGGGATCAAGAGTCACCATATACTCACCATCCTTCTCCACCCGGAAAAGGATGTTCGATTCCTGCGGGGCTGAATGCCATGTTTTACCCCAGAGGCCGCCAAAACCGATGCTGTCGAGTGCCCAGTCGGCATTGATTGAGAAGTTCATTGTATAGACTCCCGTGCCGATACTGCCTCCGGTATTTTTCAGATTCAGAGACTTTTGCCATACTCCATTTTTCCCTTTTATCATTTGATGGCCAGGTGCTGAAGGGTTCCATGGATCATTCACCACATCGCCGTTAACCTGATATTCAGGATTATGGTAGAAATCTACCGTTGGTGAAATGCTGAAGCGATAGCTTTCAGGCCAGACGGTGAAGGTATAGCGGGCATCAGCAGAAACTCGAAAAACAATGGCGGTCTCCAGGATATTACCGACCCTACTGTCGTAGCCGTTGCCGCCTGCAAGACGTCCGGGTTTGTCGAGAATTGCACTGTATCCCCAGTCTGCGTTGTGATTGGCTGAAAAGAGGCACTGGTATACTCCGTTGTTTTCATGCCCGCCTTTTGCGGAAAGAAGCAGCGAAATCGTCCAAGAGCCATCCCGGTTATTGGTAAATTCATGGGAAGGAACCCACTCATCCCACTTTTCGGCAGGTCTTGTCAATCGACCATCAAAACATTCAGTATTCCCCTCCTTGTCGTGTACAAAGCCGTTGAGCTGAAAAGATTGAATTTGCAAGAGTTCATCGACATGTGGTGTGACCAGGTAGGTAGAGGCATTCGGGTTAAACGTAATAACATAAGTGCCATCGAGGGGCACTTTAAATATAACATTGCCTCCAAATACTGATCCTGGGCCGCTCACAAGCTTTCCGGGTTCGAGTCCCCGTTTGAAAACTGAACGGAGATCTTTTCCTGTAAGAAATCGCATGGAATAGATGCCGTCATGGTTTCGGCCGCCTGTGGCGCTTAGCAAGAGAGTTTTTTTGAAGTTTCCGTTGCTCTCGTACTCCATGTCATTAAGGGGGTCAAACGGATTCCACATAGAGCGTCCATCCATCAGAGTCCCGACAAGCTGTGCTGTTAAAGGAGTCGGTTTTGCAAACAAGTAGGAGCGAGCTGCGGGCACCAAAAGTGATGTCAGGAACAGAAGTAGAGTGATGATCTTTTTCAGTGCCTTTGTCAATAGCCACTTTCCTGTCATGAGTAGCTTGAAATCAGTTTCAGTCATTACGGCATCTATGAGAATTTTCCAGCCTGAGTTATTGTTTCAGATACTGAGATACGACTGTTCATAACATCATATACGCCACCAAGAAGAAAGGCAACGCGGGTTTTCTCTTCTGATGAGAGTTTTGCTACGCCAAACAGAATCTCGTCAACGGCCTCTTCCCCCAGATCAGGAAGTAATGGTATTAAGTCGCTCTGAAAAAGTCTGGCGTTTTCTTCTTCAGCCATTGTCTCGCATACCACGTCGATAGCCTTCTGCCTGAGTTCGGGATCGGCTCCAAAACGAATGAGAGCTGCACCTGCCAAAATACGGGCGATCGAATTCGGTGAATTGAGTATTCGAGCCGGTGCAGATGGCTCAGGGCAATCTCCGACAAGATGACAGACGGCCAGAGCTGCCTGGTGGGCATCGGGATCGTCACCTTCGAGAAGCTCTGAGAGTACGCGGCGAACCTTTAATTTCATTTCAGGTTCGTCCCATAGTGCCTGAACTGCCGCAGCCCTTACCATTGCGGATTCATCCTGAAGCATCGGCTCAAGTAACGCTCTTTTTTCTGCGCTGAGAATTCCGATAGCCTCTACTACTCGTGCGCGAACAGGAACCGTGCCGTTTTCAAGCCATTTCTTTGCCATCTCCTGCCACTGCCCGGCCGGCTGTTTTAGAAGAACAAGCTTGAGAGCATCGGCGCGAATGGCCGGTTCAGGATCGGATTCAACCAGGCGATGGAGAATATCGTAAGCCTCAGAGGGCAGGGGGCGCTTTTTCAAGAGGTGTGTCATGGAGCGTAAAGATTCTGCACGAACATGGACAACCGGGTCATGCAGCAACAGGTAGAGGGCCTGCAGTGAGCTATTGCCGGCGATACTGGCCCTCACACGGGCCAGGGCGGCACGTCTCTGAGGGTCCTTCATTTTTGCGACCTCTTCGAGCATCACTTCAGCTCTTGCGTTTGCAGGCTCTACAAGGCAATCAATAGCATCCATGACTGTCCGTTGCTCTGCGCTTTTCAGGTTATCGGCAATCATATCCATGTAATGCTTTTGGGAATTGACAACCACAATAATCCAAAGGGTGGAAAGAGCGATTCCGGAGAGCGTCACAGGATCCAGCCAGCCGGATTTGTTTACTGTATCGAAGGTATGATGGAGAAAGATAATGAGCAAGCCTCCAATAACGCCACCAAGCGGGTTGATGACCCCATCGATGAAGCCACGAATACGTGCACGAAGTGAGCCTGGAATTGCATTGAGAGCCAGTTGATAAGAATTACCCTGAATAGTCATACCGACCAAGTCCCATGTACAGCGCATAAAAAGTCCAGACCAGAAAAGGAAATATGACCCAATGAGGGCAAATCCTGCGAGGATGGATACTGGAAGAGCACAAAGCCCTCGTGAAACACCAATACGACGGATGAGATAGCTGCTGAAAAAGAGCTGTACGAGAAGTCCGGCTGCATTTATAATCATCCCGTAAATACCATAAAAGCCAGCCAGTTTTGCTTCGGAAGGAAAGGTGATGTTCATGATGCGCGAGAACTGATAATCAGCGAGAGAACCCACAACCCAGAACATGACCGCAATGAATCCAAGAGTGACTGCCATTTTGGAACGAAAAAAGAACTCCCAGCCTTCAAGAAGTCGTGAACCAGCCGGTTGAGCATTGGAGACTCCTGACTTTCTGCCTCGCAGCTCGCCTCCAAAACGTTTGCGCATCCACCATGTGAGTGGAATCAATGCCAATATGGCAGCGGCCCATATAAGGACAAGGTTGGCCGTTCCGAGGGAGCTTGCAAGGTAGTGAATTGAAGCTCCTCCAACGATTCCGCCTATAGTCCCTGCTGTTCCAACGATGGGGTAAAGTCTTCTGCCCTGGGAAGGACGGAACAGATCATTGATAATAGTCCAGACTTGTGTTCCAAGTGTAGAGTTACCTATGCCTTGCGCAAAAAAGACCACGGTAAAAAAAAGAACGAGCTGAACTGAAAACCCTTTTTCTCCTTCATGATTTGCTGTAACCAGGGTTCTGGCCAGCAAAAGCATAAGCCCGGTTACAAGTGCGAAAATCATCAGGAGGCGGTCTCTACGCACCACATCGGCAAACATCAGATATACTGATGATCCGAGTACACCCAAAAGACTGATACCAATGTATGTATATGGAAGGTATTCGATTCCCATTCGTTTGACCAGCATCGAATGAACTGCACTCCAGCCGATTGCATAGCCAATGGCAAGAAGTGCGACCATTGACCAGGTAATGACCACCTTCGAAATTTCGTCCTTCTGTATCACCATAAAAAATAATTCTTGAAACCTTTTTTCATTTTAAGACTTTCGCGCTTCCCTCGGCGAGGTTATATCGGAGATAAAATCACTGTCAGTGGTTCCTGCACAGTCCATTTTGGCAATTTCACCGTGAAAGCTTTTGCGTTGAAATTTTTGTATTCACGGCCTCCAAGTGTCACAGAGGTGATCTTTACTGTACCAGGTGGAAATG
This sequence comes from uncultured Chlorobiaceae bacterium, assembly GCA_903895195.1. Taxonomy (GTDB): domain Bacteria; phylum Bacteroidota; class Chlorobiia; order Chlorobiales; family Chlorobiaceae; genus Chlorobium. The sequence continues at coordinate 50,446 of CAITSZ010000047.1, forward strand.
AGATGGGCTGTACGTAAAAATTGGTTCCGCCAGCTTCTACTCCGGGATTGAAATGCAGGATAACCGGCCTTTTGTGTACAAGAAGATTGGTATAGAAATGGGCAAAATAGGTCAGTTCCATGTTATGATAGCCACTTTTGGAGTGACTTCCCTTGTCTGCCCTGTCACCAAGAAGATAGGGAGTTCCATCAGACTGGCTGTCAAAAAAAACATCACCATCATCATGATCAGGAAAGGCAAGATTGTAAAAACCAGCACCTGCGCGGGCCGATTCAAGGTATTTCGGTTCATGGGTTGCGGCGAACAGGATATAATAGCCCAGAATTCCCTGCTCCTGCTGCCACCAGGCCTTTCTGTCGTGCCAGGCCAATTCATAACGGCCGGTGACTGGATCGGGCATGCGCTCTATAACATCGTACCATCCACCTCGACGGGTATCCTGACCATGGATGAGCATCTCGTCTGCGCAATGTTTTGCGACTTGAAGAAAACTGGCGTTACCGGTAAGGTGATAGAGGCGGGTCAAGCACCAGGTAATCTTCAGGTTGTGACCAACAACACCGCGATTCTGCTGCCAGGCGTAACCGTGGTCCGGCTGCCATTCGGCAGTGAACCGCTCGTTGACGAACGGACTTTTCGAATCGGGAAAGTGAGCGACAATGAGATTTGCAAGCTCAGTAAGTCGCAGAAGGTGTTTGCTGTCATGTGTCCCAAGGTAGAGGTTTTCTAGGTAGGCTGGCAAATGGTCACCTACTGAATTCCAGTTTTTCTTTAGTGCATTTGATCCGGCATCAGACGAAGAAAAAGTTCCCGGATGAATATGTGAGAAATATCCACGCTGCAATGGGTCTTGATGGGAACCATCCCAGTAGTGATCATCCATAAAACGAATAGTCTTCTCAATATCGGCGAGTATAACGGGATCGCCGGTTATACGATAGTACTGGGTGAGTCCAGCCAAACTGTAGATCTGCTCATAGAGCGGAATTGTCCCGGCATCTTCAGCAAAAAGAGATGCTAATACAGGCCGCCCGTCACGCACCGCATGAAGCCAGTAAACATGCTTGCCATCAGGTGTTTCAATTCGCATTTTCTGGCGCTGGTAGCGGACAAGCTCTGTTACTGCCTTTAGTACGCGCGGATTACCGTTAAGAATATAGGTGGAACTCAACCCGTAGATCAAACGCGACAGGGTATCGGTCTCCTGCAAATTTATCGATTCAGATCGTTTTGTTCCGGCCTTGGTGATATTTGTTCGATAACCGGAAGGATCTCCAACCTCGCCTTGCCCGAATTGAGCCCTTATCCAAAACTCAGCAAGCTCCATGGCTTGCGATGACCACCAATCTGCATCTTCGAAAACAAGTTCAGTGCTACCGGTATTGAAAAATGTAACCTCTTTGGCTACGAGTTCAGGTCTATCGGAATAAACAATACCTGAAGCAGCAATGCGCACTCCCGGCGTAAAAGCATCAATCCCTTTAGGATCAATTCGCCTCACACGCTCGTCAAGACCTCGCAAAGTATGAAGATAGGCGTTCGATGCAATCCGTAGCCGTTGCAAGGAACCATCAGTGAGTTTGAGCTCCACTAATCCGTTTCCCCGATCCACAGTATTGACAATACCCTGGACCCGGTCGAATCGAACGGTTGGAACTGTTTTTTCACTCTCGGCCGCCACGGCCGCAGCTGAAGAAAGGAGGATAATAAAAACTATTCTACAGCAGAATTTAAAGATTGCAGTCATAAAAAGTCCCCTGCGGTTGCAATGTATGGATGAAGCTTAACGACTCAAGCCCTCCCCAGTGCAAGCAGAAAAAGAAACCTTTCCCTGAAAATGGCAACATTATCAAGGTACTGACCATCATGCCTTGGGGGAGGCTTAAGAAGATACAAAGATTTTTTTCTTTGTTGTAAACTTAAGAAGGATAAGTTGGCCGATCAGGAAAATCAAGACCTTTCATCTTCTTCCATATCATTGCCAGTCGGGCTATACGATAACCACTCATATGAGAAAACATTTCATCTTCTGCTTCCTTTTCTGTATTTTTATTTCGCTTTTAATACAACTATAACGCTCTCCAAAGTCACAAATTCATAACTATTTTATACATGAAAATCCATGATCTTGATCCTGAAAACAGACCCCTAGAGAGGTTTCTTCGTGCAGGAGCAGCATCGCTCAGCCCTGCTGAGTTACTTGCACTTATTTTGCGTTCCGGATCAAGAGACCTTAATATTGTTGACACCTGTGCTGAAATTATCAGGGAGTTCAGTCTTGAAAAATTGGCCGACACAGCTCAGACTGATCTTCAGAAGATCAGAGGCATCGGGAAGGTGAAGGCTATGCAGATCATTGCTGTTTTCGAACTGAACAAGAGACTGCATTATGCGCGGAATTTCAATAAAAAAATAAAGGCCGCTAGAGATGTAGTTGAATACATGGAAGGCAGAATACCGGATGAAACGAAGGAGCACCTTTTTGTGCTGCACCTGAACACAAAAAACCAGATTATGAAAGCAGAACTGGTTTCTGTCGGCACACTCAATGCTGCACTTATCCACCCAAGGGAGGTTTTCAAGTCGGCAATAAGGGAAAGTGCTCACGCAATCATCCTGGTCCATAATCACCCTTCGGGTGACGTTGAGCCAAGCAATGCAGATAAACAAGTAACTGCCTTGCTTAAAGAGGCAAGCGCAATCATTCAGATCGACCTCCTGGACCATATCATTATAGCCAGATCGGAATGGTTCAGTTTTCGGGAACGCTCTTTTATTTAATGCAGGCAGTCGAGCCCCGACGGGTTAGCCAAATGAATCCTGAGAAAAAGAAGCTGGTGCTGAAGAGTCATTTGCAGAGACTTCCCGGACATTTTTAGCCTGCAGTCCTTTCTGGGTTGTATCAAGCTCGAAATTAACTTCTGCATCCTGATTCAGTACTTTGAAACTTTGATCAGACTGAATAGCAGAATAATGGACAAAAATGTCCTCGCCTCCTTCTGGATTCAAAAGAAAACCATACCCTTTTTTACCATCAAACCATTTAACTTTGCTTATTGCCATGATAAATATTAAGATTTATCATTTATAAAGAGAGACAACTGCACTATAGGGGAGGTGGGTTGAATCGGATCAATTTCAGTTGAAATATATATATAAATCCTGAATTATTTCACCACAATAAGCAAAAATACTATTGCATTACTTTTTTGACCCGCTACGACGGACTGAAATCTGCTTTTCTATACCGGGCTATATATTAATTTTATTTACACACAATGAGACAGATCATCATCATTACCGGCGCCGGAAAAGGAATCGGAAAGAGCATTGCACTTGATTTTGCGAAAGCCGCAGTCAACAATAACAATTTTCAACCTTTACTGATCCTCGCCTCCAGAACATTATCTGATCTTGAATCTGTTGATGCCGAATGCCGCTCTTATGGAGCAAAAACGGATATTATTCAAACAGATATAGCAGATATGAATGAGGTTGATCGGCTCGTGACTACGACGATGGAGCGTTACGGCACCATTGACTGCCTGGTTAATAATGCCGGTGTGGGGCGATTCAAGGATTTGGGAGAAATGACAGAGGAAGATTTTGATTATACCATGACTACAAACCTGAAAGGAACTTTTTTTCTGACGCAAAAGGTTTTTGCCGTGATGGAAAAGAAGAGGTCGGGTCATATTTTTTTTATTACCTCGATCGCAGCGGAAACGGCATTCAAAAGTTCTTCGCTCTACTCGATGTCGAAGTTCGGCCAGAAAGGATTGGTGGAGACAATACGCCTTTATGCAAAAACCTGCAATGTCAAGATCACGAATGTAATGCCCGGAGCTGTCTATACGCCGATGTGGGGAGAAGTCACCGATATGACAAAAAACTTGATGATGATGCCTGAGGATATATCAGTTCCTATAGTAAATGCATATCTGAGCACGCAGCGGGCATCCATTGAAGAGCTTGTCATACGGCCGGTTTGCGGTGATATCAGTGAGTGAACAATGCAAAAGCTCTTGTGGGAAAGCCGCATTTTTTCCTGTATTTTCAGGTACTCCTTTTTAAACAATAAATCTGAACCATAATCGACCATGAGTCTGAAAGAAAAAATAGACCAGGATCTCAAAAGTTCCATGAAGAGCGGCGATAAAGACCGACTTAATGCAATTCGCTCTATCCGGGCCGCTTTGCTTGAAAAAGAGGTATCGATTCGAGTTGGAGGGGTAGGCACTCTTAATGACGAACAGGAGATTGAGGTACTGGTCAGTATTGCGAAAAAACGTCGCGATGCCATTGAACAGTTCACAGCAGGAAACCGTCCTGACCTTGCGGCAACAGAGCTTTCGGAGCTTAAGGTTATAGAAGAGTATCTTCCTGAACCGGTATCCGATGATGAAGTTATTGCCATTGTGAAGGATGTTGTTACCAGAACAGGCGCCACATCCATGAAAGATATAGGGAAAGTGATGGGCGAAGCGATGAAAGCGCTCAAGGGTAAAGCTGACGGGACCAAGGTTCAGCAGATTGTCAAGTCACTGCTTTCAGCATAACCTCATCCTTTTTTACCATTATGCTTGATATCAACGTTATCCGTCAGAATCCGGAAGAGGTAGTCGACATGCTACGCAGGCGTCAACTCAGTTCGGAAGAGCCAAAACTTGCCGAACTTCTTGCCCTTGACAAAAAGCGCAAGGAGCTGGTGCAGCACTCTGATGAGCAGAAAGCACTCAGAAACAAGGTATCCAAAGAGATTGCGGAGATTAAAAAAAGCGGTCAGGGATCAGGAGATGACCTGATTATTGAGATGAAGAGAGTTTCTGAAGATATCGCAGGAATGGACACGCTGCTCAGCGGTACTGAAGAAGAGATTGAGACTATTCTTCTCGGTCTTCCCAATAAACTTCACCATTCGGTACCTACCGGACGCTCTGCAGAGGATAATCTGGTGTTTAAAGAGCCGGTGAACTTTGAGTACGATCTTAACTTCGCGATTAAAAACCACCTTGAGCTGGGCAAATCCCTTGGAATACTTGATTTTGAGCGTGGGGCAAAGGTAGCTGGAGCCGGATTTCCCGCTTATATCGGAAAGGGGGCTCGCCTTGAACGCGCACTGATCAATTTCATGCTCGACCTGCATACAGAGAAACATGGATATACCGAAGTGTTCCCGCCCTTTTTTGTCAATCAGGAATCGCTGAGGGGAACCGGACAGTGGCCGAAATTTGCCGATCAGGTATACCATATGCAGGAGGACAACCTTTACGCCATTCCGACAGCTGAAGTGCCGATAACGAATCTGCACAGAGGGGAAATGCTGGATCAGAAAGCTCTGCCGATATCATATGCGGCCTATTCAGCGTGTTTCAGACGCGAAGCGGGCAGTTATGGCAAGGATACCAGGGGGTTCCTGAGAGTGCATCAGTTCAACAAAGTAGAAATGGTAAAGTTTACCAGGCCGGAAGAGTCATACAATACTCTTGAACAAATCCGTGAGAACGCTGAGGCAATACTCATCGCCCTGAAGATCCCTTACCGGGTGCTTTTGCTCTGCAGCGGAGATATCAGTGCAAACGCTACGAAATGTTATGATATCGAAGTCTGGTCGCCAGCAGAAAATAAATACCTTGAAGCATCAAGCTGTTCGAACTTTGAGGATTACCAGGCAAGGCGCGCCAACATACGTTTCAAACCTGACAGCAAGTCGAAACCGGAGTTCGTGCATACCCTTAACGGTTCCGGCCTGGCAACTTCCCGGCTGATGGTATCGCTGCTTGAGCATTACCAGACCCCGGAAGGAAACATCAGGGTGCCTGAGGTGTTAAGGCACTATACGAGGTTTAACGAGATTACTCAGGCTGCCGGGTAAGCCTGCAACGGCATTCCATCAAGAAATTCGCGGACCATACGGCTGACCTTTTCTACATCGATAAGAAAAGCGTCGTGCCCGTATGGCTCGTCGAGGTAGAGTATCCTTGATTTAGGAATAAACCTAGCAAGCTCTTCCTGCTCCTCTTTGGGATAGAGAATATCGGAGTTGATCGAGAGGATTTCTACAGGAATCTGCAGGGAACAAAGCACATCCTCATAGTCTCCCCTGCCCCGGCTCAGATCGTGCAGATCCATAGCCTTAGTAAGCGTAATATAGGTATTGGCATCAAAGCGTTCGACCAGCTTTTTCCCCTGATGATGCAAATAGCTTTCGACCTTGAACGTACCTTTTGCACCCTGAACTTCACGACCGAACCTTGACTGGAAGTTCTCGAAACTGCGATAAGTGCACATAGCCATCATCCTTGCAGCTGCAAGCCCTCTTGCAGGAATATGACTCTCATCATACCATCCATTATTCCAGTCACGATCAGCATAAATAGCCTGCCGTTGCGCTTCGCTCTGACCAATACACCACGGGGAATGCCGGCCTGATGCACCCATAGGCATCAGAGCCTGAACAACATCAGGGTAGAGAAATCCCCACTCAAGAACCTGCATACCCCCAAGAGATGCGCCCACAGCAAGTTTGACCCGATCAATACCGAGAGCGGCAAGCAAACGGCGCTGAACATGAACCATATCCCTGATGGTAATCAATGGGAAATCAGGCCCGTAGTGAGTGCCGGTAAGAGGATTGAGAGAGAGAGGCCCGGTGGTGCCGTAACAACTGCCAAGAACATTGCTGCAGATAATGAAGTCTGTGGTTTCATCGAAAGCGCCTCCAGGGGAAAACATTCCTTCCCACCATGCATCCGCATCGGCAGAGCCTGTCAATGCCTGACAGATCAGTATGACATTGTCTTTTTCAGCATTAAGCGTTCCCCATGTCCTGTAAGCCACTTGCACTGAAGGGAGAAGAGTTCCAAGTTCAGTGGTATAGGATTCAGTTGAATCGAAATAAATAGTTTTATTGGAAATGATTTCTGTATATGCTCTCATGCGCCTTTGCTCATTGTGCACAATGGTTGAAAAAGAGAGCTATCGCTTTCCGAAAAAAAGGAGATAAACCCCTAAAAAAGGTTTAAAACGGAAAATGTCTGAAGAAAGGTATGAACCTGCGGAAAGGCATGCATACCATCATCATTCCCGGTTATTACTCCGGGATGGAATTGGCACCGCTCATCGTGCAATGACGGTTGCCAAGGCTTCTCTGGGCCAGTCCCTCCACCTTTCTGGATGATAGCTTAAAAACTTGAAAAGAACATTTAGTTCAGTTAATCTACGACAGGGAATAGTATTTTACAAACAGCCTGAAGAGGGCAATGCACTTAAATGTTTATTTATCATTTCCCATGATCACAGCACGAGAACTGGCTCTGAACGTCTTGCAGGCACTTGAAACCGACAACAAAAGATCAGATCAGCTTCTGCACCGGATGCTGCAGCACACGACCCTTAACAGGATCGACCGTGCACTGGCGACCGGGCTGGTGAACGGAGTACTACGATACCGCAGTCAACTTGACTTCGTTATCTCACACTTCTACCACCACAAGCTTGAAAAAGCTGCCCCGGTAATGAGAAACATTTTTCGCCTCGGAGCTTATCAGATTCTTTTTTTTGACAAGGTACCGGACTGGGCAGCAGTCAACGAATGTGTAAAACTTGCACGAAAGTACAAGGGCGAAAGGATGTCGAAGCTGGTTAACGGTGTTTTACGAAAGATCACACCTGAAAGTGTCTCCCTTGACGAGTGGCTGAAGAAAAAAAGTCCTGAAGAGCAGCTGGCCATCAAATATTCGCATCCATTGTGGCTGGTTGAACGCTGGCTTGGCACTTACGGAAGAGAGAAGACCGAAGCAGCACTCATCTATAATAACCAGTTCCCTCTGTTCGGGTTCCGGATCAACCGCCTTAGAACATCCCATAAGGAGTTTTTTTCCGACCTTCTGCTTGAGACAGCAGCGCATGAAGAGTGCGGCATTGAAAATTTTTTTCTTTCAAAGGATTTCAACAGCTTTGAGCCTGCAGTAACTGAAGGACTCTGCAGCGTTCAGAACCCCACTCAGGCACTTGCCTGCCTTTTGCTTAACCCCTTCCCAGAAAGCACTGTGTTAGACCTCTGTGCAGCACCAGGAGGAAAATCCACCTTTATGGCAGAACTGATGCAGAACCAGGGAGAGATTACCTCTGTGGACATCTATGAGCAGAAGCTGTTGAAGACAGAGAGCCATTCACAAACCCTGGGCATAAACATCATCTCCACTGCAGTCGCTGATGCCAGGAACTTCACGCCTGAAAAACGACCTGACAGCATTCTTCTTGATGTACCCTGTACGGGAACCGGAGTTTTAGGAAGGCGTGCTGAACTGAGATGGAAACTCACCCCTGCAACCTTGAAGGAGCTGCTGACGCTTCAGGCGGAACTGCTTGACCATGCCGCCGGACTTCTTGAGGAAGGGGGTATTCTGGTCTATGCCACCTGCTCAATAGAGCCTGAAGAGAATACTCTGCAGATTGAGGCTTTTCTCATCAGGCATCCTGATTTTGAAGCTGATTCAGAAAATGAGAGCGTCCCTGAACTATTCAGACAGGGCCAAGAGGGTAAGGGCGCCATACTGACCCTGCCAGGCACGCATCGTGGTTTTGATGGAGGATTCTGTCAACGACTGCGTAAAACCAGACCCTCGTCAGATGGACGCGCTGCATAGCCAGTTCAGGAGCGCTCTTGAGAATTTTCTGAATTATATGCTGATTGAGCGCAACTTTTCGCAAAACACAAGGGCGTCCTACAGCAACGACCTGAAGCGCTACCTCCTCTTCATGCAGGAGAGCGCCGGCAAGATGAATGACATAACAGCCCATCATATCGAGCTGTTCCTCAATGCTCTTTTTGAGACCGGGCTGGAAGCAAGTTCGATGGCAAGAAACATATCAGCCATTCGCTCATTTCACAAATTTCTGGTTATCGAACGCTCTCTTGATACCAACCCGGCGGAAACCCTCCATCTGCCGAAGCAGGCCAGATACCTCCCTACCGTTTTGACTGTTGAGGAAACAATGCATCTGCTCGAAGCGCCACTAAGCACAACTCCGCAAAGTAAGTTTGCCACAAGAGACAAGGCATTGCTTGAACTGCTCTATGCGACCGGCGTCAGGGTAAGTGAACTCGTCAACCTACAGCAGCAGAGTCTTTATCTGGAAGCTGGGTTTGTGAGAATTTTTGGAAAGGGATCGAAAGAGAGGCTTGTGCCGGTCGGCGACTCCGCCGTAAAGTGGATAAACGAATACCGGACAGGGCTTCGCCTGTCGCTTGTAAAGGGATACTCGGACGATTATATCTTTCTTAATTCGAGGGGGAAAAAGCTGTCAAGGATGGCCATATACTCAATGGTGCAGCACTATGCACAGCTTGCAGGAATTGAAAAGAATATCAGCCCGCATACATTCCGCCATACTTTTGCCACTCATCTGCTTGAAGGCGGGGCCGACCTGCGCGCCGTGCAGGAAATGCTTGGTCACAGCTCGATTGTCACTACACAGATTTACACGCATATCGACCGGTCCTTCATCAAGGAGGTGCATAAAACCTTTCATCCCAGGGGATGAGAGAGTACCCCCATGCACCGTGTTTCAGTATCCTTGTTTCTCAAGAATAAGCCTTTTCTTGTCGTGACTCTCCATCTCTATTCTGAAGGCCGCAAGATTCATATTCACATCCATGAAGAAAAAGAGCAGCGAAGTGCTTAAACAGAGCATACTGCCGATAAATACTGCCGATAAAACCATTGGCAGGTCAATATTGACCAGAGCGCTGAGAAAGAGCATGATGATCAGCAATGAAGCGCCAAAACAGGTCATACAGGCCAGAAGAATAGCAACACGGATATACCGTGCCCGTTTCCAGAGAATAGCAACTTCCTTGTTTATCCGCAGAACATACGACTCGGAATTTGACTCCAGATCATCAAGCAGAGATCTTGAGCGGTCAATAACACGACCAAGGCGGTTGGTCATAGTTAGAAGAAGAAGACCAAGGCCGGAAATAAGAATCATCGGCCCGATGGCGGTCTGAAGAATAGGGACAAGCTCCCTGAATGAAGTAACTGACATAGTATCCTTGTTATTAACATAATAAAACGGTCATCATCATATGTAACGCACTGTTAAAATAGTAATTCAGCAAAGAGACGCAACCCAAAAGCGAAGGTTTTGCAAAAGAGTGACAATCGGGTGAATCCCGGAGGAAAAGGAAAAAATTATGTTCAAAAAGTTATAACATCTCCAGGTGCTGGAATGACTGCCTTCAAATGCAGGCGTTCCTCAATTGAATCACGGAATATTTTTTTAACCGGCTTATCGCCATGAACAACAAATATTTCAGGCTTACTCATAAATCCTCCCGTCCAGCGAAGCAGGTCATTCTGATCACCATGTGCAGATAACCCTCCGATAGTATGAAGAGCTGCTTTTACCTTATAGCTCTTGCCATGAAGAACGATTTCCCTGTTGCCATCAACAAGAGAACGGCCAAGAGTTCCTTCTGCCTGAAAACCGGTCATAATCAAAGAACATTCAGGACGCTCAATGTTATGCTTAAGATGGTGCAAAATCCTGCCACCATTGCACATCCCGCTCCCGGCGATAATAATCGCACCGCTTTTTATCGCATTAATCGCTTTTGACTGCTCAGGCTTTGGGGTAAAGTGAAGGTTTTTCAAGTGGGGCATCATGCTTTTGTCGTTTCGGAACGCAACAGCTTCCTCATCATACAATTCAGGATAGTCCCAATAAATAGTGCTGGCTTCAATAGCCATGGGACTATCAAGAAAAACCTGCCACTGGTCAAGCCCCCACTCTTTGTAATACTGCCCAAAAAGGTAGAGCAGCTCCTGGCTTCTTCCTATAGCAAAAGAAGGAATAAGAATGTTACCGTTTCGGCTACCGGCCGATCGGATAATTTCACCTATTTCAGCAAGAGTCAGTTCAAGATTCCGATGCAATCGGTCTCCATAGGTACTCTCAAGAATGACCGCATCTGCTTCCTCAACAGTTTCGGGGTCTTTCAGGATAGGACCGCCATACTGCCCGAGATCACCGCTGAAAACCAGTTTCTTCGCTATATCGCCTTCTGTCATCCATACCTCAACAAGAGCAGATCCAAGAATGTGGCCTGCGTCCCGGAATCGGATGAAAATGCCTGGAATTATTTGATGTTTTTTGCCATACGGCAAACCCGTCATAGTGTTAAGCGTCCGCAATGCATCATCACGGGTATAGAGCGGCTCTGCGTGTTTATCAGCTTTCGTGGAAGGATGTTTCTGGCGATACTCGGCATCGCGTTCTCCAAGAGAGGCAGAATCAAGGAGCAGTACCTTGCAGAGATCAATGGTTGCCGGTGTTGCAAAAACTTCGCCTTTGAACCCATGCTTTAGCAGTAATGGCAGGCGTCCTGAGTGGTCTATGTGGCCATGGGTAAGCACAACGGCATTGATGGACGGCGGATCAAAAGGAAAAGGCAGACGATTGAGTGCTTCATCTTCCGGAGAGCCCTGTATAAGACCGCAGTCGATTAAAACGGTATAGCCGTTAAGACGCAGGATATGTGATGAACCGGTTACCCTTTCCGTTGCACCGTAGAATTGCAGCTCCATTATGATTCTCCCTGATATCAATAAGTTTGATCACACTTGAATGTCGAATCCCTGTGAGTTTTAAAACAGTCCACTACGTTTAATATACAATAAAGCTTAAGCGTATGTCAATTACTCCTTTTATGGTATCTTTACAAGAAAAACAGAGAGCATGAACTCCATGATATCATCTTTTACTCCTTGAACAGAACTCCCCTCAACACTCATGCTTGATTCAGTAATTGCTTGTGTGCAATCCGCGGACCCAATGGCAATATATTTACTTCTCTTCGTCATTGCGTTTCTGAAAAACTTTTTCCCTATAGTGCCTTTTGATGCTCCTATTGCGTTAACCGGATATCTGCTTGCATACAAAAAACTTAACATCGTACTGGCTATTCTATGGCCTTCACTTGGTTCAACGTTGGGGTTTATGGTTATCTACCTCATCAGCAGAAAGTTTGGAATGAAACTATATTCGAGAGACATCTCCGCGACTCCTCCTCGATGGGGTGAAAAAATTCACAGGTTTTTTCCACCCGCAGAGATTGAATTTATACGCAAACGATTTGCCGCTCATGGATATTTAGCTGTTCTTCTCAACCGCTTTCTTATAGGCTCCAGGTCATTCATTTCTCCGGTTTCCGGCTTAATGCATCTGAATGCTTTTGCAGTGCTCCTTGCGGCAGGAATAAGTGCCTCTGTCTGGAATACATTACTGGTCTACGGCGGCTATCTGCTCGGGAAACATTGGGAGAATATCGGAGAATTTGTTGTTATTTACAGTATTCCGGTAACTGTAGTTTTTGTTGTTATCATTACTTTTGCCGTGATAAAATATCGAAAGGAGAGAAAGGGTCCAGAGCAGGCAAATCAATAAAACGTAGGCAAACAACTTTAAGCCAATCATAAGACAAGGAGAAGACGCGATGGCAAAGAAAAAAGTTGAAATCAAATGGCTGAGTGAGCCCGAAGATCATGACTATCCTGCGGCTAAGTCCTTCTTGAGCATTCTGTTCGAAGAATCATTTGCAAAGAAGATTGTGAAGGAGTTGAAAAAAGCACCGATGTCCGAGTTCAAGGCAAAAGACATTTTCAGGGCTTCCGCGCTCTCTCTTCTTGGCGTCAGCAATTCTCATATTGATAAAGACCGGCAAAAAATTGAATCCGGACAAGCTATTGCTCCGCTTCTGTTAGTAAGGGATACCTATAATGGAAAGGTCTTCATTGCCGATGGATATCATCGGTTATGCGCAATCTATTCCTATGATGAAGATGCTGTTATTCCCTGTAAAATCATTTAGCAACGAGGTTATCAAGCTTTGGCTGGAAGCAAAATAAAATTTAATAACAACGCATTCTTAGAATTCAATTACTTGACGATATAAAACCTTAAGGAGTTCTGCTATGTTTGGTCAAATGGACATAATACTGATAGGTGGCGCCGTTCTTTTACTTTTTGGGCCCAAAAAATTACCTGAACTTATGAGAGGAATGGGAAAAGGGTTGAGGGAGTTTAAAAAAGCCCAAAGTGAACATGAAGGTGACATAAAAAATGCCGGCGAGTTGCCAGAGAAAAAAACCACGCAAAACAAACAAGAGGGTTAGGGGGGAATAGTTGGCAGTTGGCAGTTGGCAGTTGGCAGTTGGCAGTTGGCAGTTGGCAGTCGGCAGTTGGCAGTCGGCAGTTGGCAGTTGGTGGGGGAAAAGAGGGAGGGATGGCCGGAATCATGAGGGACTTGAAGTACTACAATGGACGTATTGTGCATCGCAATATTGACAAGGAATTGCTGATTGCAAGGAAGAAGGGGGAAAGAATAGATCCCTCACTACGTTTCAGGATGACAAATCTATCCTTTTCCTTCGAATACCCGGTTAGCATCTATTATTTGGCCGGTTTACCCGCCGTGTCGGCTGATTTTGGTCGACCTCTTTTTTTTGTGCGTGGTTCTTTTGCATCAGAAACTTCGGGCGAATCCGGCCCGTCGGATTCAAGCTGAGAGGCATCAAGCTCCTCTTCTGGCTCTTCTTCTACGTCGTCTTGAAGATTGAGCTCTTCGTGAAGATCGTCGTCAGGGATATTCGGGATTGCAACAACTTCATTTTTTAGCAGCTCATCAATAATATCATCAGGGTGCACAATTTTTTTTCTGCGAACCTGCCTTTTGCCTTTCACGTCAGGAGCAATAAGGGTCAGCACCTCATGAATTGATGAATAAATATAGAGCTGTTTGTCCAGTTCCTGGAGTTTCAGCATATCCTTGATGAGCTTGCAGAGTGAGACGAAAATAACCACACCTCCGCTCTTATTGGCAAACTCCTGAGCATACCGGATTGAGGAAACGACTGTGGCATCAATGGCTTTGACATCGGAAAAATCGATGATGAGGTTTTTGCTCTCTTCCTTGACAAGCAGATCCGCAACTGTTGAGTTAAATTCTTCCCCATGACGAAAATCAAAAATGCCTTCTTCGATTTTCAGGACGGTTAACTCTCTACGGATGGTAACTGAAGATTTCATGACTATTACGGTATCAAAATGGATGCACAGACAAATGTGTTTGATTATAATGAAACTTTGCTCAAGATGATACATCTCATTGTTGACAGAATGCAGGTATAAAGTTGCCGACAAAAGAGATGCAGGCATTGGATGTTTCTACTATTCTATTAAAATGTAGGCAGTTAGGATGATTATTAGCTGAATAACTCAACAGAACATCTCCTTTCGTAAGGTTTACCCTCCCTGTGTGCAGTTTGTTTTAATGAAATACTTTCTCTTTGTTATCATTTTTACACTCCCAATTCACCTCTTCATCAAGGAGCTTCGATGGCTATCATGACTGAATTTTTAGATTTGATTGTTCCCATAAAAGTTATTGAGAAGAAATATCCGGGCGGCTGGGAGCGTTGTCTTAAAGACCATAGTGCAGCCTTGAACGCCAGGGTCTGGTTTGATAACTCTCTTTTTCGGGATGGGGCTATGAACCATGATGCCATGAAGATATTGCTCAATGAGTGGTGGAAAATGGGGTTTGAATGTTATGGTGAAGAAGATGGAATAATGTGCTGGAAGGATGTGTGTGTTTATGAAGGAACGCAAGGAGGCGCAGGGATGCCATGTGACTGGTTGGCTGAAGACACTGCAAGCCATAGTGTTTATTTGAAGGGGACAGATCCTGGTGAGATCATTGGTCGTAATTGGGATATGATTGATGAGCTATTGTAACTTTATTTCGGAAAAGAAAGATTTGTTGAAAGAAAAGAGAATGCTCTGCGTAGTAGTATATAGGAAGCAGGATAACCTTGATTCCAAAGAATTATAAAACCTAAACTTATATTCAAATGAAAAAGAATTTCATCGCAGGCGTAATCGTTTCTCTTGCTATCACCGGTATCTTTGGTGGCGTTTCTTTCGCAGCTGACAAAGCAGCAGCTCCTGCAGCAGCAGTAGCAGCACCTGCAGCAACTCCTGCTCCAGAAGCTAAAGTTGAGAAGAAAGCAACCAAGAAGAAAGCAGCTAAGAAAGTTTCAAAAAAGAAAGCTGCAAAGAAAGTTGAAGCAAAGGTAGAAGCTCCTGCAGCTAAGTAAGCTCTTCCCTTTAGAAGAGTGATATTGATGGCTATTAAGGCAAATGATGTTGATTAGATGAGTAAGTTAAGATAAGCTGTCGGTAGTAAACCATAGAGAAAGCCCCTTCGCAAGTTGGGGCTTTTTCTTTTACGGCAAATATCTTTACCACACGACGTAATATAATATTACACAATGGCGTACTATCTGTACTGGAAAGAAAAAACAATGTTTTTTTAAAAATAAATCGCATTATTACATCAAGAAGCACTGAAATCAAGACGTAGTCAGTAAAAAACTCTCTTCAGTCCGCAATGGCAATCCCAAAACTGCAGGAATTAACAGTAACCGAAAAGAGTCACTGGAGAAACCATCATCCTGAGGCTGATTATACCAAGCAGGCCCGAATACTGGACGGAGACATCGTTCATACGTGGGCTAAAGCCAATCATGATATAGAGCTGGACTTCATGGATGTTGATCTTCTGAAGCTTGTGCTCAGCGAAACCGGCCTTGTAAACAAGAAGTTTCATGTCATATTTGATCTCAATCACGTTACTGACATCTCCTATTCCTACAAGAAGGCTATTACTGAAATGCTGTTTCATTGGCAGCCATTCCTGGGCCTGGTATGTTTTTTCAATGTCTGCCCTCCCATGTCCATTATTGTAGACTCTTTTTCTGCAGTTGCGCCTGAGAGTTTTTGTGTCCTTCAGGCAGAAACATATCAGGATGCTGTAAAAAAGGCACTGGCATTCAAAGCAAATGATACCTTATCAGAAAACGGGACTACCGCATACGGCATTGAAAATTCTGAATTAAAAAGACTGTTTCTCGGCGCAGTAGCTAGGATGTCCTGGCTCAACATTCTGGACTATCCAATCCCGATACCTGCTCCTGACAGTCAGTATTACCCTTTTTTTCAGGCTATAGATGCCTTACGCTCTGACTGCAAAGCAAAAGAAATAGAAAAAGAGAATGAAATAAAACAGCTCCAACAGGATTATGAATCCAGAATAACTCAAACAATCATAAAAATGAATGCACAAACAGAAGTCGGCAAAAAGTCTATCAATGATTTTGAAGCACAGTTGACAGCTCTAAGGGCAAGAGTCGCAGCACAGGATATGGAGCTGACAAGAGTGGCTACAGCGATTTCAGAAAAGACCAATGCGCTGAGAAATCTTCTTGATCAAATACACTCTCTTGACATTGATACTGATGTTAAAAGAAAGATGACTGATGGATGCCTTAAACTTTTGGAAACAGAAACAATAGAAAAGCGACTGAATATTGAACTGACAGAAACCGATTCTTTCTTTCTGTCAAAACTCCAGAAAAAGCATCCTAACCTGAACCAGCGTGAACTGAGAATAAGCTTACTTGTCAAGCTGAATTATGACACCATAGAAATTGCCCGGTCTGTCGGCATTTCGACGCGAGGTATGGAAAGCATCCGCTATCGGATGCATAAAAAACTTGGCTTAGGAAAGCATGAATCCATCAAAACTTATCTTTCTGATTTTTCAGCGGCGTATAGTGCTTAAAGCCTTACATCAAAGGGAAATACGGGTGTAAGGGGAAAAAAGTGAGTGAGTGCAAAAAAAAAGCGAGGAAGAAATTCCCCGCTTTTAACTCTCTATGGAAAGGCTTAACCGTTGCGTTTCTTTTTGTTGCCTGTAAAGAATGCCGTTTCTTTTCCTGCAGGTTTAAAAGGCTTCTTGAAGCTCTTTTTTATACCGTAAGGTGATGACGGACGCTCCTGCTCTTCCATTTTCGTAAGTCTCAGCTGACGACCACAGACCCTGACCTTTCTGAGCTCATGGAAGATGTTATCCGGCATTCCCTGAGGAAGTTCAACTGTGCTGTATGCATCGTTGATCGAAATCTGCCCTACCGATTCGGGATCAAGCCCAACTTCGTTAAGAATAGCGCCAAGAATATTACCGGCTTTCACGCCATCTTTGCTTCCGACCTCAATTCGATACCTTTCCTTACCTTCTTCACCATAGGTCTCGTCCTTTTTTCTTCTTTTAACCGGGCCGCGCTCTCTGTCAGAAAACCCACGATCTCTGTCAAAACTATCCCTGCTATCTTCACGGGGTCTTGGCTTTTCAGGCTTGTTGGATAAAAGCAGAGGTGTCTCACCTTGAAGCATCGAGGCTAACGCTGCTGCTGCTTCAATTGTGGGAACATCATGCTCGTGACAGTACTGCTCGATAAGGCTGGTGAAAAATCCAAGATCTTCAGCGGCAATGGTATCAGTAATTTTCTGATTGAACTTTGCAACCCTCTTGTTATTGATGATTTCTGTTGAAGGAAGCTCCATCAATTCAATGCGGCTGTGGGTAGCTCTTTCAATAGCGCTGAGCATATTTTTTTCGCGTGGAGATACAAACAAAATTGCATCGCCTGCACGTCCTGCACGTCCTGTTCGTCCTATGCGGTGCACGTATGATTCGGTATCGGAAGGAATATCGTAATTGATAACATGGCTGATGCGTTCGACATCAAGTCCTCGTGCGGCCACGTCGGTAGCAATAACGATGCTCAGTGCTCCATTTTTCAATTGTTCGACAGTGCGCTCACGCTGATTTTGAACCATATCTCCGTTGAGTGCTGCCGCACCATAACCACGGGCCTGAAGTTTTTCGGCAAGTTCGAGCGTCATTGTTTTTGTACGAACAAAAATAAGCATGCCGTCAAATGGCTCGACTTCGAGAATTCTTGTCAGGATATCAATTTTGTGACTTCCGCCTACAATCCAGTAACGCTGGCGAATGGTATCTACAGTGGTGGTTTTTGTCTGGATGGTAACTTCGGCCGGTTTGTTCAGATACTTTTGCGCAATACGGCGTATTACCGACGGCATTGTTGCGGAGAAAAGAGCAACCTGACGAGTTTTTGGTGTCTGATCAAGGATCCATTCGACATCGTCGATAAATCCCATGCGAAGCATTTCATCAGCTTCATCCAGAACAAGACATTTCAATGAAGAGAGATTGAGTGATCCCCGGCGCATATGATCCATCACACGGCCAGGTGTACCGACAACAACATGGACTCCGCGCTTCAACATGCGAAGCTGAATACCGTAATCCTGTCCGCCATAAATAGGGATGACATGGAAACCCTTGAGATATTCGGCATAACGCTGAAATGCCTCGGCAACCTGTATGGCAAGCTCACGTGTAGGAGCCAGAACAAGAGCCTGAGGTTCGGCCAGTTCAATATCGATGTTGGAGAGTATCGGCAGGGCAAAAGCTGCGGTTTTTCCTGTACCGGTCTGTGCCTGCCCGAGGACGTCGCGTCCTTCGAGAATAAGTGGAATTGTCTGAGCCTGAATGGGAGTAGGGTTTTCGTACCCGACTTCTTCAAGTGCTCTCATTATCGGTTCTGCGAGCTGTAGGCTGCGGAAATCCTGCGGCAATAATTGCTGATCTTTCATTTGTGTATTCTATTCCAAATCATTGAGTAAAAAGCCTCGTATGAGGCGGGAGTGGCAGCAATGCAGGAAAGAAAAAAATGAAGAAGAGTTCTCATCAACCGAAAACATCCGGGCAACTTCAGACACAATACCGAGCGCCATCGTTTCGTCACAAACACTGGAAATACTCAAGGCCTGTTTGACCTTATAATTCCTGCGTCCTTTCTTAGCATATTCACCACGCATTTAAAACGCCAGCATAGTACGATTTTTTTTTACCAAATACGAATTTATTATGCGGTAATTGAACAGGGGGCGGATGTGAAAGAGGATGAGATCCCTCGCCAAATGTCGGGATGACGAAAAAGATGCAAATTGTATAGAAAAAGTGATTTGATGAGGGGAGTCGGCAAGTGACTTTTTTATTACCTTAAAGCTATTTACCGATGTAATGAGCATGAAACATTTCGTTATGCATAGCTTTGCCCTTTTTTGCTACTCCCTTCTTTTTCCGTTTTTTCACGGTACTGCAAAATTAATACGACCATTCTCTCCGAAACTTCGAACTTTTTTCGAAGTCAGGAAGGCCGTGATAGAGAAAGTTGAAAAAAAAATAAGTCAACTTCCATCGCCTGCTTTCAGGGTATGGATACATGCTGCCTCTGTCGGGGAATTCGAGCAGGCTCGGCCTATAATAGCCGCATTGAAGGAAAAGCGACCGGACATTATCTTTTTTGTCTCTTTTCTTTCGGATTCAGGATACAACGCAAGAAAAAACTTCCCGGATGCCGCTGCAGTGTTTTACCTGCCTGTTGATTCACGAGCTAATGCAAAAAAGCTGATATCAGTCCTCAAGCCTGATGTTTTGCTTCTCATGCGCTATGACTTCTGGCCGAACCATCTTGTGGAAGCTAAAAAATATGGCACAAAACTGATTCTCGCTGCGGCGGTGCTGCAACAAAACGCTCCGTATTTCAAGCCGGTTGTGAAACGTTTTTATACAAGCATTTTTCATCTGTTCGATCATATCTATACGGCAGCTTCAAAGGACACCGCTGCGTTCAGGCAGATATTCATGTGCCTGAACGCTGAGACTGCAGGCGACCCGCGGTTTGATCAGGTCATACAACGCAGTAAAAACCCGGGGAGGATTGATCACATCAAACCTTTTTTTGAAAACAAGACAGTTCTGGTTGCCGGAAGCGTGTGGGATAAAGACAGCGCTCTTCTCCTTTCAGCATGGCAGGAGTTGGCAGTGCGTCCATCGCTTATTCTGGTACCTCATCAAGTACACCCTGAAAATATGGCGCGTCTCACCCGGGATCTTCAAACCCGTTCTATCGCGTTTGTGAAGGTTTCAGCTATGAC
This sequence comes from uncultured Chlorobiaceae bacterium, assembly GCA_903895195.1. Classification (GTDB taxonomy): domain Bacteria; phylum Bacteroidota; class Chlorobiia; order Chlorobiales; family Chlorobiaceae; genus Chlorobium. The sequence goes on from CAITSZ010000047.1 coordinate 70,384, forward strand.
TGAAAAATTTGATCCTGCACAGGAAGTTCTCGTCATTGACCAGACCGGCTATCTTGTGGAGCTTTATTCAATAGCTTCGATAGCTTATGTCGGTGGAGGATTCGGCGTCAATGTCCATAACACGCTTGAGCCGGCGGTCTACGGTATTCCTGTTGTGTTTGGCCCAAACTATCACAACTCTCCTGAAGCAGAAGCTCTTGTTGATGCTGGCGGTGCAACAGTCATTTTCGATCAGGCGACACTGTCGGCCACACTGAACGAAATTGTTACCAATGCCACTGAAAGAGCAAAGAGAGGAAAGATCGCTAAAACATTTGTGGAAGAGAGAACAGGGGCTACGGCAATAATAGCCGACAGTATTATGACACTGCTGTAACCCCGGAAGCGCTTACGGAACCAAGGAGTCCTTAACTGTTTTTATCGGTGCAATTTTCGGCAACTGAACAGGGCGCTTGCGATACCTCTTTGACCAACCTTGTATGGTGTATGCCTTAAAGGTCTGCGTCGAAACGACAACTCCTGTGATTTTAACCTGTTTTCCGGGAAGAAGCCGGGTGCCGGGACGAATATCTGTATTGTTGATATCAATCTGCCAGATATTTTTATTGAAATCTCTTATGACAAGGATCTGCTTCTCCTTCCGGTACTCAATAACCTTCCCGCCAAGCATACCCTTTTCGGCGTGTGTCCAGCGGTGTTCGTTGGCATAAACCAGCTTGTTATAGACATGTAGATTTTCAATAAGGTACCGATGAATATACTTACCGACATCAATCGTATTCAATCCGACGCTGAGCAAAAGACTTGCGAGCAGAGCTCCTGCAATAACCTTTGTGGTTGCATAACGATAGCCTGTTTTGGTGTGTCGGAATCCGAAATAGGCGACTATGGTAAAAAGTGCAAGAGTTGCTACCCATACATAGGGTATGCTTGCTACTATTTCGGCAATTAAGGGACGTTCGGCCAAAAACAGGTCGATGTATTGATGATCCTCTATGAAATCATTATCAATGAAAACATAAATAGCTGTAGCCATCGCAATACTGCCGGTCAAGACTGAAATTGCAGCAAGAAGCCAGAACCCGAATCGTTGAAGAACGAAGTGCCAGCGAGGAATAGGCACTGCATTTCTTTTTTCGATTTCTTCCAGAATTGATTTTGATCTGTCCTTAAGCATAATCATGATATCTAACGCCCTTCTAAATAACTTTTAATTTTTTTCTTGGCACGATTAATCATAGTGGCAACTGTCCCCTCAGGTATCTGTAAAATATCTGATATCTCTTCATAGCGTTTTTCTTCAAAGAATTTCAAAACAATGATTTCGCGACTTTTCGGATCAAGCCTGTCAACAGCCGCCTGTATTTCCGATGACGAATGCTTTTGACCATCCCCGTCCGTCAGTTCCAAATTTTCAACAACTTTTTCAAAAAGAAATAAATCGCACTCTCTCTCTAATACACTCGGGAGATTCTTTTCCTTTCGAAATGAGCTGATGATTTCATTATGCGCGATGCGGTATATCCACGATGAAAACTGAAGGGAGTGATCGTAATCATTGAGATGAACGTAGGTTTTGATGAAGATCTCCTGCAGCAGATCCTGCGCCGCAGTGGAATCCCTGCATCCCAGTCGGGTTATATATCGTAAAAGAGGAGCTTCGTAGCGACGAACGATTGCAGCAAACGCATTTTTATCAACAAGAGTCTGTGTAACCAGATCCTGGTCTGTGCATGGATGCTGTTCTTTATGTCGTGAAGTATCGGCCATATCCTGGAAAAAAAATCCTGAATGTCAGTGTTATAATCTTTATAGAGTAAAGCGAAAAGCCTGCAACCCTATATATCTTCGTAAAGGAAGATGACCGGCTCTGTATCCTCTGGACATTTAATCCAGTCGAGGCTTAACTCCTTTAATATCGTGGAAAGAAACAACGCCAAGCAGGTGATCGCTCTCATCGGTTATCGGTACAGCGCGGAATGAGTAACGGAAAAAAATGTCAACAGCATCCTGCAGGGTTTCATCCGGACTGAGGGTGATGAGGCTGTCGGTCATAATCTCCCCAAGTGTCTGTTCTGGCTCAGCGGCAATAAGCTCGCGTAAATCAACAACTCCCTGAAGAACATTCTCTTCATTGACAACGTAGACATACATGATGACATCCATGTCGCCGGCAACGTCGCGATAATTGTTAATGACATCACGCACTATGGTCTCAGGCGGTCGTTTGATAACCTGCTGCGTCGAGTAGAGCATGATGTTTTCATCATTCTGATCAATAATCTGCTGCACTCTCTGCTTGTTTTCACTGTCTACAAACTCAATAATCTCATCGGCTTCCGAAGCTGGCAGCACTGAAAGAATATCTGCTACCTGAGCAGGACTCATTTCGTTAATCAATTCTGCTGCACGCTCTTTTTCCATCGAGCGGATAAGCTCTCGCTGCACTCTCGGTTCAACCTCTTCGAGGGTATCTGAAGCCAGTTCCGGTTCTATCTGATTGAATACTGCCATACGCTGGCTGCCGTCGAGCTCCTCGAGAATATCAGCCAGATCGACCGGGTGAATATCGTTGATATTTTCCTTGAGCACATTGAGCTTGACATTGCCTTCAAAGCTGCCGATAGTATCAGGCAAAGGCTGCACATAAAGCCAGGATATACTGGATCCCTCTTTGTATTTGGCAAGATAATTGGCAAGCTTTTTAAAGCCCATCCGGCGGAGAATACGAAAACGGTTGAAATCCACATCAGTGACAAAAAGCCGGTCGTTCTGAAACAGAAGCTTGACATCGTAGACTACTTCAACCTCATGGCCATCCATATCAAGTATCTTCTTGTCAAGAATATAGTCTTTCAGGAAAATGTGGTTATCGAGGGGATTGAGTTCGTAGCCTTCGGTGCTGGTGATTTCTGAAACAATTTCAGTGTTTGAAATCAGGGTGATTTTATCCCATGGAATCAAAAGACGAGGATCACCATAAGGCTGGTGAACCAGCAGATGGGTAACTTCAGGAACCTTACCGGCGTTTTCCTGTATAACAAGATCTTTCAGCTTTCCGACTGAACGTGTTTTCAGATAGATTCGGCGGCCGACAATCTCGCTAAGGTAAAAGTCACGATTAAGAACTGTAACCATGGGCGTGTTTGGGATTTTATAAAACCGTGATGAATTTATAGATCATCAATAGCACAAGCACAAAGAGATAAATCCTGAGAACCGCTAAGGAAAAACTGACGCCTTTTGACATTTCAATTTTTGGTTTGGCATAGCGCTGGTTGATCTCGCGGATCTTGCCGATAAACTGTTTGAGCATCCTCATAATCTGACAGCCTCAATTACTTGAAAAGATTAGGGAAAAGCGCACTTATGCCATATAACGTGGAAAGTATGACAATTAGAACAACGATCAAGGTACTGACAATATTCTGCAAAGGGGTGTTGGCATACTCCCCCATTGTCTTTTTATCGTTGAGCAGCAATATCAGAAAGACAAGTGCAGCGGGCAGCAACGTCACGGCAACGACCTGGACAAAAAGCGTGATGAGCACAAGCGGAGCACCGGGTATCAGAGGAACAACGCCGGCAGTCGCCAGAGTTATAAAAAATGAAATATAGAACCAGGGGGCTTCCTTGACCTTTGTATTAAGGGAGTGCGCCCATCCGAAAATTTCTCCAAACGCCCAGGAGCTTGCCAGTGAGATGCAGATTGCCCCCAAGAGGCCGGCATCAAACAGGCCAATAGCCATTAATGCTCCAATATAGTGGTTGGTCTTCATGAGCATTCTGGCTGCGGTGGCGGCATCATCAATTGGTGCGCCATTGAGGAGTGTCCCGGTTACAATCACGATGAAAATCGCAACAGCCACGGTGATGATGGAGCCGATGAAGGTGTCAAGTTTGCCCATTTTGATGTCTTTTTCCTGCAAGCCTTTGTCAACAACAGAGCTTTGCTGAAAAAAAAGCATCCACGGGGCAATGGTTGTACCGATATTGGCCATGAGCAGAAAAAACAGCTCATTATTGAAGCCGCCTGGAAAATTGGGAATCAATCCCTGACCAATGATACTTTCAATGGAAGGGTTAACCATGAATGCTGCAGGAATATAAATCAGGTTCAGCAAACAAAACCCTAAGGCAATCTTTTCCCATGTCCAGTATCGACCGTTCAAAACGATTATGCTCATCAGAAGCACAACCAGAATCACCGTCAGCCAGGCAGGAACTCCGAATATGCCGAGCGCTGCAGTCATTCCCACAAATTCCGTGACCAGCGTCAGCCAGTCCACAAACATGAGATCAATAAGCGAGAACCATCCCCAGAATGCACCGAAACTCTCAAAAATAGCTTCAGCGTGCCCTCGCTTGGTAACAGCGCCAAGCCGGACAGTCATTTCCTGTACGTAGTAAGCTATGGGGATAAGAAGGAGGAGAAACCATATCAGGTGATAACCATATCTGGCTCCAGTAGCTGCATAGGTTGTAATGCCTCCGGCATCATTATCGGCAATCATCACGACGAGGCCCGGCCCGGCAATAACAAGGTAAAGACGAATCGATTTCCAAACTTTTTTAAACCGGTAGTAGAGAACGGAAAAAAAATCCATATCCGTTGAGTTGGACGTTGACGAAACCCGGCATTGCTATTAAGAAGGAAAGGAAAGGCATCGAACTCACAGGTGTTCATACTCACCATTCGATCAGGCGCAAATTTACAACACTATGTTCACTTTACAAAGTCGTTTTGACAATCTCTGCAAGAGGCTCCAGTGAAGGAATACCATATATGAGGTATTTTTTGAAATTCACTTGCAACCTCTTAATATATTGATCTTTATAGCTAATCAGGATATATCAGGTCAGACATTTTATAATGTACACCTCATTTTTCATATAAAACACTCAAGTAAACAAAGGGCAACATATTCATGCCAGTACCGGTAACTTCGAATCGCGCTTTTCTCAAGCTGTTATCTTTCAGGATTTTAATTGTACTTGCCTATCAGATTATGGCGATTGTTGTGGGCTGGCATATCTATGAGCTGACTCATGACACCCTCGCACTTGGTTTGATTGGACTTGCCGAGGTCATACCGTACTTTTCGTGCGCGCTCTTCGCGGGCCATGCGATAGACCACTATTCCCGACGATTGTTCGGGGTGGCCGCCTGCTTGATGTTAGTTCTCAATTCGCTGACTCTGACTGCTGTATCGGCAGGCTGGATAAGCGGCAATCCTTCTTTATGGATATACGGTTCTATTGCTGTTGGCGGAGTGGCACGTGCATTTATCGGTCCATCTTACAGCGCCATGTTTGCACTGATCTTACCACGCGATCACTACGCCCGGGCCTCGGGAATCGGCAGTTCTGTATTTCAGTTGGGATTGGTGACAGGACCCGCCTTTGGGGGGATTCTGGTTGGACTGGCAGGAAAAACAACTGCCTATAGTGTTGCAACCGCCCTATGCCTTGCCGCTGCATTAATGCTGCTCTCTATCCGCATAGAGGAACCACCGTCAGCAGAGAGTACACCGATTTTCACCAGCATTGCCGGAGGGTTGCGCTTTGTGTTCAGCAATCAGATCATTCTGGGCGCTCAGTCTATGGATATGTTTGCAGTGCTTTTCGGGGGAGCTGTTTCCATGTTGCCTGCCTTCATTCATGATGTCTTTCACTACGGACCTGAAGGGCTTGGAGTGCTTCGTGCAGCTCCGGCAATAGGTGGTTTGATAACCGGGTTATTTCTCTCTCGCCACCCGATCAATCTCCATGCCGGGAAATGGCTGCTGGCGGCTGTCGCCGGTTTCGGTATCTGTATTATTTCCTTTGCAGTATCAACGAACATATGGATTGCGGGCCTGCTTTTACTGTTTTCGGGGGTTTGCGATGGGGTATCGGTGGTCATGCGTACAACCATCATGCAACTATTGACTCCCGACGCCCTGCGTGGCCGGGTTTCGGCCATAAACGGCATTTTTATTGGCTCATCTAACGAACTTGGCGCTTTTGAGTCAGGCTTTGCGGCCCGGTTGATGGGACTTATACCGTCGGTAATTTTTGGAGGAATAATGACGCTGACGGTTGTAGGTGCAACGGCAAAACTGGCACCGAAACTGCGCCGCCTTGAACTGCACCAACTCTATTGACCAAAACAACATGTTATTTTTCGGGAAGAGTTAATCTCGCTCATTGAATTGATTTTTTAACTTTTCCCAGTATGGATCATCAGGATTTTCAGCTGCCAGGCTTTCAAGAGCCGATGTATAAATTGAGGTGATGATAAACTGCCGGATATTTCCCTTCGATTTGATAAAGCCGCTCTCTTCCATGGTTTTCCAAAAAAGCTCAATGCCTTTTACATTAGGATCAGAACTCTGATCAACATTACCGCTGTAATAGGCTTTTTCAACCATGGCCGGATCAATTTTCAGGTACTTCTGAATAATTGAGATGGTTTCACCTCTATTCTCCTGCTGTTGAGTGAACCTTTCAGCGCGAAGAATCGCTCTGATAAAACGCGGCCATACTGTAGCATATTTTTTCTGATCAAGAGTATTAATAGTTATCCTGCAGCAGGGGTGGCCCGGCTCGAGATCCTGTGAACGGGCAATAATTTTCAATCCCATCTCCTCTGCCTCTATATCGTGAGGACCCCACACAACTCCTGCATCAACCATGCCTGACTGGACTGCCTGTAAAATACCTGCAGGGTTTTTCAGTTCAAAGATCTGCAGGTCTTTGCGCCATTCAAGACCGGCTCGATGCAGCGCCCCGCGAAGAACGGCATCACCAGTAGCCAGGCGAACAGTAGCTACCTTTTTGCCTTTAAGGTCTTTAACCGACTTGATGATTTCCGCATTTTCATGTGAAGTAATCAGTGCGACATCCCCGCCCATAATACCGCCGATTATACGGAGGTTAGCTCCATTTGCTATATGAAAGAGGGGCGATGTGGTACCGAATGCTCCGATATCAAGCGCATTTGAACGAAGAGCCCTTATACCTTCATCCGAATTTACAAACTGAATCAATTCAACGTTCAAACCTTCCTGGTCAAAGAAGCCCTTATCTTTTGCCACAAAAAACTTTGCATGACCTGTGACAGGCAGATACCCCACTTTAAACGGAATCTTCGGCGAAAGTGGCGGATAGATAGCTGCATGCACATCTGAACAAATAAGCATGGCTATACCTGCCATAATGCACAGGGCTTTTCGAAACTGCAAACGAAGAAGAGAAGGAAACAGCATGTCCATCACGGTAACTATTAGCGAGATTCAGGAAGAGAAACTTTTGTGAACTGGGCAGAATTGAAGCGCCAAAACAAAGAAGTCTCTTCACTTAGAAGAAGGTAAAAAAAGGGATTACGCAACCGTAAAAGAGTTATTGATTAAAAAATAATACATTTTGTCCAATTTACCGATAACACAGTATTTCTACACAGAAACAATTATTCAATTCTTCATCGGAAGTGCCTGCTATGAAAACAATCTTTCTTTTACTTGCTTCTAATATTTTTATGACTTTTGCCTGGTATGGCCATTTAAAATCCATGCAAAACAAACCGCTTATTGTGGCTATTCTCTTCAGCTGGGGACTGGCTCTTTTTGAATATGCACTTCAAGTTCCGGCTAATCGAATCGGTTATCATACCTTCAGTTTAGGCCAATTGAAAATCATTCAGGAAATTATCACCATGTTCGTCTTTGCCGGATTTGCTTATTGGTATATGGAAAAGCCTCTGAGTTGGAATTACCTCTATGCCGGATTATGCATGGTTGGAGCTGCCTTTTTTATTTTTCGTGATTGAGAATGTTTCTATCGCTTCCTGTATTCCATAAATACATGAGCAATTGTTATTATTTAGAAAAAAATTGTCAAACAAACTATTGAGCAATAAGCAGACATGAAACGTATCGCTAAGAAGCTTACCGAACTTATCGGTAACACCCCGTTGCTTGAACTTCAGAATTTCAATCAATTGCATAAAACATTGGCCACTATTATCGTGAAGCTTGAGTACTTCAACCCAGGCGGAAGTGTCAAGGACCGTATAGGGTTTGCAATGATTGAGGATGCGGAAAAGAAGGGGTTACTTAATAAAGAGAGTGTCATCATTGAACCGACCAGCGGCAACACCGGTATTGCACTTGCATATATTGCGGCGGCAAAAGGATACCGCCTGATACTCACTATGCCTGAAACCATGAGTATAGAGCGAAGAAATCTGCTCAAAGCGCTTGGAGCCGAGTTAGTGCTGACAGCAGGCTCGGAGGGAATGAGTGGCGCAATAAAAAAAGCTGATGTACTCCATGCTCAAATTATAAACTCATTTATTCCGCAACAGTTTAAAAACCCCGCAAATCCGGAGATCCACCGATCAACAACTGCTGAGGAGATATGGAACGATACGGAGGGAATGGTTGATATATTTGTCAGCGGTGTAGGAACAGGCGGGACAATAACCGGTGTCGGGGAGGTACTCAAAGGGAGAAATCCTGAGATACAAATCGTGGCTGTTGAGCCATTTGATTCACCTGTTATTTCAGGTGGACAACCAGGGCCCCATAAAATACAGGGTATAGGTCCCGGATTTATTCCGGAAATTCTGAACACAGAAATAATTGACGACATCATTCTCGTAAAGAATGAAAATGCCATGCGCACCAGCCGCGAACTGGCCAGAAGTGAAGGGCTTATTGTCGGCATCTCTTCGGGAGCTGCAGTATATGCTGCCTTGCAGCTTGCACAGCAGGAGGAGAATGCGGGAAAACGCATTGTGGTTATCCTGCCGGATACAGGGGAACGATACCTGTCAACCATGCTTTTCCAGTTTGATGATGAGCTCTTAAATATGTAAGAGGTCGATCGTTTTCAAGGGTTTTCACCGCGTCAGAATAAGGCTGACTGAAAAGGGAATCTATATATCTCCATTTTTTCGGAAAAAGCTCTTTTCTTGTTATTATGTGTATTGTAGCTCTATATCTCAATGACTGTTAACCGTCTGAACCAATGGTGGCAAGAATTCAGAACCTATACCTGTTCCTTGCGGGAGTGCTTGCTGCAGGAAGTATGTTTTTCCCTTTCTGGAGCTTCGATGCGGGAAAAGCTTATGTCATTTCCGATTTCGCCTCATTCAGTACCTCAGGCATTCCGTTTGTCAATGGAGCCTGCTTTGCAGCTGGAATATTTTCTCCTTTGACAACGATCATCTCGCTTGCCGCCATCTTTTTCTTTAAGAACCGGGTTCTCCAGAGCAAGCTCATTCTGCTTGGCATCCTTCTTTTTCTCGCTGATCTTTTTTCGGGACTTACGGCGGCTCATTTTCTGAACCAGTATTTTCAGAGCATCGGCACTGCAGTAACGCATAACCCTGAAGCCGGCTTTTTTATAATGCTTCCTGAACCAGTCCTGTTCATACTGGCGCTGAAAGGGGTTAAAACTGATGACAAGATTGCCAATGCATACAAAAGACTGTAACCATGCGCATTGTATGGTCTGCAGGTGATCCTCACGGCATTGGTCCGGAAATCATTCTGAAAAGCTTTCTTAAACTTGAGCACTCCCGGCATTCATTTCTTGTTTGCGGATCGTATTCCGTAATGGATTATTACAGGGATGCGCTTAAGCTGCCGGTGAAACTGAAACTGGTTGAGAATGCCTCGTTTATAAAGAAGATGGAGAGTGCTGACGGGGTTCTGCATGTGCTTAATGTCGCAGAAGCTGATGCGATCATGCCAGGCAGAATATCGGCTGCAGCCGGACGGGTAGCTATGGAGTCCATTCATGCGGCGGCTGAGCTCTGCCGGGAGGGTGCGAGCGACGCACTTGTTACCGCTCCGATACACAAGGAAGCTGTTGCACTGGCAGGATATGCCGAAACAGGCCATACCGGATATCTCGGCACCATGTTCGGGGTTGCTTCTCCGACCATGATGTTCTTTGACCCGGTACTGAACCTCAAGGTTGCCCTTGCCACCATTCATGAGCCGCTTGAAAAGATTCCCGGTTTGATCCGCAAGATGGATCTTGACACTTTTTTTTCATCTCTTGCCAAGTCGCTTAGAACTGATTTCGGAATTGCTGAGCCACGAATTGCTGTGCTTGGCCTGAATCCGCATGCTTCAGACGGCGGAGTGATGGGACGAGAAGAGCAGGAAATCATAAGTCCCTGCATTGAAAGGCTTTCAGGGCGCTTGCATATTAAGGGGCCTTTTCCTGCTGATGGTTTTTTCGGGGCTGGCAGCTATAAAAACTATGATATTGTTGTGGCGATGTATCACGATCAAGGCCTGCTGCCATTTAAAGTCCTTGCCTTCGAAACAGGTGTAAACGTAACGCTCGGATTACCGATTGTGCGAACGTCACCCGATCATGGAACGGGTTTTGATATTGCCGGAAAAGGCATCGCGTCTGAAAGAAGTTTTTATGAGGCTACGCTGCTTGCCATACAGATAGCCCAAAACAGAATCAAAACTCTGCATCCATAATGATCTCATTTATCAACGTTGACATTGAGCTGAATAAAAAACCGGTTTTCCAAAACCTGAACCTTACCATTGAGCCTGGAGAGCTTGTCTATATTGTGGGTAAAAGCGGAAGCGGCAAAACGACCCTGCTCAAGTCGCTCTATATGGATATTCGTCCAAAAAAAGGAGAGATCCGGGTTGCAGGATTCAGTTCCCACACTATTAAGAAACGTCAGATCCCGCTCTTGCGCAGAAAGCTTGGGATTATCTTCCAGGATTTCCGCCTGCTCGAAGACCGCAATGTTTATGATAATCTGGCTTTTGTACTGCAGGTAACGGGTACGAAGGAGAAGCTTATCAAGGAAAAGGTGATGCATGCGCTTGAGAGTGTCAGCCTTGAACATGCGGCTAAGCTGATGCCTCTTGGCCTGTCGGGTGGAGAGCAGCAGAGAATTTCAATTGCAAGAGCACTTGTCCGCGAGCCACTTGTTATTCTGGCCGATGAACCGACGGGAAACCTCGACCCTGATACATCGCTTGAAATCCTTGAGTATTTGAAGAGGATTAACCAGAAGGGCATTATTGTCCTTATCGGCACCCATGATTATGAGCTGGTCCGGCACTCCCCTTTCAGAACGCTTCAAATTACAGGGCTGAACCTTGAGGAAACTACCATGGAGCCTTCGGCGACAGGGTTTAGACCATCCACAACTGCACCATTACAGCTTTAGCAAGATGAGATGAGAGCAATCGAACAAAACCGGATAAAAATCCTTAATTTCAGCATCAAATCCGAACCGCTTCCGGCGGTACTTTTTTCTCCAGAATCAATGGTTAGCCGCTGCTGACAACCTTAATGGCTCTCGACTACACCACCCTGAACCTGCTTCGTCAGAACCACCCTGCATGGCGATTGTTGTGCGCGCAACATGCGCCATTGGTAGCCGGGTTTCTGCACCGGGTATTTATTGTTCCCAATGTGCGGATACTCTCACAGGCGGATCTGGTCGAGGCGCTTGAAGATGAGTTGTTTGCATTGCGCCAGCAGCTTGGAGCAGATCAATTTCCAGGTACAGCACAAAATTACCTGAATGAGTGGGCTGACAACGAGAAGGGATGGCTGCGTAAATTCTATCAGGACGGTACGGATGAACCTCACTTTGACCTGACTGCAGCAACTGAAAAGGCACTGGCCTGGCTGGAAGGGTTGACTGAGCGTACTTTTGTTGGAACTGAGTCGCGACTTCTAACCTTATTTGAACTGTTGCGTCAAATGAGTATGGGAAGCCAGGCCGACCCTGAAGTTCGGATTGCGGAACTGCAAAAGCGCCGTGACGATATTGATGCAGAAATTGCCCGCATTCTTGCCGGAGAGATATCACTTTTGGATGATACCGGCCTGAAAGATCGTTTCCAGCAGTTTCTGCAACTGGCACGTGAATTGTTGACCGATTTTCGCGAGGTGGAGCATAACTTTCGAAAACTCGATCGCAGGGTACGTGAGCGCATCGCCCTCTGGGAGGGAGCCAAGGGAGCACTGCTTGAAGAGATCATGGGTGAACGTGATGCTATCGCCGATTCGGATCAGGGAAAGAGTTTCCGGGCATTCTGGGATTTTCTCATGTCGCAGTCCCGCCAGGAGGAGTTGAGCGTGCTCCTGGAAGATGTGCTGAGCTTGCCGCCAATCATTTCGATGCGCCCCGATACCCGTCTGCGAAGGGTTCACTATGACTGGCTGGAGGCAGGAGAACATACCCAGCGGACTGTTGCCCGACTCTCTGAACAGTTGCGCAGGTTTCTTGATGACAAGGCGTGGCTTGAGAACCGCCGTATCATGGATATCCTGCATGAGATCGAAACCCATGCCCTTGATTTGCGCGACGATCTCCCTTCAGGTGGATTCATGCCTCTTGACGACTCCACAGCGGTCATTGAACTGCCTTTTGAAAGAGCCCTTTATCGCCCACCCTTCAAGCCTTTAATTGCAGGCATCGCTCTGGATGAAGGAGATGCTGAAATCGATACCGCAGTTCTTTACGCCCAGGTTTTTGTCGACCGGGCCGAGCTGTTGCGAAATATCCGCATGGAACTTCAGATACACAGCCAGATAACCCTCGGGGAGGTAGTTGTGCGTCATCCCCTGCGTAATGGGTTGGCAGAACTGGTTGCTTATCTGCAACTTGCCGGGGAGTGGCCCCGGAGTGCGGTGGATGAAGGAGCCATGGAAGAGATAAGGTGGCAGAGCGTGACGGGTATAACCAGACTGGCAACATTACCGCGCATTATTTTATTAAGAAACTGATGATGAACCATACAGAGATTGATACATCCCGTCCGTTGTACCCGACCCAGGAACTCTCTTTTGTAGTGATTCCCCTTTTGAAAGGCGTGATTTACGAGGAGGATAACCAGGCATTATGGAGCGCCTTACTCAACCAGCTGGCTGGCATTCGGGATTACGTGGCAGTGCTTGGCCTGGAATTGATTGTTGATGAGGCAGAAGGATACGCTTTTTTGCGTTCTCAGCCTGAAACCGGAGCAGAAGGCACAAACACCACTCCCCGCCTTATGGCAAGGAGGCAGCTCAGTTACCCGGTCAGCCTGTTGTTGGCACTGCTGCGTAAAAAGCTTGCTGAATTTGATGCCGGAGCCGGTGATACACGTTTGATTCTTTCACGGGATGAGGTGGTTGAACTGATCAGGATTTTCCTCCCCGCTGCAAGCAATGAGGTCAAGTTGATCGACCAGGTCGATGCCACGTTGAATAAAATCGCCGACCTTGGTTTTATCCGTCGTTTGAGGGGAGAGAAGCAGATGATTGAAGTCCGCAGGATTATCAAGGCGTTTATTGACGCCCAATGGCTGGCCGATTTTGATCAACGCCTCGACGAATACCTGCAGCGACCTGCACAACCGATGGAGGGAAATAATGAGTGAAGCACTTGAATTTGGATTTATCGGTGATGATCGTCTGGCTGGCTTTCGACTTCAGCGTCTGGAGGTTTTCAACTGGGGAACCTTCGATGGACGGGTCTGGACATTGCGGCTGGGCGGAAAAAATGGACTCCTCACCGGGGATATCGGTTCCGGAAAATCGACACTGGTCGATGCCGTAACGACCTTACTTGTGCCAAGCCAGCGTATCGCCTATAACAAGGCGGCTGGGGCAGAAAACCGTGAACGCTCGCTGCGTTCTTACGTGCTGGGATATTACAAGTCGGAGCGACAGGAAAACCTTGGCGGAGGCGCCAAACCGGTCGCTCTGCGCGAATCCAACTGTTATTCGGTGATTCTCGGCGTCTTTCATAACGAAGGGTACGACAAAACTGTAACCCTGGCACAAGTGTTCTCGATGAAAGATGCCACACAGCCAGCCCGTTTTTATGCTGCTTATGAGGGTGATCTCTCCATCGCGGCAGATTTCTCTGCGTTTGGTACCGAAATCGGAGCTCTGCGCAAGCGATTGCGCGGGTTGGGAGTTGAGTTGTTTGAAAGCTTTCCTCCTTACGGTGCTTGGTTCCGACGACGCTTCGGCATCGACAATGAGCAGGCGCTGGATCTGTTTCATCAAACCGTATCGCTCAAGTCGGTAGGAAACCTTACCGATTTCGTACGTCTCCACATGCTCGAGCCTTTCAATGTCGAGCCACGTATTGCTGCTCTTATCCAGCATTTCGAAGATCTCAACCGGGCTCACGAAGCCGTCCTTAAAGCAAAGCGGCAAATAGAAATGCTGGGGCCTCTGGTGGCTGATTGCGATAATCACCAGAGTATGGCCCGAACAGCGGAAGCGTTGCGGGCCTCTCGCGATTCCCTGCGTCCCTGGTTCGCATCTCTCAAGCTGGAATTGCTGGACAAACGCCTTTCCGTGCTGGATGAAGAGCTGAGCCGTCACCATATCGCCATTGAACGACTGGAAGAAGAACGCCGCACCCAGCAGGGACGTGATCGTGAGCTGCGCCGAACCATCGCTGAAAACGGCGGTGACCGTATAGAGAGTATTGATGCAGAGATTCGGCAGAAAGAGGATGATCTTGAACGGCGCAATCAGAAAGCAACCCGATATGGGGAACTTACAGGTCTGCTTGGTGAGCATCCTGCAACGAACGCTGAGGAGTTTCATCTTCAGCGCGGCGGGCACTCAACCATGCAGGAAGCAACTGCTGATAATGAAGCAAGAGTTCAAAACGATCTCAATGAGGCGGGCGTTCTCTTTACCCAGGGTCGCAATGAGCATGAACAACTGACAACTGAGATCAAGGGTTTGAAAGCCCGCATGAGTAATATCGACGAAAAACAGGTTACCATGCGTCGATCGCTCTGTCAGTCGCTGAATATCGAGGAAAATGAGATGCTTTTTGCCGGAGAACTGCTTCAGGTTCGTGAGGACGATCAGGTTTGGGAAGGAGCCATTGAACGTGTACTCCGAAACTTCGGCCTTTCGCTACTGGTGCCGGATCATCACTACCTGAAGGTGGCGGAGTGGGTGGAGCAAACCAACCTTAAAGGTCGTCTGGTCTATTTTCGAGTGCGTCAGCGTTCCCGCAGTGAACAGATGCCCGATCATCCAGCTTCTCTGGCGAACAAGCTCGCCATTAAAGCCGATTCCCCTTATTTTGACTGGCTGGAACATGAAGTCGCCTTGCGTTTCGATCTGGTTTGCTGCATGAGCCAGGAAGAGTTCCGGAGGGAGAAAAAAGCCATAACCCTGGCCGGACAGATCAAGTCACCGGGTGAACGCCATGAAAAGGATGACCGCCACCGGCTTGACGACCGCAGCCGCTATGTGCTTGGCTGGAGCAATGCCCAGAAAATCGCTGCACTGGAAGATAAAGCCCAACTCCAGAAAAAAGCACTTGCCGAACTTTCCAGCCGCATGAGCATTATGCAGCAAGAGCAAAATACACTCAAAGAGCGTCTGACAACACTCTCCAAGCTTGCCGAATATCCGGATTTCCGCGATCTTGACTGGCAACCTCTGGCCGTTGCTATCGCCAGACTGGAAAAGGAAAAGCGAGATCTTGAGGCAACATCAAACCTTCTGCAAACCCTGACCGCCCAACTTGCCGCGCTGGAAAAGGAACTACAGGAAACGGAGCGGAAACTTGACGATCGGAAGGATAAACGCTCTAAGATTGAGCAAAAGATCAGCAGCATCAAGGAGTTACAGCTGCAGGTGCTTACGCTTCTGGCTGAAGCTGAACCAGAAGCTGCTGCGCGTTTCGCTATGCTTGAAACCATGCGCGTGCAGGCTCTCGGAGAACAGACGCTAACGGTTGAAACGTGCGACAATCGCGAGCGTGAGATGCGTGATTGGCTGCAGGCAAAAATCGACGCCGAGGACAGGAAGCTCTCCCGACTGAGCGAAAAGATCATCAGGGCAATGACAGAATACAAGGAAGAGTGGAAGCTGGAAACCCGTGAGGTGGATGTCAACATTGCTGCAGGAGCGGAATATCGTTCTATGTTTGATCAACTCCATGCTGATGATCTGCCGCGATTTGAGGGGCGTTTCAAGGAGCTGCTCAATGAGAATACCATCCGTGAGGTTGCCAATTTCCAATCACAACTGGCTCGCGAGCGGGAGACCATTAAGGAGCGCATTACCCGGCTCAATGAATCGCTTACGCAAATCGACTTCAATCCCGGCCGATACATCACCCTTGAAGCACAAATAAACCTCGATGCTGACCTTCGTGACTTTCAGTCGGAGCTTCGTGCCTGCACCGAAGGGAGTCTGACAGGCTCGGATGATGCGCAGTATTCAGAAGCAAAATTCCTCCAGGTAAGGAGGATCATCGATCGATTCCGTGGCCGTGATGAGCATGCCGACTTGGATCGGCGCTGGACAGCAAAAGTCACTGATGTGCGCAACTGGTTCGTTTTTGCGGCCAGTGAACGTTGGCGGGAAGACAACAGCGAACATGAACACTACGCTGATTCGGGGGGTAAATCCGGAGGGCAGAAGGAGAAGCTTGCTTATACCGTGCTTGCCGCCAGCCTGGCCTATCAGTTCGGCCTGGAGTGGGGCGCGGTGCGCTCCCGGTCGTTCCGCTTTGTGGTCATCGATGAAGCCTTCGGTCGCGGTTCTGATGAGTCGGCCCAGTACGGGCTGCAACTCTTTGCCCAGCTCAACCTGCAACTGCTGATTGTTACACCATTGCAGAAAATCCATATCATAGAGCCGTATGTATCCAGTGTAGGGTTTGTTCTCAATCAGGAGGGGCGCTGCTCGGTGTTGCGCAACCTTACCATTGAAGAGTATCACGCCGAGAAAGAGAAGGCACTTGAATGAGCTGGACAACCCCTGCAGAACTCAAGGCCCAGGTTCAAAAACTCTGGGATCGGGGCTTAATCCTCTCCGCCCTGACTGGCAGTGAAGAGATTTTCCCCCGACGTTTGACGCTGAGAGGGCCAGACTCCCGGCAGTTAAGCGACTCTTTTTCCGATGTACGAGACTGGATTGCCCGGCTGTCAGGCCCAGCGAAACAGTTCAGGATTGTATGGCGCAGCATCAATCATCGCATTCTGGGACCCAATGAAATTCCAGCGGAAATCTGGATCGATTCACTCGATGATGCTCTTGGGTTGATAGGTAAACGGCGTGCAGCCGAACAATTTGCCGCTCTCTTTGCACAAACACGCAAGCATCAGCCCGCCTTACTCCCATGGCTGGCAAAACGACCCCTGCGCGCCCTTGAGCTGGTCGAAGAGTGGCCCCGCATCCTTGAAATCGTCACATGGCTGCTGAAGCATCCCCGTCCTGGCATATATCTCCGACAGATCGACCTGCCCGGAATACACAGCAAGTTCATTGAAGGACAACGAGGTGTGCTCGGTGAGCTTTTGGATCTTGTGCTTCCGCCGGAGGAGATCGATGCAAGAGCCACAGGAATAGGGGGTTTCTGTCGCCGTTATGGCTTTCTGGATAAACCTCTACGGGTGCGATTCAGAATTCTCGACCCTCAATTGGCGAAGTTGCAGACGGGAACAGATCAGGATATCACGGTGACACAGGCAACTTTTGCCAAACTGGATATAGCGGTTACAAAGGTTTTCATCACCGAAAACGAAATCAACTTTCTTGCTTTCCCCCGGGTTCCTCAGGCAATGGTGATTTTTGGAGCTGGCTATGGTTTTGAGAACCTCGCCACAGCAGAATGGCTGCACGTCCGGAAGATACATTACTGGGGAGACATTGATACCCATGGTTTCGCCATCCTCAACCAACTACGGGGGTTCTTTCCCCAAGTGGCCTCTTTTTTGATGGATCAGCAGACATTTCTGGAATATCGAACCCTTTGGGGCGTAGAACCATCTCCTGAAACAGGAACACTCACGCGCCTGACAGCTGAAGAGAGTGCGCTTTATGATCAGTTGCGATCGAATGAATATGGCGGTCAACTAAGGCTGGAGCAGGAGAGGATTGGTTTTAATTGGCTGGTTGAGGCGCTGGGGGCTTTGGGGAGGGTTTGATCGGGGGGTACATATTCGCTGGAATACTTAACAACCCTACTCTCTGCAAGAGAGAACGATATCAAGCGGATTTCGCCATCTTTTCCGTACGCTGATCCAGGGTGCACAGGACTTCCTGAATGGCTTCCACTTCGGGGTCATCAAAATAGACTTCACCACACTGGGCGCAATCATCCTTCGGTGAGCAAACGACATGAATTGGAGTATCATCTCCGGCTTATAACCTAAAATAAGGCAACTATGACCTCGCAAATCTTCAGGGTAGTCCTCGACCAATCCCCCTCGCTCAACCACATTTCTGACCTCCGCAACCCTGATCATCCTGTCTGGTCAAGACATTTGCCGAACAGCATGAGGGAGATAGATTATCCTTTTTGCAGCACTTTTCTGAACAGAACTTATGATATCTGAATGAAGGGTCATAGGGTACTTTCAATCTGTAGCTCAGTGGCTCGATGCACTAATGCCAAAATCCATAACGACGCAGCAGCCTATCTGATAGGCGTTAATGGGAGCGGTTGCCAACACTCTTCAACAGTACTCGCCTCGTAAAGTATCTACCCTTTGGAGTATAACAAACAATTTCAGGCCATCAAAACACACAATCCGAAACAGATATCAACGACATTACGTCCTTCTTTTCAGACAAGCGTCTTTGCCCGGCTTCTTACTCGTTCAAAAATTGCATTGGCAACCTGTGAGGGAAATCCTGCAGGCAGGTGACCTGCTCGCAGGGTCATATCATCGAATCAGTCCATCGACTTGATCCACTGACCAAGCCGATAACCCTTGGGGTCTTGCTGCGACAGGGTTCCGACCGGCGGCTGCTCTTCAGGAGCAGCCGGTTGTCATTCCGCAATCTTCGCAGACTTTGCAGGTTCCATTCTGCTTGACGCGCATGGATCCGCAGTTTTCGCACTGTTCGCCGGTATAGCCCTGGACTTTCGCCTGGTATGCCTGGCTCTGGAGTGCTGAGGTGTGCGATAATTCAGCATGAACGACAAGTGCCGGCTCGGGAACCTGAGTATGGTCTGAGGTACCGTTGCTTTTCTGCTTTCCATCGTCACCCTCCAGCTCGTCAACGGCTTTTACATGCACAAAATCCTTGCGACCGAGATAGTCGTATCCGATTGAGCGGAAAACGTAATCGAGAATGGATGTTGAATTTTTTATGACGTTGTGGCCCTGCACAGTGCCCGCAGGCTCAAAGCGGGTAAAGGTGAAGCTGTCGACAAGCTCCTCGAGCGGCATGCCGTATTGCAGTGCTTTGGAAGCAAGCACGGCGAAGCAGTTCAATAGCCCCTTGAATGATGCACCTTCTTTATACATGTCGATAAAAACCTCTCCCAGGGAGCCGTCATCATACTCCCCTGTCCGGAGAAATACCTTGTGTCCACCGACATGGGCTTCACGGATATACCCTTTTCTACGCTTCGGCAGGTGGCGGCGTTCTGAACGGTGATAAACCCGCTCTACAATGCGCTCCTGAACCTCTTTAGGCCCCTTGGTTTCATCAAGACTCTCTTCCGTTCCAAGCATGATGACTTCGTCGAGATCCTGATAGCTGGAAATATTGAGCGGCTGAGAGAGTTTGGATCCATCTCGATAGACCGTGACAGCCTTGACCATGTGCTGCCATGCAGACTGGTATACTTCGCCGATTTCAGCGGTCGTGGCTGTTCCCGGCATGTTGACCGTTTTTGAAATCGCACCTGAAATAAAGGGCTGTACCGATGACATCATGCGGATGTGCGCCATGTGTTTGATATAGCGAAGCCCTTTTTTACCGCACTTGCTGGCACAGTCGAACACAGGAAGATGTTCAAGCTTCAGATGAGGAGCTCCCTCAATGGTCATGGTGCCGCAGACGTAGTCGTTTGAAGCTTCTGCATCATCGAGCGTAGCGCCAAGAGCCTGAAGCATATCAAAATCGGGATCATTGAGCTGCCCGTCACTGAATCCGAGTGCTGCACAGAAGTCCTCACCGAGAATCCATTTGTTGAAAGCAAAGCGAATATCAAAAACAGTTTCAAGTTGTGATTCGACGACTTCGATCTTATCGTCAGTAAAGCCCCTGGTTTTCAGCCATTGGCGATTGATGGCGGGTGATCCGGCAAGTGTTCCATGTCCCTTGCAGTAGTGTTCGATATCATCAATCTGTGCATCGGTGTAACCAAGCCGTTCAAGAGCTTTATGCACCGACTGGTTGACAATCTTGAAATATCCTCCACCTGCAAGTTTTTTGAATTTGACAATGGCAAACTCGGGCTCGATACCGGTGGTATCGCAATCCATAACCAGGCCGATCGTACCAGTTGGTGCAATAACACTAACCTGTGCATTACGGTATCCGTATTTCTTTCCTTTTTGAAGTGCTTCGTCCCATACATGCCCTGCTGCTTCAAAAAGCTCCTTGGAGCAATACTCTGCATCAATACCCCGCGGTTTGACAGAGAGCCCTTCGTACTCTTCTTCAGAGAGGTTTCTGGCAGCTCTGCGGTGGTTGCGGATAACGCGAAGCATATCCTTGGCATTTGCACTGTATCCGGCAAACGTGCCAAGATCATGAGCCATTTCCGCCGAGGTCAAATAGGCCTGGCCGGTCATTATCGCTGATATGGCGCCAGCTAAAGCGAGCGCTTTTGGTGAATCGTAGGGAATGCCGAGCACCATCAGCACCGTGCCCATATTTGCAAACCCGAGACCAAGTGTTCTGAATTCGTAGCTCAGACGGGCTATATCCCTTGAAGGGAAATGGGCCATCAGGACTGAAATTTCAAGAACGATTGTCCATAGATTGGATGCATGCTGCAACTCCCTGACTTTAACGCGACCGGAAGCCTCATCAATAAAATGAATCAGGTTAAGACTGGCGAGATTGCAGGCCGTATCGTCAAGGAACATGTACTCAGAACATGGATTACTTGCATTGATACGACCGCTTTCAGGGCAGGTGTGCCATTCGTTGATGGTAGTATCGAACTGCAGGCCTGGATCAGCGCATTTCCAGGCACTGAGCAGAATTTTTTCCCACAGGTCGCGGGCGTTGACTGCTTTTGCAATTTTGCCTGATGTGCGCTCACGCAGCTGCCAGAGATCGTTGTTTTCAACCGCCTTCATGAACTCGTTGGTCACGCGGACGGTATTGTTGGAATTCTGGCCTCCGACAGTATGGTATGCTTCCGATTCGTAATTAGAGTTGTACTCTTCAAAATCAAGCGAGGTGTAACCCTGTTCGACCAAAGCGAGCACTCGGATGATATAGCTCATCGGTACAGCCCGGCTTAAGGCATTCTGAATCAGGTTCTGCAACCTTGGGTTAGCCTTGCGGTCAACACCGTTTGCGATGGCCTCTGCTACAATAGCCTGAAGAAAGCGGGAACAGATTCTTGAACCGGCTACCAGTGAAGCAACCTTATCCTCTTCCTTCGCCTTCCACTCTATAAACTTTTCAACATCAGGATGGTCAATGTCAACGATGACCATTTTGGCTGCCCGCCGTGTTGTTCCGCCGGATTTTATAGCGCCTGCGGCTGAATCAAAAATTTTAAGGAAACTCATCAAGCCCGAAGAACTTCCTCCTCCACTGAGCTTCTCTCCTCCAGAACGAAGGTTTGAGTAGTTTGTGCCTGAACCACTTCCAAATTTAAACACCCTGGCCTCGCGGATTGCCAGATCAAAAATACCGCCGTCATTAACAAGGTCGTCACTGACTGACTGGATAAAACATGCATGAGCCTGAGGTCTGCCGTAGGCATCTTCCGACTCTTTTACTTCCCCGCTTTTCGGGTCGACATAAAAATGCCCCTGGGCGGGACCGGTAGTGCCATAAGCAAAATTCAAACCCGTATTAAACCATTGCGGGGAGTTTGGTGCACCCATCTGCTTGAGGATCATAAACGCCACCTCATCATAAAATGCCTGGGCATCATCAGGGGTATCGAAATAACTGTTTTTTTCGCCCCAATCTCTCCAGCAGCCTGCCATACGATGGACAACTTCCTTGATTGAGTGCTCGCTGCCGGTCACCGGATTGCCTTCAGGATCGATGAGAACGTTGCCATTTTCATCTCGCTGCGGAATCCCTGTTTTGCGGAAATACTTCTGGGCAAGAATATCTGCAGCAACCTGGGACCACTGTTTCGGCACTTCTATATCGGTCATTTCAAAGACCTTCGAGCCGTCAGTATTTCGCAGTACCGAAGTTCTGGTGGTGTATTCGAAACGGTCGTAAACATTTTCACCGGAACTGGTAAAAAGACGTGAAATTTTCATAAGAACTCTCCGGGGGGTCAAATATGGAATATGAAATATAAATGGCTTTCTTTCATAAACTTAACCATCCAGACAGCCGTAACCTTACGGATAGTAACCGATCGTTTATGCGAAAATATTATCAGCAAGTTATAATAATTTTCTGAAGTTGTAAGATGCCTTTTGAGGTTTTTTTTCTAAGATTCGAATAAAAACCGTAAAATTCACAAGCTTCATTTCTCTTATGAACCCTACATATTGAGAGGGTCATAGAGGACTATTCTCAATCAATAGGTCATAACCAGGCCGCCTATCGAAAGGCCGGCGCCGGTGCCGACAAGGAGTGCTTTTTGCCCTCTCTGAAGGTCACCGTCCCTGACCGCCTGGTAGAGTGTTGCGGGAATTGATGCAGCAACACAATTACCCAGCCAGGGGAGCGTCTGCATGATACTTGGTTCAGGCCAGCCGAATCGTTGAAGCATACGCAGGCCGACCTTGCTTGCCTGATGAGGAACGACAATATCAATATCGAGCAGGCTTGTTGAAAGACCGGGGTAAAGCTCTTCAAGAAACGTTTCATCAATACCGCGCACCATGCGTAACACTGCGGAACCATCCATGTAGAAAAGATCATCGTCAGAGTTGTGACCCGGTTTTGCCGGGTGGCGAGCCGAACCTCCTCCCATAATGGTTGTGAGATACGCCCCGTCACCATAGGTCTTGAAATGGGCTTGATGGATTGTGGATCTATCGCCCTCACTGGAACGAGTAACAATAACTGCTGCTGCTGCATCCCCCACCAGCGAAGCCGATTCAGGCTCTTTTGGGTTAATGCCGCAAGAGGAGATATCCGAACTGGCGATGAGAATATTGCGGTAGCGTCCTGAATTGAGATAGGTTGCCGCTACGTCCATAGCAGTGATAAAGCTCAGGCAGGTAGTATGCACGCTCATGGACGGAATGCCCGACCGACCCAGACCGAGATGGCGCTGAATCAAGGCCCCTGTATCGGGGATGGCCTGCTCAACTGTCCCCGATGCATTGATAATAAGGTTGAGTTCCCCCGGCTCCAGCCCGGCTTCTTCAAGAGCTTCGCGAGCAGCCTCTGCGGCCATGAATGATGAAGTTTCATCGGTAACCCGACGACGCTGGCGAACTCCATTTCGCTGCTCAACCCAGCCGGAAGGCAGGCTGTACACTGTTTCAAGTTCGGAACTGTGGACTATATGAGAGGGCAGGTAACGGCCAAGACCTATAATCTTGAGGGGAAGATTGACTTCCATAGACTATCACCCTTCCCTTTTGCGCAAGAGCTCTACAAGCTCGGCAGTTCGTGATGCCTGTTTTTCGACAGCTTCGGCCAGACGTTCCATTTCACTATGCCGGCCTCTTTCAGTTTCAGTATCAAACAGAATCGGCTTCTGAAACCCTTCGGAGAGCTTGAAAATATGAATACAGATCTTGAGAAGGATAACATACAGGACTGGAAGCAGGTACTCTCCAAAGATGATCGGCATCTCCTGATAGTGCTGCATAAGCCCTTGCCAGTCTCCACTGAACAGCAGATCCCACTTTATGAAAAAATAGATGTAGATAACCGGATGAAAGACGAGAAAGAAGCGCATGATCTTTGATTGCCGACGGTTTGCCGGGTCACTTTCATATTTGGAGAGCAACCAGGGAAAATGTCCGACAAGCATGGCTGAGCGCCGATCATTGAGATAGTGTGCCCCCTGAAGAGCTGAATCAATAAAGGAGGAGACCTGGCTTAAGAGTACTGTAGAGAGGATTGTTGCAAGAAAAGAGTAGCTGAAATCATCAAATTTGAACGATCCTGCCAGATAGGGCAGGGTAATAGTCTTTGGTTTAATGACAATAAAAAGCAGGGCAATACCTGCAAGCAGGAGAGAAAAAGTCTGGAGCTTGCGGGCGTGCTTAAGACTTTCGATAACAGCATCCGCGTTGGCACCCTGCATGGAGTTCCCCGGAGGATCAATTCTCAGGAGCGCTGCGGAGTCAGTAAGAGGTGAGTATATGCCGTTGACGCCAATATCGCAGCCTTGAACATCGCGGTAGGTTGTAAAAATGTCGATAGCGCTTTTGCTGAAATTTACGCCTGTGAGATTTGTTCTCGTGAGGTCGGCCCCACGCAGGTCCGCTCCACTTAAATCAGCTTCAGTCAAATTCGCATCGACAAGATTCGCCTTTGACATGTTTGCGCCTCTGAGATTTGCTCCGGCAAAGTTTATGCCCCGAAGATCCAGAGAAGCGAGGGAGATGTCGTGCAGATCAGGGCGGACATCCGCATTTTCCTGGCGCCAAAGGTTCCAGACAGCAACGCCCTCTTTAAGGCGGTTAAGATGTTCAGATTCAGCAATCATGAGGGCTTTTTTCCAACATACTTGAGTACGGCTTTCAGCAGTGAGGAACTCTGGATAACCTGCGCGTAGGCTTCTTCCTGAGTCATATCCCTCTGCTCTTTTCTTATTTTAGCTCCGAGTTTTCGGGAAGCGTTGGCAACTTTTGCTATTTCACGGGCAAGATCACTCTCACTTTCAATGGTGATTGGCCTGATGTTGCGTTGGATATAACCAATGTTGTTTCTGACACTGCCTTCAATGATTCCATCATTGACCGAGTGCCGTTTTTTATTGAAATCGTCATACCCTGTGTTATGCAGCGGCATTGAAAGGTCGCCGATATAATGCGCACAGAACACCAGCGGATATTCGGCATATTTACCGGCAGCACTCTCTGCCTTATAGGCTCTCACTGCACCTATAATCGCTCCATAGAGGTGACCCTCTTCATCGCCTGCTTTATTGTAACGGGCAACCTGCTCAAGAACCATTGCTTCATCAACTTCTTTATCGGCATTGTTGTTGAAGTAGTGGTTTTTTTCTTCCAGTGGCCTGAATTCACTTTTTGACTTGGCGACGTCGGGCGCTGCCGCACTGTACCAGAGCTCAAATCCTGCGGCTTCGGCAATTGACAGATGGGTCTTGTCGTGCCAGGCATAAGCCTGAACGGACGATAACATAACGGAGAGAATCAGGGAAAGCGAAGCAACTCCTTTTGATAGTGTTCGCATGATGGCTTCTCTGGTTTTAGTGATAGGATAACTGACTGAAGGGCAGCTCAGAAAAAAAAGATGGTACCTTTTCAGTGCGCTCATCCTGGTGACATTTCAAGCATTTTTTTGATTGAACCCAATGATGCAAGTCGAAGCGCTTCGTCGATGACGATCTCTGGTTTGCGACTGAGCATGCACTGATAGAGCTTTTCAAGTGTGTTCTGTTTCATCTGTGTGCAGAGGCTGAATGGATTTTCGGGATCTTTTGGTGCTGGAATAAAGGTTTTCGAGGGAGAACGCTTCTGCATTTCGTAGAGAATACCGGGCTCTGTGGCTACTATAAACTGCTCGGCTGAACTTACCGCGGTATAGTCAAGCAGTGCTTTTGTTGAACCGGTAAACACCGCATGACGCAACACCTCCTCCCTGCATTCGGGATGTGCTATAAACTCGGCATCCGGATATTCCAGACATGCCTTGAGAATAATTTGCTCTGAAAACGCATCATGGACGTAACAACAGCCCTGCCAGAGAATCATCTCCCTGCCAAGTTTCCTTGATATATAGCCGCCAAGGTTTTTATCGGGAGCAAAAATAATCTGCCGCCCTTCGGGAATCTGACGGATGATCTGTTCGGCATTGGAGGATGTGCAGGTAATGTCGGAAAGTGCTTTTATATCGGCAGTCGAGTTTATATAGGTTACAACGATGGCTCCGGGGTAGTGCTTTTTGAACTCACGGAACTCTTCTGCCGGGCAACTGTCGGCAAGAGGACAACCTGCATAGGTATCGGGCATCAGTACCTGCTTGCCCGGATTAAGAATTTTAGCAGTTTCAGCCATGAAATAAACTCCGGCAAAAACAATGACATCAGCATCATTTTTTTCGGCTGCCCGGGCCAGGGCAAGACTGTCGCCGACAACATCGGCAATTTGCTGTATCTCGGGAACCGTATAGTAGTGAGCAAGAATAATGGCATTCATCTCTTTTTTAAGTACCCTTATTCTCTTGAATAGCTCTTCATGAGCTTGAACACCGTTACCCGGACTGGCGGAAGCAATATCTCTGGTCATAATGTGATTACAATCGGTTACTAACTATGAAAGTGAAGAGTAAGGGGGATTGATTGAACCGGATTACTTCAAATAGTAATCGATTTCATCATCTTCCCTGATCAGAAGCAGGATAGCGGCATTTGGAACAATAATGTAACGCTCTTCCTCATATTCAATTTCATAAGAGCTGTTCTGGATAAAAATTGCCATATCACCTACTTTTGCCTGCAATGGTATGTACTGGGCTGTGGTAACACGCTCTTTCCACGGTTCATCTGATTCGGGCGGCGGGCCGATCGGATAGCCCGGTCCTGTTTTTATAACATAGCCGGACTGGATTTTTTCTTTTTCCTGAACACCGGGAGGAAGATAAATTCCGGATTTTGTTCTTTCGTCAAGAGATTTTGGCCTGATTAATACTCTATCACCGACAACAACAAATTTATCTGTTATATTTATATTCTGCGTCATGTTAATTCTCTTGACATATTAGCCCTACTTACCTTGGCATTGAATGAAGAAAATGTAACAAAAATTATGTGTCAGGCAAATCAGCGAGAGAATAGTCAGGCAAGAGCATCAGGGGGGCATATAACCCCGAAAAAAGCGTAAAAAATTGACAACCCCCTTATAAACGTGACTGCAGTCTGCCGGTAGTGAATCATGAGCTATACAATCATGGCTGTTACCGACAGGTCACACATATAAAACCGGAACCTGAAACGTGCAGAAGTTTTTCAATCTTTTTTTCAAGTATAACACCTATCTGCTTTTTGTAGTCTACTGCTGCATTTCATTTCTCTTCATCAAGTTTCAGGATGATGATCTGCTTACCAAACTGCGTAATAACGGTATGGAGATCAGTGCATACATAAATGATACAATGATGAGCTATAGCTATGTGCTTAATCTGAAAGAAGAAAACGACAGGCTGATGCGCATCAACACCGAGCTCATTTCAAAGGTGCTGAGTAGTGAAACAACAGCTTTGGATGAACGAACCCGCCAGAAAATACTTGCTGACACTACCTTAAAGGCCTCTAAGTTTATTATGGCAAGAGTGGTTTACCGCAAATTCAGTGATCGGGACAACATGCTGCTGATCAATGCGGGACGGAGTGACGGGATTAAAAAAGAGATGACCGTGCTGACACCGGAAGGACTTGTGGGAAGAGTAAGCACTGTATCAGAGCATTTTGCAAAGGTGATGCCGCTCATCAACTCAGACTTCAAGGTGAGCGTCGTATCGAGCGAAAGCAACAGCATGGGACTGCTCAGCTGGAACGGCGGCAATGAGTCTATCGCCCAGGTTGAACATATTCCCATAAGCAGCAAGCTCAAGCTGCATGAACAGATAGTCACTTCAGACTTCAGTACATTTGCAATCCGCGGTATCCCTGTCGGAAAAGTTGTACGTATACAACCCGATAAACTTTTCTATACGGTAGAAGTGAGGCTGGCCGTTGATTTTTCATCCTTGACTCATGTACTGATTGCACCTCTGAAAACTGAAGCTGAAAAAGTTGAGATGATCGGAGAAAATACCTCTCTGTGAAACATTCCCTTAATTGCAGAAACTGACTTGTGACCAAAAAATATCCTCTTTATATCGGCATTCTCTTTCTTGCTGCACTTTTTCAGGAGTTCGGCCTGTCACGCCTCACCCTGTTTAATGTATCGCCCGATATCATCACAATTTGTATCGCGTTTATTTCTGTAACCGTCGGCCAGAAGAGCGGCACGAGTTTCGGGTTTATGGCAGGTCTTCTTTCGGGCATTCTTTCAGGAAACATGGGTCTGAATATGCTTGCAAGAACAGTTGAGGGTTTTGTTGCCGGGTTTTTCAATATTCCAGTCGGCAGTCATGCAACAGCAAAGCAGAAAACTAAACGCATCTATGGAGCGATAGTTACGGCAGGGTTTACCGCTAATTCCGTTCTGGCCGCAGGGTACAATCCTCTGGCCATTTCACCTCTCTACCGAATAGTTGTCCTTGGTCTCGTTGAGACTTTATTAACCCTCATACTCGCCGTTATCGTAACCCGGTTATTTTTGAGACAATCACTTGCCGACTGACCGATGGATAAACTTCAGCGAAGCATCTGGGTCATACCGCTTTTTGTAATAGCTGTTTTTTCGGTTCTGTTCGGTCGGCTTTTTTATCTGCAGGTCCTTAATTTTCAGGAACTCGGATCACTCTCAACCTCGAACAGCATCCGCAGAATCTGGTCTCAACCGCCAAGAGGACGCATGATTGATAAAAACGGCATTGTCCTGGTTGATAATCAGGCACTCTATACGGTCAAAGTGATTCCGTCAGAATTCAGAAAAGCGAAAACGGGTTACCTCGCCTGGATACTGCAAATAGATAAAAGTGAGCTGGCTGAGAAAATCAGCAAGGGTGAGGAGCAGAACAAGTTTGCCGCAATAACCGTAAGCCATAATCTGAACGCCATATCGATAGACCGGCTGAGCGAAAATCTCTGGCAGCTCCCCGGAGTGCTTATTGATACTGACAACAAGCGCCAGTATCCTGATTCATTTCACGGAGCCCATATTTTCGGGTATTCACGTCCCATATCGAAAGAGCAGATTGAGGCCTTGGAGGATGACAGTTATGCTCCGGATGATAAAATCGGATTCAGCGGTTTAGAAAAGTATTATGAAGAGTGGCTGAGAGGTGAGAAAGGAGCAAGATTTGAACTGGTTACACCTCTCGGTAAATTTGCAGGGAAATTCAATAACGGGAAAAATGATATTGCATCCGTACGCGGAGATGACCTTTACCTTGCTCTTGACGGCGGACTGCAACAGCTCGCTGAACAACTCCTGAAAAAAACAGGGAAATCCGGTGCTGTTGTAGCAATGGATCCTTCGACAGGTGGTATTCTTGCCCTTGCCAGTGCTCCAGACTACGATCTTGATACGTTCAACGGGTCAACCGATCGCAAAGGGTGGAAGGAGATTATTACGTCCCCACAGAAACCGCTTTTTAACAGAACAATTCAGGCTGTCTATCCACCAGGATCCATCTATAAGATGATTCTTGCCATGGCTGCACTTGAAGAGAAAAAATTTGATCCGGATAAAAAAGTACTTGACAGCGGCGTCTTCATGTACGGAGGAAGACGATTTCTGAGTAACGAAGGCAAGGGGCATGGATGGGTGGATATGAGGGAGGCGATTACCGTTTCATCGAATGTATACTTCTATAATCTGATTTTTCATGCCGGGTTTGATAATTGGACCAAATATGGAAGTATGTTCGGCTTTGGTGAAAAAACCGGCATTGACCTTCCCGGGGAGCGATCGGGTCTTCTGCCATCAACCAAATATTACGATAAACGGTACGGTAAAGACAAGTGGACAAAAGGGTATCTGGTCAGCCTTGCCATTGGTCAGGGGGAACTCGGCACTACACCTGTCCAGCTTGCGTCCTACGCGGCAGCTATAGCGAACAATGGCATACTTCATCAGCCTCATATTGTCAGCGGGTACAGGGACGCTGAAACCGGCAAATATTATCCTTTGACCTATGAAAAAAAGCAGTTGCCCGTTTCCCCTTCAACATTCAGTCTGATCAAGGACGGTATGATCGGGGTTGTGCTGCGTGGGACTGGAACGCTCGCGAAAGTGCCCGGCATCGACATTGCCGGTAAAACGGGAACTGCACAAAATCCCCATGGAAAGGATCATGCCTGGTTTATCGCATTCGCACCTGTTGAAAATCCAAAAATAGCCATGGCGGTGCTCGTCGAGAATGCAGGTTTCGGTGGCTCCATCTCTGCTCCGATTGCCCGTGAACTTATAAAGTATTACCTGCAAGGACGGGTAATGCCAGGTTCAGCTCCTCAAAATGAGGTAAAAGCCTCCGATACCTCACTGCCGTCAGCAGAGAGCAGTGATAACGATCTTCCGGTGATTGAATCTGAAAAACCGCTCAACAGCAAAGTTCCTGCAACTGGGGCACCTCCTGAAAGCAACAGCGGAAAGCAGCAGCAAAATGATTTATAAACATGACCCTGCATCCATCCAGGGATTCCTTGAGGATACGAGTAATCTGAAAACAGGCCATACTCCGGGAGTGTTTTTTCCGGAAACAACCGATGACGTGTCAGAATTGCTTAAAGGTGCAGTGAAAGAGCATCGCCGTTTCACCATAGCCGGAAACGGGACAGGCACGACCGGTGCAAGAATCCCTCTGGGCGATTATGTCATTTCCATGCAAAAGCTTGACTGGATCGGTGAGGCGGTGGAGCTCTCCAGAGAGAGTGCATATATTACCGTTCAGGCGGGGGCACTTCTGGGTGACATCCAGAAAAAAGTAGAACAGAGCAACTGGTTTTACCCGCCGGACCCGACAGAAAAGCTTTGCTTCATCGGCAGCACCATAGCAAACAACTCTTCGGGAGCCCGATCATTCAAATACGGCCCCACAAGAAAGCATATTTCAAGAATCCTTGTTGTACTGCCTGAAGGCGACCGGCTTGATCTCTCACGTGGAACAATTCTGGCTGATGAACAAGGCATGTTCCGCCTCAGCCTGCCAATAGCCGGAAATATTGCATTCAAGAGGCCGCAATACACTATGCCTGATACTTCAAAGCATAATGCGGGCTACTTTTCAGAAGAGGGAATGGACCTTATCGACCTCTTTATCGGCTCTGAAGGGACGCTCGGTATTATTGCCGAGGCAGATCTTATGCTCATACCTCTGCCTGCAGCGATTATCTCCTGCCTTGTCTATTTCAGGAAGATGGATGATCTCTTCAGATTTGTCAGCCTGCTTAAGGATCCCAACAACCCGGTAACACCGAGGGCTATTGAGTTTTTTGACAAACAGTCACTTAATTTTCTCGCCTCAAAATATCCTGAAGTCCCCTCTAATAGCTGCGGAGCTATTTTTTTAGAGCAGGAAACGACATCGGAAACTGAAGAGATAGACCTTGATACACTGTTTGAACGAATGGAGGCGTGCAACGCCATCATCGATGACTCCTGGATGGCTCTTGACCGTGATGAACAGGCCCGGTTACGGGAGTTCCGCCATTCATTGCCTCTTCTCGTGAACGACTGGCTCAGCAAGCAGCAGGAGAGTAAAATCAGCTCGGACATGGCCGTGCCCGATGGGGCGTTCGGTGAACTGTACGAATTTTATTGTAACTCCTGCGAGCAACAGGGCTTTTTCTATATTATTTTCGGCCATATCGGCAATTCCCATGTGCACCTGAATATCCTCCCCCGCAACCGTGAAGAGTTTATAAAAGGAAAGGCCCTCTACCGTGAATTTATTGCAAAAGTTCTTTCGCTTGGAGGAACAATTTCAGCCGAGCACGGTATAGGCAAGCTTAAGGCAGAATACCTTGTTGAGATGTATCATGACCACGGTATCAAGGAAATGGCACGCATAAAAAAATGCCTGGATCCCTATCTGGTTCTCAATATGGGGAACCTTATTCCTCGTGCATATCTGGAATCGGAATAAGCACTCTTTACGTCAAAAACAAAGTCCTCCGTAACAGAGATCAATAGTGTCTGATCACAACAAATCCGAGTTTTTGTACCGATACGGAAATTGAAAATTACATCTTCAGGAACCTTCGACAAGGCGAGCCACATTACGGCCGCATGTTCCGCACTTTCCTTTAAGAATCAGGTCGCCCTTCACCATTGCACCGGAATACTCAACAATCTCAACAGCTCCTCGACACTGCGAACAGAAAACATTGGAAAGTAATAGCTCTCTGTAGAGCATCGATCCTTTTTTTTATCAGATAAATTTTTCAGTTCAAAAACACCCCAGCGTTTGCTGCGGATAACTTTTTTACCGCTCTTTTCCGTCCAATCACTTTAACCGGATAAACAGGATACCCTGCAAGTCTTGGCAATAATCCATGCTTCTGCTTCAGTTTAGAAATCGAGGGATGAGTTGCAGGCGGCAGCGGCAATTAGAAAGAGGAATAGGGCCTATGGGACGCATGGGGCAAATAGGGCAAATAGGGCAAATACGACTGTGCGATCTGCAATGTTCAGGGCGACCACAAGGGTCGCCCCTACGTGTTTTGTTTCTGGTATGTTTTATTACGGAATCATTTTCTGTGAAGCGCTTAATAGATCCCTCACTGCGTTTCGGGATGACATGGGGAGTTTCCTTCAGGTGGAATAGCTGTTCCCTTGTAAAACTCAGGATAAAGACTGATCTTCACTGTACTGATCTGCTGCCTCAGTTTCGGGTGGTTTGAGGTTTAGGTGCATATTTGGAAACGGAAAATCATTGAAAGAAGGTCACGGTGGCAAAAAAACAACATGTTCAGGAATACGTAAAGGCCATACAGAACAGAAAGGCCCGGTTTGAGTTTGAGATTCTTGATACCATCGTTACCGGGATACAGCTTTTCGGGAGCGAGGTAAAGTCGGTGCGGCTTGGAAAAGCGAGCCTTAGCGACAGCTTTGCCATTATCCATCATAATGAGGTATGGCTGGAGAATATGCAGATTACTCCCTACGAGCATAACCATATAGAGATGATTGAAGCAAAACGGAGCCGCAAACTGCTGCTGCATAAGGCGGAGATCAACAAAATCATGACTAAAGTCAATGAAAAAGGATTGACCCTGGTACCCCTGAAGGCTTTTTTCAATTCGAAGGGGCTGCTCAAAATTGACCTTGCCATTGCCAAAGGGAAAAAACTTTATGATAAGCGGGAAACCATAAAGACAAGGGAAAACCAGCGGCAGATGGAGCAGATCAGAAAACAATTCTAAACAAAAAAACGGGAATTCATGCCTTTTCCATCTGTACAGGAACAACTTGATATTATTGTCGGCAATGTCGTTGAAATTATCAGCGTCGACGAGCTTGAACAAAAACTTCTCCTTAGTCTTAAAACCTGCAAACCGCTGAAGATAAAACTTGGAGCTGATCCTTCACGGCCTGACCTGCATTTGGGGCATTCGGTTGTTCTGAGGAAGCTGAGAGAGTTTCAGGATCTTGGGCATGAAGCGATATTGATTATCGGCGACTTTACCGCAATGATCGGCGATCCTTCGGGGAAAAGCAAAACGAGGCCTCAGCTTACAGCTGAAGAGGCGCGGGAAAACGGGTTGAGCTACTTTGAGCAGGCTTCGAAAATTCTTGACCCTCAAAAAACCACTATCTGCTATAATGCCGACTGGCTTGGGAAAATGACTTTCGCTGATGTCATAAAACTCTCAAGCCACTACACTGTTGCCCGGATGCTTGAGCGTGATGACTTTGAGAGACGATATCGCGGGCAGGAGCCTATTTCGATTCACGAGTTTCTCTATCCGCTTGCCCAGGGCATGGATTCAGTACACCTGAGAAACGATGTTGAGCTTGGCGGAACTGACCAGAAATTCAACCTCCTTGTCGGAAGGGATCTGCAGCGGGAGTATGGAATAGCTCCGCAGGTGTGCATTACCATGTCGTTGCTCGTGGGTACTGACGGAAAGGAGAAGATGTCGAAATCGCTTGGCAATGCCATCTGCTTTAACGACTCCCCTGCCGACATGTACGGCAAGTCGCTCTCAATTCCGGATACGCTAATTGAAACATACTGCAAGCTTCTTCTGCCGGCAGCCGATAATGTAGTTCAGGAAATTCTTTCGAAGTGTGAGGCTGACCCGAGAACGGCTAAACGGGCGCTGGCAAAAAAAATTGTAGCGCTTTACTACTCGGAAGAGGATGCAGAAGGTGCTGAATCCCATTTTGACCAGGTTTTTATTCATAAAAAAGCACCGGACACTCTTGAACTCGTGGAATTTGACGAAGCGTCGATGCCGATAATAGACCTTTTGATGACTCTTGGAGCTGCGGTATCAAAAAGTGAGGCACGAAGAATGATTGAACAGAAATCGGTGCTTGTGGGGGATAACAAAGTTGAAGATATCCACGAGTCCATTGCCCTGGAAATTGAGCCGAAAATCATCAGGGTTGGAAAAAGAAAGTTTTTTAAAGTCGCCACAAGAAAAACGTTTTGAATGCCACCTCTTTTTTATATAATTCGTCAATTTCGAAACTGTTAACGATTTAAGTAACATTATAAATCCGGAGGCACAGCATTGTCATTTGTCCCATCAAAAGTTTTTTTCACTAAAGGTGTGGGAAGGCACAAAGAATATCTCTCATCATTCGAGCTTGCCCTGAGAGAGGCCAAAATTGAAAAATGCAATCTGGTTACTGTATCAAGTATATTTCCTCCTCACTGTGAACGCATCACTGTTGAAGAAGGCCTTGAGCACCTCGCTCCCGGTCAGATCACCTTTGCGGTCATGGCCCGTAATTCAACCAATGAATACAATCGTCTTATTGCAGCTTCAGTAGGCGTAGCCATTCCCGCTGATGAAACGCAGTACGGCTATCTCTCTGAGCACCATCCGTTCGGAGAATCCGCCGAGCAGGCCGGAGAGTATGCCGAAGATCTGGCTGCAACAATGCTTGCGACCACTCTTGGCATTGAGTTTGACCCAAACAAGGATTGGGACGAGCGTGAGGGTATTTATAAAATGAGCGGGAAGATTATTAATTCATACAATATCACACAGACTGCAGAGGGCGAAAACGGTCTTTGGACAACGGTCATTTCCTGCGCGGTTCTCCTGCCGTAATACGTAGAGGCTGGGTTAACGAAAATCAGGAAATACAAAAGAGAACGCTTACTGAACGGGGAAGAGGCTACCTGAGAGCCCTGTTCCCCGTTTGTTATTATGGTCGTTAAGGATTCAACTGAGTAACCTTTAATAAAGAGGTGCATCACGGATATGACTGAATCAATGAAAACTGATGTTCTGGTAATCGGCAGCGGCATTGGAGGACTTTATTTTGCAATTCATATGGCTGAATACGCCAAGGTGACGATTATCACAAAAAAAGAGAGTTCAACCTCGAATACCAACTGGGCCCAGGGAGGAATAGCTGCTACTATAGATGCAAACGACAGTTCCGAATTTCACATTGCCGATACCCTCGAAGCCGGTGCCGGACTGTGCAATGAGGAGATGGTATCGCTTATGGTGAAGGAAGGGCCTCAACACATCAGGCGTCTTACCGAACTTGGAGTGAACTTTACAACATCTGACCAGGACAATCTGCATCTCGGCAAAGAGGGCGGCCACTCCATGAGCAGAATTGTTCACGCACAGGATTTGACGGGAAAAGAGGTTGAAACTGCCCTGCTCAACCGTGTCAACAGCCATCCGAATATAACCCTGCTTGAGCACCATTTTGCCATTGAACTCTTGACCGAGCATCACCTCGGCATCAAAACAAATGACATCAGCTGCTACGGGGCATACGTTCTTGATTCGATGCAGCGGCAGCCAAAAAAGATTCTTGCTAAAATCACCATAGTGGCATCCGGCGGCCTTGGCCATGTTTATCCCTACACGACCAACCCTGAAATTGCCACCGGAGACGGCGTAGCAATGGGATACAGGGCTGGTGCTGAAATTTCCAACATGGAGTTTATCCAGTTTCATCCAACCTCGCTGTTCCATCCGAAAGCAAAATCATTTCTGATTTCTGAAGCGGTTCGGGGATTCGGAGGGGTATTGAAACTGAAAAATGGTCAGGAGTTCATGCACAAGTATGATAAACGCCAGAATCTTGCCCCCCGGGATATTGTTGCCCGGGCCATTGACTCGGAAATCAAAAAAAGTGGTGAGGATTGCGTTTTTCTCGATGTGACACATATTGATCCCGAAAAAACCAGGGAGCATTTTCCCAATATCTACGAGACATGCCTTAGCTTTGGAATCGATATGACCAGGGAGATGATTCCTGTTGTACCGGCCGCACACTATTCATGCGGAGGCATTCGTACGGACGACAGGGGCCGAACCACCATCAACCGTCTTTATGCCTGCGGAGAGACAAGTTGTACCGGGGTTCATGGGGCAAACCGTCTTGCAAGCAACTCTCTGCTTGAAGCTCTTGTGTTTGCATCGAGGGCTTGCGGCGATATACGCGAACAGCTCGCTGCATTAAACAACACCGTCGATTTTCCTGATTGGGACGATACAGGAACAGTCAATCCGGAGGAGTGGATTCTGGTCTCACACAACAAGCGGGAAGCGCAGCAGGTCATGAACGATTATGTCGGTATTGTGCGGAGTGATCTCAGACTGCAACGGGCAAAAAGAAGAATGGACTTTCTCAAGGAAGAGACAGAGTCATACTTTAAAAAAACAAAGATCACCACCCAGATCCTTGAACTGAGAAACATCATCAAGGTTGCGAGTCTTATTATTGAAGGCGCAATCAAGCGGAGGGAGTCAAGAGGATTGCACTACACGACCGATTATCCGGGGAAGGATGACAAGCATTTTCTGGTGGATACTGTGCTGAGGTCTTTTTGAAGAAAAGAGAAGAATAGGGCCTATATTATTTGACTTCCTGCCAGTCCCGGGCGTAGCGGAAGTCTATGCCGGGGGTACGGCCTGAAATTTTGGCAATGACCGGCATCATGCGTTTGTACTGGTTTCGGACTACCATTTTTCTTACACGGTCGTAAAATGGTTCTGGGATACCTTCGTTAAGAATCGCCTCTTTATCCATTCTTTTTTCAAGCATCATAAAGAGAAGAAGATCTACTGCTTCATAACTGAAACCGAGGTCATCCTCATCACTCTGCCCTTCCCAAAGGTCTGCTGAAGGGGCTTTTACAATAAGTTCTTCGGGAATGCCAAGATGACGTGCAAGCCCTCTTATCTGGGTTTTATAGAGATCGCCAATGGGATTGACGGCTGAAGCCATATCGCCGAACATGGTGCCGTAGCCGAGGAGCAACTCGGTTTTATTGCTGGTGCCGGCAACAAGCCGTCCGTCCCGGGCTGAAACATCATAGAGAAACACCATTCTGGTGCGGGCCATAATGTTGCCGCGTCTCAGCAGTTGATCGGCGGGAACTGTCGAGAAAAAAGCGTCCACTACCGGTGTAATGGAAACCTCCTCAGCCCGTATGCCAAGCTTGCGGATCATGAGTTCAGCATGCTTGAGGCTATCAGGACTGCTGGAGGCGTAGGGCATCTTGAGCGCAAGAACATTGTCGGGGCCAAGCGCACGAACGGCAAGTTCACACACTACGGCTGAATCTATACCGCCCGAAAGGCCAAGCACAATGGAGTTGAACCCGAACTTGCGTATCTCATTGAGAAGAAACGCCTTAAGAATATCCTCAACAATAGGGTAGTCGAGATGGAGTTCCTGAACCTTCATAGTATGAGGTCATCTAAAAGTTAAACAGTCGTATAACAGCCCTGATCAGCAAAAAGACGGATGTGTTGACCGTAACGGCAAACAGTGCGGTATTGCGCAGGAGATTAACCGGCAGGGCTACTTCGAAATCAAGCATGACTGCCAGGCCGTTTTTACCGATTACAAGAGCATAGCTTAGCGCAAGAAAAGCAAAAAGCCAACTCCAGCTTCCGGTAAAATAAAAAAGCTCAACAATCCATACAGGGGTCATTGAATAACAGAAAACCGTTACCATTCCGGCTTTTATCTTTTCGGAACGCTCCCTCGAAAGCAGATAAGCGGTCCCACCCATAATGAGATAGAGTGCCGCAATATCGATCAGAAAATTTGCTATGGCAAAAATCATAGCCTGACGGGGTTGGCCGATCAGAGGAAACTTGGCTATCTGCACAATGGCAATGACCGGGGCGGCATAGTCCTTGAGAACATTGAACTCATCGTCCGGGGTCGCCTCTTTGAGATCGTGCCAGAACTTCCTGTATCGGAACAAGAGTGTGAAAATTGCTGAAAACAGTTCTTTAGTGCCCATAATGGTTATCGTCTAAGCCATTTTTCAGGATTCTGCTTAACCCGGCCTTTCCATATCTCAAAGTGAACAACTGAACCACCTTCAGTCATTTTACCCGAAAGCCCGACGAGCTGTTGTGACTTTATAATGTCGTCCTTGACCACATGTAACTGGCCAAGATTAGCGTAGACGGTAAGGTAGGATTTCGGATGCCGGATAATGACAATATTGCCGAAGGTCGGAAGAAAAGCGATCTGAACAACTTTGCCGCCCGACACTGCCCTTACCTGAGTATTGACTGGAACGGTAATGTCAATACCGTTATTGGTGGTGACGATTTTAAGATCCTTGTCCTCAATTGATCCGAATTTGTGAGCGACAACACCATTTCGTACAGGCCATGGCAGAGAGCCTGCTGCGTTGTCAAAATCAACAGAAACTTTTTCAAGCTCACGCACTCCCAGATCCGGCACAACGGTAACGCTCTCCTTTTC
Source organism: uncultured Chlorobiaceae bacterium (assembly GCA_903895195.1). Taxonomy (GTDB): domain Bacteria; phylum Bacteroidota; class Chlorobiia; order Chlorobiales; family Chlorobiaceae; genus Chlorobium. The sequence continues at coordinate 108,987 of CAITSZ010000047.1, forward strand.
GGGAGCTCTCTGCTCTGCCGGTTCAGGCTGCTTTATCTCTTTTTTGGCAATTACAGGTTCCTGCACGAGATGTTTTTCGGGCTTCAAGGGCAGTCTTTCCTTCTCAACATGCTGTGTGTCACGACGTTTTGCCGCAAGCCGCAACGCCTCCTGTCGTTTTGCTTCAAGCCTGTCAGCCTCACGCTGCCTGACCTCACGCTGCTTTGCGGCAACTCTCTGTGCCTCACGTCGCCTGGCCTCAGCTATTTTCTGCTGCCGGATGTTTTCTATCTCTACCGCCCGCTGTTCGGCAAGAATCAGGGACTCTATGCGTGATTGGAGCTGCTGACGTTTTTTCTGGACCTCTGCAAGCTGTGCGGCATATTCCTGCTTATTTTTTTTCAGGTTATCAAGCACCACCTCTTTTTCTTTTTTACTCTTCGACCAGCTTTTTAACTGCTGCTCCTGCTCCCTGACCATTTCAGCTTTTTGCTTATAGGTTTGCTCGAGCGCAAGACGGTTATTTTCGAGCTTCTGAGCCGCCAGCTGCAGTTCATCAACATTGTGGCGCACTGCACGGGTAAAAAATCCCATATACTGGGCTCTCATAATAGCGCTATTGACAGAGCCTGAAGCAAAGACATGCTCAATATCTCTTGTTCCCCCATATTTATAGACTGATACGGCTGTTCTGCGGAAATCATCGGAAACCCTGCCGTAAACCTGTCGATTACCCTGTATATCATGCTGCAATCGATCAATATCCCTGTCGAGCTTTTCGAGGTAGTGCTGATTTTCACTGATAATATGCTCCAGCATCAGAATCTGTGTGCGGATATTCTCAAGTGCTTTAAATGACTGTGACTCCTTACGCGTTGTGGTGTTCAGTTTGGACTGGTACTCCTTGAGCTGCTTCTTGAGTGCATTGAGATTCTGCTCTACGGCAGTGCGCTCTTTCATGATTTTCAATATCTCACTGTTCACCCTGGGGGCAGCTGCTGCATTGAGTGGCAAACCAGGCAGAAACATCAGCAAAAGAGAGAGTAGGGGCACTACAGACCTCCGCAGAAACATAGAGAACAGGCGGAGCGAAACGATAAGGGTCATAGAAAGTCCTTGAGCTTGAATTCAAACGCTTTACAAAAAACGGGTACAGGAAAAAACATTGACAAACGTTATAAGAACACCAGTTAAAGGTAAAGGATAAAAACCTTTTCTTCGCAAAGGGTTCTAAAAAAAATATTTTGTTTTTCATGACCTGAAATAATTGTAAATATCGGTTTTTCATCAGCAAATCAATACATGGACAAGCTTGTCATAAGAGGCGGACACCGGATTTCCGGCAGCATAACTGCTTCAGGTTCAAAAAACGCCTCTCTACCGATCATTGCCGCCACACTATTAACAGGACAGGGAACATTCACACTGCATAATATCCCCGACCTGAAGGATATTCTGACCTTTAGTCAGCTTCTGCATCATCTGGGGGTTGAAACCTCATACTCCGGAAACACGTTGAAGGTTTCTTCACGAAATGTGGAAAGTCTGCAGGCTCCGTATGAGCTGGTAAAAAAAATGAGAGCATCAATCTATGTGCTCGGCCCGCTGCTTGCAAGGTTCGGCCATGCAAGGGTATCGCTTCCCGGAGGCTGTGCTTTCGGTCCACGTCCGATAGACCTTCATTTATTGGCTATGGAAAAACTCGGGGCTAAAATCACTATTGAAACGGGGTTTATTGATGCAACTGCTCCTGGAGGAAGACTCCGTGGTGCCCATATCGACTTTCCCATTTCATCCGTAGGGGCAACCGGGAACGCCGTTATGGCTGCTGTGCTTGCTGAAGGGAGGACGACTATCAGCAATGCCGCAGCGGAACCGGAAATTGATACACTCTGCAAATTTCTTATGGCCATGGGTGCCACAATCAAGGGAACAGGAACTACCGAGCTTGAAATAGAGGGTACCGATTCACTTAATGCGGTTGAATTTCAAAATGTTTTTGATCGTATTGAAGCAGGAACACTGCTTGCCGCTGCAGCTATAACCGGCGGAGATATTACAGTAAACGGTGTTGAGCCCGAACAATTGAAAGCTGTTCTTAAAAAGTTTGTCCAGGCAGGCTGCAGTGTTGAAACAACCCTCAACAGTGTTACCCTTAAAAGTCCAAGGAAGCTTTTACCGACTGATGTAACAGCAAAACCTTACCCTGCATTTCCCACCGACATGCAGGCCCAATGGATAGCGCTGATGACACAGGCAGAGGGAACAAGCAATATCACTGACAAAGTCTATCATGAACGATTCAACCATATACCTGAACTGAACAGACTTGGCGCCCATATAGAAATCCGGAAAAACCAGGCAATTGTTCACGGACCGCAAAAGCTTTCGGGCACTACAGTCATGTCGACCGATCTGAGAGCATCAGCAAGCCTTGTTCTTGCCGGCCTTGTAGCCGAGGGAACAACTGAGGTATTGAGGGTGTACCACCTTGATCGGGGATATGAGAAGATTGAAGTGAAACTGAACAGCCTGGGAGCTGACATCAGCCGTGAAAAGTATAACGAATTTTAGCCGCCTCCTGAAAAATGATTATTGTTTTGCATTTTATTAATGAAACGTTATATTAACTGCCTCTAAAGCCAAGCATTGAGGGCCCTTAGCTCAGTTGGTCAGAGCAAGCGACTCATAATCGCTGGGTCGTAGGTTCAAGTCCTACAGGGCCCACTGGTTGTGTGACATAACAAGTACCTGGCGTGTTCGTCTAGTGGCCCAGGACATCGCCCTCTCAAGGCGAAGATCACGGGTTCGAATCCCGTACACGCTACAAAAAAAAAGCACCCGTAGCTCAACTGGATAGAGTATCTGACTACGAATCAGACGGTTAGAGGTTCGACTCCTCTCGGGTGCACCACTCTGAAAAGAGCCGGTTTTAATTTTTTTCTTCTCTCTCGCTGATATATTCTCCCTGCATTTCTTCTGATCCCGCTTCTTCCTTTTTTTCTAAATAGTTTTGTCCCGATTTGACTGAGCGAGCCATTGCTGCAGTTTTTTGCTTTAGCTCCTCCTGGAATTACGCAGAGTACCGGCCTATTCAATTACAACTCAACAGAGAATTTTCCTCTACACCTGCCACTCGTTACATTGCCGGAATAACGATTGACACTATGGTTCTTCTCACTATTCTTTAAGAAAAAAGAGAAAAGGGAATTGGAATAATTAATTTTTTAATATATTCACAACGCTATTGAGGAGTGGCCAAATTGGTAAGGCACCTGATTCTGGATCAGACAATTGCAGGTTCGAGTCCTGCCTCCTCAGCAAAAAAAAGACACAGTTCAACTAACTGTGTCTTTTTTTTTTACCTGAAATTTCAATCAAAAAAAAAGAGACAGAACTTTCGTTCTGTCTCTTCAGCATAAAAGCCCGAATTAACGGAAACTTATTTTGCAGGTGCTGCAGGTGCTGCTGGAGCTTCTGCTGCTGGTGCTGCAGGTGCTGCTGGAGCTTCTGCTGCTGGTGCTGCAGGTGCTGCTGGAGCCTCTGCTGCTGGTGCTGCAGGTGCTGCTGCTGGTGCTTCTGCAGGAGCTTCAGTTTTTTTTGCACAGCCTACGAAAGAAACTGAGCTTAAAAGAAAGAGGAATACGAGAAATTTTTTCATTGCAGGATATTATTTTTGTTGTTTGATAATTGACAGCTTCATCAGCTCTCGAATATTAAAAAAAAACAGCGACTTTTCAAAAGACTACTGTATGGCGGAATATGCAAAATATTTCGATATCCCGCCACAATAAATGTTTTTTTTACTCTACAAGCATCTCCAGCTCCGCTTTTTCAAGTGCGTCAAAATTCAAATAGCGATAGATATTTTCTTCCTTTTCGCCTGAGAGATGGCGGGAAAAAACCTCCATATATTCTTCCTTATTGGGCAGATGACCAAGCAGCGCCGTCAATGAAGCAAGCTCAGCTGAGCCGAGATATACCTGTGCGCCTGTTCCCATCCGGTTATCGAAATTTCTGGTGCTGGTTGAAAAAACTACTGCATTATCGGCAACTCTGGCCTGGTTACCCATACAGAGCGAACAGCCTGGAGGCTCAATACGGGCGCCGGAGGCACCGAAAACAGAATAGTAACCTTCTTCGGTAAGTTTTTTCATGTCCATCTTCGTTGGAGGTACAATCCAGAGTTTGACCGGCACAGCTCCCCTGTTCCTTAAAATCTCTCCGAGAGCCCTGAAATGGCCGATATTGGTCATACAGCTTCCGACAAAGACTTCATCGATCACTTTCGGTTTCTTTTCATCACGAAGGACCTCGGTGAGTGTCATGACATCATCAGGATCGTTAGGGCAGGCAAGAATAGGCTCTGTGACAGCATTCATATCTATCTCAATAACTTCCGCGTACTCTGCATCGGCATCCGGTTCAAGAAGAGTTGGCTTTTTAAGCCAGGCCTGCATTTTTCCGATACGGCGTTTCAGGGTATCAGCGTCACCGTAGCCCTCTTCAATCATCTGCTGAAGCAACGTGATGTTAGAGCTGAGATATTCAATTACAGGCTCTTTATCGAGGCGTACCGTGCATGCTGCGGCGCTGCGCTCAGCAGAGGCATCGCTGAGTTCAAAAGCCTGCTCCACTTTGAGCCTGGGAAGTCCTTCAATTTCAAGAATACGTCCGGCAAATACATTTTTCTTGCCTTTCTTTTCAACCGTCAACAACCCGCGCTTGATCGCCTCGTAGGGAATGGCATTGACCAGATCACGCAAGGTAATTCCCGGCTGGAGTTTACCTGAGAAACGCACAAGCACCGATTCGGGAACATTAAGGGGCATTGTTCCGGTAACTCCCGCAAAAGCTACAAGACCGGATCCTGCAGGGAAGGATATACCAATTGGAAAGCGGGTGTGGGAATCGGCACCGGTACCAAGAGTATCGGGCAGTACCATACGGTTGAGCCATGTGTGAATTACCCCGTCACCCGGTTTAAGCGAAACGCCTCCCCTGCTCTGGATAAAGTAAGGCAGGCTGCGATGCATTTTAATATCGGAGGGCTTCGGATAGGCTGAGGTATGACAAAAGCTCTGCATCAGGAGATCGGCACTGAAACTCAAGGCTGCAAATTCCTTGACTTCATCACGGGTCATAGCTCCCGTGGTATCCTGTGAACCGACCGTAAGCGTTTCAGGTTCGACATACATGCCGGGACGAACACCAGGCAAGCCGCACGCCTTGCCTATCATTTTCTGTGCAAGCGTGTAGCCTTTACCGCTATCGACGGGTTGTTCCGGGTGGATAAAAATCGAATCCTCACCAAGCCCGAGCGCTTTTCTGGCTTTTTTTGTCAGGGTTCTTCCAATAATAAGGGGAATACGTCCTCCAGCGCGAACTTCATCAGAAATCGTGTTCGGCGAAAGCTCAAAACGGGATATAACCTCCCCGTTCTTCTCTACTCTTCCATCAGAAAGATAGATATCAATAACGTCCCCCATTTCCATTGCGGAGACGTCAGTCTGGATAGGCAAAGCACCTGAATCCTCTGCCGTATTGAAAAATATCGGTGCGATAGTGCTTCCAAGAACTACACCTGCAGTCCTTTTATTCGGAACTGCCGGAATATCATTACCCAGATGCCACTGAACAGAGTTAATACCGGATTTCCTGCTTGATCCAGTACCAACAACATCGCCAACGTAGGCAAGCGGATGGCCTTTTGCTTTCAATGATGCAATAGTGCCGATAGGATCGGTCATTTTGGAGCCGAGCATACAGAGGGAGTGCAGAGGAATATCACTGCGGGTAAATGCTTCACTGGCTGGAGAGAGATCATCGGTATTGGTTTCGCCAGGAACCTTGAAAACCGTAAGTGTCATTTTTTCAGGAAGAAGAGGCCTGGTGGTGAACCATTCGGCATCTGCCCAGGATTTCAGCACTTCTTCGGCATATCGGTTGGATTTTGATAGAGTGACGACGACATCAAACATGTCGTAGACAAGCAGTGTCTTTTTTAGCACCAGCGCAGCTTCGCTGCATATAGCGGGGTCTTTATGACTTAATGAGTCGACAAGGGGCTTGACGTTATAACCGCCAAGCATTGTTCCCAATATTCTTACAGCTTCGATAGCAGAGATAACAGTGCAGGAAATATCCCCTTTGAGAATACCGTCAAGAAACGCAGCTTTTTCAAAAGCTGCATCGTCAACACCGGGACTGATGTGCTCGCGAAATAACTCCAGCAGATACTCCTTTTCCTGAACGTTATCCTGCCTTAAAAGATCGATAAGCAAGCGTGCCTGCTCAGCAGTTAAGGGTAAAGGGGGAATACAAAGCCCGGCCCGCTCTTCGGTATGCGCACGATATTGTTCTACAAGACTCATAAGGAAAATCTCCCAGTGTTATGGATGTTGAAAACGAATGTGAAATAAAATTAAATGGCAGGGGGAAAACGCGCGGGCGATCCCACAATAATCCAACGATAAAAATACCACCCCGTACTTTTAAAACCAAAATAACCAGCCCGGCGCTTCGCGAAAATACCGAAGTTCTTTAGGCAGAAAACAAAGTTATACTTGTTTCTTTACGTAGAAGTGAGAAACAGGAAGATTTGAGAAAAAAAACGACTAAAGAATCAACATGCTGTCACCATAACTAAGGAAGTTATACCCCTCCAGAAGCGCCTCATTGTATGCTTTATGCAGATTAGTCGCACCCGCCAATGCAGCAGTAAGCATCAGCACTGTAGAGCGGGGTGCATGAAAATTGGTAAGCAGAAGATCGATAACGCGAAATTTATAGCCTGGATAAATAAAAATATCAGCCTCACCGGTAAGCGGCTCATCCCCCGAAAAATCCGTAATGCGCTCCGCGGCATGCTCGAGCGCTCTTGTAACAGTAGTTCCTACAGCAACAACTCTTCCTCCTGAAGTTTTTGTACGGCGGATTTTTTCAACTGTAGCGGAAGGAATAGAGTAAAATTCACGGTGCATGACATGCTCTTCAAACGAATCGACCCTGATGGGAAGAAATGTGCCGAGACCGACATGGAGAGCGAGAGAGGCTATATCGACGCCCTTCTGTTGAAGCTTGTCAAACAGCTCCCCGGTCATATTCAGTGAGGCTGTGGGAGCTGCAACAGAACCCGGCAGTTCAGCAAAGACCGTCTGGTAGCGCTCCTGATCAATTGCTTCAGCATCGCGTTTGAGATATGGAGGAATGGGCACCGCCCCGAAATGATCAAAAAGATCGCTTAACGATCCCTCTCCGGAAACAGAAATACGGGCAATCCCCTGCTCAACGATCTCTGTCACAGCAAGTTCGCGGTTGTGCGTGTCGAGCCTGTCTCCTTTTTTCAGCTTGCCACGGTAAAGAACAAGAGTTTGTTCATCCTCGTGCTTTTCAAGAAGCATCAGCTCAATCTTTCCTCCCGTCTGCTTGTTGGCAAACAACCTTGCCCGGACTACCCTGGTGTTATTGAGAAGAAGAAGATCGCCTTCTTTCAAAAAAGCATACAAACCGGCGTAGCGGGCATGCTCGATGCCACCTGAGCGACTGTTGAGTACCAGAAGACGGGTTGAACCTCTCTGTGGAGGAGGATATTTGGCAATATGTTCTTCAGGCAGTTCGTAATCAAAGTCTGCGACTCTCATAGCACTCTCAATCTTGCCCGGACAGCTTCGGCATGGGCCTGAAGCCCTTCATAATCGGCAAAAGAGGCAATTTTTTCTCCAGTCGAGAGCAATTGCTGCTTCGACCAGGAGATAATCGATGTATGCTTGACAAAGTCACGAACCGAAAGTGGAGAGAAAAATCGTGCCGTTCCGTTGGTTGGAAGCGTATGGTTTGGGCCTGCGAAATAATCGCCGACGGTTTCGCAAGAATAACTTCCCATGAAAATAGCGCCCGCATGGTGGATTCCAGGAAGAATATCCCAGGGATTCTGAACATGCAGTTCAAGATGTTCGGGGGCTATCATATCAGAGACCTCACATGCTTCTTCAAGAGAGTCCACAAGAACAATGGCTCCATTATGCTGCAGGGAAGAGGCAATTATATCGCGTCGAAGCATTCCCGGAAGGCGGCTTTCTGCGTGTTCCCTTACGGAAGCCGCCAATACCGAAGAGGTAGTGATAAGCACCGCTGAGGCATCGGGGTCGTGCTCAGCCTGGGCAAACATGTCGAGCACGATAAATTCCGGATTGGCCGATTCATCAGCAATAATAACTACTTCAGAAGGGCCGGCTATACTGTCGATGGAGACATGACCAAAGACCTGTTTTTTGGCCAGTGCCACGTATTTGTTACCAGGGCCGGTAATAATATCAACCTTCGGTATGGTCTCTGTACCATAGGCAAAAGCTGCTATTGCCTGAGCGCCGCCTACTTTATATACACTGCTGACACCGGCAACCGATGCAGCTGCAAGAATATTGGGATTGACCGCTCCGTTAGTGTCACATGGAGTGGTGACGAAAATTTCTTTAACCCCTGCCACTTTTGCCGGTGCTGCATTCATCAAAAGGGAGGATGGATAGGATGCCTTGCCGCCCGGAACATAGAGCAGAGCTTTTTCCATTGGGGTTACCCGCTGGCCGAGAATTACACCGCCATCGGCTTCATAAAAAAAACTTTTTTCAACTTCATGCTGATGAAAACGAATAATATTGCGGTACGCCTCTTCAAGCACCTCAAGAAAAGAGGAATCCGCATGTGTATATGCATGCTGTATTTCATCGGGGGAAACCAGCATATCCTCGAGCCGGACACCCTGGAACCTCTCGGTATAGCTCAGCACCGCAGCATCGCCGTTGTGGCGTACATCATTGAGGATTTCGTCGACAGTAGACTGTACAGAAGCATCAAAAGTGACACTTCTTTGCAATTGCTTTTTCAGGGCTGAACGGTCTTCAGCAAAACGATAGAGGGGCAGCACTTTATAGTGATTATTGTTTATCTGGCGTAAAATAACTCATAGTAACAATGTACTCAATAGCTATATCTATAGAAAACCCCGTAAAAGCAGCCGATAAAAGGAAAAAATACAAAAAAAGGAGCCTCAAAACGCTCTTTTCATTTGAAAAAAAAGTTCCATTAACTACCTTAAGGGTTCAGTTTAAACCTTGGAATATAGCCTGAATCAGCTCCTTTCCAAGCCACTATGAGTTACACACAGAACCATGTTAACATGAGCTTTTTCAGTAATCTGTTCAGAGATATCGCCATTGATCTTGGAACAGCAAATACATTGATTTTTATCAGAGGCAAAGGCGTAGTTTTAAATGAACCATCAATTGTCGCCCGCGAGCGCAATACTGGAAAAATAGTGGCAATAGGGCATGAAGCGCTGCTCATGCATGAAAAAACCCATCCAGGAATTATCACCATTCGACCGCTTGCAAGTGGTGTTATTGCTGACTATGAAGCAACCGAAGAGTTGATTAAAGGGCTTATCAATAAAACTAAAACTCAATTTTCATTCGGCATCCGTCGGATGGTTATCGGTATTCCTTCTGGTATCACCGAGGTTGAAAAACGCGCTGTACGCGACTCTGCAGAACATGTCGGGGCCAAAGAGGTTTATCTGGTTACTGAGCCAATGGCTGCTGCAATCGGAATAGGACTTGATGTTAAGGAACCGATGGGAAATATGATTGTCGATATCGGGGGTGGAACAACTGAAATTGCCGTCATTTCACTCGGCGGCATTGCATCCGGTGAATCGTTGCGTGTTGCTGGAACCGATATAACCAACGCAATTATCCGGCACTTCCGCAAAGCTTACAATCTGGCCATCGGTGAACGCACAGCTGAGGATGTTAAAATTAAAATTGCTTCAGCCTACAAGCTTGAAAAGGAACTGACCATGATGGTAAGGGGCAGAAACCTTGTAACTGCTCTGCCTGAAGAGCGGGAAATCAACTCTGCCACTATCAGGGAAGCCATTGCAACCCCGATCAGCCAGATCATAACGTCAATTAAAAAGAGCCTTGAGGTGACCAAACCTGAACTATCGGCCGACATTCTCGATCGTGGACTCTTCCTCGCCGGTGGCGGAGCTCTCATCAAGGGGCTTGACAAGAAAATCAATGAGGAAACAAAACTGGCCGTGCATATCAGCGAAGATCCGCTGACCGCCGTGGCAAGAGGGACCGGAGAGGTATTGGAAAACCTTGAAAAGTACCGCACCGTGCTTCTTTCGACCAAACGCTACTGATAAAAAAGCAGGGACCATCCATTACTCCCCTTCCAGAAGCCTTGTATAATACTCTTCATACTGTTCAACAAGCGAAGCTGTCTCATAGAGCTTCGCTTGCTTGACGCAGGCTTCGGAACATGCAAGCCAGTGAGCATCGTCAGAGAGCAGAAGAAAGGCTTTTTCGGTCATGCCCTCAATATCGCCAGGGGCGAGAAGATAGCCGTGAAGACCAGGAACTATAAATTCGGGAAACCCGCCAGCATTGGTGGCAACAACCGGCACTCCACATGCCATAGCCTCAAGGGCGGCAAGTCCGAATGATTCCACATTACTCGGCATCAGCATAAGATCAGCAATAGAGAGAAGCGGAACAATATCGTCAAGCTTGCCGAGGAACCTTACCCTCTCTGTAATCCCCAACTCGCGCGCAAGAATCTCCGATTCACTCCGTTCCGGACCGTCACCGACAAGAAGAAGCGTGGCATCAAGACGTTTGGTTAAGGCATTGAATATCCGGATAATATCACTGATACACTTCACCGGCCTGAAATTGGAGATATGAATGACAATTTTTTCATCCCTGATTCCGAGCTGTTCGCGGATTTCCTGTTTCGGTGAACGGCAGAATATCGAGGTATCGACAAAGTTGGCAATGACCGTGATCTCCTTTTTGGGGCTGAACATTCTGACAGTTTCATCCTTCAGATACACGGAAACTGATGTCACGCCATCAGACTTGTTGATGGCCAGTCGCACGACATCCTCCATGCTGCGATCGGCTCCGACTACCGTTATATCTGTTCCATGCAGAGTAGTGGCAATCTTGAAACACTTTTCATTGATACACTTGTCCTCAAGAATCTGACGGGCAAGCATGGCGCTGAGGGCATGCGGAATAGCATAATGGGCATGCACAATATCCAGCTTTTCATAGTAGGCAACCTCAGCTATTTTAGAGGCAAGAGCAAGTGAATAAAAAGAACACTCAAAGAGAGGGTAATGCTTTAATTCAACCTCATGGTAAAAGATATTTTTTGAAAAGATGCCTAACCGAAAAGGCAGAGACTGGCTGAAAAAATGAACAATGTGCCCTTTAGCGGCCAGCGCCTTGCCTAGTTCAGTAGCAACAGCCCCGCTTCCTCCGTAGGTGGGATGACAGATAATGCCTATTTTCATGGTGTGTGATTGTGTGTGTACTCAAATATACCAATAAACGCTTGTAATAGTTGCCCTTGCACAGAATGAAATTTGCAGGGTGACATGCATGTCAGTACATTCGACATACAGTCTGAAATTGTGAACGCATAAAGAGAGGAATGGAAAACAGTCAAAAAAAACAAGCGGTAGCTTTAAGCTCTGTAATAGCAAGCATCCTGCTTACTGCTATGAAACTCGTTGTCGGCATCATGACCGGCAGTATAGGCATTATTTCTGAAGCGGCACACTCAGCTCTTGATTTCGGTGCTGCAGGCCTGACCCTGTTTGCCGTTCGAATGAGTGACAAACCCGCTGACAGTAAGCACCATTACGGGCATGCAAAGGTTGAAAGTGTTTCAGCGCTTATCGAAACGGGTCTTCTTATTGTAACAAGCGCATGGATAATATATGCGGCTATCGACCGGCTGAAAGGAGGTGCCATGGAATTAGAGGTTACATGGTATGCCTTTGCCGTTATGATCATATCAATCATTGTTGATTTTTCACGGTCAAGAGCGCTGAAAAAGGTTGCAAAAGAGACCAACAGCCAGGCGCTTGAAGCTGATGCGCTCCACTTCAGCTCTGATATTCTCAGCTCGGCAGTTGTTATTGTCGGCCTCATTTTCGTTACCATGGGCATCGCCTGGGCAGATGCGGCAGCGGGTATTGCTGTTGCCCTTCTGGTAGGATGGGCGGCGTTCAAACTCGGGAAAAAGACAATCGATATCTTGATTGATGCAGCACCGGAAGGACTCTCTGAGCGGATTGAAGAGATAGCAATGACTGTAGATGGAGTAATTTCAATTGATAAACTCAGGGTGAAACCAACCGGTCCTCAAGTATTTGTTGAAATGGTGGTCTCGGTCAACAGAACCTTGTCGGTTGAAAAAGTTCAGCAGATCTGCATAAAGATTGAACAGAAGGTGCGTGAAGATTTTCCTGTAGCAGATTTTACCATCAATACGAAACCTATTGCCCTCAATAACGAAACCATAGCAGAGAGGGTGCATGTAATCGGGCTGAATCATAACCTTCACGCCCATAATATTTCAACAAACCTGACAGACAAGAACAAGCACATTACCTTTGATGTTGAGATTGACCATCAGCTTTCCATAAAAGAGGCGCACGATACGGTTACCGCACTTGAGGAGGAACTTCACAGGGAGTTCGACGGAGAGATCGATATATGCATCCATATTGATCCACTCCGCAATGATGAGCATAGCACCAGCTCTCTTTCATCTGAAGAAGAGAGGCTTGTTCGAGAAGTCATTGTCGGTGTCGCACAACGTATAGAAACTGTTCATGACGTCCACGATATCCAGATCAGGAAAAACGAGAAGCAGAAATTATTGATTACCCTTCACTGTTCATTTAATGATGAGGTGCTGTTAGAGGAGGTTCACTCTCTGACGAGCAGGCTTGAAGGAGCAATCTACCAGGCTCTTCCTGACGCTTACCGTGTCATCATCCACGCTGAACCGCTTTTTGCATAACTAACAATAAGAAGCCATGAACGGAGCTATACCGGAAACGCTTGCGTTTGATATCTATGGAACCCTGATTGATACACACGGCCTTATTGCTATGCTGCGATGCCATGCCGGTGATAACGCTTCCCGTTTTTCGCAACTGTGGCGTCAGAAACAGCTTGAATACTCATTCAGACGCGGACTGATGCGTCAATACCAGGACTTCAGCATCTGCACTGCCCAGGCACTTCAGTACACATGCCTCTCTTTCGGAGTATCTCTCACTGAGAATGAAACAGCTGCACTGCTGAACGCATACAGGGCTCTACCAACCTTTGAGGATGTGACGGAGGGACTTGGAAATGCGAGGGATGCCGGATTCCGACTCTATGCGTTTTCAAACGGGAAGGAAACCGATATAGTGCAGCTGCTTGATCATGCTGACATCAGCCGATATTTTATCGATATCATCAGTGTCGACGCTGTACAATCATTCAAGCCTGACCCTCTTGTTTACCGGCACTTTCTCGAAAAATCAGCAGCAAAGGCTGAAAACAGCTGGATGGTTTCTGCTAATCCTTTTGATGTTATCGGCGCCGTGTCAGCCGGGATGAGATCGGCATGGGTGCAACGTTCGCCTGATGCTATCATGGATCCCTGGGAGATAAAACCAACCGTTGCAATTCATCGCCTCAACGAGCTGGTGAGCGCGATAACCGACTGGCGAAAAACTACTTTCCGTTAAGAAATCTTTCCTTTTTCCCTCCATACTTATCCTTGATAACGGCTTTTTCAAACATTATTTTTTTAAATTGTACAGTTAACGGCACTGCGTCGTATGTATTACGATCCCCCCAGCTTTGCCTTTATACACAGAAGGTGATTAAATCACTCTCTGAAAAATACTCTCTCTCTTGACATTAATTATATCGGCGGCATCATCCGTCCCTTGCAATTTTTTTTATTCGCTTGAATCTGTCAGTCGGAAAAACGAGATAAACGGGGCTACCGAAAACCGAAAAGAGTAGGTAAAAAATAAATTACCCAGCGATGGCAATGAAAAAAATTACAAAGAAACTCTGTAAACAGCCGAAAACTATCCAGAGGACTTTTGACCCTAATGTATCTCAACACAGAAAGGGTTTTATCCTTTCAACCGGATTGAAATGGGTCAATAGCACAGAGATCAAGTACATGTTTATCGAAGGGGATGAACCACAAAAAAATGTTGTGAGAACGGCTTTCAAGGTCTGGAAAGATCTGGGTATCGGCATCTCATTCAAAGAGGTTCCGGCGGTTGAGGATTCAATGGTGAGAATAGGGTTTGACTACACTGATGGCTCATGGTCTTATGTTGGTCGGGAAATTTTAAACATTCCTAAAAATCAGAAAACAATGAATTTCGGCTGGGACTTGACTGCCGACAGTTATGGCATGACTACGGCAGTTCATGAAATAGGTCATACGATTGGCTTCCAGCATGAACACCAAAGTCCATTTGCGGGTATCGAGTGGAACATCCCTGCGGTGTATGCAGAGTTTTCAGGGCCACCCAACAATTGGCCAAAAAGTGAAATTGATTCTAACATCATCGATAAATTACCGGCAAATCAGGTGAAGGGTTCTGCGTGGGATCCCAAATCAATCATGGAGTATGAATTCGGGCCGGGATTGGTGGTACAACCAGCTGAGTACAAAAAGGGAATATTTCCTCCCGGCATTTTATCGGCAACCGATATACAGGGAGTAAAGTCGTTCTATCCGGTTGTTGCTGAAAAAACTATTGTAAAGCTGCAATTGCATAAATCGGTGCAAATTAAAGCAAATTCAGGCGGGCAGGATGATTTTATTTTTACTGCTCCTTCGACAAAAAAATATACGTTTCGAACAGTTGGAGAGCTGGATACTGTAATGGTGATATCTGAAAAAGCAAAGACTGAAAACCATTACCTTGCCGGGGATGATGACAGTGGTTATGAAAAAAACGCCAAAATCACACTGCCTCTGATAAAAGGACGGAGCTACTTAATCAATGTCAGGGTAATGTATGCACCGGCAACCCAAAGCGGCTCTATTATAGTCAGCTGAGCAGCATAAAAACTGTTGACGGCTATAGCACCCGATTGATAAAGTCGATGAGAGGTTTCACCGATCTGAATTTGACAGAAAGCGAGTCTGCAAATCCCGGATCGGTGACTTCGTTATTGTCGAGAAAGCGCTGGGTGAAGTATCCTTTGAACTTGAGGTAGTCTATTGCGGGATTTGAGATGTCATAGCCTTTTGGTGGGCGGACCAATTTTCCGGATGGCTGGACTCCTTCAGGGAAAAAGTGAAGCAACTCTTTGCCTTGAACGATTGATTGCCACTCTTTGAAAAAGCGGTCTATCTCCCCTCTTACATGCTCAAGAATGGCTGGTTCAGGCATGTATATCCCTCCTCCTGCAAAAGAGGCGCCAGGCTCCACATGAAGATAATATCCGGCATAGGGACTCTTTCGGCCTCCCTTGTTGATAAAGGCAAAGAAGTTTGTCTTGTAGGGCGTTTTGTCTTTTGAAAAACGAATATCGCGGTTGATTCGCATGAGACATGCTTTCGGCTCAAGGTATGATGATGCGATATCATCATCGAAAGAGGAGAGCCGGGCAAGCAGTTGGACGACTGTATCCAAAACATCACCCTGTGCCTTCTGATACTCTTTATTATTATCGTCAAACCATGCCTTGGTATTATTGGCTTTCAGGTTCGAGAGAAAGTCGAGGGTTTTTGTGGTAATCATAAAATCAAGAGTTAGTTATAGGTCCTATTGGATGCATAAGACCTATAGTACCTATAGTATTATACCTATGGAAGAGTTCGTTTTTTCTTGTCGGACATGGTGAAAGAGTCCTGATCAACACCTTTTTTTTCTGAACTGGTTACCAGTTTGTGCAGAATACCTATAACAAGAAGAGAGGCGAGCAAAAGACCGTAATGCCAGGTGTTGGTGACCTGTTCTATGCTCTGACCTGCAGTTACTGTACGAACCGGCTCAACAATCAATTGCCTGAGTAGAGTTATCATGGCTACTTCGATGAAAACAACCACGTGGAAAACGCCGGTCTGGACATAATTGATCTCAGCAGAGATAAGACTCGACAGGGTCCAGACAATAAAAAGTGTACCCAACGCCTGGAGAAAACCGTGAGCAAGATTATTTATTTCAAATGAATGAACAACAGCCATGGCAAACTCCCACAATACCATCATGCTGGCCAGCACCAGTGCTACGGCGAGAAAAGCATGCAGGATATGATTAAAGGCACGGAGAGCACTTAACAGGCGATCTTCGAAAGATGCTATCATGAACTACGGGGTTAATGGTTTACTGGAGCGGAAAAACAAGAGTTTCCGGAATGTTCACAATTATTAAATTCATGTTTACTTTATTGTAACAATTAGGAGCTGTGTTTGCAAGAAAGAGAGGGGTCAACAGTTAAGAAATCCAATTACTCTTTTTCATTCCGGTGCTCTCCCCCCCTGATTTATTGGAGAGTATCATCACTGGATGTACATTATTACAATATTCAGATTTCCTGGAGTTTTCACTGTATAGCTCTTGCTGTTAGATCCGATATGCATGGACGAAAAAGAAATACAAAAGCTGCAGAAGGGTGAAGTTTTTATAACCCTTACCTATTTGCCGGATGACGTAGTCAGCGTCAGCAGCAGAATCCATATTAATGCCCATCCTGAAGCGGTATGGAAGACGCTAACGGATTACGACAATCTTAGCAGCTACCTTCCAAAGGTTATGGCAAGCGATGTTGTTGAACGACATGGAAATGAAATCATTCTTGACCAGACCGGGAAAACCGGTATTTTTATCTTTGAAAAAGTTGTTAATTTCAGGCTCAAACTCAGTGAAGAATACCCTAATTCCATCTCCTTCGAGCAGATTGCCGGTGATTTTCTGGTTTATCAGGGAGAATGGCTGCTTGAAACCAGCAATGCAATACAAGGCACACTGCTCTCGTATAATGCAAAATTGAAACCGATTTTTTTTGCACCGCCAATTCTTGTCAGCTTTGTGCAGTGGCAGGATCTCCCGGGCATACTGACGGCTCACAAACAAAGAGCTGAAGCACTGTAGAGAACAGATCACATTTTAATAGTATCCCGCGGTGAACATTGTATTCAATACAACGTTATTACCTGCAACTATTCACAATTGAAAGACTATGATAACAAGTAAACCAGTGTGCGTAACCGGGGCATCCGGATTTATAGCTGCCCATATTGTCAGAGAGCTGCTTCAAGAAGGATATAGCGTCAGGGGAACTGTGCGCAAAAGCGCGAAGAACTATCCTTTCCTTCTTGAACTTCCCGGTGCTGCAGAGCGGCTTGAACTTGTTGAAGCAGACCTGCTCGTTGAGGGATCATACGATCGGGCAGTCGCCGGATGTGAGGTTGTTATGCATACAGCAAGTCCTTATGTGATAAACGTTAAAAACCCGCAAACAGACCTTGTAGACCCGGCAGTTAACGGAACAGAAACTGTATTGGAAAGCTGCATGAAATCCGGCAACGTGAAGCGAATGATTTTTACCTCTTCTATTGCCGCAATAACTGACGAACCTGAAAGCATGAAAGTCTTTACGGAAAAAGACTGGAATACCATGTCGTCTCTTGATCGCAACCCTTACCACTATTCCAAAACACTTGCTGAACGGGCTGCCTGGGATTTCATTATGAGAAAACGACCAAATTTTGATCTGGTTGCCATCAATCCCTTTATGGTTATCGGACCTTCTTTCGGACCTTCACTCAATACCAGCAACCAGGTCATTCGTGACATTATGACCGGTGTATACCCTGGCATCATGGATATTAACTGGGGCTTTGTTGATGTACGGGATGTCGCAAAAGCGCATCTTCTTGCCATGCAAACCGACAGCGCAAGTGGCCGTTACCTTTGTTCGGGAGAAGCAATGCACATGAGAGAGCTGGTAGCGCATCTTGCATCTTCAGGTTTTGCTACATACTCATTGCCAAAGGTGGATCTTTCGGGAAAAGTCGGAACACTCCTTATGAAACTCCTTTCTTTCACACAACCAAGAGATACAGGTACGTATATCCGAACCAACATCGGCAAGACTATGCGCTATGACAATTCAAAAATCAAGCGGGAATTAGGCATATCATTTATACCGGCGAAGGAAAGCATTACTGATGCCGTCAAGGATATGGTGAAATGGGGTCATCTGCCGCAGAAATAATACAAAAAGTAAACAGGTTTTTGCATTCTCTATGCGTAGTACAATCAGAAAGGTATACCGGTCCATACTACTCCTCGCAGTCTTATTGATCTCATTGATTTACAACCTTTCACTGGCACAGCAAATAGAGAACGTTTCTTCTGACTCTTTATCC
Source organism: uncultured Chlorobiaceae bacterium (assembly GCA_903895195.1). GTDB lineage: Bacteria > Bacteroidota > Chlorobiia > Chlorobiales > Chlorobiaceae > Chlorobium. Next base: position 127,236 of record CAITSZ010000047.1, read on the forward strand.
ACAGAGCGTGAGAAGCTCTTGAAGGGCGAAGTGCTTGTCGTCCTCTCTGATCTGCCGGATGGGGTGACAGGAGTCGAGGGACATATCTATATTGCGGCACCACCAAAAACAGTATGGGAGGTAATCACAGATTACGATAATCATAAACATTTTGTGCCGAATGTTCTTGACAGCGGTTTGATTTCAGACAATGGCAGTGAGAAGGTGATGTTTGAGAAAGGAAGATCAGGGACGCTCTTCTTTCAAAAAACGGTCAATATCAAGATGAAGGTATGGGGAGAGGCTCATAAGCGTCTTTATTTTGAGCAAATAACCGGTGATTTTACGGTCTATCATGGAGAGTGGATACTTGTGGATTACCCAAAGGGAGCAGGAACATTTCTTTCCTACAAGGCTGAAGTCAAACCAAGTTTTTTTGCCCCCCGGTTTGCGGTAAAAAATGTCCAGAAAAAGGATTGCCCATCAATGATGTCAGCAATGAAAAAACAGGCTGAATCATTGGTATTGCCTGAATTGAAGACCGAGTGAGCTATCGGCCGCCGGTCATTTGAGATATCGGGGAGTGCCGGAAAAGGGTACTGTCGTCAATGACCCTTGATTGCTGGATAGTCTTGCGTTTTTTGAGAGTTTCCGAAATCCGGCTGACATTATAAGCCATAGCGCGCCATACTGCTCCCGATTTTTTCAGCCCACCGGGAAGCTGTATCAGATAATATAGTGAGGCGGCTACTTCAAGCAGACCGCGCATTGGTATCAACCAGCACAGGCTGACCATACTCCTGTTCTTGAGCTGCATGGCAATATTGTTGCGGTGATTGAAATAAATTTTTTCCACTGTGCCGCCCTGCAATGAAGCACCACCTTGGTGCTGTATGACTGAGGAAGGGACTGACCGCACATGGTATCCGGCAAGTTTCATTCGCCAGGAGAGATCAATCTCCTCCATCTGCATAAAAAAATCTTCATCAAACCCGCCGAGTTCTTCAGCCACTGCTCTTTTTACAAACATTGCAACGCCGGAGGCCCAGAAAATATCCTGTTCAATATCATACTGCCCCTCGTCAAACTCAAGCCTGGCAGACCGACGGCCAAGACACCAGGGATAACCAAGCCGGTCCATCATCCCGCCGGCAGCTCCGGCATAATCAAAAAGCTTTTTTCCTTTGCCAGACTGCCTAAGTGAAAGAATTTTAGGCTGCAAAGCTGCAATGCGGTCATCATTCCCGGCTACAAGAACAAGCCGCTCAAGCCACAGAGGATCATGGATGGTGTCATCATTCATAAAGACAACGTAATCGGCAGAGGAGCACTTCAACCCTGCATTGCAGCCACCGGCATATCCCCTGTTTACAGCCAGCCTTTCCAGGCGTGCGTTTCTGTATCGCTTTACAAGAAAAACCAGCCCGGCCTCTTTACCTCCGTTATCTACCACAATGATGCTCATGGAGGGATAGATCGTGTTTTCAAGCGAATCAAGGCAGCGCTCAAGCATGTCGCGCCTTTTATAGTACGGGATGATGATATCGACCGAAGGGTAGGTCTGGGTGGCGGGGGTCATTTCAGGGTTTTCCAGAATTCACCGGCCAGTCGGGCGCTCTCTTCGGGAGTTCTGGCTGTGGCAATATGCTGGAGAAGGGCCGTACCGACTACTGCTCCATCGGCCAAAGTCCACATATGCTCCACGCGCTCCCGGTCCTTGATGCCGAAGCCTACAACAATTTTTTTAGTGGCATGATTGCGTACCCTTTTCAGGTATTCATCTACCCCTGCACCGGTAGAGTGATCAGAAAGCTTTGCAGTGCCAGTTGTCGCATTTACGGCAATGCAGTATGAAAAATCCGTCGAAAGTGAGTCAATAAGCTCTATTCTTTCGGGAGGAGTTACCGGTGAAATAAGAAACACAACAGAAAGACCGATACGTTTAGCTTGCTCAAGAAAATCTGCAGCCTCCTCGGGCGGAAGATCAGGGATAAGGAGACCGTCAACTCCAGCTTCCACTGCATCGCGCAGAAAACATTCAATACCATAGACTATCATCGGGTTGCAGTAACCCATCAGAACGATGGGTGCTGTGATCTTCGTGCACCCTCTCCCCTGGCGCGCATGCTGCACTAACTCAAAAAGATGCTTTATGGTGACACCATTGCGGATCGCTGTATGAGCTGCATCCTGAATCACCGGGCCATCCCCGATGGGGTCTGAATACGGCATACCAAGTTCGATGATGTCGGCACCGCTCTCCTGAAGTGCCTCAAGCACAGGTAGCGTTGCTCCGACAACAGGAAACTCCGGCATGTAATAGGCTATCAGCAGTTTTTTATCCTGCTGCAAAAGAGTGGAAATTCTATTCTGCGTCATGGTATGGCCGATAATCAGTGCAACAGTTGAGGAATAACAAAAATATCGAGCATCATTGAGAGCATGGTGATCATGTGAACCAGAACGCTACCCCACAGATTACGGGTTTTGAGGACAAGATAACCGCCAAAAATACCTATAGGAAACGCCATCATAGCCATCATGGCACGCTCTTTCATTCCGACAGGGGCAACGGCAAAATGGTTGACTACATAGAAAAGAGCTGTTAAAAATACCGTCAAATGCTTGTTAAACCCGCGCTCAATCATGGCAGAAAACATGATTCCCCGCCATAGAAACTCTTCGGCTAAAACAAGAACAGGGAATAAATAGAGCAACGAACGATTGACGAGGATGAACTGCATACCGGACATGGGTGCGCCTCCGTTCTTATAGTAGATCACTGTATTGATGACATCCATACTGAACAGCAGAACACCGGCAATTCCTCCCCACAAAAGGGACTTCCGTAAATTTCCGCCAGCCAGATACATTTGCTCCCATTCACCACTGGTTTTACCACGATACAGCACAAGCCCAATGGAGCCAAGAACATAAAGAGCCAGAGCCGGCCATTCCTGGAGCACGGTAAAATGCCCTGCCAGGCCAACAACCCAGATCAGGGCCATCAGGCCGAATGAAAGGTTGAATCTTGCTGAGAGGGAGTCTGAAGATGAGGAGTGCGTTGTAGAAGAGCTCATAGTTGAACTGATTTATGGATGATGACTGAGAGATCTCTGACATGCGTTCGAGATGACAAGATAAAACGTTCGAGATGACAACATTAAATGAGGATACCGTAACTGCGACTCTAAATATAGTTAGGACGCTCTTCATATTCAATTGGATCGCGCACGCCGACAAGTTCAAATGCCCTGAGTCTACGGGCACAGCTGTCGCATACTCCACATGCTTTGCCCTCGCTTTTATAGCATGACCAGCTGAACCCGAAAGGCACAGCAAGCTCCATTCCTTTAAGGACAATGTCGGATTTCTGCATCTCAATGAGCGGTGTAAGGATCTCGATATTTGTCTCGGGTTTTGTTCCGAGAGCTATAACCTTATTGAAAGCGTCATAAAAGACCTTGCGGCAGTCGGGATAGCCGGAAGAGTCCTCTTCGACTGCCCCGATAAAAATTTTTTCGGCCCCAATGACTTCTGACCAGCTCACAGCCATCGACAGAAACCCGGCATTCCGGAAAGGAACGTAGCTGGTGGGAATAGCTGACCCCTGAAGATCTGCACCACTGACCGGCATGGAATAATCTGTCAGTGAAGAGCCGCCAATCTCTGCGAGAAAGTCGGCATTGACTTCGAGGCGGGACTCTATGTTGAAGTGTGAACAGATAGAGCGGAACGATGAGAGCTCTTTCTGCCAGGTACGCTGGCCGTAATTGAGATGCATGGCCGCCAATTCGTAGCCACTCTCGTGAGCTATCGCAGTGGTCACAAGACTGTCCATCCCTCCACTGACAAGAACTACGGCTTTCATTGTGTATAGATAAGGAATTGAAGCAAAAAATTTCTGAAAGGTAACAAAAAAAAAGCCAGCCCGAAGGCTGGCTTTTAAAAAACAGAACCGGGACAGGCTTAGTACATGCCGCCCATTCCACCCATTCCGCCCGGAGGCATTGCAGGCATGTCTGATTTATCTTCCTTGATGTCGGTAATTGCAGCTTCTGTGGTCAGAAGAATGCTGGCAACTGATGCCGCGTTCTCAAGAGCACTTCTGGTTACCTTGGTAGGATCAACCACACCGGCTTCAACAAGGTTTTCGTATTTTTCGGTTCTGGCATTGAAACCAAAATCTCCTGTACCTGCCTTGACCTTCTCAAGAACAACAGCACCATCGGTGGTACCGGTGTTTGCCACAATCTGGCGAAGAGGCTCTTCAAGAGCACGGCGGACGATTTCAATACCGGTTTTCTGATCTTCGTTGTCTGCAATAGCTCTATCCAGACCTTTGATTGCACGGATAAGAGCAACACCGCCACCAACAACGATACCTTCCTGAACAGCAGCGCGAGTTGCATGCAGAGCATCTTCAACACGTGCTTTCTTCTCTTTCATCTCAACTTCTGTTGAAGCTCCGATGTTAAGAACAGCTACACCACCTGAAAGTTTTGCAAGACGCTCCTGCAATTTTTCAGTATCGTAATCGGAGGTTGATTTTTCAATCTGTCCCTTGATTTCGTTGATGCGTGCCTTGATCTCTTCTGCTGTACCTTTACCTTCAACAATGGTAGTGTTATCCTTGTCGACGGTAACGCGACCTGCCTGGCCGAGGTATGAAATTGTTGCATTTTCAAGCTTGTAGCCCTTCTCTTCGGAGATAACTGTACCACCGGTAAGAATAGCAATATCCTCAAGCATGGCCTTGCGGCGATCGCCAAAGCCAGGAGCCTTGACTGCACATACTTTAAGAGTACCTCTCAGCTTGTTGACAACAATCGTTGCAAGAGCTTCGCCTTCGATGTCCTCAGAAATAATGATGAGGGGACGGCCAGTCTGTGCGGATTTTTCGAGAATAGGAAGAAGCTCCTTCATGTTGCTGATCTTTTTGTCATAAATAAGAATCAGCGGATCTTCGAGCTCAGCATCCATTGTTTCAGGATTGGTCACGAAGTAAGGTGAAAGGTAACCACGGTCAAACTGCATACCTTCAACAACCTTAAGTTCGGTCTCCATACCTTTTGCTTCTTCAACAGTGATAACACCGTCTTTGCCGACCTTGTCCATCGCTTCGGCAATCAATTCACCGATTTCAGGATCGTTGTTGGCGGAAATAGTACCAACCTGAGCGATCTCCTTTTTACCGGTAATATTGCGGCTGATGTTTCTCAGCTCCTGAACCACCTCTTTAACAGCGCGGTCAATACCTCTTTTCAAGTCAATCGGACGGGCACCAGCAGTAACGTTCTTCAGACCTTCACGATAGATGGCCTGAGCGAGTACAGTAGCTGTTGTGGTACCGTCACCGGCAACATCACTGGTTTTCGATGCAACTTCACGAACCATCTGAGCACCCATGTTCTCAAAAGGATCGGAAAGCTCTATCTCTTTAGCAACGGTCACGCCGTCTTTGGTTGAGGTAGGAGCACCAAATTTTTTATCGATCAGCACATTACGTCCGGCAGGTCCGAGGGTAACTTTAACAGCGTTTGCCAATTTGTCAACGCCAACTTTAAGTTTGGCCCTGGCTTCAGCATCAAAAAGAATATCTTTAGCAGTCATTGTAACAGATTCCTCCTGTTAGTTTTTTTGAAAATTTTAGTAACGGATCAGCCGAGAATAGCAAAAATGTCAGACTCGCGCATAATGAGGTAATCCTCACCTTCCACACTGACTTCGGTGCCGGAATATTTGCCATACAGCACTTTCTGACCTACTTTAACCTCAATTTGAAGCAGTTGGCCATTATCAGCAATCTTGCCTGCTCCTACTGCAACGACTTCACCATACTGCGGTTTTTCTTTCCCGGTATCAGGAATATAAAGGCCGCCTTTGGTTTTTTCCTCTGCCGGTGCAGGTTTAACAATAACTCGATCAGCTAAGGGTTTCAAGTTCATTGTCTTCTCTTGTTTGGATTTTAGATTAATAGTAAAATACTATTGACTTGTAATTTGATTTGTCCCTGTTTAGCACTCAAGCACTTCGAGTGCTAAAAGAACACATGAATATTAAAAAAAATATTGTTCCTTCCAAAAGTTTCTTTATTTGTGGAAGCACATTTTTCACGTTTGAAAAGCGATATGCCTATGACGGAGGAGTTATATAACCCAATCGATACTGCGCTCTATTGCACAATCGGTAAAGTTGCCCTGGAAAAGCTTACAAGCACCCTTTCGAAAATGCAGGATGACACGGCTACAGCCGAAGACGGGCGTCTTGCTGCTCTGTTGCAGGAAATCGTCGCACTTGCCAAAAACCGTATGTCGGTAGCTGCAAATGAAACCGAATTCAGTAAGGGTAACCCGGTATGGGTGGAGCGCACCGCGCAGTCGCACTTTCCGCATATCAGACTGCACGGAGGCACGCATGAAGATGATAAAATGAAGGATTGAGCAAAGAAAAACCTCTTCAACGCTCAAGAGATGGCTTAAGATAGCGCCCTGTAAGTGAGTGATCCATTGCTGCAATCTCTTCGGGAGTACCTTCTGCGACAATAGTGCCCCCTTTATCCCCCGCACCCGGCCCAAGATCTATAATCCAGTCCGCCTGCGTAATGATATCCGGATTGTGTTCAATAATGACCAGGGTATTCTTCTGTTCGAGAAGTTTTTCAAAACAAAGGATCAACTTGTTGATATCTTCGAAGTGAAGACCCGTTGTAGGCTCATCAAAAATAAAGAGCGTATGCTCCACATCGGCCCGGGCAATGAAACTTGCAAGCTTGAGACGCTGTGCCTCCCCGCCCGATAGAGTACTTGATGACTGGCCTAACCTGATATAACCAAGCCCTACTTCGTCGAGTACCATCAGTTTTTTTGCAATACTTTTCTCGTTGCGGAAAAATAAGATAGCCTCTTCTACAGTAATATCCAGAACTTCGGCTATGGAAAGCCCCTGGTACTTGATCTCAAGAGTATCGGGCTTGTAACGCAGTCCCCGGCAATCTTCACACACAGCTTCAATATCGGCAAGAAACTGCATCTCGATGTGTACACTGCCTTCGCCGGCACAGGTTTCACAACGACCGCCCGGAATGTTGAAAGAAAAATATCCGGCCTTCAAGCCTCTTTGTTTTGCATCTTTTGTCTGCGAAAAAAGAGTCCGGATGTCATCGAATATCTTGAGGTAGGTTACAGGATTGCTGCGACTCGATTTCCCAATAGGTGACTGATCTACATGCTCAACTTTATCCACAAGCCATGTGCCTGATATTGAACGGTGAGTTCCAACCTTCTCCTTCAACCCGACTTTTTCCTTCAAAATCCCCTTGTTGAGAATATCGTTGACCAGGGTTGACTTGCCTGAACCACTTACACCGGTCACGCAGGTCATGACGCTGAGAGGAAAACGCACATCAATATTCTTGAGATTGTTCTGCATGGCACCGGTAATTTCAATGCAGGAGGTGAAATCGGGCGTTCTGCGAACCTTTGGCACCGCAATCAGTTTTGTGCCTTTGAGATACTGGGCAGTTAATGAGGTGCCGTGCTCTTTCATAGCCTTGACCGAACCATGAAAAACCACTTCACCGCCCATCCGCCCGGCATAAGGGCCAAGGTCGATCACTTCATCGGCGGCTTCTATAATTTCACGATCATGTTCGACAACTACAACAGTATTTCCAAGATCGCGCAACCGCCTGAGCAGCATAATAAGGCGTGCGGAATCACTCTGGTGAAGACCGATACTCGGTTCATCAAGAATATAGATTGCCCCGACAAGCGGAGAACCAAGAGAGGTGGAAAGATTAATGCGCTGAAATTCACCCCCGCTCAGTGTATGGGTCAGTCGGTCAAGGGTAAGGTAATTCAACCCGACATCGAGCAGATAACCAAGACGTTTTATAATCTCCTGTAAAATGACTTCAGCTACTTTGCGGTCGAAAGGCGATATATCCAGATTGTCGAAAAACCCGGATGCCTCGGTGATATTCATGCGTGAAACCTCGCCGATCGTGCAACCCGAAACGCGCACAAGCCGTGCGTCAGGATTAAGACGGTTCCCTTCACAATCAGGACAGGTTGCATAACCGCGATAACGGCTTAAAAAAACCCGATAGTGCATTTTGTAGCCGGCATCTTTTTCTATTTCTGCAAAAAAAGGCCAGATACCTTTGTATCGTTCATCAGGCAATCCTTTCCAGATAATCTCCTTATGCGCATAGGAAATCTTTTCATAGGGGAGATCAAGGGGGATGCCGAGAGTCGGGGCTACAGCAAGAAGCTGTCGGAGATTCCATCGGTATTTTTCGGAGTTCCAGCACACAATGGCACCCTCTTCGATCGTGAGTGACTTGTCGGGCACAACAGCATCCTCATCAATACCGGCTATCCGACCAAACCCCTGACAGGTTGTGCATGCACCTATCGGCGAGTTGAAGGCAAAAAGCTGGGGAGAAAGCTCCTGATATTCTATTCCATTCAATTCTAAACGATCACTGAAGTGATAGGTCTTTCCTCCGACTACTTTCAGGGCGGCATACCCTCCGGATTCATTGAAACAGCTTTCGGCAGCCTGAGAGATGCGACTGAAAACCTTTTCGTCGTGCTTAGCCACAAAACGGTCAACAAGAACAAGAAGAGAAGCGCATTCTGATTTCGGCATCTCAATCACCCGTTTGCAGGCTTTCTCAGTATTAAGATCAAGCACCTCATCACCGGCAACGACCCTGAAAAACCCTTTTTTCAGCAGATTTGCTATTTCATCCTGAACAGAGCAGCTATGGTGTCCGGCATCCTGATGGGCAGGAAAAAGAAAACCAACGTAAAACTTTGTACCCTCATCAATAAAGCCGGCCTGCAGGCTTACGTCATCCGGAGTATGCTTGAGAACAAGTTCGTTGGTATCGCGAGAATATATTTTACCAATACGGGCATACAGCAGGCGGAGATAGTCATAAATTTCCGACACCGTGCCAACAGTGGAACGCGGGTTTTTAGGGATGGGTTTCTGCTCTATAGCAATTGCAGGAGCTATTCCTTCGACACTTTCAATATCAGGCCGGGGCATTCGCTCAAGGAACTGCCGCACGTATGCTGAAAGAGACTCCACATAACGGCGGTGACCTTCGGCATAGAGGGTATCGAACGCGAGACTTGATTTGCCTGAGCCACTGACACCAGTCAGCACGACAAAACGATTGCGGGGAATACAAACCGAAATATTGGCGAGATTGTGAGTATTGATGCCTTTGAGAACAATATCCGGCAGACTCGTTTCAGCGACTGCTGAATTGCTGAGTCTATGAGTGGTCATGATTGAAAAATAATGTGGTGCATTAATGATTGGACGGGGAAACCTTCAAGAAAGGCAACTCATCCCGGGAGGTAATAAACACAGAACAAAGTGAAGGAAAAAACCTTTTCTCGTTTCTCTTGGTTCATCGGACTATCTGCTGCAGCAGACCTTGAATCGTAGTCTCCTCTAAAAGATTCTGAATTTTCACCTGCAGTTTGTTCATATAGCTGCGATGGGAGCATGAGGAAAATATTTCACAGCTGCCGGCATCAACTCCGCAATGTACAATATGAGGCTTCCCTTCTATGGCAATTGCAATATCCGCTATTGTAATTTCAGCTACCGGCCTGCCAAGCATATAACCCCCTTTTACCCCCTGAACAGAGGTTGCAATACCGCTTCGCTTGAGGCTCTGCATAGCCTTGGAAAGAAACTCCTGGGAAAATCCGATATCCTCTGCCATTTCCTTGACGGTCACAATCCTGTCTTGACCCTTGGTTGCCAGGTAAGTAACAGCATGAAGACCATATTCAAATTTTCGGGAAACCTGAAGCATATTGACCGCGTTAAAGTAAATAGGATTAATTTAACCCTATTAATCGTTTTAAACAATATCTTTTATATTGCCACGTAACAGATATATTGTTTTATAAGTTTTAGCCTCAGAAACATTTTACGGATATTTTCATGAGCAGTACGATCAAAGATCAATACTTTTTGTGGCAATTCTCACCTGAAGATGAGGCAAAAATCAGATATCAGGAGTTTGGTACCGTTCACCCTGGAAAAACTCCCCTTCTTTTTATTCACGGGTACGGTGGCATGCTGGAGCACTGGAACCTGAATATTCCCGCTTTTGCTCATGAGCATAAAATTTATGCTCTCGACCTTGTTGGTTTTGGAAAATCGCAGAAACCAAATGTCCGCTACAGTCTTGAGCTCTTTGCATCACAGATTGAAGCATTTCTCTATCTGAAAAAGCTGGATAAGGTCATTATTATCGGGCACTCAATGGGGGCGGCAAGCGGCATCTACTTTGCCCACCATAAACCTGAGAAAGTAAAAGCCCTCGTTCTTGCAAACCCTTCCGGCCTTTTTGGTGATACCATGGAAGGGATGACAAGTATATTTTTCGGCCTTGTAGGTTCTCCTATAATTGGTGAAGTACTTTTTTCTGCATTTGCAAATCCCCTGGGAGTCAGTCAGAGCCTCATGCCTACCTACTTTAATCAAAATAAAGTGGATGACAAGCTCATCAATCAATTCACCCTTCCACTTCAGGACAAAGGAGCCCAATGGTCTTTTCTCTCTCCCTCTAAAAGACCTCTTGATTTCAGGCTTGATCATCTCCCGAAGCCTTGCAATTATACCGGCCCTGCATATCTTGTATGGGGTGCAGAAGATACAGCACTCCCTCCTCACAAAATCATACCTGAATTTCAGCAGCTTCTGCCACAGGCGGGTGCTTTTATCATTCCGAAAGCAGCGCACTGCATACACCACGATGCGCACGAAGAGTTTAACAACCGGCTGAGAAGGATTCTCGATCTGGTTGAGAAAACTGCATGATCAGCTAATACGCGGTTCCTTTTACACTGCGGATGTTGAAATCGCTCCATGGGGCTTTCATACCTATCTGGAGAGCATAGCTCTTGAACAGTCCGAATGGAATCCACTGAATACTCACCTGCCAGCAATGCAGATCGCGATTGAGCTGGAGCATTGGAAAAACAAAGTCTTTGTTTTGAAGATCGTACCCTGTATTCAGCACTATCTGCCACTCTTTCGATAACGACTCTTTTAACGATGCGTTTACAAGGGTGGATGTAACCGGCACAATCGGATTGCTCTTGTCAGATTGCAAAAAGAGTGAAAACTGCAGCTGCCAGGGCTGAGTGTAATTTATGGTTCTGAAATATTCTGTGTTGAAGCGCTCGAGAAATATGGATTGCGCAGTATTCGGCACATACAACGGGGCTGTTGTAGTGATTAGGGGAAATGTGGAAGTTGAAGCATCGCTGCTGCCCTGAATACTCAAGCTCATATTGAGAAACCCCTTGATAAAGCGAAATAATCCATTGCCATCATCATTGTTGAGGCGGTTAATTCTCTCTCCTGTAAATGGATTATAGCTGTAGATATCATACATCGAACCTGCAGAGAAAAAGAGAGAGGGCGACAGCACATTGCTGGATGCAGTAAGGGTCAACGGCGCCAGATGAATGGCATCGGCATTAAAATTATACGATGTTGACGCATTAACAGAGAGGAGCTGCACTGTCGGGTCCGCGGCAAGGGAACCATCTTCCGCGATGGATCCTAAACCCCTTACTTTGCCCTGAATAAGGTTTTTAAGAGTTATACCGACTGTACTCTGACCTTCGGGCAGTCCGGCGCTGGTCGTATTATTAAGACGGACAAAAAGCTGAGGATCGGTCCAGTCATAGACACTCCCATAGTAGTTGTAGGCATTGCCTGAAAAAGAGGGATTCCAGAGGTAGCTGATAGTTGGAATAAAGGTATGGCGCAGTGCCTTGAGCCCAAATAGAGTATCGAGGAGCCCTGTCTCAAGCGTACCATAAAGCCTGGTGGATGCATCGACAGCAAAAACGGTTGTTGAGACGTCATGGTTGGCAACGTCTGAAGAGAGCGAATGAATAAAGGTCAGACTTGGGTTGACATTGAAATAATGAAACAGGGTGGATTGCATACGGAGAGGAAGCACAACACTTGTACCACTGTTTGCATAATTATACAGTCCGGATAGAGGTTTTGATGCCTGAAAGCTAACACCCTGAGTAACTAGAGCCTTACTCCCTTCGGCAATGTCATGGTAATACCCTACCTCAATATTTGCATTTGCAGCATACCCGGACGACGTTGCTTCACTTGCGGAGGTAGAGGAGCCGATGAATGAAGCTGCGGTCGATAGTGACACATCAGAACGCCAGTCATCCCGAAAAGACCCGGTGCGAAAGGGATACATACGGTTCTGGTAGAATGATGCGTCGATGGTCTGGGTGGCATCAAGAGTGCTCAGGTTTTCGGAACGGTTCCAGGTGATGGCCGCAATACTGTTCTCATCATTGAAGGTTTTTGCCAGTGCCGCTCGGGCATTCGATTGCTGGGTCAACGTTGCAATGGAATTGAGTGAATTCAGATTGTAGCCCTGCGGTGCTCCCTGGAGCTGAATGTTGACATCAAGCCGGGTAGTTGAATCAAAAACCTGGTTATGGATATATTTCGCGTTCCAGTCATTGTATATCGGATACCGTTTATACTCTCCGGAAATCTCCCCTGAAAAAGCATTGCTCTTTGTGTAGCGAAACCTTTCGCCGAGGCGCCAGCTTCCATTTAATGATATGTCGCCATCAGAGCGAAGGTCCAGGAAGTCGTTTATTGCCCAGAAATACCCGAGATTAGACAAATAGTAACCTGCATCACTGTTGTTGCCGATACTTGGCATCAAAAAACCTGACGATCGACTTTCCTTTAACGGAAAAACCATATAGGGCAGGGCGAGAATGGGTATGGCCGGGAGACGCCGGGAAAATATTTCAGGCCGGATATACATGATAAGCGGCTTTGCAATAATCCGCTGTTCAGGAATAACGGTCATGTGAGAGGAGGAAAACCAGTAATGAGGAGAAGAATCATCGCACGTCGTGAACGTGCCGCCCTGGATGTTCATTTCACCATTTTCAAGCCTGGTTACATGCTCTCCCTGAAAAATGACCTTATTGGACGAGGATAAAACATTTGTTGTCTCTCCCCTTTTCGTCTGAAAGTTATAGGCCATTGTTTCAGCATTGAAACTCCCCTGCCGATCAGTAAAGACAGCAGGGTCAGCAGCCGTTTTCGAGGTATCGGCATTACCGTAGGCATGAAACAGTGACGTATTGAGGTCAATAACTATTTTAGGGGCTTTTACATTGGCATCTTCATTGTCGATACGGGCTTTCCCCCACAACTCCATGTTGCGCTGGTCAAGATTGTAGATAACCGAATCCTTTGCTGTATAGAAGATAGTGCTTGTGAGAGCTCCCGGACCGGAAAGCGAATCGGGCGGTACAGTTTGTTTTTCAGAAACACCGGCTTTCTGCTTTGCCGGCTTTTCAGCAGCGAGCCCAACCCCACCCCAAAAAAGAGGTAGTGCCAGAACAACAAGGCAGAACATTGTCACTATAGAAGTTCGTCGGTTGTTAAGCATCAGGGCAGTATCGCTCAGCTAAGGTATTGTGATGGTAAGTGATAAGAAAGATATTGAGAATATAGACCGAATAGGAAAAGAGATACGTAACAACATTTTATCCGTTAAGCAGAATAATACTTAAAGTATAAAACCAACAGCAAAAAGCACTGTCCTTTATTCCCGAAGCAATTGAATAGAGGGCAGTTGGCAGTTGGCTTTTTTTAGTGCTGGGAAAGAAAGTGCTGAGTGCTGAGTTAAAAATGGGAGTCGGGGCGGATGGGAGCTGCTGTCAATGATTTTGATCAACTCGAATGCCATCTACTAGTACCACCGTGGTGTAGGCAGATAGCTTGAAGCTGCTATTTTTTTATTAAATTCGCGTGATGGTACAAAAACTTTCTAACCCTTTTAACCCAACAACTTAACCAAAGGGAAAAAACATGTCACAAAAGAAAGCTCTTGACTTCCTTGAAAGAATGAAGAGTGATGAAGCGTTTAATGAAGCGGTGAACAGGATTGAAGACGTAGAGACAAAAATGGCCTATATCGAAAGAGAGGGATATCGGTTTACTGCCGATGAACTTGAAGAGGCTTCATGCTCAATGACCATGTAACCCGAGACAATACAGCGAATACTTCCCCTAATACCCCCATATAATCCTACGACCATAGAAACATTACCGGCTTCAAGACAAGTTGCCCGCCACTAAACTCGCGGATCGATGAAACTCTATTACCGGAAAACCTTATATTTGCGAAAAGGATGGGGTTTTTGGTAACGCCGTAAAGGCAATAACCACTCTGTTGATAATTCTTTAACTTTTAGTCGTTCCATGGTGCCGACAGTCTATTCCGCTCCTGATTCCGCCGGACATTTCGGCATTTTCGGTGGCAAGTTTATCCCTGAAACCCTTGTAAAAAATGCTGCCGATCTGGAATTGGAGTATAGCAAGGCTAAAAACGATCCGACCTTTCAGTCGGCACTGGACCACCTCCTTCGTGATTATGTAGGCAGGCCTACACCGCTCTACCATGCCGAACGGCTCAGCAGGACACTGAAGGGTGCGCAGATCTATCTGAAGCGTGAAGATCTCTGCCATACCGGAGCGCATAAAATCAACAATGCGCTCGGTCAGGTACTGCTTGCAAGACGCATGGGCAAAAAAAGGGTGATCGCCGAAACCGGTGCGGGACAGCACGGAGTGGCCACAGCAACGGTATGCGCACTTTTTGATCTTGAATGCATCGTTTATATGGGGGAGGAGGATATCCGGCGGCAGGCACCGAACGTGGCAAGAATGAAACTTCTCGGCGCTGAAGTACGCGCAGTTGGCAGCGGCTCTAAAACATTGAAAGATGCGACCAGCGAGGCTATACGCGACTGGATGAATAACCCTGAAGAGACCTTTTACATCATCGGTTCAGTTGTGGGCATGCACCCCTATCCGATGATTGTCCGCGATTTTCAGGCCATTATAGGAAAAGAAACCCGCTCACAGATTATAGAGCAGGCGGGCAAACTGCCCGATGTTATCACGGCATGCGTTGGCGGAGGAAGCAATGCAATCGGCATGTTCTATGAATTTTTGAAAGATGCCCGAGAGATCGAGCTGGTAGGGGTTGAAGCCGCCGGCGAAGGACTGTTGGCAAGGCACGCTGCATCCATGACTCTTGGAACACCCGGAGTGCTGCATGGTGCAATGACAAAGCTTCTGCAGAATGAGGACGGTCAGGTTCAGGAGGCACACTCTATCTCCGCTGGTCTGGATTATCCCGGAGTAGGCCCTGAACACTGCTATCTGCAGGAACTCG
Organism: uncultured Chlorobiaceae bacterium; assembly: GCA_903895195.1. Taxonomy (GTDB): domain Bacteria; phylum Bacteroidota; class Chlorobiia; order Chlorobiales; family Chlorobiaceae; genus Chlorobium. The sequence goes on from CAITSZ010000047.1 coordinate 142,507, forward strand.
GACTGGTAACATACACCTCCGTCACCGACATCGAGGCACTCTCCGCCCTTAAAAGACTCGCTGAAACCGAAGGCATTATCTGTGCGCTTGAATCGGCCCATGCCATACACTACGCCATCACCAGAGCGCCTGAAATGAAGAGTGATGAAGTGCTTGTAGTTAATCTGTCCGGCAGGGGGGATAAGGATATGGAGACGATTATGACTGAACTTGCGCTTTAATCAAGTGCTGGGAAAGAAAGTGCTGAGTGCTGAGTGCTGAGTGCTGAGTGCTGAGTGCTGAGTGCTGAGTGCTGAGTGCTGAGTGAAGAAAGTGAGGGCAGTGGGCAGTTGGCAGTTGGGAAAAATACGGTTAACTGATTCGGGGAGAAAAGATTGTGAAGAAAAAGAAGAGAGGGAGTTGCACAAAAATAAAATATCCTTATATTTATGCCTCATAACGCGGGAATAGCTCAGTTGGTAGAGCACAACCTTGCCAAGGTTGGGGTCGCGAGTTCGAGTCTCGTTTCCCGCTCAGGAACATAAGTCTACGTTAAAAGCCTCCATCTCCGGAGGCTTTTTGCATTTAGGACCTTTGCCCCCACAGTTAAACTGTAGGACGTGGAATTTGGGCTTGTGGACTTATATACAAAACCACGCAGTTACAGTTTAAAGAAGCAAGAACCTGAAAATCTTCATCTCTTCTTAAGCAAACAAAGCCATTGCTTGCTCTTATTGCACATTCGCCCATACCTATATATAATCAGATGCCTATAGGGTATATTTTTTGCTAATAATATATATTTTTAATATACTTGATTGTTACCCCCGCAGTAGAACTGTTGTACCGCTTTTTTTTCTTGCAGTAATTCGTTCCAAGGTATTCTGATTGCAAAAGAAACCATTCTGCCTATTTCAAATGCGGCAGATACGTCTCATCAATGCTTTACCAACCGGATAGAAAAATGAAAAAACTTGCAGTTTTTTGGGTAACTGGTTTGTTGATGTTTGTAATGACTGGGATTGCAAGTGCCAGTGGTGTAGGGTATACGGATCGGGCTACTTTTAATGCCCAAGGTAGTATTGTCTACAATTCGAATTTTCAGGACTATGGTGGGCCAACTGCAATCCAGTTGAAACCAGGCGTTACCTCCCCTGGTGATCCTTTTAAACGTGGTGATGTCACTTACAGTTCCGTCATGAACCTGATTGTAGGACAAGAAAGTGGGTTCACAAAGACAGTGCCTCTCCTCTTGAGTGATGCAGGTGGACTGCTTATCGGTGATATCAATAAAGCTCCAATGTATAATATGTTGGCTTTAGATATGGCACAGTTCAATCGCACACCAATCACTCTTACAGTGTATACTAATCAGTCTTCTTACCTTTTTTCCAACATATGGGTATCAAACATGGACAGTGGCAATCTCACTTTTATAGGTGGTGTTGTGACGGGAGAATATTTTACAGGGTTTACTATCGTACCTGTCAATCCAAGTTCAGCAGTTGGAATTACTAACGTTACCTTAGGGCACTCTCCCGCTCCAGAACCAAGCACCTATGCACTTATGGGTATTGGTGGATTGCTGATAGCGTTCAGGCTCAGGAAGTCTATTGCATGATCAGCTTTCACTGCTTAGGCTTTTTGCCACACTCGAAGTATGGCCAAAAAAGCATCGCATCCAAGATTCACAGAAAGAAAAAAGGAGGTCGAAACCTCCTTTTTTCTTTCTGTGCTGCAAGCTATAGCCCGACTCTCAAGCCGACCAGAAAACTGCTTCCGGGTAAGATGAAATTACCGTTATCATTTGAGAGGGTAACCCTGCTCGTGCCAAAGTAGCGGTATCGGGCATCGATATCAATGAACTTGGTCACCGGAATAGCAACTCCTGCTCCGAACTGATAACCAAGAACAGAATGTGTTTCGTTAATGATATACGGTGGATTTGGAACATTATTAACACCGACTTCGGCCACTCCAATGCCCGCGGTAAGATAAGGATTAGCGACAACTGCATTTAGATCGTAGTAGGCATTAGCCATATATGACGTGACTGAATAATTGCCAGTCAGACCAAAAACGCCAAACCTCATCTTGATTTTATCAGCATTATTTCTCTGATAACCATATTCGGCCTCAAGCCGGATGTGAGTCACACAACACTTCACACCGACAGCACCCAGCACATTTATGCCGGTTTTCGTCGATATTATTCCTTCAGTAACCTGAGTAACAGGCGTTTTTTGATCGATATCATTAAATGACGCCGCACCAATATTTCCACTCACATAAACAGAAGGCCCCGCATATACCGGAATAGCCAAGAGTCCCGCAGTAAGAACAGCCCCCAAAACAGCAAGAGATTTTTTCATTATTAAATCAGATTGTGTTTATGAAGAGAATGCATTTGCCTTAATCAATTCAAGGAAGAGCATGCAGGTATACATAAAACAAGTATATATAAAAAAGAAGAGCCTTATAGAGAAATAAAAAATATTCCAATTCACAAAGTATGTTCCCCCTGCCCTACCTCATGGGTCTGGAAAAATCCGTTTACTTGGCATGTAATTCTTCCCGCGCCAGCTTGCCTCATCAACAGTGCGGCCTAATTGAATCGTAATCCATTTACCATATAAGCCCGACCTCCCGAGGATATTCCCTGCTCATGAACCAATAGGTGTATACCGTTAAAGCTTTCGATACAGGAAAGCTTCTTGATGTGAAAGTGATTTATCATGTCATCATCAGCAGCAAGGGAGGGTATTTCAGCTTTTCAGAATCTTGCATGATGTAGTAGGAAAGAAATGGGCTTGGAAGCAAAATATGGACATATCAAGAATCATAGCTTGGGGCGCTCTTCTTCCCCTCCTTCAGAATAAACAGCCCATAACACCGGAAGAAACTCGCTATAGCCAACTTGTTCTAATTAAAATAACTGAGCTGAGTTGACCTGATATCAATTTCTTTAACAGAAAAATCTCATACAGAAAAAGGGTTCTGATTTTTTATTATATTCACAACCTTAGTAGGAAAATTTGAACGCTTGTTACTATTGAAAATCATCGGAATAAGCACCAAAATATCAGCTAAACTATTGTAGCGTTTAGAATTAAGCACTTGGAGAGGTGCGAGAGTGGTTGAATCGGACGGTCTCGAAAACCGTTGTGCGCTTCGGTGTACCGTGGGTTCGAATCCCACCCTCTCCGCCAAATGATAGTCCAGAACTATCCCATACAGTCCGGAAAGCCCTTATTTTAAAGGGCTTTTCTTGTTTCATGGTAGACAATTCCCGCATACAAAAGCCTGTCGAGCAACAGTCTTGGCCTTTCTTGATCTCCTTTATCCAATGTTGCAGGCATCGAAGGCAAGAATTTTGCCAAGGTGTTCGCATCATAATGCCGCCTTCCGAAAGAGGGTCTGCACGGATCTATTAAGGTTGAGCCGGCTGCCTGACCATTTTTTTTGTCAAATTGATCACATCGGGGCCGGTATTCACCGGCAACTCAAGGTTTGGTCCACCTTGGTGCAAGGCAGATAGTCTTGCCAAATCTATGCATCGCAAATTGGAGTTATTGTAGGTCCGGAAGTACAGGATTTTATTGGTAAGATCCTTAAAAATCGTCCATTGCGTCAATTCGCACACGGTCGATCCATCGGCCATTTTTTCCCGGATCACACCGAAGGGGATGTCGACATTGTTGATGATATGGATTGAGTTGCTGAGAGCCTCGCGGGCATCTGCCGGCGGGAAGGTGCTGTTGACCATCTCGGTAATACGCACAAATCGAGAGGTGGGCGTCCAGTCGCCGGGCAAGCCCAGCCAACCACTGCCCTGGCCGATCGGCTTGACGGACGTTCCGGCAATAGTTCTCTCCGGTGCATTATAAGGATTGAGGTTTGCATAGGTACGCAGATTGGTCAAATGCCAAGGGAGTTCTGGCATGTTGGTCATAACCCCTGCAGGGTTGTCGTATATCCTTTTTTCACCGTTGATGAACTCCAAGACCATGCTGTTGCCTTTTGCATCGTGAATGGCGACATGGAGCGGAAGCGGGCTCTTGAGCTGTTCGATGTTTTGCATCCAGACACGGATACCCGGCAATGCCCGTTTAACTTCATCGACGGTTGAAAAATTGCCAAGAATCCAGGCACACATATCGATATTGCTGAGAGCGATGCCTGCCTGGCTTGCGTCGATGCTTTCATAGCGGCTTTCGAGGAACAGCAGCTGACCCGCCGAAAGACCCTTCTCGTTCATGCCATCGACAAACTTGTCATTCATCCCCATGCCGTTCAACCCAAGGAATCCATAGCGAGACTGCCAGCTCAGGCCTTTCTGTCCGTCGGGTGCGGTGCTGGAAAAGTTTTTGCCGGCAGGCACGAAAACGATGCTCGAGTTCGCCGGGATTGCAAATTCATTGGTTCTTGCGTTGATGACGCTCCCATCCCGGGCTTTCAGGATGAAGTCCGTACAGGAGAATGCGGTGTTTGAACCTGTCAAGAAAAACAGCGCAAGCAATCCGCTAATGAGCCGCCTTGATGAAGTTTTTTTCATGGTTGAAGGTGCATTGTGGTTGGTAAAGCCAATCGCTCTATCCGTTATCGCCGCCATCGAATTATAACCATTATATCCGGGTTAGCCACCTCCCAATTCCGCTTCAATATTCCTTTCTCAGGTATCCATCCCCCTCTCGTCAACAATACTCTTTCTGCGTTATTTTCAATAACTTGACACTACCAGATTTCTGGCAGATATCCCTTTTCGTTATGTTTGATTGATAATTCCATTTTTTCAATGATGATCCTAAACTAATGGAGGGGTTACTGGATATGAAAGGTAAAGTCGCATTGGTCACAGGCGCAAGCCGCGGGATAGGCCGGGCTACGGCCAAACTTCTGGGTGCTGAAGGCGCGGCTGTCGCGGTAAACTATTTTCAGAGTGAAGACGCGGCTATAGCTGTTGTTGAAGAAATCATAACCGCAGGCGGCAGGGCGCAGGCTTTCAGGGCGGATGTCCGCGACGGGGAGCAGGTGCGTTTGATGGTCGCGGAGGTAGAAAAAAACCTCGGTCCGGTCGACCTCCTGGTAAGCAATGCTTCGATTGGTTTTCCGGTAAAACCTTTCACGGAATTTGCCTGGAATGAATTTGAAGCGAAGCTTTCGGGAGAGCTCAAGTCGATATTTTTCTGCTGCCAGGCTGTGCTGCCGGGCATGATCGAAAGGAAGTCGGGAAGCATTATCGCTATTTCAAGCACCCTGTCGCGCCACTCATCACCGGGTTTCATTGCCCACTCCACTGCAAAATCGGGCCTTGATGCCTTCGTCCGCTCTCTTGCGGAAGAGGTTGGACCTTTCGGCATACGCGTCAACGTAGTTGCCCCCGGCCTTACCCTGACCGATGCTACATCCTGGTTGCCCGAGGAACAGAAAGCCATGATGGCAGACATGACCCCCCTGAAGCGGGTTGCCCTGCCGGAAGACATAGCCGGTGTGGTGTTTGCAATTGCTTCCGAGCACAGCCGATTTGTGACGGGCTGCTATATCCCGGTTTCGGGAGGGCTGCTGATGCTGTGACATTGCATATGCGGCTAGGAGATGAACAGAACTGCAGGTTAAGATTTGATAACCTGGCATCAACATAATTAGAGTTCTCGTTCAATCATATACAAGATGATATCGTGAATAAATTTTTTATCGGCCGAATCCGGGATATCTCCAAAAGCGACATAAAACTCTCTTAATGCTGCTCCTGCGAGTTGCTGTGCATTTTTTATGGCAAATTCAATACTCTCGTATTTTGACATAATGCTTTGTACCCATCTCACATCACTCTCTACTCGATTAGAGCGTGGAGTCAGGAGGAATAATCTGATTCGCTCCTTTTCGGTTTCAGAACATGCTTGCAAGGTGTGTATAAGCATCATAGTCCTTTTGCCTTCCCAGATGTCGCCTCCAATTTCTTTGCCGTACTTTGCATCGTCGCCAATAAGATTCAGGATATCATCCTGAATCTGAAAGGCTGCTCCAACATAAAATCCAAAGCGGTTAAAGCGATTGAGATTAATTGACCCGCCAGTTGCAATCAAGGCTCCAATGCGAAATGGGCTAGTGCAGGTATACCAGCATGTTTTTTTAAGAATCATGCGGAGATATTCATCTTCAATGATGTCTAGGGAGTTATCACGAACCCAGCCAAGCTCCATGGCTTGTCCTTCGACTGACTGGCTAACCATATATTCAATCTCACTGAAGATTTGCCATGTGAGTTTCGGGCCAAGAGTTGAAAGATTTGCCATCAATGGCCGAAGACTTTGAACCATTAAGGCGTCTCCAACATTGATGGCAATCCCTGTTCCGTATTGAGTATGGAGGGCAGGGCTTCCACGACGAAACTGGCTGCCATCTTCTACGTCATCATGGACTAAAAAAGCATTATGAAACATCTCAATGGCAACTGCCGATTGCAGAGAACTGCTTATATCACCTCCAAAAGCCTTGCATGTCGCGATGCATAATCCCGGACGTAAACCTTTGCCTGGACGTTCAGGATAAGAAGGCAATAGATCATAGAGATAGCGACTTGGCTCTTTTGCCGGCAAAAATGATAAAAGAGCTTTAATGGTGATATCGTTATATCGATTCAAGACAGTTTGAACAAAATCATTCCTCGCTTTATTTGGCATAATAATAACGGTGCTTGAAATTGAGGATTACACATATATTATTCGGGATTACATCTATGATACCCCATGAGTCTGTGTTAAAGGTGTGTTTGAAAGCGGCTCTTGATCCTTGCAGTTGAAAAAATTTGTCTGACCCTTAATGGTAAACGTACCCACCGACAAGCCAAAAAAACTGATCCCGATTGTATAATCGCTTATTGCACAGATAGGTTCGCATAGTTTTATACAAACAGACATTGCTTTTCTGTTAAACTCAGTCATTGCCATTTCAGCTACTTCATGTGCTTCTTTTCTAAATCCCTCTATCATTGCCACAGGATTTCCTTCATGCAGTTCGCTGACATTTTTTAGTCTTTCTTCGACTTGTTTTGCAGCAATAATACCTTTAGCTATTTCCTCTTCCAGTATAGCTGCTGCTTTTTGAACCACTCGTGAGGTTGTTTCAGCAAAATCTGTGATTGCTCCAGATTTGTCTGTTTTTGGTTCACCATTTTCAGTAGTTTTATTCCTTTCATCTTCTGCCATTGGACAACCTCCCTATTCGGTATTATTGGTTTGAAGTTTTAACCTCTTTATTGTGCTTTATATATTTCAGCGCATAGATTGAAGAATAAATCCTGATCAGGATATACATCAATTCAATATTGACTAAGCCTTTTAAATACAAAGAGTAACAATGGAAATTCAACTGCGAAAACGTCACACAAAGCTCTCCCTTCCAGAAGATCACGCGAGAAAGAGGTACCTCATTGCATTGCCATTGCATAACAGGTCTTTTTCTTCCAATGTGAACGCTGTTGTGTCGGCAAAATATTGCAGGTAGGTACTATAGGTCTGGATATCCTGAAGATTGATCATGAAATCGGAGCCGAAGATGATCTTTTTTATCAACCGGGTTCTGTTGACGGTATTATAGTTATCGAAAAAGAGCTTCAGCCTGCCATAAACTTTCTGATCGACTCCCTGATAGGAAATATCGGTGTAAACATTTTCATATTTCAGCACCAGGTCGGCTACTTTGTCTCTCCAGTCTTCCCTTTCAACCCCTCCGAAATGGGCGAGATTGAGTCGGAGTGTTTCGTACTCTTTCTGCTGTAAAACCTTCTCCCATTTGGCGGGATTGGTGAAGTCCCTGTATTTTTTGTCAACAAGGAATCCGCCATCGCTGCAATGCGCCGTCAGGGGAATGTTGTGCAGTATGCAGAAATCGTAGAGGTAGTGAACCTTCTCACATTCGTGCTGCAGCTCCTGGTTATCCGCATACCCATCTCCATCCTCGGGCCAGGGGTTGAAACCTAATGGAGGATAGACTTTGATGCCGGCAAAGTCATGCGAGCCGATTGACTCGATATTGCCGTTGAATTTGCTCCAGTCACGCCGGGAAAGATTGTCGAGCCGCATTTCAGGGCTCGTGTCGTTCTTGAATTCACTGAAATTTTTGTCGAGCAGATCTTCAAGGAAGCTCGTATAGCCTGGTTTGGAAGGGAATGTTTTCAACTCGTAATTCCGGGTGTTGATGCCCATAAAGGGATGTATCGCGAAAAGGGGGGGAGGAACCTCGCCGTTTGGAGATTTTACGTAGGCTGCCCTGTGTAGGTTATAGTCTCGTATTCCAAGACATAGATCCTCGACCTGTGCGACAATCGGCTTCCAGCGGACTTTGTAGGGGGAGTTCGATTTCTCGTAATTCTTAAGGCCGAAATCCATGATCAGCGGAGTCATCACGATTTTGTCATAGACTTTCTTTTCTCCACTCCCGCCGTACAAGGTCAGCCCGCCTTTTGCATCATATTTAAGTCTGAGCTCCTCTTCCAGCTGAATCATGCAATCGCCGATGTCCGTTTCCATCACGGCCAGAAGATTCATGACATTGGCCACCTTGTCCTTGAACTTCCCGATAAGAGAGCTCTGGGTAGACGGAATGATCAGTAACAGCACGACGACCAGTCCGATCAGTACAGCGAGCGTCAGAACAATCAGGAGTGGCAGGAACAGCAGAAGCCATATAATGAGTTTGAGAGCCAGAGGCAATGCGTTCAGGCTGTCGAAAAGCTTGATGAGGCTCCCTGGTATTGCTCCCTTGAATGTCCTCTTGATCATCGCCGTAAGATTGGGATGACTCAGGTTCATCATATGGCAATGGGAATCATAGAAAGCAGGCATAGTAAGTCTCCGGAAGAGTTCCAATTTCTATATCAGGCTTTACACTGTGCGTAACAACAGCCGGGCAATCGGGCACTACATACTTCAGGGGGACTTCAAATCGAGAATAAATAAACTGCAGAGGCATCGAAATAACTACTGCAATGCCCTCTCTACATTCGACGGAAAAGAGCATTCTTTGCAATAAGGAACAAAAGAGCGCTTAAGTACGTTTCTTTTGCTTCCGTTATTTACCAATAAAAAAAATAAAATCCAATTTCTCGCTCGTTCGTAAAGAATTTGCCTCCCACACGAAATAGGACAGCATATACTCTTCACCCCTGCAATAAATTATTAATGAAATTCAATTTCCTCTTATTCTCTGGTATTTTTTTATAATCCATGAAGAACGCAGATAAATACAGGGATTTGTAGGCCCCCCTTCTTGAAAACACAAATAGTTCGGGACTAAAACAAAAAAAGAATAGTGAAACAATGAAGACTCAACTGCACAACATTATTGACAGGATCGAGGCCAGAGTTTTTTCTATTTCGGGCAGCGATACTGGGATGGTGAGCGGTTATTGATGCCGTAGCAGGAAACCTGTATTCAAAGATGATCTTATTTCGATCATTGCCGATATGCTTAACAACCCTACTTACAGAAATAAAACCATGAAGAGTCAAAACGCCTTGCAGCCAAAACAGACTGAAGCGCAATTCTGGAAGGCCATGGAGAACGAAAAAGTATTAGACATGGCGACCATCAACAGCCTCAAAGATATCGGCGGTGATGAGTTGATTGAAAGCCTTTTTGAAATATTCATTATTGATTGTGAGAAAATGACAGCGGAACTTGCTGAGGCTGAGGCAAGAAAGGATATGAAGCAAGTGGATCAGATTCTTCATACTCTTAAAGGCTCATCGGGAAGTATTGGCGCCAATAAATTGTATGTGCTTTCGAAATACCTTAATGAAGGGTCGCGTCATGACAGATGGCCAGAAAACGAGTCATGGATTGATATCTTTAAAGCTGCAACTGAAGAAACTGTAAAAGAGATGCAAAATCATGCTCGAAAGTAAGGTCATGAGGAACACCGTACTGATTGTTAAGAACATCACTCACGAAGGGCCAGGGCTTCTTGAAACCACACTTCTTGAGCGCGGTATTGCATCGGTCTCAGTTAACCTTGCAGCAGGGGAGCTGTTTGCGGACCCTCGTCAATTCGGTGCGGTCGTTGTTCTCGGCGGCCCCCAGAGTGCCAATGATGAAACCCCTGCCATGCAGCTTCAGCTTAGGCAAATTGAGCAGATATTGCATGAAGAGATACCCTATCTCGGCATATGCCTCGGCATGCAGATAGTTGTTAAAGCGGGCGGCGGAAAGGTCGTGAAATGTAAGGAAAAAGAGATCGGATTTAATGAGAGTGAGGATCAGGAATATCGCATAGAACTCACCCCATCCGGCAAAGAAGAGGCGCTTTTTAAGGGATTGGAAGAGAGTTTTCGGGTTTTTCAGCTTCACGGGGAAACCGTTGAACTTGCATCATCCGGAATGGAACTTCTCGCTACAGGTGACGGTTGCAGAAATCAAGCTGTAAGGGTTGGAAAAAACGCGTATGGTCTGCAATGCCATTTTGAGTTGACCGAAAGAATGCTTAAAGAGTGGATAGGTATGGATAGTGACCTTAAACGTATGGACCGTATTGCTCTCTTGAAGCAGTTTGAGGCTTTCCGTACAGAGTATACGGTGACGGGTCTGAGCCTTTTTAATAACTTTCTCACTATTGCCGGTTTTGTCTGACTCTTATTCATGATCGACACAAGACGCGCAAGGCTGTTAAATAACATGCATGACGTTCGTGGAGCTGTTGTCTACTGGATGTCCCGAGACCAGAGAGTCCGGAATAACTGGGCATTGCTGTTTGCGCACAGAAAAGCGGAAAGCCTGCAACAGCCTCTTGTTGTAGTTTTTACACTCGCGCCATCATTTCTTGGAGCTCCTCTTAGGCATTATGATTTCATGCTCAAAGGTCTTCAAGAAGTTGAACTCAGCCTTAGAGAGCTTAATATTCCCTTTTTTCTCCTGCAAGGTGAACCGGAAACAGAGCTTTCAGGCTTTATCAAGAAATTGAAAGCCGGAGCAGTAGTCACCGATTTTTCACCATTGCACATTTCGCGAACATGGAAAAAAACAATCGGGAAAACGCTGCTCCCGATTCCACTGTATGAGATCGATGCCCACAACATAGTCCCCTGCTGGATTGCCTCCGGCAAGCAGGAATTTGCAGCCAGAACGTTTCGTCCGAAAATTACATCGCTGCTCAAGGAGTTTCTTACAGAGTTTCCCCGGCTTACGCCTCTTGACTCCGTTCAGGAAATCATACCTGTCGCATGGGATAAGATTTACAAAGGGCTGAATGCCGATCAGAATGTGCAACCTGTGGAGTGGCTGAAACCAGGGGAAAAAGCTGCTGAGGCTTACCTGGACAACTTTTTATGCAACAGGCTGGCCTCATATTCGGTAAAACGAAACGATCCAAATGCCGGAGCGCTCTCAAATCTCTCTCCCTATCTGCATTTTGGCCAGATCAGCGCTCAGAGTTGCGCTTTACGGGCTTCGGGGAGTAATGCCCCTGAAACCGACAGCAGCGCTTTTCTTGAAGAGTTGATTGTACGCAGAGAGCTGTCAGATAACTATTGCAACTATAACGGCTTCTACGATTCATTTGACGGTCTGCCGGCATGGGCCAAAGAGACGCTGGAGCAGCACAGAACCGATAAACGGGAGTATCTGTACACATCTGAGGAGTTTGAAGAGGGGGCTACGCACGAAAAGTTATGGAATGCCGCACAGCTTGAACTGGTAAAAACCGGCAAGATTCATGGATATATGCGGATGTACTGGGCTAAAAAAATTCTGGAATGGAGTGAAACCCCGAGGCAGGCATTTGATACCGCCATTGCTCTGAACGACCGCTATGCCCTTGACGGACGGGATCCTAACGGTTATACAGGCGTAGCGTGGTCAATAGGAGGACTTCATGACCGAGCATGGTTTGAGCGGAGTGTTTATGGCAAAATTCGGTATATGAATGCTTCGGGTTGCGCAAGAAAATTCGACGTCAAACGATACATTGCGCAATTTGAAAGAGAAGAGCTTTTCCCTTCCTGAAGGCCGAAATCGCTTTCAGGAAGAGTGTAAGCTGTCAAGCAGGAGTGTTTTCCTCTAAGACAAGATCGATGGTCCGACGGTTGATATCCACGCTGTTCACCTTTACCTTTACGCGCTGGCCGATCTGAAGACGTTTTTTGCGACGTTTGCCTATAAGGGAGTAGGTGGCCTCGTCGTACTCATAGTAGTCGTCGGTGAGGTTACGCATGTGCACCATACCCTCAATAGCAAAATCAACCATTCTCACATAGATACCGTAATCGGTAGCTCCTGAAATAATACCGGGATAGACCTTGCCGACATGGGAGTCCATGTATTCGACCTGCTTGAGCTTGATTGATTCGCGCTCGGCCTCAACTGCACTTTTTTCCCGTTCATTGGAAATCTGGCAGACTGTACGAAGTTTATCGGCCAGTTCGGCAAGGCGCTGAGCTGAAATCTTTTTACGTTTTTTGCGAAGGGCCTCGTATTCGAAGAGCAAACGATGCACAATCAAATCGGGGTAGCGTCTGATCGGAGAGGTAAAATGCGTGTAGTGCTCAAAACCAAGGCCATAATGGCCGACGTTTTCGCCGGTATAGACTGCCTTTGACATTGAACGCAGCACAAGCTCATTGACCAGAAACTCGACGTTGGTTCCCTTTACCTGCTGAAGCAGCTGACGAAGGACTGGAGCTGCAACAATCGGACCTTCCTTGCCCCGGTTCAGCTTGAGATCAAAGCCGAGCCGTTTAACAAAATTGGCAAGAATCAGCACTTTTTCCTGCTGGGGGAAGTCATGAACCCTATAGATGACTGGTTGCGGTTCTTTCTTGTTTTCTTTGAACGTTTTGGTCAGGTATTTGGCCACTTTGCGATTGGCAAGCAGCATAAACTCTTCGATTAAACGATGGCTTCCGAGACGTTCTTTTTTAATGACTTCAAGCGGTTCGCCCTTATTGCCAAGTTTAAAACGCACCTCTTCGGTTTCAAAATCGAGCCCGCCATGCTTAAAGCGTTTTTCACGCAGGATGACACTGAGGCGGTCGAGCAACTGGAGCTCTGTAACGTAGTCGCCTTTGCCCTTCTTTAAAATCGCTTCAACATCTTCGTAGGCAAATCGACGTTTGGAGTGAATAACCGTTTTATGAAACTCGTGCTTGAGAACTTCACCGTCGGCAGTCATGGTAAAAAACACTGAAAAAGCCATCCGGTCGACACCGGGATTAAGACTGCATATCTGCTCGGAGAGCCTTGCCGGCAACATCGGGATCACACGGTCGACAAGATAGACTGAGGTCGCTCTTTTGAGTGCCTCACGGTCGAGAGGAGAGTTTTCGGGTACATAATGCGATACATCGGCAATATGAACACCTATTGAGTATAGGCCGTCCTCAAGCGCTTCAATTGATAAGGCATCATCAAAATCCTTTGCATCGACAGGATCGATAGTAAAGACCGTTTTATCGCGAATATCAAGGCGGTCCTTAAGGTCCTCAGCAGTAATGCCCTCCTTAATGGAAGCTGCAAAGTCAAGGAGTTTCGGATCAAAGGTTTCGTCGATACCACGGCTACGGGCAATGGCACTTACTTCGACCGCTGAGTCGCCGGCAGTACCGAGCACTTCAAGCACCTTTGCCTGAATAACTCCTTCCTTGCTGAAATCAAGATCTCCTACAAGCACCTTCTGGCCATCAATGGCTTTGAGAGAGTTTTTTATGGAAACAATGATTTCGGGAAGAATCTTGCGGTTATCGGGCTTAAGGACAAACTTGCGGTTTGCCTTGGTAAGCGTACCGATAATGGTGGTAACAGCACGTGAAATAACCGTTTTTACCGCACCTTCGCAGCGCTGATGGGGAGTGGATTTCGATGTATAGGTGTCGGGCACTTTGGAAACGAGTACCTCGACTTCGTCGCCATGAATCGAAGAGTTCAAGTCGCCGGCCTTGATGAAGATATCGTCATCAAAACCTTCTACATCAACAAAGCCGTAACCGTTAGGATGCGTGGAGATACGGCCGGTATACGTTTTGGAAACCTTGTAATGCTCCTTGCCGGGAATAGGAAAGGGCTTGACATGCACAAGGTGATCTTCATAGGTAGATGCCTCAATGAGCGAAAGCCCGTAGCAGCGATTGGAGTCCTTGTCAACAGCCCCTTCTTCCTGCAGTTTGTGCAACACATACCAGAAGCCAGGGAGCTGCTTTGATTCTGTATATCCAAGTGCGATAGCTAAATCGAGGGATCTTAAACGCGCACCTTCGTGGTCAGAGAAAAAGGTAATAATTTCGGCGGCAAGAGAACTTTCGCCACGCCTGAAAAGAAACTCGTTAATGAGAATATGATCATTCGGCTTCACCCGTTCACCGGTATGCGATGGGGCCTGTCTGGTATTCTTCCTTACCGGGGGTTTTGATTTTCGGTTAAAACGCTGTCTTGCCACTACATTTAATCATTTATGTTAGGATTCCATGTTTTTTCTGGAATCATGCGCTTTTGCGCAACTTCTGAAACATTAAAGTCAATACCTGCTGCTCATTTTTTAGAAGTTAATAACATCAGAATACTTCAGCAAAAAATAAGCCTTTACTATCTGAACGTAAGCTGAAAACTCGTGACCTTTCAAAGGTCAGGATGGAAAAACGCTTCCGTGAGAAGAGTGATTAACAAGGCTAATGCCTTTTAATATCCCGATTCAGGGCTGGATTTTACGAACTGATAAGTTCATACAGGCATTTAACATAATGAAAAGAAAACACAATACACCTCACACCGCATTTATTTCCTTTTTTTTACTCACCATACGGATCATTCATTATAGGATAGTTCACTCGATTATTTACGAGGAGCAGACATCAAGGGCCGCACTTCGAGACTTTAAACTACGCGACAGCGTATCATATTGAGGGAGATTTCCATAAATTACAGGTGGAAGGACATTGAACGCGATTTAACCTTTCACCTCTATGGACTCGTTTGCCGATTTTATTGCGGGGATACCGAAAGCGGAACTGCACCTCCATATTGAAGGGACACTTGAACCCGAATTGATGATTGCATTAGGGAAACGAAACGGGGTTTCGCTTCCCTACCCTGATGCTGCAGCTGCGCGACAGGCTTATAACTTCAGTGACCTCCAGTCATTCCTTGATATTTATTACAGGGCAACCGCGGCCCTGATCACCGAGGAAGATTTCTATGACCTGACCATTGCCTACCTCAAAAAAGCCGCGTCACAGAATGTACGGCATGCTGAGATCTTTTTTGACCCGCAAAGCCATACTTCACGGGGCATTACCTTTGAAACCTTGATCAGGGGAATTGAGCGGGCGCTTATGGAGGCAAACCGTTCTCTCAATATGTCGACAAAGCTCATTATGTGCATTCTTCGACATCTGAGCGAAAAGGAGGGGTTTGAAATATTTGAGAAAGCACTTGTCTGGAAACATTGGATCGCAGGTATCGGCCTTGACTCTTCCGAACGGGGAAACCCGGCGGAAAAGTTCAGAAACCTTTTTGAACGGGCACACCATGAAGGGTTTCTGGCTGTGGCACATGCCGGAGAAGAGGGCAGCGCGGCTTCAGTAAGGCAGACTCTCGACGCTCTGCACGTCACCCGCATCGATCATGGAGTTCACTGCATGGACGATGCGGTGCTGGTTGCCGAGCTTGCTGAACAACAAATTCCCCTCACCGTCTGCCCTCTCTCCAACGTCAGACTCAAAGTCTTTGATAGTATGAGGCAGCACAACCTGAAAGCGATGCTTCAGAAAGGGCTCCTGGTTACCGTCAACTCGGACGATCCAGCATATTTCGGCGGGTATGTCAACGAAAACTATATTGAAGCAGCAAAAGCGCTTCAGCTTGACCGGAATGATATTATCCAGCTTGCCAAAAACTCTTTTACCGCTTCATCGCTCAGCAAGATTCACAAGCAGCTCTATCTGACGGAAATCGACCGTTACGCAGCCACTCATGAGAGCTCATCATTGCACTTTTAATCATTCCAATGAACAAAGAACATAAAGAGAGCAGCGCCATTACCCCGCTTTTTTCAGCGGAAGCGATAGAAAAACGTATTCAGGAAATCGGAAAGGCGATTTCTCTGGATTTTGCCAGTACGACGTCTGAATCTCCTCTCCTTCTCCTGGTAGTTCTCAAAGGGGCATTTATCTTTGCCGCTGATCTTCTGAGAACAATAACAATTCCCTGCACCGTCGATTTTATTAAGGCGTCAAGTTACGGCTCAGAAAAAATCTCTTCGGGCAAGGTCACAATCAACCACAACCTGGCGATTGAAGGGCGACACGTTCTTATTATTGAAGATATTATCGACACGGGGCTTACCATTCAGCAGGTCACTCATGAACTGATGACTATGAAACCGGCATCGGTCAGCATCTGCACGCTGCTTGACAAACCTGAAGCAAGGAAACATCCTGTAGAGATGAGGTATACTGGTTTTATTGTCCCCAACGCTTTCATTATAGGCTACGGGATAGACTTTAACGAACAATACCGCGAACTCCCCGCTTTGGGCATACTCGACTCCTGAAAACAGTAATCAAGCCCTCACGCCCCTGATCTGAACGCGATAATTCCTGTTGCGCCAGCAGCAAAAGAAACGCGAATAAAAAACCATTTATGTAAAAATAATGAGTAAAAAGACAAAATTGTCTGAAATTTTATTATTTTTTATTTAAATACCCTTATTAATTTAGGTATATAATATTATTAACTTAAATAACAGGGTGCAGCAAAGCGCTTTAGCGACGGATATTCAGATCGACAGAACATAGATACTTATGCGCATTGAAAACACACCTTTTCAGCATCCGGGCGTAAAACCCTGGATCATCGATACGACCCTGAGGGATGGAGAGCAGGCTCCCGGCGTTGTGTTCAGCGCTGAGGAAAAAACACATATTGCATGCCTTCTTGCAGATAGCGGAGTCAATGAGCTTGAAATCGGGTACCCTGCAATCAGCAGTGATGAACGCAACACAATAAGGAATATTGCCGCCCTGAATCTTCCGGTGCGCCTGACCAGCTGGGCAAGGGCAAAATGGCAGGACATTGAAGAGGCCAGGATATGCGGGACTGAGGCGCTGCACATCAGTTTTCCTGTCTCTCTGCTCTACCTTCAGCTTATGGAAAAAGATTACGAATGGGTACAGCGGCAACTGCAGGAGCTCATTCCGAAGGCAAAAAAATATTTCAACTTTGTCAGCGTCGGGGCACAGGATGCCACAAGGGCTGAGCCTGAGCTGTTAAAAAATTTTGTGCTTGATGCTGAAGCTTGCGGTGCTGACAGAATACGTATTGCGGATACAGTCGGCATTGCAACACCAACATCAATAATAACACTCATCAGCCAACTGAAGTCAGTGAGTTTCGCGGCACTGGAATTTCATGCCCATAACGATCTTGGCATGGCAACAGCTAATGCATTCACGGCGCTGGAGGCAGGATGCAAAGCAGTAAGCGTATCGGTAACCGGACTTGGCGAACGGGCTGGAAATGCAGCGCTTGAAGAACTTGCCATTGCATTGAAGCTCTCAGGAAAGTACGATTCACGTATTGACACCAGGCAGCTTTCGAATCTTTGTGAAGCAGTCAGCAAAGCATCAGGACGGGTTATTCAGAATCAGAAAGCTGTTGTGGGCAGATCGGCCTTTCAGCATGAATCAGGCATTCACTGTGCGGCACTGCTGAAACACCCGCTATCGTATCAGCCGTTTCTGCCCGATCAGGTAGGCCGCCAGACAGAGGAGCTTGTTATCGGAAAACACTCGGGCAGTGCCTCATTGCAACATTTTTTTTCCGGCAGAGGGATTATCCTGTCAAGAGATGAGGCGAGCTATCTTCTTGAGAAAGTCCGCCAAACGGCCACTGAAAAGAAAAGAGCCCTGAACCCTGAAGAACTTGACCGCATTTACAACACCCTTTTAGTGAAACACTGATTAATCAGACCTCAAGAGACATGCTTATAGCCCAGGAAGAGGATCACAGCAGTATCAGCCTGCTTGCCGAAGTGAGCAGGACCATCACCAATGAAGATGATATCAACAAGGTATTAAGGCTTGTGCTGTTCATCATGTCCGAACACATGGATATGCTGAGGGGAATGATTACGATCCTTAACCGTGACACCCGGGAAATTGTCATCAACGAATCATTCGGCCTTACCGGTAAAGAGAAAGAACGAGGGCGTTACCGTATTGGAGAGGGCATTATAGGGCAGGTCGTCAAGACCGGTAAAACAGTCATTGTGCCCAGCATTCATAATGAGCCGCTTTTTCTTGACCGCACACGTTCACGGTCGAGGTCTAAAAAAGAGGACCTTTGTTTTATCTGTATCCCGATCAAGGCCGGCACTGAAATTATCGGCACTCTCAGCGCGGACCATCAGCTTGATCCGCTATCGGGAGAAGAGCATGTGAAAAAGCACAAAGCGGACAAGGGTCAACAAGATATGCTGCAGCACTATGTAGACCAGCTCTCAATAATTGCAGCCATGATCTCACAGGCAGTCCGACTCC
Source organism: uncultured Chlorobiaceae bacterium (assembly GCA_903895195.1). Taxonomy (GTDB): domain Bacteria; phylum Bacteroidota; class Chlorobiia; order Chlorobiales; family Chlorobiaceae; genus Chlorobium. Next base: position 161,010 of record CAITSZ010000047.1, read on the forward strand.
GACAGCTTGCACACGAAGAGAGCGTTAAAAATCCACAGGAAATCAAAACTGCTGAAAAAGCGCCACGGCAGAAACGCGCGGGCGATGAACACAGTGATGAAACCATTACTGATGTCGAACGTCCGGCAAACATTATCGGCAACACAAAACCGATGATTTCGCTGTTTAAAATGATTGAGAAGATCGCTAAAACCAACGCGACCACACTGATACTTGGCGAAAGCGGTGTAGGAAAAGAGTTGGTGGCCAGCGCCATTCACTTTAAAAGTCACCGCTCAGGCAACACGTTCATTAAATTCAACTGCGCGGCACTGCCAGAAAGTATTGTTGAAAGTGAGCTTTTCGGGCATGAAAAAGGAGCATTTACCGGTGCATCAGCTACCAGGCAAGGAAGATTTGAGCTTGCCCATAAAGGAACAATCTTTCTGGATGAAGTCGGAGAAATGAGTCTTCCCGTTCAGGCAAAACTGCTGAGAATCATTCAGGAGAAGGAGTTTGAACGGGTCGGAGGATCAAAAACCATAAAAGTAGACGTCAGGGTAATAGCAGCAACAAACCGCAATCTTGAAGAGTTAATCAGGGAGGGTCTTTTTAGAGAGGATCTTTATTACCGTTTGAATATTTTTCCCATTACCGTCCCTCCTCTGCGGGAACGCAAAACCGATATACTGCTGCTCGCTGATTATTTTGTAGAAAAATACAATGCGGCAAACCAGAAAGGAATTCGCAGAATATCAACAACGGCGATTGATATGCTGATGCGATATCACTGGCCGGGTAACGTCCGAGAACTTCAGAACTGTATGGAGCGGGCAGTGATACTAAGTGAAGACAACGTTATTCATGGCTATCATCTTCCCCCTACTCTTCAGACTGCTGAATCCAGTGGGACACCTTATACCGGATCACTGCAGCAGAAACTGGATGCAATTGAAAAAGAGATGATCATGGAAGCGCTGAAACGCACAAAGGGAAATATGTCCAGAGCAGCAATACAATTAGGCCTTTCAGACAGGATCATGGGGCTTCGTATAAAAAAGTTCGATATCGAATACCGGAAATTCCGTCTTTAAAGATGGGTCAGTATCATCAATAAACTTTAAACTTTTTCTACTATATTGTTACTAAATCATGAAGCTGATGTTGCGTTCATGATAATTCCCCCCCCGGTATTCATAATCGAAACACTATGAGATTCAGAATTGATTCCATAGTGCTGAAGGTTAGAAAAAATGTGTGCTCTTGTCAAACACACCATAAGCCAAATGCAGGATAACAGCAGAGCCGGGAATCACCTGTCGATTGAAATGGTTGATTTCAATCCTGAATGGCAATTTGAAGATCACAAAACAGGCATTTTCTATAAAAACGGAATTATCCCCCAGAAACTGTTTATCACCTATCTGGGAGGAAATATTCATCCTGAAAGTGCCCGGAAGGCGTTGATCAGTCTTGAGAAGATTTTCAAAAGCGGAGGGCTTACGAACTCCGACTATATAAGGATAGCTGATTATAACAAAGTTATCAGCGCGACATTCAATACCAGAGTCCTCTACGCAAATACATTGAACCGCCTTAATGAAGAGTATCATTCAAGGCCAATTGCCACCTATATCTGCGGGGCTTCACTTCTTTTAAAAACAATGCTGCGCCTGTTTGCATCGTATGTAAAACAGGAGTTTATATTTGTTTCGACAGTTGAAGATGCGTTTGATCTTATAAACGCCAACGTCCAGCCATCCTTATCGAAAAAAGATGGTCAGATTACTATTTCACAACAGGAAATAGATCGATTTGCTGCCCTTTGTGGAAATCTTCTTTTCAACGAAAACTTCACGTTTGACGAACAAAAGAATGGCGTGACCCCGGAAGATCCTCTGCACGATCTGTACACCATCATATCTCTCCTTAATCATGACCTGAAAGAACTTCAGAAAGCGGAGAAAGAACAGAAAGAGGAGATTGAACAAGCCCTTGAGCATTCACGCATTCTCAACACCCGACTTACTGAAGAAAAAAAATTAGTTGAAAAAAAAGAGCAGATACAGCAAATCCTGATAAAAAAGCTTAACCAGGCAAAAATTGAAGCTGAAATAGCAACCATGGCTAAAAGTGAGTTCCTTGCCAATATATCCCATGAAATAATAACGCCGCTGCACGCAGTAATCGGCATGACAGAGCTCCTTTGCTATACGCCTCTCAACGGTGAACAAAAAAATTATACCGATACAATTCAATCAAGTACACAACAGCTTTATCAGCTGCTCAACAATATTCTTGATTTCAGTAAAGCCGACTCGGGACAGATCGACAGTAATACTATACTTATAGATATCAAGGCGCTTTTCAACGATATTGCGTCCCTCCTGAACGAGAGCGCCATTAAAAAAAATCTACGGTTGACCCTTAGTCTTCCGGCATCAACCCCCAGTGATCTCTTTGGTTATCCTGAATATCTGAAGCAGGCGCTTATCAACCTGGTGCAGAATGCCATTAAATTCACCAGTCAAGGGGAGATAATCCTAAGCATTGAGCCAGTATCTGAAACCCCGGACACTATAACCCTTCGCATTTCGATCAGTGATACGGGAATAGGCATTCCTGAAGAAAAAAAAGATCTGGTTTTTCAGAAATTTACCCAGGTAGACTCCTCTCCGACCAGAAAAGAGGGCGGAACAGGACTTGGCCTGGCAATCACCAAACAGCTTGTTGAGTTAATGGGTGGAAAGCTCGAACTCAGCAGTCGGGAAAATGAAGGTTCTAAATTCTCCTTTGTCCTTTCATTCATAAAGCCGAATGAGAGCAGTAAAAAAAATGACGAGAACAGCGTCACCCCCTACACTGGATCACTCCATGAAACATCGCCTCGAACCCCCATGCAATCATCAGGAACCAAGTCTCTGTCAAGTATCAGAATACTTCTCGTCGAAGACAATGCCATTAATCAACGGGTAGCTTCGGCCATGCTTAATAAGCTTGGGTTCACCATAGATATTGCCGCAAACGGGATAGAAGCTATTGACGCTCTTAGACAAACCGCTTACTCACTGGTGATCATGGATTTGCAAATGCCGCTGATGGGAGGTCTTGAAGCCACCAGAGAGATCAGAAAAATGGAGAGTGGCATTCTGATAAGCTCTGATATTCCGATTATTGCCATGACGGCAAATGCTACACAGCAAGACAAAAAGAACTGCCTGAATGCCGGAATGAATGACTTTATCTCAAAACCGGTTACCATGCCAACACTTAAGGAGTTGCTCAATAAGTGGGTTAAATAAAGTGCTGAGTTAAGAAGTGGGCAGTGGGCAGTTGGGGGAAGATGGTGCCCCTCTATTTTTTGAATAAACAGAGGGGCACTGAAGGGGGTTATTTTGGCATGCCGGCAATAAATTGCGCTATAGTTCCGATCTCATCTTCGCTTAACCGGAACTTGCCTGCCCCGATAATACCTTCGATTTGAGCAGCATTTCGTCCACCGACAATCGCTCCCGTAACAGACGGATGTCGCAAGGTCCATGCAATGGCAACCTCACCTGCTGACCGGCCATGCTGTGATCCGATAGTTTTCAGCAGTTCAACCAGTGCGATATTGGCTGTCAGGCGGGGTTCCTGGAACTCCTTGTTTCCTCTGCGCCAGTCATCAAGGGGAAAGTTTGCAACCCGTTCATGCGTCATCGCTCCGGTGAGCATACCAGAAAGCATTGGAGAATAGACAATAACACCAATGTTATTGGCTTTACAGAACGGCAGAATTTCTTTTTCGACAGCAGGCCTTAACATGGAGTATGGTGGCTGAAGGGATGCGACAGGAGCTACAGACATGATACGTCGCAATTGTTCAACATTGAAATTCGACACTCCAATATGCCTTACCAAGCCCTCCTCTTTCAGACGAGCCATCTCCTGCCAGCCCTCTTCAAGATCAACGTCAGAGCTTGGCCAGTGAATCTGGTAAAGATCAATAGCATCAACCTTCAGCCTCTTCAAGCTCTCTTCACATTCACGTCTTACTGAAGCAGCCTTGAGAGAGGTGATAATCTCTTTCTTATCATTCCAGGTCGCTGAACATTTCGTAAAAATGAAAGGTTTTTGCTTCATGCCTGATAGAGCTGTTGCGACCAGCTCCTCCGAGTGACCAAGCCCATAAACCGGTGCAGTATCAATCCAGTTTATACCAAGCTCAACAGCACGCTGAATAGCGTTGATGGAATCGCCATCATCCTGTGCACCCCATCCATACACCCAGTTGCTTCCGCCGATTGCCCAGCTTCCAAAACCAATTGGAGTTATGTGCATATCTGTATTTCCAAGCTGACGTTTCTGCATGATGTATGTTCAGTTATAATGTTTCCTGATATTCGTTCTATAGTAACACATACGGAAGCCAATTTCGATCCCTTACCTTGAATAAATCATGCCTTATTTCCCTTGCGACAAGAGGAAAATCTCATTTAATACATTTTTGTAGGTTTTAACCCGCCAAGAAACCCGCCTATGCACGCAGGAATTCCTCAGAATCTCTGAAAAGGAGCAGCAGAATTTGCTTCCTCCAGGTATGAGTCAAAAGAAGAGCCTCCTTTTATACTAAAATGTAGTTTTCTCAACTATCCTACAGAATTGTAGATATCTATTACGCTGATAATTACATTCATTTAAAACAGTTACCCCCTGCAACAATAAATAAGGCTGCTTCCAAATACCTGAACCCCTCAGGCAGTAGGGCTTTGAGCGGTTCTCTCTTTTTACGAAATCAGTTTCCTTGCTAATACAGCTGACTTTGGCACGCATATTGCAATAATATGAACATAAATATTCAGGCGGAAATTGATTCTGGTCTGAATATCTGATGATAAAGAGATCGCAAACCTAAAAAAGTACGAAAATGAGAAAAGTTGCTATTTACGGAAAAGGTGGTATCGGCAAGTCAACCACGACACAAAACACGGTTGCCGGTCTTGCAGAAATGGGTAAAAAAGTCATGGTTATCGGCTGTGATCCTAAAGCTGACTCAACCCGTCTGCTTCTTGGCGGTCTTCAGCAGAAAACTGTTCTTGATACCCTTCGCGAGGAAGGTGAAGAAGTTGAACTCGAAGATATCATCAAACCCGGCTACAGAAACACCCGCTGCACCGAGTCCGGTGGTCCTGAGCCTGGTGTAGGCTGTGCAGGTCGCGGTATCATCACCTCTGTAAACTTGCTCGAACAGCTTGGAGCTTTTGATGATGAGTGGGATTTAGACTATGTGTTTTATGATGTTCTCGGTGACGTTGTATGCGGTGGATTCGCCATGCCAATCCGTGACGGTAAAGCTGAGGAGATCTACATCGTGTGTTCAGGTGAAATGATGGCCATGTATGCAGCCAACAACATCTGTAAAGGTATTCTGAAATATGCTGATACGGGTGGAGTCCGCCTTGGTGGCCTTATCTGCAACAGCCGTAATGTTGACAACGAGCGCCAGATGATTGAGGAGCTTGCCAAAAAGATCGGCACCCAGATGATCCATTTTGTACCTCGCAACAACTTTGTTCAGCGCGCCGAAATCAACCGTCAGACCGTTATTGAGTACGATCCGACTCACGTACAGGCAGATGAATACCGCGCTCTTGCAACAAAGATTGATCAAAACAAGATGTTCGTCATTCCTAAGCCGCTCGAAATCGAAGAGCTTGAAGCACTTCTCATTGAATTTGGTATCGCTAACTAAAAATAACGGAGAACACACAGATGTTAATGATCAGAACAATCGTCAGACCGGAGAAGGTATATGAAGTCATGCAGGGGCTGCTCGATGCCGGATATCCTGCTGTAACCAAGATTGCCGTTGTTGGACGCGGTAAACAGCGCGGACTTCAGGTAGGTGACGTGATCTATGATGAAATTCCAAAAGAGATGCTCATTGTTGTGGTGCCTGACAGCGATAAAGATTTCGTGGTAAGAGCCATCATGGATAATGCAAAGTCTGGTGCTGAAGGCAAATTCGGTGATGGAAAGATTTTTATTTCAGCTGTAGAAGAGGTCTATACCATCAGTTCCGGTGAAAAAGAAACCGAACCGTCACTCGCATCAGCTGAGGAGGCTTAACAATGAAAGAAATCATTGCAGTAATCCGGATCAGCAAAGTCAACGAGACCAAAAAGGCTCTTATTGATGCAGGAATTCCTGCCTTTACAGCTACGGGAAGGGTTATGGGTCGCGGTAAAGGAGTGGTTCACTCCGACATTCTTCAGGGCGCCGAAGCAGGCTATACAGAGGCTATCGCTCAGCTTGGCAGTGCACCGAGACTTGTTTCCAAAAGGATTGTCACTGTTGTCGTACCTGAAGAGTTATGCAAAACAGCAATCGACACCATCATTAAAACAAACCAGACCGGAAAACACGGTGACGGCAAGATATTTGTAACGCCGATCATTGAAACTATCAGGGTCAGGACAGGAGAAAAAGACAGGGAAGCGCTGAACTAAGAAGATCAATTATTAAGGTGTAAACGGAGACAGTTACATGGGAACGAACACACATTTTCCAGATCCTTCAGTCGTCAGGGAGGAACTGATACAAAAATATCCGGCCAAGGTTGCAAAAAAACGCGCCAAGTCGATTATCATCAACGACCCTCAAATCATTCCTGAAGTACAGGCCAACGTCCGTACCGTTCCGGGAATCATCACACAGCGAGGCTGTTCCTATGCTGGCTGTAAAGGTGTGGTACTCGGACCTACACGTGATATCGTCAACATCGTCCACGGTCCTATCGGCTGCAGTTTTTATGCATGGATGACCCGTCGTAACCAGACAAGGACCGAGTCTTTGACGGATGCCAACTACATCCCTTACTGTTTTTCAACTGACATGCAGGAGGAGAACGTTGTCTTTGGTGGTGAAAAGAAGCTGAAACAGGCTATCCAGGAGGCCTATGACCTCTTTCATCCGAAATCCATCGCAATTTTTTCGACATGTCCGGTTGGTCTGATCGGTGATGATGTTCATGCTGCATCAAGAGAGATGCGAGAAAAATTCGGAGACTGCAACGTTTTCGGATTCAGCTGCGAAGGGTACAGAGGGGTCAGCCAGTCAGCCGGCCACCACATTGCAAACAACGGTGTATTCAAGCATATGGTTGGTCGCGACAACACCCCGAGTGAAGGCAAGTTTAAACTGAACCTTCTGGGCGAATATAACATTGGCGGCGATGCTTTTGAAATCGAGCGCATTTTCGAGAAAGCAGGACTGACACTGATTTCATCATTCAGCGGCAACTCGACTATAAAACAGCTTGAAAACTCTCATACGGCTGATCTTAATGTGATCCAGTGTCACCGTTCAATTAACTATATGGGTGACATGATGGAGACCAAGTATGGAATCCCATGGATGAAGGTCAGTTTTGTCGGTGCCGAGTCGTCAGCAAAGTCGTTGCGGAAAATTGCCGAATACTTTGATGATGATGCGCTGAGAGCACAGGTTGAAGCGGTGATTGCCGAGGAGATGCCAAGGGTGAAAGCAGTCATTGACGAAATCCTCCCAAGGACAACGGGAAAGACTGCAATGCTCTTTGTCGGTGGATCAAGAGCACACCACTACCAGGATCTCTTTACTGAACTTGGCATGACAACGGTGGCGGCGGGTTATGAGTTTGCTCACCGTGATGACTATGAAGGCCGGGATGTGCTGCCCACAATCAAGATCGATGCCGACAGCAAAAACATCGAGGAGCTTAAGGTTCTGCCTGATCCGGAACTTTACAATCCCCGGAAAACAGAGGCTGAGCTTGAGGCTTTGAAGGAAAAAGGACTTGAGATCAACGGCTACTCAGGCATGATGCAGCAAATGACCAAAAAGTCACTTGTTGTTGATGACCTCAGCCATTATGAGTCTGAAAAACTGATTGAGATCTACAAGCCGGATATTTTCTGCGCAGGCATCAAGGAGAAATATGTCGTACAGAAGATGGGTGTCCCATTGAAACAGCTTCACAGCTACGACTACGGCGGACCTTATACAGGCTTTGAGGGTGCGGTGAACTTCTATAAAGATATCGATCGCATGGTGAACAATCCTGTATGGAAACTGATTAAAGCACCATGGCAGAAAAAGGTAGCCACAAACGGAGTAAGTAAAGGACTTGAAGCCAGTTACGTTACACAGTAATGAAGGGAAAACGGAGACTATTGAATTATGCTATTAAGACACACATCAAAAGAGGTTAAAGAGCGTGAAGGGCTTACGATCAACCCGGCAAAAACCTGCCAGCCGATCGGAGCCATGTATGCAGCGCTTGGTATTCATGGCTGTCTGCCTCACAGCCATGGTTCACAGGGTTGCTGCTCATACCATCGGAGCACCCTGACCCGTCACTATAAAGAGCCTGTAATGGCGGCAACCAGTTCATTTACCGAAGGAGCATCGGTGTTCGGTGGTCAGGCAAACCTTCTGGCTGCAATCGATACCATTTTTTCGGTGTACGAACCTGATATCATTGCAGTGCACTCAACCTGTCTGTCTGAAACCATCGGTGATGACTTGCAGCAGATTACAAGAAAAGCAAATGATGACGGCAAAATACCGGAAGGCAAGCGTGTGATTTTTGCAAGCACACCAAGCTTTATCGGCTCACACGTGACCGGCTATGCAAATATGGTAACCGGCATAGCTCAACAGTTTGCTGTTTCAACCGGTGCAAAGAAAAACCAGATCAACATTGTTGCCGGCTGGATGGAACCTTCTGACATGCGTGAGATCAAGCGTCTGGCAAAAGAACTGGGCGTAAAGATTGTTCTTTTCCCGGATACCTCGGATGTGCTCGATGCACCTCAGACCGGCAAACATGAGTTCTACCCTAAAGGCGGCACCACAATACCGGAGCTGGAAAGTATCGGAGACAGCCTGCATTCGATTGCACTCGGAAGCATCAGTGCTGAACCGGCAGCAATCGCTCTGGAAAAGAAGTGCAAAGTGCCGTTTGAAACGCTTGAGGTTCCGATCGGCCTTACTGCAACTGACCGGTTCATCATGTCTCTGAGCGAGATTGGCGGAGTTACAGTGCCGGATGAAATTACAGCTGACCGGGGACGTCTGGTGGATGTTATCGCCGATATGGAACAGTATCTCTACGGCAAAAGGGTAGCGCTTTTCGGCGATCCGGACCAGCTGGTTCCGCTCACGGAGTTTTTGCTTGACCTGAATATGAAACCGGTCCAGATCGTCAGCGGTACACCTGGACAGCGCTTTGAGAAGACCATGCGTGAGATTCTTGATGCCAGATCACCGGAAACAAAGTTCAAAAACGGTATTGGTGCAGATATGTTCCTGCTTCACCAGTGGATGAAGAATGAGCCTGTTGATCTTCTGATCGGCAACACCTATGGCAAGTATATGGCCCGTGACGAAGACGTTCCGTTTATCCGGTTCGGTTTCCCGATTCTTGACCGTATCGGTCACAGCTACTTCCCGAATGTCGGGTACAGCGGCGGCTTGAGACTGGTTGAAAAGATTCTCACGGCCCTGCTTGACCGCCAGGATCGCGATGCGCTTGAAGAAAAGTTTGAACTGGTCATGTAGTAAAAAGCAGTACAACATTGTTAAGGGAGTTACGCTATGGAACAGATCAGCATTCTCGAAGGAAGACACAAGCAGGTTTTCGAAAAGAAAACAGGTGGTGAGCAGGTCGAAATTGCCTGCGACACCTCCAGCCTTTCAGGATCTGTAAGTCAGCGTGCCTGCGTCTTCTGCGGTTCCAGGGTGGTTCTCTATCCAGTAGCCGATGCCCTTCATCTTGTTCACGGTCCGATCGGATGTGCCGCCTATACGTGGGACATCCGGGGGGCTGTCTCTTCAGGCCCTGAATTGCACCGGTTGAGTTTTTCCACCGACCTTCAGGAAATGGACGTCATTTACGGCGGTGAAAAGAAACTCTATCACTCGCTCATAGAACTGATAGAGCAGTATAAACCGAAAGCCGCTTTTATTTATTCGACCTGCATTGTCGGCCTTATCGGCGATGATATCGAGGCCGTCTGCAGAAAAGTTGCAAAAGAGACGGGAATCCCTGTGCTCCCGGTTCACTCCGAAGGGTTCAAGGGTACTAAAAAAGATGGCTACAAAGCTGCCTGCCACGCGCTGATGCAGCTTATCGGCACAGGATCAACCGAGGATATCAGCAAGTACAGCATCAATATCCTTGGCGAATTCAACCTTGCAGGGGAAGCGTGGATTATCCGGAAGTACTACGAAAAAATGGGTATCGAAGTTGTATCGACTCTGACGGGTGATGGACGCATTGACGCTGTAAGAAGAGCACATGGAGCTTCACTCAACGTGGTTCAGTGTTCCGGGTCCATGACCTGGCTGGCCAAAGAGATGGAACAGAAATACGGCATTCCCTATATCCGCGTCTCTTATTTTGGTATTGAGGATATGTCAAAATCGCTCTACGATGTTGCGAAACATTTCCCTGAACGCCCGGATATTATGGAAGCGGCAAAACAGGTTGTCAGTGAGGAGGTGAAAGAGCTTTACCCGTCACTTCAGAAGTTCAAAAAAGCACTTACAGGAAAGAAGGCTGCGATTTATGTCGGTGGTGCATTCAAAACATTTTCGCTGATCAAGGCACTCCGTTCAATCGGCATGTCGGTGGTACTTGCCGGATCTCAGACAGGCAACAAGGATGACTATGCACGACTGAAGGAGATGTGCGATGAAGGAACAGTGATTGTGGATGACTCAAACCCTGTTGAGCTTTCGAAATTCATTCTGGAAAAAGAGGCTGACCTGCTTATCGGGGGGGTGAAGGAACGTCCGATCGCCTTCAAGCTCGGCATTGGATTCTGTGATCACAACCATGAGAGAAAAATTCCTCTCGCCGGATTTGTGGGCATGTATAATTTTGCACTGGAGGTCTATCAATCGGTCATGAGTCCGGTATGGCAGTTCGCTCCAAGAAAAGGAGTCAAAAAATGAAGCATGCAAAAACAGCAACACAGAACGCCTGTAAGCTCTGCAACCCTCTCGGGGCATGCCTTGCCTTCAGAGGAATAGAAAACTGCGTTCCGTTCCTGCACGGTTCTCAAGGATGTGCGACCTATATACGTCGGTATCTGATAAGCCATTACAAGGAACCGATCGATATCGCTTCATCGAACTTTCATGAAGAAACAGCTGTATTCGGCGGCAGTCATAACCTTAAAATCGGACTGAAAAACGTCAGCAAGCAGTACAAGCCTGAAGTTATCGGCATTGCGACAACCTGCTTGAGCGAGACAATCGGGGATGATGTTCCGATGATCATCAGGGAGTATAAGCAGGAGTTCAAAAACGGCTCACCGATGCCGATCATGATTCATGCATCAACGCCAAGCTATATGGGAAGCCATATTGACGGGTTTCACGCAGCTGTGCGGGCGACGGTTAAAACTCTTGCTGAAAAGGGAGCCCGGGAGAAGCTGATCAACATTTTCCCGAACATGGTGTCCCCGGCAGATATCCGGTACCTCAAGGAGATTCTTGAAGATTTCAAGGTGCCCTATATGCTCCTGCCTGACTATTCGCAGACTATGGACGGCGGACCGTGGGGTGAATATCACCGGATTCCTCCGGGAGGGACTCCTGCAAGTGCAATTGCAATGGCTGGCAGTGCAATTGCAAGCATCGAGTTCGGCTCAACCCTGGAGCCATCTAAATCGGCTGCCGGGTACCTCGAGGAGGCTTTTGGTGTACCAAGGTATCATATGGCCCTGCCTATCGGCATCAAGGAGAGCGACAAATTTTTCACGCTGCTTGAAACGCTCACCCAGCAAGAGCGGCCTGAAAAATATGACGATGAACGTCGCCGTCTGATTGACGCATACGCTGACGGACATAAATATGTGTTTGAGCAGAAAGTAATCATCTACGGTGAAGAGGATCTTGTGGTCGGCATGACCGCTTTTCTCACTGAAATCGGCATTACACCCATACTCTGCGCTTCGGGAGGAAAAAGCGGCCTGTTGAGAAAAAGCATCAAGGAGCTGATTCCCGGTATGGATGAGCTCGGTATCAAGGTGCGGGAAGGTGTGGATTTTGTTGATATCGAGGATGAAGCAAAGTTACTGAAACCCGATTTTCTCATCGGCAACAGTAAAGGGTACACCATGTCAAGAAAAAACAATATCCCGCTGATCAGGCTCGGCTTTCCGATTCACGACCGGTTCGGAGGACAGAGAATGCACCATCTGGGGTATAGAGGCACACAGGAACTGTTTGACCGGATTGTCAACACCGTTATCGAACAGCGGCAGAATGCTTCATCAATCGGCTATACATACATGTAAAGGGAGGACACCATGTCATTACAAATAGAAAACCACCCCTGTTTCAACGATGCGTCGCGCCATAAGTTCGGCCGCATTCACCTCCCTGTTGCACCGAAATGCAACATCCAGTGCAACTACTGCAATCGTAAATTCGACTGCATGAACGAAAACCGTCCGGGCGTTACCAGCAGGATACTTTCGCCATTGCAGGCACTGCACTATCTCGAACAGGCGTTAGTGCTTTCGCCCAACATCGCCGTTGTGGGAATTGCAGGTCCCGGGGATCCTTTTGCCAACCCGGATGAAACCATGCAAACGCTCCGGCTGGTAAGGGCAAAATATCCGGAAATGCTTCTCTGCCTGGCTACGAACGGCCTTGAGCTGCTGCCTTATATCGATGAACTTGCCGAGCTGAAGGTCAGCCATGTAACCATCACTATCAATGCTATCGATCCGGTAATCGGTGCGGAGGTCTACGCCTGGGTCAGATACAAAAAGAAAATATACCGAGATGTCGAAGCCGCCAGGGTGCTTATCGATAACCAGCTTGAGTCGCTGAAAAAGCTTAAGGAAGCGGGCATAACAGCTAAGGTGAACTCGATTATTATTCCGGGCATCAACGATCAGCATGTTATAACTGTAGCGTCTAAAGTGGCTGAACTTGGAGCAGATATCCTGAACTGCCTGCCATACTACAGCACAACTGAAACTGTTTTTGAAAACATCGAGGAGCCTTCGCTGGAAATGGTAGCGGAAATTCAGAATGCCACCAGCGAGTATCTGCCGCAAATGAAACACTGCGCGCGCTGCCGGGCAGATGCGGTCGGAATTATCGGTGAGCTCAACAACGAAGAGATGATGAAAAAGCTCGCAGAGGCCGCAGCGTTGCCGAAGAATCCATCGGACACACGCCCCTACGTTGCTGTAAGCAGCATGGAAGGAGTATTGATCAACCAGCACCTCGGAGAGGCAGACCGTTTTCTGATTTATGGCTTCAACCATTCCAATGGTGATTGTATCCTTGTCGATTCCCGGACAGCACCACCATACGGCGGGGGTCAGGAACGGTGGAAATCGCTTGCAGACACACTGCACGATTGCAGAGCGCTCCTCGTCAATGGTGCCGGGGACTCGCCGACCAAAGTGATGAAAGCAAACGGCATTGAGGTCATGGTTCTTGAGGGAGTCATAGAGGAAGCTGTTCACGGAATCTTTAGCGGTCAGGACCTGAAACATCTCATGAAAAGCAGTCAAATCCATGCCTGCGGCTCAAGCTGTTCGGGTACCGGAGGCGGATGCGGATAACCGATCAGATCCCTCCCAAACGTCGGGATGACAAAAGGGAGGAATCTCTTGCTGCCAAACATGTATCAAAAAAAATATATCAGTAACCATAACTCTTACGAACCACCATCATGGACAAACCAAAACATCACATTTTTGTCTGCGCAAGTTTCAGGGCCCAGGGCACTCCTCAGGGTATCTGTCACAAAAAAGAGTCGCTCAGCCTTATTCCCTACCTTGAAAGCGAACTCTCTGACCGCGGGATGACTGATGTAGCCGTCTCAGCAACCGGCTGCCTCAATATCTGCGAAAAAGGGCCTGTCGTAGTCATTTATCCTGAAAACTTCTGGTATGGAGAGATCGACGGGGAAGAAAAAATCGACGAGATTCTCGACGCACTCGAGAATGGAGAAGCCTGCGAAGCCCACCTTATAAGCTGACACTTTATCCGGTTAGTGCTGTCTGAAAAAAACAGAAGACAGCACGCCGTTTTTTTTAGCCAGCGTTATAACTGCAAAAACATATCGAAACTGTCCTTTTTCTCCGCAACACCTGTTCTTTCTTCGTTACACCTACCCGGCGCTCTCCGGCGTCGGGATTTTTTCCCAAAAAAATGATTTCGTCCAAGGGTCTTCGCCCTGGAATAGTTTTTCAAAAAAGCTTTGGGTTCTTGCGCCTGCATAACCCTGAACGGTTCTCATCAGTTTCGATTTGTCCATAGTGCGCGCTTTCTTTGCGACATGACGTACAACACTCTCCTTATCCTCGGCAAGGAGATGAAGATTGTTCATGAGATCAATCATCATTGAAAGGAGAAAGTTGTTCTCGTTATGCTCTCTCTGTGGGAGAATGAGATAAAATCTTTACCTTTTCAAAAAGATATACGTATCAATTTCACAGCGGCTGAGACATTGAAGAAAATTATTATCATTGCCGGACCTA
>CAITSZ010000048.1 GCA_903895195.1 uncultured Chlorobiaceae bacterium
CTACAGCGGGTTTGTGCATAGCGAGAACAGTGGAGTGCTGGGTGGTACGCTCTCGTATGCAGGTACATCGCAAAGCGCAATTAATGCTGCGAGCTATGTCATTACACCGGGTGGGTACACTTCCGGGAACTACGATATCAGCAACATCGATGGAACGATGACGATCAACAAGGCGCATTTGACGGTCAGTTCTGATAACCAGAGCCGATTGTATGGATCATCAAATCCAATATTTACGCAAACGATAAGCGGGTTCGTCAATGGAGAGGGGAGTTCGGTAGTGAGTGGAACAGCAACAGGAAGCAGCAGTTCTGATAACACGAGTGGAGTTGGTACTTATTCAATTTTGGGGAGTAGTGCAGGACTCAGTGCTTCGAACTATGATTTCGGCAGTCCGGTCAATGGTTCTCTGACGATCAACAAGGCGCATTTGACGGTCAGTTCTGATAACCAGAGCCGATTGTATGGATCATCAAATCCGACTTTTACAGAAACGATAAGCGGCTTTGTCAATGGAGAGGGTAATTCTGTCGTGAGCGGAACCGCCACAGGCAGCAGCGCCGCTGACAGCAAGACAGGAGTAGGCTCCTATGTCATCCTGGGGAGTGCAAGCGGGTTAATGGCCGCAAATTATGATTTTACAACTGCAAACGGGTCGTTGACAATCAATCAGGCCCCTTTGACAGTAAAGACAGATAATCAGAACAGTCTTAATGCATCACCCAATTCCCCGCAAAATAATTCTTCTGGTTTTAGCAATGCTGAAAGTGGCTCAGTAGTTAGCGGTACACCTTTGGCAAATAATGGTTCTGCCAGTGGCAATAGCGATGCGGCGGGATCGGCAAAAGATACATCCTCAAGCACGCCAAAAAGCGACGGGTCAAGTACAGCAAAAGGGGATGTTTCAGGATCGACCAACAGTGATGCTTCAGGCACAGCGAAAAGCAGTTCGTCAAACTCGGCAAAAGGCGATGCGACAGGCACTGCAAAAAGTTCTTCATCAAAGACAGCTAAAACCGATGCGGCAGGTTCACCGAAAGGTAACTCTTCGTCGAACGGGAACACCCCCTACGCCGGGCAAGGCAGGATGGGTATGACAAATGGCATGCCTGGAGGATTCCAGAATATACCACCAGGAAGTATGGTCGAATCAAGCAGTATAATCGGGATTTCGGGAAGTCTTTCTCTCTCGAATGGCAATCCATTGCCGGACAATCCGCTCTCTGCAGCCCCTCTTCCTTCCAGACAGCAGCAGCGAGTCAGCAGCCGTTCAAAGAAATCCAGCAGCTCAGGTGATGCTCAGAGTGAACCGTTCGCCCTTGGGGCGATGGGCGGAATGTACCTTTACACGGTGCTTCTGATGTTTAAAGGACGTTCCTGAACCTCACTTCAGTTGCTCACTTTTCCGCCCATGGCAACGAAGAGTGCTGTGGTATCCTGCAGTTGCTGGGCCTCGGCCTGCAAGTAGCTGATTTTAGCCTTGTGATATTGGATATCAGTAACCATTACCTGAAGGTAGTTGGCTGTTCCTGCCTGGTAATTAGCCTTAAGAAGGTCTAACGCAAGGGTGGCGTCTTTGACAGCCTGAGCTTCAGTTTGCATCAGTTCGCCGTCGTGTTCCAGAGCGCGCAGAATGTCAGCCACTTCGGCAAATGCAGCGAGAACAGTTTGCTTATAGCTGGCAAGACTCTGCTCGTAGGCATCAATTGCCGACCGACGTTGAGCCCTGAGCGTTCCGCCTTTAAATAACGGAGCCGTTACATTTCCTCCAAGGCTCCACAGATTACTGTTGTTGTTTAACAGATTGCCCATCGTTTGACTGGCCTCACCATAACTGGCGTTGAGGGTAAAGCTGGGAAACAGGGCCGCCGTAGCTACGCCTATCCCTGCACTGGCTGCATGCAGCTGGGCTTCGGCTGCCAGGATATCGGGGCGATGGCGAACCAGTTCTGAAGGGAGAGATAAAGGAAGCTGACGGGGGAGTGATATATCCGTTAAGAGAAGTGCATGTGGCTGAAATTCAGCGGGGCTCTTACCCTCAAGGGTAGCAAGCAGATGCTCAGCATGGCTTAACTTCTGGCGGAGTGGAGGCAGTGTGGCTTCAAGCGCTTTCAGCTGGAGGCGTAACGAGAGCACTGCTCCATAGTTGGTCATGCCGGCCTGGAATTGTTTTTCAGCAATAGTGATCTGATCTTTTTCAAGCGCAATCAATTGCAAGCTCTCATCAAGCTGTGCATGATAGGCAGCAATGGCTATAGAGGTGTTGACAATGTTTCCGGTGAGCATCATGTAGGTGCCTTGGGTAAGAGCCCTTTGCTGGTCTACCTGTGCCGCCAGACCTTCAACCGTACGGCGTTGTCCGCCGAAAATGTCGAGCGCGTAGCTTACAGAAGAGGAGAGTGTCGTCAAATTGAAGATAGTTGGCGGTAAAGAGCTGCCAATGGATGCAGGAGAGTTCTGCTGACGGACCTGGCCAAACGATGCACTGAGTTGCGGATAAAAAATGCCGGAACCTGCACGAAGGTTTTCCTGACTCTGCCTGAGGCGGGCCTCGGCTGCCTGCAGGCCGGGATTATCGGCCAGCCCGGCGCTTACAGCGGCATCCAGAGGCTTTGAATTGAAAGAGTTCCACCAGTTTGCTGCCGTATCGGCGCCATCTTCAAAGCGCTGCGAAATTCCATCAGCCCCTGCGATCTCTTTGGGGTCTCCATCATGGGTGTACCGGGTCTCTTTCGGTGCTTCCGGACGAACGAAGTCCGGGCCAACGGCACAGCCGGATAAAAGGAAAAGGGATATCCCGAATGAAGCCAGGAGAGCGCTGCCCCTGCGATAGCCCTTATTTGCAGTGCTATTTTTTGGGTGTACTATGTTTTTCACCAATGTAGACATCAACAAGTTGGCCAGGATAGATTACGACACCTTTTCGGTTTTCAAAACTGAAAATAACCGGTAGAACCCGCACATCCACCCGCTCCGCTCTCTGACTTGAGAGTTGAATCTTTGGGGTGACATTTGGCTGTATTCTCACAAATTTCAAGGGAATATTGATATCGGTACCATGGATAAACATCCGCGCTTCAATAGCAGCCGGATTGGGAATCCTGTGAATCAGTATCTCATCAATGTAACAGCGGACAGCAAGATCGCCCTCGGTATTTCCCAACACCATAACCGGTCGAAACGCTCCGGTATAGCTGCTGTAGACACCCTGGCTTGAAATATAACTGCCGACAGCAGTGTTAACCGATAAAACAGTGCCCTCAGAAAGTGCTTTAATGGAATACTTTGCCAAAAGTGCGTTGGCCGCCTCGTACTGCTTTTGAGCAAGCTCCAGGCCGGCCTTTGCTCCTCTGGATGCATTTTCAGCGGTATCGAGAGCATCTTTGCTGACTGAGCGGGAATCAAGCGCTGAAGAGGTTTTAAGTTTGCCGTACTGATCCTGCAGGTTTTTGCTTGTAGCTCTTGCTACCTCAATCTGCGCTTTTGCCGATGCAGTTGTGGCCCGCTGCACGGAGTCGTCCAGAATCAGCAAGGGGGTTCCTGCCTTTACGTGCTGGCCTTCAGCCACCAATATTTTTACCACCGTACCTGGAACTTCAGGATAGAGGTTGATATTTTCTCCACTGGCCTGAGGCGTTTCCACAATGCCGTTGGCATAAATCCCCTTGGCATAAGGATTTGATGCGGGTTTGAAAGCTGGTGGCTGAGGTTTTGCCGGTATCCCTGTAATATAGGCACTACCGATAGCGAGCATAACTCCGAGTATGGCAAATCCGATTAAGAGTTTATTTCTCATGCGTCCTGTTGTGTGTTGCGTTCAAAGTCGGTTATTTTTCCATCTTCCATCTTCATGATGGCGTCTGCATACTCATAGATTCGATTGTCATGCGTCACAATAATGACGCACCGGTCGGGGTTGAGGATTTTTGTTTTGATGAACTCCACGATTTTTTTCCCTGTATCGCCGTCAAGGGAGGCGGTAGGCTCATCAAAGATGAGGATATCGGGCTGGCCTGCAATAGCCCTGGCAATTGCGACGCGCTGCTGCTCGCCACCGCTAAGCTTTACCGGTGGAAGCTGAGCTCTATCCTTAAGCCCGACAATATCCAGGTACTCCAAGGCAACTCTAATGGCTTCATTCCATTGCATTTTTTTCAGTATCAGGGGAATCGCCACGTTTTCGACCGTAGTCAGGCGAGGAAATAGATGGTAATCCTGAAACACAAAACCGATTTTGTGCAGGCGGAGATCAGCAATATCATCACTTTTCATCTGCCAGATATCTTTACCCTCTACCAGAACACTGCCTTCGTTTGGTTTGAGAATGCCCGAAATCATGCTGAGCAACGTTGTCTTGCCGCTGCCTGACGGGCCGACGATATAGAGAAGCTCTCCAAAGTCAGCCTCGAAACTTGCGTTCTTCACTGCGGTGGTTTTCGTCTCTCCCTGGCCAAACCACTTTATCAACCCGTTGGCCTTTATGGCTGCATTTCCCATAGTCAGCCTCTGAAAATATCAAACGGTTGTATCTGCAGGACTTTGCGAACCCCGATATAACTGGAAACTCCAGCCATAATGAGCACCATAAAAAATGCAAAGGTGAGATTGAAATAGGTAACCTGCGCAGCGTAGCTTGGCAGGCGGAGTTTGGCAAGTATCATAAGGCCTGAGGCCAGCCCGACACCGATTCCATAGCCGAGAAGCGCCGTAAATGATGCCTGAAAAAGAATCATGGTTACAAGCTCATGGCCTTTGGCTCCAATTGCTTTCAAGGCGCCGAAGCGCTCCATGTTTTCAAGGATAAAGGTATAGAATGTCTGGCCGGAGATTGAAAGACCCACTATAAAGCTGATAGCGGTCATCATCAGCACGTTCATGCCCATGCCGGTCTGGTAGGTATAAAAATCAGAGATTTTTCCGACAAACTGATCGCGGGTCAGTGCCTGATAGCCAAGTTTTTTGACCTGCTGCTGAATAAAAGGGATATCGGCTTCACTTTTCGGCTCAATCAGGATATATGAAGTCGTAAAGCGCATCGAAGGAATGTAGGTGATCGCCCTGTTATAGGTTGTGTAAACCGTAGGTATGCCGAAAAGACCTCCAGTGGCAACTTTTGCCAGACCGACGACGAGTCCGCGATGATCGTTTATTTCAAATTCGGTGCCAATGACGGGATTTTCAAGCTTTTTGAATTCCGCATCCTTGACCACAAAAAAGGCTGATTCCGCATAGATATCCTCAATCTTTCCTTCTATCAATTCAGGTCTGCCATAGAGGGTGGCGTCATCAAGTCCGATAACAGATACTGCCTGATAAGCGCCGCTTTTAAGCTTTACCAGCGCGTTGCCAAAGTAGATGGGTACGGCATACTTTACGCCATCAATACTCCTTGTCTTGGAAAGGACATAGTCAGGCATGGGAATGCTGCTCGTGGCGTTGTTCACAGCCGGGTCCATAACCCAGATTTTTGCCCCTATATTATAAACGGATGCTGATGAGCGTGCTAATATGCCGGAAAACATCGACATCATCATGATCATCAGAAAGACAGCGAAGGTAATGCCGACTAAAAGGGCGATAAACTTGCTCCTGTCATTGACAAGAAGCTTCAATGCGATTTTAAGAATTCCTGACACTTGCGTTCACCTGTTGTTATTTCCTAATATTATAAGGGTATACCAATAATTAACCGCGACCTCTAATTATAAGTTTATCATCTGTGTCAATCAAGCAGATTGTTTTTTTTGTTGTTCTCTGCTATTCATCTCTTGTATTGGTTGAGACGCTCATTTTTTTTTCCCTTGCGCAGGAATTTCAACTTTTTTTAAGGGAACTGCATAAGTCAAGAATGAAAGTTGGAATGAGAGAAATATGTTTGGATTGATAATTCTTTTTATTAGCTTAATGTTGAGACATTTAATGTTGGTATTAATTATATGCGTACTGGAGTGGCTTCATATTCGGATAGTGAGCAAAGGGCTTTGAGCGCTTATACCAAGTTAATGCGGGCTGCTGAATCGGTAACTGGACGGACGAGCCGTATTCTTGCCGCTTTTAATCTTTCGGTCAGCCAGTTTGGAGTGCTTGAGGTTCTCTTTCATAAAGGTTCTCTTTGCCAGAGCGAACTTGCCGCAAAGATTTTAAAAAGCACCGGCAATATTACCATGGTTATTGATAACCTGGAGAAGCGCAATCTGGTGAGGCGGGAGCGTGACATGGATGACAGGCGTTTTATAGCCATTCATCTGACCGAATCGGGGCATGAGCTGATTGAGCAGGTTTTTCCTTCTGTTATGGCGGCCATTGTCAATGAGATGAGCATCCTTAAAGAGAGCGAACAGGATGAGTTGGCAAAACTTTGCCGTTTCATCGGCCTGCAGGAAGAGAGGGGGCCGGAGATTTGATTTTTTTTTCAATCATATAGTTCAACATTAAACAACTTTACTGTCAATCAAAAAATAAGGAGATACAGCATGAGAAGAAATAGCGCAAAGGCAATGCTCATTGCAGCAATTATGGCCACACCCTCCCTCGGTATGGCGACAGAGTGGAATATTGATGCTGATCACTCAAATGTCGGGTTCAGTGTCAGTCATCTTATGGTGTCGCATGTAAAGGGTAACTTCAACAAGTATAGCGGCGTTGTTGATATCAACGATAAAGATATCACGAAATCCAGTGTCAACGTTACTATCGATGCTGCATCTATCAACACGAACGTTCAGAAGCGTGACGAGCATTTGAAGAGTGCAGATTTCTTTGATGTCGCCAAATATCCGACGTTGAGCTTTGTTTCCAAAAAATGGACTAAGGCTGCCAAGGGCGCATTGAAGGTTACTGGAGATCTTACGATCCATGGTGTTACCAAACCGGTAGTTCTTACTGTGGCCCCGTTCTCCAGGGAGAGCAAGGATCCATGGGGTAATACAAGACGCGGAACTTCGGCAAGCACAACCATCAATCGCAAGGATTATGGGCTGGTCTGGAACCAGGCGCTCGAAACGGGCGGAGTGGCAGTTGGCGAAGATGTCAATATTTCGCTGGACGTGGAATTGGTGAAGGCGAAGATTAAATAGTTGGCAGATTTCTGAGTGCTGAGTGCTGAGTGCTGAGTTAAGAGAGTTGGCGGTGGGGAAGAGAGATTCCTCACAGGAGTTCGGGATGACTTGGGTTGGCGCAGTTGTTTGGTCAGCGAAAAGTATTGATTGCCAACTGCCAGCTGCCAACTGCCAACTTAAGTGTGGAATCTTAAATGGAGAGGTGCGATGGGTGGGGTGATGCCGGGTGTGTTTCTGGGGCATGGCAATCCGATGAATGCTATTCAGTCTAATGCATTTACTGAAGGCTGGCGGTTGTTGGGGGAAAGCATACCGCGACCTGAGGCGATTCTTGCCATATCAGCTCACTGGTACGGTCCTGACCTGGCGGTTTCGGGAAGCGTTTCTCCTGAAACCATGCATGACTTTTATGGGTTTCCAAGGGAACTGTTTGAGGTAACCTGGCCGGCGCCTGGAAGTCCGGAGCTTGCCGAACGTGTCCGTAAGCTTCTAAAGCCTAATGAGGTGCGTTTTGATGCTCACCGGGGTCTTGACCATGGTGCGTGGGCGGTGCTCTGCCATCTCTATCCGAAGGCTGATATTCCTGTTGTTCAGCTCAGCATTGATAACAGGATGCCACCCCGGTTTCATTATGAGATCGGCCGGCTACTTCAGCCGCTTCGCGAAGAGGGTGTGCTCGTTGTCGGTAGCGGCAATATTGTTCATAACCTTGGGGCGTATGATTGGGAAAATGAAAACACAGCGCCTTTCGACTGGGCTCTTCGATTTGAAACTGCCACTAGAAAACTGATGCTTGAAGGCAAAGATCTTGAAGTTGCTGATTACGCTATCCTGGGAAATGATGCAAGGCTTTCGGTGCCATCTCCTGACCATTTTCTGCCTCTGCTCTATGTGCTCGGGTTACGTAAAGAGCATGAGCATGTGAGCTTTCCTGTTGAGGGAATTGTTGGAGGGGCGCTGTCGATGCTTTCTTTAAAAGTAGGATAGTGCCGAGTGAAAAAGTTGGCAGTGGGCAGTCTGGAGTTGGCAAATGAAGATAAGAGAGTTGGCAGTTGGCAGTTGGCAAGTGAAGATAAGAGAGTTGGCAGTGGGGAAGATAGAGGCCTCCTCTGTCGGGATGACTGAGGAGGGTGTTGGAGGTCAGGATGGTTCGGTCAGGTCAATTATGGACTCTGGTTGGGCTGTTGGGTTTGGAAGTTTTTCTGATGGAACGTTGAGCAGGCGCACGGCTCCGGCAAAGCGTTTGTCGAAGTAGCTTTGCTTCAGTTTGTCTTCGGTGATCCCTTTGGAGAGCGAGGAGTGAATAAAGGTGTCGTTGCCGATAAATATTCCCACATGGTTTATCTGGCGTCCGTGATTCTGGAAAAATACCAGATCGCCCGGTTGCAGTTCATTGATTCCTACTTTGTTGCCGATAGCGGACATCTCTCTTGAAGAACGGGGCAGATGCATGTTAAATGCCTTGTCGTACATGAAGCGAACGAACCCCGAGCAGTCAAATCCTTTGGCAGTCTGGCCGCCGAAACGGTATCTGGTTCCAAAATGGCTTATGACATCACTGAAGAAGGTTCCCATATGCCCAAAGGTCTGATGGGAGTGTTCTGAAGTCTGCTGCTCCTTTACCAGGGCGTCGGCAGCAGGGTCACAAAGAGCTGTTGCTGGTTGTGCAAATTGAAGTGATGAAACTGTGAGGCAGAGAGCAAAAAAACGGGATGCCTTGAATCTATATTTCGACGCAATATTTCGGCGTATTGTTTGGTCTTGAGTTTGCTGCAAAGGCATAGGCGCTGGTTTTAAAGGGAGTTCAGGGCTTCGTCTTGCCGGTATACTTTGTCTTAAAAGTATAAGAACATATCGGGAGATATCCCAATCTTTTACGGATAAAAATGAGTTTTTCCTCTATTAACAGTATTGCTTTTCAGGATAAGCAGGAAGATAGTTACTTTGCCGTATGTAAGGCTTTCATTCTTCCGTATTATTGTTTCACATTTAAACTTCATTGTCTGATGACCGGATTTGATGCCCTCCACGAACCGCTTGGCGTTGAGGAGATGCTTTTGCTTGAGTCGTTTCTGATATCAGAGCGATTTTCCGGCAACGCCATGTCGATTGATGCCCTTGACGGATTTTTTACCGCTCTTGTTATAGGGCCGGCAACGCTTCTGCCAAGTGAGTGGATGCCGTTTGTTCTTGGAACAGAAATGGGCGGGGTATTTTCGTCGGTTGAAGAGGCACAGAAGATCATGCAGCTGCTTTTGCGCTATATGAATTCGATTGCAGCCGCTTTTCAGGAAGATGCAGACGAATTTGTTCCGATTTTTGAATGTTGCGACTTTGAAACCCCGGAGGACGAACGTGCAGCAGCAACCTCCTGGGCTCTTGGATTTATTTTGGGTATGGAGATTCGGTTTGATGAGTGGAAGCCGATCTTTGATGTGGCTGAAGATGATAATGAAGATGAGGAGTTGATTCTTGCTCCGATTCTTCTGCTTGCCGGTCAGGAAAATGAGGCGCATGAGCTTACCTCGAAGGACCGGGATTTACTTAAAGAGCTGGTCGGTGAAAGCGTTATGAATATTTTCAGGTTCTGGCTGCCGTATCGTGAGCAGGCATTAAATCAGCTTCGAAACAATCCCGATAAGCCGAAGATCATCCCTTTTGACATTGACGCCTCCCTTTCTGGCCCTGACATTCAGTAAAACACAGCCATCTTTTTCTCTATGATTCACCTTGTCCTCTTTTTCTTTGTGCTTGTAATAGCACTGCCTCTTAACGCTTCAGAAAACAGAGACTTTGTTGACATCTCAGAGCTGGACGGCTCTCTCGTGCTTGATATCCGTTATGCAACCCCCAGAAATTTTACAGGAAAGGTCATGTATCCTGTTGCCCGCTGTCTGTTGAGGCGTGATGCGGCGTTGCGATTGATAAAGGTTGAGCAGCGATTACGGGCACAGGGGTGCCGTTTGATTATTTTTGACGGCTATCGTCCGCTATCCGTGCAGAAGAAGTTCTGGAATATTCTGCCGGATGAGCGCTATGTGGCTGACCCTGCAAAGGGATCGAGGCATAATAGGGGAGCTGCGGTTGATGTTACTCTGGCTGATCTTGCCGGTAATCCTCTCGCTATGCCTTCCGACTATGATGACTTTTCAGAAAAAGCCCATCGGGATTATGCCGGTGCATCGCTCGAGGCCAAAAAAAACTGCGCACTGCTTGAAGCTGCCATGAAAGCAGAGGGATTTGATCCTTTTCCCACAGAGTGGTGGCATTTTGATGCCCCGGGATGGGAGCGGTATCCGGTTTCAGATTTTTCTCTCGAGGAGTTTACAGTGGTTCACGGTGAAAAGAGTGAGCAGAAATAAGATTGTATGACCCACCATTCTCTTGGAGTTGTGATAACAGGCGGGAGTGCCGGACTGGGATATGCTCTTGCTTCTGCCTTCCTTTTTCGAGAGGATCGTGTTGTGATTTGCGCTCGAAACAGTGAACGGCTTGAGGCCGCGTTACACACTCTTCGTGAACTATTTCCCGAGGGAGAGATTTATGGTATACGGTGTGACGTTGGTGACCCCAAGGAGGTAAAGGCGCTTGCCGAATTTGCCGTACATAGGCTCGGGGTGGTTGACCGATGGATTAATAATGCCGGTACAGCGGGCATGATGAAGCGACCGTTATGGATGCTCCGGCCTGATGACATCGTTGAGACATGTGCGACCAATCTTTCAGGATCACTATTGCTGTGCTCTGAAGCTGTAAAGCTTATGGATAGCCAGCCATCCTCCCGGGAAGCGATCTACCATATTTTCAACATGGGCTTTTCATCTTCAGGTGCCCTGTTTTCGCGCTCATCAGTGCCTCATAAGGCGTCAAAAAGGGGGGTGGCGGAGCTGACTCATTTTCTTTCCCGGGAGTTGCGCTCTGCCGGAAAAACCAGCATAGGAGTTCATGAGCTGAGTCCGGGTCTTGTGTTGACCAGGCTCCTCATGCAGGACGCTTCGCCAGAAGCTATGAGGTTATTCAAGGTAATTGCTGAGAGCCCTGAACATGCAGCATCGCGCCTCGTACCGAAAATCCGATCGATTACAGGCTCCGGTCGCCATATCAGGTATCAGCCTTTTGTGATGACGCTTCTACGGGCAATAAAGGCACTTCCGGGAATGCTCGGTCGACAATAGGCTTATACACTTTCAGTTACCAAACTCTGAGCTAAGCTCTTTCCAGAGGCAGCTGTATGCCTTTGCAGCAGTGGAGTTTGGCAGAACAGCATTGAGCGGTGCACGATAGATACCCATTTTTTCAACTTCCGAGTTGTAGGGAATAGTCTGGGAGAGAAATCCCGGGGTATTTCGGAACTCTTTGATGATATCCTGATGCATTTTTTTTCTTTTTTCCACCATAGTGAAAAATGCACGGATTTTTGAGCTGTCGAGGTTGTTTGCCTCAAAAAATTCTTTCAGCTGAACATAGGTGCGTATTGAGAGCGTTGTAGGAATCATGGGCACAAGGATAATATCCGAGGCTGCAAATACGCTCTCTGAGAGCAGGGTAAGGTTCGGCGGACAGTCGAAAAAAACAAAGCGGTACTCTTCGCTCAGCTCTTCAAGGTTTTTCTTGAGCTTTTTTCTCGGTTTTTTCTCATCTGAAAGTTCAATGTCAAGGTTTCGGTATGAAAAGTCAGAAGGAAGCAGGTCGAGGTGTTCAAAGTCTGTTGCCTTGATATTGGTATGCATTTTTTTGCTGCCTTTGAGAAATTTGTCGCTGTTGAACTTCTTTGAAGCCGTAATTCTGAAATAGAAGGAGCTTGCTCCCTGCGGATCAAGATCGCAGATAAGCGTCCGAGGAGTGTGCAGTGCCGAGAGATAAGAGAGGTTGACTGCCGTAGCGGTTTTTCCCACTCCTCCTTTTATGCTGTAGAGTGCTATTGTTTTCATTGTCAGGGAAGTGCTCGTTGGAATATCTTTCAAACAGTTGAGATTTCTCGATTGACTAATATAGGAAGATATGATCTAAATGACACCGCTGACGCTACCTTCGACTATGAGAAGATGCTTTTAAATAGAAAGAGTTTTTCCTAAATTGGGCGACTGAATAATTTATTAGAGAATCATATAAAAGGTTCGCTCAATATATGCTCAACAACCTGATGAAGCATCCTGCCTCTTTTCTTCTCTTACTGTTATTTCTTTTTATCGGCTGTTCCGGAAAATCTCTCGATAATACTGGAAAAGAGAGTGCGGCGAAGAGCAAATTGAAAGTCGGTCTGGTTTTTGACGTAGGCGGAAGAGGCGATAAATCATTTAATGATTCGGCTTATAACGGCCTGGAACTTGCAAAGCAAAAGCATGGAATAACCTTCACTTACCTTGAGCCGCAGGGTGAGGGCGCTGATCGCGAAGCTACTTTGCGACAGATGGCAACAGACCCTGATGTTGGATTGATAATTGGTGTCGGTATGCTGTTCAGTGAGGATATTACTGCAATTGCCGCTGAATTTCCCGACAAGAAATTTGCATGCATTGACTACATCAGTAAGCCGGGAGCACCCGTTCCGGCGAATCTTCAGGGAATTGTATTTGAAAATAAAAAAGGTTCATACCTCGCCGGCGCTCTCGCAGGGCTTGTTACCAAAACAAAAACAGTCGGGTTTATCGGTGGGATGGAATCAAATATCATCAAAAAATTTGAGACAGGTTTTATTGAGGGTGTCCACGCAGTCAATCCCGGTGCCAGAGTGATTTCCGGTTATGTAGGTATGACTGGTGCTGCGTTTGCAAATCCAGCGAAAGGCAAGGAACTTGCTCTTGGCCAGTTCGGCAGGGGAGCGGACATCATTTATGAGGCGGCGGGAGCTACCGGGCTCGGCGTCATTGAAGCTGCTCGGGTCAGCAAAGGTCTTGTCATCTGCACTGATCGTGATCAGGAGTCAGAAGCACCCGGATTTGTACTGTCGAGTATGACCAAGGCCGTTGACAGGGCTGTGTTGAAAACGGTTGAGAATGTGCTGGATGGAAGCTTTAAGGGCGGACACGCTTCGGTATTCGGCCTCGAAGATCGATATACGGACTATGTTTTTAACAATAAAAATGCAGCACTGATCGGTTCTGAAAACCATCAGAAGGTTGAGGATATTCGTAACAAAATAGTTGAAGGGAAAATTATTGTCAATGAGACCGCCGTTGGACAATAATGGGGTGCATTACCGAACACAGTGCTATTGCTATGTCAGGTTTTGCGGTGAGCGGAAAATTGCAGTGATTGTTAACTGAGTGAAGGTATAATAACTGGTGAATAAAAAAATACTTGTAACCGGCGCTACCGGTTTTATCGGCTCAGTTCTTGTGAAAAAACTGGCAGACTCTTCTTCAAACGAAGTTTCCATTATTGTCCGGAAAAGTTCAGATTTGACCTCTCTTGAGGGTGTTCTCGACAAGGTAAAGCTTGTCTATGGTGACATTACCGACAGGGCCTCTCTTGATTCTGCCATGCAGGGTATTGATTATGTTTATCACTCTGCCGGCCTCACCTATATGGGTGATAAAAAGAATGAGCTCCTCTACAAAATCAATGTTAACGGCACTCGCAACATTCTTGAAGCCTCTCTTGCTGCGGGAGTAAAGAGGGTTGTGCATGTCAGCTCCATCACTGCAGTAGGGGTTGCCTTCGATAAAAAACCGCTCAGCGAATCCTCCGAGTGGAACTTTCATGCTATAAACCTTGAATATGCCAGAACAAAGCACCTTTCCGAAGTCGAAGTTGCCAAAGCAATAAAACAAGGACTGGACTGCGTTATCGTCAATCCTGCATTTGTTTTTGGAGCTGGCGACATCAATTTTAACGCAGGGCGGATCATCAAGGATATTTACAACAGAAAGCTTCCGTTTTACCCTTTGGGAGGTGTCTGTGTTGTCGATGTCGAAACGGTTGCTGAAACCATCATTTCCGCGATGGAGTTGGGCAAAACCGGTGAACGCTATATCATCGGTGGTGAAAATGTATCCTACAAGCAGCTTGCCGATACCATTTCACGTATAACCGGTGCACCGAAAGTACTCTTTCCCCTTCCGTACTGGATGGCAGTAATCCTGCGGGCAATCCTCGACAGGTACAAAAACCGGAACCGTGTATCGAAACTTTTTAACCTTTCAATGTTCCGGGTTGCCTCAGAGTTTCTCTATTATGACTCATCCAAGGCGTCACGCGAATTGCACATGCGCCACGAGCCACATGAAAAGAGCATTATCAACGCCTACGAGTGGTATCGGGATCGCAACATGCTTAAGTGAACACCGGCTGCTCAGATAACTTTCGAGTCCAGTGGTTTATGGCAGAAAATCAGCATTCGAGGCGAATCCCTCTCTGAAAATGGTTCGCCCTCGTAGTTGCCGGCAATGCTTTTGACACCAAATCCGGCATTCTGCAACAGTGTATAAATCTCCTCTCTCGCGTAAAGCCTTACAGATTCACTGAAGCTCAGTTCTTCGCCGGTCAGGGGAGTGATGGTGATGGTTTTGGTAATCTTATCGCCAATAAAGGCCCGCTTTTCAAGGATAGTAAGGTTCCCTGATGTTCGCCGGGTCTCTGAAACAAGGGTTCTCTTCAGATGGACGGGATTGATAAGGTCGAGTACGTAACATCCACCCTGTTTCAGAGAAGTGTAAACCTTGCCGAGTACCACCCTGTCTTCCTCTTTTTTTTCAAAATAGCCGAAACTGGTAAAGAGCTGCACGACAAGATCAAATCGATCAATGTCTGGGATAGAACGCATGTCGCAGCAGGTAAGATCAAGTTGAAGCCTCTGCTCTAATGCTTCTTTGCGGGCCTCTTCAAGCAGAAAGGGGGACAGATCGTTTCCTGTAACCCTGTAGCCAAGCCGGGCAAGTTCGTGGGCATGCCTTCCTGCGCCACAGGCTATATCGAGTATTTCGATTGCAGCCGGAACCTTACGGTCAAAGCCTGACAGGGACAGAATTGTACGAATGCAGCTGGCAGCTTCATCCTGATCACGGTGGCTGTATACTTCCAGATAGAGTGGATGGTTAAACCACGATTCATACCATTGAGGCGAATGGATGGTTCCTGAACTATCGGGACTCTCTGGCATGCTCTTGTGAGAAAAAAAGGGGTAATAAAGATGTGGGGGAAATTCAGGGCATTTCAATAATGCCCTGAAAAAGCATCCGTGCGGAACTTATTTCGCGTAATCAGAAATTGCTTTTGCAAGAATAACCTGATCATTTTCGCCGTTAGGAATGCGGACGTTTTTCTCAATGAATTTCCATGCATTGGTTTTCTCTGATTTAACAGAAAAAATTACTTTTGCACATTTGAAATCACTGGAACCTG
Source organism: uncultured Chlorobiaceae bacterium (assembly GCA_903895195.1). Classification (GTDB taxonomy): domain Bacteria; phylum Bacteroidota; class Chlorobiia; order Chlorobiales; family Chlorobiaceae; genus Chlorobium. The sequence continues at coordinate 15,402 of CAITSZ010000048.1, forward strand.
TTTTTTTGCCTTTATCTGCGAACGATTGTTTCTTTGCCATGACTCGTGAAGTATTTCTTTTGGTTAAGCCGCTGTACTATTGTTTTTACTCAAAATGAACATGAAAGTAATAAAAATATAACGGATAACCAAGTCATCTCCTTATGGAATTACTTCTACAGAGAGCCTGTTTCATGAAGTTTTCCCTTATGGAAGATTGCATCTGCCCTGCCTTTAAGAGATCGGTTGAGAAAGGGCGTATTTGCTGATTTTGATTTCAGTGACTCAGCGGTGACCGTCCATTGGGCATCAGGATCGATGATGGTGAAATTGGCAGCCTCTCCCTTTTTAAAAACTATCGGCTTGAGGTTAAGGATTCTCCGCGGATTAACCGATAGCAGCTCTATGGCACGTGATAGGGTGATCACCTTTTTTTCCACAAGTTCGGTTATGGTCAGGGCAAGCGAGGTTTCAAGCCCGATAATGCCGAATGATGCCTGGTCAAGAGGGCACTCCTTTTCGTGAGATGCATGAGGCGCATGATCAGTGGCTATGGCATCAATGGTGCCGTCCCGAAGTGCCTCCAGGAGAGCATTACGGTTTTCAATGGATGAAAGCGGCGGCTTCATGATATAATTGCCTTTCTGCTCTGCATTGAAGAGATCTTCATCACTGAGCGTGAAGTGGTGCGGTGTTACTTCGCAGGTAAGCTGAAGACCGTCACGTTTGGCTTGACGTACCAGATCAAGAGCTGCTTTTGTGCTGATATGGGCAACATGGTATCGCGGTCTTTTCAGAGGGTCATGCAGCTTGTGCTTTTCGAGGTAGTGCATCAGCAGCACGTCCCGGCTAAGCGTAATGGCTTCAGAGACATCGGGAATGCCTTTCAGACCAAGTTTGGTTGAAAAGAGCCCTTCGTTCATGACAGCTTTTTCTGTAAGCGACTTCTCTTCGCAGTGCTGAATGATAAGAAGATCAAAATTTGAGGCATACTCAAAGGCTAAGCGCATGATCTGGCTGCTCTGAATGGCTGAGCCATCATCCGACACAGCGGTGACTCCGTAAGAACGGAACTTTCCAAACGGGGCAAGGTGTTCGCCCTTGCTTCCTTCGGTCATAGCTCCTATCACTTCGAGATCCACCGGAAGTGTGGCGGAGTGATGGCGGATATAGGCTACGCCGAGCGGGCTGTCGATGACAGGTTTGGTGTTTGGCATAAGGGCAACACCGGTGAATCCGCCAGCTGCAGCTGCATTTGAACCGCTTTCAAGGGTTTCCTTGTACTCCTGACCGGGTTCCCTGAAATGGCAGTGCATATCAAAAAGTCCAGGGGCGAGTATCCGGCCATGCAAATCAATAATCCTGTCATCCGGCGAGGCGGCTATACCCTCACTTCCCTGGACGACACTTTCGATAATTCCGCGATCATCCACTTTTATGGAGCCGGCACCATCAAGATGTTCAAGAGGATTAAGCAGACGGCCATTCTGAAATATAAAGCTCATGGTGCTGAAATAATTATAGCGTTAGATAACTCGAGCCTCAAGGTTTACAAGTTCCCGGCGACTTTGATCTCCACTTTCCGGTATTGAAAGCATGGCTTTCAGGGTATCTCCGGATGAAACTTTACCGACGCCGGCAGGCGTTCCTGTAAATATAAGGTCGCCGCGGCGTAATCCGTGAAGATACGACAAATAATGAATAAGCATGGCCGGGCTATGGAGCATTTCCGTCAAAACACCCTGTTGAACCCTTACTCCGTTCAGCTCGAGTGATATTTCGAGATCATCGGGATAGAGTGGATCATTGAAAGAAATAATATCGGAAATCAAGGCGCTTTTTCTGAACCCTTTGCTTTTCAGCCATGGGTTTCCTGCTTTTTTCGCAGCGAGCTGAACGTCGCGGAGTGTCATGTCGAGCCCGGCTCCAAAGCCTCCAATGTATTGTGGTGCATCTTCAATCGAGCAGCCGTCGGTTGATCTTCCTACAAGCAGAACAATTTCAGCCTCATAGTGCATGTCACAGGAAAGGGGAGAGCCATGGAAGCTGGGAAAGGCAATCACTCCTTCAGTTTCAAGGGCTGTAGGGGGTTTCATGAAAATGATCGGCTCAACGGCAGGCTCCAGGAGTGCTTTTGAGCTCGATCCTTCAAGCAGCTGCATTTCCCGTGCATGTTCCGGATAGTTTTTCCCAACACAATAAATGGCACCAGGTGTAATAGTTCTGCGATCAAGAAGGGTTTCCATGTTGTATTTTATTATTATTAGTCATAATGTGGGTAGAGGGTAATGTAAGTCAATCTGTTCACTATTGTTTGAGGGAAAATCTACTGGTGTGATGAGTCAGGGGGAGTCATGGTGCGGGATGCAGGTGTTGCTGATACAAAAAAAGCTCTCAGGTCGAGGATGCTTGCCTTGAGGCGTTCGATTCCTGAACATTTGCGCATAGAAATGAGCACGGCTGTTGCTTGCCATGTAGTCGGTCTGCCGGAAATTATTGATGCTCACCATATTCATCTCTACCTTGCCATTCTCTCATCAGGTGAAGTGAATACTGCTCCCGTTATTGATCGGCTTTCAACTATGGGTAAAGAGCTGGCTGTTCCGGTTGTCAGGGATGGAACTCTCGTTTCGGCGGCTTTTCAGAAAGGGGATCCGGTATTGCCCGCTCAATTCGGCCAGCCGGAACCTGTTCTTCTCTCTCTGGTCGATGAATCGCTGATTGATGTAGTGCTCATACCTCTTCTCGCTTTTGACCTGAAAGGCTATCGTCTCGGGTATGGTAAAGGATTATATGACTCTTTTTTGCGGCCTCTCTCCCGCACGGGCAAAAGGGTAAGGCGTATCGGTCTTGCATTCAGTTCCCAGATGGTTGATCGAGTCCCTGCCGACGAGTGGGATGAAGGCCTTGACGCAGTTGTTCATGAAGACGGAATCATTCGGTTTACCTGAATATTTGTAATCGCATATGCTCACATTGATAAAACAAAAAGGGGAAGTACCGGTGCCGGCACCGGATATAAATCTTTTCGATACTTCCCTGTATGTCAACAGGGAGTTGAGCTGGATTGATTTCAACCAGAGGGTGCTTCAGGAAGCGCTGAGCCCTGATGCCCACCCGCTTCTGGAACGGGTGAAATTTATCTCGATTTTCAGTTCGAACCTCGATGAATACTTTATGATCCGGGTCGCGGGAATCGAGGATCAGTATGAGGCAGGCCTTCAGGATAGAACCATCGACGGTCTTACTCCTGCTGAACAGCTCGAAAAAATCCGCACAATAGTTCTGCGGCAGCTCACCGAGCGCAACGAGTGTTTATATCACGACATTCTCCCCGCCTTGAAAAAAGAGGGCATTGAGATTATTACGGTAGCCGAACTTTCAGCCACGAAGCAGCGGGCACTGAGTCATTTTTTCCGCAAAGAAATCTATCCGGTGCTTACTCCGCTCGCTTTCGATACGGGGCACCCCTTTCCCTTCATGTCGAACCTCTCATTGAACCTCGCCATTGAACTCGAAGATGAAGAGAGCGGCTCGCTCAAGTTTGCCCGTGTGAAGGTTCCGAGCATTCTTCCCCGGCTTCTGAGACTCAATGATATCAAGGGTTTCAATGATGATGACGGTATCATCCGCTTTATCTGGCTTGAAGACCTGATTGAAAACAATTTGTCGCACCTCTTTCCGAAGATGACGATTATCAAGTCTCATCTCTTCAGATTGATTCGCGATGCTGATATTGAGATTGAGGAAGATGAAGCAGGCGACCTTTTAAAGACCATTGAGAAGGGGCTGCGGTCACGCCGTTACGGCAAAGTTGTCCGGCTCGACATTACGCCCGCAATGCCTCAGTCGGTGAGAAAGCTGCTCATGAAAAATCTTGAAGTGGCCAAAAGAAACGTTTATGAAATTGATGGTGCGCTCGGCCTGAGCTGCCTTATTGATCTTTTGAAAATAGAACGTCCGACCCTGAAAGATGAGCCATTTGTGCCGAAAAACCTGATTGAAGAGCAGTTCGGTGGCAATATTTTCGGCGCTATGCGGGCTTCTGACCAGCTGCTCTACCATCCCTACGACTCGTTTCAGCCGGTTGTTGATTTTATAAACCAGGCAGCAGCTGACCCTGATGTGCTCTCCATTAAGCAGACACTCTACAGGGTCGGAAGCAATTCACCGATTGTACAGGCTTTGATGAATGCTGCTGAAGACGGCAAGCAGGTTGCCGTTCTGGTGGAGCTCAAGGCCCGGTTTGACGAAGAGAACAATATTGTCTGGGCACGTGCTCTCGAGGATGTCGGGGTGCATGTTGCCTACGGCCTGCCAGGCCTTAAAACCCATGCAAAGCTCACACTGGTTGTTCGTCGGGAACAAAAAAAACTGAAACGCTATCTGCATCTCGGTACCGGCAATTACAATCCCGCAACCGGTAAAATCTATACCGACTACAGTCTCTTCACACTCAACGAAGAGCTTGCAAACGAAGTCGCTGAACTCTTCAACGCCCTGACCGGCTATTCAAAACATACCGGCTATAAAAAGCTCCTTGTTTCGCCAATCAACACCCGAAAACGGCTTATCGAGATGATTGAGCGTGAAGTCGAGTGGTGCAAAAAAGAGGGCAAGGGAAGAATAGTGATGAAAATGAACGCCCTCGTCGATGCCACGACCATTAGGGCACTCTACAGGGCCTCATGCCAGGGAGTCCGCATTGATCTTATCATTCGCGGCATCTGCTGTCTTAAGCCGGGAATTCCGGGAATAAGCGATAATATCAGGGTTATCAGCATCATTGGCCGTTTTCTTGAACACAGCCGAGCATACTACTTTCATAATGGCGGCAAGGAGGAGCTCTATCTCGGCAGCGCTGATATCATGCCGAGAAACCTCGATGACCGGGTCGAAACCCTTTTTCCAGTATTTAACAAATCGCTGATACAGGTTGTCAAATCAGATCTTGATCTTATTTTGAGCGACAATGTCAAGGCCTGGGAGATGAACCCTGATGGCTCATACGAAAAGATTAACAGTGTCGAACCGAAACTGAACAGTCAGGCGCTTTTTTTAGCCCGTTCACTCTCTAAAAGGAATTCTGTAAATTCTAAGTAAACATAACTATGAAAATTGCTGTTGGTAGCGATCATGCAGGGGTTGAATTAAAGAAAACCGTTATTGCCTGGCTTCTGCGTCATGGCCATGAAAGTAACGATATGGGGCCCTATAATGAAGAGTCGGTGGATTATCCCGATTATGCCCGTAAAGTTGCCCTGGCGGTTGCTGAAGGCCTCTACGATCAGGGAATTCTGCTCTGCGGAACCGGTATCGGGGTTTCGATTTCAGCAAACAAGGTTAAAGGCATTCGTGCAGCTCTATGCTGCAATCCGGAATTTGCAACACTTGCCCGACAGCATAATAATGCCAATATTATCTGTTTATCTGCCCGCTTCAGCGATAAAGAGGCCATAGAAAAAAGTCTTGACAATTGGTTTTCCACTGATTTTGAGGGCGGCAGGCATGAACGCAGAGTGAATAAAATCGAACCATGTTGCTGAATGAATACATAGAGAGCTTTCTTGTTGCAGAGTATCCGTTTTTTACGGATGATGCTGAAGTTGCAACTGTGATTGCCTCTATGAGAGAGCAATCTCTTGAGTGCGTCCCTGTGGTGCATGAGGGGAAATTCATGGCAATGCTGACCCTGCTCGACCTTTTGCCGGTTCTGCTGTCCAGAAAAAAGGTCACTTCGCTGCTGAGGGATATAAAGCTTGAGCACTCTGCAACTATCGGATGCAATGAGCATCTCTTTGATGTGGTTTCAAAAATAGGTTCTTTTCGTGGTACTCTCATACCGGTATCGGATGAGGAGGGTTTCTATCTTGGTGTGATGAAAAAAGAGACGGTCCTTGAAAAAATAGCCACGGTGTTTCATCTCGGTGATGCTGGAATGACCCTTGAGCTTGATATACCCTCTTTTGAGCTGAAACTCTCCGAGGTTATCGCCACACTTGAAAAAAACGATGCGACCGTTTTGAGCTTCGGCTTGTATCGTGCGAATGCTGAAGGTGACGGAATGGTTCTCTCCTTCAGGGTTCAGACCCATGACCTCTTTCGGCTTGTTAAAAATCTTGAAAAATACGGCTATTCGATTCGCTATTCTTCTGCTTTCTTTACAGAGAGAGATGATGAACTCAGAGAGAAGGCTCTTGAGTTTATTCATTTTATGGATATGTAGAAAGACGAACGCCAGCCAGGGATCAGTAACATTTCCATAACGTTGAAATCCAATGTCAATAGAGAACTTTACCGCGCTTGCCGGTCGGATCCGGCAGTGTGCAGCAGAGATTTATCCTGAAGTTACAGCCCTGCGAAGGGATATTCATCTTCACCCTGAACTCTCCAATGAAGAGGTAAGGACTACGGCGCTGATTACGGAGTATCTCCTCGGTCTCGGTATATCGCCTGAACCCGCTTTCCTTGAGACTGGTGTTGTGGCTCTCCTCAAGGGCGGTCGTTCTTCATCAGGGGGCCATTGTATTGCCCTGAGGGCGGATATAGATGCTCTGCCGCTTAATGAGGAGAACTTGCACGATTTCTGCTCGCTTGAAGCTGGAAAAATGCATGCATGCGGTCATGACATGCATACAGCAATGCTTCTCGGCGCTGCAAAAATCCTTGCAGGAATGAAAGATGAACTTCAGGGTGATGTGCTTCTTATTTTTCAGCCCGGCGAAGAAAAAACCCCAGGAGGCGCAAAGCCCTTGCTTGAGGCAGGACTTTTCAAACGCTTCAATCCTTCGGTCATTCTCGGGCAGCACTGTTTCCCCAATGTTGCAACAGGAAAAGTTGCCTTGTGCAAAGGGAGCTTTATGGCGGCTACCGATGAGTTGTACTTTACCATAACAGGGCAGGGGGGCCATGCCTCCGCTCCCCATAAAGCGGCTGATCCGGTGCTTGCTGCGGCGCATATCATCACTGCTGCCCAGCATCTTGTCAGCAGGGTTGTTCCGCCTCATGAACCTGCGGTCGTCTCCATAGCCTCCATTCATGGCGGTAACGCTCCCAACGTCATTCCGCGGCAGGTCACCATGTCGGGCACGATGAGAACCATGAATGAGGAGCTTCGCGCCCTGCTTCAGCAGCGGCTGCGCCAGACGGTCACGCATGTTGCTGAAGGGCTTGGCGTTCAGGGGGAAGTTGAAATCAGAAAAGGGTACCCCGTGCTCTATAACGATCCGGCAGTGACCGAACAGGCCTCAATAGTGTGCAGCGAGTACCTGGGCAGCGACAACGTGCTTCAAAGTGAGCCGATCATGACGGCTGAGGATTTTGCATACTTTCTTCAGGAGCGTCCCGGTACCTTCTGGCAGATCGGCACCGGCACGCCCTTGACCGACAAAAGCAATACCCTGCACTCTCCAACCTTCAATCCTGAGGAACGCGCTCTTGAAACCGGCAGTGGACTGCTTGCTTATGCAGCACTCAGGTTTCTTCGCATGTTTCAGCAAGTATAAAAAAAAAGGCGCCGGGTGGCGCCTTTTTTTAACCTGAAAGATTTTATCTCTTTACCCCTGAATTATGCTTTTCCGTTGGAACCAAGCACGTTGTTGATTTTGTGGGCATAGAGTTTCTTGAGAGCATCGCGGGCAGGTCCCAGATATTTTCTTGGATCAAACTCTTCCGGCTTTTCATCAAACACTTTACGGATAGCGGCAGTCATGGCAAGACGACCATCTGAGTCAATGTTGATTTTGCAGACAGCTGACTTGGCTGCAAGGCGCAGCTGATCTTCGCTGATACCGATTGCATCTTTCAGCTTTCCGCCGTGTTCATTGATAACTTTTATCAGCTCCTGCGGAACCGATGAGGCACCATGCAGAACGATAGGGAAGCCGGGGATACGCTTTTCGATATCATGAAGGATGTCGAGGCGGATTTTAGGATCTTCGCCCGGTTTGAATTTGAATGCGCCGTGTGACGTGCCGATCGAAATGGCAAGACTGTCCACGCCGGTTTTAGCAACAAAGTCTTCAACCTCTTCCGGCTGGGTATAGGTGTGGTGTGCGGCAGAAACATCATCTTCAATACCGGCAAGCACTCCAAGTTCACCCTCAACGGTGACATCAAACTGATGGGCATAAGCCACAACTTTTTTGGTCAATTCGATGTTCTCTTCATATGACAGATGTGAACCGTCAATCATTACTGACGAAAATCCAGAGTCGACGCAGTCTTTGCAGAGTTCAAAGCTGTCGCCGTGGTCGAGATGGAGAACTATCGGTATAGGAGTTCCGAGTTCCGCTGCATAAGCTACAGCGCCCTGGGCAAGATAGCGAAGAAGGGTTTCGTTCGCATAGCTTCTGGCCCCTTTGGATACCTGAAGAATGACAGGCGATTTGGTTTCGACACAAGCAAGTATAATGGCCTGCATCTGTTCCAGATTGTTGAAGTTATATGCTGGAATCGCATAACCGCCTGTGACTGCCTTTTGAAATAGTTCCCTGCTGTTACACAGGCCTAATTCTTTGTAACTGATATTTTTCTTTTCCATTGAAAAGCTCTCCGTTTATTATTATAATGTGCCGTAATTTCTACTGAAGAAACCATTTCGTATCGATTTACTTCTCGTTCCTAAATATAGGTATAAATTTTCTCCCATTCAAAAACAGCTTGGGAGCTGTTGCCGAACCTTTGACCATCATTCACTGAAATGTTTAGAAAAAGTCTGCTTCTCACCGTTGTTCTCCTGGGAAGTACTGAGTATGTGTTTGCCGTAAATGCCGTTAAACCTCTTGCCCCTGAACCGGTTGTGATTTTCAGGCCGACCGAGACGGAGGAAGAAGCCGGCAAATATATAACTCAAAACCTTTTAGTTAATCATTTTAGAAAGGTATCTGTCAATGACTCCCTCTCTCAGCAGATATTCAACCGCTACATCGATAATCTTGACGGCACAAAAAGCTATTTCGTGGCAAGCGAAGTCGAAAGCCTCAGGAAAATTTTCGGAGCCAGGATTTACAGGGAATTTCTTGCTGGAAAATCAAATTCCGGTTTCGGCATCTATAACTTTTTTCTAAAAAGAGCGAAAGAGAAGATGCGGTTTATGAGGGCCGCTGCCGACACCATTCATTTCAATTTCTCGGTACCTGAAACCATAGACCTTGACCGTAAAAGTGATCCATGGCCTGCAGACCGCCGCCAGCTTTATGATCTCTGGAAAAAAGAGCTGAAATATCAGTGGCTCAATCTTAAATATTCGGCTGAAAGCACCACCACGGTTCGCGGAGCCCTGGAAAAAACCTTTACAAACCGTATCAACCTCCTTAACCGCCAGAAACCTGAAGATGCTTTTCAGGCATACATGACGGCCGTGACAACATCTTTTGATCCCCATACGAGCTATTTTTCTCCCGACGAGTTCGAGAACTTTCAGATTGATATGAGCCGTACCCTTGAGGGAATAGGCGCCAAGCTGCAGACAGAAAGCGAGTATACCGTCATCAATGAAGTTATTCCGGGAGGCCCTGTTTTTAAAACCAATCTTCTGAAAAAAGGGGATAAAATTATTGGTGTGGGTCAGGGCGCGACGGGTGAGATCGTTGATGTTCTCGGATGGAGAATCAATGATGTAGTTAAACTCATCAGGGGAAAGAAAGGCACTCTTGTGCGCCTGAACATCCTTCCTGCAAGTCAGGCTGGTCGCGGGCCGGCAAAAACAGTGCAACTCGTGCGCGACAAGGTTGATCTTGAAGAGCAGGCTGCAAAAAAAAGCATCATTCAGGAGGGAGGCAAAAAAATCGGAGTTATTACCCTGCCGTCGTTTTACCTTGATTTTGAGGCCCAGCAAAAGAATGCCACCAATTATAACAGCACCAGCCGTGATGTGGCCAGGATTCTGAATGAACTCAATGCCGAACATGTTGACGGTGTAGTGATTGATCTTCGTGATAATGGCGGCGGTTCGCTTGAAGAGGCTGTAAACGTTTCGGGGCTGTTTATTGCAACAGGGCCTATAGTTCAGGTCAGTAATGCGACAGGCGGCAAAATGGTGCTCAGGGATGAAGATCGTCGAATACTTTATTCCGGGCCTCTTGCAGTTCTCGTAAACCGCTACAGTGCATCAGCCTCTGAGATATTTGCTGCGGCAATCCAGGATTATGGCCGGGGTATTATTGTCGGAGAGAGAACATTTGGAAAGGGGACTGTGCAAAGCCTTGTCAAGCTGACCCGGCCGTTTTCTTTTTTTGGAAAGAAGCCTGAGCTTGGCGAGTTAAAGCTCACTATTGCAAAGTTCTACAGGATTTCCGGAGGCAGTACACAGCATAAAGGAGTCGTGCCAGATATTTCCATGCCCTCCTTGATTGATACCACCACTATTGGAGAAGACACCTATACCAGCAGTCTTCCATGGAGCACTATTTCAAAGGCCTTTTACCGCCCTACTGCGGAGGTCAATCAGGAAGAGATCGGCATGCTGAAGAAAAAGTTTCAGGAACGCTCTTTGAAAAGTCATCAATACCAGGCTTACCTGCATGACTTGACTCTGCTTAACCAGATCAGGAAGAGAAAGATCACTTCACTGCAGGAAGCTCCATTCAAATCGGAAATAGAGACCATCAAACAGATCGAAAAACAGTGGGCTTTTGCTCCCGATTCAGCTAAAAGTCTGAACAAGGATATCCTCATCAACCAGTCGGCGGCGATTGTGTCTGATTTGGCCGAGCTCAAGACAATAGAGCGTCACACCATAGTCAGGACCTCCTCACCAGTGTTGAATTAAAGCTGCTTTCTGGCCTCTTCGATCTGAAATGCAACCGAGTCGAATGAACAGCTGCCGTGAGTCTTTTTGGAATTCACGCTGCTGTCCGGCTTGAGGCAGGCATAGATGTCCTCGCCGATCAGGTCGGAGAACTCCCTGAACTTTTCTACAGGAATGTTTGGCAGGGTGACATCCGAAGCAATGCTCCATGTCACAATTTTGCCGGTAATGCGGTGGGCGTCGCGGAAGGGGAGCTGCTTGCCTACAAGATATTCAGCGATTTCCGTTGCCAGGCTAAGATCTTCAGAGGTCAGTTTAGCAAGTCTTTCCACCCTCAGCGTTGTATGCTCCAGAAGTTTCGCAAATATTTTCACGCTCGACACGGCGGTTTCAGCGCTGTCGAAGAGCGGAGGCTTATCTTCCTGCATATCGCGGTTATAGGAGAGCGGAAGGCCTTTCATGATGGTAAGCATCGACACAAGGTTTCCGTACACCCTTCCGGTTTTACCCCTTACAAGCTCTGCAATATCAGCATTCTTTTTCTGCGGCATGATGGATGACCCTGTAGCGAATGCATCACTGATGTTCAGGTAGCCGAACTCGTATGAGCTCCAGAGTATAAGGTCCTCGGCAAACCGCGAAAGGTGCATCATGATCATGGAGCAGTCGGAGATAAATTCAATCACAATATCGCGGTCGCTTACAGCATCAATACTGTTTGAAAAAAGATCATCAAACCCAAGCAGAACCGAGGTTCTGCGGGCATTGAGCGGAAGAGTGCTGCCGGCAAATGCCGCGGCTCCAAGCGGAGATATATTGACCCGTTTCAAAAGGTCTGCGAGGCGCTGGCGGTCACGCAGAAACATGTTGAAATAGGCAAGGTAATAGTGGCCGGCAGATATAGGCTGTGCACGCTGCAGGTGAGTATAGCCGAAAATGATGGTTTCGCGGTAGGTTTCAGCCTTTTCGACAAGCACCTTCAACAGGGTTCCAATCGCCTCCTGAAGTTCACCAATCTGACGGCGCATATAGAGGCGGGTATCGGTCGCAACCTGATCGTTACGGCTTCTGCCCGAATGGAGTTTGCCTGCCGCAGCTCCTATTTTTTCCTTAAGACGGTTTTCAATGACCGTATGAATATCCTCGTCTTCCCAGTGCGGTACAAGTGAACCGCTGGAGAGCTCCTCCTCAATTTCACGCAGCCCCTCAACGATTTGGAGAGCCTCGTCGTTGCTCACTATACCCTCTTCTGCAAGCATTGTGACGTGGGCTATTGAACCTTGTATATCCTCGCCATAGAGTTTCTTGTCGACATGAACCGAAGAAGAATAGAAGAGCGCATCCTGATCAAAAGGCTCTGAAAAGCGGCTCTGCCAGAGCAATTCTTTTTTCTTGGTCATAAGAGGTTTTGGTTGTTGAGCGTATTTGTGGAATGAAACTGCCCGCAAATTAATAAAATCAAAGCAAAAAGAGAGCTGATGATGGCGATGAAGAAGAATATTCTTCAAGATGCCAGCTCAGGAAGAGCGGGGAGTAAGGTGGTTATAGTAATGCTTAGGGAGTGGAGTCGACATTCAGGCTGATTTGACGCCTCAGGTCGGGTTTGTCGCCACAGCCCACTGGGGCGCGAGGGGGCCGCGCCACAAAAGGTGAAATGTAGCAGTTTCAGTTTTCAGAAACGGGGGCATTTGCGCTGCAACCTCAATAACCTCTCCGTCATCCAGAGGTATGGCGAGGTACAAACATGAATGTCCCCAGTTAAGCCCTGGTTCAAGATCGACAAATGCGATATGCCCATTCCATGGCATATCCATAGCCACGTCCCCTGCATGGAGCTGCTTAGAGGGACTTTTCAGGTTGTGATCCAGATAGATAATCGCATTTTCAATACGATCAGCACCAAGGCGGTCACGGACTTTGTTAAGTATTCGCTCTTCAAGATTGGTCATCATCCAAAGACTTTTTTGATGACGGTGGTTAGGGCGGTTCTCAATTCAGCCTCCTGTCGAGCGGTTGCCTTACCCAGCTTCTCTTCGATAGGTTGCAGGTTTGGCAGGAGTTTTTCATTCAATATAGCATAGAACTCCGGTATTGGCTTTCGCAGATAGTAAGGGTTAAGAATCTCGACCAGGATACGGCAGTAGATCGGCCAGATTATTCCGTAACGCTGTCCAAGGAAATAATTGCCAGCCGCTGCTGCTGATTCGCTATAGACTGGAGTGTCAGCAGCATTCTTAACTGCATTGGCATAGTTGTGTGCCTCCCTGGCCGAAACCTTTCCGGTTCCGTCCGTGTCAGGGTTTGATGCAAGGGCGCCTCCATTCGGGGTGTTACCTGTCATGGCAGCAATCCAGTCGCGGGCGAAAGGATCGAAATCTGCGCCGCCGATGGAATTCTTTAACTCTTCGCAGGCGGACGAGACGCTGGTATAGGCGGCAGTTGAATGCGACAGTATAGGGCTGTTGAATCCGCCCGAATGGCATTGCTCCATCATCACCATCAGAGAGTTGAATTTTGGCAGTGTGGCAAGTTTGTCGGCAAATGCAGAGGCAAGATAATCCGCCCCACTGTAAGTGCAAAGGTAGGACTCGGTGCCGTTGTGCCCGCCATGATTGTTTGTGTGAATCAACAGCAGATCGTCGATTTTCAGTTTGGCTTTCAGGGTATCGAGTACTGTGTCCAGATCGGCTTTGGTGCCTTTGCCGTTTATCGGCATTCTATAAGCAGTGTTGTCTCCCGGCCAGTTCACCACCGGTTTCGGATTATCGTTGTAGTTGACTGAGCCATCATAGTTGAGAACATAGATATTCGCTGCAGGAAAGGCATAGATATCTCTCAAAGTCCTGTAGAGAAACTCAAGATCGTTTGTATGGCGGTTGTTGGAAGCGCCCGAAAACAGCACTGCATAGCGTTGTCCTTTCGTCCAGCGGATTGGACAGCGCAGTATTGGACGGATGGGGAAATGGAGTCCAATATCCGTGATGCGAACAGGTTGGTGAAAAGCTTGAAATGTCTTCGGAGCATTGGCTGTAAGATATGGCGGAAACTGTGCCTGTACCTCACGATAAAATTCACCGCTCTTGGCATCGTGCAGAAGGTAGCGGCAGGGGTGTGACCAATTGTATTGAGGCGCATCATCGGCAAACACCATAATGGTGTCGCGTTCGATCGGAATTTGTTGCTTGTAGGCAAGAATATTAGCTCCTTTTGTCAGAATAGTTGAATCTGAAAAAAGGTTGGTGGAGCGAACAGCCTTAAAAGAAAGAGTACTTACAACCTTCGACTTGATTGCATCATGTAGTATGCCGGGTACAGTTTGCATGATAGTCTCCTTTTATTTTGATGTATCGGATTGATCGTGAAGTTTACCTCTGTGAAAAAAAACATTCGATCCTACGAACTGATAGAGTTCATCTTTGAAACAGTTGTTCCGGTCTCACCTCCTTCGGTTGCTGATATAAAAAAAACATGCATTCCCAATTGCAGATCATTGCAGACAAGCGCATCCATTATGTGAGGGCTTTATTTACAGCTATCTCCTATACATGCGCTCTATTGCTTACTGATGAAATCAAAAGAGAAGTTGGAACCGCGTAGTATATACTTATGAAATGTAAAGGTATCGGAAGGACTACCGGATGCGGGCGCAGCGACAGTATAATCAGGCCATACGGCAATGTATGCTCAACTTAAAAAGCAATACGGAGCTGAACAGCATGGTCTTTAATGCAATCAGAAATTCGTTAAAGCCTGTTTCTGTAAATATATAAGATAAGTGTATCAGCCTAATTTATGTGAAAAAAAACAAATTGCAAATAATTTCACAACGATAAAACCTTTTCGTCATCACAATATCCTTTTGGACTCATGCTTTTTTGACGAATTCCGACTTCAATTCCATAGATCCAAAACCCTCGATTTTGCAATCGATGTTATGGTCGCCGTCGATGAGACGTATGTTTCGCACCTTTGTCCCTCCCTTCAGCACCGATGAGGCTCCCTTGACCTTGAGGTCCTTGATTACCGTCACGGTATCTCCATCCTGCAATATATTGCCATGCGCATCCTTCCATACGCGGGTTTTTTCTGATGCAGCCTCAGCCGAATTGCTCCATTCGTATGCACACTCCGGGCAAGTCAGAAGGGTTCCGACCTCATAGGTGTATTCCGAGTTGCATTTCGGGCAGTTTGGTAACGTGCTCATGATCTTCCTTTTTCAAAAATTTTCCGGCAAAGCTTTTTTGCGATAAAATAATGATTTGTAAGAATGCTCCTATTAAAAAGATTAACCGAGTCCTTAACAGGCAAGGCTGGAGCCCTTCATGAAGGAACATCTCTGCTCTAAGACTCTAAACAGCGTTACCCATCTTTACCATTCTTTTCTTTTTTATATATATAATGTATGATAGTGTCGTGTGATGTATATATATTTAATGTATGTTTTAGATGTAGCACTTGTGAAGACTTGGTTTTTATCATTTCTAAATACGATGAACATGAAAAAGATTACATCATTACTCGTATTACTTTCTGCGGTTTTTTTGACACCAGCTCCGGTATCTGCTGTCGAGCACTACGTCAGCGGAAGCATCGGCATTCCTGCTTATCAGGATTTAAATTCAACCTTTTCCTTCTACAATGCTCCAACTCTTAATCTTGTACGGGATACAAATATATCACTCAATTCCGGAGTGTTGCTCTTTGGGGCGATCGGAAATGATTATGGAAGTTTCCGTATTGAAGGCGAGTTGGGCTATCAGACATTCAATTTCGACAAGATCAAGGTGCATTCTACAGGCATAGGGCAAACAGCGACCACTCTTGTTTCCAAATATATCTACGACATGTCTGGCGGTGCATTCAATGAAACATCAACATTCAGCCTGGCTGGCAAAGGAAATGTCACTTCGCTAATGGTAAATGCTTACTACCTTTTCCCGGTTGGAGGAGGCATTAAGCCCTTTGTGACTGCCGGTACCGGCGTGGCTCAGGTTCGCTATGCTGACTTTAATATCAATAATCTTCCAAATCCCGATGACAGTAATGTCTTAAACCGCAATACCGACAATACAACCACCTTTGCCTATCAGCTGGGTGCGGGAGTTGCGGTTCCAGTGAGCAGGAACGTTACTTTTGATGCCCTTTATCGCTACTTTACGACTGCTCGTTACAATATGCCGAGTTTCGGAGCGGATACTTCGATGCAAAACCACCAGTTTCTTGTCAACGTCCGGGTTGGAATCTGATAATGTTGAGCTGTATACACTGATGCGGCAGTTGCCTTATCTGTTATGTGTTTTATTTAGGGGGGGGGATGCAGGGGGAAACAGGGGTGACGTAACGGGGGAGCCTTGTTACATGGTCATTGATGATGACGCAGCTTCAAGCTCTTCCGTAGTGAACTCATATCCTTCGCGCTGGATAAAAGCCATCTTTGTTTCAGTATCCTCCATCCTCAGCACAGCTCCATTAAACATTTCGTCATTCTTCATCCTTTCGAGAAATGCTCTTGCTTGTTCCTGTGACATGGTTATTTCCTTTTGTTACTATTTCGGGTAAATGGGTCAATGAAACCTTTTGAGCTGCAATAAAATTGAGTGAGTATAGCAATAAATTAGAGCTTCATCAACCTTATCGCTGTAAACAATTATAAAAAATTTTTTCTTGCTGACTCTCAGCGCCTTGAATTGATGGAAGAGTAAATAAAGGATAAAGCCTTGATTGATTAAGGAGCAAGATGCATTATATTGATTGCATGAAAGCCAGTTCAATTATGGAGAGAACTTCCTACTCCTTTCAGCTCGAAATTCATTTCCTCTCTGTAACCACACTTCAACCTCATGGCCAAAAAGCCACACATCAATAACCCGCTTGCTATAGAAGAGTTACGATCTTTGGCCGAAGTGCGCCTGAAGGTCAAACAGAAAAGTACTCTATCGGTTACTTCCTCTCCGGAAGAGATGTTAAGACTTGTCCATGAGCTGCAGGTGCACCAGATCGAGCTTGAAATGCAGCAGGAAGAGCTTGCTCGCACACGAAATGAGCTGGAAGAGAGTCTCAGCAACTACACGGAGCTTTATGACTTTGCACCAGTCGGGTATTTAACGTTAGACAGGGATAGTAAAATTCAACAGGCAAACCTGACCGCTTCCCAATTGCTTGGTGTTGATCGCTCACTCCTGCTGGGTAGGCACTTTACGAAATTTGTTGTTCCCGAAGACTGTCGGGCAATTGATACCATGCTCGATACCGTGTTTTCCAGACGACTCCCTGGGAGTTGCGATGTAAAGCTTTTGGCCGGCACTGACTCTAAACGATCTATTCGCAACTTTCGCCTTGAAGGTGCAGTCAGCGATGCCACTCATGGATGCCGTGTTATTCTCTCGGATATTATTGCACAGAAGGTAGCTGAAGAAGATTTACGCAAAAGTGAACGTATATTTCGCTCCATTACAGAGCAAATAGCAGAATATGTTTTTCTTGTAGACTCTACGGGCCTCTTAACCTATGCCTCTCCTGTTATTGAGAAACTTTTCGGATATCTGCCACATGAGGTCGTTGGCCACTCCTTTATCGACTACATACCGGAAGAAGACATTCCAAAAGCCTTAGAGATATTCAGCACCGACCTTCAGCTGAAAACTGAGAATCATATCTTTGAAGTGAGGTTGAAGAGAAAAGACGGATCGATATTTGACGGAGAAGTCAATCTGCAATATTATCAGGATCAGGAGATCACAGGAATGATCGGCTTGATCCGTGATATTACCGAGCGTAAACAACAGGAACTATTGCGTCAGCAATTTGAGCATGAGTTACAGGAACGTCAGCAGTTTCTTGCAAGTATTTATGATGCGGTCAATCTCTCTATTTTTGTAGTTGATGTAAGAGATGACGGCGGTTTCCGCTTTATAGGGGTTAACCCCACGCATGAAAAACTGTCGGGTATTTCAAATAAGAAGATATCAGGAAAGACACCCGAAGAGTTTCTTGCGCCGGAAATTGCCAGGGCGGTTATCCGTAACTATGAGCGCTGTATGGAGGCAGGCAAGACTATACAGTATGAGGAGACTCTGAACCTTAACGGTAAAGATACATGGTGGGAAACGGTGCTGAACCCGGTTTACAATGATGCAGGTCATATCTATAGAATTATCGGCACCGCCAATGAAATCACCGAAAAGAAAAAAATGCTCGATGATCTCATTGCCTCTAAAGACAAGGCAGAAGAGAGCGATCGCCTGAAATCAGCGTTTCTTGCCAACATCAGCCACGAGATCCGTACTCCGATGAATGGCATTATGGGCTTTTCTGAACTGCTCAAAGACCCGCATCTCTCAGGAGAGGAGAAGGAGGAGTATATTGAGCTTATCAATGAAAGCGGTCGACGGATGCTCAACCTTATTAATGACCTTCTGAATATTTCCCTGATTGATGCCAGGGAGGCAAAGCTGGAGATAGCCGAAACACCAGTCAACCTTCTTCTGGGTGATCTTCAAGCTTTTTTTAAGCCTGAGGCAGATAAAAGGGGATTGCGTTTAAGCTGTTCAAGAGCACTCTCCGACGATGCAAGCATCATTATGAGCGACAGGACGAAACTGACTCAGGTAATGACCAACCTGATCCAGAATGCGATTAAGTTTACCTCAAAAGGCGGGATTGACTTCGGCTATACCAGAAATGATGAAATTCTTGAGTTTTATGTAATCGATTCTGGCATTGGTATTCCAGCTGACAAAAAAGAGCGGATTTTTGACCGGTTCCATCAGGTCAACAACTCATTGACCCGTGACCATGAAGGCGCAGGTTTAGGGTTGAGCATTTCCAAAGCTTTTGTTGAACTCCTTGGCGGCACCATCCATGTCGAATCGGTTGATGGCGCAGGAAGTAATTTCAGCTTCACCATTCCCTACACCCCACTCCACTTGCCAACCGCCGACTGCCAACTGCCAGCTTCTCCCTGTATTCTCATCGCTGAAGACGATGCAATGAGCGCTTTGCTGCTTAAAAAGAGCCTGAAAGATGAAAATTTCACGTTTCTATGTGCAGAAAACGGCTGGGAGGCTGTTGAGCTTGTTCAGGTTCATCCGGAGATCAATCTGGTGCTTATGGATATTAAAATGCCCGTCATGAACGGTTATGAGGCCACAAAGCTCATCAAAGAGCATCGACCTCTCTTGCCCATTATCGCCCAGTCAGCATTCACATCAAAAGAGGAGAGGCAAAAAGCCAAAGAAGCCGGCTGCGACGACTTTATCACCAAACCCATCAGAAAGGACGAACTTCTTGAAAAGATGCAGGTATTTCTGAGCTTGTAAGTAGCTGTTCATTATCCTGCCGTCACATCCCTTCTTATAAGTTATTTCAGAATAATCTTTTCTATAAGGGGTAAAATTTTTTTTGCCAATCAATTTTTGGTGTTGAAAAAAATTAAATTAATAAATTGCGGCAGGGAGTATTTATCTACTCCTCCCCAAATCAAGAGCGGAGTCAATTAGATTCTTTCATCTCTCTGTTATCTTTAATTTCGACCGTCCCTCTCCATGGATCAGCTTATAAAATCGAGTGCATATTTAAATCAAATTCCTGCTGTTATCATTATTACCGACTCTGTTGGTGATATAGAATATGTGAGCCCACTATTCAGTGAGCATGCCGGGTACTCTAATGATGAAGTAATAGGCCGGAATCCACGTATTCTCCAGTCAGGTCTCATGCCGAAGGCTCTCTATGAAGATCTCTGGCAAACAATTCTTTCTGGCAGGGTGTGGCGTGGAGAGTTGCAGAACAAAAAGAAAACGGGGGAACTCTATTGGGAGAAAGCAGTTATTTCACCCATTCAGAATGAAGGCGTGATTACTAATTTTTTGGCGATAAAAGAGGACATAACAGCTGAAAAGCATCTCAAGGATGAGCTGATAGCCTCTAACATTCATGCCAAAGAGAGAGACCGATTGAAATCCAAGTTTCTCCATAATATCAGCCATGAAATCCGCACACCGATGAATGGTATTCTCGGTTTTGCACATCTGCTTAAAAACCCTCATTTATCAAAAGAGGATATGTTTTTATATACCGATATTATACGCTTGAGTGCGGATCGGTTACTGGGTCTCGTAGATAATTATACTATTATTTCCTCTCTGGAAGCCGATGAGACAAAGGTGGAGATCACCCCAACGGCTCTTAATGAACTCTTGCGTGATCTTTATGCCTCTTTCAATTCTGCAATGGCCGATAAAGGATTGCTTTTTAACTACAGCATTTCTCTCTCAGAAGAAGACAGCATCATTGAAACCGATGGAGGCAAGCTCTCTCTCATATTGACCAACCTGATCCAGAATGCACTCAAATTCACCCGTGAGGGCAGGATTGATTTCGGTTATACCAGAAAAGCAGATCTTCTGGAGTTTTATGTCAGCGATTCCGGAATAGGCATTCCTCTTGACCAGACAGAAAAAATCTTTACACCCTTTTACAGTATTGACAGCATCTTATTGAGTGGTGATGATGGGGGTGGGCTGGGGTTGGCCATTACAAAGGGATTTGTTGAACTTCTTGGAGGTTCAATAAGGGTTGATTCTGTTGAGGGGAGCGGGAGCAACTTTGTATTCACCACTCCTTATTCCCCGGTAAATCCGATTTCGCATCATCTATTGACGGCCAAAATGGATGACGTTTTTCCCCTTTCACCGTTCTGTATTCTATTAGTCGAAGATGATTCAACAAGCACTCTGCTGCTCGAACAAATGCTTAAAGGCCGCAATATCACCTTCCTTGTTGCCGAAAACGGCTTTGAAGCTGTTGAACTTGTTCAGCTGCATCCCGAAATCAATCTGGTGCTTATGGACATTAAAATGCCCATCATGAACGGCTATGAGGCAACAAGGCTTATCAAAAAGCAGCGTCCAGACCTTCCCATTATCGCACAGTCAGCATTTACCTCAAAAGAAGAGAGGCAAAAAGCCAAAGAAGCAGGCTGCGCAGACTTCATCACCAAACCCATTAACAAAAGCGAGCTGCTCGAAAAAGTGCAGGAACTGATTCACCAATAAAAGTGCGCGATGTTTATACTCTTTAATTCGATGGCTGCGACGACTTATAAAGACTCAGCTCAACCCCTGAATAAATAGATGGGTGGAACCGCATAATTAATGACTACCTTTGTTTTGATTAAAAGGTACTTATTTTTCTCTCTTTCCCCCCGCCGTCACATAGAGGAATCAGGGCAATCACCTGCAACTACCTTCTCTGTTCCCTGGATTATATTTTCCCGGGGTGAAACGGAGGATTAAACGTTGACTCTTTCATTTTTCGTAGAATTTATTTGTTCCCCCTCCCATGCTCAAACACCAAAAGAGCAACAAACCAACGACCGCATCAGAATTACGTGCTCATGCTGAAGATCGCTTGAGGTATAAGCCCGAGACCAATGCAGTTCTCTCATACTCAAAAGATGAACTGCTAAGGTTGAATCATGAACTCTCAGTCCACCAGATTGAGCTTGAAATGCAGGCGGATGAACTTAGGTATTCAAGTGACCTGCTCGCCCTCTCAAACGCCGATCTTGAAGCAAGCTTCAGCCAGTATGCCGATCTTTATGAGTTCGCCCCGTCAGGCTATCTCACCCTTGCCCTTGACTCCACCATACTTCAGGTAAACCTCACAGCTACCAAAATGTTTGGTGTTTCGCGTTCGCTTTTAAAGGGCAATCGATTCATCACCTTCGTTTCAGTTGCAGATCAAGCGACAATAACAAAAATGATAGCGGATGTTTTCCTCACCACGGAGCATCAATTCTGTGAGGTCACCCTCATCAGTGATGAAAATCACTTCCCCGGCCTGCACCACACCTTTTCCGGCCATACCATTCGAATTGATGCGACTCTCAGTCCCGACAGCACAGAGTGCCGCGCCATTATAATCGATATAACCGAGAGCAAAAAAGCTGCAATAGCCGCCTTGGAGCTAAGCGAAGAGCGCCACAGCTCCCTCTTTAAGCATATGCTGAACGGCATTGCCTACTGCAAAATGATCTATAGCGATGGTCGCCCCGTTGATTTTCTCTATGAGCAGGTAAACTTACGGTTCGAAACACAGACCGGTCTGAAAAATGTTGAAGGCAAAAAGTTTTCTGAAATTATTGCAGGCACCCCTGATCCAAATACGGAACTCCTGGAACTCTATGGCCGTGTAGCTGCCAGCGGTAAGCCGGAACGGTTCGAGGTATATATCGACGCCATGAAGATGTGGTTCGAGGGATCCGCCTACACTCTTCAGTCAGATCACTTTGTAGCCATCTTCGATAACATCACAGAACGAAAGCTGGCAGAACTTGCACTCAAAAAACTCAGTGTAACCGTAGAGCAAAACCCTTCGATGGTTGTCATTACCGATGCTCACGGTGCTATTGAATTCGTTAATGCCTCGTTTACAGAAACCACAGGCTATACATTAGAAGACGTAAAAGGTAAAAATCCCCGTCTCTTTAAGTCAGGTATTACACCAAAAGCTCTCTACGACGAGCTCTGGCAAACAATCCTTTCAGGTAACGTGTGGCGTGGAGAGCTGCAAAACACAAAGAATAATGGTGAACTCTATTGGGAATCCGAGGTTATTTCACCCGTTCTGGATACTGATGGCAAAATCATCAACTTAGTCGGTATAAAGCAGGATATCACAGCCCAGAAAAGACTCTTGAGCGAACTGAGTGTCGCCAAAGAAAAAGTTAAAGAGGCCGAACTCTTAAAAGCAGCCTTTATGGCCAATATCAGCCACGAACTGCGCAGCCCGGTCAGCGGTATTCTCGGCTTTTCCGAACTGCTTAAATCCCCTGATTTATCCAAAGAGGAACTCCTCGAATATAATGACCTCATTTTCAAAAGCGGTGAGCGCATGCTCCACCTCATTAACGATCTCGTTGATTATTCACGCATTGAAGCAGGCGAGTCCATGCTGCAGATTTCCACCACCTCGGTCAACCAGGTTATGAGTGATATCGCTGCATTTTTCACGCATGAAGTCGATCGCCAAAAATTGCGCATAAGCTTTACGGCAGGACTCCCTGACTCTAAAAGCATCATTGACACCGACGGCTCCAAGCTGCATCAGATTTTGACAAACCTCATCCAGAACGCCATCAAATTCACCACATCAGGCGCCATAGAGTTCGGCTACACCGAAAAAAATAAAATGCTTCACTTCTATGTCCGCGACTCAGGAATCGGCATCCCGCTTGCCATGCAGGTAAAAATATTCGAACGCTTCCGCCAGGTCGACAACAAGCTGACCCAGCATTACAAAGGCTCAGGCCTTGGGCTCTCTATTTCAAAAGCCTATGTTGAATTGCTGGGAGGCACCATAAGGGTAGAGTCAGAAGAAGGAAAAGGAAGCACCTTCATTTTCACCCTCCCCTATAACCCCATCCATAACGCTGTGACTAACCCCAACGAAACCCTAAGCGCAGCGAAGGACTCCGTACTCCGTACTCAGCACTCAGCACTCTCATCCACCATTCTCATCGTCGAAGATGACGATGCAAGCAGGTATTTGCTGCAAAAGATGCTGAAAAATGAAAGCATGAACATTCTCTATGCCAATAATGGCCGTGAGGGTGTGGATATGGTCGAAGACCACCCCGAAATCAAACTGGTGCTTATGGACCTTAAAATGCCCATCATGAACGGTTTTGAAGCCACAAAGCTCATCAAACAAAAGCATCCCGAACTCCCCATTATAGCCCAGTCAGCATTTTCCTCACTTGAGGTCAGGCGAAAAGCTTCAGAAGCAGGGTGCAGCGCTTTGATAAGCAAGCCCATCAAGAAAGACGAACTTCTCGAAAAAATGCATGAGATGCTCGAAAAAAAACCTGAACTGCACTTGTGGTAAGCTCGTGTTTACGGCCACAAGAGCGCTTTTTTATTGTAAGATGGAGGGATGAATACAATATATCTTTTTGTCCTTTTCTCCTTTCATGAAGTATTTTGTATAAGGAAATATATATATTTCAATTGCTTTCTATAAGCAATTATCAGTATCAATTCATATCGAGAGTTCAGCTCTCAAAATACCAGCCTTTTAGCCCGATAAGGGATACATCGTTGCTGTGACACTTCTGCGGTGTGCAATTGAATAACTTAAACGGAGATTGAGCATGACAAAGTTTCTTGCTGTTGTTGTGTCAGTAATCCTTATTATTTCTTCTTATACAGCTCAGGCCGCCTCAAAATCAACCAGCATCAACCTGGAGCCTCAGGTTGCCGTAGGCGCCTATATGGGCCTGGTTGAAGATCATTTAGCCGGCGTGTTGCGCACTGTAAGTGTTGTTGCGCAGACCTCCGAGGCCAAATCGGCTAAGTGGGAAACAGTCAAGCCACTGCTTGATCGCATCAGTAAAGATCTTCCTACCGGGCCAACAGTCTGGCTTGCACTGCCGGATGGCAGTTATTACACTGTTGAATCAGGAGGACTGACCGATCAGACTCTGATGAGCCGTCCCTACTTTTCAAGACTTCTCGGAGGCCAGGACGTTCTGGGCGACCTGGTGATCAGCCGCTCAACCCACCAGCGCTATGCTGTTGTTGCAAGTCCGGTTATTGAGAATGGTAAAGTTGTCGCGGTTATCGGTGTCTCTGTGAAAGTTCATTTATTGACAGCACTTATTGAATCGAAAATGAAGCTGCCCGATAAAGCATATTTCTATGCTCTTGACACCGATACAAAAATTATTTTACACCGTCATTTGGACCGTGTTTTCAAAATGGTGGAAAATGTAGGGGACGAAAAGCTTGCCGAAGGGTTTAAATCAAGTATGAAAAAGGATGAGGGCGTTTTTAACTATACGCTTAATGGCAAGAAGATGTGTTCGGTTTTTCAGAAGTCAAAAACGTTGGGCTGGTATTTTTTCATAGCACAAGAAAAAAAGTAACTTGATTGCATAACATTGTATGGCTTAACCCTTTTTAGGTATTGCCTTTGTCTCGTTCGTGTTATTCTTTTTCGTTATACTCACTCAATACCCCTATAGATAACTATTTTTTTTGGGCAGTAATCCTCATGCGAGAGGATAAGGATATTCCCCCAGCCTCTGATCGTTCCTGAAGCAGAGTTAGATGCTGTCGGCAGGTATATTCCAGGTACTATTGCGTAGTTTTACAGTTCTCCTATTTATCCAAGACCTCCATCATGGATCAAGAGCAATCCGGGCCTGATAGTTCAGTGCAGAGCTATGCTGGCGAGCCAATCCCGCAGAACAGTGATCCGCATTGTCATTTATTTGCCAACATGCGGTATGGCTACCTCTATTGTCAGGTAGTATTTGATAAAACCGGTCGTGCGGTTGATTTTATTCACAAGGAGGTCAATAAGAGTTACGAAACCATGACCGGCCTTCCTAATGTCATTGGCCGAAAAGCAACCGAGGTTTTTCCCGATATCAGGCAGTCAAATCCAGGGTTTATAGAACGGCATTTAAGTGTTGCTGAAACCGGCATTTCAGATACCTTTGAACTCTACCTTGCGCCCTTGGATAAATGGTTCCATATCTCACTCTATAGTCACCAAAAAGATCAGTTTACTGCTCTTATTGACGACATCACCGAGCGAAAAGAGGTCGAAGAAGCTCTCCGTAAAAGTGAGCGGAACTTTCGTTCTATAACTGAGCAAATCACCGAAGTAGTTTTTGTGGCGGACTCAACAGGGGTCTTAACCTTTGTCTCACCGCTTATGGAGCAGGTTTTCGGGTATTTGCCTCATGAGGTCATTGGTCGCTCCTTTACCGACTACATTGCGGAACAAGATATTCCTGAAGCCTTACAGCTCTTCTACAAAACCTTGTTGCACCATGTAAAGAATCAGATTTCTGAATTCAAGTTCCAGAAAAAAAACGGGTCAATTTTTTACGGTGAAGTTCATTTCCAATATTACGAGGATCACGAGTTCTCCGGAATGATCGGCTTGGTCCGTGATATCAGTGATCGCAAAAGGCAAGAGAGAATCCGTCAGGAATATGAAGAGAGATTGTTTGAATACGAGCAATATCTCATGAGTATTTTCAATGATGTTAATTTCAGCGTTTTTATAGTTGATGTGCTGCCTGACGGCTCCTACCGGTATAAAGAGAATGAAGCGGTCAATGCGAAACTGATCGGCATCCTTAATGTTGATTTTTCCGGAAAAAACCCGATAGAGGCCTTTGGTCCTGAAGCAGGCAAAGTGATCAACAGTAACTATGATGCCTGTGTTAAAGGCGGCATACCGATAAAGTTTGAAGAGTTTGTCCCGTTCTTTGGTAAAGATATGTGGTGGGAAACCGCCCTGAATCCTGTTCGAGATGCCAGTGGCCATATCTATAGACTTATCGGCACGACTACGGAGATCACGGAACGCAGGCAGCAGGAAATAGCACTGAAAAAAAGTGAAGAGCGTTTCAGGGCGATGTTTGAGCAGCACTCCGCCATTCAGTTAATGGTTGATCCCGTTACAGGGTGTCTCATCAATGCAAATGAGGCCGCTGCCCATTTTTATGGATGGTCCGTTGAAGAGCTTAAGCAGATGAACCTGCAGCAGGTCGCGGACGCTCCATTACAAGTGCTGAAAAACAACTTAAGCAACATACTAAACCAAGAGCACACGCGCTTGGGCTTGTGCCATAAAAAGAAAGATGGCTCTTTATCTGATGTGGAGGTGTTCGGCAGCCTTATTGAGATTGAACAGAAACCAATTCTTTATGCAATTATTCATGATATTACAGACCGTAAGCTGGCAGCAGAAGAGAGCGATCGCTTAAAGTCGGCTTTTCTGGCCAATATGAGCCATGAGATCCGCACTCCCATGAACGGCATAATGGGCTTTTCAGAACTGCTCAAAGATCCTCATCTTTCCGGAGAAGAACAGACTGAGTATCTCGGTCTGATTCAACAGAGCGGTGACCGGATGCTCGCTCTGATTAATGACCTTATGGATATATCAAAGATTGATGCCAAAGAGGTAAAACTCGAGATAACCGAAACTCCGGTTAATCAGCTCTTACGAGATCACGTGGCGTTTTTTAAGCTGGAGGCTGATAAAAAAGGATTACGGTTAACCCTTACGACAGTACTTCCAGACGAGCAATGCATTATCACTACCGACAGCCTCAAGCTCAACCAGATACTGACCAATCTGATACAGAATGCCATGAAGTTTACCTCAAAAGGCGGCATCGATATCAGCTATGCCAGAAAAGAGAATATGCTTGAGTTTTATGTCATCGATTCCGGCAGAGGTATTCCGGATGACAAAAAAGGGAAGATATTCGACCGCTTCAGTCAGCTCGACAACTCTCTCACCCGCAATCACGAAGGTTCAGGTCTCGGCTTAAGCATTTCCAAAGCATTGGTGGAAATGCTCGGAGGTTCAATCAAAGTCGATTCAGTAGAGGGTGCCGGCAGTACATTTTCCTTCACCCTCCCCTATAACCCACTGAACACTTCCCAAGACTCAGCACTCGGTACTCAGCACTCAGCACTCTCTTTCACCATTCTGATCGCTGAAGACGATGCAGTAAGCACTCTCTTGCTTAAAAGGAACTTGAAGGGCGAAAATCTCACCATTCTCTCTGCCGAAAACGGCTGGGAGGCTGTTGAGCTCGTTCAGCATCACCCGGAGATCAATCTGGTGCTTATGGACCTTAAAATGCCCATCATGAACGGCTATGAGGCCTCCAGACTCATCAAAAAGCAGCGCCCCGATCTGCCCGTTATCGCCCAGTCAGCATTTACCTCAAAAGAAGAGAGGCAAAAAGCCAAAGAAGCAGGCTGCGACGACTTCATCACCAAACCCATCAGCAAAAGCGAACTGCTCGAAAAGATGCATAAGCAGCTTAATTGGTAAGAGGGGAGCCTCATTAGGGATAGAAGCCGCAGTCAGGAGCATTGTTATTTAAAAAAATAATTAATACATTCGTGTCGCAATAAGCCAGCATAAGTATACTGCGAGCCTCCTGCTCCTGTTTAGCTGGCAGTTGATTTGTTTTCTTTACCCAGTACCTCTCCCCAATGGCTACAAAGCTACATAGCAGCGCACCGCGTACTTCTGCAGAGTTACGCACTCTCGCAGAGGGACGTCTTAATGTCAAGCATAAAAGTCTCTCTTCAGGTAACTCCTCACCCGATGAGATGATGAGGCTCGTCCATGAGCTTGAGGTTCATCAGGTTGAACTTGAAATACAGCAGGAAGAGCTGGAACAGAGCAGGGCTCTCTTGGAGGAAAGTCTCACTCTCTACACTGATCTTTACGACTTTGCCCCGGCAGGGTATTTGACTTTAAGCAGGGACAGTAAAATACAGCAGGCAAACCTGACATGCACCAGTCTCCTTGGCGTAGACCGTTCCCGTTTGCTTGGCCAGCACTTTAAGACATTTGTTGTTCCAGAGGATTATCGGGTCGTTGATACCATGCTCGAATCAGTGTTCACCGGTAGAGGCCCGAAAAGCTGCGATTTGAGGCTTCTGGCACCTGTTTCCAAGCCATCCACAGGTAACTCTGATACAACACTCCGTACCTTTCACCTTGATGCCGAAGTGAGTGCAGCCTCTCATGCGTGCCGGATTATTCTCACCGATATTACCGAACGCAAAGAGGCTGAAATGGCTGTAAAAAGAAGTGAACTGCGGTTTAAGGCACTTTTTCACAGTCATGCTGCAATGCAGGTCATTCTTGATCCCCAAACAGGGCAGGTTCTTGATGTCAATCAGGCTGCAGCAAACTGGTATGGGTGGACTATTAGTGAGCTCAGGCAGATGTACACAAAGGATGTTAATACCCTGCCGCCTGAAGCCATAATCAGCAGTCTGAAAACAGTAGTTGATGATCAGCATAATAAATTTATCGGTCAGCACCGCAGAGCGGACGGCTCAGTTCGCGATGTGGAAATATTCCGGAGCACCATCGAAATTGATGGCAGCACTGTTGTTCATGTCATTATCCAAGACATCACAGAACGCAAGCAGACAGAGAATCAGCTGCAGGTAACCCTTAACGAATTGAGGGCTTCCAAAGAAAAAGCTGAAGAGAGCAACAGGCTGAAATCAGCGTTTTTAGCCAACATCAGTCACGAAATCCGCACACCGATGAATGGAATTCTCGGGTTTTCCGACTTGCTCAAAGACCCCCATCTTTCCGGAGAGGAAAAAGACGAGTTCATTGGCCTTATCAATCAAAGCGGTCAGCGGATGCTGAACCTCATTAATGATCTTCTTGATATTTCGCGTATTGACGCCAGGGAAGTGTCGCTCGATATAACCAAAACACCACTCAACTCTCTCTTGCGTGACCTTCATGCCTTTTTTTCGCCAGAGGCCCTCAAAAAGAAGTTGCGCTTAACCTCTTCCACTGGACTTCCTGACAGCGAAAGCACCATTTCGACTGACAGCGCCAAGCTCTACCAGGTATTAACTAACCTGATCCAGAATGCGCTTAAATTCACCCCTAAGGGCGGCATTGATTTCGGATATACAAAAAGGGGTGGAGTCCTTGAGTTTTATGTGATCGATTCAGGCATTGGAATTCCTAAAAACAAAAGAGAGAAGATTTTTGATCGGTTTCATCAGGTCGATACCTCCTTGCAGAGAGGTCATGAAGGTGCTGGTCTTGGCTTAAGCATTGCCAAGGCATTGGTTGAAATGCTTGGAGGCATCATCACCGTCGAATCGGTAGAAGGTGCGGGAAGTAATTTTTCCTTTACGCTCCCTTATTATCCTGTCAGTACGCCCAAAACTGCCGATCCTGCTGCGCTTACCAATCCAGCACTCTCTATTCTCATCGCCGAGGATGATGCAATGAGCGCCCTCTTGCTTAAAAGGAACTTGAAGGGCGAAAATCTCACCATTCTCTCTGCCGAAAACGGCTGGGAAGCCGTTGAGCTTCTGCAGCACCACCCGGAAATCAAACTGGTGCTTATGGACCTTAAAATGCCCATCATGAACGGCTATGAGGCTACCAGACTCATCAAAAAGCAGCGCCCCGACCTGCCCGTTATCGCCCAGTCAGCATTCACCTCAAAAGAAGAGAGGCAAAAAGCCAAAGAAGCAGGCTGCGACGACTTCATCACCAAACCCATCAGCAAAAGCGAACTGCTCGAAAAGATGCATAAGCAGCTTAAGTGGCAAGAGGTGGTATTATAAGCACCAGAGCGTTCCTTACATCATACGCACCCGTCAGTTTGACCATCACGTTTCCTGTTCCGGACATTCTTTCTCCTGCAGAGGTTTGATGCAGGAGCAGGCAACTTTTCATGCTGCCTTTCTTTTGCCATTGTCGATGGATTGTATGGGGGTGTCAGGGTTTAGCGTGTCGTAGTCTGCAACACTATTTCCTCAATATATTTTACATTAAATGCGTAATAGTTTTTGCATTTATATATTTAGGACATATACTTATTGAGCTACGCATTCATTTCCTGTCTTTAATAAACCCCAGCCTCTTATGCCAGATAAGCGAAACGGCAAAAGCCCACTCCAAAAAGGAGAGTTACGCTCTCTTGCCGAAGCTCGACTGAAGCAAAACACCCCGAGCAATGATATTGAAGCACAGAGCATCAAATCTACACCCGAAGAGATGCTTAGGTTTGTCCAGGAACTGGAGCTTCATCATGTCGAGCTGGAGATGCAGGAGGAAGAACTCGTCAAGAGCAGAATCGAGCTCGAAGACAGCCTCAGCATGTACAGCGATCTTTACGACTTTGCACCAATAGGGTATTTGACCTTAGGGCGCGACAGCCTGATCCAGCAGGCGAACCTTACTTCCTCCAGGCTTCTGGGCGTTGATCGGTCCAGTTTACTTGGCATGCATTTCAAACATTTTGTCGCTCCCGAGGATAATAAGGTCATTGATGAACTGCTGGAAACCGTGTTCTCCAGGAGAGTTCCAGGATATTGCGATGTGAGGCTTGTGGCAGCTGCAGCACATCCTTCATCAGTTCAATCAGATAACCCTGTTCGAACCGTTCGCATTGAAGCGGCAGTCAGTGATACCAATCATGCGTGCCGGGTAGTTGTCTCCGATATTACCGCACAGCTTCAGGCTGACTTTCAGGCGAAGGAAATGGGTGAGCATTTCAGGCTGACAATTGATGCAGCGCAGATTGGAACATGGGAATGGAATTTTCAAACTGAAGAATCCATCATTAACAATCGCTGTTATGAGATTGTCGGATACACCCCAGAAGAGCTTGCGCCTGTAACGAAAGAGACATGGGTAAATCTCATTCATCCCGATGATCTCAGTCGATCAACCGCCATTGCAGAGCAGTATTTCAGAGGCGAATTAAAGCAATATGAGTGCGAATGCCGGCTGAAGCATAAACAAGGCCAATGGGTTTGGGTTCTTGTTCGTGGCGGATTGATGGACCGGACTGCTGATGGCAAGCCCTCGCGTATGCTTGGAATACAAGTCGACATCACTGTTCGCAAACTTGCAGAAGAAGCACTCCAGGAGAGTGAAGAACGATTCAGAAAACTCTTTCAAGATCACTCAGCAGTCATGCTTATTCTTGACCCCGATACCATCAACATCCTTGATGCCAATCATGCAGCATCAGTTTTTTATGGGTGGAGCATCGATGAGCTTAAGCAGATGAACCTGCACGAAATTGCCGATCTTCCCCAAGAGGTACTGAAGAGTAATATTGAAAAAATAGCAGCCGCAAAGCAGAACGAGTTTGCTTTGCGCCATCGGAGCAAAGATGGCACCCTGCGCGATGTTGAGGTGTTCAGTAACCTGATTACGATTGAGGGAAAAGCCATTCTCTTTTCAATCTTTCACGACATTACTGATCGCAAACAGGCAGCTGAAGAGAGTGACCGCCTTAAATCAGCGTTTCTGGCCAACATCAGCCATGAAATCCGTACCCCAATGAACGGCATTATCGGCTTTTCAGAACTGCTCAAAGACCCCCTTCTTTCCGGAGAAGAGCAGAGCGAGTATCTCAGCCTTATTCAGCAGAGCGGTAACCGTATGCTCGCTCTCATTAATGACCTCATGGCGATCTCAAAAATTGATGCCAGAGAGCTAAAGCTGCAGCAGACCGAAACGCCGCTTAATCGGCTCATGCAGGATCTGCTTGCTTTTTTCAAGCTGCAGGCTGATAAAAAAGGATTGCGTTTAACCCTTTCAAAAGGACTCTCTGATGAAGCGAGTATCATCAGCATAGATAGCCTTAAGCTCAATCAGATATTGACCAACCTGATCCAGAATGCCCTTAAATTCACAAATAAAGGCGGAATTGATATCGGCTATACGCGAAATGATGGAACCCTTCATTTTTTTGTAATCGATTCAGGTATTGGTATTCCAGGAGAGAATAAAAATCGGATTTTTGATCGCTTCCATCAGGTTGACAACTCTCTCACCCGCAATCACGAAGGTGCAGGTCTCGGCTTAAGCATTTCCAAAGCATTGGTGGAAATGCTCGGCGGCTCAATCAAAGTCGAATCAGTAGAGGGCGCAGGCAGCTCCTTCAGCTTCACCATTCCCTACAACCCGCTCCACTTGCCAACTGCCGACTGCCAACTGCCAACTTCTCCCTGTATTCTCCTCGCTGAAGATGATGCAGTGAGCACTCTCTTGATTAAACGGAACTTGAAAGGAGAAAATCACACCATTCTCTCTGCCGAAAACGGCTGGGAAGCTGTTGAGCTTCTGCAGCACCACCCCGAAATCAAACTGGTGCTTATGGACCTTAAAATGCCCATCATGAACGGTTTTGAAGCCACAAAGCTCATCAAACAAAAGCATCCCGACCTCCCCATTATAGCCCAGTCAGCATTCACCTCAAAAGAAGAGATGCAAAAAGCCAAAGAAGCAGGCTGCACCGACTTCATCTCCAAGCCCATAAGCAAAAGCGAGCTGCTCGAAAAAATGCATAAGCTGCTCTTGTGGTAAACACACGTTCCTCACTGACTGATAAATGGTATCTTGGTTGCCTTCAGTATAGCAAGCCTGCATAGAACTGTAGCGTGCAGGGTAGTGTGGGGCTCCAGGTTATCCATGCGCCTGCTTGGTCTATGGTGTTGCGGGTGATACCTTGTTGCATGCCTGTACCTGCAGCTAAGTATTTGTTAAAATATTTTTAAATGTGTAATTATCACTTCCCAATTCAGAAAAACAAGTCATTATATACTCATGCAAGGAATAGCCCGCTACACTACCTTATTCGCACCCGTTATCTTTTTTTTAGGGGGAGTTGTTATAATTATGCTCCTCAGCAAGTTTATCGGGAAGGGGAAAAAACCCAATGATAAAGGAGCAAAATAACAGAGAGGGATGTGAGGGTATTAGTTCTTCTTTTTGCTGACCGCTTCAGCGGAAACGTTGATCTCTGTTGTTTTCATTTCGAGTTCTTATCAGGGATAATATTTCCCCATAGAGAGTAATGAACCTCGGAAATCTTTTCGCTGGCATTTTTCAATATCTCAGCAAATCCTTGCCGGACTTCAGCAGTCGTGCAGCTGAACCCCTTTGCAAATACAAGCTCCATACATTCCGCCATATTTTCTGTCGCCATCAATTCAGCGAGGAACGCACTGTCAGCTTTCATTTTGGCTACTAAAGCCTCTAAATCATGGAGTGGCATATCTGTTAATCCTTGAAACGTGGCTCAATATCCTTAGTCGCTGTTGCAAAACCAGCCTTTTTTGGTGAAGAGCCTTTGAATACGGAAGATGATGAACCTCCATAAATAAAGGGGTAGGCATTAACGAGTAGGCGCTTTGTTCCTTTTCCGACATTTTCAAGGTAATCGCCAACAGTCCACCACGTACCATCAATATAGGTTTCAACTAATCTTCCGTAGGCTTCTCCCCAGTTGGTAAAGACTCCTTTGATACTACTCATGTTCAAAGTTTTTAAACGTGTTTATCAAAAAAACCTGTAACAAATTAATTGCAAAAAGAAGGTCTCTGAAAAAAAACTCATGATGCAATCAGTTTCTGCTCAATCTCATTCTTTAATGCCTTTACTGCCTCGCTTGTCTTCCCGACAGGCAACATCTTTATAATCGCCTCACCGGAAGATGTGATGAGCTCTCTGCCTTTAGGGCCCAGTATCAGCCCTGCAGCTGCAACACCTATACTCCCTATAGCAAGGCCGGTTAACGCATGCAAAGCAAAGGGGATAGCGAGAGGAATCGCCAAGGGAGCCAGCTGTACAATTCCGATCATCCCAGTTGGAGCTTCCGGTTTTGCCGGGATTACTACTGAATTCTCTTCAGGCATGGAAAGGGAGGGTTATCGGTTGGAAAATAATAGCACCCCGCCCTTGATTGCTGCAAGGTGCTTTTTTGTCAAAAATGCAATTTACTTTTTCGGAGCAATAGCCGAAGTGACGTTCTGCACTGCCTGGCCAAGCGCATTCGCTGTGTTTCCAACAAGGTCAGTAGCAGCCTTGCCAAGTGGCTCAATTGCCTGCGAGCTACTCTTCAATACAGAGGTAAATAACTCTATTGATTGCTGAAAAACAGAACCAACAGTATTCGTTAGATTGCTCAGAGCAGCACCGAGATCGTTTGTTTCGTTTGCCATGGTTGTATTTGTTTAAGGTTATTGAGGTTAGTTGAGTGATGAATAATAACTCCAAAAACATTATGACCCTTTCCCATGAAGTTAGCGCATAATATTTAAATATGCTAATTCCTGCCATGCCATGGCAGTGGGTAGTTATTGAAAATCCCGAGACGGTATGTATATTAGAAATGTATATAAATATCGCACGTTACGACCTGTCATATAGTTCAACCAAGGCGAAGATGCTGGCGCTGCCGCAATCTCTTCAACAGGCAAGTAACTACCGAACAACAAACCGTTACCCCCGTACGGCACCATGAACAAAGATAAAGAAATTGCGGGCGATCAGCCTGCATTACGGCAGCGGGCTGAGGAGCGGCTAAAAAAAAACGGCCTCATTCCTGATATGCTCAGTTCGAAAGAAGAGTTGCAGCGTATAGTGCATGAGCTTTCGGTTCACCAGATAGAGCTTGAGATGCAGAAAGAAGAGCTCCTGCATTCAAGAGATCAACTCGAAGAGGCACTGACCAAATACACCGACCTTTACGACTTTGCA
>CAITSZ010000049.1 GCA_903895195.1 uncultured Chlorobiaceae bacterium
CATGACCCAGCGTTTGACGGCATCGAGGGCTCCGACCTGCATTTTCAGAATGAGCGAGCCATCTTTAAACTCTTCAATCTTCTGGCTTGAGTGCCACTGGTGCTCCCTTATCCATTGTGACTGGAATGGTGAAAACCGGATGGCAACATTGCTTATCTGAGTATCGTGGATCTGGTCGAATGTCTCGGCTATGTAGGTATCAACTGAAAAGGCTTTCTGAACGGTGAAGTGCTTTTTCGTCAATGTGAGTGTTCTGATGCGGTTGATGGCAAAGGTACGGAAATCGCCCCGCAGTTCGCAGTAGCCGATTAAATACCAGGTATCGCTTTGCTGAGAGTAGTGAAAAATGTAGGGATGCACCGTCCGCTCAGTTACTCCCTGATTCCATGAGGCTCGGTACGTTATGGTAATCTTGAGAGTGCTGCGTATGGCATCTTCAATGATTGCAAAAAATCGGGGATCAAAGGCAGGGGGTGAAGCCTTTTCAAAAGAGTAGATGTTGAGAAACTCATTTGGGGCTGAAGCCTCCGGAAGATACTGCCGCATCTTGTCGAGCGCCCGGCTGACTTCATCGAAGAACGGCGAACCTTCACACTGTGCAAGCACTTTCTTGGTAGCTATCAGCGCGGCTGCTTCCCCTCGCTCAAGAAGCGTTGAGGGCAAAAAATCCCAGCCCGGTTTTTCGTAATAGTACCCTCTCTTTTTCTGGTCGTACTCTATTGGCGCATGAAGCAGGTCGCGCATATAGTCGACGTCGCGCTGTATGCTTTTTGTCGATACCTCAAAGTACTCTGCAACCCTTGTGCAGTTGGGATAATGGTTGCTCTGCAGCTGCTGGTGCAGGTACTGCATGCGGACAAGCGGTGGCCGGGATTGCCTCATGACTTCAGGGGGTCAGGTTGGACAACGCATTTTGGATAACCTCTTTGGCAATGATACAATATTGCGCCTGTAAAGGAAAATAAACGCAATTTTTCATGGGAGAAAAGAGGGTTTATAGAAACATGCACACTAATTGATTATTTACCTAACATCGCCATAGCGATTGCAATGATGACTGGGTGAATAACGATATGCAAACAGCTTTTTGCAAGAAACGGGAGCTGCCTGATGCATAGCGCTACTGCGAATACCAGAAATACGAAATGGAGCATCTTTTTCCCACCATTCGCCTAACTTAGAAAGTACGCTTATTCTTGTAAAGATAACTTGCACAGTAGGTCAAAAGCTGTCTTGGGTAGGAATTGATTAAATTCTTTATCGGGAGAAAACATAAGCTGGATAAACCCACCTGCCCCCAAAGAATAGCAGAACTTACCTTGATGTCTAATTGTGATATATTCTATACTGAAAAACACAGAGTCCCCTTGGTATAATGCAGACCGATCATCTAACACAATCTTCACCGCCCCAGTCATGTTGCAGCTCTAATCGACATGACTTTACATTCATTGACCTTTTCGCTGGTATTGGTGGCATGAGAAGAGCTTTTGAAGACCTAGGAGGCAAATGTGTCTTCACAAGTGAATGGAATAAATTTTCCCGGCAAACTTACCAGGCAAATTTCAATTGCGACCATGAAATAGCCGGTGATATCACCGAAATTGAAGCGAGTGCAATCCCAAAGCATGACATTCTTGTTGCCGGGTTCCCTTGCCAGCCATTTTCTATAGCGGGCGTATCCAAAAAAAATGCCCTTGGCCGACCGCACGGGTTTGCCGACAAGATACAGGGCACACTTTTTTTCGATGTTGCAAGAATTATCGAACACCACAGGCCGAAAGCCATTCTCCTCGAAAACGTCAAGAATCTTGAAGGGCACGACAAGGGCAGGACGTTCAGGATTATCAGGGAAACGCTTACAGAGCTCGGCTACAGCTTTGACTGGAAAGTCATTGATGCTGCTTCATGGGTTCCCCAGCATCGGGAACGGATTTTTATTGCCGGATTCCAGGAGGATACATGCTTCAGTTTTGAGCGCATTGTTTTTCCAGAAGCAAAAAACAGACCAACCCTCGTTACCGTATTGCACCCGGAAGACGGCTCTGAAAAGGAAGAGCCCCCTTACACAGAGGGCGCTTCAGGTAAGATAAGTGACCGCTACACCCTTTCGGACAATCTCTGGATATACCTTCAGCAATATGCGGAAAAGCACAGGGCAAAAGGCAACGGATTCGGTTTTGGTCTGGTTGGAAAGGAAGATATATCAAGGACACTTTCAGCAAGATATTACAAGGACGGTTCGGAAATACTGATCCGGCAAGAAGGCAAAAACCCTCGCAGGCTGACACCAAGAGAGTGTTCGCGGCTTATGGGTTTTGACATGCCGGAGGAGAGCCACTTTATTATACCCGTTTCTGATACCCAAGCATACCGCCAGTTTGGCAATGCAGTGGTTATACCTGCCATAAAGGCTATTGGCAAATATATGCTCGACTTCCAGGCTGGGGGCATAACCTGCCCCAACCAATTGCGATTCGACTTTGGCACCAGCAAGGCAGAAAACCTTGATAACCATGGCTGACAGGGTTACACCGGCAACAAGAAGCCGAATGATGGCCGCCATTCGCTCAAAGAACACAAGACCTGAATTGACTGTCCGCCAAGGCCTTCATAAAAAAGGATTCAGGTTCAGGTTGCATTGCCCAGAAATGCCCGGCAAGCCCGACTTGGTTTTCCCCAAATATGGCGCTGTGATCCTTGTCAATGGGTGTTTTTGGCATGGACACAACTGCACCCTTTTCAAATGGCCCGCAACGAGAAAAGAATACTGGAAAAACAAAATTGAATCGAATCGGCTCCGTGACACAACGGTCATGACCGAACTTGAAGAAAAGGGATGGAGAACGCTTGTCATCTGGGAGTGCGCCATGAAAGGAAAGAACAGGATTCCGACGGCATCAATCATCGAAATCTGTGCAGAATGGCTTAACGGGAATTGCACTCGAGGGATAATACAGGGCAACCACTCAGCATTACCCCTTGACGGTAGCACTCATTGATATTTCATTTGGTTCAATCTGGCAGCCCATCTAAGAGCCTCATCGTATCAAGAATTAACTGGGCCTCTTCATGACCCTGTTCGGCGGCAAGCCGATAAAATCTTAACGCTTCAGCCTCATTCTTTACAACACCATCACCATTTTGCAACATTACGCCATAGAGATACTGAGAATCGGAATGCCCATTTTCAGCCGCCCTATGGAACCATAGTGCGGCTTTATTGATATCCAAACCAATGTGCTGGCCGTCATAGTAATACACTCCGACTTGATATTGAGCCTCTGCATGACCCTGATTTGCAGCAAGCAGGAAGCACCTGAAAGCCTCTTCTTTATCTTGGGGAACCCCATGACCATAATCATGTTGTAGCCCAAGGTTATACAGCTCAGAGGCACTCCCTTCCTTCGCAGGAGTATCAGAGAGGTGGATTTCAATTGTGTCATTCAATGCATCGTCAAGTTTCTTCCCGGTCAGCAACACTAGAAGACGCTGCGCATTAGCATCACCCTGCTTTGCTGACTTACGGGACCATTTTACTGCCTCCTCATAATCCTGCTCAACATCCCCCTTCCCATCATAAAAATACATACCTACTTTATATTCTGCCTTCGCATGGCCCTGCCGGGCAGCAAAGAGGAACCAGGCAAAAGCCTTGGCATAATCTTGTGCAACACCCTCACCATTTTCATACCTCATTGCATGACTGTATTGTGCATCAGCATCACCTTGTATTGCGGCTGTGCTTGTTGAATCATCATCATCATCATCATCATCATCTGCACCATCTGCACCATCAAAATTCTCTACAAATTCCGCTTCTTCTTCACCCTCTTCATTAACTACATAAAGATCACCTAATAGCCTATCTACATATGCTAGACCTTTCTTCACATTAGCTTCAACCAAATCTTCTCCCTGCAACAAGTCATAATCATTTTTATATACAACTTCCTCTTCCTCTTCCTCTTCCTCTTCCTCTTCCTCTTCCTCTTCCTCTTCCTCTTCCTCTTCCTCTTCCTCTTCCTCTTCCTCTTCCTCTTCCTCTTCCTCTTCCTCTTCCTCTTCCTCTTCCTCTTCCTCTTC